>JBNLVL010000001.1:0-82542 GCA_050618075.1 Myxococcota bacterium
GGCCCCCCCGGCGCCTCTGCTCACGACCGCTCCCCCGGTAGCGTTCCGGGTGACTTCCACGAAGGCCCCGCCCAGGCCCGGCTCGGTCCGCCTCGGCAGAACGATTCAGAGTCGTTGGCAACCCAGACTGAGGCCGGGGGAGGTGTTGCTACGGAGCGACCGCCGAAGCGAGCACTGCGCTCGCGCAGCAACCCGGCTCCTTCAACCGATGGCGGCCAGCGCCTGGACGAGCGCCGGAGTCGTGTTCCCTGTAGCCGCCAGCCTCGGCACGCTCCAGGCGGAGGGAGACGGAGTAGGAATACCTCCCCCGGCCGGGGCAACGGAGCCCCTCGAGCGAAGCGAAGCGGCGTGCTCAGGAGGAGCGAAGCGGTGGGATCGAAGGCGCGCGTGAAGGGAAGGAGGGGTTAGCGGCTGCTGAGCTTCTTGAGGTCGGAGAGGACGCCCTTGGCCACGGCCTTGAGCGTCTCGAAGACCCCCTGGCCGGTGGTGGCGCAGGCCTCGTACTCGGGGACGCCGTTGGGGTTGAGCACCCGCTGCATCTCGTCGAGGGCGGCCGCGTTGGGCAGATCGCGCTTGTTGTACTGCACGACGTACGGGATCTTGTCGATCTCGTAGCCCTGCTCCTTCAGGTTGACCGCCAGGTTCTCGAGGCTCTCGAGGTTGGCCTCCATGCGCTCGATCTGGCTGTCCGCGACGAACACCACGCCGTCCACGCCCTTCAGGATGAGCTTCCGGCTGGCGTCGTAGAACACCTGACCCGGGACCGTGTAGAGATGGAAGCGGGTCTTGAAGCCGCGGATCTGGCCCAGGGCCAGCGGCAGGAAGTCGAAGAACAGCGTGCGCTCGGTCTCGGTCGCGAGCGAGATCATCTTCCCCTTCAGGTCGGGGTTCGTCTTGCTGTAGATGTACTGCAGGTTCGTCGTCTTCCCACACAGACCGGGCCCGTAGTAGACGATCTTGCAGTTGATCTCGCGCGATGAGTAGTTGATGAAGGACATGGTCGCTGGTTCGTCCGCGTCCGAGCTCTCGCTTCGTTCCTGCGTGATCCCGGTAGGCTGGGAGGTTTCCGTTCAGGCGGTCGTCCTCGGCGCCTAGTCCGAGAAGAGGTTGTCGATATCGTCGTCCGTGATCTCGGCGAACGGGCTTCCGCCCGTGGCGGCTTCCTGCTCGGCCTTCTTCTTGATCTCCTCGAACACCCGCGCGAGCTCGGCGCCGGCCTTCTTGACCCGCAGCCGGATCAGGCCCAGCGAGCTCCGCTCGTCGAAGATCACGACCAGGATCACCCGCGAGCCCACCACCGTCATGTGGAGGTTGTCGCGCTGGCCCTGGTGGAAATGGATCGGGAACTCTTCCTCGCCCACGATCTTGGCGAGGCCCCCGGTGGCCGCGATGCAGCCGGCGGTCAGCGACGCCAGGCTGGTGCTGTCGATCCCCTGCAGCTCGCCGGCCTCGCCGATGAGCTGTCCATTCTTGTCGACGACGAACACACCCTTGGCGTTCGCGTCCTTCACGAGACGCTGGATCACGGCGAGGATCTTCTGGAAATCCTCTTCCTGCATCACCAGCTGGGTTTCGAACATCGGCACCTGCCCCTGTAACTGCTCGGAATGGAAGGGCAATCCGTGAGGAATCCTACCCGTGGCTCCACCCCGGGGCAACTCGGGATTCAGGGTTCCAATCGGTCTTGCCGGCATCGGGCTTTAGCCTCGATCGCCTGCGGGGTCGCGAGGGCTCAATCGAGCTCCCGCCTGTTCTGGATGGAACGGCCCACGGTGACGTGGTCGGCGTACTCCAGGTCGCCGCCCAGGGGCATTCCGTAGGCGATGCGGGTGAGCCGCACCCCGGTGTCCCGGAGCCGCTCGGCGATGTAGTGGGCGGTGGCGTCGCCCTCGGCGTTGGGATTGGTCGCCAGGATCACCTCGTCGATGCCGCCCTCCCGGACCCGGGCCTCGAGCTCGGCCAGACGCAGGGCCTCGGGGCCCATGCCGTCGATGGGCGCCAGCGCCCCGCCCAGCACGTGGTAGACGCCGCCGAAGCCGCCCTTCTCCACGGCCGCCAGGTCGGCCGGCTCCTCGACCACGCACACCGTGCGCGCGTCGCGCTTGGGGTCGCGGCACACCGCGCACGGGGAGTGGTCCGTGAGGTTGAAGCACTGGGCGCAGAGCTCGGTGTCGCGCTTCAGCCGCGCGATCGACTCGGCGAGCTCGCCCACCAGCCCGTCGGGCGCGCCCAGCAGGAAGAAGGCGAGCCGGGTGGCCGACTTCTCGCCGATCCCCGGCAGGCGCTTCAGGCTGGTGATGAGGCGATCGATCGCCGGCGTGGAGCTCACGCGCCGCTCCCGGGTCCGCCCACGCCGGGGGCGAGGCCCGCCACGGGCAGACCGCCCGCCACCTTCTGGAGCTCTTCCTGGACCATGCGCTGGGCGGCGCCGAGAGCGGCGTTGACGGCGGCCGCGCACAGGTCCTGGATCATCGCGCGGTCGCCGCCTTCGACGAGGCCCGGCTCGATGCGGATCTCCACGATGCGCAGCTCGCCGGTGGCCACGGCGGTGACCATGCCGCCGCCGGCGCTGCCTTCGATCCGCCGCACCGCCAGCTCGCGCTGGAGGGCGGCGACCTTGGTCTGCATCTCCTGGGCGCGCTGGAGCAGCTGCGTGAGGTCGGGCTGGCTCATCGGCGACCTCCGTGGTCGATGGGCTGGATCTCGACGATCTCGCCCTGGAGCTCCTTGAGCGCGATGTTCACGGCGGGATGCTCGAGGGCGGCCTTCCGGCGCTGGCGGTGGCTGTCCCGCCGCTGGCGGGCGCGATTCGGAGAGCCCGCCTCGCCCGTCTCGGCCAGGGCCTCGAGCTCGACCGCCACGGGGCTCCCGAAGAAGCGGGCGCACACGGCCTCGAGCTCGGACTGGCGATCGCCCAGCCGCTTCAGGTGGAAGCCCGGCCGCACGGCGATCTTCAGGCGATCCGGGCTCCGCGACAGCAGCCGCCCTCCGTCCAGGGACGCGAAGAGTCCGCGGTTTGCCTCCTGGGCGAAGCCGCGCAGGCGGTCGAAGACGACGTCGAGGGAGGCTCCGCCGCCTCCGGCGGGCCGGGCGTCGGGGCCCGGGGCGTCGGGGACGGCGCGGGGGGCGGGGATGTCGGTCGCGGTCGGAACCTCGGGGGGCGGGACCTCGTTCACAGCGGGCTCGGGGGCGGCGGCCGCCCGGGCCGCGGGGCCGGCCGGCGCTGCGTCGCGACGGCGCCCCCCGGAGCCGCGCCCCGGGCCGGAGCCGGCGGCCGGACCGCGCCGCGAGCCGTTCCCCGAGGTCGGGCCGCCGCCGGGCGACCCGCCGCCGCCGGCCAGCCGGCGCTCCAGGGCCTCCAGGCGCGAGAGCAGACCGGCCACCTCGTCGGTGGAGGGCAGCTGGGCCAGCCGCACCAGCGCCATCTCGAGGACGGCGAAGGGCTGGGGCGCCCAGGTCAGGTCTTCCTGCTCCTTCACCAGCGCCCGGAACATGCGGCGCAGGCGGGCCGGGTCGGCGCCCTCGGCCAGGGTCTTGAGCTCGGCGATCTCGTCGTCGGTGCCCTCGACGATCCCCTCGGCGTCGGGGGCCACCCGGAGCACCACCAGGTCGCGCAGCAGGCCCACGAGCTCGCTGCCCAGACGTCTGGCCTCGGCGCCGCCCGAGGCGGCCCGGGCGCAGGCCGCGAGGGCCGCGGCCGCGTCGCCCGCGACGGTGGCTTCCAGGATCGAGAGCAGCACCCGGCGATCGATCAGGTCGAGGACGTCCGCGACCGTGGCGTCGTCGATCTCCATGCCGCCGTAGGCGATCACCTGGTCGAGCAGGGTCTGGGAGTCGCGCATCGAGCCGTCGCCCTCCCGGGCGATGGCGAGCAGGCTCGACTCCGACACCGTGACGCCTTCGGCGTCGCAGATCTCGCGCAGTCGCCCCGCCACCTCGGCCCGGGCGATGCGCCGCAGGTCGTAGCGCTGGCAGCGGGAGACGACGGTGAAGGGGATCTTCTCGGGGTTCGTGGTGGCGAACACGAAGAGGCTGCGCGGAGGCGGCTCCTCCAGGGTCTTCAGCAGCGCGTTGAAGGCCGCGGTCGAGAGCATGTGCACCTCGTCGACCACGAAGATCTTGTGGCGTCCGGGCGCGGCCGCATAGCGGATGGCCTCGATCAGCTCGCGCACGTCGTCCACGCTGGTGCGGCTGGCGGCGTCGATCTCCTGGACGTCGGTCGAGGTGCCGGCGGCGATCTCGATGCAGGAGGGGCAGGCACCGCAGGGCGTGTCCGTCGGCCCCTTCTCGCAGTTCAGGCACTTGGCGAGGATGCGCGCCAGCGTCGTCTTGCCGGTGCCGCGAGGCCCGGTGAGCAGGACCGCGTGGGGCACGCGACCGGTGCGGATCGCGTTGCGCAGCGGCGTGGTGACGTGGTCCTGTCCCGTGACCTCGTCGAACGACTGGGGACGCCACTTTCGCGCGATCACCTGGTAGCTGGGGGCGCTCACGGGACGGCCACTCTCTTCGAATCTCTTCGATGGCTTCGAGGGTCGATTGTCGGACTCCAGCGCTGGCATCTCGGCGCTGGAGCTTCGGCGCCCGCTCTCGGCGCCCGCTCTCGGCGCGAAGTACTCGGCGCGAAGCCCTCGGCGCGAGGTCCTCGGCACGAGATGCTCGGCGCGGGATTCTCGCCGTCGGGCCGGTCTGCGCCGACGCAAGATCGCAGGGCACCCCCGATCGCAACCGCGACTCCGCTACGGCTGCTTCCTTCCGGACCTGACCGGGTTCACGGTGCCCCGAGCTCGAACGGGACCCTGCGATCCTGCCTCGGCGCAGGAGCCCAATCTACCCGTGACCCCGAGGACGGTCAAACCGACCCGCGGCCCGCCCGGCGCCGGCCGGACCCGGGGGACTCAGGAGGCGTGCGACTCCCGGGCGGCGTCGTCGATCTCGTCCACCACCCGGGAGAGCCAGTGGACGCGCAGTCGCAGCAGCTCGCGGCCGTGCTCGGCCACCAGGCGGGTATAGGTGGGGAGCCGCTGCCCCTCGTCCTTCATGTACCGCTCCGCCTCGTCGAGGCTGGTCCGGGCGGCCTCCAGGTGCTCTTCGATCCAGGGCCGCGCCGCGTCGGCGGCGCCCTCGCGCAGCATGCAGATCTTCAGCAGGGCCGGGTCCCGCCAGGTGCCCTGCTGCTGGTTGGGGTCGGCCAGCCAGCGCCGCAGCTCGCCGCGCCCGTCCGAGGTGACGTTGTAGATCTTGCGGAGCCGACCGTCGTGGACCTCGTCCCGGTGCTCCACGAAGCCCTCGCTCTCGAGCTGGCGCAGGGTCGGGTAGATGTTCGCGTTGGTCATGGGGTAGAGCCAGGAGTAGCCCTTCGCCATTTCGCGAAGTGCGTAGCCGTGGCTCGGGACCCAGTCGAGAATTCCCAGCAGCGTGTGGCGCAGCGACATGTGATCTTCCTCCGGTGCAGCATGGTCAGCTTGGATCAGGCCCCATTGTCGCACGCTGGAGGCAGCTCATATGGATTCGTTCTCGGATCCCATATGAGGATCGCCCCGCGGGGCAATGCGGGAGCAGGGCAATACGGGAGCGGGGCGGGCGATCGGGTCGGGGAGGGGCCGGCGAGTGGGACAGCGACGCGTGGGAGCCGGCGGGTCCGAGGGGCGGGTGCCTGGAGGCGCCCCGCGAGGGCGGGGTCAGCGCACGCGCTTCAGGTACCCCATCGTGTTGGACGAGATCAGGTGGCGCTCGTGCTCGCGGATGGCCTGGAAGCGGTCGTCCTCGGCGAGGAAGTCCTCCACGGCCTCGTAGGGACCGGGGCAGGGCTCGGCGTCGACCGGGTGCCCGCAGACGGCCCCGTCCTGGACGATGATGTAGCTGCCCACCTCGATCATGTCCGCGTACGCCTTGAGCTCGTTGTAGACGTGATCGCGGGTGTGGGCCGAATCCAGGATCGCCAGGACGCGCTTGCCCTCCACCCGCTTCCTCACCTCTTCCACGATCTCGGGCGCCGTCGAGCTGCCGTAGAGGAAGTCGACCCGCTCCCGGGCCAGGGGCCTCATCTTGGCTTCGTGGGACTGGGGCCGGAGATCGATGGTGATGACCCGGGTGTCGGGATCGATGTGCTCCAGGAACATGGCCCACAGAAGCGCGCTCCCTCCCTTGAAGGTGCCCGCCTCGAGCACCACGTCGGGCTTCACCTGCCAGAGGATCTCGAGGGTCTCCCAGACGTCCATGGGGTTCTGCCAGGTGGGGATGCCCATGAACCGGTTCTTGAACCAGGTGTCCGGCTGGTTCGCCCAGACGGTGAGGAACCGGGCGGCGATGGCCGGGTCCGGAGTGAAGGCCGCGGTCCGCCACTGATGGACGTTCAGGCCGGCGAGGATCAGGACGAGGATGAGAAGGACGATCGTCGCCGCGGACTTCATGCGAACTTGCTCCTGGGGTTCGTTGCGCCCGGAAGCCTATCATGCGGGCCTCGCGTCGTGGGTCGCGAGCGGCAAGGACACGCTGGGTGCTCTTCAACTCCTACGCCTATCTCGTCTTCTTCCTGCCGATCACCTTCGGGCTGTGCTGGCTGGCGTCGCGCACGGGCGGCCGCTGGGCGGTCATCGCCACCCTGACGGCCGCGTCCCTCTTCTTCTACGGCTGGTGGGACCCCCGCTACCTCGCCCTCCTGCTGGGCTCCGTCGTCGTCAACTTCGCCCTGGGCGAGGTCCTCCACCGCAGGACGCCCCATCGCCGCGCCTGGCTCGCGGCCGGAGTGGCCGCCAACCTCGCGGCCATCGGCTGGTACAAGTACGCGGGCTTCCTCGCGGGCAACGCCGAGGCCCTGTTCGGGGGGCGCTGGTCGATCCCCGAGGTCGCGCTGCCCCTGGCGATCTCGTTCTTCACGTTCCAGCAGATCGCCTACCTGGTCGACGTGTACCGCGGCGAGGCACCCCGCTACGACCCGCTGCGCTATGCGCTCTTCGTCACCTTCTTCCCGCAGCTGATCGCCGGGCCGATCGTGCGCCACCAGGAGACGATCCCCCAGCTCGGCCTCGAACGGGACGCCTCCCTGGTGCGCTCGGACCTGGCGGTGGGGCTCAGCATCCTGCTGCTGGGCCTGTTCAAGAAGGTCGTCCTCGCGGACTCCTTCGCGGTGTGGGCGACTCCGGTCTTCGACGCCGCGGCGCGCGGGGCCTCGCCCGGCGCGCTCGAGGCCTGGGGGGCCGCGCTCTCCTACAGCTTCCAGCTCTACTTCGACTTCTCGGGCTACTGCGACATGGCGATCGGCTCGGCGCGCCTGTTCGGCGTGAAGCTCCCGGCGAACTTCGAGTCTCCCTACCGCGCGACCAGCATCATCGACTTCTGGCGGCGCTGGCACATGACGCTGTCCCGCTTCCTGCGCGACTACCTCTACATCCCCCTCGGCGGCAGCCGCCGCGGAACCGGGCGGCGCTACCTGAACCTGCTGGTGACGATGCTGCTGGGGGGGCTCTGGCACGGCGCCGGCTGGACGTTCGTGCTGTGGGGCGGACTGCACGGGCTGCTGCTGGTGGTGAACCACGGTTGGCGCGCCGTGCGCGGCCGCCGCGAGGGCGGCGGTCGCGTCTTCGCGGCGCCCCTCGGCTGGCTCTTCACCTTCGTGTCGGTCGTGTTCGCCTGGGTGCTGTTCCGCGCCGCGGACCTGGCCAGCGCCGTGGCGATCTACGAAGGCATGCTCGGCCGCAACGGGCTGGGCGGGCAGAGCCCGCGGCTGGGGGGCCTCGAGCAGGTGGAGTGGCTGATCCTGGGCTTCGCCGTGGTGCTGCTCCTGCCGACCTCCCAGCACTGGATGTCGGACTGGCGACCGGTGCTGCAGCACCGCGACCACGCCGACCCCGAGCCGACCTCGGCCCTGCCCCTGCGCTGGCGCCCGAGTCCGGTCTGGGCCGTCACGGTCGGCCTTCTGGGACTGGTCGCGCTGACCCGGCTCACCCGGGTCAGCGAGTTCCTCTACTTCCAGTTCTAGTCCGCCGCCCCCGCCGAGCCCGCAGCCGCGCCCGCGTCCGCGCCAGAGGAGGGCCGGGCCCGGGTGCGCCGGCGGCGCCACCAGACGAGGGCGCCGATTCCGGTCGCGAGGCTGATGCCGGCGCCGGCGACCAGGCCCCTCGGGCGGTAGCGGAGCACCACGTCGTGGCTGCCAGCCGGAACGCCCACCGCCAGCGCGCCGTTCGGTCCGGCGATCACGGGCAGGGGGTCGGCGCTCCACTGTCCCCGCTGCTGGGCGAAGACCAGATGGAAGAGCAGGATTCCGGTCCGCTCCGCCTCCACGCGGTAGTGGAGGCGGTTGGGCTCGATCGCCAGCGCCGTCACCGTCCCCGGTGTTCGCAGCAGCTGCGGGGGCGCCAGGCGGTGGGCGCGCGACTCCTGGGGCGCGCCCACCGATCCCGCCTGCCAGTCGCGGGCCGCGCCCACGAGGTCGACGGTGATCCACAGGCCGAGGACGCACATCGCCGCGTGGGCGGCGCGGCGACCGACCCCGGGCCAGCGCTCGGCGCAGGCGTCCAGGATGCGCTGCCAGCCCGGCGCGGCGGCGAAGATCAACGGGAAGAGCGCCACCCCGAGGAGCCGCGACGGGCCGCGCTGGCTGTTCACCGCCGGCAGGTGCTGGAGCCAGTCCCAGGCGTCGAAGCCCAGGGCCCGGGTGTCGAGGGACGCGAGGCCGAGCACGGCGGCGATGGCCAGCAGCGGCCAGCTGCGCCGCGCGCCCGCGGCGGCGCCCACCAGGGCGAAGGCCAGGCCCGCGGCGCCCAGGTAGAAGGTGTACTCCCACCAGCCGCTGTCGTGCTGGAACACGACGCCGAAGCCCGCCGTCTCCCGGCCCTGGTCGGCGGACAGCAGGCTGAAGGCGAGCGCCGAGGGCGGCAGCCCGCCGATCCTCCACTGCGGTGCATAGTCCGCGAACTCGGAGAAGACCGGGATCAGCCGCACGGCGCCCAGGCCCAGGGTCAGCGCCAGGACCTGCCCCAGACACACCAGCGGGCGGGGGGAGCGGATCCGCAGGCACTCCAGGGCTGCCCAGGTGACGAGGATGCCGTTCTGCCAGAGGAAGGGGTGGTGCTGGCCTTCCAGGGCGGCGAGGGCGTTGACCGCCGCAGCGCCCACCAGGGCGCCGGGCGACCCGTCGATCGCCCGCCGGAAGGCGAACAGCAGGAGCGGGACGAGGTAGGCCCCGAGGCTCCAGTGGTGGCCCACGCTCAGGTGGGCGGCGAAGAAGCCGCTCATCGCCCAGGTCACGCTGGTCACCGCCGCCACCGGCGCGCGGGCCCCGAGGTCGCGGGCCAGCCAGTAGCCCCCCAGCAGCCCCACCGAGGTGTAGAGCCAGATCAGGAGCTTGATGTAGGTGTCGGTCTCGAGCAGCCCGAGCAGCCCCACCAGCGGACCCAGCACCGGAGACTGGGCGTTGGCCACGAAGTTGGGCGTGTGCCAGGCGTCGGCCATGAAGAGCGGAAGCGTCCCGTGCCGGACCAGGCCGATGTGGATCCAGTCGTAGTAGTGATAGTGGACGTCCCAGTCGAGCTGCCGCAGCGGACCCTCGAAGAGGAGGCCCCCCTGGAAGAGCGCGGCCAGTGCCAGGGCCGAGACGACCGGCAGCGCCGCGTCCAGCCAGCGCGCCCTAGCGAGCGTCGGCATCCAGGTAGCCCAGCTCTTCCAGTCGGGCGCGGGTCGCGGCGTCGAGCTCGAGCGAGCCGTCGCCGTCCCAGTCGAGGCTCTCGCCGTACTCGGTCTCCGCGTCCAGCCGGCGCTTCAGCTCGGCCAGCCGCTCGGGGGCCCGCTTGCGCGCGGGGATGGGGTCCTGCTCCGCCGGATCGCGCTCGAGGTCGTAGTAGACGGCGAGTCCCGAGCGTCGGTCGAAGCGGACCTTCCAGCCGGGACCGCGCAGCGCCGCCAGCTGGTGGACCGTCAGCAGCTTCGACTGCTCCACGAAGGATCCGTCCATCAGGTGCGCGGACAGGTCGCGGCCGCTGGCCTCGGGGAGCGCGGGCAGACCGGCGAGGCCGAGCAGCGTGGGGGCCACGTCGTCGAGGCCCGCCACGCCCCCCACCACCGTGCCGGGCGCGATCCGCGCCGGGTCGTGGACGATCCAGGGAACCCGGACCGACTCCTCGTACAGGTCCCGGTAGTGCCCCTTCTGGTCGTGCTCGAAGAACTCGTCGCCGTGGTCGGCCACCAGGGACACGATGATGCGCTCGCTGGCGCCGCGCGCGCGCAGGGCGTCGAAGAGGCGCTCGAGCTGGGAGTCGAGCCAGCGGATCTCGCCGTCGTACAGCGACCGCAGGTACGCGAGGTCGCGCGCGGGCATGTCCCGGCGGATCGCCGGGTTGTGCTCGAAGCGGGTGGGGTCGAGGTCTCCGTCGTAGTCCGGATCGAACAGCGTGTCGTAGGGGGCGGGCGGCGCGAAGTCGTAGTGCACGTCCCAGAGATGCACGAACAGGAACCAGGGGGCGCCCTCCGCCGGGCGCGCGCCGAGCCAGGCGAGGGCGGCGTCCACCACCTGGCGTCCGGTCTCGTCCAGGTGGGACTGGTCGTGGACCTCGCGGGTGGGAGGGAAGGCGGCGGTCCGCAGGTTCTGGAAGTTCTCGTAGTGCTCGAAGCCGCGGTCGAACCCGTACATGCGCTGGAGGAACGGCGCCGACACGAAGGCCGCCGTGCCGTAGCCCTGTCCGGCCAGGTGCTCCGCCAGCAGGTGTCGCGCGGGGTCGATGCGAGCGTCGGGGTGGTCCACCCGGTGGCTCGGGATCGGAAGTCCCGTCAGCAGCGTGACGTGGCTGGGCAGCGTCCAGGAGGTGGGCGCGACCGCGTGCTCGAACCGCGCGCCCGCGGCGGCCAGCGCGTCGATGGCCGGGCTGGTCTCGCGTTCGGCGCCGTAGCAGCCCAGGCGGTCGGCGCGCAGGCTGTCGATGGAGATGAGGACGATGGACGGTGCGTCCGGCGGTTCGGGGGCGCTGCAGGCGAGAGCGGCCACGGCGGCGACGGCGGCCGCGAGGGCGACGCGAGGTCGCAGGCTGGGGACGCGGGCGCCCGCGCGGCGCCCGTTCGCACGATCCCCGTTCGCAGGATCGCGATCGGGGTGATCCCGGTTCGGGTGGCAGGTGGGTTGCGCGCGATCGGTTCGATCGGCGCGGTGCCACCGAAGTCGTTGCAGCGAGCCGCGCAAGGACACCTCGCATCCGGCGTGGTCGACGCTCCGGACGAGAACGCGCGAGATTACGGGCAATCGGTGCGCCCGGCAACGTCGCGGGTCCCTATACTGGCGCGCGCAATCACGGATCGCGAATGTCGTCGGACCCGGTCACGCAGAAGCCCCCGCAGCCGCTCCCGGCCGACCCGCACCCCGGGGCCGGGGCCACGCTGATCGCTCCGTTCAACGCGGCTGCGTCGATCGTCCTGCTTGCGCGTTGGCTGCCGCTGTCCTTCACATGGCAGCCCAACGACCTCGGGATCGTGAGCGCCACGGTCGTCGAGCAGTATCCCACCCAGCAGGAGACGATCTGGTTCGCGCTGTGCGTGGCGCTCGGCATCGCGCTGGTCTGGCTCGGCGCGAGCGGCCTGGATCGCCGCGCGCTTCGTCCGCCCACCGTCCTCGGCCTCGAGACCCTGGCCTTTGCCGCCCTCGGCGCATCGCTCCTGCTGGGGCGGGGGGCCGCGGTCGCGGGTGTCGCGACTCTCGGCGCCGTCCAGCTCGCGTGGCTGTGGCGGCGGCCCCGGGCGGAGCCGATCTCCGCCGAGACGCCATCCGAAGCGGCGTTCGCGCCGCCGTCGCGTCGCCGGGTGGTGTCGTGGGTGGTCGGGCTGGCGCTCCTCTGCCTCCTGCGGACGCCGTCGCTGGTGGTCGCCCTGCGCTGGATGGCCGAGGCGGTGCCGGATCTCGCGCTGGCCGGACACGCGTGGGTCTTCCAGGTCGAGGTGGGTCAGCACCTGGCGTGGACCGATGCCCTGTGGAACGGGGGGCTCCACGGACGCGACTTCTTCTGCCTGTACGGACCGCTCTACAACTGGGGCGGCGTCGCGATCTGGACGCTGGCCTCGCGCTCGATCCGCGCCTGGTATCTGTACGCCGGCCTCGGGGACTTCGTGGGCCTCGCCAGCCTGCTGCTGCTGGGCAGCGCCCTGCTGCGCCGGCGCGCCTGGGTGGTGCTGCTGATCCCCCTGGTGGTCTTCGTGAACCTCCGGATGGGGCTCCCGCTGCTCGGGCTCTGGCTCCTGGCCCGGGGGCTGCGCGGCGCCCGGCCCGGCTGGCTGCTGGCCAGCGGGGCCGTGGGCGGTCTCGCGCTCCTCTACAGCCAGGAGTTCGCGCTGGCCTTCGTGTGTGCCGCGATCCCGGTGCTCGCGGTGCGGCGGTCGGGGGCGGGCGCGCTGGCCTTCGGCATCGGTCTCGTCTTTGCGATGGCCCCGCTCGTCGTCGCCTACGCGGTCGCGGGCGCGCTGGGGCCGCTGCTCGAGGATCTCGCCGGCTATCCGGGCTGGGTGATGGCTGGCTTCGGCAACCTCCCGTTCCCCGGCCTCTCCCGGTGGCTTCCGTTGGCGCTTCCGCTGCCGTCGGACGACGTGGCCGTGACCTTCCGGCTCGGCTGGCTGACCGGCGCGGCTCCGGTGGCGCTCATCGGGCTCGCCGTGCCCCGCCTGGATCTCCGGGGCCGCGGCGTCGCCGCCTGGCTGCTGGGCGCGTTCGAGTCGCTGCGCCACGACCCGCGGCGGCTCGCGCTCATCGCCACCGGGATCTTCGGGGTGCTGGCCCAGCGCTCGGTCTTCGGACGCAGCGACCTGTTCCACGTCCAGGCGGTGGTTCCGGTCACCGCGCTGGTGCTGGTGGTGGCCGTCGATCGGATCGTCCCGGGGCCGGGCGCGGACCCGGGGCGCCGGGCCGTCGCCGCGGGCCGCCTGGCCCTGCTGGCCGCGGTGGCGTGGCTCGGCGGGTTCGCCGACCACGTGGTGCCCGCCAGCTACGCCTACACCCGGGTGTCGCTCAGCCACGTCGCCGCGCAGCTCGGGGGCCGGCCCGTGCCCGGGCGGGTGGACCCGGCGATCGAGCGCGCGGTGGCGTGGATTCGCGAGCACTCCCGAGCCGACGACCCCGTCTTCTTCGTCCCCAACAACGCGGCCTGGTACTACCTCGTGGGACGGCCGAATCCCACCCGCTTCGCGGTGACCCACCAGATGGTCACCGACGCCCACCGCGCCGAGGCCCTCGCCGACCTGGAGGCGAACCCCCCGCGCTTCGTCGTGTGGGACGATCGGGCCCTGCGCATCGACGGCGTGCCCGACGAGCGCGTGATGGGAGAGCGGATGCTGGCCTTCCTCGACGCGCACTACGAGCCGGCCCGGCGCTTCGGGCCGCTGCGCGTGCTGGCGCGCCGCGGCGACCCCGGCGCGGAGGCAGCGCGGTGAGCCAGGGCGACGCCTTCGACTACGAGCAGGCCACCTGGGGCCGCGAGGACGTGGCACCCGGAGATCGCACGGTCGCGGGACACACCCTGTGCGAGGCCAGGCGGGCCCTTCCCGCCACGGGCTCGGTGCTCGAGCTCGGCTGCGGCGCCGGCCGGATGCTCGGCGGCCTGCGGAGCCTGGCTCCGGAGCTGGGCTGGGTCGGCATCGATGTCAGCCGTGCGGCCCTGGCCGTGGCGGCGCGGCGCTTCCCGCAGATGGACTTCCGCCGGCTCGAGGACCCGGCGGGCAGGCTACCCGCCCGCGACGGCGAGTTCGCCGCGGTGCTGGTCCTCGACGTGCTGGAGCACGTGGAGGACCCGGCGGCCACCCTCGCGGAGCTCAGACGCGTGCTCGCGCCCGGCGGCCGACTCCACCTGCACGTCCCCTGCGAGGGCGACGCGCTCTCGCTGTGGCGCTGGCTGCCGCGCCCGCTCCGCGATCTCAAGAGGCGGTACGCAGGTCACGTGCAGCGCTTCCGGCGCCGCGAGATCGCTTCGCTTCTCGAGCGCAGCGGCTTCCAGGCCGAGCGGACGCGCTACAGCCTGCACCTGCTGGGCAACCTCGCCGACGTCGCGGTGTTCTGCGGCATCGCCGCACTCGCGCGCGGGCGCCGCGACCGGGCCGCGCTCACCACCGGCGACGTGGTCGCGGGCGCGCGGCGCGCCGACGCCGGGGTGCTCGCGCGCATCGCGGGGCTCGGCGTGCGCGGGGTCGACGCGGCGCTCTGGCTGGAGGCGTGCTGGCTCGGTCGGCTGCCTGCCTGGTGCCTGCACGTCACCGCCCGGAAGCTCTGACGGGCTCGTTCGCTGGTATACTCGCGCGATGCGTCCCGCGCGGCCGAATCGCCGATTCAACCTCGCCCTGGCCATCGATCGCTGGGCCGGGGGGCTGCTGTGCATCTCGCTGCTGGCCCTGCACCAGCTCTTCGGCCGCCGCCGGGAGGCCGCACGGCTGCCCGACGACGCGATCCGCAGGATCCTGGTGGTGAAGATGTGGGGCATCGGGAGCATCGTGCTGGGATCGCCGCTCCTCGAGGAGCTGCGGCGACGCCATCCCGACGCGCGCATCGACTTCGTGACCCTGCGCGAGAACGACGCCATCCTCGACTTCTATCCCCAGATCGACCGCCGCTACACGCCGGACCTCGGGCGCGGGATCCCCACGTTCCTGTGGCAGACCCTCACCTGCCTGCGTCAGATCCGCCGCGAGCGCTACGACCTGCTGCTCGACCTCGAGTTCTTCACGCGCTTCACCGCCGTCTTCTCGCTGCTCGCCGGCGCCCGGCAGTCCCACGGGTTCAGCTCCAAGGGGAGCTGGCGCGGACGCCTGCACTCGGTGGAGATCCCGTTCAACGCCTACCACCACGTCGCCGCCAACTTCCTGGTGCTGCTCCGGGGCGAGCCCTTCGACCGGGAGCTGCACTTCGATCCCGAGGCCCCGGACTCGCTTCCGGCCATCGCCATCCCGGACGAGACCTGGGAGCGCTGTCGCGCGGTGCTCGCCAGCGACCCGGCGTGGGACGCCGAGCGACCCAGCGTCGTCGTGAACCCCAACGCCGGGGACATGGCCCTCGAACGTCGCTGGCCGGCCGAGCGGGTGGTCGAGCTGGTCAACGCGCTCTCGGCGCGCGGAGACCTCAACGTCGTGCTCAGCGGATCGCCGGGCGAGCGGCCCTACGTCGAGTCCCTGGTGGACCAGCTCGCGCATCCGGAGCGGGTGGTCGACCTCGCCGGTCGGGTCCGCCTCGACGAGTTCATCGCGCTGCTGGCGCACGCGGACGTGCTGGTCACCAACGACAGCGGGCCCCTGCACCTCGGGGCGGCCGCCGGCGTCTCCACGGTCTCGCTGTTCGGTCCGGAGACGCCCGTGCTCTACGCGCCGCTGCGCTCCAGCGCCCGCCAGACCCACGCGGTCCACTACCTGGGGCTGCCCTGCTCGCCCTGCATGTTCGTGCACAACAACAAGGTGGTGTCCTGCTGGTTCGCCCACGCGAAGTGCGTCCGCGACATCGGTCCGAGCGCGGTCTACGCCGACGTCGTGCGACTGCTGCAGTCCGACGACGCGAAGGGCCAGGCGCCCCTGCTGGTGGTGGACTCGTAGGAGCCAGGGGCTAGGAGCCCTTCAGGCGCGAGATCGTGCGGGTGGTGCTGTGGCCGTCGCGCAGCTCGACGAGCAGGACGCGCCCTCCCCAGGACTCGACCTCCTTGGCGCCCACCACCTCGTCGACCGAGTAGTCGGCTCCCTTCACCAGAAGGTCGGGTCGCAGGAGCTCGATGAGCGACAGCGGCGTGTCCTCGTCGAAGACCACGATCGCGTCCACCGCCGCCAGCGAGGCGAGTACGATCGACCGGGCGCTCTCGGCCTGGATCGGACGGCTCTCGCCCTTCAGGCGGCGCACCGAGTCGTCGCTGTTGAGGCCCACCACCAGGCGGTCGCACGCGGCCCGCGCCTCGTCGAGCAGGGCGACGTGGCCGGGGTGGAGCAGGTCGAAGCAGCCGTTGGTGAAGCCGATCTTCAGTCCCTCTTCCCGCCAGTCTTCCACGCGCAGCCGGGCCTCGCGCCGCGAGACGATCTTGCGCTGGTGGGACAGCAGCGACTCCGCCCGCAGCGCCTGAGCCAGCTCGGCGCGACGCACGGTGGCGGTGCCGCGCTTGCCGACGGCGATGCCGCCCGCCAGGTTCGCCAGCCGGGCGGCCTCCTCGATCGACTCGCCGGCCCCCATGGCGACGCCCACGCAGGCCAGCACGGTGTCGCCGGCGCCGGAGACGTCGAAGATCTCCCGGGCCTCCGACTCCAGATGCAGGGCCTCGCGGCCCGGCCGGACCAGGGTCATGCCGCGCTCGGAGCGGGTCACCAGGATTGCGCCGAGTCCGCAGCGCGAGGCGAGGTCGGTCGCCCGCTCCACCAGTTCCTCGGTGTGGGACCAGGGGCCGCCCAGGGCGTCCTCCAGCTCGCGCTCGTTGGGCTTGAGCAGCGTGACGCCGCGGTAGGCCTCGAAGTCGCGGCGCTTGGGGTCGGCGACGACCGGGAGCCCGGCGCGCCGGGCGCGCTCGACCACGCCCCGCAGCACCTCGTCGGAGAGCACGCCCTTGCCGTAGTCCGAGAGCAGCACCACGTCGCAGTCGCAGAGGGCGCAGTCGACCTCGTCCAGCAGGCGCCCGGCGAGCGCCTCGTCGACGGGCCGGTCGGTCTCGTGGTCGGCGCGCAGGAGCTGCTGACCGTCGCCGATGAAGCGCATCTTGACGGTGGTCGGGCGTTGGTCGCTCGCCACCATGTGGTCGACGAGGTCCCGGGTCTCGCGGGCCAGGCGACGCAGCTCGTCCCCGGCCTCGTCGGCTCCCAGCAGGGCCACCAGCGCGGTCCGCGCGCCCAGGTCCACGGCGTTGCGCGCCACGTTGGCCGCGCCGCCCGGCATGGCGCTCTCCCGCTCCACCCGCAGCACGGGGATGGGGGCCTCGGGAGAGACGCGGTCGGCGCGACCGTAGACGTAGCGGTCGAGCATGGCGTCGCCCACGCACAACAGGCGGACGCCCTCGAACGCATCCAGTGTGTCGTCCATGGTCCGGATCGCTGGGCCCTCCGACGCGCGCGGATTATACATCGGCCGGACCGGCGCCCGACTTCATCACCGCGCGGGCCGCGCCGCGCCGGGAATCGGTCCGGCGCCTCCCCGGCGATCGGGCTGGAGCTGCTGCGCCCGCATCGCCCGGCAGATCCTGCGCCGGATCGCTGCGGTGCGGCTCACCAGCCGCTGGATCGAGGCGCGCTCCTCGAGATGGGCGTCGGCCCAGGCGGCGCGCGCCCGGCGCTGGTGGTCGATCTGGCCGTCGAGGGTCTCCGGCGTCAGCGCGACGCCCGGCGCGATCCGCGGCCCGTCGTCCGCCTCCGGCTCCAGCATGTGGTGCAGGACCCGGGAGCCCAGGGCGCGTCGGTAGTGGCTGGCCTCCCAGTACCAGGTCATGGGCGAGCCGTCGGCCGGGACCTCCTCCACGTTGGCGGCCTCGGCGGCGGAGAAGTCCCAGAGCACGACCTGCGGTCCGCCGCCCGACTGCACCGCCGCCACCTCCCGGGTGAGGTCGCGCTTCCAGCGTTCGAAGGCCGGAAGCAGCTCGAGGGCGGCGATCAGCTGGAGCTGCTCCACGTGGATGGGGGACAGGAAGAGCAGGACGCGGGTCCCGCGCTCGTCGGCGGCGCGCAGGAGCTCTCCGATCATGGCCACCCGTTCCGGCGCGTAGCGGAAGCAACCGTAGGTCTCCTGGTTGGTCGCGAACATCGCGAGCACGCGGTCGAACGCCTCGCGCGTGTTCCACCCGTTCGCGGGAACGGGAACCCCGGTGAGCGAGCCGTCCGGCTGGTACTCGGCGCGCCGTCCCGCGCCGTTGGCCTCGACGGTGGCCCAGGAGGCCTCGAGGACGTCCCAGGAGACCAGCCGCTGCAGGGCGAGCCACGCCGGCGCGCCCCCGGCGAACGCGGACGCGTGGAACTCCTTGCCGGGGACGCGGGCTCCGTTCCACATGAGGAAGTCGAGCCCGACCACGGCCAGCTCGAGGTCCTGGCGCTCCACCGCGTAGCGGAACACGTGGAGCAGCTCCTCGGCGGAGGTCGCGTGGAGCGCGGCGTTGAAGACCGGGCGTCCCTCGAAGGCCGGGTCGGCGGGATCGAGGCCGATGGCCGCGCGCGAGGAGCCGAAGATGGCGGCGTCGAAGTCGCCGAGGCCCAGGCGCACCGACTTCTCGGTGCGCACGCCCATCATGTGGGCCTGGGTCTTCTCGGCGTTCAGGCCCGGGATCCGGGGCGCGTCGAGCATCGCGAAGGGATCGACCGCGGCGTTGATGGCCGCCACGACTCCGAGTCCCAGCGCGACGGTGGCGGCCAGGATCCAGGCATAGCTTCGCGGGGCTGCGTCCGGCACGGGGGCAGCATACCGCGCGCGACCCCTTGGGGGTCGTCCCGGTGCGTCGCGCCGCGTGTCGGGTACGCTCCCCGGCCCCCGCACCGGGAGTCTGCTTGCGCGCTCGAGTCCCCCACGCCCACCGCCCGATCGTCCTCCTGGTCGCGCTGGCGATCGCTTCCAGCCTCGGCTGCGGGCGCGGCGCCGGGGAGCGCAGGACCAACGTCCTGCTGATCTCCCTCGACACCGTGCGCGCCGATCACACGTCGCTGCTGGGCTACGACCGTGAGACCACCCCGCGGCTGGTGCAGCTGGGGCGCGAGGGGGCCGTCTTCACCGACGGCTACACCATGACGTCCACCACGGGGCCCACCCACGCCACGCTCTTCACCGGCCGCTACGCCCCCGCCCACGGTGTGGCGCGCAACGGCGTGTCGCTCGCCGCCTCGGCGACCACCCTGGCCGAGCACCTCGCCGCGCGCGGCTACCGCACCGCGGGCTTCGCCAGCTCGTTCGTGCTGGCTGCCCGCTTCGGGTTCGCCCAGGGCTTCGGATTCTACGACGACCGGTTCGACCGGGAAGGCTCCTCGCTGCCCCAGCCCTTCTGGGAGGGGCACGCGGTTCCCGGTCGGGGCTTCGACCGCGCCGGCGACCGCACGACCGAGCGGGCGCTGGCGTGGCTGGAGTCCCAGGCGGGGCAGGGCGGGCCGTTCTTCCTGTTCGTCCACTACTTCGACGCCCACGAGCCCTACGCGCCGCTGCCCGATCGCCAGCGGCGACTGGCCGCCGGAGGCGAGCCCGCCGCCAGCGCGGAGATCGACCGCTACGACGGGGAGATCCTCTTCGTCGACGACCAGGTGGGGCGACTGCTCGACGCGCTCGACGACCTCGGGCTCGCGGAATCGACCCTGGTCTTCGTGACGTCGGATCACGGCCAGGGCCTGACCGACCACAACGACGCCTTCCACAGCGTCAACGTCTACGAGGAGAGCGTGCGCGGGGTCTTCGTGTTCCGCGGTCCGGGGGTCGCGCCGGGCGTCCGCTCCCGAGCGCCGGTCCAGCACGTGGACGTCGTGCCCACGATCCTCGATCTGCTGGCCCGCGGCAGCCAGCGCTCGCTGAACCTTCCCGGAAGGAGCCTGGTCCCCGAGCTGGCCGGAGGCGACACCATCGACCCCGAGCGGCCGGTCTACGTCTACCGGCAGCTGTATCCCGGGCCGAGGGTGCTGCGCGGGACCCCGGTCGACGGCGAGCAGCACGGCGTCCGGATCGGCGACTGGAAGTACATCGAGGGCACCCGAGACGGGGTCCGCGAGCTGTACGACCTGTCGCGGGACCCGGGCGAGCGCAACGACCTGAGCGAGGCCGAGCCCGAGAAGCTCCGCGAGCTGTCGGGTCGCCTGGCGGCCTGGCGCTCGACGCTCGGGACCACCCGGGCCGCGGCGCCCGCGCTGTCCGTCGAGGAGAGAAAGAAGCTCCAGGCCCTGGGCTACCTCGAAGCCGAGTAGCGTCTGCCCCGCGGCTCGTCCCCGCTCCGGTGAGCCTCCCGCTCTGCTAGCCTGCCGGCCGGTTCCCTGGTCGATGAAGCGCTCCATCCCGACACGGCGTTCCCGGGCCCGCGCGTCCCGGAGGCTCCGATGCTGGCTCGTCAGCATCGCCGCGCTCTCCTGTCTGCTGGCGACGCCCGCCTGCGGGCCCGCCGACGGACGCGACGGCGTGGTCCTGATCGTCATCGACACGCTGCGCTCCGACCGCGTCGGCTTCGGCGGCTATGCGCGGTCGGTGTCGCCCAACATGGACCGCCTGGCCGCGGACGGCGTGGTCTTCCGCGAGGCGCGGGCGGTGGCGGCGTGGACGCGGCCCACGGTGGCGTCGATCCTGACCGGCTACACCCCGCGCCGGCACGGCGCCCTTCGCTACGACGAGGGCCTGCGTCCGGTTCCGACCCTGGCGACCCGCCTGGCCCTGGCGGGCTATGCCACGGCCGCGGTCGTGGCCAACCCGTTCCTGGCCAAGGCCGGGTTCGAGCGCGGGTTCCAGACCTTCGAGAACCTCTCCAAGGGGCACGGCGAGGGGGCCGGCCGCCACGAGCCCAAGGGCTGGCACGTGCCCGGCGAGCTGGTGACGCGCGCCGCCGTCGAAGCCATGCCCGCCGGACGCGCCTCCTTCCTCTATGTGCACTACCTCGACCCCCACGACCCCTATCAGCCGTCCGACGAGGCGAGGGCGGAGCTGGTCGCTCCCTACGACGGCCCCGCGGAGGGGTCGATGGCGTACGTGCGCGGCCGTCTCCTCGCGGGCGTCCACGAGCCCGACGACGCCGAGGTGCGCCACCTGTCCGAGCTCTACGACGCCGAGGTGCGCACGGTGGACGCGGCCGTCGGAGAGCTCCTCGACTGGCTGCGCGACAGCGGACGCTACGACCGGTCGTGGGTCGTGCTCACCGCCGACCACGGGGAGGAGTTCCGCGACCACGGAGGCTGGCTCCACAGCTATACGCTCTACGAGGAGCAGCTGCGGGTGCCGCTCGTCATCAAGCCGCCGCGGCGGCTGGGGGTGGAGCCCGGAGTGCGGGACGAGCTGGTGAGCCAGGTCGACATCGTGCCCACCCTGGTCGACGGCCTCGGCCTGGCCCGGGACGAGCGTCGCGACGAGCGGCTCGAGGGGCGCAGCCTGCTGCCCTCGCTGCGGGGCGACGCCGGCGACCCGGCGGCCGGGGATCGCCTCGTCCTCTCCGAGCAGGGGTTCGGCCGTCGGGACGGTCGACGCGGGCTGGGCTACAGCGGGCGCCGCGGTCCGCTCAAGTGGATCCAGGTGGAGGGCGAGTACTCCCACATCCCCACTCCTCCCCGCGGCGAGTGCTACGACCTCTCCCGGGATCCCGCGGAACGCCGGAACCTGGTGGAGCCCGACGGCTCCCACCCGTGCCAGTCGATCGCCGACGCGGTGGAGGCCTGGCGGGACCAGGAGAGGTCCGAGGGCGCCCCGCTCGAGATTCCGCCGGAGACCGAGCAGCGCCTCCGAGCGCTGGGCTACACGCCCTAGCCGCAACGCTTCGTCGTCGTCGTCGGCTCTCCTCCCGCCCGCCCCGGCCGGCGCGGGGAGGCGGACGCGGTCCACTCGCCCGGTCGTGCGGGGTCACTGCGGCCCTTCCCGGGCTGGTACTCTCCGTGGCCGACCATGGACGTCGTCTGGCACCTGCTCCTGCTCGCCGCGACCGGCGCGTCGATCGCCTGGCTCGTGGCCAGGCGGCGCGCCTGGGGGATGGCCCTGCTGTTCGGCTGGATCGCAGCGGTGGCGACCTACCCCCTGGTCTTCTCCCTCGACCGCCTGCCCGCCAACGCGCCCGCCGCCAACGACGCCTACCTGTTCCTCTGGGACCTCTGGTGGGTGAAGACCGCGCTGGCGCGGGGGACGAGCCCGCTGTTCTGCGACTTCCTGTTCGCGCCCCACGGCACGACCCTGGTCTTCCACGGGCTGGCGCTGCCCCAGGCCCTGGCGACCCTTCCCCTGCAGGCGCTGGGAGACGGGCTCGCGGGCCTGGTGCTGGCCTACGACGCCGTGGTGCTCGGCTCGTTCTGGCTGGCGGGCTGGGCGACCTGGCGCCTGGCCCTGCGCATCACCGGAAGCGAGTGGGGCGCGGCCTTCGCCGGGGTCGCCTTCACGCTCCAGAGCCTCCACTTCGCGAGCACCGTGCGTTTCCACGCGCTCGCCATCGAGTGGCTCCCTCTCTTCTTCCTGGGTCTGCTGGGCGCCCTCGAGCGCGGACGTGTGCGGGACGGGCTGCTGACCGGGCTCGCCTTCGTGGGCGCCTTCTACGCGTCCATCGAGTACGCGTACTTCCTGGTGCTGGGCGCCGCGGTCGTGGTGGGGCTGGATCTGCTGCGAGACGAGTCGGTGATGCGCCGCCCGTCCACCTGGCGCGACCTGGCCCTCGGGCTGGTCCCGCCGCTCCTGTTGACCGCGCCGTTCTGGTGGGCCTTCGCCGTCGAGAGCCGACTCACCCACGGCGCGCTTGCAGCGGACGCGGTGCGGCTGTCGCCGGACCTGCTGGATCTGTTCCTGCCCGACCCGCGCCACAGCCTGCTGGGCGGCGCGATCGGCGACCTGCGCGAGGGGCTGGGGCTGGCGCCCGTGCCCACGGCCGTGGCGGTGAGCTGGACGCTGGCCGCGCTCGCGATTTGCGGAGCCGTGCGGTCGGCCCGGGCGCGGGACCTGCGCATGCTGCCCTGGGCGCTCCTGGCCCTGGGCTTCGCGGCCTTCACCCTCGGTCCGGTCCTGCACGTGGCCGGCCGCGACACGGGCCTCGCCGGTCCCTACACCTGGGTCGCCGCCGTGCTGCCGTTCTTCGAGCAGGCGCGGATGCCCATGCGCTTCGGAGCCATGGCCCAGCTCGGGCTCGCGATCCTGGCCGCGCGCGGGATCGCGGAGCTGGGGGCGGGGCGCGAACCGCGCCGGGTCGCCGCCCTGGGGCTCGCGGCCATCGCCCTCGTCGGGTTCGAAGCCCTGCGCTGGCCGCTCGAGACGGCGCCGCCCCGGGTGCCCGAGGCGTACGCGCGGGTGGCCGAGCTCTCGCCGCTCGGGGGCAGTGCGCTCCTCGACTGGCCGGCGGGGGTGGGCGAGGCCGCGGAGGTCGAAGGGCTCCACCAGATCGTGCACGGGCAGAAGCTCGTCCAGGATCTCCCGCTCTTCCTGCCCCGCGCCGCCCGCGAGACCCGCCGCACGGCGACGGGTCCCGAGCTGCGCGGTCTGTTCCGCTCGCTGCTGGGAAGCGACGCCTTGGGAGCCGCCCGCGGCAAGGACCGCGAGCGGCTGGTCCGGCGCGAGCGAGGGCGCCTCGCGGAGCTCGGCGTCGAGCACGTGGTGCTGCGCCGCCGGGAGCTGCCCGCCGAGGTCTATGCCCGCGGGCGCGCGAACCTCGAGCGGCTCGAACCGTCCCACACCTACGAGGACGAGGACGCCTTCCTCGCGAGCTTCGTCGGTCCCTGAGTCGGCGCGCGCTCCCCGGTCACAGCAGGTCGATGTCGTAGCGGTCGCGGTAGCGCACGACGTGGGGCCCCAGGATCCGCACGGACACGAAGGCGGAGCTCCCCTCGCGGTCCTCCCACGACTCGATCTCGACCCGGTCGCTGGGAAGCGCGCGCGCTGCCTCGAGGAAGGGCTCGCCGAGCCCGAAGACGGCCGTGTCGCCCTCGTGCAGCAGGTACACGTGGTCCGTGTCCCCGCGCAGGGTCCAGGGCTCGATCTGGTGGTGG
The DNA here is from genome assembly GCA_050618075.1 of Myxococcota bacterium. Taxonomy (GTDB): domain Bacteria; phylum Myxococcota_A; class UBA9160; order UBA9160; family UBA4427; genus JBNLVL01. The sequence continues at coordinate 23,584 of JBNLVL010000001.1, forward strand.
CCCCAGCGCAGCTTCCAGACGGCGTCGACGATGCGCGCGCGCTCGGTCTGGAAGGCGAGGGACTGCTGGAAGCCCCAGTCGAGGCACACGAACGTGGTCTCCGACCGGTCGTTCGATGCGGCCAGGCGGGTCGTCGCGTCGCTCCAGAGACCGCGTCCGCCGGTCTGCTCCACGAGGTCGGCGGTGCGGTCGATCACCCGGAGACCCATCGCCGCCAGCAGGGCGAGCAGCGCCAGCAGGCCCGCCCGGCCCGCGCGCGGGAGCGCGCCCACGGCGTCCCAGCGTCGCCAGAGGAACAGGCCCGCCCCGGCGACGGCGAGGTGGGGCAGGGGATAGACGTTGAGCGCGTGGTGGACCCGGTCGGCGGCCGGCAGCGCGAGCAGCCCCGCCTCGGTCCCGAGCGCGGCCAGCAGCAGGAACAGCGCACCGCGGGTCGCCGGCGCCGACCGCGGGCCGCGAAGCACCCAGATCGTCAGCACGCCGAGCCCGGCGAGGCCGGCCATGGGCAGGGGCCAGGAGGGCGCGTCCACCTGGGAGAGCGCCTCGAATACACCGCCGGTGTCGATCAGGCGGTGGAAGTAGGAGCCGTCGAGGGTGGCGCGGGCCACCGCGATCCTGCCGGTGAGGCCGGCCGCGTCCGAGAGCCGCCCGGAGGCGTCGAGGATCCTCGCGGCCGAGAGGATCAGCGGGAGCGCGCCGACGACGGCCCCCGCCGCGGCCCAGGCGAGGAGTCTCCAGCGCGGACCCAGGAGCCCCCGGACCGCGTCGGGCCGGGCGAGGGCGCCGGCGATCGTGGCCGCGGCCAGGAAGGGCACCGCGTCCACCTTGTTGTAGACGGCGAGCCCGGCCACCAGGCCGGCGGCCGCGGCCTCGAGCTTGCGGCCGGAGTCCCAGGCGCGGAGCACCAGGAGCAGGGCCCCCATGCGACACAGCAGCGCCAGGGAGACCGAGCCCCAGTCGTGGCGCGCCACGAAGAGCCAGGTGGGGTCCACGGCGAGCAGGGTGCCGGCGACGCAGGCGGCCCCGGTGCCGAACAGGCGCCGGGTGAAGAGCATCGCGAGCCCGATGGCCAGCAATCCCCAGACCGTGGTGGTGATCCGCAGGACGTCGGGAGTGGCCCCGAAGAGCGCGAAGCTCGGGATCAGGAGCTGGCTCTTGAGCGCGCCCATGTAGGGCTGGGTCATCCAGGGCAGGGGGCGCCCGTAGAGATCGAAGGCCGTGACCTGGGGAGGGACCGACACCCGTTGGAACCCGCGCAGGTAGTCCAGGGCCGGGACCGCCTGGATCACCTCGTCGTAATAGACCCCGGGATCCGAGCGGGTGGAGAGCCCCAGGTGGAGGATCGAGAGCGCGAGCCAGACGGCCACGATGAGGGTGCTGCGATTCATCGGCGATTCATCGGCTCTTCATCGGCTGTTCATCAGCGATCGTCAGCGATGGTCGGCGCTCGTGGGCGCTCGTCGGAGGCTCGTCGGTGGTTCGTCGACCGGGTCGCGCTCCTCGGGACAGCGCGACTAGACTACCGTATCCTGGGCGCCGCGATGGATGGCCCTCGGCGCGGCGCGAATGCAACGACCGGACTTCCCGCGCTCTTCTCCCTGCTCCTGCTTCTCGCAGCCGCGGTCGCCCAGGTGTCGTGCGGCGGGAGCGGGTCGACGGCGACGCCCCGGCGCATCGTTCTCGTCACCCTCGACACCCTTCGCTTCGATCGGCTGGATCCCACCCGGGACGAGGCCGGGGTCATGCCCCGCACCCGGGCCTTCGCGAGCCGGGGCGTCCAGTTCCGCCACTTCTGGGCGGCGTCGTCGTCCACCCAGCCGACCCACGCCACACTGTTCACCGGTCTGCATCCGTGGCAGCACGGCGTCCCCCGCAACGGGACCGTCCTCGCCGACCGCCACCACACCCTCGCCGAGCGGCTCCGGGAGGCCGGGTACGCCACGGCCGCGGTGGTGGCGTCGTTTCCCCTCGACCCCCGCTTCGGCTACGCCCAGGGCTTCGACGTGTTCGTGCACGATTTCGATCGGGTGCTGACGCGCACCTGGGAGGGCGAGTGGTCCGTCGAGGCGGGCCGCTTCTACCGGCTCGACGGCGCGGTCACCGAGCAGGCGATCCAGCTCGTGGACCGGGCGCCCCGCGCGGACCAGTTCTTCTGGTTCCACTACTTCGACCCCCACGAGCCCTACGGCGACCTGCTGCCGCGCCCGTTCGGCCTGGCCCACGTCACCCGGGCCCGGAAGCGGGGCGAGAAGGCCTACGAGCGGTCCCTCGCGACCGTGCGCGCGCACTACGACGCCGACGTGCGCAGGCTGGACGCCTCCCTGGGAGCGCTCTTCGACCGGCTCGAGGAGGACGCCGATCGCTTCGAGACCCACGTCGTCATCACGTCGGACCACGGCGAGAGCTTCGGCGAGCACGGAGCCATCGGGCACGGCTGGCGCGTCACCCGCGAGCAGGTCCACGTGCCCCTGGTGATCGTGTCCCCGCGGCTCCAGCCGGAGGTCCGGGAGGACGTCGCCGGCACCGCCGACCTGATGTCGACGATCCTGTCCCTCGCCGGCCTGCCGGCTCCGGACGTGCCCGGTCGCGACCTCACCCAGGGGCCCGGCGAGGCCGCCGGCGCGGCCGTCGGCATGACCGGCGTCGCCACCCACTCCCTGGATCCCGACTCGGACGTGCGGCGCGAGCGCTTCTTCTGGGTCGGCGACGCCACCCTTTACTCGGGCACCTCCGACCGCCTGATCGAGGAGGACGCGCTCGACCGCCCGGCCGCCGAGGGCGAGTCGACGCGTCGGGTGAAGCAGCTGTTCGGGGTCTTCGAGTCCGAGCTCTCGGGCGGGAAGGTGGTGGAGAAGACCGACGAAGAGACTCAGGAGGCGCTGCGCGCCCTGGGATATCTCGAGTAGACCGCGATCCCCGCCACCGCGATCCAGCCGCTGGCGGAGGCCACGGCGCCCAGCACGAACGACCTCGGACGGAACACCAGCTCCGCGCTGTGCACGCCCCTGGGAACGTCGACGGCCAGGCGGCCTTCGTGGAAGGCGATGCGGGCGCCTTCGCCGCCCAGGACCTTCCAGTCCGGGTGGAAGTTCTGGTTCACGACGATCCGCCCGCCCGTGCCGTCGAGCGCCAGCTTCACGCGATTGGCCGTGAGCTCGAAGCTGCGCAGGAGGGACGGGCTCGCCAGGGCGACGACCTCGGCGCCCGGGTAGTCCGGAGCGTCGAAGGCGATCGCCCGCTGGCCGTGGACCAGGTCGCGGTACGCGTAGATCACGCCGGCGTTCTCGAGGATCGCGGGGTAGGTGGCGTTGGGCCAGTTCGGGCGGACGGGATAGCGCACGCTCTTCGCGTACCGCTCGCCGTAGGGCGACTTCAGGTACTGCACGAACCCCGGGCGCGGCTCGACCTCCATCGGGGGCACCGGGAACGCGGCCTCGAACACCGGGGCGTTCACCCAGAAGAGGTCCGCGGCGACGAGCGCGACCACCAGCGGACCCACGGGCCGGAGGCGCCGCGGCTTCGCCAGCGCCTGCAGGCCGTGAGCGGCCAGCAGCGCCAGCGAGGCGACCACGAACAGGTTGAAGCGCGCCGGCACCTGGAGCGAGGCGAAGCCCGGAAGGCGGTGGAGGAGACCCCATGGAGCGATGGGGAGCTCCTCGCTGAGGACGAACCACAGGCTCGCGCCCAGCACCGCCGCCAGCCATCCCAGACCGTGCCGGCGCCGCGCCAGGGCGAAGGCCCCGAGCAGCAGGGGCAGCACGCCCACGTACATGCCGACGTTGATCCGGAACGGCATCCAGGCCTCGGCGTCGTGACGCTGATCGCGGGAGAGCAGGCCCTCGAACAGCACCTCGGACGCCGAGGGCAGGGGGTCCATCCCGAAGTAGCGGGTGGCCTCGGCGGTGGGTCTCGGGATGCGCCGTGCGGTCTCGACCACCGGCCAGAGCTGGACGGCGGCCAGCCAGGCGGCGGCGACGCCCACGGCCACCGCGGTCGCCGCCGGCCGCAGGCTGCGAACGGCGATCGACCGGGAGAGCGAGTAGAGGGCCACGAACAGGATGGTGAAGAGGAGCTGATAGGGGCCCCCGTCCAGCCAGAGAAGCGCCAGCGCGACGCCGGCGGCGGCCAGGCGCCCGGGCGTCGCCCGCTCCCAGCTCCGGTGGAGGGCCCAGAGCACCCAGGGCAGCCACGCGTAGCCCAGCCACTCGTAGTGGCCGTGGGTGAGGTGCTGGGCGAAGCAGCCGCTCCAGGCGAAGACCAGCCCCCCCAGCAGCGACGGCCAGAGGCCGAGCCCCAGCTGGCGGCCGAGGCCGAGGAATCCCACCTGGGCGATCCACAGATAGGCGAGCAGCGCGACCTTGATGCCGGGCCAGGTGCCCAGCACGAGCACGGGCAGGAAGCTCGGGTTGAAGGTGCGCGCCAGCGGGTTGCCCACCAGGGTCCAGCCACCGCCGCGGAAGCGGTCCCAGGTCGGCCACTCGCCGTCGCCGAGGATGGAGAGGCGCGCCACCTCGAGGATCGAGGCCTGGAGGTCCCAGTCCCAGATGCCCCAGTCGGGGAAGGATCTCCACACCCAGTGGAGGTAGACCGCGTCCAGGACCAGCAGGCCCACGGCCCACAGCCCCAGGACCGCGCCCGGGCGCCGCTCCGGGCCGGGCTTCGGGGAGGCGCTCGGGGCCTCGGTCATTCGACGGGGGCGTGGCAGTAGCGGCAGGCTCCGGAGACGGTCCCCGCCCAGAAGTAGTTCGGCGGTTCGAGGCCGACGCCCCGGCGCGCGCGGCGGATGTCGTCCCGCAGGCGGTCGACGTTGTGGGCGATCCGCGGATGATTCGAGGGCACGTTTCCCGGTCCGAGCGCCGAGGCGCTCTCCTCCATCCGCTCGAGGATGCCGAGCACGGTCTCCCGGGGAACCGTCTCGCCGCTCTCCGCGGTCTGCAGCACCACTTCGAGCTGTCGGACCTCCGCCGCCAGCTGCCACATGCTGGACTGGAGCTTCTCGGCCGAGACGTAGTTGAAGTCCGGAGGGTAGGTGTGGATCCGGAGCTGGTCGCCGCCCACACCCGAGCAGGCGGTGACCCACAGGACGATCGAGATCGGGAAGAGGCAGGCGACGCGCAGGCGGCGGGCAATCCGTCGGGCAATGGGGCGCAGCATCCGCACAGGGTACCCCACCGGGACGGGGCGCGATCTCCGCGCAGCGGCGCCCGTCCCGCGCTGCGATCATGGGTGACGATGCTGCCAGCCGGGTGACGGAGCTGTCAGCCGGGTGGAGGTGCTGCCGACCGGGTGGAGGCGCTGCCAACCGGGTGACGGGATCGGGTAGAGTGAGGGAATCGTGAAGCGCCAGCCCGTCGATCCCACGTCGTACCGGATTCCGTTCAACAAGCCCTTCATCGCGGGCAAGGAGCTGTACTACGTGGCCCAGGCGGTGGCCCGGGGCAACATCGCCGCGGACGGCCACTTCACCACCGCCTGCTCGCGCTTCCTGGAGGAGCACTCCGGCTCCCACCGGGTGCTGATGACGCCCTCGTGTACGGCCAGCCTCGAGATGGCCGCCATGCTGTGCGACCTCGGCGAGGGCGACGAGGTGATCCTGCCGTCGTTCACCTTCGTCTCCTCGGCCAACTGCTTCGCGCGCCTGGGGGCGCGGCCGGTGTTCGTCGACGTCTGCCCGGAGACCCTGAACCTCGACCCCTCGCGGATCGAGGGCGCCCTCACGCCCCGCACCCGCGTCCTCATGCCCGTGCACTACGCGGGCGTGGGCTGCGACATGGACGCCATCATGGAGATCGCGGCGCGCCACGATCTCCGGGTGGTGGAGGACGCGGCCCAGGGTGTCAACGCGCGCTACCGCGGGCGGGCGCTGGGCGGCATCGGGCACCTGGGCACCTACAGCTTCCACGAGACCAAGAATTTCACCTGCGGCGAGGGCGGCGCGCTCTGCATCAACGATCCGGCGCTGGTCGAGCGCGCCGAGATCATCCGGGACAAGGGCACCAACCGGCAGGCCTTCGGGCGGGGCGAGGTCGAGCGCTACACCTGGGTCGACGTGGGCTCGTCCTACGTTCCGAGCGAGCTGTCCTGCGCCTTCCTGTTCGCCCAGCTGGAGCTCATGGGCGAGATCACCGAACGCCGCCGCGAGCTGTACCGGCGCTACGCGGAGGCGTTCCAGCCGCTGGAGGATCGCGGTCTCCTGCGCCTGCCGCGGATCCCCGCCGAGTGCGACACCAACTACCACATGTTCTACGTGCTGCTGCCCGATCGGGCGTCGCGGGACGCGCTCATTGCCCACCTCGCGGCCCGCGACATCCTCTCGGTCTTCCACTACGTCCCGCTCCACCTCTCTCCCATGGGCAAGCAGTACGGGTACGCTGAAGGCGATCTGCCGGTGACCGAAGAGTACAGCGCCCGTCTCGTGCGACTTCCGTTCTTCTACGAGCTGCAGGCCGGGGAGCAGGAAGAGGTGATCGGGGCGGTTCGCGATTTTCTCGGTGTGCGCTGAGCCCGCCTCCCGGGCGCGCGTGGAGACCAGGGCGGTGGACCCGGACGATCACGATCTCGAGCTTCTCCGCTGGGACTCGGAGCACTTCGGCTGGCCGGTCGGTCGGATCCGGGTCGACGACCTCGCCCCGGACCGCCTGCGCGCCGGCCTCGGGGCCGCGCGCCGTCTGGGCCTGCGCCTGGTGTACTGCTTTCGCGACGAAGGCCACCCGCTGGGCGACGCGCTGCTCGAGGAGTTCCACGGCTCGCGGCTCTCGACCCAGGTCACCTTCGCAAGGTCGCTCCCCACGGCGGAGCCTGCGGCCGCTCCGGAAGGGGTCCGGATCGAACGCCTCTCGGGAACCGGGTCGCTCGCCGAGCTCGCTCCCATCGCCCTCGAGGTGGGGCGCCACTCGAGGTTCAACGTCGATCCGTCGATTCCCCGTCCGGCCTTCGAGTCGCTCTACCGGAAGTGGCTCGAGAACTCCCTGCGCGGCGAGATCGCGGACGCGGTCTTCGCCGCGCGCGCCGGCGCCGGCGCCCTGGTGGGGTTCGTGAGCCTGACCCTGCGGCCGCCGTGGCCGGCCCGCATCGGTCTGGTCGGAGTCGGCGAGCCGGCCCGCCGCGCGGGAGTGGCGACCGCCCTGGTCGCCCGGGCCCTGGCGGCCATGGGCGACGCCGGGGCACCCCGGGTCGAGGTCTCGACCCAGCGGGAGAACCCCGAAGCCTGCCGGTTCTATGGGGCCCGGGGCTTCCGCGAGGTGCGGACCCGCATCGCCTATCACTTCTGGCCCGGGCGCGCCGGCGCCGGCGATGCCCGGCGGAAGCCCCCGGCCGAGGCGGAGGGAAGACGGTGACCCAGGCCGCGAACGATCGAGCGCCCCGGGTCTCGGTGGTGGTTCCGGTGTACCGGTCGGCGCGGACCCTCCCGGAGCTGGTCCGGAGGCTGGCTGCGGTGCTGGACGCCGAAGGGCTCTCCCACGAGCTCATCCTCGTGGACGACGGCAGCCCCGACGAGTCCTGGTCGGTGCTCCGGGAGATCCACGAGGAGATGCCCGATCGCGTCGTGGCCGTCGAGCTCATGCGCAACTTCGGCCAGCACAACGCATTGATGTGCGGCCTGGGGCGGGCGCGCGGAGAGGTCGTCGTCACCCTCGACGACGACCTGCAGCACCCGCCGGAGGAGATCCCGAAGCTCCTGGGGGCCCTGGACGAGCGGGGGCTCGATCTGGCCTACGGGCTCTACGACACCAAGCGGCACGATCGCTGGCGCAACGCGGGCTCCTGGCTGCTGACCTCGCTCTACATGTGGCTCTTCCAGGTGGACGTCCCCTTCGCCTCGTTCCGCGCGATCCGCCGCGACCTGGTGCGCAGCGTCCTCACCTACTCGCTCAACTTCACCTTCCTCGACGGTCTGCTCGCCTGGAACACCGCGCGGATCGGGGCGGTCGAGGTGGAGCACGCCGAGCGCTCCGAGGGGGCCTCCGGCTACTCGATCTCGAAGCTGCTCCGGCTCTCGCTCAACCTGCTGACCAACTTCTCGCTGATTCCCCTGCAGTTCGTGTCCCTCGTGGGCCTGCTGGCTGCGACCGGCGGCATCGGCCTGGGGCTGGTGTTCCTGGTGGCGGCGCTCACCGGGCGAATGGAGGTGCCCGGCTACGCCTCGACCATCGTCGCCGTGCTCATGCTCGGTGGGGTGCAGCTCCTGGCCCTGGGCATCATGGGCGAGTACCTGGGAAGGGTGCACCTGAACATCAACCGCAAGCCGCAGTACGTCGAGCGAAGAGCCCTGGAGACCGTGGGCGAGTCCGGCGGCGACGCGGGAAGCGCCTAGGCGGCGCCGGCCCCGCCCCCCGGCCAGCGCCGGGCGGCGACGACGCCCAGCCCCAGCAGCGCCAGGGACCCGAGCGAGAGGGCCGCGGCCAGCAGGAAGGTGGGCGGCCGGTAGGCCAGCTGGAACGTCTGCTCGCCGGCCTCGACGCGCACCGCCAGCAGCCCGCCCTGTGAGGTGATGCGCGCGCCGTCGCCTTCGACCACCCGCCAGCCCGGCTGGTAGTTCTGGTTGATCACGATCGTCCCCCCGGCGCCCCGGGTCGACGCCGAGAGACGGTTCGGCGTGATCTCGAAGCGGGTGACCTCGGTGTCGGGCCGCAGCGGGGCGAGCTCGGCCCCGGGGTAGTCGCTGCGATCGGCCGGCACCGCGAGCCGCGGCCACACCATGGGCCAGAACTCGAGCAGGACACCGCGGTTCTCGCGGATGGTCGCGAACGAGGCCGTCGGCCAGTTGTCCCAGATCGGGCGGATCGCGGTCTCCCGATAGACGGACCGATAGGGCGAGCGCGCGAGGTGGTGGAACTCGCCCGGAGTCGTCTCGATCGCCGGCACCACATAGGCGGTCTCGAAGACGGGCGCGTTGACCGCGAACAGGTCGAGGGCCACGACGGCGGCGACCGCGGCGGGGGCGAAGCGCAGCACGGGCCTCCGGCCCGCCCACGGGCGCAGGCGCTCGGCCGCGGCCTGCAGGCCGAAGCCCGCCAGCATCGCGAGGCACAGCAGGGGGACGATGCGCCAGCGCATGGGGATCTGCATGGAGTCGAGGCCCGGCAGCCGCCGCAGCCAGCGCCATGGATCGACGGGGGTCGCTTCGCCGAGGCAGATCAGCAGCATCGCGACGCAGCAGGCCGCCCAGGGCCAGACGGCCCGCGGCCGCAGGGCCAGTGCGAGCGCGGCGAGCACCAGGGGCAGGACGCCGACATAGGCGCCGACGTTCACCACCAGGGGCATCCAGGCCTCGGCGTCGTGGGCCTGCTGCCGGGACAGGAAGGCGCGGTAGAGGAGCTCGAGGGCGCCGGGCTGGACCGCCGCCCCGTAGTAGTTGTTGGCCGGGCCCGCCCGACGCGGGTGCTCGAACACCATCTCCGCCACCGGGACGATCTCGATCGCGGCCACGCCGGCGGCGAGGACGCCGATGATCGAGACCGCCACCAGGGGCCGGACGGAACGCTGCTGCAGCGACACGAGGCCCGCGTAGAGCCCCAGGAAGATGGGGACGACCACGTAGTTGTAGACGCTGCCGTCCAGCCAGCAGAGCGCCAGGAAGATCGATCCCGCCGCCAGCGAAGCCACGCGCAGCCGGTGACTGCAGGCGTGGACCGCGCCGATGACGAACGGGACCCAGGCGTAGCCGATCCAGCCGATGTGCCCGTGGGCGAGGTGCTGGGCGAAGACGCCGCCCCAGGAGAAGACGAGCGCCGCCAGCACGGCCGGGGCCGGGTCGAGGTCGAGCCGCCGGGCCAGGCGGTAGGTGCCGATCTGCGCGACCGCCAGGTAGATCCAGATGCACAGCTTGAAGCCCGCGACGGTGCCGAAGAAGAGCGCCGGGAGGAGGCTCGGGCAGTAGGTGCTGGCGAGCGGGTGGCCCACCAGGCTTCCCCCTCCGCCCAGCCACGGGTTCCACATGGGGAGCTGCCCGTAGTCGACGATGCTGCGGCGGGCGACCTCGATCAGGGACGCCTGGAAGTCCCAGTCCCAGATGCCCCAGTAGCTCCAGTGGCGCCAGAGCCAGTGCAGGAAGGCGGCGTTCGCGACCAGGGCGAGGCCCAGGAGGATCCACGAGAGCCCGCGGATCTCCCGACCTTCCGCGTCCGCGCGGGCGACGGCATCGGCCTCGGGTCCGGGCAACGGTCGCTCCACCTCTCCCACCGGCTCGTCGACCGGCTCTTGCAGCCGATCTGCACTCGATTTGCACCCGATCTGCACTCGAATTGCACTCGAACTGCACCCGGTCCGCAATCGATCCGGACCGACCGCCGCACTGCCGTCGAATGCTGTCGCGATTCCCGGGAGTCGGCAATGCTCGAAGAGCTCGCCCACGATAGCATCCAGCCGCCCGCCGCTTCGGCCGCGACGACGGATCGACGCCTCGGGAACCGGGAGGCTGCTTCGTGCCGAGTGTGGATCCGCGCGCCATCCTCGTCTCGCCGGCGATGTTCCGGCTGTTCAAGCGCCTCGTCTTTCCCTTGCGAGGGCGCATGCGCTTCATGCAGGAGCACGTCCGTCCGCGCGAGGGGGACCGCGTGCTCGACGTCGGGTGCGGACTCGGCGACGTGCTCGAGGATCTTCCGCCCGTCGACTATCACGGATTCGACCTGAGTCGTGCCTACGTGGAGACCGCCCGGCGGCGCTACGGAGACCGGGGCAGGTTCGTCTGTGCGGCGGTCTCCGAGCTCTCCCTGGGCGAGCTCGAAGGCACCTGCGACATCGTGCTGGCCAACGGTCTCCTGCACCACCTCGGCGACGGCGACGCGCGGGCGCTGCTCCGGGCGGCGTCCGCCGCCCTTCGGCCCGGCGGTCGCGTCGTCACCTACGATCCCTGCTACGTCGAAGGGCAGTCGCGGATGGCTCGCCGGCTCGTGTCGAAGGACCGGGGGCGGCACGTGCGCAGCGCCGAGGGCTATCTGCGCCTGGTGGGGGAGGTCTTCCCCGAGTCCACCCACGCCGTCTACCACGACCTCCTCCGCATCCCCTATACCCACCTCGTCGTCGAGGGAACGCGCCACTAGCTTCGAGATGGTCGATCCCCTCTCGACCGGGCCCGCCTTGCGTCTATGCTGTGCGGTCACGCCATGAAGTGGATCGCGCTCGCCCTCACCGTCCTGACCGGGTTCACCGGTCTCGTCTACGAAGTCACCTGGCAGAAGTGCCTGTCGACCCTGCTCGGGTCCCACAGCGAGGCCACCGCCGCGGTCCTGGCGATCTTTCTCGGGGGCCTCTCGGTCGGCTATGCGCTCTTCGGTCGTCTCACCCAGGCGCGGGTCGCCCGGGCCGAGGCCTCAGGAGACTCCACCCATCTCCTGCGCTTCTACGGCTTCGTCGAGGCGGCGATCGGCCTCCACGCGCTCTGCTTTCCCTGGCTCTTCCGCGGCGCCCAGGCCGTCTCCCTGTGGCTGCCGCAGTCCGAGAATGCGCTCACCTTCGGCTTCGACGTGGTGCTCTCGGCGCTGCTGATCGGGCCGGCCACCGTCCTCATGGGCGGCACGATCCCCATCCTCACCCAGGCGCTGGCGCGCAGCCTCGACGACGCGACCCGGGTCCACGCCCACATCTACGCCTTCAACACCACGGGCGCGTTCGCCGGCGCGCTGGCGGCGGGCTTCGTGCTGATCCCGTGGCTCGGCATCGCCGGTGTGCTGGCCGCCATGGGGGTCGTCAACCTCTCTGCGGGGGCCGCCTTCCTGGCGATCGGCTCGCGCTACCAGGAGACGCCGCTCCCCGAGCCCGGGGGCGCGGCGGACGCGGGCGAAGTGGCGGGCTTCGGTCTCTACGCGTGGGTCGCGCTGCTCCTGGGCTTCGCCATGATGGCCACCCAGACCGTGCTCATCCGCATGGGCGGCCTGGCCCTGGGCGCCTCGCACTTCACGTTCTCGATGGTCGTGGCGGTCTTCGTGCTCTGCATCGCCCTGGGCAGCCTGGCGGTCTCGGCGCTGCCGAGGATTCCGAGGATCGCCCTGCCCGCGGTGGTCTGGTCCCTGGCCGCCTGCTTCGCGCTGCTCTTCCTGGTGGCCGACGACGCCCCCTACTGGGCGCACTGGCTGCGCATCCGCTTCGACACGGTGGACGCGGACTTCTACCCCTACCACCTGACGGCGTTCGCCCTGCTGCTGGGCGTGATCGGGCTGCCCGTCGGTCTCTCGGGGGCCACCCTCCCGCTGCTCTTCGATCACCTGCGCCACCAGGTCGACGACCTCGGCTCCATCGCCGGGCGCCTCTACAGCTGGAACACGGTCGGCAACCTGCTCGGGGCGCTGCTGGGCGGCTACGTGCTGCTGCTCTGGATCGACCTCGATCCCGTGTATCGCGTCGCGCTCGGCGCCACCGTCGCGGCGGCGGCGCTGCTGACGGTCCGGGTGGCCGGCGTGCGCAGGAGCGTGGCGCTCGTCGTGGCGCTGGCCTCGGTCGCCGGCATCGCGCTGCTCCCGTCCTGGGACCCCCACCAGCTGGCCGCGGGGCTGTTCCGCACGCGGACGCGCCAGCCCCACAGCGACAAGGGGCCGGCGGCCCTGTTCGCGGCGCTGCCCCGGACCGTCGAGTTCTACACCGACGATCCGGTGGCCTCGGTCGCCGTCAAGCTCAGCTTCGAGGAGGGAGAGTCCCACCGCGCGATCGTCAGCAACGGCAAGTCCGACGGTTCGACGGGCGGCGACTACCCGACCATGGCCCTCGCCGGGCTGCTCCCCTGCCTGATGGCCGACCAGTGCCAGCGCGCCTTCGTCATCGGCTACGGCACCGGGGTCAGCGCGGGCGAGCTGGCCGAGCTCGATTCCATGGAGCAGGTGGTCGTGGCGGAGATCTCCCGGGGCGTGATCGAGGCGGCGCCCCGGTTCGACTTCGGGAACCGCCAGGCGTCCAGAAGCCCCAAGGTCGAGATCGTGCGCAGCGACGCCTACCGGGCGCTGCTGCGCAGCCGCGGCGAGTACGACGTCATCGTCTCGGAGCCCAGCAATCCGTGGGTGACCGGCGTGGAGATGCTGTACAGCCGCGAGTTCCTCGAGGCGGCGAAGAGTCGGCTGCGGCCGGGCGGCATCTACAGCCAGTGGTTCCACGCCTACGAGACCGACCGGGCGACCCTCGAGATGGTGATCCGGACCTATCTCGAGGTCTTCGAGGGCACCGCGCTGTGGTTCACGCGGGGGCCGGACATGCTGCTGCTGGGCTTCCAGGACCCGGACGCCGCGCGCCAGTTCGAGCACCTCTCCCGGCGCTTCGATCGGCCGGACTACCGGCAGGGGCTCCGGCGCGCCGGGGTGCACAGCCTTCCGGAGCTGCTGATCCACGAGCTCGCCCCGCTCGGCGTCCTGCGCCGGCTCGACCTCTCGGGACCGCTCCACACGCTGATGCATCCGCGGCTCTCCCACATCGCGGCGCGGGCGTTCTTCCGCGGCGGGCTGGCGCGCACGCCCTCGTCGGCTCCCTTGGGCCAGGAGGGTGAGCCGCCCATGCTGAGCCGCTATCTGCAGCGGGCTCCCGACGCCCTCGACGACGACGCGATCCGCCGGGGGATGGTGGAGCAGCTCTGCGGCAACGGGCGCAGCGACGAGTGCGGGAGCGCGCTGGCCTGGTGGCGTTGGCAGGCTCCCGACTCCAGGGCCCTGGCGCGCGTGCGCGCGCGGATGCTGCCCGCCCGCGCGGACGCCGCGGCCGGGGCCCGAGGGGTCCTCGACGACCTCTACCGGTTCTACGCGGGGCAGCCAGACGATCCCCTGAGCGTGGACGAGGTGTCCCGGCTGGGTCGGCTCTACCGCCGGCACCACCTGGCGCCACTGCCCTTCCCGCCGGACACCTGGGACACGCTCTGGAAGCGCTGCCGGGGCGAGCGAGGCGAGTGCGCGGCCGCGCGCCAGGCGGTGGCAGAGGAAGCGCTCGGCGTCGGCGAGTGAAGTGCCGGCGAGGAGCGGGAGGCCGGCGCGCGGCCTGCGCCACTCCTGCGAGGAGTCCGGCGACTGCTGCTCCGGAGCGCCGTCGACGACCGGGCTCGAGGTCCGACCTCGAAGTCCGACCTCGAAGTCCGGTTGACGGTGCCCATCGCTCCAGACAGAATGCGGTCCCAGAGACCCGGGGCACGCCCTCGCGATGCGGCCCCGCCCACTCGCGATCGAGGATTCCAGAAGACCCGGACGGCCCAGAAGGCCCAGAAGGCCCAGACGGCCCAGACGGCCCGGACGGCCGGACGGCCCAGAGGGCCCGCCGGGTCGTCCGCGATGTCGTGTCCGATGGCTCACGAAGTTGCCGTAGCGTGGAGGAACGAGACCATGAAGAAGACGAGAGTCGCGACCCGGCTCGCACTGGTGCTGATGCTGCCCGCGTCGTTGCTGTCCTGCCACGGGGTGCCCGTCATCAACCTGGCCCTGCACCAGCTCCTGAACCTGCCGCCCGGCTACATCCGCACCCATGGAATCCCCCACCTCGAGCTGGTCGAGCTGAGCGGCAAGATCAACCACTCCGGCATGGACTTCAGCCAGTTCCCCCAGCTGGACTTCTTCGACTACCACGCCACGGTTCCGGACGTGAACGTCTGGATCGCCGAGCATCCGTTCACGAAGAAGCTCGGCATCCGGTCCGATGAGACGGGCTGGTGGCGGGCCTATGTCCTGAAGCTCGAGGGCGTCGACCTCGAGGCATCCTTCGTCTACGAACGGGAAGGATGGGTGACGACCCAGTCCAACCGGATCACGATCGCCGACGAGGACGATACGGATCTGGCCATCCAGTACATCGATCCCTACTTCTTCGACGAGTTCGTGAAGCCGGTGCTGGAGTATCAGCTGACCGCGTTCCTGGGCTACCCGCTGACCCTGGACAACGCGATGGTCGTCACCGTCGGCAAGTCGTGGGCCAGCCTGCACGACGACCGGCTGCCCCACGGCGATCCCGGCGCCCTGGCCGCGCTCTCTCCGTCCCTCGCCGAGGTCGGCCCCCTCTACTTCAACGAGGACGTCCTCCCCGACGTCACCTACACCGCGACCTCCGTCGACGGTGGCGTCGGCTGGGTCAACGTGCCGGGGGGCGAGTACGAGGTCACGGCCCAGAAGCCCGGAGTGAGCTACGAGCCGGTGCGCTTCTTCGTCCACGAGCCCGACGCGGACGCCGACGTCACCCTGTACATCGCGACGCCGCCGGACTCGCTCGAGGGCAGCAACGACTCGGGTCCCGGGGAGTGGTGAGGGCCGCAAGCCCACGGCCGCGTTCGATCGACGACCGGTGGGGCCCCGCCGCCGCCCCTGGGGGGGCGGGGTCGGAGGGGGCGAGATGGAGGGCGCGGGAGGCGCGGATCGCGCGGGCTCCCGAAACGGTAGAGAAAACGGCAGAGGAAACGGCGGAGAAAGTGGCGGAGAGGGTGGGATTCGAACCCACGGAATGGCAAGCCATTCACCTGATTTCGAGTCAGGCCCGTTCAACCGGACTCCGGCACCTCTCCGGGCGGCGGGAACCTAGCACGCGGTCCGGGGGCGCACCCCGTGGCTCGGCACGGTCCCGGGCCGGCCGATGCCCGATCGCAGCGCGCGTGCTAGGGTGCGCGCCGAGCGCCGACCTGCGGGCCGGCGAGCCTCTCCGGGAGAAGAAGAAGAGCTTGGCGCGCGACGACCTCATCCAGGCCACCGGCTCCGTGGACAAGATCCTCGGCGGGGGCCGCTACCAGATCACGCTGGAGTCCGGTCAGACCGTGACCGCCCAGCTCTCCGGCCGCATGCGCCGCTTCCGCATCCGCGTGATTCCCGGCGACCGCGTGACCGTCGGCCTGTCGCCCTACGACCCGACCCACGGCTTCATCACGTTCCGGCTCCGCGAGGGCCAGAACGCCCCCGGAAGCTGAAGCCGGCTCCGTGAGCGCGCGCCCCCGGGTCTGGGCCATGCGCGCCGTGGCCGCCCTGGACCGCGCCCGTCTCCGCGGGCTGATGCGTCGCCATCCCGGACTCCGCGTCGATCCCGCGACCGGCAGCGCCCTGGCGCTCGCCCGCTATCGCATCGATCCCGGGGCCCGGCTGCACATCGAAGCGGGCGTGGTGACCGAGCGCCGGCGCGAGGGCGTGTGCTTCCACGTGGAGTCCGGCGCCGAGGTCCACATCGGCGCGGGCACCTGGCTGCGCAGCGACCTCGGGACGGTGCACATCGTGGCCTTCGAGGGGGCCCGGCTGCACATCGGGCCCGAGAGCTTCCTCAACGGCTGCCACCTGAGCGCCAAGCAGGAGGTGGTGCTCGGTCGCAGGGCGTGGATCGGCCCGGGCAGCCGGGTCTTCGACTCCGATCAGCACGACTACGACTCCGAGCGGCCCGAGCAGAGCCGGCCGGTCCACATCGGAGACCACGTGTGGATCGCCTCGGACGTCACCGTCCTGAAGGGCGTGAGCGTCGGCGCCCACAGCATCGTCGGTGCGCGCTCTCTGGTGCTGCGCGACGTCGAGCCCCACAGCGTGGTGGCGGGGCTCCCGGCGACGCTCCGCGGCAGGGTGGGGGACCGGAGCGCCACGCGCTGAACCGCGGCGGGCCGAATTCGGTTAGCCTGCGCCCATGACACTGCGCATCGCGATCTTCGGACAGGCACCGTTCGGCAAGGACGTCAGCGTGGCGCTCGCCGAGGCGGGCCACGAGGTGGTGGGGGTCCACGTCCCGCCCGACAAGGGGCGCCCGGACCCCCTGGCGGCCGAGGCCGAGGCGCGGGGCTGGCCGCTCTTCCGGTACAAGGCCTACCGCCGCAAGGGCGTGGCCATCCCCGAGCGGGTCGAGGAGTACCGCGCACTGGGGGCGGACCTGAACGTCATGCCCTTCACCACGGTCATCCTGCCGCCGGAGATCGTGGACGCGCCGGCCCGGGGCTCGCTCTGCTTCCACCCCTCGATCCTGCCGGCCTACCGGGGCGGGTCGGCCATTCCGTGGCAGATCATCCTGGGGGCCGAGGAGACCGGGGTCACGGTCTTCCAGCCCGACGAAGGCGTGGACACCGGGCCCATCGTCGTGCAGCGCCGGGGCATCCCGATCGCGCCCACCGACAACGCGGCGTCGCTCTACTTCGACAAGATCTATCCCGCCGGCGTGGAGGCGATGATCGAGGCCGTGGCCCTGGTCGACCGCGGCGAGGCGAGCCCGACCCCCCAGTCCGAGCAGGGAGCCAGCTTCCAGGGGCTGGTGGACGACGAGGTGGCGCGCATCGACTGGACCCGCCCGGGTGCGGAGATCGAGCGCCTGGTGCGCGGCTGCGATCCCCAGCCGGGGGCCCGGGCGCGGGTCGGAGACCGGGACGTCCGTGTGTACGATGCCCGGTTCGAGCCGGGAGGAGGCGACGGGGAGCCCGGGACCGTGGCGGGGGTTCACGACGGCCGCCTGGCAGTCTGCGTGGCCGGCGGCCGGCTGAGCCTGGGCAAGGCCCGGGTGGGCGATGGCAAGAAGGGTCCGGCGGCCGACTCCGGGCTCGCGGCCGGAGACCGCCTGACCTGAGCCCGCCCATCCGGAGAGGAGACACGTGACCGGGCCGTCCACGGAGTCCTCCGACCTCGCCGGGCGATCGCCCCGGGCGCTGGGACTGCCTGGCGAGCTCGAGGCGGCGGGGTTCAACGTCGCCGGCGCCCTGTCGGCGGAGGCCTACGACCGCATGGTGCCCCCGCCGTGGCGCTGCGCGGCGCTCCTGCCCGAGGCCCGTCGGGCGCTGGTCCTGGGCTGCGGGGGGCCCGCCTTCGGCCGCGCGGTGCTGGGATCGCCGGAGGCAGAGGACCCCGACGACCCCATCGACCGCTTCGCGGCCCGGGTGGTGGCCGACCTCGGCCGCGCGCTGGAGCGATCCGGCGGGCGTTCCACCCCGCTCTACGCATACGAGCGACGGGGCGGCACCTATGCGGACTTCGTCGGGCTGGCGCGGGCCGCGGGGCTCGGGGAGCCGAGCCGCCTGGGCCAGCTCCTCCACCCAAGCTTCGGACCGTGGCTCTCGATCCGAGCGGTCGTCCTCACCTCCGCCGACGGTCCGACCACCGGGCCGCTCCGGGGCTTCGACCCCTGCCAGGGGTGCCCGGCCCCCTGCCAGTCCGCCTGTCCGGTCGGCGCGCCCGGGGACTCCGGCTTCCAGGTCGGGGTCTGCGCGGACTACCGAGGGGCGAACGACCGCTGCCTCGCGGGCTGTGCGGCCCGGCGGGCCTGTCCGGTGGGCGGGGACCACGCCTACCTTCCCCGGATCGAGCGTCTGCACATGGCTGCGTCGGCCCGCTGGCTCGCCGGGGCCCGGGAAACCGAAGAGAGCTGAGCGGTCTCCAAGAGGGGACCTGCGGCGGCTGGCGTGCAGGCGCGCGCAAAGCGCGGTCCGGGCGGCGATCCTGCGGCGGGCCCCTCTCGGGGCGATCTCGAGGGGCTGAGGCTTGCTGGGGGCCGGAGGGCCGACCGGCGCGGGCGAGTCGTTTTGCCCCGGGGGGCGCCCGGGCTCGGCTCCGCGGCCGTCAGCGTCCCGTAACGTTCCGGTCCAGTTCGAGAATCGGGGTCGCGGGGGTCGCGACCCGGGGAACACCCCGCTAAATTGCGCGGCCATTGATGGCCCGTGGAGACGGGAGCACCCCAGACAGTCCGTGGCCTCCGATCGCAGAGCGTTCGAGAGCGCCCGAGGGTGAGACGAAGCCGGCCCCGCCGACGTGCGGTGCGGTCGGGCTGCGGCGTGGAGGCGAGGCGCCTCCGCGGAAAGCGAGGCGACCATGCTTGAAGAGCTCGACAAGCTCCGGAACATCGGGATCAGTGCGCACATCGACTCCGGCAAGACCACGCTGACGGAGCGGATCCTGTTCTACACCGGACGCATCCACGCGATCCACGAGGTGAAGGGCAAGGACGACGTCGGCGCCACCATGGACTCCATGGAGCTGGAGAAGGAGCGCGGCATCACGATCGCCTCGGCGGCGACCCACGCCGTCTGGGGCGACCACCACATCAACATCATCGACACGCCCGGCCACGTGGACTTCACCATCGAGGTGGAGCGCTCGCTGCGCGTGCTCGACGGTGCGGTGCTGATCCTGTGCTCGGTGGCCGGCGTGCAGTCCCAGTCGATGACCGTCGACCGGCAGATGAAGCGCTACAAGGTCCCGCGCCTGGCGTTCATCAACAAGTGCGACCGCTCGGGCGCCAACCCGCGCAAGGTCACCCAGCAGCTGCGCGACAAGCTCAAGCACAACGCGGTGATGATGCAGATCCCGATCGGCCTCGAGAACGACCACGAGGGCGTGGTCGATCTCGTGACCATGAAGGCGCTGTACTTCGAGGGCGACAACGGCGAGCACGTGGTCGAGAAGGAGATCCCCGCCGAGCTCCAGGACGAGGCCGAGACCGCCCGCGAGGAGATGCTCGACGCGGTCTCGATGTTCTCCGACGAGCTCATGGAGGCCATCCTCGAGGATCAGGTGACCGAGGAGCTCATCCACGACGCGGTCCGCAGGGGCACCCTCAGCATGGAGTTCACCCCGGTCTTCATGGGGTCGGCCTACAAGAACAAGGGCGTCCAGAAGCTGCTCGACGCGGTGACGGCCTACCTGCCCAACCCCACCGAGGTGGAGAACAGCGGCGTCGACCTCGACAACGACGAGGCCGTGGTCACCATCGAGACCGACCCGAACAAGCCGCTGGTGTCCCTGGCGTTCAAGCTGGAGGACGGCCGCTACGGCCAGCTCACGTACCTCCGGGTGTACCAGGGCACGATCGGCAAGGGCTCGACCATCATCAACAGCCGCACCAAGAAGAAGCACAAGGTCGGGCGGCTGGTCCGCATGCACGCGGACAAGATGGAGGACATCGAGCAGGCCCAGGCCGGCGACATCGTGGCGCTGTTCGGCATCGAGTGCGCCTCGGGCGACACCTTCACCGACCAGTCGGTGAACGTCGCGATGAGCTCCATGCACGTCCCGGCCCCGGTGATCTCGCTGTCCATCAAGCCGGTGGACCAGAAGGCCCAGGACAACATGGGCAAGGCCCTCGGCCGCTTCGTCCGGGAGGATCCCACCTTCCACGCGGGCGTCGACGAGGAGAGCGGCGAGACCGTGATCTCCGGCATGGGCGAGCTCCACCTCGACGTCTACGTCGAGCGGATGAAGCGCGAGTACAACTGCGAGGTCGAGACCGGGCAGCCCCAGGTGGCCTACCGCGAGGCGATCTCCCAGCGCGCCGAGTTCGCCTACACCCACAAGAAGCAGACCGGCGGCTCCGGCCAGTTCGGTCGCGTGTGCGGCTGGGTCGAGCCCATCGTCGAGGGGGACGAGGACTTCGAGTTCATCAACGAGATCCGCGGCGGCGCCATCCCGACCGAGTACATCCCGTCGGTCGAGAAGGGCTTCCGGAGCTGTCTCGACAAGGGTCGCCTGATCGGGTTCCCCGTGATCGGCATGCGGATCTGCATCAACGACGGTCAGTCCCACTCGGTCGACTCGTCGGACAACGCCTTCCAGGCCGCGGCCCGGGGCGCCTTCCGCGATGTCTACGGCAAGGCCAAGCCGATCATCCTCGAGCCCGTGATGAAGGTGGAGCTCGAGGGTCCCAGCGAGTTCCAGGGCGCGCTGCTCAAGACGATCATGCAGCGACGCGGCACCGTCATCGGGACGACCGAGGAGGAAGGCTTCTGTCGGGTCGAATCCGAGGTGCCGCTCTCGGAGATGTTCGGCTACGCCACGGACCTGCGCTCGGTGACCCAGGGCAAGGCCGAGTTCACCATGGAGTTCGCGCGCTACCTGCCGGCACCCGGCGAGGTCCAGGACGAGCTCAAGAAGAAGTACGCCTCGAAGGTCGTGGACGACGACGAGTAGGAGGGGGAGGCCTCATGTATCGCAAGTTCCTGAACGCACGCAGCCCCCTCCGTCTCCTCGAGAAGGGGCTCCACGGTGGCCTGGGCATCGGAAACCTCGGTGTGGTCCTGGCGGGCCACGGAATGGGCAAGACGCCCTTCCTCGTGGGGGTCGCCCTCGACGAGCTGCTGCGGGGCGGCACCGTGCTCCACGTAGCCCTGGACCAGACGGTCTCCCACGTGCGCGCCTTCTACGACAACGTCTACGAGACCCTCGCGAACTCCACGCATCTCGAGGACGCGGCGGTGACGCACACGGAGATCGACCGTCGGCGCAGCATCCGCGCCTATCCCCCGGCGAGCTTCAGCGTGTCCAAGCTCCGCGAGGCGGTGAAGGTGGAGAGCGAGGCCGGGGCCAAGCCCACCCTCATCGTGATCGAAGGCGCGGACATCGACACGGTCGGCAACGACGAGCTCGGTGACCTGCGCGCGCTGGCCCAGGAGCTGGCGGCGGAGGTCTGGATCTCGGTGCCCAGCGACGACGAGCAGGTCGACGGCGTGCCCTCCACGGTCGGTCGCTTCGGCGACCTGGTGAGCGTGGTCCTGGCGCTGGAGCCCGGCGACGACGGCGAGGAGACGGTGGGTCTGCGCGCGCTCAAGGACCACGACAACCCCGATCTCTCCGAGCTGCACGTGGCTCTCGATCCGCAGACCCTGCTGCTGGTCCGCCACTGAGCGGACCCGGCGCGCCGGCCCTCAGTCGGAGTCGTCGCCGGCGGGGCGCAGCTCGGCCAGGTGCTCGCGCCAGCGAAGGCGCAGGCCCAGGGCCTCGGGCCGGGAGAACCCCAGCTCCTCCGCCACGGCCAGGGCGACGTGGCTCTCGTCCGCGCTGATCGATCCGTCGGCGGCGGCCACCGCGAAGGCGCAGTCGACCAGCCGCGCGCGCTCGCCCTTGTCCGAGCGCTCCTTGAATTCCCGCGTGGCCAGATAGTGGTCCGTCGCGCCCTGGGCCACGGCCAGCTCGACCGCGGCCCGAGCCTCCTCGGCATCGAGGCCGCCCACCTCTGCGAGCTGCGTCTCCATGGACCGCCGCTCCTGGTCGTCCACCTGCAGGTCCGCCTGGGCCACCCGGGCCAGGACGCACGCGAAGGCCGCCACGTGGTGCGCCCGCTCGGGCGGCCAGCGATCGAGCTCTTCGGCGATGCGCCGCACCGAGGCGGTCGACGCGCGTCCGCCCGCCTCTCGACCGCCACCCAGGATCCGTTCCAGCCAGGACATGTCGCCTCCTCGGACCGCAGCGACCCGCCGCTCGCGATCGGCCGGATAGGATGTAGAGTTCCCGGGAACCTGCAAGCGGAGAGATCCGATGTCCCTTCCGAGTTCCGGCGACCCGCTGGTGCTGCTCCACAACCCCCGCTGCTCGAAGAGCCGGGCCACCCTGGCGCTCCTCGAGGAGAAGGGCGCGCCGCTGGTGGTGCGCCGCTACCTCGAAGAGCCCCTCGACCGCGAGGAGCTGGCCGAGCTCGGCCGGCGTCTGGGCCGGCCGGCCCGGGAATGGATCCGCAAGGGAGAAGCCGCCTTCGCCGATTCGGGGCTCTCCGCGCAGGCAGACGACGCGCCCCTGATGGACCTGATGGCTCGTGAGCCCATCGTGATGGAGCGGCCCATCCTCGTCGGCGACTCCGCCGCCGTGGTGGGTCGGCCACCGGAGAGCGTTCTCGAGCTGCTCTGAGGTCCCGGGAGGACTCGTGAGTCAGGACACCCTTCCGCCGCCGGGCAGCTCCGGCGACGCCGAGGTCGACGAGAGCGAGCTGCTCGCGAGGCTGCGGGCCGGTGACGACGCCGCCTACGAGTGGCTGGTGCGGTCCTACACCGGCCGCATGCTGGCCGTGGCGCGCCGCTTCCTGCGCAGCGAGGAGGACGCCCGGGACGCGGTCCAGGAGGCGTTCCTGAACGCGTTCCGCGCCATCGACCGCTTCGAGGGCGGCTCGCGACTCTCCACCTGGCTGCACCGGATCGTGGTGAACGCCTGCCTCATGCGACTGAGGACCCGGCGGCGAAAGCCCGAGGAGAGCATCGAGGACCTGCTGCCGCGCTATCTCGACGACGGTCACTTCGCGTCGCCCGCGGGGCCGTGGCGGCCGGACGTGAACGACCAGCTCGAGAGCGCCGAGGTCCGTCACCAGGTGCGCGAGGCGATCGACCGCCTGCCCGACACCTACCGAACCGTTCTGCTGCTTCGGGACATCGAAGAGTTCGACACCGAGGAGGCCGCCCGCCTCCTGGAGATCAGCCGCGCCGCGGTGAAGACCCGACTCCACCGCGCGCGCCAGGCTCTGCGCGAGCTGCTGGATTCGCAGTTCCGCCTGGGGGAGTCCTGACCGATGGACATGACCTGCCGAGAGCTGGCGGACTTTCTCATGGCCTACCTCGATGGGGAGCTCGAAGACGAAGAGAGCCGGGTCTTCGCCGAGCACCTCGAGATGTGTCCGCCCTGCAAGGACTACCTGGTCAGCTATCGCGAGGCGGTGAAGGCCGGCCGCGAGGTCTGTCAGTGCGAGAACGACGCGCCCGAGGGCGCGCCCGAGGCGCTCGTGCAGGCCATCCTGGCCGCACGCGGCCGGCGCTGAACGCGCACGCGGCCGGCGCTCCCGTGGGAGCACCGGCCGCGCATCGACCGTGGGCCGGACATCGGACATCCGACATCGGACACCGGGGGCCGGCGTCCGGCTGGGAGTCGGAGCGACCGGCTCAGGCGCTCCGGCGTCGCTCCCGATCCAGGCGACCGAGGCGGCTGCGGCGATTGGCCAGCGCCAGTCCACCCAGCCCGCCGCCCAGCAGCGCCAGGGTCCCCGGCTCGGGAATGCCGGTCGGCCCGGTGACGACGGTGAAGTTGCCCTTCATGGCCTTGAGGTCCTTGCGCAGTCGGCGCAGCTCCGAGCCCGAGAGCTTTCCGTCGAGGTCCAGGCCGCTTCCGTCCAGCTTCAAGCGCAGCCGCGCCAGCGAGCCGCCTCCGCGCTTGCGCGCCTGGTACTTCTGGAACTTGTTCTTGACCCTCTTCTTGAGCGCCCGGTAGTCGGAGAGGTCGCCGGTCCCGAAGATGACCTGCAGATCCTCGTCGCCGAGGGTGGCGGGCGTGCCCGAGTCCGACGGGGCCGAGATCTTCTCGAGGATCGAGAGGCCCTTCTCGGACATGAGCGAAAGGATCGGGCTCGCCTGTGCGGCCTGGGGCGCGGCGAGGCCGATGGCGATCAATGCGTAGAGTGCGAGTCTGACCATGACTCCCCCGAAGAAAGGTTTGGGTTCGGGGATGTGTGGGTCCGAGCCGCGCGATGTGGCAGGCGAGGCGCAAAAAAGCCCAAACGAGACGTGTCGGTCCGGGGGCGTCCGGTCCGGGGCGACGGCGCTCGCGACACCGGACCGCGTCGCCGGCGCGGCCGCCGCGTCGCCTCGACGAGGCCGCTGAGGCCGGTGCGGCCGTTGCGGCCGGTGAGGCCGGCGACCGGTGGTGGGCCGGCGACCGGGGTGGGGCGGCGACGCCCTGCGCGGTCGAGCCCGGCGCCGTCGATCCCGGCGCGATCGAGCCCCGCACCGTCGTCCCCCGGGGCGGTCCACGGCGGATCCGGACTGCTTCGCTATTCTCCGGCCCGCCGCGAATTGATCCCCGAGTCAACGCGCCACCGAATCGATCACCGGGTCCGACCGCGTCCATCGGGGACGCGATCCGGACCTCTTGCCGACCGGAAGGAGCCCGGGACGCTGCACGTTCCAGCGCGCCTCCGGATCGCACAGGAGCAACGAGACATGAGTGACATCCGCTTCGACGGCCGCGTCGCCGTCATCACCGGGGCCGGGGGCGGCCTCGGCAAGACCTACGCACTGGAGCTGGGCAAGCGCGGCTGCCAGGTCGTCGTGAACGACCTCGGCGGCGCCGCGGACGGGACCGGCGGCGGCAGCAGCATGGCCGACGCGACCGTCAAGGAGATCACCGAGGCCGGCGGCACCGCCGTGGCGAACTACGACTCGGTCTCCACGCCCGAGGGCGGCGAGGCGATCATCAAGACCGCCACCGACAACTTCGGCAAGATCGACATCGTCATCAACAACGCGGGCATCCTGCGCGACAAGACCTTCGCGAAGCTCGAGCCCAAGGACCTCGAGGCCGTCATCGACGTGCACCTCAAGGGCGCCTTCTTCGTGTCCCAGCCGGCCTTCCGCGTCATGAAGGAGAACAACTACGGCCGCTTCGTGTTCACGGCCTCGGGCGCCGGCATCTTCGGCAACTTCGGGCAGTCCAACTACGGCGCCGCGAAGATGGGCCTGGTCGGCCTGTCCAACGTGCTCGCCGTCGAGGGCGCCAAGAACAACATCAAGAGCAACGTGATCGCGCCGATCGCGCGCACGCGCCTCACCGAGAACCTGCTCGGGCCGCTGGCCGAGAGCCTCGACCCCGAGTGCATCACCGGCCTGGTGACCTACCTCTCGTCCGAGGCGTGCGACGCCACCCACGAGATCTACGACGTCGGGGGCGGTCGCTATGCCCGCATCTTCATCGGCATGACCGACGGCTGGGTCAAGGGCAAGGGCGGCAAGGCCAGCGCCGAGGAGATCCGCGACAACTGGGGCGCCATCCGCGACGAGGAGGGCTACTCGGTGCCGGACTCCATCGCCGGCGAGATGCAGGCGGTGATGAAGGCTTTCCAGAAGGCCGAAGGCTAGGAGGACCCCATGCCCATCGATCCGTCGAAGGCCCTCGGGGCCGAGCTGGGAGCCGGCGAGGCGTCCTGGACCCAGGACGACGTCATCCTCTACCACCTGGGCGTGGGCGCGGGCAATCCGCCCACCGACGCCAACGAGCTCGAGTACACCTACGAGAAGAACCTGAAGGTCCTGCCGAGCTACGGCGTGATCCCGGTGTTCAGCTCGCTGGGCGGGCTGGGCCAGGTGGAGGGCCTGGAGTTCAACTTCGCCCTGCTGCTCCACGGCGAGCAGGACATCCAGATCCACAAGCCGCTTCCCACCCACGCCACCGTGGTGAGCAGCGGCAAGGTGGCCGAGCTCTGGGACAAGGGGAAGGCCTGTCTCTGCGTTCTCGAGGTCGAGACCCGCGAGAAGGAGAGCGGCGACGCGCTCTTCACCAATCGCTTCGGGATCTTCCTGCGCGGTGAGGGCGGCTTCGGGGGCGAGAAGGGCCCCGAGGCCGGCAATGCGCCGCCGGAGCGGGAGCCCGACGGGGTGATCGAGCGGGCGAGCCTGCCCCAGCAGGCCCTCCTGTACCGGCTCTCCGGGGACAAGAACCCCCTCCACGCCGACCCCGAGTTCGCGAAGATGGGCGGCTTCGACAAGCCCATCACCCACGGTCTGTGCTCCTACGGCATCGTGTGCAAGGCGGTGGTGGACGAGGTGCTCGGCGGCGACGTCACCAAGGTGGCCCGCTACCAGGCGCGCTTCCGCGGCGTGGCCTTCCCGGGCGAGACCTACGTGGTCAAGTACTGGAAGGAAGGCGACCAGATCATCGTCGAGGCCTCCTCGAAGGAGCGAGGCGCGCCGATCATCTCCAACTGCGCGGTGACCGTTCGGGACTGATCCCGGGCGCTGGATCCAGCGGGGCCCCGTCGGCGCAGGCCGGCGGGGCCCTTCGCGTTCGGGCGCCGGTCCGCGAACTCAGGTGTCGCCCAGCACCGCCAGGGCGTCGCGCCGGAAGGCGTCCACCGCCGGCGAGGCGAGCGAGCCCGGCAGGGCGTTCAGCCAGACCGAGTCCACCATCTCCGTGCGGCCCCCGGACAGGCGCTCGAGGCGTGCCGACGCCGGCTGGGCGCCGACGAGCGCCTCGGGCAGGACGGCGGCGCCCACCCCCCGGCGCACGAGGTCGAGGGCGAGGTTGGCCGACGCCGCCCAGACGCGCACGTCGAGCCGGGGCGGCTTGCGCCGGAAGTGGTGGCGGATCCAGCGCTGGATCAGGGGGGCCGCCGGGAAGTAGTCGACGAACGCGAGCCCCGCCAGGTCCTGGAAGCGCAGCGCGCGCCGGGCCTTCTCCCGCCTGCGGACGAGCACCAGCTCCTGACGGAACAGACGCAGGCTCTCGATGCCCCGTCCCCGGGCCCGCTCCAGGGCGAACGCCAGGTCGAGGCGCCCGCTCCGCAGTCCGCGCTCGAGCTCGTCGCGGCCCTCGTAGCGCACCCGGACCGAGGCGTCCGGGTGGGCCGCCGCGAAGCCGGCGATCAGCCGCGCCAGGGGCTCGCGCGGGAACCCCAGGTAGACCCCCAGGCGAACGGGCCCGCGGACCTCGCGCTCGGCGTTCAGCGCCTCGGCAAGGGCGAGGGAGAGCCGGTCCCGGATCTCCGCGAAGCGCCGGTGGAGAGCCGCGCCTTCCCGGGTGAGGACCAGGCGCCGGCCGACCCGGTGGAAGAGGGCGACGCCCAGCTGGGCCTCGAGCGCCGCGAGGCCCTGGCTCACCGCCGACGGCGTCAGTCCCAGCCCCCGCGCCGCCGCGGTGACGCCGCCGTCGTCGGCCACCCGGGCGAAGGTGTGGAGCTTGTTGAGGTCGAGCTGCGCCGGATCCATGTAGGAATTCTAAACGAATCGTGGAGGTCTTTTCGATTTTCTTGACATCCGCGCTCGCCTAGGCTGCGGCCATCGAGGGGAGGATCCATGGAAGCCCACCGCGAGCGACTGGCCCGACTGGACCCCGGCCTGAACGCCGCCCTCCTGGGCGAAGAGCGCCGCCAGCTCCACGGCATCGAGCTGATCCCGTCCGAGAACTACGCGATGCCCGAGGTGCTGGCGGTCCTGGGCTCGGTGTTCACGAACAAGTACGCCGAGGGCTACCCCGGACGCCGCTACTACGGCGGCCAGCGCTACACCGACGCGGTGGAGGAGCTGGCGAAGGAGCGCGCCCGGGCGCTCTTCCGGTGCGAGCACGCCAACGTCCAGCCGCTCTCGGGGTCGCCCATGAACCAGGCGGTCTACCTCGCGTTCCTCGAGCCCGGCGACCGGGTGCTGGCCATGGATCTCTCCCACGGCGGACACCTCACCCACGGCGCGCCGGTGTCGCACATGGGCCGGCTCTTCGAGTTCGTCCGCTACCGGACGCGGCCCGACGAGAACGGCCGGGTCGACTTCGAGGAGCTGCGCGCCCTGGCCCGGGAGACCCGCCCGAAGCTCGTGCTGTGCGGGACGACCTCGTCGCCGCGGGAGGACGACTACGCCGCGTTCCGCGCCGTGGCCGACGAGGTGGGGGCGATCGCCATGGCCGACATCTCCCACGTGGGCGGCCTGGTGGCCGCCGGGGTGCTGTCCAACCCGTTCGACGCCGGCTTCGACGTGGTCACGACCACCACCCACAAGAGCCTTCGGGGGCCGCGCGGGGGCCTCATCCTGTGCCGGGCCCGCCACGCCGAGCGCATCGATCGCTCGGTGTTCCCCGGGCTCCAGGGCGGCCCCCACATGAACAACGTGGCGGCGGCCGCGGTGGCGCTGCTCCGGGCGGCGACGCCCGGGTTCCGCCGCTACGCGGAGGCGGTGCTGGCCAACGCCCACGCCCTGGCGGTGGCGCTCGTGGCCGAGGGCGCCTCGCTCGTGACCGGCGGAACCGACAACCACCTGCTGGTGATCGACACGGTCAAGAGCTTCGGGATCGACGGCCGGCGGGCCGAGGCGGCCCTCGACGCCATCGGCGTCGCCACGAACAAGCAGCTGGTGCCCGACGATCCGCTTCCGGCCCTGCGTCCCAGCGGGCTGCGCCTGGGCACGCCCGCGGCCACCACGCGCGGCATGGACGAGGACGACATGCGGCGCATCGCCGAGTGGATCGCCGCGGCCCTGCGGCGTCCCGGGGACGAGGACCACCTGCGCGGCCTCGCCGCCGCGGTCGGGGACTTCTGTCGGCGGTTTCCGCTGCCCGGCGTGACGGCCTCGGAGCCGGACTGAACGACGGTCGGGCAGGGCTTCCAGCCCGCGCACCACCCGGTCTCGCAGGCGGCTGGAGACCGCTTCCAGGGCTGCGCGCAGGAGGCGGTCCCGGGGGCCGTAGTGGTGGATCGGCGAGCCGTGGGACACCCCGGCCCGGCCACACGCCGCCAGGGTGGTGGACGAGAAACATACAGTCAGTCCGTCATGTCGATGCGAGAGCCGAGGGGTAGACTTCGCGCGTGGAACGGACCGCATCCGATGCCGGGCTCGGGGAGCTCCTCGCCCTCCACGAAGAGGTCGACCGGGAGGCCGCGCGGCTGGCCGCCCGTCACGGCTCCCGGCTGCAGTGCCGGCGGGGCTGCAGCGCCTGCTGCGTGGACGACCTCACGGTCTTCGAGATCGAAGCCCGGCGCATCCGCGCCGCCCACCCGGCGCTGCTCGGGGGCGAAGCCCCTCATGCCCCGGGCGCCTGCGCCTTTCTCGATGGGGCGGGTGGATGCCGCATCTACGCAGACCGGCCCTACGTGTGCCGGACCCAGGGGCTTCCCCTTCGCTGGTGGGCCGAGGACGAGCGCGAGGAGCTCGTGGAGTCGCGCGACGTCTGTCCCCTGAACGCCGAGGGACCCGCGCTCGGGTCGCTTGCCGCGGACGACTGCTGGCTCATCGGGCCCTTCGAGGACCGCCTGCGCCGTCTCCAGGAAGCGAGGGACGGGGGCAGGGGGCGCCGCGTGGCCCTGCGTTCGCTCTTCCGGTCGTCCTCCTGAGCGCCGAGCGCGTCGCGCCTCTTCGAGCCGCTTGGACAGACGGGGTCGGTTCTGCTGCACTCCCTGAAGCTCGAGCAGCGTCGCCTGGCGGGATCCCGGTACGCAATGGGCCGATCGGCACCTGCGGGTCCGCGCGGCCCGGCCGATTCTCTCCACACCGGCGACCCCCGCGGACGGCGGGGTCGACCTCGAGCGAAGGGGGTGACATGGGGGATCGTGTGCTTCGTCGACGACTTCGAGAGGGACTCTGGACCGGATCCGGCCGCTCGTCCGTTCGCGCGGCGCTGCGGGCTGGACTCTGCGCCGCGGCGCTGGTCGGCGTGGCCGCGCCGGCCCTGGCCCAGATGGAGATGGACATCGCCGACGGGATCGAGGACGACCTCAATCCCACCGAGCTGGGTCTCGCGCTGGTCGCCCGGGACGCCTGCAATGCCGGAGGCAACCTCGAGGAATTCCAGGCCCAGTGCGAGGCGCTGGCCGGGGCCTCCGACGAGGATCAGGAGCTCGCGATCGGCCAGCTCTCGCCCGAGCAGCTCGCCGCCCAGGGCAGCACCGGGACCAAGCTCTCCGGCGGTCAGATGCGGCAGATCTCCGGCGGCCTGGTGGGGCGCCTCTCGGCCCTGCGCGCGGGGCCCGTGGCCGCCCTGGAGATCCAGTGGCGGGGCGACAAGGCCCGCTACGGGCTGCGCGAGGCCCTGGCCACCGGTGCAGCCGGTGAGGACGGCGGACCGACGTTCGGGGTCTACCTGAACGGCACCTACGGCACGGGCGACGTGAACAACACCAGCAAGCTGCTCGGCTTCAACTACGACGCAGGGGGGCTGACCGTCGGTGGGGACGTCACCTTCGAGATGTTCGCGGTGGGGGCCGCGTTCAGCTGGCTGCGCGCCGAAGCCGACTACAAGAGCAACGCGGGCGACGTCGAGAGCGATTCCTTCAACGGCTCGTTCTACGGCACCTTCTTCCCCATCGAGGGGCTCTACCTCGACGGCATCGTCACCTTCGGCGGCACCGAGTACGACACGAAGCGGAAGATCCGGTACTCGGTGCCCGGCGCCACGGTCGTGACCAACGCCAAGGGCGATCCCGACGGAGAGCAGTTCGCCGTCAGTGGGGGCGTGGGCTACGACGTCGCGCTGGGCGGGCTGACCCTGACCCCCTACTTCCGGGCCGCCTATGCGCGCATCGAGATCGACGGCTACAGCGAGAACGGAGGGGCCGGCTGGGCGCTGCGCTACGACAGCCAGAACATCGACTCCGTCACCACGACCCTGGGCTCCGAGGTCGCCTACGCGTTCTCGCTGCCCTTCGGAGTCCTCGTCCCCCAGCTGCGCGGCGAGTGGATCCACGAGTACGAGGACGACGATCGTCGCATCGGGTCGATCTTCACCGGCGACACGTCGACCCAGGGCAAGTTCAAGATCGTGACCGACAGCCCCGATCGCGACTACTTCACCCTGGGCGCCGAGACGGCGATGACCTTCGCGCGGGGCGTCGGCGCCTTCGCCGCCTACGAGGTCCTGCTGGGCTACGAAGACGTGGAGAGCCACAGGCTGACCTTCGGCGGGCGCCTCGAGTTCTAGTCCGGGGGCCGGTCGCGGGCGAGCTCCCCGCGCAGTTCGCCGGCGATCCCGGGCCAGACGGAGGCCCAGCAGCAGTGGTGGTCGAAGTCGGGGAAGCGGCGCACGCGGGCCCCGGGCTGGCGCTCCAGGAAGCCCCGGGCCAGCTCGGGGGGCACGGTGCGGTCGCGTCCTCCCAGCAGGTGCAGCTGCACGAGCGAGGCGCCCAGCGGCGGGCGCAGGGCCGGGTCCAGGGAGTCCACCAGGGGAGGTTCGCGGCGATGGGCGGTCCAGGCGGCGACGTCGAGGTTTCCCGCGACCGTGACCACGGCCTCGGTCGCGGCGAGCCGCTCGGCCATGAGAACCGCCAGGGTGCCTCCGCCGCTCACGCCCACCAGGACGACGCCTTCCCCGTCCACGGTCAGGCCGGCCCGGCGCAGGGCGGCCACCAGGCTGGACACCACGTCCTCGCCATAGCGGCCGAGCGTCCAGGTGCGCGGCGGGGCGGGCGCGCCCAGCTGGCCCGGGCGGCCCAGGTAGACCGCGGGGCCGGGATCCGCCGCCATCAGGTCGAGGGCGATCGGAGGGCTCGGGGTGGCGTCGAAGGGCCAGCGCCGGGCCACCCGCGCGGGATCGGCGTCGCCGTCGAGGTACACGAAGGTCGGAGCCTTGCCGTCGCCGTGTGGACGCTCGAGCAGGACGTGGGGGTAGGGCGCGCCCTCGACGCGGCGCACCTCGAATCCCAGGGCGCGCCCGCGGTCGAGGGCCTGCTCGGCGGGGCCGGCACAGCCGGCCGCGGCCACCCACAGCGCGACGCAAAGCGCGGCCACCCGCGGGCGGGGGCAGGCGCGTTGCGGAACCGACACGCCTCTCCGAGGCACTCTCGAGGAGCGGGGCCGCGGGCTCCGAGCGGGGAGAAGAACCGATGAGCCGAGTGCGGGCGGGCCTGCGAAACGCATGGGGAGCGCTGCTCCTCGGGTTGGGGGGGGTCGGGCTCGGCTGCGCCGGCTGGCTCGGCGGAGCCGACGCCCAGCGCGGATCGATCGAGGTCGCCACCACGACGCCCTCGGTGGGACGCGCCGACGACTTCCTGGTGGTCGACTGTCTGCTCCCGGGCCGCGTCAAGAAGCTGGGCGGCCAGCTCACCTACATGACGCCCCGCCGTCCGGTCAAGACGACGGCGCGGGACTGCGAGATCCGGGGCGGAGAGTACGTCGCCTACGACCGCGCCAGCTACGAGACCTCCCTCCGGATCTGGCTGCCTTTGGCCTCGCAGGGCGACGCCCGCGCCCAGACCTACGTGGGCGAGATCTACGAGAAGGGCCTCGGCCTGGACCCGGACCACGAGGCGGCCGCGCAGTGGTACGCCAAGGCCGCCGAGCAGGGCTACTCGCCCGCCCAGGTGAGCCTCGGCCAGCTGTACGAGAAGGGGCTCGGGGTCGAGAAGGATCCGGCGCTCGCCCTGCTGTGGTACCGGCGGGCCTCGGGGCTCGACGCGGCCGGTCTCGAGTTCGTCACGGCCTCCGCCAGCGCCAGCGGCGCCGGCATGGCGGTCGCCGGGCCCACGATCCAGATCGTCGAGCCCGACGTTCCGCTGACCCGGGGCGCTCCGCGGATCGAGTGGCCGGCCGACTCGGACACCCTGTCCGTCACCGGGCGCGCGGTGGCCCCGGCGGGTCTCGGCAGCTTGACGGTCAACGGCGAGGCGGTCCGCGTGGACGCCCGCGGCATCTTCCGCCACGTGCTGGCGCTCGGGGCGGAGGCGGAGCGGGTCGAGTTCGTCGCCGTCGATCGCCTGGGCCAGCGGCGGGTCCGCGCCTTCGAGATCGGCTCCGAGGCGGATCGGCGCACCCGGGCCGCGCTGCGCGACGCCGACTTCGGCCGCTTCCACGCCCTGGTGATCGGGATCGACTCCTACCGCGAGCTCTCGAGTCTGGAGGCGGCGGTGCGCGACGCCCGCGACGTGGCCGAGGTGCTGAGCAGCGAGTACGCCTACCAGGTGACCCTGCTCGAGAACCCCACGCGCTACCAGATCCTCTACCACCTGAACGCCCTCCGGGAGGCCCTCGACGAGACCGACAACCTGCTCGTCTACTACGCGGGCCACGGCGAGCTGGACGCCTCGGGCGAGGGCTACTGGCAGCCGTCCGACGCCATCGCCGGGGACCGGGGCAGCTGGATCGCCAATCGCCAGATCGCCGAGCTCCTCGAAGCCATGGCGGCCCGCCACGTGATGGTCGTGGCCGACTCGTGCTACTCCGGATCGCTGCCCGACGCCTCGCTGGCGATCTCGCCGGTGCAGGCGGGCGCCCGGGCCCGCTGGGAGGACGAGATGCGGGTCCGGCGCTCCCGGACCGCCCTGACCTCGGGCGGCCTGGCGCCGGTGCTCGACAACCAGGGCGGGCCCAACTCGCAGTTCGCCGCCGCGCTGATCGACGTGCTGTTCGAGAACCACGGCATCCTCGAGGGGCGAAGCTTCTACGAGGAGGTGTCCGCCCGGGTGATGGCCCGCAACGACGCGGTCGGCGGCGAGACGCCGCGCTACGCGCCCATCAAGTTCGCCGGTCACGAGTCCGGCGACTTCTTCCTGGTGCCCGGAGGCTGACCCCGGCCGCCGGGATCAGGCGGGCTCGGGGAGCGAGACGAAGGCGTAGTGCAGGACGCCGTCGCGCTCCTCCACCTTCGCGTGACCGTCCCGGGTCAGGATGTCGAGGTGTCCCATCACCTCCGACAGCACCAGGTGGAGCTGGCTGTCGTAGACCGCCGGGAACATCGTCCGGCCCAGGGCGTAGGGGGTCAGCTCGCCCTCGGCGAGGATGCGGGCGATCTTCAGCAGCCGCTTGCCGGTGTGCAGCCGGTAGTCGGCGATCAGCCGGCGATGGGTGGGCAGGACGTCGCCGTGGCTCGGCAGCACGAGCTCGACGGGCAGCCCCTCGACCTTGTCGAGGGACTCGTGGAACTGGGCGAGGGTTGCGACCCGCTCGCCGTCGGCGGTCGCGGGGACGTCGATCAGACACACCGGTGTGATGTCCGGCAGCAGGTGGTCGCCGGCGAAGATCGCGCCGCTCGCCGCATGCCAGTAGCACACGAGATCGGGGCAGTGGCCGGGGGTGTGGATCACCTCGAGCTCGAACGACCCGCCGAAGCCCGGCACCTCGCGGCCCAGGTCGATGCGCTCGCCGTCCTCCAGCAGGCGGTCGACCTCGACGTACTCGACCGCCGCGCGCCCGCCCGCCGGGCCGAAGGCCTCGCGGGCGCGCCGGGGGGGGACCCCGAGCCGGACGAGGAAGCGCGTGAGCACGGCCTGGCGCTCCGGGGGCGCCTCGAACGCGTAGCGTTCGATGGCTCGGGGCGCCGCACCGTGGGACCAGACCGGGCAGCCCGACTCCCGGACGATGCGCGCCGCCTGGCCGAAGTGGTCCGGATGGGCGTGGGTGAGCAGCAGGAGCCGGATCTCGCCCACCGCGGTGCCCAGGGCCGCGAGTCCGTCCTCCAGGGCCTCCCACGCCTCGTCGGTGTGCACGCCGCTGTCCACCAGGACCGGACCGCCCGCGTCTTTCTCGGGCAGGATCAGGTAGCTGTTGATGTCGCCCACCGGGAACCCGGTGGGCGTGGGGATGCGCGCGATCCGTCCGTCGGGACCGAGCCGCAGCGGGCGTCGTCGGGGGCTCGCCATGGAAGCCGCGGAGCATACCGAAACCGCGCCCGCCCGGAGCCGGCAGGGCCGCGCTAGCCTGCGGACGCTCGCGGTGGGCACACGGACGGGAGGCGCGAGAGCGGGTGATGAGCCGGGCCGGGGACCGCAGCACGATCCGGGAGGGCGACGGCCCGGTCTCCGCCGGCCGGGCCTTCGACGAGGGCGCGCTCGTGGCCGAGGCCCGGCAGCGCGCCGGCCTCGGCGACTTCGGGGACGAGTTCTTCCGGGAGCCGCTGCGGGTCCTGCTGACTTCCCTGCGCGACGAGGCCGGGCTCAACGCGGTCGGGATCGCCAGCCAGCGCGCCCGCCTCGTCGACAGCCTGGTCACCCGGCTGATGGCCGAGGAGCAGCGGCGGCGCCACCCGGAGATCGAAGACGAGCGGCTGGATCCGCCCGTCGTCATCGTGGGGCTCGCGCGGACCGGCACCACGCTCCTCCACCGGCTGCTCGCGAGCGGCGGCGACTGGCGCACGGCCCGCTGGTGGGAGGTGCGCTACCCCGCGCCGTTCCCCGGCAGCGACTGGCGTCGCGACGATCCGCGGATCCCCGCGGCCCACGAGGAGATCCGGCTCACCCTCGAGGCGGTCCCGCAGCTCGCGGCGATCCACCCCTGGGATGCGGAGGGAGCGGACGAGGAGATCATGCTCCTCGAGCACTCCTTCATGAGCCACGTGCCCGAGTCCGGGGCCGACCTGCCGGGCTACCGGGCCTGGCTCGATCGCCAGGACCTGAGGCCGGCCTACCGCGACCTCGCCCGCTGGCTGCGTCTGCTGCAGTGGCAGAAGAAGCAGGCCGGGCGCGACCTGGGGGCGCGCTGGCTGCTGAAGGCGCCCTTCCACCTGGGCTACCTGGACGCGCTCTTCGAGGTGTTCCCCGGCGCCCGGCTGGTGCTGACCCACCGCGATCCCCTGGAGACGATCCCGTCGGCCGCCAGCATGTACAGCGCGCTCTGGGCGCTGGCGCGGGACGAGGTCGACGAGACCCGGGTGGGAGCCCAGGTCCAACGCCGCTACGCATGGGCGCTGGGTCGCTGCATGGAGGCCCGCACGCGCTACCCGGGCGAGCGGTTCCTCGACGTGGACTACCGGGCGGTCCAGCGGGCGCCCATGGCCGAGGTCCGGCGTATCTACCGCTGGCTCGGTGTCCCGCTCTCCGACCCCGCCCGGCGGGCCATGGAGGGCTGGCTGGCGGACGACGCCCGCCACGAGCGGGAGGCCCACCGATACAGCCTGGCGCAGTTCGGCTTCGACCCCGAGGAGCTGGCCGCGGTATTCGCCGACTATCGCCGTCTCCACGTCCTGCCAGCCTGAGGACCGCGGGGACGACCCCGCCCGGTCGCAGTCCGGGGTTCAGGCCGAGGCGCGATCGGCCGATCCACTCGGCCAGGGAGGGGTGGACATGCAGGCACCGGCGATCAAGGGCACTGCGCTCATCGGTCTCGTCGAGGACCTGAAGCAGGACCTCGAGAGCGGCGGCGCGGCCGCGGACGCGATCCGGGCGCGGCTCGAGGCGGACGATCTGGCCGTACTCGAGGACGGAAAGCTGTCGCCCAGCGAGTGGGTTCCGCTCGACCGCTACGAGCGGATGTCCGAGGCGCTCTACGCCGCCCGGGGCGCCGGCCGCGGCCGGGCCGCCTTCAACCACGAGCGAGGTCGCGGCGCCGCCCAGCGGCTGATCGACGGCGGGATCTACCAGCAGCTCGACTTCAAGGCCCGGGCGGACGCCAGCGGCTCCCTGGTCGATCTCGTGCGCGACACCAGGCTGCGGCTGAGCCTGATGGCGGGGCTCCTCAACCGGGGCACCGCCCACGTCGAGGGGCTCGATGCCGAGCGCTGCACCATGCGCATCGAGGTCCACGACGCCGGGGAAGTGCCCGAGTGCCTGGGCGAGACGCTCTCGGGATTCATGGAGCGCTGTGCGGAAGAGGGCGGGGAGCGCCGTCCCTGGCGAGCCCGTCGACCCTCGCCCGACGTCATCGCCCTCGAGATCGAAGACTAGCCGGCCGCCTACGCACCCGGCGCGCCCAGCTCCAGAGGCTCCGCGTCGCCGCTCTTGCGCCGGCGGAGCCGGGTCTCGACGTCCTCCAGCACCAGGTAGAGCGAGGGCACCACGAACAGGGTGAGCGCGCTCGCCACGCCCAATCCGAAGACGATGGCCGACGCGAACGGGCCGAAGACGATCGAGCCGCCCTGGAGGCCCATGGCCATGGGGAGGAGTCCGGCCACGGTGGTGATGGTCGTGAGCAGGATGGGGCGGAAGCGGTGGGCGCTGGCGGTGCGGACCGCCTCCCTCACCGGAGCGCCCCGGGCGCGCTCCTGGTTCACGAAGTCGATCAGCACCAGCGAGTCGTTGACCACGATCCCCGCCAGGCCGACGATCGCGTACAGCACGTACATCGAGATGGCGTAGTCCATGATCCACATGCCCAGGACCACGCCGATGTAGGAGAGGCCGACCACGCTCATCACCACCAGCGGCTGGGTGTAGGAGCGGAACTGGGCGGCCAGGATCGTGAAGATCGCGAGGATCGCCACGATGAACGCCCGCTGCATGTCCTCGAAGGCGTCGCGGGTCGCCTCGAACTCGCCTCCGTAGATCATGTTCACGCCCGGGTAGCGGACGTCGACGTCGGCGAATCGGGCCTGGATGGTCTCGTTGACCGCGAGCGAGGTGGTCTGGTTGGTGTCCACGGCCCCGTAGACGACCACCGCCCGTTCGGAGTCGTAGTGGTAGAGCCGTGCGTAGCCGCGGTCCAGCTCCACCCGAGCCACGTCCTCGATCTTCACCAGGTAGCCCTCGGGCGTGCGCGTCTCCAGGTCCACGAGGTCGGCGATGGTGCGCCGCTGCTCCGGGCGGAGCATCACCCGGATGTCGATGTCCTCGTCGGAGTCCGGGTCCTTGAAGGTGGAGGGGACGAGCCCCTCGTTGGCGGCCAGCAGCGCGGCCCCCACCTCCTGGAAGGTCAGGCCGTGGATCGACGCCCTGTGCTCGTCGAGGCGGACCCGGAGCTCGCGCGGGCCGAGGGGGACGTTGTCCTCGACGTTGTACACCCCGGGCAGGGTCCGCAGCTCCGCCTTCACCTCGGCGGCGATCTGCTTGGCGGTGTCGTAGCGGTCGGCCTGGATGCGGATCGCCACCGGGCGGCCGATGGGGGGGCCGTTGCGCGGGGGCATGACCAGCAGGTTCTCGATCTCGTCGGTGTGGTCGGGCCAGTACTCGTCCGCCAGCCGCCGCTTCACGAGCTCGAGCACCCGCTCCGGGTCCTCGATGTTGGCCAGGGTGTCGGGGAAGGAGATGAAGAGCACCCCGTAGTTGGGGCCGAACAGCGGGACCTCGTCGGCGGTCATGGCCTGGCCCACGTAGGTGGACACGTCGGTCAGCTCGTGGGCGACGGGCTCGAGTGCGCGCTCCACGCCCAGCATCACCTCGTTGGTCTGGTCGATGCCATAGTCGACCGGCGTCTGCACCGTGACGAAGAGCTGGTTGAAGCCCCCCGGAAACAGGTCGACCCGGACGTGCTGCGCGAGGCCCATGGCCCCGTACAGGGCGGCCAGGCAGCAGGCGAGGAACAGGCCCCGATGCTCGAGCACGCGGTCCTGGGCCCGCAGGTAGGCCTCGCGGATGCCCGCGATGCCGCCGTCCACGCGGCCTCGCACGCCGCGGCTCCAGCTCGAGATCGCCGTCGAGGCGGGCGCCTCCTCGGCCTCCCCCGAGGCCCTCCGGCTGCCGAAGTCGACGTAGTGGGCGGGCAGCACGACCAGCGCCTCCACCAGGGAGGCGATCAGGCACGCGATGACCGTCTTGGGCAGGATCGACATGAACTCGCCCGACGTCCCGCCGATCAGCAGCATGGGCAGGAAGGCCGCCATGGTCGTGGCGACGGCCGCCACCACGGGCCACATGACCTCCTCGGTGCCCCGCACCACCGCCTGGGTGAGCGGCTCGCCCGCCTCCACGTGGCGGTAGATGTTCTCGATCACGATGATGGCGTCGTCCACCAGCATGCCGGACACCATGATGAAGCCGATGAGCGCCATGGTGCTGATGGTGATCCCGAACAGGGGGAAGAGGATCACGGCGGTGAGGAACGAGAACGGCACCCCGACGATGGCGAGCAGGGCGTTGCGGAAGCCGACCGTGAACCACAGCACCAGCGTGACGAACACGACGCCCAGCAGCAGGTTGCTGCGCAGGATGTCGATCATGCGGTCGACGTAGATCGAGCTGTCGAAGGTGAGCGACGCCTCGACCCCGGCGGGCAGCCGCTCCGCCGAGACGAACTCCTTCACGCGCTCGACCACATCGACCACGTCCGCGTCGCCGTCCTTCGAGATGCCGATGATGATGGTCGGATCGCCGTTGTAGCGACCGATCACCCAGCGCCGCTCGAAGCTCTCGCGGACGTCGGCCACGTCGCCCAGGCGCACGTGGTTGCCGTCCGGGTTCTTGCGGACCACGGTCTGCGCGAGGCTCTCGGCGGACTCGAAGTGTCCCAGCCCGCGCACCGTGATCTCGTCGGTGCCTTCGTTGGTGAAGGTCCCGCCCGGGACGTTGCGGTTGTTGCGCGCGATGACGTCGCTGATCTCGGGGAGGGTGAGGTCGTACTGGAGCGCCCGGTGCTTGTCCACGAAGACGCGCAGCTCGCGGTCCCGCATCCCCCGCGCCGTGGCCTTCCGCACCCCGCGCAGGGTCTTGAGCTTGCGCTCGAGGTCCCGGGTCACTTCGCGCAGGGTGTACTCGCCGACGCCTCCCACGTCGGTCACCGCGATCATGACGACGTTGTAGACCTCGGAGACGGACAGCTCGGTGAGGATGGGCTCCTCGGCGTCCTCGGGCAGGTCCGAGACCCGGTCGATGGCCGCCCGCAGGTCGTTCACCGACGCCTGCTGCTCGATCTCGGAGAGGCTCTCCTCCCACTCGATGTTCAGCTCCGACGCGCCCTGGGTGGAGAAGCTGAACCACTCCTTGATGCCCTGGACCCCGCGGATCTCGTCCTCCAGCTTCGTGGTGACGAGCCGCTCCACCTCGTCGGCCGAGGCGCCGGGCCAGACGGTGGTGACCACCGCGTGGTTGAAGGAGATGTCCGGGAACAGGTCCACCGGCAGGCGCGCGAAGGCCAGCAGCCCGGCCACGATCAGCACCAGGAAGACCAGGTTGACCAGGACGATCTGGCGGATCGAGAAGCGCGGGAGGCTCACGGAACCTCCTCGGCGACTCCGCCCCGGCGCTGCGCCACCGCGGTGCGCGGCTCGACGCGCACCCCGTCGGCCAGCTGGCGCAGCTGGGTGGTCGCGATCCGCTCGCCGCCGGCGAGTCCCTCGGTGACCTCGAGATCGCCGGGCTGGAAGGGGACGGGCCGGGTCTCGATGCGCCGGCGGCGCGCGACGGGCCCGTCCGGACCGCCGCCCTCGACCACGTAGACGAAGGACAGCCCGAAGTCGTCGAGCACGGCCTCCTTCGGCACGAGCAGGGCCTCGCGACTCCGGCCCAGGTCGAGGTCGACCTGCGCGACCATGCCCGGAAGCAGGCGCTCCTCGGGGTTCTCGATCTCGAGCTGCACCGCGAACTTCCGGGTCTGCGGATCGGCCGCGCCGGCGACCCGGGTGACGATTCCGTCGAAGGTCTCGCCCGGCCGCGCCTCGGCGCGGACCCGGGCGGAGGCTCCGGTCGGGACCGCCACGACCTCGCGGTCGCGCAGGCCGATCTCGACGCGCACCCGGGACAGCTCGAGCAGCTCGGCCACGCGCTCGCCCGGCGCCACGTACTCGCCGGCCTCCACCGGGAACTCGCGCAGGACGCCGGCGAACGGCGCGATGACGGTCTTCTTCTCCAGCCGGTCCCGGGCGTCGCGCAGGCTGGCGTCGGCCGCACGCCAGGTGGCGAGGGCCACCCGCTCGTCGTTGGCCGCCTGGTCCAGGTCCTTCTCGCTCGACACCCGGCTGCTGGCGAGGTTGCGCAGGCGGGCGAGGTTCGCGCGCGCGAGATCGAGCTCGCTCTTGGCCTGGGCGAGGCTGGCCTCGGCCCTGGCGACCTCGACCTCGGCGGCCAGCGGATCCAGGCGCAGCAGGACCTGGCCTTCGGCCACCCGGTCCAGGCGTTCGGCTCCGATCTCGAGCACGCGACCGCTCTGCTCGGCGAAGAGCTCCACCTGGCGCCGCGCCTCGACCATGCCCGACACCTGGATCCGCGGCCGCAGGGGCACGCGATCCACGCCGTGGACCTGGACGGCGACGCCGCGATGGGCCTCGACCTCGACGAGCACCGGCTCGGGCGCCGTGGCCCGGAGCCAGGCGCCGAGGGCCACCAGCACGGCCGCGACGCCGCCGAGGACGAAGCGCATGCGCGAGCCTCGACCTCGCCGGGAGTCGGACGCAGGGCCCGGGGCTCGAGGGCTCATCGCGGGTCCTCCCGGGCGCCGGGCGGGCGCAGCAGAGAGCGTCGAACGAAGTCGCGCAGGCTCGCGTGCAGGGACTCGCGCGTCGCGCCCTGGGGATCGAAGGCGGCGCGGTACACGAAGCCGTCGTAGAGGGCCAGCCAGGAGCGGGTGAACAGCGCCGGATCGATCGAGGCGTCGAAGAGCCCCTGGCGCTGGCCCTCGGCGACGAGCGCCTCCATGTCGCGGCTCCTCGCGGTGTAGATGTGGGTCAGGGCGGCGAAGAGCTCCTCGCGCGCGCCGTCGTGCTGGACCGCGGCGCCCCACGACTGGAAGTTCACGAGCATCTCCGAGAGGACCTCGGGAAACAGCTCGACGAGGATCTCCGTCAGCCGGTCCAGCGCGGCATCGGGGGCGAGCTCCTCGGGGACCTCCGCCATCACCCGATCGGCGGTCGCCTCGTAGTGGGCGAGGATGCCGGCGACGATCAGCGATTCCTTGCTGTCGAAGTAGTTGTAGAGGGTGCCCTTGGAGACGCGGGCCTCGGCGGCGATCTCGTCCATGCGCGTGCCGTCGACTCCGCAGCGGGTGCAGACCCTGCGCGCGGCCTCGAGGATGCGTCGCCGCTTCTCGTCGGCGGCGCCTCGCCGCGGCTCGCCGGCGGGGTCGCTGGCCGGCTTCCCGGACCCGAGCCCGGACTGGGGGGAGGTCTGCGCCACGGCTGCTCCGAGCCTCCGCCCCCAGCTCCTGGCTGGACGCCGAGTGGGACGGGCCCTCGAGGAGGGAAGGGATGAGTCAGTACTGACCAGTCAGTACTATAACCGGGCCCTGGATTCCCGCAAACTCTTCGTGCGCCGGTTTCAGCACCACGCCCGTTTCGCCGATCCCCATGGGCAACCCCAACCTCTGCCCGATCAAAGCCCCCGCCGAGGAAGGAATGCAGCGTGAAGATCGTAGGGGCCGTCGTCCTGTTGCTGAATCTGGGGCTCTCGCTGGCCGTCGGCGCGAAGCTGCTGCGGCTCTCGCTGGCGCCCGACCGCACGCCCGAGCGCTGCCTGGCGATCTACTTCCTGCTGGGCGTCTTCCTGGGCGGCGGGTTCATCATCGCGGCCTACGCGGGCTGGTCCGATCCGGCGCTCGGAATGCCGCTGTCCTGGGTCCCCGGCCTGCACGTTGCGGGGACCGTCGGAGTCTTCTCCGGGGCCCTCGCCATCTACGTCTTCACCTGGCGGACCTTCCGCCGAGAGAGCCGCTTTGCTGCGGCGGTCGTCGCCCTGGCGACCGTCGTCCTGCTGGGCGGGTTCGCGGGCCGCTGCCTCGGTGAGGGGTTCGCGATCTCCACCGACCCCGGCGTGTCCTACTGGACGATGTACTGGGTGCGGATCGCGTCGCTGGTCTGGGTGGCGGGTGAATCCATCGCCTACGCCGCCCGCATGCGCCGGCGCCTGAAGCTGGGGCTGGTCGATCCCATGGTCGCGGACCGCTTCCTGCTCTGGAGCGTCTGGGCGTCGGCGAGCCTCCTGGCCGCTCTTTCCGAGGTGATTGCAAGAGTCGTCTTCCACTGGATGGGCGGCGAATCGGTCGCCGCGGCCGACGGGGCGCGCGGCCTGGCGGCGCCCATCATCGTCGTCTCGCTCACGATCACCTCGACCGCCGGCATGATGTCGGCGACCACGCTGTTCCTGACCTTCTTCCCCACCCCAGCCTACCGCCGCTGGGTGGATCGGCGGGCGGGCGCCCTCGCGGGCTAGCCGGACCCCGATCCAGCGCCCGGAGAGAGTTGTAGGTATATTGCCACATATCTTCTCGGGAGCTGCAGCCCCGGCTTTCACCTCCTCACGGCCTGCCCGGCCCGGCGAGGAATGTGGCTTTCCAGTGGCAGGCGAGGACACCGGTTCCGTATAGTCGAACCGGTGCCGGCGCAGCGCGCCAGCTCGCGTTTCGGGAACGTCGAAACGTCGAGCGGTGGGGGAGCCCTTCGTCGCACTCGAAATTTCCGTGCGGTGCTGAAGATCGACCGCTCATCACGCTCATCAAGGGGGAAACCATGCGCAAGTGCAAGTGGATCGGACTGATCGCCGTCGGTGTGATGTTGTTTGCGGGCTCGGCCAACGCCGCACCCGTCGCCCGACCGGCGGACGTTTCGGTTTCGATCACCATCCAGGGGCTGGACTCGATCGCCTTCTCCTCGTCGGGCTCGGTGAGCGTCGACGAAGCCACCTCCCAGGTCATCCTTCCCGCCGCTTTGGCCACTCTGCCGACGCCGATCGCGGTGCCGGTGACGTCGTCGACCGCGGTGTTCTCGATCACCGCCTCCACGGTGTCGAACCAGGCGGGCACCATTTCGCCCTCGGGTGCTGCCGGGATCTCCGGCGAGCCGGCGTGTCCCCCGGCCGCGACGGGCGTGGCCTGCGCGGTGCAGACGGGCATCGGCGGCGTGGTCGGCTTCACCGGCTCGGTGGCGGTGCACGTCGTCCAGGACGTCGTGGTGATTCCGGTAAACCTCAACGCGGCCCTGATCGGCCAGGGTGGAACCGCGACCGACCCGTTCACCTTCGACGCGGCGCCGTGGACCACGAAGACCGGCCAGGTGAAC
This sequence comes from Myxococcota bacterium, assembly GCA_050618075.1. Taxonomy (GTDB): domain Bacteria; phylum Myxococcota_A; class UBA9160; order UBA9160; family UBA4427; genus JBNLVL01. The sequence continues at coordinate 67,260 of JBNLVL010000001.1, forward strand.
CTCGGAACCACGATAGCGGCCACGTCCGGTACGGTCAGCGACACCGGGAGCCGGTTCACGCTGGTGACGCCCACCTTCGTCAACGCGCTCAACAACGTGCTGCCGCTGTTCTCGACCTTCGAGGTGGCCTTCACCGACGCCCAGGGGCTGCCGAGCTTCATGGGCATGCCCGAGCCGACGGCGCTGCTGGCGGTGGGCTCGGTGATCGGCGCGCTGGCGCTGATGGCCCGCCGGCGCAGCTGACGCGCTCTCCAAGGGATCGTCGAACGGCCGTCTCCGGACAACGGAGACGGCCGTTCTGTTTCGATCCTGTCCCGTCGAATATGGTTGGCCGGCTCGGGGAGGCTCGGCCGGGCCGTCAGGCGTCGCCGGCGACCATCCGCTCGAGGTCGGGCCAGTCGATGGATCCCTGGGCCGAGAAGGCCTGCAGCAGCAGCTCGCGGTCCTCGTCGTCATCCGCCGTCCGGAACGCCTCGACGCTCGCCCGCAAGGCGTCGGGAGCGGGCTGTGCCGGTGACTCCTCGGTGAGGACCCCGTCCTCGTGCTTCACGCCCGCCTTGTCGAGCCACTCGAGCAGGAGCTCCTTGCGGCCCTCGAGGAAGTAGACGGCCAGCAGCTCCTCGGCCACCGTGTCGCCTCCCACTCGCGCCAGCGACCGGCGGACCGCCTGGACCCGCTGGGCGAACGGTCGCTTGCGCAGGAAGCCGGGCCGCGCCTTCATGGCGGCCGCGGCCGCGGCGACGGTCTGCTCGAAGACCGCCGGAGAGGAGTCGTTGAGCTTCTCGAAGAATCGCTCGGCGCGCTCGGGCGCCATCGCCGAGAAGATCTGGAAGGGACGCATGGCCGGGCCTCCTATGCGGGCGCTGTTGTAGCACCCGGGCGCCGGAGCCGCAGCCAGGCGTCGCGCAGGGAGAGCACGGTCAGCGCCACCAGCGCCGCAGCCAGGGCCGAATGCAGGCCGGTGATCTCGACGGGGATGCGCCAGAGGACGTTGGCCGCGCCCACCGCGATCTGGGCGGTGCCCAGGAGAATGGCCGCGACGCAGCGCGGCCCGAGCCCCGGCTCGCCACGGCTGGACCAGGCGGCCCAGGCGAGCGCCGTCCACAGGGCGTAGCCGTTCGTCCGGTGCAGGACCTGGAGCCCGACCGCCCCCTGGAAGCTCGGGAACCACTCGCCGTCGAGGCACGCGGGCCATTCCGGGCACGCGAGCCCCACGAAGCGCGAGGCCACGAGGCCGCCGAGCACCATCTGGAAGGCCAGCAGAGCACCGGCGACCGCGATCGGGAGCCAGACGCCGGTGGAGATGGGGGGCATGGCGCGCGGCGTCCCGTTGGCGCGGAGCTCATGGTCGCGGAGGCCGGCGACCGCCACCAGCAGCGTCGCGGCGAAGGCGTTGCCGGTGACCAGGTGGGAGGTGACGGTCCAGGAGGCGAGCAGCTCCCAGACGGTGAGCGCGCCCAGGACGATCTGGAGCGCCAGCAGCAGCGCGGCCACGCCGATCACCCGGCCCAGGGAGCGCCGGAGGTCGGGCCGCCGGAGCACCGCGGTGGCGAAGCCGGCGAAGCCCAGGGCGATGCCCCCGGCCAGCGCGCGATGTCCCCATTCGAAGGCGACCCGGAGATCGAACTCCGGCACGACCTCTCCGAAGCAGAGCGGCCAGTCGGGGCAGGCGAGGCCGGCGCCGTGGGCGCGCACCAGCGCGCCGAGCACGATGAGTCCGTAGGTGGCCGCGGTGAGGACCATGCCGCCCGCAGCCAGCATCCCCGCACTCCGGACGGGCAGCGGGGCTCCCGCGCCGGGCACCGGCTCCACAGACAGGGGTCCGCTCACGTCTCCTCCATGGTCCTTCGTTGCCCCGTGGGGCCCTCGATTTCGAACCCGAACCCGATCCCGAACCCGATCCCGATCCAGGTTCGGAGCCGGAGTCGGACGTGCGAGGGGACTGGAGGGGGGGCGGCACCCGCCGTGCGTCCGGCGCGCATCGCTCCAACGGGCGCGCGCAGCCACCGCCCGTGTGGCCCCGGAGTGGGTGGAACCGGCGGCTTCCTCTCGACCTCACAGGATGATAGTCACTCGCAAGTTCGGGGACCTGAAACAATTCGCTGCGCATTCCAGAATGACTTCAGGATCCCCGCAATGGCGTCGATGAGCTGAACATCATGGCGGCTTTTCCGATGACCGGCTCCAGCAACGATGACCCGCGGAAGCTCCGCAGCCTGATCGACCGGGCTGCGGACCTGGCGCGTGACCACTCCGTCGAGTCGGTCATGGTGGGTCTGGCAGCGCCCGAGGGGGACCTGTCGTTTCCCGAGTTCGTCGAGTTCCTGCGCAGCGCCCTGCGCGTGGAGGACGCGATCTTCCGCATGACCCGGGAGCGCGCGGTGCTGCACCTGGCCGACGTCGGCCACGTCCAGGCGCGCGAGATCGTGACCCGCCTGATCTCCGACTTCTGCGACGAGTTTCCCGCCCAGGAGTCCCCCGACGTCCAGATGCGGATCTTCGACGTGACGCCCGGAGTGGCCGACGAGCTGAGCGTGAAGACGGTGCTGAAGGTGGTCTTCGCCGGCGAGCCGAGTCCGCTCCTCCACTAGGAGCCGCGACTTTTCAAGGCGGCCGACCTGTCCCAGAATGCGCGATCGTGATGGGAGAGGTCCGATGCCGCCGTCGTTGAAGCGGGACACGCCCGCGCCCCCGAGCCCGCCCGGTCGGGCGGAACGTTCCTTCGCGAGCCGTCTTCTCGCGGCGTGCGCGCGCGCGGTCCCGGGGCTGTCGTTCGCGTTGCTCGTCACGCTCGCCCCGTCCGGCCACTCCGAGGACGGTGCCTTCCCCTTCGCCGAAGGGGACACCGTCGACGAGGCCGGGACCGCGAAGCTCCGCCCCTGGCTGCCCGACCGGTTCTGGGAACATCGCCGGCACTACTTCTTCCCTGGGATGCAGATGCAGATCGGCCCCACCCAGCGGGACTATTCGCCGCCGGCGGCCTACCGGCAGGCCACCGAGGCCAACCGGGGCAGCGCCCGACTCGGCGCCGACGGCAGCCTCGAGGGCTACGTGGCCGGACAGCCGTTTCCCATCGACGAGATCGACTGCGCGGGGGACCCCGAAGCGGGAACCAGGCTGATCTGGGACTTCGTGCATCGCTGGCAGGGCTTCGGCGCCACCGCGCACTTCCGCTACGTCTACGTCGATCGCGGCGAGATCCTGCCCCTGCGCTACGAGGGCACCACCTCGGCCTGGATCCTCAAACACCGGCCCGAGCCGCAGTACGCCGAGACCGGAGGCGACGTCTTCAAGGACGAGCGCCGACTGATGGTGGTCGGGTTCGAGGTCGAGAAGCCGCCGCAGTCCTCCGGGACCCGGACGCTGACGTACCGCTACGCGGATTCGTTCGGTCCGAGGGCCGAGGCGCGGCCCGAGGACACCTGGATCTACTCGCGCAGGGTGCGTCGCGTCCGCAAGATCAGCGAGAGCCAGCGCAGCAGCGCGGTCGCCGGAACCGACTTCACGTTCGACGACCTGTTCACCTTCTCCGGGCTTCCGGCGCAGTATCGCTGGAGCTGCGTCGGGGAGAAGCAGCTCCTGGCGCCGATGAACACCGCCGCCCTGGGCTTCCCCTACGAGGCCGAGGGCGAGTACGGTCCCACCCACCTGAGCTACGCCAGCGACCGCTGGGAGCTCCGCCGCGCCATCGGCCTCGTGATGGAGCCCAAGGACCCGGACCACCCCTATTCGAAGAAGGAGATCTGGCTGGATCGCCAGACCCTCCAGCCCCTCTACTCGTTCGCCTACGACCGCGCCGATGCCCTCTGGAAGATCATCCACCACAACCACCGCTGGAGCGAGGACGACGTGGGCGAGGTCCGGGCGCGGAGCTGGTATCCGGGCTGGGAGGGTGTGCCCGAGCCGCGCGACCTGCGCATCGTCTCGGACTCCATCCTCAACGTGCAGTCGGGGACGGGCAACCGGCTCGACTTCTGGGACTCCCACGGAGATCCGCCGCCGCTTCCGGAGCTGCGCCGCTACACCGACATCGACCGCCTGCGGCGCGGCCGCTGAGGGGCGACCTCAGCCCCGGCGGCCGGGCGCGAGGGCCTCGAACATCGCTTCGGCCGCACCGGGACCGGTGGCCAGGGGAGAGATCACCGGAGTCGTGACCCCGGCCGCGACGAACGCGGCCAGCTTCTCCCGGCACTCGTCGGCGCTGCCGATGATGGCGACGGCGTCCACGAACTCGTCGCTGATGGCCGCGGCCGTGCCCGCGCGATCGCCGCGGGCGAACGCCTCGCGAACGCCGCGGGCCACGTCCTCGAAGCCGACCCACTCGAAGAACTTGTTGTAGACCGGCGCCGCGACATAGCCTCCGAAGGCCATGCGCACGAGGTTGCGCGCCGAGGCCGGGTCGTCGGTCACGCAGACCTGGAAGCGCGACACGACCTCGTGGTCCGAGACGTCCCGCCCGGCGCGCTGCCCACCCCGGGCATAGGCCTCGAGGATGGGCTTCATCGCGGTGACCGGCTGGAAGTTGATGATCAGCCCGTCGCCGATCTCTCCGGCCAGCTCCAGCATCTTCGAGCGCAGGGCGGCCAGGTAGACGCGCTGGGGGCCCGGAGGCGGCGCTCCCAGGCGGAAGCCCCGGGAGCGGAGGGTCTCGCCCTGGAAGTCGGTCTTCTGGCCGCCGAGCGCCTGGCGCAGCACGGTCACGGCTTCGCGCACCCGGGTCAGCGGACGTTCGAAGTCGATCCCGTTCCAGCCGTCGATGATGGCGTGGCTGGACGAGCCGACGCCGAGGATGAATCGGCCGGCGGAGAGCTGGGCCAGGGTGCCGGCACCCATGGCGAGGATCGCAGGGGTGCGGTTGAAGACCGGAACGATCGCGGTCCCGATCTCCACCCGTGTCGTCAGCGCGGCCAGGGCGCCGGCCAGGGAGAACGATTCCTGGGCGTTGGTCTCGGCCAGCCAGATCGCGTCGTAGCCCCACTCCTCGTCGGCGCGGCGCGCGAGCGCCGCGGCACCGCGCGCATCCACGAACGGGGCGGGCAGCGTGATCGAGAGCTTTCCGAGGTCCACGTCGACTCCTCCGGTGCGCGGCCCGTGGCGGCCGGCGGCGGGCGCAGGGTACCCCAGGGTCGCGCCGGGCCACCACGCGCCGGTCGGGGGCCGGAGGAGGCGTCAGCCGGGCTCGACGCTCTCGAGGATGGAAGCGAGTCGTCGGCTCCACGGGCCCGGCGCGCCGTCGCCCACGAGCGCGCCGTCGAGCTCCACCACCGGGCGCGCGCCGCGCAGGCTGTTCACCGCGATCAGCTCCCGGACCCGGAGCGCCTCGGGTCTCGGGAGGTCGGCCAGCGGGAGGTCGGGCAGGGCTTCGCGCAGCACCTCGAGGGCGATTCCGGCCACCGCCCCGCGGCGGGGATCCAGCGCGGCGACCCGGTCGTCGTCCCCGACGAAGAGCAGGTTGGAGCGCGATCCCTCGACCGCGAAGCCGTCGCGGTCGAAGAGGATCGCCTCGTCCACACCGCGGCGGGCGGCCTGTTGGCGCGCGAAGCCCATCTCCAGGCGATTGGTCACCTTCACCCCGGACCAGGGCGTCACGCCGGGGTGGACGCTCTCGGCGCTCACCGCCCGCCAGAGCGCCGGCTCGTCGCCCAGCTCGCGCGGGATTCCCAGGAGGTGGAGGCGGCCGCTTCCGTCGCAGCTCGCCTGGAGCCGGATCGCGCCCTCGCCCCGGCCGAAGGCGGCGCGGGTCAGTTCGCCGAAGGCGCGCTCTACGAGGCCGCGGTCGACCGCCCCGAGCCCCAGGGTGTTTGCGTCCCGGTCCAGGCGCCGGGCGTGTCGCTCGGCCCAGAGGACCGCGCCGCCCGAGACCCGGGCGGTGGTGTAGCAGCCCCGCCCTTCGAGGGCGGCCGAGTCGTCGCCGCGCAGGGCGGCGGCCTCCCGAGGCCGGAGCTCGCCGTCGATCCAGATCGGAAGGGCAGGCCGGTTCGACGTCACGCGGCTTCCTCGCCCGGACCGGCGAAGTCGGCGCGCCGGGGCTCGCGCTCGCCCCGCCGCTGCAGAGGCGACGCTGCGAGACCGCGCGCGCCTTCGACGCCGGATGCCCGGAGCAGGGCGCTAGCGGTCCTTCATGTCCACGTAGGGTCGGATGTTCGACCCGGTGTAGACCTGGCGCGGTCGGCCGATGCGGAAGTCGGCGTCCTGGTGGAGCTCCATCCACTGGGCGATCCAGCCCGGCAGGCGGCCCAGGGCGAACAGCGCGGTGAACATGTTCGACGGCGTGCCGATGGCGTTGTAGATGACGCCCGAGTAGAAGTCGACGTTCGGGTAGAGGTTCCGCGACACGAAGTAGTCTTCGTTCAGCGCGATGCGCTCGAGTTCGAGGGCGATGTCCAGGAGCGGGTTGCGCCCCGTCACCTCGAACACCTCGTCGGCCGTGCGCTTGATGATCGACGCGCGCGGGTCGTAGGCCTTGTACACGCGATGCCCGAAGCCCATCAGCCGCTCTTCGCGGTTCTTCACGCGCTCGATGAAGGCGGGCACCTTGTCGACCGAGCCGATGCGCTGGAGCATGCGGAGCACCGCCTCGTTGGCCCCCCCGTGCAGCGGACCGTAGAGCGCCGCCATCGCGCCCGCGAGCGCCGAGTACGGGTCGGCCTCGGAGCTGCCGATCACCCGCATCGCGGTGGTCGAGCAGTTCTGCTCGTGGTCGGCGTGCAAGATGAAGAGCACGTCGAGCGCGCGCTCGAGCACCGGGTTCGGCTTGTACTCCTTCACGCCGATCCGGAAGAGCATGTTCAGGAAGTTCGCAGTGTACGAGAGCTCGTTCTCGGGGTACACCAGCGGCAGGCCCCGATGATGCCGGTACGCGAAAGCCGCGAGGGTGGGCATCTTGGCGACCAGGCGGTTGATCTGGATCCACCGGTTTTCGGGGTTCCGGACGTCTTTCGCTTCGGGGTAGAAGGTCGAGAGCGCCGCGACCGCGCTGATCATCATGCCCATGGCGTGGGCGTCGTAGCGGAACGCGTCGAACATCTGCGTCACGTTCTCGTGCACGTACGTGTGGAAGGTCACGTCGTGCACGAAGCCGTCGAGCTCGTCGTGCGTCGGCAGCTCGCCCTTGAAGATCAGGTAGGCCACCTCGAGGAACGACGCCCGCTCGGCCAGCTGCTCGATGGGGTAGCCGCGGTAGCGGAGAATGCCCTCGCCGCCGTCGATGTAGGTGATCGTGCTGCGGGTCGAGGCGGTGTTCGTGAAGGCCGGATCGTAGGCCATCATGCCGAATTCGTCGTCCTCGACCTTGATGCCGCGCAGGTCCATCGACCGCACGACGTCGCCCTCCAGGATCTCGGCCTCGTATTCCCTGCCCGTGCGATTGTCCCGGATCGTCAGCGAGTTCCGGGCCCCTGCGTCGTTCTCACCCATGTAGTCCTCCGCGGCGGCGCCACCTTGGCGGGGCGGCGACCATGTGATGTCAGCGCGTACACAGCCTCCAAGTATAACGCGACGATGCGCGCGGCCCCAAGATGCCACGCTTGACACGCGCGCGGTTCGGAGCGTAGCCGTAGAATTCGCCCGTCCGCGCGTTCTTCCCGCCCCGTCCAGGAGCCGCTCCGTGCCTCGATCCGCCCCGTTCGAACGCCGCCCGTCGCAGGCCGCCCTGGTCGTCGTGTCGGCGGCACTCGTCGGGGCGTCGGGAGCCTGCGCGCCCGACCGCGATTCGCCTGAACCAGCCTCCGTACCGGCAGAGCTTCCACGCTTCGTCGCGGCCGACGAACCCTCACTCTCGATCGGCGTGCTCGAGGGCGACGAACGGCTCATGTTCGAGCAGGTCGTCGACGTGCTCACCCTCGCGAGCGGTGAGATCGTGGTGGCGGACCGGCAAGCCGCCCGGGTGTCGGTCTTCTCGCCCGACGGCGCGCCGCTCCGGAGCTGGGGTGGCCGCGGCGACGGGCCCGGCGAGTTCCGGGGGCTGGCCCTGCTCCACCAGGGTCCGGGGGATTCGCTCTTCGCCTTCGACGCCCGCGACGATCGCGCGTCGCTCTTCGATCTCGAGGGCGGATACGCGCGCGAGGTGCCCGCGGCGGAGCTCTCGGGCGACACGCTCTTCACCATGGACGTCTGGCTCCACGGCCGGTTCGTCGTGGAAGGCGTGCTGACCCGCGACGCGCGCGCCCGCGTGGCGGGAGCGCTCGACCGCCTTCCCCGCCCCGACGGGCCGGGGTTCCGGCGGGTCCGCACGGGCGAGGACGGCTCGATCTGGGTGCGGGAGCCCGACGCGCCTGCCCCGGGCGTGGTGCGTTGGGTCGTGCTCGATGCCGGCGGCGCGCCCGTCCGGGCCGTCGATCTGCCCGAGCGGCTGGACGCCGACCGCCTCGCGCGCGACCGGGTGCTCGGCCGCTGGCTGGGCGAGGCCGACGTGAATTTCGTGCGGACCTACGCCCTGGTCGACGCGGGTGAGACGGTGGAGACGCCTTCGTGGCTGCGCGCGGGCGCCGACCTGACCGCGGGCGCCGGGGCCGCCCCGGACTCGGCGGTCGCCGTCGACCTCGAGGCGGCCACCCGCGAGACCGTACGCGGCGCCGCCGTGGCACAGGAGATCTACTACTCGCAGCATTTCCGGTACGCCACCAGCACCGACTCGTTGGAGCTCGAGCCGGTCGACGGGGCCACGCTCCACCTGCTCAGCGCCGACGCGGCCGGCTGGGGAGGCGTGGTGGTTCACCCCGACCTCGACCGACTCTGCGGCCTGGGCTACGGCACAGGCGTACCGCGCGGGTGGCGGGCCGGCACGGTCATGTGCGGGGGGTGAGCGCGGTGGGGACCGTCAACCATACTCGGCGGCCTGGACATCGGTCTGTGCGAAGTCGTGCCCCTTGAAGAGCAGAGGCTCCCGCTCCGCCGCTGAGACGCCGTACGCCAGGCAGTCGCCGTAGTTCAGGACCCCCGGATCACCGACGCCACGCCCGAAGTCGGCATACGCGAGGCGAGCGAGCTTGGAAGCGGCGAGCGTCATCGGGATCACCTCGATCTCGAGGCGTTCGAGGAGCGCGTCGAGTGCCACCTCACCTCCGGGCCCCTTCCGGGCCAGCATGACGGCCGCTGCCTCGACGAGCGTCGGCGTGCCGACCCGACGCACCGGGTCGCGCACAATGGCCCGTACCATGGCATCCGCCTCGGGTTCGCCGAAGAGAATGGTGAGCAGCGCAGAGGTGTCGATCACCACGGAGTGCTACCTCGGAAGACCGGATTCGTCGTAGCCGAGAATCGCGTCCTCTGTCCGGCCATCACGATCGGGAAGGCTGGCCACGAGATCCTGAATGGCGCGCACTTCGGCCAGGACGGCCCTCAGCGAGGGTCCCTCGTCCTGCCGATCGAGTGTGCGCTTCAGGGCCACGGTGACCGCATCGGTCATCGACGTGCCGGTCGCTTCGGCGAGGCGGCGCGCCAGTTCGTGGGCTTCGTCACTCTTGATGTTGAGCGCCATGACCGTCGTGGTGGAAAGGTGTAATCCAATCTACCGTTCCACCATCGCCTCGACAAGGCTCAGAAGTCGATGCCGCCCGGGCGTCGGAGCGTGACACCCTGCTCCGCCCCTGAACGGGTCTCCTCGTCGTACCGGCGGTTGATCGCGCGGTAGCGGTCGAGAATGTCCTGCGCCGCACGGTTGGCGCGGGCCGTGATGAACGAGCAGTCGGGCTCGGACATGCGCCGGAGCATGCGGTCGACGTCGCGCGCGGCGCGGTACGCGATGTCGCGGTGGCCGTTCTCGTGCACCCGGAGCGCTTCGATCATGGCGTCCCACGCCCGCCCGAGCTCGGGGTCGGCCTCATGGCGGGTCCGCCACCGCGGAAGCGTCGTCACGGACTCGAGCTCGACCCGCACCTCGGTCATGCGGCAGAACGGCCCGTCGGGCGCGTAGCGGAACCGCCAGCGCATGTGCCAATCGTGCCGCCCCCAGACGGTTCGCCCATCGGCCACGGGTCCTTCTTCGCGAATCGACCGGATCAACTCGTCGCGCGTCGACCCGTCGACCTCGTACCAACGCTCTTCCCGGTGGTCCACGACACTGGGCGGCAGGGCCGGCGGGGGCCCGTACCCGGGCGGCGCCGACCCGCAGCCGGTCGCGGCGAGCATCAACGCGAGCAAGAGCCGACGTCTCATCGCAGTCCTCCTTACCGCTTCTTCCGCTTCGCCTCCGCCGCGACGGCGATCGCCTTGTTCATCCAGTCCGCGAGCAGGTCGACGTCTTCCAGCACGTCACCCGGCACCTCGCGGTACGCCATCGTGCGCTCGTCATCGTACGGCCGGAAGGGCGCGCAGTTACGCGCCTCGAAATCGGCGAGGTTGGCCGCCCCCGCCTTGAAGTAGAGCAGGTTGTCGGCCGCGAGGGCGAAGAAGTAGCCGCGTGCGTAGATGCCCAGCCCACCGAACATGGCCCGCGTGGTGACCGGCTCGACGCGCCCGAGCTGTTCTTCGAGGAAGGCACGGTATTCGGAGGAAACGGCCATGGTGCTCTCGTCGCAGGGAAACGCAACACGCGCCGACACCGCGCGATCCGGCTGTCGCCTTTCCCTTACTCATGGAGGGATTCGCAGCACGACGCCCGAAACCCGACGCCCGCCCGCTGCGTTCACCGGGAATGGTCAGGGAAAGGTAGCAGCCGACCGGGCGCGTCGCTCCCCCGTGCACGCGCTCTCGAGGCCGAGGGCGGGATTCGAGCTGGAGGCGCGCAGCGCCGGAAGTGACCGAGGATGGCGAAGCCACCGCAGGTCAGCCCGCAAGGCGCGATCGCGGGCCACCGCGATCGCCTTGCGGGTTCGCGACCGACAGGGACGTACGACCGACCAGGACTGAGCGCCGGAACGCCAGAGTGCCGAGGGCGGGATTCGAACCCGCAAGGGATTGCTCCCGGGCGATTTTGAGTCGCCTGCGTCTGCCAGTTCCGCCACCCCGGCCGGGGAGCGCCGCACGGGGTCGCGTGCGGCACCTGCCGATGATAAGCCCGACGGGGCCGGACAAGAAGGGGTGCGGCGTCACCCTTCTTGCCGAAGCCGACGGCGCGCGACACGTTGCCCTTCTTCACCTGGCGTCACCGAAGTCCATCCGGAGAATCCCCGATGACCCTGCCGCTCGTACGGGCCGCCCTGTTGCCGCTGGCCGCCGCCCTGCTCCTGCCGCTCAGCGCCTGCGCGTCGGGCAGCGCCGCCCCGACCTCGAACACCCCCCAGGCCGCGCCCCAGCGCCCCAACGCCGGGTCGCAGCCGTCCGGTCCGCGGCCGTACACGACCGTGGTTCCCGCGAGCGCGACCACCGACGAGGGGCTCTTCGACGTGCACAAGGTCGGCAACGACTACCTGTTCGAGATTCCGGACTCGCTCCTCGGCAAGGACATGCTCCTGATCACCCGCATCGCGCAGGTGCCGTCGGGTCTCGGGGGATTCCTCACGGCCGGCGTGAGCCGCGCCGAGCAGGTGCTCCGCTGGGAGCGGAACGGCGACCGGATCATGCTGCGGAAGTACTCGTTCAACCAGGTGGCCGACGACTCGCTTCCGATCTCCGAGTCGGTCGTGATCAACAACTTCGCGCCGATTCTGGCGTCGTTCGACATCCAGGCCATCGGCCCGGACTCGGCGTCGACGGTCATCAACGTGACCAGCTTCTACGCCGGCGACACGCCGGCGCTCGCCGGGCTTACGCAGAGCCAACGCAGCCAGTACCAGGTGCGCAACCTCGACCAGAGCCGGAGCTACATCGACCGGGTCGGCAGCTACCCGCTGAACGTCGACGTGCGGCACACCCTCACCTACAACGCCGGACAGCCGCCCTCCGACGCGGGCACGGGCACGATCTCCATGCAGATGCACCAGAGCATGGTTCTCCTGCCCGTGAATCCCATGAAGCCCCGGCTCGCCGACGACCGCGTGGGCTACTTCTCGATCACCCAGGTGAACTTCGGGCTCGACGAGTTGAAGGCCGCCGAGCAGACCTTCATTCGCCGCTGGCGGCTCGAGCCCTCCGACCCCGCGGCCTACGCGCGCGGCGAGTTGGTCGAGCCCGTGAAGCCGATCGTGTACTACCTCGACCCGGCGACGCCCGAGCGGTGGCGGCCGTACGTGCGTCAGGGCGTCGAGGACTGGAACGCGGCGTTCGAGGCGGCGGGCTTCCGGAACGCCATTCGCGCGGCCGACCCGCCCTCGCCCGCCGAGGACCCCGACTGGAACCCCGAAGACGTGCGCTACTCGGTCGTTCGCTGGGCGGCGAGCCTGATCCGGAACGCCATGGGGCCGTCGGTCTCGGACCCGCGCACCGGTGAGATCATCGAGAGCGACATCGTCTGGTACCACAACCACCTGCGCTCGTACCGCAACCGCCTGATGCTCGAGACCGGCGCCGCCAACCCGGCCGCGCGCACCCTCGACATGGACGACGACTTCATCGGCGAGGCCATGCGTCAGGTCATCGCGCACGAGGTCGGGCACGCGCTCGGGCTGCCGCACAACATGATCGGCTCGTCGTCGTACCCGACCGACTCGCTCCGGAGCGTCGAGTTCGCGCGGCGCATGGGCGTCTCGCCGTCGGTCATGGACTACGCGCGCCAGAACTACGTCGCGCAGCCGGGCGACGGGCTGCAGCCGACCGACTTCATTCGCCGCATCGGGCCCTACGACCACTACTCGATCGAGTGGGGCTACCGCTGGCTGGACACCGAGACGCACCAGGAAGAGAAGCCCACGCTCGACGCGTGGATTCTCGAGCACGCCGACGACCCGATGTACCGCTTCGGCTCCAGCACGGGGTGGAACCCCGACGCGCAGACCGAAGACATGGGCGACGATCCCGTGCGCGCGTCCAACTACGGCATCATGAACCTGCAGCGCGTCGTGCCCAACCTGATCGACTGGACGAGCGCGCCGGGCGCCAACTACGACGAGCTCGACGAGATCTACGGCGAGCTGATCGGCCAGTGGAGCCGGTACGTCGGGCACGTGGTCACGCTGATCGGCGGCCGCTACGAGAATACGAAGGCCAACGGCCAGGATGGGCCGATCTACACGCCGGTGTCGCGCGAGCGGCAAGAGGCGGCGGTGCAGTTCATGGTGGATCAGGTCTTCGACACCCCCACCTGGATGCTCGACGCCGACATTCTCGGGCGCATCGAGCACGCGGGCGCCATCGAGCGTGTGCGTGCACGGCAGGAGTCGTTCCTGAACAACCTGCTCGACCCGGGCCGCATGCAGCGGGTCATCGAGGCGCACGTGCTCGACCCCGCGCAGTACTCGCTGGCCGAGTACATGGACGACATCGAAGCGGGCATCTGGTCGGGGCTCGCGCAGTCCGACGCCTACCGCCGGAACCTGCAGCGCGCGCATGTCGAGCGGCTCGAATGGCTGCTCACCGAAGAGCCGCCGACCCCGCCGGCGTTCTTCGGCGGCAACGTCACGCGGGTCGACGTGAGCCAGTCCGACATCCGGCCGCTCGCGCGGGCGCAGCTCACCGACATTCGCGCCGACGCGCGTACGGCCCGAGGCCGCACGTCGGACCGGGTGGTTCGCGCCCACCTCGACGACATCGTCGCCCGCATCGACCGTATTCTGGAGGGTGGTTCCAACTGACCCTCACCCCGCCACGCGGGAAGGCTGTGCGGCGAGTATGACCCGACGAGGGGCGTCGCCACGACGCCGGTTTTTCGCAGGGGTCGCGGGGTTGGTGAGCGTCGCAGGGGTCGCTTCGCTCACCGCCCCGGCCCCGGCCGCGGCTCAGACGGTGGTCGTCGAGGTCGCGGCGACCGCCGACGGACGGCCGCTCGCGGGCGCGCTGGCCACCCTTCTCGACACGGAAGGGGGCACCGTCCGCGCCGCCCTGACGAGCCCGGCCGGGCGCGCGGTGCTCGAGCCCGGGGCGCCGGGCACGTACGCGGTGCGGGTCGAGCTCATCGGCCACCAGGCCACCACCAGCGCCGCCGCCACCGTCGGCGCGGGTGAGACGCGAACGATCCGGGTGACGCTGGCCACGCACGCGATCCCCCTCGCCGAGATCCGGGTCGAAGCCGAGGGCCGGTGCAGCCTGCGGCCCGACGAAGCCTCGACGCTCGGCCGCGTGTGGGAAGACGCGCGGGCGGCGCTCTCGGTGCAGGCCTGGACCGAAGCCGAGGGCGCCTACCGCCTCGATCTCGCCACCTGGGAGCGCGACCTCGACCCGCAGGGGCGCAGGGTCGAGCGCGAGGACCGCCGACGCCTCGCGCGCGTGGGGCGCGTGCCCTTCGCGAGCCTTCCGGCCGAACGGCTGCTCGCCGACGGGTTCATCACCCGCCTCGACGACGGCGGCCTGCAGTACTACGGCCCCGACGCCGCGCTTCTGCTCTCCGACGCGTTCCTGGACACGCACTGCCTCGGGCTCACCCGCGACCCGCGTCGGGCCGGCGCACTCGGGCTCACCTTCGCGCCCGAGCGGGCGGGCGAGCGGCCGGACATTCGGGGCGTGCTCTGGCTCGACGAGCGCTCGGGCGCGCTCCAGGAGATCGAATACGGCTATACGAGCGCCCCCTACCCCGAGGCTGCGGGCGTGGCCGGCGGCCGGATCGAGCTCGACGCGCTCCCGAACGGCGCCTGGGTAATCGATCGGTGGGCGATTCGGGCCCCCCTGCTCGGGCGCGATCCGTCGGCGGCCCGCGGCGACGAGTCGGGCATTCGGGTGATCGGTATACGCGAGACCGGTGGAGAGCTCGAACGGGTCTCGACGCTCGCCGGAGACCCCATCGTGCAGACCGCCTACGGCGCGGTGCGGGGCACCGTCTGGGACTCGACCTCGTCCGCACCGCTCGCCGGCGCGCGCGTGCACCTGACGGGCACCGAGTACGAGTCCGAGACCGACGCCGAGGGAGCGTTCGTGATCGAGGGCGTGCCGGAAGGCGTGTTCACGGCGTCGGTCGAGCACCCGCGCCTCGATTCCCTGGGGATCGCCGTGCCCGGCGTCGAAGCGGACGTGCCCTCGGGGGGCGTCGCCGAGGTCGCGCTCCACGTGCCCTCGATCGAGGGGGCACTCGTCCAGGCGTGCGGGGCGGTGCTCACCGGGCGGGTGCTCGACGCGCATCGGGGCGAGCCGGTCGCGGGAGCCCGGGTGTCGGTGCGCTGGCAGGTGGTCGAAGCGCTCGAGCCCGCCGCACGTACGCGAGACGAAGGGCTCGACGCCTGGAGCGACGGCGACGGGCGCTACACGGCGTGCGGGGTGGCGCAGGGCGAACTGCTCCGGGTCGAGGCGGCCTTTCTGGGCACCGGCGGTGCCGCTCGAG
>JBNLVL010000002.1:0-105565 GCA_050618075.1 Myxococcota bacterium
GTGCTGAAGAAGAACACGGCCGGCGTGCTGGTGTTCAACCTGCCGGGCCTCACCATGCTGGGCAGCGGGACGCGCGTCTACAAGAACACCATCGTCAACAACAACGTGCCGAACTTCGGCAGCGGGACGGTGGGCCAGGTGCCGCCGGGCACCGGCATCATCGTGGTCGCCAACGACGTGGTCGAGGTCTTCAAGAACTTCATCAAGGACCACAAGACCGTCGCCATTGCGGTGTCCTCGTACAACATCGTCGACGACGACACCGGAGACGAGGACTACGATCCGTATGCGGAGACCATCTACATCTACAAGAACGAGTACGAGAACAACGCCTACGCCCCCAACGACGGATCCGATGCGAAGGATCAGCTGGGCTTCATCGTGGGCAGCGCCTACGCCGGCAAGCCTCCCGACATCCTGAACCTCAAGGACGACGACCCGGACAAGCTGGTCGAGGGCGAGGTGCCCGCGGCCCTGGAGATCTGCGTCCAGGAGGACCAGAAGGGCATCAAGTGGGGCGAGTACAACTTCTACGAGTCCTTCGTGCTGATGGGCGACGCCGAGGTGACCAAGGAGCCGGCCAAGAAGATCAGCCCGCCCCACGACTGCACCCACGACAAGCTTCCCAAGGTCGTGATCCCCGACGCGCCCGCGCCGCCGTCGCCCGAAGTGGCGGCGGCGTGCGCCGGCGATCCCTCCGAGGCGTACCTCTTCGACTGCTCCGAGCTTTCCGGGTTCGGGCTCTTCGCGGACAACGATCCGCGGGAGCCCGGCCCGGGGGGCCTCCCCTACGACCTCACCAACCCCCTCTTCTCGGACTACACCCAGAAGTACCGGTCGGTCTTCGTCCCCGACGGCGAGACGGTGCCGTACGACGCCGACGACGTCCTCGACCTCCCGGTGGGTACGATCCTCGCCAAGTCCTTCGCCTTTGCGCGCGACCTCCGGGACGCGGACAAAGGCGAGGACTTGATCGAGACGCGCCTGCTGATCCACCGGCCCGAAGGCTGGGTCGGGCTCCCCTACATCTGGCGGGCCAACGAGTCCGAGGCCGAGCTGGCGATCATCGGCGGATCCGAGGACGTGAGCTGGATCCACAGCGACGGCGAGGAGCGGAGCATCACCTACCGCGTCCCCAACGTGAACATGTGCGACCGCTGCCACTTCGACGGCCCGATCGGCCCGAAGGTCCGGCTCCTGAACCGCGACTACGACTACGAGGGGGGGACCGCCAACCAGGTGGACGAGTGGGAGGCCGCGGGCATCCTCACCGGCGTCCCCGCCGATCCGGGCGCCTGGCCCTACGTCCCGTTCCCCTTCGACGAGGCCGACGGCAGCCTCGAGGAGCGCGCGCGCGGCTACCTGGAGACCAACTGCGCCCACTGCCACACCGAGGGCGGCGCGGCGGAGAACACCGGGCTCCTCTTCGACCATGACCGGCCGCTCGACGCCACCTACGGCCTCTGCAAGACGCCGGTCGCCGCCGGCCAGCAGGCGACCGGCGGCAACCTCTTCGACATCGTACCCGGCGACGCGGACGGGTCGATCGTCATCTACCGCATGGACTCGGTGGACCCCAACGTGACCATGCCCGAGCTGGCCAAGACCATCGTCCACGACGAAGGCCTCGCCCTGGTCGCCGATTGGATCGATTCCCTCGAAGGCGACTGCCTCTAGGACCCGCCTCGACGTTGCCCCCGGCCGGGGCCACGCAGCACCTCGGCTGAAGCGAGGCGGTCTCCGTCCTCCGCGCGCGCCGAGCTCGGTGGGGTCAGGGCGTCTCGACCCAGGCGCCCTTCTTCTTCACCTTGAACTTGCCCTGGACCACCGTCTCGCCCCGCGTGGTCTGGATCCGCGCGACCAGCTTCACGAGCGCCTTGGTCTTCTTGGAGTTGAGCTTCGCCACGAACGTGAGAGGCTCGGTCTCGGTGACGATGAGCTCTTCGCCCGCGGCGGCGGACAGCCGGGTTCCCAGGGTGTCGAGCAGGGCCGCGCGGGAGACCGAGTCGAGGAAGAGCTCGATCTTGCGCCGGCCGCTGCCGCCCTCGCTGAAGCTCCCGGAGTACATGCCGCCCTCGCCGTCGTCGAGGGCGAAGCGGCCGTCCTCGAAGGTGACCGTCCAGCTCGCGGGTGCGGCGGCGTCGAGGCCGTCGTCGAGCTTCAGCACGTCGTCCGTGGCGATCGACACCTGCATGCCGCAGGCCTTGCACCTGGCCGGGCCCGGCGGGTCGCCGGGCCCGGTCTCGATCACCAGGGCCGACTTGAGCCCCTCGTCCACGCCACTCTCCCAGGAATGGAAGCCGAGGGGTCGCTCGGTCGGGTTCGAGAGGGCGAAGCCGTAGTTGGGCGTCACGCCGTGGGCCCACTCGCGCACGGTCTCGGTCACGTCGAAGTCGAGCGCGCCGAAATCCTTGATCTTCTTGATCTTCGCGATGGTGGCGCCGTAGGCGGGCCGGTTGGCGTAGTGGAGCGAGTCCTCGTCCCACGGCTCGAGGACGGGCTGGAGGAACGCCTTGGCCGCCGTGTCCGGCGGCTCGCCGAAGTGGTCGAAGCTGAAGGCGTAGACCATCCGGAGGTAGGCCTCGGTGACCGTCTCGCCGGGGCCGAGCAGGTCCTCGGGCAGGTCGAAGCGCAGGTACGTCTCCATGCTGTGGGTCTCGCCTTCCTCGTCCGTCGCAGTCTGGACGTACATCGTGCTGTACTGCCCTCGCACCAGCAGCGGAATGAAGCTGTAGTAGGCGGTGTCCTGCCCTTCGAAGCCCGGTCGCAGCAGGAACGTCTCGGCGCTCGCCGTCGTGGCCAGCAACGCCGCCGACAACGAGAGAGCGGCCAGGGTACGCATGGTCGTCATGACTCGGGATCCTCCCTGTTGAACCAGCGGCGCAGCGGATCGAAGCCCCAGTCGAGCTCGATGCGGGCGCCGCCGAAGAACGTGCGGCCGCGGATCTGGTAGGAGTCCACGGTCTTCTCGTCGGTCAGGTTGCGCACGTCGGCGTAGACCTGCACGTGGTCGCCGATCACCTGGGTGAGGCGCATGTCGACCTGCCAGGAGGGGTCCGACATCGTCGTGCTCGTGAAGTTCGAGAGCCCCGTCCCGCTCACCTCGACCAGCGCTTCGTCTCTCCAGCGCGCGGTCGTGCCGAGCCGGGTCTCCCGCAGCCAGCGTCCCCAGGGCTTGGACTGCAGGACGAGCTGGATGTCGACGGTGTGCTCGGGCTCGTTGGGGAGCTCGTCCAGGTCCGGGAAGATCTTCGAGTCCACGTGGGTGTCCTGGTAGGTGTACCCGACGTTCAGGTCGACGTACGGCCGCCACCGGAAGCGTGCGGTCGCCTCGACGCCCCGGGTGCGGACCTCGTCGAGATTGAAGGGCCGGAAGACCTCGCCGAAGACCGGGGCGAACTGATCGCTGCAGCTGGGGTCGCCGGGGACCAGTTGGCAGAACGGATCGTCGGGATCCCCGGGAATGAAGTTCTCGCCGATCTGGACGTCGTCGAAGGGGCGACTGCGGATGAAATCGTCGATCTCGTTCCAGTAGCCCACCGCCCCGAAGGCGAACCATTCTCCGGACGTGATCTCGAAACCGACACGGAAGGAATCGCTCTTCTCCGGGTCGAGCTCCGGGTTCCCGCCCAGGAAGTAGAGCCCGCCCAGCTGGGCCGTGTCGGGCTGGTAGAGCTCCCGCAACGAGGGGTAGCGGACGTTGCGCGCGTAGCTCGCCCGCAGCGAGAGCCAGTCGAGGGGCGAATAGAGGAGCGCCACCTGGGGCAGCCACTCCTCGTCGAAGCTCGAGCTGGTCTGCAGCCGGAGGCCCGTCACCAGGTGCATGCGGGCGAAGATCTCGCTGTCGAGCTGCAGGACGTAGCCGGTGTCGGTGCGGTCCTTCTGGATCTGGCGATCGTTGGAGAGCGTCGCCGTGTCCTCGGCCGGCTCGAAGGGCAGCGGCTCCTCGTCCAGGTCGAGGGTGGGGCGCCGAAGGTCGACGCCCGCCGAGAGCGCGTGGCCCACGGGACCCGTGTCGAAGTAGAAGGCGGCCGACGCGTCGATCTCGGTCTGGTCCTCGTCCAGCCGGAACTCCCGGGAGATCGAGTTGTCCGTGATGCCCCGGAAGAAGAGGACGCTGGCGTGCACGTCGGCCCGCTCGCTGGCCTGCCAGTCGAAGCCGCTGCTCACGAGGGTCCGCTCGAAGTCGAGATTGCCGAGGTCGACGCCGTCGAATCGCACGAAGTCGTCCTGGTCCTCCCGATAGCCGCCCTGGGCGAAGAGTTCGAGGGTCTCGCTGGGCGACCAGCTCCAGGTCGTGTAGACGTCGTCGGTCTCGTACTTCGTGTCGTTGCCGCCGATGCCGACGAAGACACCCTCGTCGGGGTCGACGCGCGGGTCGTAGCCCGCCTCCTCCTCGTGGCTCAAACACAGCACGCCGCCCACGGGTCCGAAGCTCTGGCCCAGGGCCGCGCTCCCCAGCCAGCGTTCGTCCTGGCCCCCGCCGCCTTCGGCGACGGCGTAGCCTCCTTCCTCGGGCGGCTTGCGCGTGATGACGTTGATCGCTCCTCCACCGGCGTCGGTGCCGTAGCGCAGCGTCTGTGACCCACGCTGCAGCTCGATCCGATCGATGCAGATCGGCGAGGGGAGGTCGGCGAGGTCCGCGGCCTCGCCGAGCCGGCCGGTGAATCGCTGGCCGTTGACGAGCACGCGCGTGTACTCCGGCGGCAGGCCCTCGATGGAGACCACGGCCTGCTCGCCCTGGATGCGCTGCTGCACCCGGAAGCCCGGTCGCGTCTTCACCGCGTCGGCCACGTCCGCGATCGGCAGCGCCTCGATCTCCTCGCGGTCGACGATCTCGGTCTCGATCGCGGTCGCCTCGTAGACCCGCGGCGCCGGGTCGGTGTCGGCCTCGACGCGGATCGGTGCGGCCTCGAGCACCTCCTCCTCGGCACCCACGACCGGCGGGCTCGCGAGCGCGAGGCAGGCGACGGCCGCGGCCGAGCGGGTGCATCGGGCCGTCCAGCGGGCGGCGGGCCCGGGATGGAATCGGGAAGCTCGAGCCAAGACGCGGATCCGACCTCGCTCCGCGGCGCGGGGCCGCGGGCATGGGTTCTCCGGCTGGCTCGGTGGGGCTGGCGGGTGAACGGGTTTCGAGTACGATAGCCAAAGTGAAAATGAAATCCATTTTCATCTGACACACACGGCCCTACGGAGCCACTCCGTAGCGAGGGGCGCATCCCGCGGGACTTCGACCCGCGCTCGCCCCTCGCCGTCCAAGGCCAGCCTTCGCCAGCCGGACAGACCGCACGCCTCTGGCGAGTCGTGCGGCGCCCCGAGGTCCGGCGCTCGCTGCCCGGATCCCGGTCAACCGGTCCGGGCCCCGCGTCCGGGCGAAGGAGAAGACCTTGTCCAGAAAGACCTCGTCCCGTTTCCTGTCTCTCGCCGGCCTGGCGGCGCTCGCGGCCCTGGTGTTGCCCGCCGCGGCCGCGGCCGATTCGGTCTCGACCTCGGCGGACTTCGACCGCTGGATGTATCCGTTCAACGCGACGCCCGGCATCCGGAACCTCGCCCCCACCTTCGGCGCCTTCGACGGCCCCACCTTCGACAACCGCGACGGAGAGATGATCGTCGGCTTCGACACGGCGGCGGCCGGCGTGCCGTCGGGGCTCGGCTCGGGCGCCTACGAGATCACGTCGGTGACGGTGACCGCGACCCACTTCCAGGGCGACTTCCTCTACGACCCGACCTACGACTCGTACCTCACGTACGACGGCAGCCTGGCCGACGCGGACGCCGGTCGTCCGATCGAGATCCACGGCCTGGGCTTCCGCTCGGGCTTCAGCGGCCTCGAGCTGGCGCCCGCCATCCCCGGACCGCCGGGCTTCGCCGAGGACGACGCCTTCGCCTACGCGGACCCCACGCTGCAGGGTGTGCGCAACGTGATTCCCGTCGACGCCCTCGGCAACGACGTCTCGAACAACGTGCGGGGCGGATTCGAGTCCAACCCCTGGGCCATCGGCCAGGTCGACGGCCTCGCCCCCGGCGATGCGGTGCCCGAGGGCACCCCGGGCGTGTCGGCCGGCGCGACCTTCTCGTTCGACATCGACCTGAGCGACCCGATGGTCCTGGCCTACGTCGCCGAGGGGCTCGACGACGGCGTGCTCGGCTTCGTCATCACGTCGCTGCACACGACCACCGAGGCCGGTGGGGTCAGCCCGAACTTCTACACCGGGGACAACTTCGACCCCGCCGCGATCGCGCCGACGATCGCCATCGAGTACACGCTGGTGCCCGAGCCGGGCACGGCGTGGCTGCTCGCGGCGGCGCTCGCCGGACTGGCCTGCGTGGGGCGCAAGCGCTCCGCGCGGATCTAGTCGCGACCCGTCTCCCGGCCCGGACGCCGCGAGGCGTCCGGGCGATCGGGCCGGGCGGGGCGAGGGCGATGCCGTGTGGCGACCCGCCCACCCGGACGGTCGCCCACCCGGACGGCCGCCTCCCGGACGGCCTCCCGGACGGCCCGGGGCGACCCGGCTCGGCACCGACCCGGTTGCGCTACTCCGGGTTGGCGCCCAGCTCGACCCGCTCGATGCCGTTGCGGCGCGCCAGGTCGAGCACCGTCACCACCACGCCGTGGGGCGCCTTCTCGTCGGCCCGGATGGACAGCGCCTCGATCTCGGCCTGCTCCGCGGCGAGGCGCGCGTCGAGGGCGCTCTTCTCCAGGACCGCTCCGTCGATCTCGATGCGACCGTCGGCCAGCACGTCGACGGACAGGATGCGCGGCTCGTCCTGGGGCGCGCTGGTGGAGGCCTCGGGCAGGTCGATCTCGAGGCTGTGCTCGCTGAAGCGGGTGGTCACCATGAAGAAGATGAGGAGCAGCAGCACCACGTCGATCAGCGGGGCCAGTCCGGGCCCCGCCGAGTCGTCCGCCAGGTCCGGGCGCATCATGGGAGATCGACCGCCGCAGCGGAGATCGCCTCGCCCGAGCGGGCCGGCTCGCGGACCTCGCGGCCGGCCTCGGCGGCGCTGGCGCCCGGGTCGGTGCGCTCCACCAGCTCGATCTCCCAGTGCTCCACGCGGCGGCGCAGCAGCGCGTGGCATGCGGTCGCGACCACGGCGATCGAGAGACCCGCAGCCGTGGTGACCAGGGCCTCGAAGATGCCCGAAGCCACCACCCGGGCGTCACCGGTGCCGGTGCGGGAGATCAGGTCGAACGCACTGGTCATGCCCAGCACCGTGCCCAGGAGTCCCAGCATGGTCGCCAGCTGGGCCACCGCGGCAAGCAGTGCCAGGTTGCGCCGCAGCCGCCCGCACTCCACCACGAAGCCGCGCTCGTAGGCGCCGGGCGACCGGGTCTCGCGCTGGGCCGCGCGCGCCAGGCGCTCGACCGCGCTGTCGCCGGTGGCGTCGTTCCGCCGGCGCGGGGCCACGGCCGCCCGGCGCAGGGCGAAGGTGCGCTCGGCCGTCAGCGCCAGGGTCGCCGCCGAGCAGAAGGCGAGGCCGTGCATCACCCAGCCGCCCATGGCGTACCACTCGGCCACCGAGCGCTGGCGCGCCTCCGCGGCCACGTGGGAGAGCAGCTCCGCGGCGACGTCGGCGCTCAAGCCAGCACCTCCCGGCGGCCGAAGCGGGTGTCGAGGCTCGCCCGGTGGCGGAAGTGGATGATCACGTGGTCGTCCGCCGGCCCGTGGAAGAGCGTGTTGTGCCACCACACGTTGTCGTAGACGGGCCCTTCGGTCAGCACTTCGGCCTCGCCGTCGAGCTGGGTGGTGCGCAGGCGCTCGAGCTCGTCCCGGGCCTGGAGGTCGAACACGTAGAACACCAGCGCGCAGCGCGGGTCGGCGCGCAGGGCTTCCACCACCGGCAGGTCCTTCTGGAGCAGCGTGGTGATGCTCGTCGGGTCGAACTCGCCCGGGTCGGTGTAGTAGTTCTTCAGGTACGTGACGCCGTGGTCGTAGACCGTGCGGGCGCCTTCTTCGACGTGCTTCTCGTAGATCTCGCGGAAGGCCCGGGTGCGGTCCTCCAGCAGGTCCTCCCTCGGCAGCAGTCCGCAGATGATCGAGTAGCTCTCGCAGCCCGAGGGGCTGCCCGGCGCGCGCACGCTGAGCAGCGGGGCCACGCCCACGTGGGGGGCGCCGTTGCGCGCGTGCATGGTGTGGTCGCGCAGGCGCACCTGCCACTCCAGCAGGTCCGCGGGCATGGGCGTCGACTTCCCGTTGCGTCTTCCGAATATCGTCATTCTCCTGTGCCTCCTGCGGTCCGGCCGGCCCGGCCGTCCGTCGTGCTACAGATGGCGGACCGGATCCGCCGTCCCCAGGGCGCGGATGCACCACTGGCCGTCTTCCCGATCGATGCGCGCCTCGATCCCGAACACGTCGCGCAGGGTCTCCCCGTCGAGCGCGCGCTCGGGCTCGGCCACGGTGTAGACCCGCCCGCGGCACATCACGCCCACCCGATGGGCGAAGCGCGCCGCGTGCTCGAGATCGTGGGTGGCGATGGCGACCGTGGTGCCGCGCTCGCCGTGGACCCGTGCGATGGCGGCGAAGAGCTCCAGCTCGTGGCGCCAGTCGAGTCCCGTGGTGGGCTCGTCGAGCAGCAGGATCTCGGGCTCCTGGGCCAGCACCATCGCGAGCCAGGCGCGCCGCCGCTCGCCGCCGGAGAGGGTCTCCACCGGCCGCTTCTTGAGATCGGTGAGATCCATGGCCCGGACGGCGCCGGCCACCGCGCGCTGGTCTTGCGGCGCGTGTGCCGCGAAGGCGTGCCGGTGGGCGTGGCGTCCGGTCCAGACCAGCTCCTCCACCGTGACGCCTTCGGGACACACCGGCAGCTGGGGCAGGAAGCCGATCGAGCGGGCGATCGTGCGTCGGCCCACCGCGCGCAGGTCCCGGCCGCGCCAGAGGACGCGTCCCCCACGCGGCCGGATCAGGCCCGCGAGGGTCGAGAGCAGCGTGGACTTGCCCGAGCCGTTGGGACCCACGAGACACAGGATCTCGGCCTGCTCGAGGGCGATGTGTCCCTCGCGCACGGCGTCCCGGTCGGCCCGGGGATGGCGGACGGTCACGCCCTGGGCGGCGAGGATCGGGTCCGCCATCAGGGGATCCTCGTCCACAGCAGGTAGATGAGATACGGGCCGCCGAGCACGGCGAGCAGGGCGCCCACGGGCAGCTCGAGGGGGCTGGCCAGCGTGCGCGCGATCCAGTCCGCGCCGACCACCAGGCTGGCGCCGCCCACGGCGGACAGCGGCACCAGGCGGGCGTGGGAAGGGCCGAGGGCGATGCGCAGGGCGTTGGGCACCATCAGCCCCACGAAGCCCACGAGCCCCGCGACGCAGACGGCGCCCGCCGCCAGCGCCGCCGCGAGTCCGCACACCACCAGGCGCGTGCGCGCCACGGACAGACCGACGCCGGCGGCGCTGTCCTCGTCCAGGTGGAGCACGTCGAGGGAGCGCGAGAGCGCAACGGCGCCCAGCAGGGCCGGGACGACCAGCAGGGTGGCCGTGCGCACGTCGTTCCAGCCGGCGCCGGAGAGCGAGCCCACGGTGAAGGCCACGAAGGCGGGCGCCCGGTCCGCGAAGAAGAAGGTGAGCAGCGCGACCGCCGAGAAGAGCAGGGCCTGCAGACCCACACCGGCCAGCACCAGGCGCAGCGGTCCGCTGCGGCCGCGTCCCAGGCCCGCGGCCGCGACCACCGCGACGGCGCCGCCGAGGCCTCCGCCGAGGGCCGCGAGGGGCAGCGCCCCCGGCGCCTCCGGCCGGAACAGGATGGCGATCATCGCGCCCAGCCCCGCTCCGGCGGTCACGCCCAGCAGGCTCGGGTCGGCCAGGGGATTGCGCACCGCCGTCTGCAGCAGCGCCCCGGCCACCGCCAGGGCCGCGCCCACCAGCGAGCCGGCCACCACCCGCGGCAGGCGGACCTCGGTCAGCACCGCGTGGTAGGGGTGGTCGACGCTGAACAGGGCGGCGGGCCATTCGGGCAGGGCCAGGTCGGCCGAGCCGTGGAGCGACGACACGACCACCACGGCGAGCAGCACGAGGACCAGCGCGAGGCTCCACTCCGCGGTGCCGAAGGGGTCCGCCGTCGGTCCCAGCCGCGCGAGCGCGCGCCAGCGCCGCCAGGCCAGGTTCACCGCGCGGCGCTCTCCGCGACCGGAGCCGCGTCGTTCTCGATGGCCTCGACCAGCCAGCGCGCGGCCTCGGGCATGCCCAGGCCGGGGTTCGCGCTGAAGTAGCGGGGCGCCAGCACGCGCACCCGGCCCCGGGTGGAGGACGCGACCGAGGCCCAGGCCCCGCCCTCGGCCAGCTGACGGCGGAACGCCTTCTCGACCGCGTCCGGGGCGCCGTGGGCGACGATGAGCAGCCAGTCGGGCTGCAGGCCCGCGACGATCTCGTCCGAGATCTCCACGAAGCCGCCCGGGTGCTCGTCGAGCTCGAGGGATCCCGCGACGTCGACGAAGCCCAGCCGGCCCAGCAGGTCGCCGATCCACGAGCGGGGCGTGACCAGCATGGCCTTGCCGGGGACCGCGAAGACGGTCATCGAGCGGACCGGCGCTTCGAGCCGCAGACCCGTGAGGCGGGTCTTCGCCTGCTCGACCCGTCGACCCATCTCGTCGCCCAGGCCGGCGCGGTTGGCCACCTCGACGAGACCGTCGAGCGCGGAGTCGACGCGGGTGGTGTCGATGAGCAGGACCTCCGCACCGCCGCGCGCGAGGGCCTCGGCGCGGGGTGCGTGGACCACCGAGTCCCCGATCACCAGGTCGGCGCGCGCGAGCATCAGCTGCTCCAGGTCGGGCGAGTGGGGGTTGCCCAGGTCCAGCACGCCCTCGCGAACCGGGTGGCGCATCGAGCGACGAACCGTCGCGACCACGCTGATCCGATCCGACGGCAGACCCGCCATGGCGTCGTCGACGAAGGGGACCAGGGTCGCGACGCGCAGCGCGGGGCTCTCGGCCAGTCCCGGGCTCGCGGAGGCCAGCACCGCCACGGCGGCAGCGAGGGTGAGGAGGGGCGAGGGTCGTCTCAAGAGGTCTTCTCCAGCCGGAGGCCGTTCGCGAGGTCCGCATGGGCCTCGGCGAAGCGCGCCTCCTGCTCCGGGGTGAACTCCGCGCCCTTCGGGCGGTAGAGGTAGACGAGGAGGAAGGGCGCCTGCTCGGCCGAGGCAGCGAGCTCCAGGAACATCACGCGCCGGCCCGAGCGCGAGTGGATCTGGTCGCGGCTGCGCACCCAGCCGAGCCCGCCGAGATCGAGGTGCCAGTGGAAGTCGGGCTGCATGGCGTTCAGCCATCCCCGGGCGATGGAGAAGCGCTCCAGGCTCGCGATGGCCTCGAAGGTGCTGGGTCCGCAGCGCGAGATGATGCGCAGCGGGGACACCGCCGAGATGAGGTCGAACAGGCGCTGGGAGTCCCACGCGGATCCGGGCGCCGGGTCGGGCCGCGGACCGGCGGGGGAGCCGGTGAGCGTCGTCATGGGAGAGCCCTCACCGCCGCGGGGGCGGTCCTGGCTGCGACGCTGGCTGGCCCTGTGCCTGGCTGGCGGTATGGGGGTCGCGCCGGATCGGGCTCCGCGCGGGCGCGAAGGCGCGGTCGGACCCGGTGCTGACGAAGCGCGACGCTAACGCGCTTGAAAATGAATGTCAATTTCATATGATGCCCCTCGGAACCCGCCCGAGAGCCAGCTCTGCGCAGCCAGCCAATCGAACGAGGGCCGACTGATCCGCTTGGTCGCCGATGGACGGCGATCCCGACGGTCGAGGGAACTCGTCGGTCGAGATCTCCGCGCGAGATCGCAGACCCTGGACCCTGGCAAATGGCTGAAAGCGATGAGGACGACACCATGAGGGAGCTGGGCAACACCGCGATGCGTCTCGACGACGTGCCGGGCACCGCGCCGACCGTTCGCGCGACCGAGCTGTTGGGTGAGAACGGGCTGGTGTACATCGAGCACAACGGACAGCTCTACACCCTGCGCCTCACGCGCAACGACAAGCTCATCCTGACGAAGTAGGGCCGGTGTCGTCGGCCCTGTTGGAGAGCGGCCGCGCGCCGCAGACCGCGCCGTTCGACCGCGCATCGCGCGCGGGGCGAGAGGGTCGGATCGCGCCCTGGCTCCTCGGAGCGCTGGGGCTGCACCTGGCCCTCGCGCTCGGTCTGGCCGACCGGGCCGTCGACGCGCCCGGCTTCGCCGCGCCACCGGCCCTGGCGCTCGTGCTCACCGCGCCGTCGACGACGGCGCTGGAGGCCGCGCCCGACGTGCCGGAGCCGCTTGCCCAGGAGCCGCCGCCCGAGACCGCTCCACCCCCACCCGTCGAGACGGCCCGGGTGCTGCCCGTGTCGCCCAGCGCGCCGCCGCGCCCGCGCGCGGAGCCCCTGCCGCCTCCGCCCGAGCCCATGGAGACGGCAGACGTCCCGGAGCCGTCACCGCCGGAGCCGGCGGTCGAGCCCGCCCCGGAGCCGGTCTCCGAGCCGGTCGCCGCGGTCAGTGCGGCGCCGTCGAGCCCCGCACCGAGTCCCGCCGATGTGGGGGCGGTGTCCGCGGCCATCATCGCGCGCTACCAGGACCGGGTTCGGGCCCAGGTCGAGCGCCAGAAGCAGTACCCGGCCATGGCCCGCCGCCGCGGCATCGAGGACCGCATCTGGGTCGAGTTCGATGTGGAGGAGGACGGTGCGCTCGGCCCGCTGCGCATCGATCCGGGCGGGCACCGCGTGCTCGCCCGCGCCACGCGCGCCGCCGTCGCGGCCGCCGCGCCGTTCCCGCCGCCGCCCGACGGACGGGCCACGGTCCGCATTCCCGTCGACTACGCGCTGAGCCGCTGAGCCGCGGCGCCGTCGCCGCGTCCGCTCAGCAGAGGTAGGTCGGGCGGGCCTCCTCGAGGCCGTGGGGCAGGGCGTCGCTCGCCCGGGCGAACAGCCGCGCCACTCCCTGGAACTGCGCTTCGGAGAGCCGGAGCGAGATCGACCCCAGACTGACGTGCACGGTGCCGTGCTCGCAGATGGAGATGTGACCGTTGCCGTGGCGGGCGAGAGTCGAGTGCTCACAGGCGTGCTTCGGGCTCATGGCAGAGGCCTCCTCGGCGCGACCAGGCGCCAGCGGGCACAATATTGAAAATGAAAATCGTTTTCAATACAGCGGTCCGTGATTTTCCCGTGCGGCGATCCCATGCCCTCTGCTAGCGAATGCCCGTGCCCGAGCGCCTCCAGACTCTCTCGCCCGTCGACGGGCGCATCGTGGTCGAGCGCGACTACGCCACACCCGCCGAGATCGGAAGCCGCCTCGAGCGTGCCCGCCGCGCCCAGGCCGACTGGCGGCGCGTGGCCGTGGGCGAGCGGGCGCAGCTCGCCCTGGCCATGGTCGAGGCCTTCGTCGCGAAGCGAGAGGTCATCGCCCGGGAGATCACCCTGCAGATGGGCCGGCCCATTGCCCACAGTCCGGGCGAGGTGGGGGGCTACGCCGAGCGGGCGCGCGCCATGGTGGAGCTGGCCGGCGAGGCGCTGGCCGACATCGCGCTTGCGCCCAGGCCCGACTTCACGCGCTTCATCCGGCGCGAGCCCCTGGGCGTGGTCCTCACCATCGCGCCCTGGAACTACCCGCTCCTCACGGCCGTCAACTCCGTCGTCCCGGCGGTGATGGCCGGCAACAGCGTGCTGCTGCGGCACTCGGCCCAGACGCCGCTGTGCGGCGAGCGCATCGCCGACGCCTTCGCCGAGGCCGGGGCGCCCGAAGGGCTCGTGCAGTGCCTGCACACCACCCACGCGGACACCGAGAAGCTCGTGGCCTCGCCGGGGGTGGACTTCGTGGCGTTCACCGGCTCCGTGGGCGCCGGCCGCCGCATCCAGCACGCGGCCTCGGAGCGCTTCATCGGCGTGGGCCTCGAGCTCGGGGGCAAGGACCCGGGCTACGTGCGCGCCGACGCCGACGTCGCCGCCGCGGCGGCGGGGCTCGTCGACGGGGCGTTCTTCAACTCGGGGCAGTCCTGCTGCGGGATCGAGCGCATCTACGTCCACGAGTCGGTCTACGAAGACTTCGTGGAGGCGGCCGTGGCCGAGGTGCAGGCCTACCGACTGGGCGACCCGCTCTCGCCGGAGACGAACCTCGGGCCCATGGTCTCGGCGGCGGCCGCCGACTTCGTGCGAGGCCAGGCAGAGGCCGCGGTGCGCGCCGGAGCCCGCTCCCTGGTGGACCCCGCCGGCTTCGAGGCCGAGGCCCCGGGGACGGGGAGCGCCTACTGCGCCCCTCGGCTGCTGGTGGACGTGGACCACTCGATGGACGTCATGCGCGAGGAGAGCTTCGGGCCGATCGTCGGGATCATGAAGGTGCGGGACGACGACGAGGCGGTGGCGCTGATGAACGACAGCGCCTTCGGTCTCACGGCGTCCATCTGGACCCGCGACGCGGACGTCGCCATGGCTCTCGGTGACCGGGTCGAGACGGGCACGTGGTTCATGAACCGCTGCGACTATCTGGACCCCGAGCTGGCGTGGACGGGCGTCAAGGATTCGGGTCGCGGCTGCACGCTCTCCCGCCTGGGCTACGAGTTCCTCACCCGCCCCAAATCCTTCCACCTCCGCACCGGTTGACCCCGCTCCGCTCCTCTCGTTCGCCACGCCGCTTCGCCTCACCTGGGGTCCTCCGTTGCCCCGACCGGGGGAAGGGTTGCGACTCCGCTTCGCTCCGCCTGCGGTCCTCGGGGCGCGTCGGGGGGTACAGGGGGGCGCCCGTGCTCAGACAGTCCTCGGCGAACGGGTCGGGTGCTTCACGGGGACAACCGGGCTGCCCTGCGCTGGCCGTACCTGCCTGCGGAACTGCGCGCGGGACCCCCTGTACCCCCCGACCCGGGACGGGGCAGCCAACGACTCCAGTCCGCGTCGTCTCGGAGGCTCGAACGAGGGTCGCCGCCCACCCAGCGCAACCCTTCCCCCGGTCGGGGCAACGGAGGTCCAGAGGCGAAGCGAAGCGGCCTGGTCCGCAGGGAGCGAAGCGGTGTGCGCACGACGAGGAGCGGCGCGCTGCGCTCAGCTCAGCTGGATGAGAGGAGCCGGGTGGCGAGCTGGCGGGCGAGGTTGCCGTCGACGTCGCCCTTGTGCGCCTTCATCAGCGCGCCCATCACCCGGCCGAGATCGCCCGGCGCCGAGGCGCCGCTCGCGTCGATCGCCTCCTGCACCCAGCCGCGGGTCGTCTCCTCGTCCGCCAGCTGGGGCAGATAGCTCTGCACCACCTCCAGCTCGGCCCGCTCGGCGGCGGCCTGCTCGCTGCGGCCGGCGCCCTCGAACGCCTCGATGCTCTCCTTGCGCTGCTTCTCCAGGCGGCGCAGCACCGCGATGCAGACGTCCTCGGCGAGATCGTCGGCGCCGTCCTTCTTCATCTCGTTGAGGAACGCCGCGCGGATGCCGCGCAGGGCGGCGACCCGGTTCGTCTCCCGGGCCTTCAGGGCCACCTTCAGCTCCTCGCTCACGCGCTCGACCATGGACATGGGCTCTCTCCTCCAGGCGGAGCGGAAGCATAGCCCGCGCGGCCCGCGCTTCAGCCGACGACCAGCAGGGCGACGCCCAGCCCGGTGAGGCCCAGCCAGCAGGCGCGCCGGAAGCGCTGGGGCTCCACGCGCCGGGCGAGCCGCAGGCCCAGCCAGGCGCCCAGCGCCACGGCCGGAACCCCGACCACCACGCGGCCGAGGACCTCGGCGTCGAGGTGACCCTGGGCGGCCGCGATGGGCAGGCGGAACAGGCTGATCGAGACGAAGAGGACCTGGATCGTCGCCTTGAGTGCGTCCGGCGGCTCGGCGCGCCCGTAGACGTAGACCACGATGGGCGGGCCGCCGGTGTTGAACGCGCCCCCGAAGAGCCCGCCGAGGAGGCCCACCGCGCCGTCGAGCCAACGCGACTCCGGCACGCGGAGGTGGGGCGACGCGACGTTCCAGAGCGAGATGCCGATCACGAAGACCGCGAGCACCCGGATCATCAGCGAGCCGTCCAGGCGCGAGAGCGCGGTCACCCCGCACAGGACCCCCACCAGGAGGAAGGGGGCGATGCGCGCGTAGACCCGCCACAGCACGTGGGCACGCAGGTCGAGGACCATCCAGGCGGTGAGCGCCAGGCCCGAGGCGTTCACCAGGGCGGCGGCGGACACGATGTCGGCGCCGAAGCCCAGCGCCGACATGGCAATGATGCCGAAGCCGAACCCGAAGAAGCCCTGGGCGAGGGAGGCCGCGAACAGGATCGCGGGGAACCAGAGGGCGTCCGGGAGCGGCACGGGCGGGGTATAGCGCAGTCGGCCGCCAGCCCCGGCCCCTGGCGGGCCGGCCCGGTGCAGGCCGGCCTAGGCGGACCGGCCCGAAGCGAAGCGGGCGCGGGTGGCGCGCAGCGTCTCCGGCGACCCGATGTCGCTCCACTCGCCGTCCAGGGGCGAGGCTTCCACGTCCTGGCGCTCGCACAGCCAGGCGATGAAGTGACCCGGGGCGTCCGGATTCCCGCCCGAAGCGAGGTACGCGCGCACGTCTTCCACGGCGCGCCCCGGCAGGAGGTAGAGGGCGATCGCGGCCAGGTCGGTCCGGGGGTCGGAGGGCTTCTCCCTGAAGCCGGTCACGCGCTCGCTCTCGAGGGTCACCTCGTTGTAGGGGGAGGGGCACTCGATGCGCGGGACGCGGCGGACCACGAGCCGCGGCGCGCGGCTCGCCCGGAAGGCCGCGGCCACCGGGCCCAGGTCGAGGTCGATCCACATGTCCCCGGCGCTCACCAGCCAGTCCTCGTCGTGGGGGCCCACGGCCTCGAAGGCCAGGGCCAGGTCGCCGATGGCCCCCAGGCGGTCGGCCGGCGTTCGCGTGCCGTCGTCGAGGATCCGCACCGGGACGGGAAACGGAGCCGTCGCGCGCCAGGCGCGGAAGGTCTCCGCGAAGCGGGCGTTGCTGACCACGACGATCTCGCTGACGCCCTCCGCGCCGCCGTCGGCGCGCCCGCCGCCCGCCGTGAGCAGGCGCTCGAGCAGGCGCGTCAGCAGCGGCACGCCGCCCAGGTCGAGCAGGGGCTTCGGGGTGTGGAGGGTCTGCAGGCCCAGCCGCGTGCCGTAGCCCGCGGCCAGCACGACGATCTTCACGACGGGCCCGCCGCGCCGGGGACGATCCGGGGACGCACGGCGGTGTAGCCCGACCCGGCGTACGCGGCCCTCACGGCTTCGAAGTCCTCGTGGCGGCGGAGCGCGCCCACGACGGCGCCGCCCGAGCCGCACATCTTCACCGCGGCGCCGCAGCGCCGGCCGATCTCGATCATCTCCAGGTCTCGCGCCGAGAGCTTCCAGATCGAGGCGCGGGTGTCGAAGTTGCGGTCCATGCAGGCGCGGAAGCCGTCGAGGTCGCGTCGCTCGAGACACGCGAGGCCTTCGTCGACCAGCGCCGGGAAGCTGTCCATGGCCTGGCGGACCTCCGGGTCGCCCTTCAGCCAGCGCAGGCGCACGTCGCTGTGGACCACGTTCGAGGCTTCGCCCGGTCGCGGGTCCCAGGTGACGAACAGGGGAGGCAGGGTCTCGGGATCGAGGGGGCGGTAGTGGTCGGGCGTGCGCGGCTCGTCGAAGTCCATGGCCACCACGCCCTCGTAGGCCTGGATCACGCGGTCCATGGGGCCCGCCGTGATGCCCAGGTCTTCGACCTCGGCGGCCAGGGCCATCTCCGCCAGCTCGAAGGGGGGGATCTCCACCTCGAACCACTCGGCCAGGGCCCGGAGGGCGGCGATCACGATGGCGCTCGAGCCCGACAGCCCGACCTGGCGGGGCACGTCGGAGGCGTAGTGCATGTGGAAGAGCAGTCTCGGGTCGTCCCTGGAGAGCTCGGTGAGGCGCGGGAAGCGGAGGGTGAAGCGCCGGTGGGCCGCGCGGAGCAGGCGGAGGCCGTCGTCGCAGCCCACGCGCGCGAGGCGCTCCCAGGCGTCGAGGGCGCTCGGGAACTCCAGGGCCTCGGCCGGTCCCGGGACCAGGGCGAAGCGGTCGGCCGAGGCGAGCGTCACCTCGGCGCCGAAGTTCCCCACGCTGATGGCGATGGCCTTGCCCCGGTAGACGTCGGACGGATTGCCCAGCAGGCCGGCGCGGGCGTAGGCGCGTCCTGTGACTCTTCGCGGCACGCGGCAACCCTATCAGGGAGGCCCGGGCCGGTCGAGCGAGCCCCCGGTCTTCGCGGGCAGGCCCGGGGCGGTCGCGCGAGCGCTCAGGCGCCGCCGCGTCGCACGTGCATCCGCGCGCCGCGGTAGTGGACGAGGGGCACGCGGGCTCGCCGCGCCACCGAGGGGTCGCGCGCCCAGGCGATCGCCTCTTCGAGGACGACCTTCGTGACGTCGATGATCGCGAGCTCGAGCGCGCGCTCGATGGGCCACCAGTCGAGGTCCAGCAGCTCGCCGCTTCCGCCGAGGTCGCCGCCCAGCGAGCGCGCATCCACGGCAAAGAAGCGGGCGTGGTAGCGGATCGGGTTGCCGGCCGGCGTGATCGCTCGCGCCAGGTAGTCGACCGCGTCGAGGTCGGGCGCCAGGCCCGTGCCGATCGGCTGGCCCAGTCGAAGTCCGGTCTCTTCGTGGGTCTCCCGGACGGCGGCGACCGCGAGCGCGCGGCCCAGGCGCGGGCCCGCGTCGGCGGACAGGCGCGCGGACACCTCGGCACGCAGCTCGCTCGCCGCCCTGGCCCGGTCGTCGCCCGGGTCGACCCGACCGCCGGGAAACACCCAGACGTCGGGCATGAAGCGGTCCCGCGGCGGCCTTCGGCCCATGAGCACCCGCGGCGCTCCCGCGGAGCGGTCGACGATGACCAGGCTGGCGGCGGGCCGGGGCCGGGGCCGCGCGACGGGTGCCCGGTGCTCGCTCACGGGCTCGTGTACCGCGCGTAGCCCAGCTGCTCCAGCTCGGCCTCGACCCCGTTCTCGACCGCCCGCGCCTCCTTCTCGTCGACCCACTCCTCCCAGCGCTTGCGGTTGGGTGCGATGCGGCTGCCCTTCACGGGCGATCCGTGGGCGTCGCGGCCCTCGTCCACCCGTTCCAGCAGGGCCTCGGCGTCGAAGGGCTCTCCCACGAACCCACACAGCGCCCGGAACGTGGCCTCGGGGTCGCGGGTCAGGTCCTCGTAGCGGAGCAGGTACCGGGTCTGCGGCCGGGCCGCCCGTTCGGCCAGCAGCGCTCGCGCGACCCGGCCGAAGCGATCGACCATGGTCGGGGCGTCGATCTCGAGCCAGCGGATGCGCTCGGGGCGCTTGCGCCACTGGCTCTCCCGCTGGTGGCGTTTGCGCAGGGAGCTCATCACCTCCACCGGATGGCGGATGCACATGATGATGCGCGCGCGGGGAAACGTGGCGCGCATCTCCGGCATGCGTTCCCAGTGATGGGGGGTCTTCTCGAGGATGCGTCGGGCCCGGCGTGCGCGCCCGGCGTGGTGGAAGAAGAGCCGGACGCGGTGGTGGTGTCCGAGCAGGCGCCAGGCGCGGACCGGATCCGAGGTTCGCCGGGCCCATGCCCGCCGCGGCCGCGCGAAGCGCAGGTGCATGGCGTCGAGGGTCGCGAGCAGCGCTCGCGCCTCTTCCTGGTTGCCCAGCATGTAGCGCAGCAGCCTGCGTCCCGGGCGCTCCAGGATGCGCTCGACGTTCCGGGGCTGGGCGAAGACCCGGGTCTCCGGGGAGCGCGCCTCGAGGGCGCGGAAGGCGGGCAGGCGGTGGAGCGCGGTGCGCAGGGCCGAGGTGCCGCTGCGACCGATCCCCACCACGAACACGGCGGGCTCGTCGGCCATGGCCGACGAGGTCCGTTGCCACGTGGGGTCGCGACTCAGGCCAGCGCCTTCTCGATGGCGCCGGCGAGCTCCGCCGAGCCCGGCTCGGTGCCCGGATCGAAGCGCGCGACGACCCGGCCTTCTGCGTCGACCAGGAACTTGCCGAAGTTCCACTTCACCTCGCCCGCACCCTCGGGCGCGGCGTCGGCGGCGGTGAGCCACCGGTAGAGCGGGTGGGCGCCCTCGCCGTTGACCTCGATCTTCGAGAACATCGGGAACTCCACGCCGTAGCGGGTGGAGCAGAACTCGGCGATCTCGGCCTCGCTGCCCGGCTCCTGGCCCATGAACTGATTGCAGGGAAAGCCCAGGATCTCGAACCCCCGGTCCCGGTAGCGGCCGTAGAGGGCCTGGAGCCCTTCGTACTGGGGGGTGAGCCCGCACTTCGAGGCCACGTTGACGCAGAGCACGACCTTGCCGGCGTAGTCGCCGAGCGAGCGCTCCTGGCCGTCGATGGCGGACAGGCTGAAGTCGTGGAGGGTCGGCATGGATTCTCCCGGCTCCGATCGGCCGTCGGCCGTCAGATCTTGGTGATGGCGCGGACCTTCTCGGTGAGGGCCTTGGCCTCGGCGCTCGGCTCCCCGGCCGCCTGCATCTGCATCATGATCGTCATGTCGCCTTCGACCTGGATCTGTCCGGACATGAAGGCCTGCATGCCCACGTTCTGGTCGCCGTCGATGAAGAGCGACTTCGCCACCTCGTAGGGCAGGGTGATCTTCGTGGGCGCGCTCTCGGTGTGGCCGCGCTTGAAGTCCCCGGCGAGCATGTGGATTTCCTTGTCACCCTCGGGGTGACCGGCCACGGTGATGTTCACCACGATGGTCTTCACGATCTCGGGCACCGGGATCTCCCCGGCCTCGGTTCGCAGTCGCTCGACCTCGTCGAACCAGGCGTCGGTCAGGAACTGGGGCATGGATTTCGTCCTTTCAGGAGGCGGCCTCTCGAGTGGCCGCCGTTCAGGAAGCTCCCGCCTTCCGGGCTCGGTCTCGCTCTTTCCGGGCTCGGCTTCGCTCTTTCCGGGCTCGCGGGGCGCACCATTCTATCCAACCCGGGCCGACCCGCGCGCCCCGGGTGTGCCGGGGCGTGTGATAATCTGCCGCGACCCGGCGCCCCCGGGCCGCCCACAGGAGATTCTGCGCCCATGCTCCACCGACTGCCCGCCACGCTCGTGCTGTGCTCGCTCTTCGTCGCATCCCAGGTCCAGGCCCGTACCTTCGTCTGGGAGATGAGTGCGGACGAATCCCAGGTCGCCAACTCGGGCGTAGGAGACGGCTCGACGGACAGCGCCGCCACCGGCGGGGCGACCATCACCTACGACACGAAGACACGTCGCCTCACCTACGACATCGACTGGAACGGCCTGGAAGGCGATCTCACCAAGATCCACATCCACGGCCCCGCGGACCCGGGCCAGAGCAACCGCGCCCACCTCTTCAATGTGTTCACCGAAGAGGTCGACGTCCTGACCTCGGGCGTCGATCGCACCACCGATTCCGTACAGGCCGAGCAGAAGCTTCGCAGCCTGGTGCTGGACACGCGTTCGCCCTTCGGCCCCGGGCAGGCGCTGCGCTTCATGCTGGACGGGCGCGGCTACGTGAACATCCACACCAATCTCTGGCCGAACGGGGAGATCCGAGCGGACTTCGTGCTCACCGCCGGCGTACCCAGGACCGGCACCAACGCCCAGCGCAAGTGCGCCAACACCGTCACCAGCGCCTTCATGACCGTCGCGAAGCGCGAGGCCAAGGAGGCGGCGTGGTGCATCGCCCAGGCGGCCGCGGGCACCCTGGTGGGCGACCTGGAGGACTGCATCGAAGGCGACCCCCGCGGCAAGGTCGCCAAGGCGGTCGCCAAGGTGGACCCCGGCCTCGACGGGCGCTGCCGCGGGTTCGACGACAAGGGCTTCAACGAATACCCGTTCTTCGGCGCGCCCGACCTGGGAGCCGTCCTCGAGATGGGCGCGGCTCCGGACACCGGAAGCGTCGAGACCCTGGTCTACGAGCTGGCCGACGAAGCCTCGTTCCGGCTCGTCGAGGACCTGTTCGGCGACGGCGCCGGGGGCGTGCTCTCCGACGGCGCGTCCGCCGACGAGGCGTGTCAGGCGGCCGGCTGGAAGCGCGCGCGCAAGTGTCACCTGCGCTTCTTCGAGGGCTTCGACCGCTGCAAGCGGCGCGGCCTGAAGGGCGGCAAGGGCGATCGGCTCTACGACGGGGCCGGGAACGAGCCCTTCGACGAGGACGAGGATCTCGAGGGCTGCGTCGGCTTCGACGACACCGGCGACATCGCCGCCGCCTGCGGAGCGACGGCCCTCGAGACGCTGCTCGGGGACGCCTGCGACGGCGCCGACCTCGAGACGGCCTTTCCCGAGCCTTCGCCCGAGAGCCTGGCCGACGCGGCCGCCGCCCTCGCCAGCGCCAGTGTCTGCCGAGCCTGTGAGGCCCTGGCCGAGCTGAACGGCATGTCCGTCGACTGCGACCTCGTCGACGACGAGGTCGACAACGACAGCTGCGAAGACGACTGAGGACCCGCGCCGTGACCACCCCCGCCCTCATCGCCGAGAAGCACCCCGACCGGCCCGCCGTGGTCTTCGGCAACGGCGAGTTCGTCGAGACCTACGCCGAGCTCGAAGCCCGGTCCCGTCGGATCGCCCACCTGCTTCGCGAGGCGGGCCTCGCGCCCGGCGACTCGGTGGCGGCGCTCATCGCCAACGACGACGAGTTCTACGACCTCTTCTGGGCGTGTCATCGAGCGGGGCTCTACTTCACGCCGGTCAACTGGCACCTCCAGGAGGAGGAGGTCCGGTACATCGTGGGCAACTGCGACGCCAGGGCGTTCGTGGCCCACCAGCGCTTCGGAGCGATCGCCTCCAAGGTGGTGGCCGGCCACCCGGAGCTGGCCCTGCGCGTGTCCATCGGGGGGAGCATCGAGGGCTTCGATCCCCTGGCCGAGCGGCTGGCGACGATTCCCGAGGACCGGCCGCTCGCGAACCAGCTCGAGGGCTCCGTCATGCTCTACTCGTCGGGCACGACCGGCCGCCCCAAGGGCGTCCGCCGGCCGCTGCCCGACGCGCCGGCCGGAGATCCGCGCGCCGTCGTGACCTCGATCGGGCTCGTGAGCCTCTTCGGCATGAAGGAGGGCGACCGCTACCTCTCGCCCGCGCCGCTCTACCACGCGGCGCCGCTGGCCTTCTCGACGGCCCAGCACCGTCTGGGCGCCACCGTGGTGTCCCTCAGGCAGTTCGACGCCGAGGACGCGATCCGGGTCATCCAGGACCAGGCGATCACCACCTCCCAGTGGGTCCCGACCCACTTCCGGCGCATGCTCCAGCTGCCCGCGGAGCGCCGCCTGGCCTACGACGTGTCCAGCCTGCGGGTCGCCGTGCACGCGGCCGCGCCGTGTCCCATCCCGCTCAAGCGCCAGATGATCGAGTGGTGGGGCGACGCCGTCATGGAGTACTACGCCGGGACCGAGGGCGGGGGCACGCTCATTCGCGCCCAGGAATGGCTCGAGCACTCGGGCAGCGTGGGAAGACACTGGGCGGGCGGAACGATCCACGTGCTCGACGAGGAGGGCGAGCCGGTCGAGGAGGCCGGCGCCGAAGGGGCGATCTACTTCGAGGCCGCCCCCGACGCCGCAGGGCGCTTCCGCTACCACAAGGACGACGAGAAGACCGCGGGCGCGTACCGGGGCGACCTGTTCACGCTGGGCGACATCGGGTACCTCGACGAGGACGGCTACCTCTTCCTCACCGATCGCCAGTCGAACATGATCATCTCCGGCGGCGTCAACATCTACCCCCAGGAAACCGAGAACCACCTGGTGATGCATCCCCAGGTCCACGACGTGGCGGTGATCGGCGTCCCCAACGAAGAGATGGGCGAAGAGGTGAAGGCGGTCGTGGTGCCCGTCGACGGTGCGCAGGCCGGACCCGAGCTGGCTGCGGCGCTCATCGACTACTGTCGCGAGGGCATCGCCCACTACAAGTGCCCCCGCAGCATCGACTTCGTCGACGCGCTGCCGCGCACGGAGACCGGCAAGATGCAGAAGCGGAAGCTCCGCGACCGCTACTGGGCCGACCACGAGAGCCGCTTGATATGAGCCGCGGGCGCGGTGCGATCCTCGTCAGCGATGGCGTGGAGGCGCGCTGGTCCCACGAGCTGGACCGCATCGCACCCGGGCTCGAACGGCGGGTGCTGCGGGACCAGGCGGAGCGGTGATGGGCGCCCCGCGACATCGACGACCTCCAGGGTCGAACCCTCGGCGTGGTCGGCGTCGGACCCATCGGAAGCCAGGTCGCCCGGCTCGCCGCCGCGTTCGGCATGGACGTCATCGGTGTGCGCTGGGAGCCGCGGGGCGACGAGCCCTGCGAGACCTGGCCGCTCTCCCGACTGCACGAGCTGTGGCCGCGCTGCGACGCGGTTCACTCGGTGGGGCCGGTCTCGACGTCTTCGAGCAGGAGCCGCTTGCGCCGGAGAGCTCATTATGGGGGCTGCCCAATGTGATCGTCACCCCTCATGGCTCGGGAGCGAACCCCGGCAACCAGGATCGGGCGTCGGCGATCTTTCTCGAGAATCTCGAGTGCTACCTCCGGGGAGACGCGCTTCGCAACGAGGTGTCCAACCGACCCGGGCCCTGACCCGTCGTCAGACCGGGTCCGGATTTTTGCACGGCTGACAGCACATCGTGTCGGCTCGCCGAGTTATGATGCCCGCCATGTCCACGCAGAACACGCCGAACGAAGAGCTGCGCTCGCTGCCGGACTCCGAGTCCGATGCCACCCCGCGCCGCACGGTCCATCGTCAGGCGAGGGGAGAACGGCGTCGTCGGACCATTCTCGATGCCACCCTTCGCGTCATCGGACGCGAGGGCGTCGCCGGGGTGACTCACCGGGCGGTCGCGGCCGAGGCCGAAGTGCCCCTGGCCTCCACCACCTACTACTTCGAGTCGAAGGCCGACCTGCTGTGCGAGGCCTTCCGCTACTACGCGGAGAGGAGCAACCGCGAGGTGGATCGCAGCGCTCTTCGCGCGGTCAACGACGCCGGCGGCGCGCTGCCCGAGCCCGCGGACGCGATCGAGGCCTTCGTGTCCTACCTCGTCACCGACCTCACGGAGCGGCGCGAGAGCCTGGCTGCGGAGTACGAGCTGCACCTCGAGGCCAGCCGTCGCCCGGAGCTGCGCGCGCTGTCCCAGCGCTGGCACGTGGACCTGACCGACCGGCTCACCGACTGGCTCGCGAAGCTGGGATCGCCGGAG
This sequence comes from Myxococcota bacterium, assembly GCA_050618075.1. GTDB lineage: Bacteria > Myxococcota_A > UBA9160 > UBA9160 > UBA4427 > JBNLVL01. Next base: position 25,004 of record JBNLVL010000002.1, read on the forward strand.
CCGGCCAACGATGCCTTCCTCGTGGAGGTCGCGCTCACCGGGCTCGAGCTCGAGACGCTGAGCCTGGGTGAGGGCCACGTCTCCATCGGGCGCATCCACTCGGCCATCGACCGGCTGCTCCGTTCCCTGCTCTTCCAGCCGTCCGGGCCCGTGGAGGCCTGATCCGTGGCCGGCGGCTCCCGACCCCTCGAGCGAGTGGATCGGGAGAGGCTGCTCCACCCGTTCACCTCGATTCCGGAGCACCTCGAGGGCGGGCCGCGCATCATCCGCAAGGCGGACGGCATCCGCATCTGGGACGACCAGGGCCGCGAGCTGATCGACGCCATGGCCGGGCTGTGGTGCGTGAACGTGGGCTACGGGCGCGCGGAGCTGGCACGCGCGCTGCACGACCAGAGCCTGGCTCTCCCCTACGCGCACAGCTTCATGTCGAACAGCAACGAGGCGGCGATCCGCCTCGCGGATCGCCTGGTGGCCGGCGCTCCGGGGTCGCTCTCGAAGGTCTTCTTCTGCAACTCGGGATCCGAGGCCAACGAGACGAACGTCAAGCTCGTCTGGTACTACCAGAACCTGCGCGGCCGACCCGAGAAGAAGAAGATCATCGCGCGCACCGGCGCGTACCACGGCGTGACCCTCGGCGCGGCCAGCATGACCGGACTGCCGCTTCTCCACGCCGCCTTCGACCTGCCGCTCCCGGGCTTCCTCCACACCGGGAAGCCGCACTTCCGCCGCGAGGCGCGCGAGGCCGAGAGCGAGCGCGCGTTCTCCGAGCGGCTGGCCGAGGACCTCGACGCGCTGATCCGCGCCGAGGGCCCCGACACCGTCGGAGCCTTCATCGCCGAGCCGGTGATGGCCGCGGGCGGGGTGGTGCCTCCACCCGACGGCTACTTCGAGGCGATCGTGCCGGTGCTCGAGGCCCACGACGTCCTGCTGATCGCCGACGAGGTGGTCTGCGGGTTCGGCCGTCTCGGTCGCGACTACGGCTCGCGCGTCTACGACCTGGAGCCGGACCTCATGACCCTGGCCAAGGGGCTCACCAGCGCCTACTTCCCGGTGTCGGCCAGTCTGATCTCGGAGCGGATCTGGGAGGTGCTGCGCAGTCAGAGCGCTCCCCTCGGCCCCTTCGGACACGGCCACACCACGACCGCCCATCCCGTGGGCGCGGCGGTGGCCCTCGCCAACCTCGACATCCTCGAGCGCGAGAAGCTCGTCGACCGGGCGGCGCGGGTGGGGACGCACCTCCAGGCACGGCTGCGGGAGCGGCTCGGAGATCATCCCCTGGTCTACGAGGTGCGCGGCATGGGAATGATCGCCGGCGTCGAGCTGGCGCCGGATCCGGGCGACCGCCGCTCGACCTTCGATCCCTCCCTGGGCGTGGGACGGCGCCTCGCCGACCTGCTGCTGGAAGAGGGGCTCGTGTGTCGACCCATCGGCAACACGCTGGCCTTCTCGCCGCCGCTCGTCAGCGTCGAGTCCGACGTCGATGAGATGGTCGAGCGCTTCTGCCGCGGACTGGAACGACTGGCCGACCAGCTGGAGTCCGAAGGACTGCTCGCGAAGGGCTGAGTCGCGCGCGGGCTCAGGGCTCTGCCGGTGTCGCCGGCCCGAGCCTGTCGGCACCGCGCCGGCGGCGCAGTCGATGCTCCAGGGCCTGTGCCTCGCCGCGACCGTCGAACGGACCGTGCACCCGTCCGAGCCGCCACGGCCGGCCCGCCCGGGTGCTGCGGGCTCCTCCGGCGCGCTCCCCGTTGTGCTCGGCCAGGCGTCGCTCGGGGTCCGTCGTCACGCCCACGTAGGTGCGCCCCGCCGAGGTCGAGACCAGGACGTACACCCACCAGGCCGAGGGCTGCGCAGACGTGGGCGGGACGGACTCGGTCGGGTGCCCCATGGCCCGGCAGTTTCGCCCAGGCGCCCGGATCGGGCGAGCCCCACGGGGCGAGGTTGCGTGGGGCAATTGGCCGCGTTATAGAGAATCCGAATCCGATTCTGATTCCTGACCATGGGACCCACGCATGACCGCGCACCGCCCGCCGCTCCAGAGCGTCAGCCGACCCAAGCAGGCTCGGAGCGAGCAGACCCTCTTCCGCATCCTCGACGCCGCCGAGGCGCTGATCGAGGAGAAGGGGCTGGCCGACGCACCGGTCCCCGAGATCGTGCGGCGCGCCGGCTCGTCGGTCGGCGGCTTCTACGCGCGCTTCCGCGACAAGTCCGAGCTGCTCCGTGCCCTCGAGGAGCGCTTCTACGGCCAGGTGGTCGAGACCCTCGAGACGGTCTCCGAGCCGTCGCGCTGGGAGGGGGTCTCCGTGCCGGGCATCGTGCGCGCCCTGGTCCACGAGCTGGTGACCATCGTGCGCGAACGCGGCGCGCTGCTGCGCGCCTTCGTGACCAGCTCCGGCCACGACCCCGAGTTCATCGAGAACGGACTGCGCCTGCGCCGCCGGGTCTCGCGCCGGGTGAGCGACCTGCTGCTGACGCGCCGGGAGGCGCTCTCCCACCCGGACCCGGAGCTGGCCATCGATCTCGGCGTCCAGTTCGCGTTCGCGTTCATGCTGCAGAACGTGATCTTCGGCCACACCTCGGCGGGCGGCCGCACCCTGGGCGACGCCCAGGTCGAGAGCGAGATCGCCCGCAGCTTCCTCGCCTACGTCGGCGTCCGCGGCGACGAGGCGGTCCCCGACCCCGCGCCCCCAACCGCTCCGCAACCCGGAGACAGGAGAGCCCCGTGAACTACGAGCAGAGAAACCCCATCCCGATTCCCGCCAGCGGCGCGTTCGAATCCGTGCAGGCGACCATCGACTCCGTCTTCGACTGGCAGTACGCCCTGGAGCAGAAGGGCCTGCTCGCCCTCTACGAGAAGGGCAAGGCCGCCACCTGGAACGCCACCGACCTGGACTGGGAGACCGAGGTCAGCATCGAGAAGATGATGGCCGAGCGGGCGGCCGTCGGCGGCGGGAACATGATGAACCAGCTGCTGAACCCTCCCCGCAACCTCGAGGAGGCCGAGGTCATCGAGCTCAACCTGCACATGAACGCGTTCATGCTCTCCCAGTTCCTCCACGGGGAGCAGGGCGCGCTGCTGGCGACGGCCAAGATCGTGCAGACCGTGCCCGAGGAGGAGAGCAAGTTCTACGCCGCCAACCAGGTGGCCGACGAGGCCCGGCACGTCGAGGTCTACCACCGGTACCTGACCGAGAAGCTGGGCGTCAACTACCCGGTGAACACGAGCCTGCAGACGCTGCTCGACGACATCATCCGCGATTCGCGCTGGGACGTGACCTTCCTCGGCATGCAGATCATGGTGGAGGGGCTGGCGCTGGCCGCCTTCGGCATGCAGCGCATGATGATGGCGGGCGAGCCGCTCATCCAGGACATCACCACGCGCATCATGGGCGACGAGTCCCGCCACGTGGCCTTCGGAGTGCTCTCCCTCGAGAAGCTCTACAACGGCGGGATGAGCGCCGCGGAGATGCGCGAGCGAGAGGACTTCGTCATCGAGTCGACCCACCTGCTGCGGGAGCGGCTGCTGATGGAGCAGGTGTTCGAGCGACTGGGCTGGGACGTGAAGCTGTGGACGGACTGGGCCAACGAGACGCCCTTCATGCGCGGCTTCCGCCAGATGACCTTCTCCAAGATCGTGCCGAACCTCAAGCGCCTGGGCCTGCTCACGCCCCGCGTCCGCGCGGCCTACGAGAAGATGGACCTCCTGCGCTTCGAGCACCTGAAGGATTCGGTCGAGGAGCCCGAGCCCCAGCCGCCCGAGGAGATGGTCCAGCTGCTGATGCAGTTCCTGCAGGACAACGTCGGAGGCGCCGCGGCCCAGGGCTGACCCGTCGGGCCGACGGAGTCCGCAGCCGCGGTGCTATGGTGTCGGCGTGTCGGTGCCGCGCTGGTTCCAGGAAGCGATCGAGACGCCCTTCGAAGAGCGTTTCGTCGACGTCGAGGGCTGCAGGATCCACTACCTGCGCTGGGGCGACCCCGCGCTGCCCGGGCTGGTGCTCGTCCACGGCGGCGCGGCCCACGCCCACTGGTGGAGCTTCGTCGCCCCCCAGCTGACCCACCACTACCACGTGGTGGCCCTGGACCTGTCCGGCCACGGCGACTCCGGCCGGCGCGACGCCTATCCCCGGGGCCTGTGGGCCGAAGAGGTGATGGCCGTAGCGGAGCACGCGCGCATCGTCGGCGCCCCCATCCTGGTCGGTCACAGCATGGGCGGCCTGGTCTGCATCGGGGCGGCGGCCACCTACGGAGACCGGCTGGCCGGGGCCATCATCGTCGACTCCCCGGTGCGCCGGCCGGACCCGGAGGCCGAGGAGGGCGCGTTCGGCAAGTCGTTCCGCAACCCCAAGGTCTACCCCACGATCGAGAAGGCGCTCGAGCGGTTCCGGCTGGTTCCCGAGCAGCCCTGCGAGAACGACTTCCTGCTCGACCACATCGCCCGCCACTCCCTCGGCAAGCTGGACGGCGGCTGGACCTGGAAGTTCGACCCCGAGATCTTCCGGCGCATGACGCCCCGGGCTCTCCACGAGATCCTGCCCGAGGTGCGCTGCCGGGTGGCGCTGTTCCGCGCCGAGCACGGCCTCGTGACCCCCGACATCGGCGAGTACATGTACGAGCTGCTGGGCCGCAACGCGCCCGTCATCGAGGTGCCGGACGCGTATCATCACCTCATGCTGGATCAGCCGCTGGCCTTCATCACGGGGCTGCGGGCGGTGCTGGCGGACTGGGAGCACAGCGTGCCACGCCGCGCCCGCGGCTGAGTCGCGGCCGGGAGCCGGCGGGTCGAGGAGGGCGAGATGAAGTTCGGGATCTTCTACGAGCACCAGCTGCCGCGACCGTGGTCCGAGGGCTCGGAGGAGCAGCTCTTCCACGAGGCCCTCGATCAGGTCGAGCTGGCCGACCGCCTGGGCCTCGACCATGCCTGGGAGGTCGAGCACCACTTCCTCGAGGAGTACAGCCACTCGTCGGCGCCGGAGGTCTTCCTCGCCGCGTGCTCCCAGCGCACCGAGCGGATCCGTCTCGGTCACGGCATCGTGCTCATGCCGTCGGGCTACAACCATCCGGCGCGGGTCGCCGAGCGCATCGCCACCCTCGACCTGGTGTCCCGCGGCCGCGTCGACTTCGGCACCGGGGAGTCCTCGTCCCTGGCCGAGCTCGGCGGCTTCGGGGTGCCGGTCGACCGCAAGCGCGACATGTGGCGGGAGGCCGTCGAGCAGACCTGCAACATGATGGTGATGGATCCGTACCCCGGCTACGACGGCGACTCGTTCTCCATGCCGTGCCGCAACGTGGTGCCCAAGCCCGTCCAGAAGCCCCACCCGCCGCTCTGGGTCGCCTGCAGCAACCGCGACACCATCCACCTGGCGGCGCGGCTCGGGGTGGGCGCGCTCACCTTCGCGTTCGTCGACCCGGACGAAGCGAAGAAGTGGGTGGGCGAGTACTACGACATCATCCGGACCGAGTGCGTCCCGATCGGGCACTCGATCAACCCCAACATCGCCATGGTGACCGGCTTCTCGTGCCACGAGGACGAGGCCGAGGCGCGGCGGCGCGGCGAGGACGGGTTTCGCTTCTTCGGCTACGCCCTGGGCCACCACTACATCTTCGGCACCCACAAGCCCGGCCGCACGGACATCTGGAAGAGCTTCGAGGCCGCCCGCGAGGCGCTGCCCACGGCCGGAGAGAACCGGGGCATCGGCACGCCCGACCAGCTGCGCCGGCACCTGAAGGGCTTCGAGGAGGCCGGGGTCGACCAGGTGATCTTCATCCAGCAGGGCGGGAAGAACCGCCACGAACACATCTGCGAGTCGCTCGAGCTGTTCGCCGACCGGGTCATGCCCGACTTCAAGGAGCGCGTGGACGAGCGGGAGCGCCGCAAGATGGAGGCGCTGGCGCCTCATCTCGAGGCGGCCATGGAGCGCAAGCGGTTCATGGAGCCGCTTGCCGACGCGGACATCCCCGAGATGGAGGCCCTGGGACGGCAGGTCGTCCAGCAGATGCCCAGGCAGGAGACCGCGACCGTCGGGCAGGCGAGCGGGCTGTCCGTGCCGCTCGAGGACCCGGTCCAGGAGGGCTCGGCGTGAGCATCGCCCGGGACATCGCGCCCGAGATCGTCGAGGAGGTGATCAAGCTCCGCGAGCGCACCCTCCTCGAAGGGGCCATGGCCGCCAGCGCGCTGGTCGCCATGGCGGACCGTCGCCTCAAGGTGGAGGAGAGCCTGGCCCTCGGGTCCGTGCTGGAGAACGTCGAGGCCCTGCGCATCCACGATCCCCACCTGGCCATCGACCTCTACGGCGGGTTCGTCGACGGCATGCGCACGGACTTCGCCCAGGGGCGCGACCAGGCGCTGGCGGCGGTGGCCCGCTGCGCCGACGACCTGGAGGCGGCGGAGCTGCTGGTGAAGGTCGGCATCGCGGTCGCCAAGGCGGACAACGAGTTCCAGCCCGAGGAGGTCGAGGTCGTGGGCGCGATCTGCGAACGGCTGGGCATCGTGGGGCTCGATCCGAACGCCCTGGTGGGCAAGCTGAAGCCCAACCGCGCCCACTGAGCCGGGCGGGCTCCGCAGCCGACCCGACTCAGTTGACCCGGCGCCCGGCGTCCTTCCAGAACGACTCGCGCAGCTTGAACTTCTGCAGCTTGCCCGTGGCCGTGCGCGGCAGGGCGTCCACGAAGTCCACCGACGTGGGGCACTTGAAGTGGGCAAGGTTCTCGCGGCAGAACGCGATGAGCTTCGGGGCGTCCACGCTCTGGCCTTTCCGCAGCACCACGAGCGCCTTCGGGGTCTCCCCCCACTTCTCGTGGGGCACGCCGATCACCGCGCACTCCATCACGGCGGGGTGCTGGTAGAGCGCGTCCTCGATCTCCGCCGAGCTGATGTTCTCGCCGCCCGAGATGATCACGTCCTTCTTGCGGTCGACGATGTTGACGCTGCCCGTCTCGTCCCAGACGCCCAGGTCCCCTGTGTGGAACCAGCCGTCGCGGATCGCGGCGTCGGTCTGGTCGGGCTGCTCGTAGTAGCCCCTGAACACCACGTTCGAGCGCGCGCAGACCTCGCCCACCGTCTCACCGTCCATGGGGACGGGCCGACCGTCGTCGTCGGTCACGCGGATCTCCACCCCCAGGCCCGGCGTGCCGGCCCGGGCGCGCCGGGCCCAGTCGTCGGCCGGCGTGGTGTGGTCGGGGGCGCAGACGGTGAGCAGCGGCGCGGTCTCGGTGAGTCCGTAGATCTGCAGGAACTCCCAGCCGAGCTCGGACTCGAGCCGCTCGATGAAGGCGGCCGGCGGCGGCGCGCCCGCCACCGTGAAGCGCGGCCGCGTCCGCATCGAGTGCTTCGCCTTGTCGGGGTAGTCGAGGATGGTGCGCAGCACCGCCGGCGCCATGCAGGCGAAGGTCACGCCCTCGTCCTCGATCAGCCGGTAGATGGCCTCGCCTTCGACGGCGCGCAGCACCACGTGGGTGCCGCCCATTCCCGTGAGCGCGTACACGCCCCCCCAGCCGTTGCAGTGGAACATGGGCAGCGTCCAGAGCTCGACGTCGTCGTGGCGCACGCCCAGGTGCGCGATCAGGTTGTAGGCGTTCAGGTAGCAGTTGCGGTGGGTGAGCATCACGCCCTTGGGGCGCGCGGTGGTCCCGGAGGTGTAGTTGATCGAGACCACGTCGTTCTCGTCCTGGGGGATCGCAGGGGGCGCCTCGGTGGGCTGCCCGGCGATCCACTCCTCCCAGTCGGTCCAGCCCTCGGGTGTCTCGGCGTCGTGCTGGGCGACGATCCAGTGCTTCACGCTCGGCAGGTTCGGGCGGATGGCGTCGATGACGTCGGTGTACTCGCCGTCCACCAGCACGGCCGAGACGCCCGAGTGATTGAGGATGTACTCGTGGTCCGCGGGCACCAGGCGGTAGTTGAGCGGGACCAGGATCACGCCGGTGAGCGCGGTTCCGTAGAAGCTCTCCAGGAAGAAGTGGGAGTTGGGGCTGAGGATGCAGACCCGGTCGCCCGGCCCCAGCCCGGCGCCGCGCAGCGCGTGGGCCAGCTGGTGGCAGCGGTCGCGCAGCTCGGCGTAGGTGTAGCGGCGCGGGCCGTCGACCACCGCGGTCTTGTCGGCGTAGAGCTGGGCCGAGCGGCGAAGGAAATCGGTGACCAGCAGCGGAACTTGCATCGCGTCCTCCAGGGTCCACGTCCAGGTCCACGAAGAGGGGCCCGGGTTCTCCCGATCGGGGAGATTGGGATAGTCTACGCCTCCTCGCGACCCCGTCCGCCCGAAGACGACGAGGAGCCCATGGACTACACGACCCTGCGCACCGAGACCGAGGACCGGGTCCGGTCGATCGTGCTGTGCCGCGCCGACGAGTACAACACCATCACCCCGGCCCTGCGCGACGAGCTGGCCCACGCCATCGACGCGGCCGACGCGGACCGGGACGTGGGCGTCATCCTGCTGCGGGCCGAGGGCAGGGCGTTCTGCGCCGGCTACGGGCTCGACTGGTCGACCGCCGCCCAGGCCCGGGAGGGGGCCGCGGGCGACGCGGGGGACCCGGGCGAGCGCCGCCGGGTGTGGGACTCGGTGTCCGACATGCGCATGATCGGCTCCTTCGTCGACACCTACATGAAGCTCTGGTACGCGCGAAAGCCCACCCTCGCCGCCGTGCAGGGCTGGTGCATCGGGGGCGGCACCGACATGGTGCTGTGCTGCGACCTGATCGTCGCCGGGCAGGGGGCGAGCTTCGGCTATCCGCCGTCCCGGGTCTGGGGCACCCCCACCACCGCGATGTGGGTCTACCGGATGGGGCTCGAGCGGGCCAAGCGCTACATGCTCACCGGGGACGAGATCCCCGCTCCCACCGCCGCCGAGATCGGGCTGATCCTCGAGTGCGTGCCCGACGACCGGCTCCTGGACCACGCGACGGCGCTGGCGAAGCGCATGGCCCGGGTGCCCACGAGCCAGCTGGTGATGCTGAAGCTCCTGGCCAACCAGACCGTGGAGAACATGGGCTTCTCGAGCTCGCGCACCCTGGGCACGCTGTTCGACGGGGTGGCCCGCCACACCCAGGAGGGCCTCGACTTCGTGTCCCGAGCGGACGAGGTGGGGTTCCGCCAGGCGGTTCGCGAGCGGGACGATCCGTTCGCGGACTACGGGAGCCGCAAGCGCGGGGAGGGAGAGAAGTCATGAGCAACGTGCGCTACGAGACCGACGGGCCCGTCGCCGTGGTGACCATCGACCGGCCGGCCGTGCGCAACGCCGTCGACGGGCCGACCGCCGACGAGCTGGCCGCGGCCTTCCGGCGCTTCGACGGCGACGAAGCGCTGAGCGTGGCCGTCCTCACCGGCGCCGGGGGCACGTTCTGCGCCGGGGCCGACCTGAAGGGCGTGGGCGAGGGCCGCGGCAACCGGGTCACCGAGGAGGGCGACGGGCCCATGGGGCCCACCCGCATGCTCCTCGACAAGCCGGTGATCGCCGCCGTCGAGGGCTTCGCGGTGGCCGGCGGCCTCGAGCTCGCGGTGTGGTGCGATCTGCGCGTGGCCGCGCGCGACGCCGTCTTCGGCGTGTACTGCCGCCGCTGGGGCGTGCCCCTGGTGGACGGGGGGACCATCCGCCTCACCCGGCTCATCGGGCAGAGCCACGCCATGGACATGATCCTCACCGGCCGCGGCGTGTCCGGGGACGAGGCCAGGGCCATGGGGCTCGCGAACCGCCTGACCGACCCCGGCGGCGCCCTCGACGCGGCCCTCGAGCTGGCCGGGCGGCTCCACGGGTTCCCCCAGCGCTGCCTGCGCAACGACCGGCTCTCGACCATCCGCCAGTGGGGTCTCGGCCTCGACGCGGCGCTGCGCCAGGAGACCGACCTGGGCCTCGAGGTGATCCGCTCGGGCGAGACCCTGGAAGGCGCGAAGCGCTTCGCCTCCGGCGCCGGCCGCCACGGGAGCTTCGAGTCCTAGGGTGGCGAGCGCTCGGGCAGGGCGTAGGCCAGGACCCAGTCGCCGAGCTTCGTGCGCAGGGTGGAGTGGCCGCCGGCCGCGATCACCACGTACTGGCGCCGGTCCGGGCCCAGGCGGTAGGTCATGGGCGTGGCCTGGCCACCGGCCGGCAGTCGGGCCTTCCACAGCTCCGCTCCGGTCTCGACGTCGTAGGCCCGCAGATAGCGGTCCAGCGACGCGCCGATGAAGACCACGCCGCCCGCGGTCGCGATGGGGCCGCCCATGCTGGGCAGGCCGAACTCGAACGGCAGCGGCAGCGGCGTCATGTCGCGCACCGTCCCGAACGGGACCTCCCAGCGCTTCTCGCCGGTCACCAGGTCGACGGCGATGAGCGTGCCCCACGGAGGCGGCACGCACGGGATGCCCAGCGGCGACACCAGCACCTGGTTGTCGAACACCCAGGGCGTGCCGCGGTGCTGCAGGTAGCGGCGCCCCAGCTCTTCGGGCGGCAGGTCTCCCAGCTCGTCCCGCGCGAACATCGTCACCGCCTGGGCGAGGTGGGTCTGGTTGAGGACGAGCAGCCGCCGCTCGGGATCGATGGCGACGCCGCCCCAGTTCGCGCCGCCCGCGGTGCTCGGGTACTCGATCGAGCCCTCCGGATCGGGCGGCGTGAAGATGCCCTCGTTGCGCAGCGCCGCCAGCTTCTCGCGACAGGCCCCGCGATCGAAGGGCGTGAAGCCGAAGGCGTCGTCCGGGTCGATGCGCGCCGGATGGAGCGGCGCCGGGAAGGTGGGGAAGGGCTGGGTGGGGGCGGTGCGCTCGCCGGGGACCCGGCTCCGGGCCACCGGGCGCTCTTCCACCGGATGGAGCGGTCGCCCGGTCTCGCGGTCGAGCAGGAACACGTGGCCCATCTTGGTGGCCTGGGCCACGGCCGCGGTGGGGCGGCCGTCCAGCACGTGGTCGAACAGCGTCGGGGGAGAGGCCACGTCGTAGTCCCAGAGATCGTGGTGGACCACCTGGAAGTGCCAGACCGGCCGGCCGCTGCGTCCGTCGAGGGCCACCACGGAGTTGGCGTAGTGCTCCTCGGGTCCGCGGTGGCCTCCGAAGTAGTCGGGGCTGGGGCTGCCGAAGGGCAGGAAGATCCAGCCCCGCTCGGGGTCGACCGAGGCGATGGACCACACGTTGGCCGTGCCGCGGTGGTACAGCGGCGGGTCGCCGCCGTCGGCTGCGGGGGGAGGGGTGCCCGGGGCCACGGGGTCGAAGGCCCAGCGCAGCTCGCCGGTGCGCACGTCGAACCCCCGCACCACGCCGCCCGGCCCGTCGACCCGCCGGTTGTCGGCGACCAGCGCGCCGACCGCCACGACGTCGCCCACCACGCTGGGTGGCGAGGTCACGTAGTACTCGCCGGGCTCGATTTCGCCGAGCCCCGCCCGCAGGTCCACGCCGCGGCCGTCCTCGGCGCCGAAGTCCGGGCAGGGGCGGCCGGTCTCCGCGTCGACCGCGACCAGCCGGGCGTCCATGGTGCCCATGAAGACCCGGCGCGCGCAGGCAGCGTCCGGCGCCCCGGCGTCGACTCCGCGCCACAGCGCGACGCCCCGACAGGTCCGGCTCCAGGAGGTCTCCACCACCGGCTCGGCGTCGAACACCCAGCGCTCGGCGCCGGTCTCGGCGTCGAGGGCGAAGATGCGATTGGCCGGGGAGCAGAAGTAGAGGGTGTCGCCGTCGAGGACGGGCGTGGCCTGGAAGGCGGTCTTCCCCAGCTCGGGGCGCGCGCCCGGGTAGTCGCCGGTGCGATAGCTCCAGGCCAGCTCCAGGCGGTCGACGTTGCGCCGGTCGATCTGGGTGAGGGGCGAGTAGTGGCTCGAGCCCGGGTCACCGCCCACGTGGCTCCAGCCCGCGACCTCGCCGCCGGCCTCCCACGCCGGCTCCGACGTTCCGCAGCCGAGCCCGGCGGCCGCGGCCAGCAGGAGCCACAGGGCCCCCGACGGCAGGGCGTGGAGACCGCGCAGCACCCGGGCCCGCGTCGAGATCGCAGCAGCGTCCGCCTGACACATCGTCAGCTCGGACTCTAGGACGCCTGCTCGCGAGCGGCCGCCGATTCCATGGCACGGACCCGCGGGGAGAGTCGGATGCTACCCCCTCGGCCCGGAATTCCGCCTCCTCGAGCGGTATGCGTGTTAAAATCCACCCGGTTCACACCTGGGAGTGGGGGACCCACGGAGGTGTTCATGCATCGTCTCATTCGTTTCGCCTCGGTCGCGATGGTCTCCGGTCTGCTCGGGGCCGGGCTGGCCCAGGCCGAGACCCCGCTCCTGAACGAGGCCTGTCTCGAGGACATGGCGGCCTGCGGCGGAGCGCAGTCGGGCCTGGAGCCCGGCGAGGTCCGGGTCCGCCCCATCTCCGCGATCAAGGCCTCCGACGACGGTCCGCTGCTGCTGACGAACCGCGATCTGGGGCTCTCCGACGACGAGCTCGCCCACAAGGCGGCCGAGGCCGAGCCGGTCGAGCTGGCGCGGGTGGAAGACGCCGCCGAGGAGACCGCGCCCGAGGCGCCGGCCGAGGCGCCCGTCGAGGAGGCGGCCGCGGAGCCCACGCCCGGCGAGGCCGTGGAGGCCCCCGCCGACGAGGAGATCGCGGCGCCGCTGCCGGTCGTCGCCACCTCGGAGTTCTCCACCGACGAGAGCGGCGTGGCCCAGATCGACGACAGCCTCGACTTCGACGGCTGCATGGAGCTCTCGATCCGGGGCGGAAACGCCTTCGACGAGTCCCGGCGCGTCTGCGCGGTCGTCTTCCCCGAGTAGCCTCCCCTCCCCATCGCCGTCTGCCCCTCGCGGCCGCGCCCGTGCGCGGTCGCGAGGGCACGTGCGCCCGCGCCCCGTTGCATCCGACGGGGCGTTCGCTATTTAAAGTAGAACAAAGTGATTTATGTATTAGTACATAAATCATTTCCGGGGTCGTTTCGGACAGCGGTGGGTGCGCGGGCTGCACGAGCCGCGCGAACCGTACGAACCGCACGAACCGTACGAAATGGGAGTGCCAGATGGGCGTGGACGAACGCGGGCAGGCGGAGCGGACGGCGGGTTCGGGCAGCGAGGACGCGGCGCGCACGCAGGCCGAGGCGCCCAGCGAGCGCACGCGGGTCCAGCGCTCCGCCCCGCGCGCCCGCTACGACCGCGAGACGGTGACCGCCATCCTCGACGAAGGGCTCTTCGCCCACGTGGGCTTCGCCGTCGACGGTCGGCCGTTCGTGCTGCCCATGGTGTACGGCCGCCAGGGAGGCGTCCTGTACCTGCACGGCTCCCCGGCGAGCCGCCTGCTGCGGACCCTGCGCGGCGGGGTCGAGCTCTCGCTCGCCGTGACCCACCTCGACGGCGTGGTCCTCGCGCGATCGGCGTTCCACACCTCGGTCAACTACCGGTCGGTCGTGCTGTTCGGCCGCGCCCGCGAGGTGACCGACGCGGCGGAGAAGCTCGCCGCGTTGCGGGCCGTGGTCGAGCACGCCGCGCCGGGCCGTTGGGACCGGGTGCGGGGGCCCGACGGCGCCGAGTTCCACCGCACCCTGGTGCTGGAGGTGCCCATCGACGAGGCCTCGGCCAAGGTCCGGACGGGTCCGCCCGTCGACGACGAGGCCGACATGGGGAGCGATGCGTGGGCGGGGGTGGTGCCCCTGCAGACGGTGCGCGGCGAGCCCGTGGCCGATCCCGCCCTGCGCGCCGGGGTCGAGCTCACGCCGGAGGTCGATCTCCGGCGCTGGCCGCTTCGGACGGGATAGCGGCGTCCGCGGCGGGCTTGCCCGCTGCTTCGCCGAGCGGCAGCCAGAGGCTGAAGACGGCACCTCCGGTCGGTCGGTTCGCGGCCTCCAGCCGTCCCCCGTGCCGGCGCACGATGTCGTGGCTGACGCTCAGGCCCAGTCCGGTGCCGTCGCCCGGGGCCTTCGTGGTGAAGAACGGGTCGAAGATGTGGGGCAGCAGGTCCGGCGGGATGCCGTGGCCCTGGTCCATCACCTCGAGCAGCGCTCCGCCGTCCTCGGCGACCAGCCGGACCTCGACCGCATGGTCGTCGCCCGAGGCGTGCAGGGCGTTCACCAGCAGGTTCAGGACCACCTGGACGATCTCGAGCTCGCTGGCCCAGACCCGCGGAAGCGGGGCGAGCTCGAGCTCGATGCTCTCGGGCGGGAGCCCCGCGCGAGCAAGCGTGGCGGCCCGGGTCACGGCGTCGGCCAGGTCCACGTAGCGACGCTCGGACGGCGGGTCGTCCCGCGCAAAGCGCCGCAGGCGATCGACGATGTGATTGATGCGCTCGACCCCTTCGCGGATCTCGGCGGTGAAGTCGGCCGCGTCCCGGGCGTCGGACTCGTTGCGCGACGTCCAGGGTTCACCGAGCGGCGTGCGGGCCAGCTCGTCGGCCCACTTCTCGAGCTGTCCGAGGTTCGCCCGCACGTAGGCGAGCGGGTTGTTGACCTCGTGGGCGATGCCCGCGGTGAGCGAGCCCACCGCCTCGAGCCGCGCCGCCAGCCGCAGCTGTCGTTCGGTCCGCACCTCCCGGCTCCGGTCCGCGACGACCACGCCTCCGCCCACCACGCCCAGCGGACCGCGCAGGGGGAAGGCGCGGATCTCCAGGGGACGCCGGGCGTCCTCCCTGACCTGGGTCAACAGCGGCGGCAGCAGCCGGTCTCGCAGGGGGCCCACGTCCAGCAGGCGCACCGCCGCGCGGTTGGCGTCGATCACCCGATGGTCGAGATCGACCGTGAGCAGGCCGAGCTCGAGCTGGTCGAACACCTCGCGACGGCTCATGGGAAGGGTGAGGGTGAGGCCCGTGCTCACCATGGAGGCTCGGAAGAGCAGCACGCCGGCTCCCAGCAGGGTCGGGGTCGGGTCGCTCCAGTCGAGGCCGAGCCCGTGCCGGGCGACCACGTAGACGACGTTGGCGGCGCAGGGCACCACCACGCCGGTGCAGAAGAGCACCAGCCGGAAGCCGCTGGCGCTGCGACGGCGCAGCGCGGCGCGCGCGAGATGGAAGAAGCCGAGCGTCATCAGGGCCCACGCGACGGGTGCGTTGAAGAAGAACATCGGTCCCGGCTGCGGCTCGACCGACGTGAGGTTCACGAAGGTTCCGTTGGGCGCGAGCCAGAGGCAGCCGTAGCTGAAGAGCGAGGGCAGGGCGGCGGACGCGAGCCACACGGGGTGCCGTTGCCACCAGTCCGGCTGGTCCGAGCGCACGGCGAGCCACAGCCAGGCGGGGGGCAGCACGCAGGATCCGAGGAACAGGACCCGGCGCGCCAGGGCGCGGTCGGCGGGGCCCTCGGCGAGGCCCAGCAGCCACTCGCCGCCGGTCCAGAGCAGGGCGCAGA
This sequence comes from Myxococcota bacterium, assembly GCA_050618075.1. Taxonomy (GTDB): domain Bacteria; phylum Myxococcota_A; class UBA9160; order UBA9160; family UBA4427; genus JBNLVL01. The sequence goes on from JBNLVL010000002.1 coordinate 40,258, forward strand.
GCGCGATCAGGCCGAGGGGGAGCCAGCGCCGGAGACCGCCCGGCGAGCGCACCGCGTCGAACAGGAGCCAGAGGCATCCCGTCGCCGCGAACAGCATTCCGAGCTCGGTGGACATCACCGAGCGTATCGTCGTCTCGGGGCCTCGGGTTCAGTCCGGAAATGGGGCCTTGAACGGCCTTCAGCCTGTCCCCCATGCCCCCGGCCGGGTCGGGAGCATGTGGGGTCAGGCGGGGAGAGACTTCAGCGCCTCGATGCGGGCGTCGAGCGGCGGATGGGTCGCGAACAGCTCCGAGAGACGCCGCTTGCCGCCCCCGGAGATGCCGAAGGCGCCGAGCTGCTCGGGGAGCGGCTGGGCCTCCGCCTGGCCGCGCTTCAGGGCCTCGAGCGCGCCGATCATGTTGCTCCGACCCGCCAGGCGGGCGCCCTCGGCATCGGCCCGGAACTCGCGCTGGCGCGAGAACCACAGGACGATGATGCTCGCCAGGATGCCGAGCACGATCTGCGCGAGGATGGCCGTGATCCAGTAGGCCGGGCCGTGGCCCCGCTCGGTCTTGAAGACCACGCGGTCCACCACGTGACCGATGACCCGGGAGAGGAAGAAGACGAAGGTGTTCACCACGCCCTGGATCAGGGCGAGGGTGACCATGTCGCCGTTCGCGACGTGGCCGATCTCGTGGGCCAGCACCGCGTCCACCTCCGACGACTTCATGTTGCGCAGGAGCCCGGTGCTCACCGCCACCAGCGCCGAGTCGCGCCGCGCCCCGGTGGCGAAGGCGTTGGGGTCGGGCGAGTCGAAGACCGCCACCTCCGGCATGCCGATGCCCGCGGCCTGGGCGTGGGCCGAGACGCGCTGCACCAGCCACTGCTCGGTGGAGTTCCTGGGTTCCTCGATGACCACGGCCCCCATCATGCGCTTGGCCATCCACTTGGAGAGCGCGAGCGAGATGAACGAGCCCGTGAAGCCGACGACCGCGGACACCACCAGCAGCGCACCCAGGTCGAGGTCGACGTTGTTCTCCTGGAGCACGCTCTCGATGCCGAGCAGCTGCAGCACCACGCTGATCACCACGAGGATGGCCACGTTGGTCGCCAGGAACAGGAGGATTCGCTTCATCGGTTTCTCCGCTTCGATCGGTCCCGGGTCGGATCGATCGGTCTGGTCTCGCACCCTGGTGTTTCGACGCCGCGCCCCGGTCCGGGGTTCGCGCTCCCTGCGCTTCTCGTCGAGCCTGCGCGCGACGCGGACCACTCCGCGCCTGTACGCCGGCGCGCCTGTGCGCCGCGTTCCCGCAAGCATGGGGCCGGGGCGTTCGGCGTCAAGTCCGGCCCCCGGGACCGGCTACTGGACGTTGAAGCTCTCTCCGCAGCCGCAGGTGTCGTCCGCCTGGGGATTCTCGATCTTGAACCCGCTCTCGTTCAGCGTGTCGATGAAATCGATGGTGGTGTCCTTCAGGAAGCGCGCACTCTCGGCGTCGACCACGACCCGCAGGCCGTGCTGCAGGGACTCCGCGTCCGCGTCGCCGCGCTCGCCGTCGAAGACCAGCTCGTAGCGCATGCCGCTGCAGCCCCCGTTCACCACCCGCACGCGCAGGGCGTCCCCGGGAGAGTCGCTGCCTTCGAGCAGCGCCAGGGCCTTGGCGGCCGCGGCCTCGGTGACGTTCACGATCGACATGCTTCCTCGCCTCCCGTCGCGGTGACGACCGCGAGCCATTCGGTCGACGCCAGCTCGCTGCGTCGGAGATCGTCGAGGGACACGCGTTCGAGCACACCTCGCAACGCGCCCTCGACCGCCCGCCAGACCGCGCGCAGGGCGCAGTCTCCGTCGTGTACGCAGGCCCCGCCCCGGCAGGCGGCGTCCGGCCGGGCGGCGCCGCCGCCCGGAGCGCCGGGCCCGGCGAAGCCTCGGCAGAAGCCCTCGGAGTAGAGCGGTCCGCCCAGCACCGAGAGTGCGTCCCAGACCGAGATGTCGCGGGCCGGCCGCGCCAGGCGATAGCCGCCGCCCGCGCCCCGCGCGCTGGTGACCAGGCCGCCCAGGCGCAGGGTCCGCAGGAGCTTGGCCGCGTACTCGGCCGACAGCCCCTCCGCCTCGGCCACGCACTGGGTCGAGAGCGGAGGCCCCTCGGGGCCAGGGGCCTTCCACGCCACCTGGAGCAGGCAGCGCAGCCCGTATTCCTCGCTCGCGAGCAGCTGCACGGCCTCACGGTAGAAAAACATACTCTCAAGTCAAGTTTCTGAAGTGCCCGATTGTGCTAAGCAATTGACGTGGCCCCGCCGCCCCCCGACGCACCGGCCGCCGCCGTCTCCGACTCGCTCGGCCGTCCCCTCCGAGATCTGCGCATCTCGGTCACCGACCGCTGCAACTTCCGCTGCGGCTACTGCATGCCCGAAGAGCTCTACGGCGAGCGGTATCCCTTCCTTCCGAAGCCCGAGATCCTGAGCTTCGAGGAGATCGACCGCCTGGTGCGCATCGCGGTCTCCCTGGGCGTCGCCAAGCTGCGCATCACCGGGGGCGAGCCGCTGCTGCGCCAGGACCTGCCCCACCTCGTCGCGCGGCTGGCGGCCATCCCGGGGCTGGACGACCTGGCGCTCACCACCAACGGGAGCCTGCTGCCCAGGTGGGCCGGCGCGCTCTCCGATGCGGGGCTCCGGCGCGTCACCGTGAGCCTCGACAGCCTCGACCCCGACGTCTTCCTGCGCATGAACGGCGGGCGCATGGGCGTCGACCGGGTGCTCGAAGGCATCGAGGCCGCCCGGCGCGCCGGACTGGCTCCGCTCAAGCTCAACTGCGTGGTGCAGAAGGGCGTGAACGACGACGGGCTCGTCGACCTCGCGCGCTTCGCCCGGGACGCCGGCCACATCGTGCGCTTCATCGAGTTCATGGACGTGGGCACGAAGAACCGCTGGGACCCCACCCACGTGCTGGAGGCGTCGGAGATCGTGGCCCGCATCGACGCCGAGCTGCCCCTCGAGCCGGCGGAGCCCAACTACCGCGGCGAGGTGGCCCGGCGCTGGCGCTACCGCGACGGCGGCGGCGAGATCGGCGTCATCGCCAGCGTCACCCAGCCCTTCTGCGGCGACTGCACCCGCGCCCGCCTCACCACCGACGGCCAGCTCGTCACCTGCCTCTTCGCCAGCGGCGGCACCAGCCTGCGCGACCCCATGCGCGCGGGCGCCTCCGACGACGCGCTGCGCGCGCTGCTGGAGCGGGTCTGGAGCGACCGCCGGGACCGCTACTCCGAGGAGCGCGGCGGCCTCCTGCAGGTCGAAGACCCCGACACCCAGTCGGGCACCGGCCGCGTGGAGATGTACCAGATCGGGGGGTAGGGACGGATTCAGCCGAGCGTTCGCTGATTCGTCCCCTCCTGGTGCCCGCGATAGCCCGCATGGCGCCCGCATCCGAACCAAGGTGCGCGAGAGCTCGTCGATCGATTCCCGCGAGGCGTTCGCCAGGGAGCACGGCTTCCGGCCCGCCGACGCGTTCGTTGAGTTCGAGTCGGGAGCAGGCGCCAACGCGCTCGACCGACGGCGCTGGCCGCAGGACGCGCTGAAGAGCGCCAAGCGCCTACGCTGCTCCCTGCTGGTGCCGAAGCTCGGCCGGCTCAGCTGAGACGCTCGCTCCATTCTCGGGCGGATGAACCAGCGGTTCGTGACCGCGGGGCCGGAAATCGAAACAAACCCCTGCGCTGAACCTGTTCGCGGGCCTCCCTGGTCGCAGCGAACTACACCCCCTGGCGACACGGACACAGGAGGCGCTGCCTGCGGTGATGAGTGCGATCGGGCGCTCGAATCGTCGCAACGGAAACGAGCGGATCGGACACTTGTCGGTACCAATGTGACCTCGCCCGGGGTTGAGACGCATTGTCACACTGCATGTTCGGGCTTCACAGCAGGGGTGGAACGGGACTAGGATGCCGATGTTGTGCACGAGCAGAGAGGACGCAGTTTCGTGTTTGAGGGTGCGGGCGATGCTGAGTCAAGGCCGATGGTTGGGCCTTTCGATTTCTTCCTGGTCGCGCTCTCGTTCTACGTGCTGGCGGCACTCGCCATCCAATCCATATTCCGTCTTGATCCGCAGACGATAGAGATCCTGGATATCGCCGACACCGCGATATGTGTGGTATTCCTGATCGACTTTCTCCGTAGCCTTGCTCGTGCTGAAGATCTGTGGCGGTATCTGAGAACGTGGGGTTGGGTCGACCTCCTCTCCAGCATTCCTGCAATCGACGTTCTGCGATGGGGACGCGCCGCACGAGTATTTCGCCTGCTTCGGGTGCTGCGGGCGTTCAGGTCGACGCGCGTCATCGCGGCGCTGATTCTTCAGAATCGTGCACAGAGTGCGTTCTGGGCGACCAGCCTTCTGGCGGTCCTCGTCACGGTGTTCGGAAGTATCTCGATCCTGCACCTGGAACGAATCGAGGGCAGCAATATCCGAACAGCGCAGGATGCTCTCTGGTGGTCGTTCGTGACTGTGACGACCGTGGGCTACGGCGATCACTACCCGGTGACACAGGTCGGGCGAGTTCTTGCCGCGAGCCTGATGGTGACCGGTATCGGCATATTCGGGACCTTTACCGCTTTCGTTGCATCCCGCTTCGTCGCGTCAACGGACGATGCCACGGACGATCGGATCGAGCTCTTGAGGGCCGAAGTCGCCGACCTGCGAAGGCTCCTCGAGGGTCATCGGTTTTCTGATGATCGAGCAGAGGCATCTTTCCAGGCTCGATCGCAATCCTCGATTTCCGTGCTGGAACAAATCGAAGTCCAGTCGCCTGCAGCCAATACAGACGGACACGAAGGAGTCGAATAGCGATGCCTGCGGTACCCAAACGAGCGGTCGAGCGAATCCGGAATGGGATCAAGCAGTTTCAGCCGATTCTCGAACGCGCTCGGTCGAGAGATGTCAACGAGAGTGACACGGTGGTGATCATCACCGACATGCTCAATGATATTTTCGGCTACGACAAGTACTCCGAGGTTTCCTCTGAGCACATGATCAGAGGGACCTTTTGCGACCTTGCGATCAAGCTCGAGAACGAGCTGAAGCTGTTGATCGAAGCCAAGGCGATCGGGATCGACCTCAAGGAGCAGCACGTCAAGCAGGCAGTCGACTATGCCGTGAACCAGGGCGTCGACTGGGTGGTTCTCACGAATGGCGTCGAGTGGCGGGTGTATCGGGTCGTCTTCTCCAAGCCGGTGGAGAATGAGCTGGTCGCCTCGTTCGACATGACGGAGCTATCCCATCGCAATTCCGAACACGTTGCGCTTGTCGCGATCCTGTCGAAGGAAGGCTGGACTCGCTCGGTCTTGAAGGACTTCGCGACACAGCAGCAGGTCCTGAGTCGATACACGGTGGCAGCCGTGGTGATGTCCGACGAGGTGGTAGGCGTCATCCGACGCCAACTGAGGCGGCTAGCCCCAGATGTCCGTATCGAGGAGGAGCAGCTCAAGGGTGTTCTTTGTGAGGAGGTCATGAAGCGGGACCTCGTGGAGGGAGAAAAGGCGGACCAGGCTCGCAAGGCAGTTCAGAAGGCATCCGGTCGGGCACGTCGCAAGAAGGCCAGCTCGAGGAAGACGCAACCGGCAGCTCGGGGCAGCGCGACGAACACCGAGTCGGCCACAGCTGAACAGGGCTAGCACGCCCGCGTTCCGGGCTCGCGGTGCGGTCTTTTTCGCTGCGGCCTGCCTTTCCTGGGGCCTTGGGGGGCACAGGCCCCGATCGGAGCGGTAGCCTACGGCCCCGAACCGGTCCGAAGGTGGGGAAGGGCATAGGCAATGACGACCTTGATCACGTTCTTCGTGCTCGCGGTGGGTGTCTCGTTCATCTGCTCGCTGTCGGAGGCGGGGCTGCTCTCGCTGCGCCGGACCGACGTCGTCAAGCTGAAGGAGTCCGGTGCCTGGGGAGCGGGCCTGCTGGAGCGCCGCAAGGCCAACGTGGAGCGCTCCCTGGCCGGCATCCTGACGGTGAATACGCTGGCCAACTGCTTCGGGGCGGCGGGGGTCGGCTCCGCTGCGGCCTCCATCTGGGGTGCATCGGGCATGGCGACCGCGAGCGCCGTGCTGACCGTCACGGTGCTGATCTTCTCCGAGATCATCCCCAAGACCCTGGGTGCGAACTACTCCGTCCGACTCGCCAACCCCATTGCGGTGGCAGTCCAGGTCATGCTGGTCGCCAGCTATCCCGTGGTCCTGCTGATGGGGCAGGTGTCCAGGCTCATCGGAGGAGGGCCGGAGAAGTATACGCGGGAGGACGTGCAGCTCGCGGCGAAGCTCGGGGTGACCGACGGCGTCCTGCAGGAGCGGGAGTCCGATGTGATCTCCAGGTTCCTCCGACGCGTGGGCACGGCGGTGCGGGAGTCGTTCACGCCCGCCGCCGACGTCATCGCCTTCTCGCGGGACATGACGGTCGACGAGGTCTGCAGGGTCGCTGAAACGATCGATCACAGCCGGTTTCCGGTCTTCGGCGAGCGATCCGACGAGATCGTCGGGATCGTGCACCAGGACGAGATCCTCCGGAAGGCACAGCAAGGAGACCGCGGCTGCCGTCTGGCAGACATCGCGCGTCCGGCGGTGACGGTGCGGGACACCCACACCATGGAGGAGGCCGCGACGCGGATGCAGCAGGGCTCCTGCAAGATGGCGGTCGTGGCGGACGAGAACGACCGCTACCTCGGCGTGATCTCGACCGGGGACCTGCTCAAGCACCTCTTCGGCAGGGGGCTCGCCGAGCTCGCATAGGTGGAGCGGCACGGGACCGCATTCCCGGTACGATCCCACGCCTCCGGATCCGCGAGGATCCGCGCTCCGGTGCAGCCTCGACGGGATGGACCCGATCGGGGGCAGGGGGGCGTCGCGGGCCGATCGGGCGAGGGCGCCCGGCGAAGGGCGCTGGAGGACCGCGCTGGAGGACCGGATGCGGAGTCGGGCCCGATTGCTCGTCGTCGGGGCGCCGCTGCTCCTGCTGGGTGCGTTCACCGGGGCCCGCGCCCGGGCGGGGGGCTCCGAGACCGCGCTCCACGGGAAGACCCGGGAGTCGCTGGACGAGGTCGCCCGCCAGATCAACAACCCGATCAGCACGCTCTGGCAGCTGACTCTCGACAACCAGATCGTCGGCCAGGACGGGGGCGGCCTGGACGGCGTCGAGGCGGCCTACACCGGTTCGTTCGAGCCCACCATGCCCGTCAACCTCAGTCGCTTCGGGCTGGGGCGATTCGAGTGGACCCGGGACTTCAACGTCATCACGCGCCTCACGGTTCCCTTCTTCGAGACCGCTCCGCTGCCATCCGACTCCGGGGGCAGCACGCGCGAGTCGGGCTTCGGAGACATCCAGCTGGGCGGCGTGCTCGCGCCCAACGCGCCCTATGGATTCATCTGGGGGCTGGGCCCGACGTTCATCTTCCCTTCCGCATCGGACGACGACCTGGGCCAGGGAAAGTGGCAGGCGGGTCCGGCGGCCGTCGCGGGCTACCAGGGGAAGCAGTGGACCGCCTACGCCCTCGCCCAGCAGTGGTGGTCGTTCGCCGGCGATGGCCACCGCTCCAGCACCAGCCAGCTCGACCTGAACTACGTGCTGCTGCGGACCCTTCCCGATCGCTGGCAGATCGGCATGCAGCCCTCGTTGACGGTGGACTGGAAGGCGTCGGGGGACGACAAGGTCTCGTTGCCCGTCGGGCTGGGGGTCGGGAAGACGCTGCGCGTGGGCGGCTTCCCGCTGCAGGTCTGGGTGGAAGCCGACTACTACCCCGTGCGTCCCGACGATGTCACGGGGCCGCGCTGGGCAATCGACATCCAGATCACCCCGGTGATCCCGGAGCTCTACTAGCCCCGGTCGGCGCGGGCCACCCCACCGCTCGCACGATCCAGGCCGGGGAGCCGAACGCAGGCCGCAACCCTTCGAGAGGGGGCTCATGGCGACGCGAACCGCGGGCGACGAGATCGAGGATCGGGGCCCCGGGCCCTTCGTCACCCATCGGGTGCAACGGCTCCCGGGGGTCGGCCACCTCGTCACCAGCTCGCGCCGTCATCGGAAGGGGCTCCGCCCGCATCGGGTGTCCGACGCCGCGAGCGCCGAGCGCCCGCGGCCGACTCGGGCCCACGCCTTCCGTCACCTCTGGGCGCCCGGACGGCTGGCCTGGTGGATCGCCATTCTCTTCACGCTGGGGGCCGCGCTCTTCACGCTGGGCGGAATCGGCGCCGCCTGGCCCGGAAGCCTCCCCCCGCCGCTGCGCCCCGGGCTCGTCCTCAATCGGGTCTTCGCCGTGGGGGCGGTCTTCTTCACGAGCGCCGCCTGGCTCCAGTGGCTCGAGGCGCTGAACGGCGACGTGGCGGACGCCTTCCGCGACGCCGCGCCGCGCCGCTGGCGCTGGTTCGGTTGGCGTCCTCGCAACCTCGGCTACCTCGCCAGCGCGGTCCAGCTCGCCGGCACGCTGATGTTCAATGTCGACACGCTGGACGCGCTGCTCTCGGGTCTGTCCTGGGAGGAGGAGGATCTCCTGGTCTGGACCCCGAACATGTCGGGGTGTGCCTGCTTCCTGGTCGCCAGCTACCTGGCCTACGTCGAGGTCTCCCAGCGAGCGGTGGGGTTCGCGGTGCGGAGCGTGTCCTGGTGGATCGCCGTGGCGAACCTGTCGGGATCGGTTGCCTTCCAGATCTCGGCCCTCTACGCCTTCGTCGGTCCGAGCGACGCCGCCCCCGAAGCGATCTTCCGGGCGGGTCTCTACACGGCTGCAGGAGGGGCGTGCTTCCTGGTGGGGTCGTACCTGATGATCCCGGAGCTGGCCGACGAAGACGAGGCGCCGGGCGCCCTCACCGCGTCGAAGGACCCCCGAACGGAGTGCTGAGGGCCCTTTCTGTCGCCATGTCGTGCGACGCGCGGGCGCCGGTCGTGCAAAGGGACTGACCGCGGTGCAGCCGGGCAGGAGCCGGCATCTCCCCGGCCGACGGGTCGCCCGACGGCGCTCGAGTCTCTCGTGAGCTTCGTCGGTCGCCGCGCTGTGGCAAGATGTCGACGACCCGAGCAGGAGAACCCATGGCCCTCCACCGCAAAGACCACATCCGGCGCCGGCTCGACGAAGAGGTGTTCGCCTCCTCGGACCTCGCCCACGGCCTCCCCAGGTACCGGTTTCCCGACGAGGAGCACGCGGCGCGACATGTGTACCAGCTCGTCCACGACGAGCTGCTGCTCGACGGCAACTCACGCCAGAACCTCGCCACGTTCTGCCAGACATGGATCGAGCCCGAGGTGCACACCCTGATGAACGAGTGCATCGACAAGAACATGGTCGACCGGGACGAGTACCCGCAGACCGCCGAGCTCGAGGCCCGGTGCGTCCACATGCTGGCCGATCTCTGGAGCTCTCCCGAGGCCGCCGACACGATTGGCTGCTCGACCACCGGCTCGAGCGAGGCCGCGATGCTCGGGGGCATGGCCATGAGGTCGCGCTGGAGCGCGCGGCGAGAGCGCGAAGGGAAGCCCACCGACCGGCCCAACCTCGTCACCGGTCCGGTCCAGATCTGCTGGCACAAGTTCGCGCGCTACTGGGGCGTCGAGCACCGCGAGATCCCGATGGAGAAGGGGCGCCTGCTGATGACGCCCGACCAGGTGCTCGAGCGCTGCGACGAGAACACGATCGGGGTCGTGCCGACCCTGGGCGTCACCTTCACCGGCCAGTACGAGCCCGTGCAGGCGGTCTCCCAGGCGCTCGACGAGCTCCAGGAGCGAACCGGGCTCGACGTCCCGATTCACGTCGACGCAGCGAGCGGGGGGTTCCTGGCGCCGTTCTGCGCGCCGGACCTGGTCTGGGACTTCCGCCTGCCGCGCGTGCGCTCCATCAACGCCTCCGGCCACAAGTTCGGCCTGGCGCCCCTCGGTGTGGGCTGGGCGCTCTGGCGGGAGGCCCACGACCTGCCCGAGGAGCTCGTCTTCCACGTGAACTACCTGGGAGGCGACATGCCGGACCTCGCCCTCAACTTCTCGCGTCCCGGAGGACAGATCGCGGCGCAGTACTACAACTTCCTCCGCCTGGGCAGGGAGGGCTACCGGAAGGTCCACTCCGCCTGCTACGAGACGGCTCGCTTCCTGGCGGAGGGGATCGCCGGGCTCGGGCCGTTCGAAATGCTCTACCGCGGTGAGGACGACGGAGGGATCCCGGCGCTCTGCTGGTCACTGGAGGAGGGGGCCGATCCCGGCTTCAACCTCTTCGACCTCGCCGATCGCCTGCGGGCCCGCGGCTGGCAGGTGCCGGCGTACTCCATGCCCGCGCACCGCCAGGACCTGGTGGTCCAGCGCATCCTGGTGCGAAACGGCGTGAGCCGCGACCTGGCGACGTTGCTGCTCGACGACTTCCGCCGGGCCCTCGATCACCTCGCGGCTCACCCGGCCAGGAGCTCCCTCGCCGGCGATGAGGCGGGCGGCTTCCACCACTAGGCGGAGCGGCGGGCAGAGAGGCCCTTGTCTGGCGCCGAGAAGGGGCGGGACGAGCGGTCCATCCGAGGATGTGCCCGGCCCCGATCCGATGTCCCCGGCCTCGATCCGATGTTTCCGGCCCCGATCCGATGTTTCCGATGTCCCCGGCCCCGATCGAAGGGGAGGGCGGCGTCGCGCAGCGGTCGGGCCTGCGGCCGCGGGCGGCACCGCCGGTCCCTCAGGCCCTCGATCTCTCCGGTTCGTTCCGTCGCAGGACCCTCGCGATCTCGAGCCGGGCGGCGCGGTCGGCGTGGGGCGCGAGATCGGAGACGATGCGCCAGACGCGCTCGGCGAGCAGGACGAACAGCGCCCAGGCGGGCAGGTAGTAGAGCGTGATGCAGCCGCCGCTGAAGTCGCTGGCCCAGCCGTGATCGTAGTGCCAGGGGCGAAGCCCGAGCGCGCCGTAGAGGAGCCCGAAGCTCCACTCGAAGCCGTAGACCAGCGCGACGCCCAGACCGACCCGTGTGGTGAGCCGCGTCCAGCCGCGCCTCTCGAGCTGCGACAGGGCAGGCCCGATCGCGACGTAGGCCAGCAGGTAGACCGGCACCATGAGCAGGGAGACCTGGCCGCGGAAGCTCCCTGCCCACGACGCGCTCACGCCGGTGAAGCACAGCTCGGTGCAGAGCCCGAAGGCGACGAACAAGAGAGCTCCCGACGGGCTCGGCCACTTCCTCGGCGATCCGTCGAATGCCACTGCGGCCAAGGCGCTTCCTCCTCCGGGCACATGGGTTCCCGCGAACGGTGGGCCCCGGACGCGTCGCCCGGAGCCCACGTTCGGAGGATGGCTCAGCTCCGGGCGAGTCGCTCGCGGCGCGTGCGAGCGCCCACGCCCGCGATGCCCAGGCCGATCAGCAGGCCCGTCCCCGGCTCGGGCACCGTGGTCAGCTGGCTGTTGTCGATGGCCAGGGTGAAGCCGGCCGGCGCCGTGGAGCGGCCGACCCAGCCGTAGCCCCAGCCCCCGGCGTCGGCGATGTCCTGCTGGCCGCTCTGGAGCGTGGCGCTGTAGATCTCGACACCGAGGCTGTCGTAGATGTACGTGTTCCGGCCCACCTTGGTGCCGTCCTCGGTCCACTCGCTCACGATCGTGTACCAGCCGGCAACGGTGATGTCGATGCCGCCGCCGGGGTAGGACGCGCCGTCCCAGTCGGCGGCCAGGCTCCAGGCGTTGGCGCTCGTCTTCTCCGCGCCGACGCCTCCGGCCTCGAGCCAGCTTCCGGTGTTGCTGTAGAGGGCGTTGTCGAGGAACCAGCCGTCTCCGATGTTGCCCTGCGCCGGGTCGATGTAGATGTCGAGGCTCTGGCTGAAGCCGCCCGGCCACACGCTCGAGTAGCCACCGAAGCGGGTCGAAGCCCCCGAGCTGCCCGCGCTGCCGGTCGTGACCTCGGCGTGGAAGGAGCCGTCCGACGAGGCCACACCGAGGCTACCCCCGCCCGACGCCACGCGTGTGATGGTTCCCCAGGGCCAGGTAGCCGGGTTCCCGTCGCCCAGCCAGCCGGCGGTATCGGTCTCGAATCCCTGCTCGAAGATCGTCGCGGCTCCCGCCTCGACGCCGAAGCCGAGGACCAGCGCCAGTGTCGCGCCGCCGAGGCTCCAACGGATTCTCTTGCTCATCGTCTAGGACCTGCCTTTCCCCGGAGCTCCGGTGTTCCGGGTTCGGTTCGTTCGGTTCGCGTGGCTCGCGGTGTTCTTCCGGGTAGACGGCGGTCCTGGACTGCCCAACCCCTTCCCAAGGGTCCCTGCCCGGAGAATCTGGAGCCAGAAGGCTCGCTAGCGCTGACGTTGGGCCGAGGCGCGCCGACGGGTGACCGCGCCCAGCAGGCACAGCCCCAACAGCACCGCCGAGGACGGCTCCGGAACGGCGGTGACCGAGAAGTCCACCGTGCCCGGCGTGGAGTTGGCGAAGACGTCCACTCCCAGGATGGCTCCGAACTCGAACTCGTCCCACGCATAGCCGCTGGCGTTGTTGAGGGTCTTGACGTCGCCGTAGGTGTCGAGGACCGGTCCGCCGGACTGGCTTCCCGCCGACCAGTCCACGCTGATCTGCCCGCCGCCGATCACCGTCGTGAAGTTGACCAGCGTCTCACCGTTGACGAGGTCGAACTCCTGCACGATCTCGCCGCCCAGGTTGCCGTCGCTCGGGCCCACCCAGAGGGTCGTGGCGTCGGCGCGGGAGATGTAGGTATAGGCGCCGCTCATGAAGGTGCTGCCGGCGAGGTCGTACTGCTGCTTGTCGATCAGCCCGATGAAGACGGCGCTGCCGACGGAGAGTCCCGAGACGTCCACCCAGCCGGTCAGGGTGACCGGGCTGTTGTTGGGGTCGAAGACCGTCGAGGGGTCCCGCGGTGCGGTGCAGCAGCCGGTGGTGAGCGTCAACGGGCCCGTCATCGTGTTGGCTGCGGCGGTCGTCGAGATCATCAACAGCGAGAGTGCGAGCGTGGCTCCCAGGAATCGTGAATCCATCGTGTTTCTCCATCCCCCGAATGGCAGGGCGACGGGCGTCGTCCCGCGTTCTTGGTTGCTGCCCGGGGAGGAGGCGTTGGACTCGGGGCCGAGAGCCCCCGTTGCCGGTCCTCGACTGCACTGCAATCGAGGCCGGTGGGTTCGGACCACGGCTCTGCGAATCGTCCCCTTCCCAAGGGCGATGCCCTGCCGGAACGCAAGCAGTGTGCCGTTCGTGGAAGAAATCCGGCCCCGGGCCAATTCATCGAGGCTGGACGCGGGGATACCCGATGTCTCGGCGGGAACAAGGCGACGCAAGGCGATCCAGGAAGTCCCCGATGTGGAAGAGAAATTCCACTTTAGTCAAATAAAGTTCATACGCGGGTCATCTTAACCACGCTGTATCCGGGCCACGCATCGCAGACCCGTTGCCCCTCAGCGAGCAGCCTCCCGGGAGCCCGGCAGCCCGGCAGCCCGACTCGTCGAAGAGAGAAGGTCGAGCCGGTCCTGTCCCGGGCTGGTGTCGGAGATCGAACCCGACTGCGACCGCGTCGGGTCCGACTGGGCTCGGAGGCCGGAGTGCCCGATCCCTCGAACCGCCCGACGAGATCCCCGATCAGGGCTCGCATCGGTTCGGTCTCGTGGCCTCGGTCGTGTGGTTCCCGAGACCCATCACGGCGTCCGAGGTGCAGCGGGTCGGTTCGGCTCGAGTGAAGGGGTGACAGAATGAGGAACGAACGTACTGCTCTGCGACATTCTGGTTCCTTCCGGTTCACGGACTGGATCTTTCCCTAGAATCCCGCACCTGCTCGTGCGCCTGTGTCGGCTGCGCGTCATCCGATCGCATCGAGAAGAGGAAACCACGATGATGATCCTTCGCATCTGCCTTCGTCCGGTCCCGAAGGCGGGATTCTCCTGTCTGATCGCTCTCGTGGCTGCGCTGTCGGTCGCAATGGTTGCCACCGCTGCAGAGACCACCGGCGCACCGGGCTCGCCCGGTGCCACCACCACCATCAGCGGCAAGCAGCTTCCCGCGCCCGAGCCCGAGTTCGGGGGTGAGATCGAGCAGGACGCCCTCCAGTCGAAGCCCTGGTGGGCGCCGCGCATCGTCCCGCCCGAGAAGGCGCCCAACATCCTGCTCATCATCACCGACGACGCCGGGTTCGGCGTGCCGAGCACCTTCGGCGGCGTCATTCCGACGCCCACCATGGACCGCATCGCGAACGCGGGCCTGCGCTACAACAACATCCACTCCACCGCGCTCTGCTCGCCGACCCGTGCGGCGCTCATCACCGGCCGCAACCACCACTCGGCCGGGTTCGGCGTGATCTCGGAGCAGTCCACGGGGTTCCCCGGCTACAACAGCACGATCGGCGAGGACAAGGCCACCATCGGGCGGATCCTGCTCGAGAACGGCTACGCCACCTCGTGGTTCGGCAAGGACCACAACACGCCCGCGTTCGCCGCCAGCCAGGTGGGGCCGTTCGACCGATGGCCGACCGGGATGGGCTTCGAGTACTTCTACGGCTTCGTGGGCGGCGACGCGAACCAGTGGCAGCCGAACCTGTTCCGCAACACCACGCAGATCTACCCCTTCGAGGGCAAGCCGGACTGGAACCTGGTCACGGGCATGGCCGATGACGCCATCGACTACCTGAACCGCATGAACCAGACGATGCCCGACAAGCCGTTCTTCGTGAAGTACGCGCCCGGCGCCACCCACGCGCCCCACCATCCGACCCGGGAGTGGGTCGAGAAGATCAGCGCCCTGCACCTCTTCGACGACGGCTGGAACGCGGTTCGCGAGCGGATCTTCGAGAACCAGAAGCGCCTCGGGGTGATCCCGAAGGACGCCCAGCTGGAGCCCTGGCCGAAGGACCTGCTCAAGCACTGGGACGACCTGACGCCCGAGGAGCGGAAGCTCTTCATCAAGCAGGTGGAGGTCTTCGCCGCCTATGTCGCCTACAGCGACCACGAGATCGGGCGCGTCGTCGACGCCATCGACGACATGGGCAAGCTCGACGACACGCTCATCATCTACATCAACGGCGACAACGGCACCAGCGCCGAAGGCGGCCCGCTGGGCACGCCCAACGAGGTCGCGTTCTTCAACGGCGTCAACATGATGCCCGTGAAGGAACAGATGAAGTGGTACGACGCCTGGGGCACCGAGGAGACCTACAACCACATGTCGGCGGGCTGGTCCTGGGCCTTCGACACGCCCTTCTCGTGGTTCAAGCAGAACGCCTCGAAGCTCGGCGGCATCCGGCAGAACATGGCGGTCTCGTGGCCGGCCCGCATCAAGGACGAGGGAGGGCTGCGCGAGCAGTTCATGCACGTCATCGACGTGGTGCCGACGATCCTCGAGGTGACGGGGATTCCCGCGCCCGAGGAGGTGGACGGCATCGAGCAGGCGCCCATCGAGGGCACCAGCTTCGCCTACACGTTCGACGAGAAGAACGCCGAGGCGCCCTCGCGGCACGAGACCCAGTACTTCGAGATGTTCGGCCAGTGGGCGCTGTACCACGAAGGCTGGCTGCTCAGCACCAAGGTGAACCGGGCGCCGTGGGAGGCCTTCGGGCCGGCCAACCCCGACCCGCTCAACAACCAGGTGCTCGAGCTCTACGACCTGAACACGGACTTCACCCAGTCGAAGAACATCGCGGACCAGCACCCGAAGAAGGTGAAGAAGCTGAAGAAGATGTTCATCGAGGAGGCGAAGAAGTACCAGGTCTTCCCCTTGGACGCCTCGGTCGCCGCGCGCCTCGTCGCGCCCCGACCGAACATCACCGCCGGCCGCACGGAGTTCGTCTACACCTATCCGATGACGGGCCTGCCCCAGGGCGATTCCCCGGCGCTGCTCAACAGCTCCTACACCATCACCGCCGACATCGAGGTGCCGAAGGGGGGCGCCGAAGGGATGATCCTCACCTCGGGCGGGCGCTTCGCCGGCTACGGCTTCTACCTGCTGAAGGGCAAGCCCGTGTTCCTCTGGAACCTGATCGATCTCGAGCGCATCAAGTGGGAAGGGCCCGAGGCCCTCGCGCCCGGTCGGCACACGCTCGAGTTCGACTTCGAGTACGACGGCCTCGGGGTCGGCACGCTCCTGTACAACGACATGAGCGGCCTCGGTCGATCCGGGACCGGGAAGCTCAAGGTGGACGGCAAGGTCGTGGCGACCCGGAAGATGGAGAAGACCCTGCCCATGATCCTGCAGTGGGACGAGAGCTTCGACATCGGCTCCGACACGCTGACCGGCGTGAACGACGCCGACTACCGGCCGCCCTTCGCCCTGACCGCCAAGCTGAACGAGCTGAAGATCGAGGTGGACCGTCCGCAGCTGTCGGCCAAGGACGTCGAGAAGCTCGAGGCCGCCCAGCGGAACAACAAGATGAGCGAGTAGCGCCGCCCGGCGGTCGTTCCGTTCCAGCGCACGCATCCAGGGGCAGGGGGCCGGGGTGTGGGAGCTGAAGCGCGTCGAGCGTCCGGTCCGCGCGCCTCGGAGACGGAGTTCCCTCGATGGAGCCGTACCAGGAGCTCAGCCGCTCGATCGCGGGGCGCACCGCGATCATCACCGGAGCCGCCAGCGGCATGGGGCGCGCCACGGCGCACCTGTTCGCGCGCGAGGGCGCCAACGTCGCGGTGACGGACCTGGAGCCAGGCGCCTGCGAGCGCGTGGTGGCCGAGATCGCGGAGGCGGGGTTCGCCACGGCGCACGCCTGGGCGCTGGACGTCGGCGACCGCGAGGCCATCCCGCGCGTGGTGGAAGCCGCGGCGTCGCACTTCGGCGGGATCGACATCGTGGTCAACAACGCGGGTATCGTCCGCCCGGCCCACGTGCAGGACGAGTCCTACGAGGAGAGCTGGGGGCCGAGCCTCGAGGTGATGCTCGCCTCGCACCAGCGCATGGTGCGCGCCGCGCTCCCCCATCTCCGCAGGTCCGACGCGGCGCGTATCGTGAACGTGGCGTCGACCGAGGCGCTGGGCGCCACGCCGGGCACCTCGACCTACACCACGGCGAAGCACGGCGTGGTCGGGCTGACCCGCGGGCTGGCGGTGGACCTGGGTCCCGAGGGCATCACGGTCAACTGCATCTGCCCGGGGCCCATCCGCACCGGCATGACCGAGGCGATCCCCGAGGAGCACAAGACCATCTACGCGAAGCGTCGGGTCGCCCTCCGGCGCTACGGCATCCCCGAGGAGGTCGCCCACGTCACGCTCTCGATCGTGCTGCCGGCCTCGAGCTTCCTCACCGGGGCCGTCATCCCCGTCGACGGCGGGTTCTCCATCCGCAACTGAAGCCAGGACCCGGCGGAGGCGTCTTCGTCAGTGGGTCTCGAACGGGTCGAAGTTGAAGACGATCGAGCCGCCGACGCCCCCGTCGGGAGTGTCGTCGGTCAGGCCCACGCTGCCGCTCAGACGGAAGATCAGGTTGAAGCTCCGGATGGACGCGATCCGGAGATCGACGCCGGGCTCGAAGGTCACGATGTCCTCGTCCGCGTCTTCGAGCCACCAGAGGTCGGAGAGATCGTAGAAGTGGCGCCCGATGAATTCGGCCCGCAGCGCGATCCACCGGCCGACGGATCCGTGAAGGCCGACTCCCCAGAGCACGTTGTCGTACTCGTCGATGTCGGGGTCCCAGGAGTGGCCGACGTGTGCTCTCAGCGCCGCCGGACCCAGGTGGACGCCGAAGGTGGCGAAGGCGTCCACGACGGGATCGTCACGTCCGAAGGCGTCCTCGGTGTGGCTGGGGACCGAGAAGTTCACGCCGGCGCCGGCCTCCAGCTGCCAGCCGGGACCGATCCGGGGGCTGCGATAGACGCCCTTGCCCCAGATCTCGATGTCGCCGAGGCCGTCCTCGTCGTCCTCGCGGGAGTATTCGTAGTCGGTCTGCCGCCAGCGGTAGGGAACCATGAAGCCGAGCTCGCCGTAGTCGAACCCCCAGACGAACCGATCCTCGGCCGAGACGTAGTCCACGTCGACGTCGATCGTGCTCCTGTAGACCGAGTAGTAGGAGTAGGAGTAGACGTCGACTTCTTCCTCGTCCCGCCGGTAGAGCAGTCGGCTCTCGATCCAGAAGCCGTCGCTGGTGCCGCTGTCGTAGGCGAAGCGAGTGTCGCTGCGCAGCGGCGTGCCGCCTTCCCAGGTCACGGACTGGGCGTTCGCGTGCGGCGGCAGGAGAAGCGGGACGGCGAGCGCGGCCGGGAGCAGGCCGCTCGCCCACCCGAACTGCTTCGAGAACCGCTTCCAGAACGGCTGCGACATCCGATGCGACATCCGCGTACCTCCAGGACACCCGGGCGAGTGCTCGACGACAGCGCTCGCGATCCTATTCGGTGTCACCCTCCGAGTCCAGGCGGAATCCGGGTGCCTGGAAGGCAGCTCCTCCCGGGCCCCGGGCGCATCGGGCGTCCCCGTCGCCGGGAGGGGCGGAGCGCCCCGGTCGGGTGAGCCCGGCGCAGGCCCGACGTTGTCAGCGAGCCCAACCTGCCTCACCATCCCCGCGCGTGGGGGGACCGGATATGGACGGGCATCCGATGGGGGACGCGCGCGGGTCGACGCGCTGGCCGCGCACCCTGGGCACCGCCGCCTTCGTGGCGGCGCTCTTCCTGTATCGGTCCTACGAGGACCGGTCGGTGCTGGGGCTGTGGTCTCCCGTCTACGCGGGGGTGCTGGCCGTCGGGCTGGCGCTCCTCGCGCTCGTGGCCCTTCTCGGCTGGCGCTCGGCGCGCCGGGGCAGGGCGCCCTCGGCGGCGGCGCGGCTCGGCGACCTGGCCGTTCTCGCCTGGGGCGGCGCCTACCTGTCGGGCGCCCTCGCCGATCCCGAGGCGGGTGCGCGGGTCCTCGACGCCGACCTCTTCGGGTCGGTGTCGCCGGTGGCGGCGCTCGGGGAGTGGCTGGCGCTGTGCATCGGACTCGCGGCGCTCGTGGTCTGGCTGGTCGTGCGGCTCGGGGAGACCGGGCGCAAGGTCCTGCTGAGCGCGGTGGCGCTGGCGGTGGTGGCGCTGGTCGGCGAAGGGGCGCTGCGGCTGCGCGCGGCCATCGCTCCCCAGACCCAGGGCTTTCCCACCGCGACCTCCGAGCAGTGGACGCGGCGCTACGTGTCCCTGAACGGGGAGGGGTTCCGCGACGTCCAGCACGCGAAGGCGAGTCCGCCCGGCGTGCGGCGCCTGCTGGTGGTCGGCGACTCCTACGCCTTCGGCTCCGGCGTGAACGACGTCGGCGACCGTCTGGGCGAGCAGCTGGCGGGGCTGCTGGGAGAGCGCCTGGGCACGCCGTGGCAGAGCATGAGCGCCGCCGTGGGCGACTCCGACACCCTCGACGAGATCGGCTACCTGGAGCGGATGGAGCCCTACGAGCGCGACGCCGTGCTCCTGGTCTACGTCTTCAACGACATCGACTATCTCGCGCCGGTCACGTCGCGCACCGTCCTCACCGAGCACCAGAGCGGGATCGTCGGTCGCATCCATCCGGCGCGGCTCGCCTTCCTCAACTCCTATCTCTTCCAGGAGCTCTTCGTGCGCGGGCGTCTGGCGAGCTACGCGCTGTCCGAGGACCTCACGCCCTCGGAGCGCGCCTACGCCGACGACGCCATCCTCGACCGGCACCTGGGCGACCTGGCGCGCTTCGCCCTGCGGGCCTCCCGGGGCGGGACGCCGGTGTGGATCGCCCCGTTCGACGTGGCCGCCCGCGACGGCAATCGCTTCGCCGACCGCTACGAGCGTTTCGTGTCGCGGGCCGCGGCCCGGGGCCTGCCCGTCGTGAGCCTGGCCGGCGCCTTCGACGGCGAGGACCGGGCGGACCTGCGGGTCAATCGCCTGGACGGCCATCCCAACGCGCGGGCCAACCGGCTGGCGGCCGAGAGGCTGGCGCCCATCCTGGCGGCGGCGCTGGGCCCGGCCGGCGCTCCGGACTGAGGCGGCGCCCCGCGTCTACCAGCCGTGCAGCTCGGGCAGCACCTCCTCGGCGAAGAGCGTGACGCTCTCCTCGGCCAGCTCGCGCGGCATTCCGCCGTAGCTCGAGATCATCGCCAGCTCGAAGTCCCCGATCAGCTCGCGGCGCCAGCGCAGCCGCTCGAGGATCTGCTCGGGCGTCCCGAAGCACTGCACCTCGCAGTAGGTCTTCACCGCGGGCTCGATGCCGATCTCGCGGAACAGGTCCGCGGCCGAGGCGTAGAACTCGTAGCCCCGGGCGCTCTCGAAGTGCTCGCTCATCAGCTCGTAGTGGTCGACGATGGTGAGGAAGTAGTTCGACATGGACTCCATCGCGATCGACCGGGCGCGGTCGGGGTCGCGGTGGCAGAACATGAGGTCGCCGGTGAGCGGAGGGAGCGGATCGGTCCCGTGGTGCTTGCGGAAGGTGTCCCGGTACTGCTTCAGGGGACCCTGGGCGTACATCTCCCAGGGCTGCTGGGAGAACGTCATCAGCCGTCCGCCGAGCGCCGCGCCCTGGTCGACCGACTCGGGCGACATGCCCACGCAGTAGAGGCGGTCGCGGAAGCCCTGCAGCGGGCGAGGGCGCACGGGCGTCTTCATCTGGGGGTAGAACGGGCCGGCGCCCTCGACGAAGCCGGTCTCCAGCCCGTCGACGATCATGCGCGAGGCCTCGTCGAAGCGGTCCCGGGAGCTCGACATCTCGAGCTGGAAGTGGTCGTACTCCACCCGGGAGAGCCCGCGGCCCAGGCCCAGGCGCACCCGTCCGCCCGAGAGGTGGTCCAGGAAGGCGATCTTCTCCACCACCCGCAGCGGATCGTTCCAGGGGACGATCACGGCGCCGGTGCCCAGGGCGATGCGCTCGGTGCGCCCGGCCGCCCAGGCGAGGAGCTCGACGTTGTCGGGACACGCGGAGTAGTCCGTGAAGTGGTGCTCGGCGGCCCAGACCACGTCGTATCCCAGGCGCTCGGCGAGATCGACCAGCCGCAGCTGGTCGCCCACCATCTGCACGTCGTCGGATCGCCCGAGGTAGTTCTGGAAGATGAGCAGCAGGCCGACGTCCACGGCGGACCTCCCGATCGGGCCCTCGCCCGGATCTGACGAACCGTCAAATTGGAACACGGGCGCGCACCCCGACGCAAGGCCGATGCTGCGCGCTACCGTGCGAGCCGTCCCATGAGCCAAGGCATGCGACGATTGCCCGCGCGACTCGTCCGGCTGGGCGGCCTGGTCCTGCTCTCCGGGGGGCTCGCGCTCGTGCTGCTCGAGCTGGGGGCGTTCGGGCTGGTGCGCTCGGGCGCGCTCGCGGTCCCCGCACCCCACCGCGGGGAGACCGGGTTCTGGTGGCACCAGCATCCGCGGTTCGGCGCCTGGCACCATCCCGACATGGAGGGGCCGCACACCGGAGCCTGCTACGACGTCCGCTACCGGACCAACTCGGTGGGCGCCCGGGACCAGGAGCGTCCGCTCCGCGCCGCGGGGCCCCGGGTGGTGGTGCTCGGCGACTCCTTCCTCGAGGGCTACGGCCTGCCGGCCCGGTCCAGGCTCTCGAACCAGCTCGAGAAGCGCACCGGCGTTCCCCACCTGAACTTCGCCATGGCCAGCTTCGGGCTGTACCAGCAGCTCCTGGTCTACCGCGAGCTGGCCAGCCGCTTCGACCACACGGCGGTCATCGCGAGCTTCCTGCCGGTCAACGACTTCGCCGACGGGGACCTCGCGCTGGCCCGCCACATGCCGGTGGCCGAGTACACCTACCGGCCCTATCTGGTGAAGACGCACGCCGGCTGGGAGCGCCGCGACCACCGGGAGAGCCCGGTGCGCCGGCTCCTGCGCCTCCACTCCTACGCCTGGAACGCGGTCTACTGGTCGTTCTTCGCGGGCGGGGGCAGTCCGCTGGCCGACCACGGTTCGTGGTTCGAGCGCTTCCCCGAGTCCGGGGTCGAGCAGACGGTCCATCTCATGCAAGAGCTCGCGGCCGCCGCGGGCGAACGTCCGGTGGTGCTGCTGCTGATCCCGGCCCTGGAGGACCTGGAGCGCCAGGCCCGGGCGGGACCCTCTCCGCTGGCCGCTCGCCTGGCCGGGCCGGCGCGCGAGGCGGGCATCGTCCTGCTGGATCTGAGCGGACCCATGGCCGAGCGCGGGCGGGACTGGAGCGCCTACTTCCTGCCCTGTGACTTCCACTGGAGCCACTACGGCAACCGGGTCGCGGCGGAGATCGTCGAGTCGGCGCTCGCGGGGTTGGTGTACCCCCTCGTTGATTGACGGGGTCGGGGCTCGGCGTCAGCCGGCCACCAGCGCGTTCAGCTGATCGGCGCGCGGGTCGGCGGAGGCGCCGCCCAGCTGGCTGAGCGCCGCTCGCGCCACGTCCACGACCTCGGGATCGTTGCGGACGTTGCCGTTCACCGACTGGCCGAGCAGCACGGCCGCGCGGACCAGCGCCTCGCCGTCCTGGTGCGTGCGCGCGACGGTCGCGGCCTCGAGCCCCCGACGCCGGGCCTGGTCCGTGCGCCCCGCCTGCAGGGCGAGCTCGGTGACCTCGAGGAGCAGCTCGAGGATCCGGGCCTCGGACTCGGAGGTCGGGGTCGACGCGCGTGGGGCGCCGTCGCACTCCACGTCGGGCAGGAAGCGGAAGCCGACGTTGCGCACCGTGGCGATGTAGCGGGGCTCGTGACCGCGATCACCCAGGGCGCGCCGCGCCGCCCGCACCGCCCGGTCGAGCGAGGCCTGGCTGGGGCGCAGCCCGGGCCAGAGCGTCTCCAGGACCTCCTCGCGGTGGACCAGGCGATCGCGGTGGCGCACGAGATGGAGAAGCAGCTGGAGCGGCCGCGGCTGGATCGTCACGCTCCGACCTTCCCGGTAGAGACGAAACCGGGTCTCGTCGAGCTCGAAGCCGTCGAATGAATACTTCACTGTTCCCTGCTCGCCGATTCTCGGGACGTTCCCGCGTGGGAGGGCTTGCCCACGGCCGGACCGTCCGGTGATGCTCTCGTCCAGTACGAGCCTTCCACATGGATCGTTCCCGTCGAGCGGGCCGGCCAAGGGCGAGCCGTCGATCCCCCCCCCGGGTTCCAGCGCCCCTCGACGAAGCGATCGCCCCTGGTCGCGTCCTGTTTGGATTCCGGGACGGTCCCCGGTGTTTCGCGCCGCCGCCGTTCTTCTGTAGGTTGGCCCCCGGAATCCGACGAGCGAGGACGCAGCGGCCATGAGTCCGACGGACACGATCCCCCCGCGCCGCGGGAACCGGCGGCGGCAGCGGAGGTCGACGCACGAGTCGACTCGGATGGCGACGGGCAGGTCGGCGGGCAAGTCGACGGGCAGGTTGGCCGGCAATCGCAGCGGGCGGTCGCGGTGGAGGCCGGCGGCGCGCGCTCCCCGGACCCTGGCCGCGGCGTTGGCCGTCCTGGGGATGGCGGGCCTGCCGGCCTGCGACGCCCTCTCGCTGGTGGGCTTCGCGCTCTGGCCCGACGTTCCGAGCTTTCGCGACGGCGACCGCGTGGAGCTGCCCGGTCTCGAGCAGGAGGTCCGCGTCCACCGCCGCCCCGACGGGCTCTGGCGCGTGGAGGCCGACCGCGAGGCCGACGCCATGCGCACCCTGGGCTACCTGCAGGCGCGGGACCGCCTGGGCCAGATCGATCTGTTCCGGCACCTGGCGCGCGGGGAGCTCGCCCAGTGGCTGGGGGACCGCCCGTTCGGCGAAGGTACGGCCCTCGACGTCGACCGGCGCAACCGGTTCCTCGGGTTCCGCGAGCGGGCGGCGGCGCTGTTCGAGGCCACCTCCGCCTCCGAGCGCGCGGCGCTCGTGGCCTTCGTCGGCGGCATCAACCACTGGATCGCCACCGGCGAAAGGAGCCTCGAGCACCGCCTGCTGGGCGTGACGACGGTCAGGCCCTGGGAGCCCGAGGACTCGCTCGCGATCTATCAGATGATCATGCACGGCCTGGGGGGCAACGCCGACCGCGAGATCCGTCGGCTGCGCCTCGCCTGCGCCGTGGGCATCGACGCCGCGCTGCGCATCTGGCCGGGCGACATCGAGTTCGAGCGGGCCGCGTTGCCCCGCGCCGACTGGCCGTCCCCCGAGCGAGCGCCCGATCCCGTGGTGGTCGACGAGATGCGCGCCGAGCTGCCCGGGGCGTGCGCCAGCGGGGCCGGAGGCGGGGCGGGCGAGGGCGCCCGGGTGGCCGTGGCATCGGGGCCGCCGTGGCTCGCCGCGCTCTCCCAGGGCTGGAGCGCCAGCAACAACTGGGTGGTCTCCGGAGCGCACACCCGGTCCGGCGGCGCCATCCTGTCGAGCGATCCGCACCTGCCCTACATGAACCCGCCGCTGGTCTGGGGCTACGAGCTGATCCTGCCCGAGACCCACGTGGTCGGCTTCAGCCTGCCAGGGCTCCACCGCGTGGTCTTCGGTCACAACCACCGGGTGGCCTGGGGCGCCACCACCAACCACGTCGACCGCCAGGACCTGGTGGTCCACCGCGAGGTCGAGCGCGACGGCCGCCGGGGTGTCGAGCGCGAGGGCGGCTTCGAGCCCTACGAGGTGCGCGAGGAGGTCTTCCACGTGCGCGGCGGCGAGAGCGTGACCGCGAGCGTGCGCTTCACCCGGGACGGCCCGCTGCTGAACGACCTCGACCCGGGGGCCACCGCCGGTCTGCCTCCGGTGGCGCTGCGCCGGGTCGGTCCGGGCCGCGGCTCGGATCTCGACGGGGCCGCGGCCATGAATCGGGCCCGCACCGCCTCCGAGTTCGCCCAGGCGGTGGGCCGGCTGGAGCTCGGGTGCTCGAGCTGGCTGTTCGCCGACAGCCAGGGCCACATCGGATACCGGAGCCCGTGCCGCGTTCCCATTCGCGAGGGCTGGCGGGGCACCTTTGCGATCCCCGGCTGGCTCGACCGCTACGCCTGGCGGGGCGTCCACCCCAAGTCGTCCCTGCCGTCGTCGGACGACCCCGCCCGGGGCTGGCTCGCCACCGCCAACGGGCTCATCGTGCCGTCGGTCCACTTCCCCACGCCCTACAACAACGATGTGTCGGCCTCGGACCGCTTCCGGCGCATCGCCGGGCGCCTGGCGAGCCTGCGCGGCAACGGCGGCGTGGACATCGACGGCTCGGCGGCGATCCAGGTCGACGCCCGCCTGGCGGACTGGCCGGCCATCCGGCGCCAGCTCGCCGCGGGGCCGTGCTCGGAGCCGGCGCCGGCGGCGCGCCCGGTCGCGGTCCGGCTGCTGTGCAACTGGGACGGCGAGATGAGCGCCACGGCGTCGGCCCCGGCGCTCTTCACCCTCTGGACCCACGCGCTCCTCGACCGGGCGCTGGCCGACGAGCTGCCCGGCGGCGCCGGGGATCCGCTCTGGCACTACGTGCAGTCCCTGCTCCAGTTCGAGGCCAACGCCCACTGGCTCTGGCGGCGCGGGGCCGACGACCCGGTCTGGGACGACGTGCGCACGGAGCGCCGGGAGACCCGGGCGGAGCAGGTCGCCCGGGCGCTCGAGGACGCGGTGGCCGAGGCGGAGCGCCGCTGGGGCGGGGACGTCGAGGCCTGGCGCTGGGGCCGGGTCCGGCCGTTCTGGCTGAAGCACCCGTTCGCCAGCGACGGGGGGCCGCTCGGCTGGCTGGTCAACGTCGGCCCGCTCGAGGTCGACGGGGGGACCGAGACCGTCTTCAAGCAGCAGTTCGCCCGCTCCGACCGCTCAGCCATGGCTCCGGCCGTGGGGCCGATCGTCCGCTTCACCGTGGACCTCGCGGAGCCGTCCGCCGCGCGCTTCGGCCTGGCCGGCGGAGAGAGCGGCTGGCCCGGCTCCCCGCACTACGCGGACCTGCTCGAAGACTGGAGCCGGGGACGCGGCCGGCCCCTCACTCCCGAGCCCGGGGAGGGCGACGTGCGCGTTCGCTTCGTTCCGGCGCCCGGCGTCTGAGCGCGGGCGCGCTCAGTCCTCGGGCATCAGCCCGTTCAGGCGCTCCACGGCCTCGAGGTACTGCTCGACCATGCGCATCACCACGTCGCGCACGGGCTCCTTCTCGTTCATCACGCCGACGATCTGACCCACCGGGTTGAAGGCCACCGGCTGGGCCTTCGAGGCGTAGCGCGAGGTCCGCGAGACGGCCTCGGCCGTCACCATGAACTGCAGAGGCATGCCGAGGGGGTCCGGGGTCTCGCTCGAGGCCCAGGCCTCGGTCCAGTCGTTGCGCAGCATGCGGCAGGGCTTGCCGGTCCAGGAGCGCGAGCGCACGGTGTCGTGGCTGGTGGCCCCGAACAGCGACTCCATCTGCTCGGGCGGGGTCTCCGCCTCCTCCACCGTGAGCCACAGCGAGCCCGTCCACACGCCCTGGGCGCCCATGGCCATGGCCGCCGCCATCTGCTGACCGGTGCCCACGCCGCCGGCCGCGAGCACGGGCGTCGGGGCCACGGCCTGGATCACCTGGGGCCA
Source organism: Myxococcota bacterium (assembly GCA_050618075.1). Lineage (GTDB taxonomy): Bacteria > Myxococcota_A > UBA9160 > UBA9160 > UBA4427 > JBNLVL01. The sequence goes on from JBNLVL010000002.1 coordinate 66,509, forward strand.
GAGCACGAGGCTTCCGATCTCGCCGGTGTGACCGCCGCCCTCGGTGCCCTGGGCGATCACGATGTCGATGCCCGCGGCCTTGTGGGCGAGGGCGTGCTTCACGCTGCCGCAGAGCGCGGCCACCAGGCGGCCGGTGCCCTGGATGTCCTTGATCACGTCGGCGGGCGGCGTGCCCAGGGCGTTGGCGACGAGCTTCACCTTGTCGTGGCGGAGGATGGCCTCCACCTGGGGGCCGGCGGTGGTGGCGGTCCAGCCCAGCAGCTCCCGCGCCTTCTCGCCTTCGGGCAGCTCGGGAACCCCGTGCTCCCGAAGCAGGCGCTTCGCGAAGGCCCGGTGCTCGTCGGGCACCATGGCGGCGAGCTTCGCCTCGAGCTCGTCCATGTCCAGGTCCTCGCCCTTGCCCTCGTACTTGCCCGGGATGACGATGTCGACGCCGTAGGGCTTGTCGCCCACGTGCTCGTCGATCCACTTCATCTCCACCTCGAGCTGCTCGGCGGAGAACCCGACGGCGCCGAGCACGCCCAGCCCGCCGGCCTGGCTCACGGCGCAGGCCACGTCGCGGCAGTGGGTGAACGCGAAGATCGGGAACTCGATTCCCAGCTTGTCGCAGAGTTCGGTGTGCATGGATTCTCCCGTGACCGGTGGGCAGGGCCTGTGGATGGCTGGCGCCGCTCCCGGGCGCGGACAGATATTGAATCAAACCGATGAATTTTTCAATGAATCAATATACAATATGATTCATTGAAACCTCATTGACGACTTTGGGAAGGCCATTCAAGTGCCCGAGGAAGCGAGGAAAAGCGACGACATGAGTCAGGGGCGCGGGAGCTCGCGAGGTCGCAAGGCCGAGAGCGAGCGCAAGCGCCAGAGCATCCTCGACGCCGCTCGCCACTGCTTCGGCGAGCTCGGCTTCACCCAGGCCAAGGTGGAGACGATCGCCGCCCGCGCCGGCGTCTCCAACGGGCTCCTCTACCAGTTCTTCCGCAACAAGGAGCACCTCTTCGAGGTGGTGATCGAGACCGTGCTGCGCGAGTGGCGCCGGGCGATCCTGCCCGCGGTGGAGGAGGGCGCTTCCGCCGCCGAGGCCATCGAGGCCCTGCTGCGGGGCTCGATCCGGTTCGCCGCCCGGGACCCGCTGCTGCCGGCGCTCCTCAGCGAGGAGGCGACCCTCGAGCTGTCCCGCTTCAGCGACCTCGCCGGCGTCTGGAGCGAGGGGCACCGCGAGTACGCCGCCGCCATCCTGCGCCGCGGCATCGACGCCGGCGAGTTCCGCCGCGACCTCGACGTCGAGGCCGCGGCCGACGTCATCTGCCAGCTCCACGTGGACTACGCCACCCGCGCCTACCGGCCGGGCGTGCGCCGCAAGCCGAGCGCCTCCCTGGTGGACGGGGTGGTGCGCTTCGTCCTCGACGCCCTGCGCCCCTGAAGCCCGAAAGCCCACGGCCCGGGCGCGGCAGCTGCTAGCCTGCTTGCATGTCCCAGCGCCCCCCGCCTCCCGCGCGGCCGGCGCTCCCGGCCGGCTGGGTCGCCTTCGTCAAGCGCGACTGCCCCACCTGCGAGCTCGTGGCCCCGGTGCTGGCCCAGCTCGCGGCCCGCATCCCGCTCACCGTCTACTCCCAGGACGATCCGGCGTTTCCGCCCGGTGTGGAGGCACAGGACGAGCGCGAGCTCGAGCGCTCGTGGAGGCACGGGATCGAGGCGGTCCCGACCCTCATCCGGGTGGGCGACGACGGCCGCGAGCAGCAGCGGGTGCTGGGCTGGCAGCGCGACGAGTGGGAGGCCCTGACCGGCCAGTCCGGGCTCGGCCCCGGGCTGCCCGACTGGCGGCCCGGCTGCGGCTCGCGCAGCGTGGACCCGGACGTGGCCCCCGACCTCGCCGTGCGCTTCGGGGCGGACCGGCTGTCCAGCCGGCGGGTGGACCTGGCGGCCCGCGAAGACGAGATCGAGGCCATGTTCGACCGCGGCTGGAGCGACGGGCTGCCCCTGGTGCCGCCCACCGAGCGGCGGGTGCTCGCCATGCTCGAGGGCACGAGCCGCTCGCCCGACGAGCTGGTGGCCGAGGTGCCGCCCGACCTCGCGCCCTGCAGCGTCGAGAAGGTGGCGATCAACGCCGTCATGGCCGGCTGTCGGCCCGACTCTCTGCCGGTGGTGCTGGCGGCCGTCGAGGCGGCGTGCAGCGAGGCGTTCAACATCCACGGGCTGCTGGCGACCACCATGCCGGTGGGCCCGGTCCTGGTGGTGAACGGCCCGATCCGTCGGGCCATCGGGATGAACTCGGGCAAGAACGTCTTCGGCCAGGGCAACCGGGCGAACGCCACGATCGGTCGGGCGCTCCAGCTCGTGGTGCGCAACGTGGGAGGCGGGCGACCGGGCGAGGTCGACCGCGCGACCCACGGCAACCCCGGCAAGCTCTCGTTCTGCTTCGCAGAGGACGAAGAGGGGTCGCCCTGGACGCCCCTCTCCCAGGACCTGGGCGCCCGGCCCGGCGCGAGCACGGTCACGCTCTTCCCCGGCGAGGGCCCCCGCTGCATCGTCGACCAGATCTCCCGGGACCCCGAATCCCTGGCGCGCACCTTCGCGGCCAACCTGCGCACCCTCCACCACCCGAAGCTGCTGATGGCCTTCGACTGCATGCTGGCCGTGGGGCCGGAGCACTCGCGGATCTTCCGGCAGGCGGGGTGGGACAAGGCGCGGCTCCTGGCCCGGCTCCACGAGCTCCTGCAGGTGCCGGGGTCCGAGTTCGTGCGCGGCGCGGGGGGCATCGCGGAGGGGCTGCCCGAACAGCTGAAGGACGCCACGCTTCCGAAGTTTCGCGAGGGAGGACTGCTGGTCGTCCACTGCGGTGGCGGCGCCGGGCTCTTCTCTGCCATGATCGGCGGGTGGGTCAACGGCGAGATGGGCAGCCAGCCGGTGTGCCGGGAGATCGGGCCATGAGCGCAGACCACGACGGACGCGACGCAGCCAGCGATCGAGGGCCCGGGTCCGGGGAGGGCAGGGCGCCGCTGCTCGACCCCACCAGCGAGCGCACGCCTTCGGCGCGTCCGCCCGCACCCCGGCCCCGCTCCATCGAAGGGCTCACCGTGGGGCTCCTCGACATCTCCAAGCCCCGGGGCGACGTCTTCCTGGCGCGCCTCCAGGCGCTGCTCGAGGCGCGCGGTGCGCAGGTGCGTCGCTACCGCAAGCCCACCTTCACCAAGCCGGCGCCTCCGGACGTCCGCCAGGCCATCGCCGCCGAGTGCGGCGCCGTCATCGAGGCCCTGGCCGACTGAGGCAGCTGCACGTCGTGCAGTGTGCACGACATGGTGAACCTCGAGGCCCGAGGTGTGCCCGGCGTCTTCGTGGCGACGACCGAGTTCATCGACGGCGCCGAGGTCCAGGCCAAGGCGCTCGGGGCCCGCCCGGCGGCCGTCTACGTCGAGCATCCCATCCAGGACCGCACCGACGACGAGATGGTCGCCATCGCCGAAGGGGCGTTCGAGGCGCTGCTCCGCGGGCTCCTCGGCCCCGCCGGCTGAGGGTCCGGAGCCTCCGCGGAAGCCGGGGGCGAGTTCGGGTATCCTCGGCGCTTCCCTTCTTCGACGACCTACAGCGAGAGCTCGGCGCCCGCCCTCTGGAGGGGGAGCGCCCGCCAGGAGCGCGATCGGACATGGCCACCCCCGCACCCCAAGACGCTTCCGGATCCGGTTCCAGCGAGACCGAGGCGCCCGTCCGGCGCTCCCGCGTCCAGAACTGGCTCGAGGTGCTGCGGACCCAGAACCTCTCGCCGGGCGTCGAGATGGACCTCGTCTCGAAGTGGCTCATCATCATCCGCGCGAGCGTCTTCCCGATGACGCTGACCTCCGGGGTGATCGGCGGCCTGCTGGTCGTCGCGGGGCCCACGCCGGTCGACGCCAACTGGCTGTTCTTCGCCGAGGCGCTCCTGGGGATCATGGTCGCCCACGCGGCGAACAACATGATCAACGACTACTTCGACCTGGCGGGCGGGGTGGACTCCGACGAGTACGTTCGCGGCCAGTACGCGCCCCATCCCATCCTGAACGGCCTCATCTCGAAGAAGGGACTGGTCGCGGCGATCGCGGTGGCCAACCTGATCGACCTGGCGATCCTGGTGCACCTCACCGCGGAGCGGGGCTGGCCGGTGGTCGCCTTCGCCCTGCTGGGCCTGTTCATCAGCGTCTTCTACGTGGCGCCGCCCCTGAAGCTCAAGCACCACGGCTTCGGCGAGCCCGGTGTGGTGGCCGTCTGGGGGCCGCTGATGATCGGCGGCACCTACTTCGTCACCGCCGGCGAGGTCCCGGCCTGGGTGTGGGCGGCCTGCCTGCCCTACTCGGTGCTGGTGGGGTCGGTGCTCTTCGGCAAGCACATCGACAAGCTCCCGGCCGACAGCGCGAAGGGCATCCACACCCTGCCGGTGATCCTGGGCGAGGATCGGGCGCGCTTCGCGACCCAGGCGCTGTTCGCCTCGTTCTTCGTGCTGGTGGGCGTGCTGGTCCTGACCGGGGTCTTCGGCGTGTGGTGTCTGCTGGTCTTCGCCGCCGCGCCGAAGGCGTGGAAGGTGGCCGGGGTGTTCAACCAGCCCAGGCCCGAGAGCGAGCCGCCGAACTTCCCGATCTGGCCCCTGTGGTTCGTGGCGTGGGCCTTCCTGTTCACGCGCCTGGCGGGTGGGCTGCTGGCCGTGGGGCTCGTCGCCAACGCGATCTACCCCGTCTTCCTCTGACCGGGCGCCACCGCGCTCAGGTGATCGGCAGCTTGTCCAGGGCGATGACCGTGTCCTGCTCGGCCGGGGTCCCGAGGCCGTGGGTCGGCAGCACGCTGGCCAGGTCGCCTTCGCGGCCGTGGAGCGCCAGGTAGTTCAGCACCACCGCCTGGGCCAGCAGGTTCACGTCGTCGGCCACGATGCTCGACGACGTCTCGACGTCGCCGCTGGGTCTCATGTAGCCGATCTGCGGGTTCCGGATGGGGGCGCGCGCGGCGCCGGTGGTGGGGTCGAACACGAACATGATCGACGCGGCGGTCGACGAGTTGTCGCTCGTCCATTCGCCCTTGCCCCGGCCTTCGACGGAGTTGTCGATCACCCCGTTGCTCGAGAGCGAGCCGTCGCTGAACACGTAGAGCATCACCGGGCTGGAAACCAGGCGCGAGTACTCGAGGATCGCGCCCATGCACTGGCCGGCCTCGAAGTCGCGCACCTCGCCGGTCGCCCGGCCGCCGCCGTGGTAGTCGTAGCCGCCCATCTCGATGGTGCCCGCTCCGGCGAGGCTGTTGCAGACCAGCTTCATCACCGACGCCGTCTTGCGGAACTTGCTGTCGTCGAGCTCGGCGGCGGTGAAGATACTGTCCACCTGGCCCGTGATGAAGGGGTCCTGGAGCGGGTCGAGCTGGTCGGGGTCGCCGAAGCGCGACACCTGGTCCGTGCTCTTCACGTACCCGCACATCACCAGGTCCTTGACCAGGTCGTCCTCGTTGGTGTGGTCGAGCTTGGCGGCGCTGATGTCCTCCACCGCCCGCATCACCGTGCCGGCGTCCTGCTGGGAGAGGAGCTCGACCAGGCGGCCGGTGTCCACCAGGCCCCGGGCGTCGCTGGGCCGGTCCACCTTGGTGGGGCGCAGCGCGGGGTCCATGAAGTCCATGGGAGCCATCGAGTTGCCGCCCGAGTCGCTGTTCTCGGTGCCGATCAGCCCGAGCAGGTCGCCGCTCGCCCCGGCCCGGGCGATCCCGTACATGGGGTTGTGCGGGTTGTTCCCGGTGTCGTTGGCGGACCGGGCGCAGATCACGGCCCCGTTCACCATGTCGCGGGTCGCCTGGGTGGTCTTGTCGAGGATGCCCCGGAGAAACGCGCTGTCGGCGTGGAACGGGATGCCCAGCTGGGTGTCGGTCTGTCCCGCCTGGTCCGGTGTCTGGTCCGCGGGCAGACCGAGCTTGCTGTAGCCCTCGGTGCTCAGGAAGTCGAGCGGTCCCAGGGGGCCGCCGGCGAGCGCGTTCGACCCGATCATGTTGGCTCCACCCGCGAGGTCGATGCAGATGAAGGGCACCATGCCGCCGGAGGCGGCCAGGCTGCAGCCGGCGAGCTGGGCCTGGGCGGTCCTGGACGCCACCAGGCTTCCGATGCCGGGGAGCATCACCATCCCGAGGCCGGAGAGCAGCCCCGTCGAGAGGAAGTCTCGCCGGGTGACCGGGCGCGGGTGATCCGGGTGCAGCAGGGGTGCATTCGACGGAATCGCTCGATTGTTGCGGCTCATGTGGGTCTCCTGGAAGGGTCTTCCCGCTCTGCGGATCAGTGAAGGGCCACCGCGGCGCTCGAGAGGACCGCGGCACAGGCCGCCTTGACGACGGTTCGGGTGCGTTCGGCCGGACACGTGGCCGCATCGCAGCCGGCGGTCAGGTCGGCGATCAGGGTGCGCAGCACGCCCGTCACCTCGCCGCGGGTCGGCTGCTCGGAGAGGCCCGCTCCGACCATGTTGTCGAACAGGGCGTGAACCACCACGTTCACCTGGGCCGGATCGCCGAGCGCCGCGGGGACGTCGGAGTCGAAGTCGACCCCCGGCGACACGCCGAAGAACTGGTCGCGCAGGACCGGCGATTCGACCATCTCGTGGCAGTACTCGAGCGCGAGCTTGGAGACCGCCACCTGGTGGGACGACTGGAACGACTGCGGGTCGGCCGTGGCCGGCAGGGCCTGGCGGATCACGCCGAACACGTCCTCGATGTCCGGGTCGGTGGCCGGCACGCCGGTGAGCGCGGCCATGCTCAGGTTGATCTCGTCGAAGGTCCGCACGCCGATCACCGGGCGGAACTCGGTGTCGTCCTCGGGCACGACCACGACCGGCGGATCTTCGGTAGTGACGTTCTGGAAGTCTCCCAGGCGCTTGAAGCTGATCGAGAAGCGGTCGAGGTCCGGCCCCTGGTCCTTGGCGATGATCGAGCACAGGCGGGACACCGACTTGCCGTCGCTCGCGACGATGACGTCGAGGTTGGCGAACGCCTGGCCGGTTGCGGCCTCCACCCCGTTCACGGAGATGGTCATGCCCTGGACGGTGTAGTCGAGCGGCGGCGGGCCGGTGAAGCTGGGCTCGCAGAACAGGTAGCTGTAGTTGTCGAACTCGCGCACGGTGAAGCGGACCGCGTTGCCCGTGGTGGCCAGCCAGTCGTCGAGGCCGAAGCTCACCAGGAACCGCTGCCCCACGCCCTGCTTGTAGTTCTGCTTGATCTGCTTCTTGGACAGCGCCACCTCGTGGATGGCCAGATAGCGCATCTGGCCCTCCCACTGGCGGTTCAGGCTGGTTTCGTTGCCCACGACGAACCGGAAGTCCTTGTCCCAGTTGATGAGGAAGTCGCCCTTCACCGGGTCCTTGTCGCCGGTGAAGCGCCCGTTGACGAAGACCTTGCGGCCGTTCAGGCGGTCGTAGGTCACCACCACGTGCTGGAGGACCGGCTGAGCGTCCTGATCGTCGTCGTCGGTGACGAGGTCGGGCGACCCGTTCGCGTCCACCCGCTTGCGCTTGTTGCGGTTGCGGAAAACGTAGTTGTAGGTGTTCTGACCGAGCATGAAGTTGCGGTCGCTCGTGCCGTTCGAGTAGCTGACGATGCGCGCGGGTCCGTCCTGGTCGATGTTCGCGGGCGCCACCCAGGCCTCGATGGAGTACTGCTGGGTCCCCTTCTCGGGGTGTGCGATCCGCTTGTAGAGCTTGCGGCTCGACTCGGCGTCGGCGATCGCCCAGCTGCGGCTCTCGAAGTCGAGCCCCCAGTTCGAGAGCCACTCGGTGTTGTGGAGCTCGAGGTCCATCGTCGGCTCGACGTTGCTCGTGTCCCGTGCGATCTCGCCCTCGCCCTTCTTGAACTCCCACTTGGCGATCACGTGGTCGACGATCCGGCCCTTCTGCTTGTCGACGATGCCCTCGGCCATGCTCGAGCTCGTGCTGGCGATGGCGTTCACGTCCACGCCGCTGCCCACCGACTCCTCGATGGCGGCCCACTCGGCGACGGCCCGGCGCATGTCGTCGCCGTCGTCGGAGCAGTTGCTCCAGCAGTAGTGGCGGTCGCTCGACAGGCGCTGGACGATCCGGGAGCGCACGGGGTCGCTGAGGTGCACCTTCTGGTTCGAGACGATCGAGTCGTAGGCGGTGGTCACCGTCGGGTGGGCGATGCTCGGGAATCCCGGGCCCGCACCGGCGTGGCACTCCTTGCAGTGGTTGCGCACGATCGGGAACACGGTCTGCGCGAACGCGTCCCGCTTGACGGCGGAGTTGCCGCCTCCGCCGGTGGTGACGACCGTCCGGATCGCGGCTTCGATGGCGCCCGGACCCTTGCCCAGGCGCTTGTACTCCTGGCGGATCGCCTTGCGCACGTCGCGCGAGTAGGGCTCGAGGAGCTTGCGGACGCGGTCCTTCTCCATCGCCTTCTCGATCTTCTCCTGGGCCGTCAGCGCGTGCGCCGCGTCGGGGCCGATCGGGCCCTGGGCGCCCGGCAGGGCGAAGAAGAGGCCCAGGGAGAGCAGGCCGGCGACGGCGAGCTGGCGGACCGTGTGGTGATGTCGGGGGAGGGGAGCATTCATCGTGCGTCTCCTGGAAGCCTCGTGTCGGGTGTCGGCGATGGCTGTGGACCGGATCCGCTTCAGTCGCCCATGCAGTAGGAGGCGACCTCCGCGAACACCCGTTTCATGCTGTAGCCGGTGCCCTCGAAGACGTCGGCGATGCGGTCGACCTCGTCGCGGTCGTCCTGGTCACCCGGCGGCCGCAGGCAGATGCGGTTGAACACCTTCTCGACCTGGCAGATCGAGAAGGCGCGGCTGAGGCCGATCTCCTCGCCGAGGCTCTTGGCGCCGTAGCCGCCGCTGATGCCGCTGCGCCAGCCGAGGGCCGCGTTCGGGCCGCTCCGCCAGTAGTTGTCCCAGCGGTTGTCCAGGGTGATGTAGCCCCAAGGAAAGGTGCCGCTGCCGCGGAAGTACTTGTCCCGGACCTCTCCCGGCGTGTGCACCAGGCGCTCGTCGTCCTCGTCCCAGTCGAAGTACGCGAACGCGCCTGCGAGGGGGTCCATGCCGCTGTGACAGGCGACGCAGGAGTTGTGGAAGATCTCGCTGTCGCCACCCGGGCTCCGGTTGATGTCCTGCCGGATGCGGTCGACCGGGCGACTCGGGTCGCGCATGTCCTCGAGGTCGCGGCACAGGTAGTTGATCGAGGTGAAGCGCCACATGGCCCGATTGGTGCCCCCGGAGAAGAAGGCTTCGGCGGCGGCCCGGGTGGTCATGATGCCGGCGGCGTCCCGGCCGGCGATCGGGGCGCCGGGCAGGTCGGACTGCTTCATCGGGACGAGGACCGCCGGGTCGCCCAGGTTGAGGCGCTGGCTCTGGAGCTCCTCGTACATGTCGTTGTCGGTCTGGGAGTAGTTCGAGGAGACGACGCCCGGCCCCGCCACGTAGACGAGGTTCGCGGTGAGCACGTCGGTGAAGGGCCGGTCGTCCCGGATGATGCCGATGACCGTGGCGCTGTAGTCGTTGAGCGGCGCGAATACCGTCATCGCCTCGTTGGTCCACGGGGTGATCCAGTTGCGCAGGGACGAGGTGTAGAAGACGCCCTCGGGCGCATCCATGGCGCGGTAGGCGGCGTCGAGAGGCCGATTGGCGGCGATGTCGGCCGTCATGTCGGCGAGCAGTCCCGGCGAGGGCGGGACGCCGACGAGCCGGTCGTGCATGCGCTTGGCCTGGTCGATCGGGGCTGCGAGCGCCGCGCCAGCGGTCCACCCCACCACGAGCGCGACGGAGACGAGCGCCGCGGGCCAGCGCGGGCGACGGGAGGAACGGGAGGTCCGGTGTCTTCCGATCATGCTTGAAGTCCCTGGTCTCGTTGGTTCGGCGCTGCGCCCCGGCCGAGTGCGATGGGCACTCGTCGGACTCACGGCGTACGTGTGGGTATCGGTAAACCCCCACGCACAGGTGTGCGCTGGATCACGTTTCCTCGTGTTTTTTCGCCCGCAACGACTTTGGTCGTTCGGAAGTCACAAGTCGGCCCCCCCGTTCGGCCGATGTCGAAGAGCGGGGTCCGATCGACACCTTCGCGAGGTGGGGCGAGCGCTTCGGGCCACGGCTGCGCCCCCGCTTCGCGAAGACAGGCCGCAGCCATGGAGCACGAGAAGGCGAATGACGCGCAACCACCCTGGCAAGACCACCGTCTTCCGGTCACTTGTCCTCCTCGTCTGCACAGGGCTGATGTGGGGGGGCGCCCCGGCCGCCAGCGGCGCTTCGACGCCCCGCGTTCCGCGGTCGGCCCTCGCGGCCGACGTGATGCATCTCGGCGAGCCCCGGGTCGAAGCGCGACTGGTGCTGCATCCCGACGACGATCCCGCGAGCGGGTCCGTCCGGGCGGGCGTGCTGCTCGACATCGAATCCGGATGGCACGTCTACTGGCGCAACCCCGGCGAATCGGGACTCCCGACCCGCGTTGAGTTCGAGGCGCCGGGCAGCTCGGTCGGGCCCATCCAGTGGCCTGCTCCCCGGGTCTACGAGGAGGCCGACGGCCTCTTCACCACCTACGGCTACGAGGAGCGCGTGCTCCTCGGGTCCCGGATCGACCTCTCCGGCGCGTCCGACGCCGGGTCGCCGGGCGCCGACCGCCTGGGCGCGTCGGTCGAGCTGCTGGCCTGTCGCAACGAGTGCGTGCCCGGGACGTTCGCCCTGTCGACGCCGCTCGAGGCCGGCACGGCCTTCTACTCCGAAACGGACCGTGAGCTCGTGCGCTCGCTGTTCGCCGAGGCCGAGCGACGGCAGCCGGTGGCGCCCGGCAGCCTGGGGGCGCGTCTCGAGGTGCGCTACGACCGCGAGGCCGTTCGCCCCGCGGAGACGTTCCGGGCGCAGCTGAGGCTCCTCTCCTGCGCCGACGGCGGGTCACCCCCGGCCGGGTGCGCGCTGCTGGCCCCCGCGCTCTCGAGCCACGCATTCCAGCCGGCCAGCGAGGAGCTGGCCCTCGGTTTCGTCGGCCAGGCGAGTCTCGAGAGCTCCGCGGGCTTCGTCGTCGAGGTCGAGGGGCAGGCGCCCGGACGCGCGCCCCGGAGCGACGAACGCCTCCAGGGGGTCCTCGCCGTGCGCGACCAGGACGGTGTCCCACACGCCCTGGCCGTGGACGTGCCGTTTTTCCGGGCCGAGGCCACGGCCGCCTCCAGCCTGCTGGGAGCCGACTGGCGCGATGCCCCGCCCACCGCCATGGCCGGCGCGCCCGCACCGTCGCCGGCCTCCCCCGCGCTCTGGCGTGCGCTGCTCCTCGGCTTGCTGGGCGGCCTCATCCTCAACCTCATGCCCTGCGTGCTGCCGGTCCTCGCGATCAAGGTGGTGTCGGTCGCCGAGATGGCGCAGCACGACCGTCGCGAGGTGCTGGCCCACGGCGCCGCCTACGCGGTGGGCGTGCTGGCCAGCATGTGGGTCCTGGCCGGAGTGGTGATCGCCATGCGGGCGGCGGGCTCGCTGGTGGGTTGGGGCTTCCAGTTCCAGGAGCCCCTCTTCGTGCTCGCGGTCTGCACGGTGGTGGTGACCTTCGCGCTCAACCTGTTCGGCGTCTTCGAGGTGGGGGGGCCGACCGGTCGCGTGACCCGGCTCGGAGCCCAGGCGGTGGGCTGGCGGCGCAGCCTGTTCGAGGGGCTGCTCGCGGTGGTGCTGGCCACGCCCTGCACGGCGCCCTTCCTGGGGACCGCCGTGGGCTTCGCGTTCTCCAGCCCCGCCCCCGTGATCGGCGCGATCTTCACCGCCGTGGGGATCGGGCTGGCTTCACCCTTCGTGGCGGTGTCGCTGGTGCCCGGCTGGAGCCGCTTCGTTCCCCGGGCCGGGGCCTGGATGCTCCACCTCAGGACGGGGCTGGGCTTCGCGCTGCTCGCGAGCGCGGTCTGGCTCCTGTGGATCGCAGGGCGCTCGCTCGGGACCGACGGGGTCGTCCTGATGCTCGGGTTCCTGGTCGCGGTGGCCTTCGGGGTCTGGGTCTTCGGCCAGCTCCAGCGCGCCCACATGATGGGGTGGGCCCGGGGCTTCGCCGCGGGGCTCCTGGTGTTCGCCGTGGCTGCACCGCTTCTCGTGAGACTGGAGCCCGCGCCCGCGGACGCGTCCCAGGACGCCCACGGGATCTGGACGCCCTACGACGCCCGGGCCCTCGGCGCCGAGCTCGAGGCCGGTCGTCCGGCCTTCGTGGTCTTCACCGCCGACTGGTGCATCACCTGCAAGGTCAACGAACGGGCCGTGATTGCCGATGAGGCAATCCAGACGGCCCTGCGCGATCTGGACTTCGCGGTCTTCCGCGCGGACTGGACGCGCCGGGACGACGCGATCCGAGCCGAGCTCGCGCGCTTCGGACGCGCCGGCGTTCCGCTCTACCTGGTCTACCGGCCGGGCGAGCCGGCGCAGCCGGTGATGCTGCCCGAGCTGCTCTCGGTGGACGGGCTCCGGGCTGCGCTGCACGACGCAGCGGGCGCCCGGGCGACGGCCGGGAGCGGGGCGGAGGGGACTCGTGCGGGCACGTGACGCCGGTCACGTGATGCTGCACACCCGGGGCCGATCGGCCGATGGGAGAGGGGCACCGCCCGCGTGCGCGACCGGGTCGCCTCGCGAGAAGGAGACGGGCTCGATGACTTCGAAACGGAATCGAACGCGGATCGCAGCTCGGGCGGCCCTCGCCGCGCTGTGGCTCACCACGCTGGCGCCGGCCGCCTGGTCCCTCGGGCCCGGCGAGAAGGCTCCGGAGTTCACCGCGCCGCGCCTCGACCGCGGCGGTCAGGTGCAGCTCTCGGACTACCGCGGCAAGGTCGTGTACCTCGACTTCTGGGCCTCCTGGTGCGGGCCGTGCCTGGTGTCGCTGCCGCTGCTGGAGGAGATGCGCCGGGACTTCCCCGCCGACGAGTTCCAGATCGTGGCGGTGAACCTCGACACCGAGACCGCCAAGGCGAAGCGCTTCCTGGCGAAGACCCGGGTGGGCTATCCGAGCGCCACCGATCCCAACGGGAGCATCCCCGAGCGGTTCGGTCTCGAGACGATGCCCACCTCGTACCTCATCGATCGCAGCGGCGTGGTCCGGTACGTCCACGCCGGCTTCAAGAAGACGGACATCGAGGAGATCCGCGGACGCGTCCGCGATCTCGTGGAGGAAGGGCGATGAGACGCGCCGCCGGACTCTTGGGATGCCTCCTGCTGGGAATCGCGGCCGTGGGAACGTTCGGCTGCGCCAAGGTCAAGCCCTGGGAGCGCGACGTGCTCGCGCGCCCCGACATGGCCTGGGACCCGGATCCCCAGGAGGCGAACCTCCGCAACCACATCTACTGGAGCAAGGAGGCGTCGCTTCCCGGCGGTGGGGCCGGTGGCGGCGGCTGCGGCTGCAACTGACGCGAACCTGGACGGTGTCAACATGACTCATCTCGTCGACGATCGAGGGCAGGGACGGCAGGGAGCGGGCGCGAGCGCGGGGCTCCCGGGTGCATCCGCGCCGACCCGCGGGTCGGTCGCGCTGCGCGCGCTGACCGGGGGCGCCCTGGCGCTGCCCGGCATGGCCGCGCCCGCGGCGGCGGACTCGCCCATCGAGAAGCCCCAGGGCGTGTACTCCTACGCGCGCTACTTCGAGGACGGAGCGCCGTCGGGCAAGGTCGCCGTCGGGGACGAAGACCGCTACGAGATCGACGTCCACCAGATCCACATGGCCAGTCCGGTCGGTGTGGACAAGGACGTCGCCCTCGACCTCGTCGTCGAGACCATGAGCGGCGCCTCGCCCTGGGCCATCGTGCCCGACGACGAGGGCGACCTCGAGCTGCTGATGAGCGAGGCGAGCATCGAGGACACCCGGGTCGACGCGCTGCTGTCCGGGAACTTCTACAACCCCAACGGGGTGAGCACGCTCTCGGCCGGGGTCTCCATCGAAGACGACTACCGGTCGCTGAACGTCGGGGCCTCGGTGCAGCGGTCGTTCCAGAGCAAGCACACCACCGTCTCGGCGGGGGCCGGCGTGTCGATCGACGAGATCGATCCCGTCGAAGAGCACGACAGCTTCACGTTCGACAACCAGTTCTTCATCGACCGGGACAAGGACTACAAGCAGGGCTACACGGCCAACGTCGGGATCTCGCGGGTCATCAACCGCAACGCGATCATCCAGTCGAACGTCACCTACAAGCACAGCCGGGGCTACCTGGACGACCCGTACAAGCTGGTCTTCTTCGACGACATCAGCTCGTTCCGGGCCGACCGGCGCCCCGGGAGCCGGCACCAGATGTCTTGGCTGACGCGCTTCCGGCGGCATTCGCCGCGCTTCTACGGAACGCTCCACCTGGACTACCGCTTCTACGTCGACAGCTGGGACGTCCAGTCCCACACGGCCGAGGTGTCGTGGTTCCAGGACATCTTCGACTGGGCCCAGCTGGTTCCCTCGTTCCGCTACTACACACAGACCGAGGCGGACTTCTACAAGCCCTACTACCAGTCGCTGCCGAGCGTGGAGCACTACTCGAGCGACTACCGGCTCTCGAACTACGGCGCCCTGGCGTTCCGGGCGAAGCTGGTGAGCCGCTCGTTCGAGATCGGCCGGGTGCGGATGGAAGGCAACTTCGGCTACGAGCACTACATGGCCGACTCCGACTACGCACTCAGCAGCTCGGACTACCAGGACAACCCCGGGCTGGTGACCTACAACCTCATCTCCTTCGCGCTGACCGGGCGCTTCTAGGGCGGTGGACGCCTACGCCCGCTCCTTCCGGGCGATGGGCGGGCCCTGCGAGGTCCGCGTCCACGCGCCGGACCCGGCCCTGGCCGAGGAGTGGCTCTGCGCCGCCGAGGGCGAGGTCCGCCGCCTCGAGGCCAAGTACTCGCGCTACCGCGAGGACAGCGTCTGCAGCGCCATCAACCGCAGCGCCGGCGACGCCCGGGGCGTGGTCGTCGACGACGAGACCGCCGCGCTCCTCGACTACGCCGGGATCGCCCACGCCCAGAGCGGCGGCCTGTTCGACATCACCTCGGGCGTCCTCCGGCGCGCCTGGGACTGGAAGTCGGGGGTTCCGCCCCGGAGCGGACAGCTGACGGACCTGCTTGCGCTCGTGGGCTGGGAGCGAATCGCGTGGGAGCGTCCCCGGGTGGTGCTGCCGGCAGAGGGCATGGAGCTCGATCTCGGCGGCTACGGCAAGGAGTACGCCGTGGACCGTGTCGTCGGCCTCCTCCGAGAGGCCGGCGCGCGACACGGAACCGTGAACCTGGCCGGAGACGTCGCCATCGTCGGGCCGCGACCCGACGGCAGCGCGTGGCCGGTCGGCATCCGCCATCCCCGGGACCCCGGACGCGCCCTGCTGGCGCTTCCCATGGACCGCGGCGCGCTGGCGAGCAGCGGCGACTACGAGCGCTTCATGGAGGTCGACGGGCGCCGCCTGTGCCACGTGCTGGACCCGCGGACCGGCTGGCCCGTGGAGGCGCTGGCCGCGGTCAGCGTGGTGTCGGACCACTGCCTGGTCGCGGGGACTGCCACGACCATCGCGATGCTGAAGGGCGAGGACGGGCCGGCGTGGCTCGCGGAGCTGGGCCTGCCCCACCTGTGGATCGCCCGCGACGGCCGCCGCGGCGGAAGCCTCTGGCCCGACGCGCCGGCGCCCCGCGATCCCCGCGCTACTCGAAGTGGTAGAAGTTCACGCGCAGACGCACCATGAACTCGTGGGCGTCGAGGTCGAACTCCATCTCGCCGCGGGGGCGCGGGGGGTTCGGCGTGGAGAGATTCACCTTGAGCTCCTCGGCGTCGAAGAACCGATAGCCGAAGCCCATGGTGACGGTCTCGTCGAACGCGTACTCGATGCCCGCCATCCCCTGCCAGGCGAAGCGCACGTCGTCGTCTTCGCCCTTGAGCTCGTTGAAGCTGTTGCGCAGCTTGCCGTCGAGAAAGGCCGGGCCCAGTCCGACGCCGCCCACCACCGCCCAGGACCGGTAGACCGGGATCTCCACGAGCAGGTTGGTCATGAGCGACCAGGCCTCGAGGCTGCTGGCGTTCTCGACGTTGGAGCGGTCGAATCCGTTCTCCGTGAAGATGTCGTAGTCCCGGCCGTAGGCGAACTCCTCCTCCAGCCGGAAGTGGATGTCGGGCATCCAGCGCGGGAGGTCGGTGTCCAGAGCCCAGGTGAGCGGGAAGCGGAATCCCATGGAAGCGCCGCCGACGATCGAGGCGTCGTCGTCGTCCTCGCTGGCGTCGACGTCGGTGGCCAGCACCCGCACGCCGTCGGGCGTGGTGTCGATGGTGCCCTCGGAGCCGCCGAAGTGGCCCTCGAGGTAGAGGTTCTGGGCGGCGGCGCTGCCGGCACCCAGCAGCAGGGCCAGGAGGGTCGCCAGGCCGAGGGGGGCGAGCCGGGGCGCGCGAGTGGGGCGGGCGCTCATGGTTCCTCCGGAGGTGTGATGCGCGTTGCAGGTCGAGTCTCCCGATCGAGCGCGAACGTCATGGGGCGCGTGACCGGGATCACGGGTCGAGTGACCGATCGACAGGTCGGGCGCCGAAATCAAGGGGAAAACGCCGGGAGTGCCACAGGCTTCGCCAGCAGTCGCCGATGACCTGCGGGTCCGTGGCGCGCGCCTCCGCCTGCCGTGCCAGCGGAGGCTTCCCGTGGCGGCGGACGGCGATGGATTCGAAGGCGTGCCCTTCAGTCGCCGCCGAGCAGCTCGGCGGCGGTCACGCATTCGGGCCCGAGATGCTCGCGCGCGCAGCGTTCCAGCACGTCGATCATGCGTCGGTTGAGAGGGGCGGTCCGTCCATGGCGCTCCGCCAGCTCGACGATGCGCCGGTGGAAGCGGGGCGATTCCAGGGGGCCGCCGGCGCGAAGCGCCGTCCACACGGAGTTGTAGACGGGCAGGGCGCGCGCGCTGGTGCCACGCTCGAGCGAGCTCCGCTGGTGCGCGATCTCGGCGTCGAGGGAGCGGTCGCGGCCGTCGCAGGAGGAGGCCTCGACTCCGCCCGCGGCCAGCGCCCGCCGCGCCTCTTCCAGCAGCCTCGCCTTCAGCTCGACGAACGCAGGGGTGGCGTGGTCCTCGCGACGCACCAGGGCGTTGGGCGCGCTCATCAGGTTGACGCAGAGCTTGAGCCAGCGATCGGCCTCGAGGTGCGGGGTGAGCGCGGTGTCGAACCCCGCGGCGGCGAGAGACGTGGCCAGGGCGTCGCGGCGGGCGAGGGCGCCCGGGAGGTCCCGCGACTCGCGGGCGGCGCCCACGACCAGCCGCCCGGGACCGAGGGCGCGGACGCCGACGGCTTCGTCCCGGGTGCACGTCTGGCGCACGACCAGGCCGAGGACGCGATCGAAGCGCCGCGCCAGTCGGGCCTCGTGGCCCACGCCGTTCTGCACGCAGACCGGCGTGGCCCGGGGCTGCCGGTGGAAGAGGGCCCCGGCGGCCTCGTCGAGGTCGTCCTGGCGCATGCACAGCAACACGATCCCCGAGAGCCTCTCCGGCGGCAGCGACTCCCAGCCGCAGACCGACTCGACCGACGCCGAGAAGCCCGAGCCCGCGGCCGGGTCGGAGAGTCGGACTCCCTCGCGCGAGAGGGCCTCGGCGGTCTCAGGCCGTCGGGTGACCACCAGCACGCCGGCTCCGGAGCGGCGCAGCCGGGCGGCGAGATTCAGGCCCACGCTCCCGGCGCCGACCACGACGCAATCCCGATCTCCTCCCGCCGTGCTCATGGCCTCCTCCACCCGTCCTTCAGCGGTGTCACGTCCCTCAAGGGGGGACGACGATCGGCCGTAGAGCCTAGCTGCACAGGTGCTGGCGGCGGCCGCTTCGAGACTCTTCGGACGGCGCCGGGGAGAACCGAATCCTGATCGGGGGACGATGGATGGCGGCCCACAGCCGTCGCGGGGTCCGTGCGACCCACCTCGGACGAGCCGCTCCGGCGGCGGCGCTGCTCCTCTGCCTGGCGTCCGCCACGGTCGCCCTGGCGGCGGGAGGCGCCGGAGAGCAGTGGCCGCGCATCGCCCTGGTGCTCGACGCGTCGGGGAGCATGTGGGCCGAGCTCGAGGGCCGCACGCGCATCGAGGTCGCGCGATCCGCGATCCGCGAGCTCGTGGCCGACTGGGACGCCCGCGCGGAGCTCGGACTCACCGCCTACGGGCACCGGACCCGGCGGGACTGCGACGACATCGAGACCCTGCTTCCCGTGGGTCCCGCCGATCCCGCCGCGCTCGTCGAGGCCGTGGACGGCATCCGACCCGTCGGCATGACGCCGCTCGCCGCATCGATCGAGCACGCCGCGCAGGCGCTGGACGCCGACCGGCGAGCGGCCACCGTGATCCTCGTGAGCGACGGCAACGAGACCTGTGGGCGCGATCCCTGCGCGGTCGCCCGGACCCTGGCGGAGAGCGGCGCCGATTTCACCGTCCACGTCGTGGGCTTCGACGTCACCGCGGCGGAGCGCGGACAGCTCCAGTGCATCGCCGAGGCGACGGGCGGACTCTTCATCGACGCCCGCGGCGCGGCCGGCCTCGGCGCCGCCCTGCGCGCCGCCTTCGACGACATCGCCCGCCGGTCCTTCGCTCCGCCGCTCTGGCTGGGCGCGTCCCTGGCCTCGGGGAGCCCGCCGCTCGACGAGCCGATCGCGTGGCGCATTTCCCCCGTCGACGACCGGGGCGAGCCGGGGCCGCCGGTGATGGAGGCCACCTCGCCGACGCTCTCGAGTCGTCTCCGAGGCGGACGCTATCGGGTGGAGGCGGCCCTCGACGGGGTGGCCGCGACCCTCGACCTGGAGGTGGACCCCGCGGTCCAGGCCGCCCACGTGCTGTCGTTCGAGGCCGCCGCACTCCACGTCGCCGCCGTCGACCGCAGCGAGACCGCGATCGAGCGCGACGTCCACTGGCGGGTCGACGCATCGAAGCCGCCCGGGCGGGCCGTGCGCGAGGCCGCCGGCGGCGCGACGCGCTTCCTCCTGCCTGAGGGCCGCTACCGGGTCTCGAGTCGCCACGGGGGCGACACGGTGGCGCGGGTGCTGGTGGTGCGCCCGGGACAGAACCTCAAGAAGCGCTTCCAGTTCGGCATCGGAAAGCTCGCCCTGCGCGCGATCCTGGCCGAGGGCCGGCAGCCGATCCAGGACCCCATGGAATGGGTCGTTCGCGACGCCGACGGGGAGACGGTGCGCCAGGGCCGCTCGGCCTCCGCTCTCTACACCC
This sequence comes from Myxococcota bacterium, assembly GCA_050618075.1. Classification (GTDB taxonomy): domain Bacteria; phylum Myxococcota_A; class UBA9160; order UBA9160; family UBA4427; genus JBNLVL01. The sequence continues at coordinate 85,637 of JBNLVL010000002.1, forward strand.
TCGCCACCGGATCCTACCGAGTGGAGGTGGTGCACGGACAGGCGAGGGCGAGCGCCCCGGTCGCGGTGCGATCCGGGATCACCGTCATCGAGACCCTCGACCTCCACGCGGGCCGGGTCGGGCTCTACGGCGCGTTGCCCGCGCCCGGCGGGCCCATCTCGGACCCGATCCTCTGGCGGGTCCGCGCGGCGGACGGGACCGAGTACCGGAGCGAGCGCGCGGCGTCCGAATGGGTGCTTCCCGTGGGCGAGTACCGCGCGGTCGGACGGCGCGGACCGTGGCGGGGCGAGGCCAGCTGGGTGGTCCGCCCGGGCGCCCGCAGCCTGGTGCCGGTGACGTTCCGCCCGCTGGACGGCTTCGGGTCGCTGGAGACCCGGACCGGCGAGGCGCATCGCACCGCGTCCCGACGCTCCCGGTAGAGCGTCCGGTCAGTCGGCCGCGGCGAGCTCCGCGAGCGATTCCCGGGCCTCTGTCTTGATCCAGTCGCAGATCAGGGTCTCGGTTCCGGCGACGCACGGCATCGCGATGGCGCGCTCGAAGCAGGCGGCGGCCTTCGCGGCCTCGTCGCGCCGGGCCCAGTACACGCCCAGGCTGAACTGGTTGCGCACCGAGCCCGGGGCCCGCCGGGCCGCGCGCTCGTAGTGCTCGAGCGCGCGTCTGGGACTCCCCAGCGGCCGCGGTGCGACCGTGAAGAAGGCGCCGAGGAGGAAGTCCCCCAGGCCGCTGTCGTGGTCTGGGTCGAGCTCGACCAGACGCCTTGCGTGGTCGAGGTAGGCCCGGCCCGCCCCGGTGACGATCGAGGAGATGATCCCCAGGCTCGAGGCGTAGTACATGAAGGACTTCGCCAGCTCGGCCGCCGCGGCGACCGACTCCGGTCGCTGCTCGCTGGCCCGACGCGCGTGCTCGAGAGCTCGCGTCCCCTGTGTGCGCCAGAGCGTGCGGTTCTCCGGCGTGTCCTGGAGACGATCCACGAGGGGCAGGTTCGCGTGGGTGCGCACCGTGAGCGCCGCGTTGAGGGCCCGGGCGGCTCCGACCCGGGCCGCGAAGTCCTCGGGATGGCGCTCGAGCCGGGCCTCGAAGAGCTCGGCCGCGCGCATCAGGTCGTCGACCCGGGTGCTGGCGGCCAGGCGCCGGGCCTCGTCCAAGCCGTCGTCGGCCGCGCCGAGCCGCCAGGGCACGCACAGCAGGAGGAGCAGGAGAGGTCCAGCCCAGCGCCGCATGGCGCGAGTATGCCGCGTCTTCTCTGCGCTGCCGACGACGTCCCGGCGGCGCCGGGCGCCGCCGCGCCTGTGCTCAGCGGCCGGCTGGGGCCGCCACCGCCGGGCCCAGGCGGCAGACCTCGTCGCGGACGCTCCCGCACGACTCGAAGACCTCGACGAGCGGCATCACCCTCACGCCCGAGGCCTTCACCTCCTTCAGGAGCTTCTCGAAGTCGGCGATCGAGTACTGGGTGGAGAAGCTGGGCTCTTCGACGATCCAGTGGAACATCAGGATCAGCCACTCGCCGTTCTCGCGGGCGATGCGCGCGGCCCGGCCGACGTCCTCGGGATCGGTCTCGTGGGTCACGTTGTAGGTGCGCAGCAGGTGCGGGTCCGCCGGCGGCAGGGTCTCGGGGCCCGAGCCCGCGACCCGGGCGCTGGCGAAGTGCTTGCGCACCAGGGGGCGGACCAGCTCGGTGTTCTGCCGGCCGAGGGGATAGGCGAGGTGGCGGACCCCCTTCTGGAACTGGTTCTCGACCAGGTAGCGCTGGACCCCGAGGATGCTGCTCTCGAGCTCGTCGGGACGCATGTCGGTGAAGGGTCGGGTGTGGTGGGCGGCGACGTCCCAGCCGTAGCGCTCCTGGAGGTCCACGACCTGGTGGAGGCTCATGTACTCGACCTGTCCCACGGCCTCGGGAATGATGTACGCGGTCCCCGCGAAGCCGTAGGGCTCCATCATCTGCGCCGCGAGGAAGTGGTCGTCGTAGCCGTCGTCGAAGGTGAAGGAGACCACGCCCTCGGGCGCCTGGTCCACGGCCGCCAGGCCGCCCCAGTAGGCGGTGAGCGGCGCCTCCTCGCCGCGGTCCGAGACGTACCACCCGATGGAGTTGATGGCGGCCCGGTTCGGCTTGCCCTCGACCCGGGCGCTGCCGAAGCTGAAGGTCAGGGTGGTCCAGACGCCGTCTCGCACCACGTTGAAGTCCTCGTCGTCGTAGAGCGGAAACGAGAAGGCGTAGTAGCTCGTCGAGAAGCGATCCGAGGAGAGCCGGAACTCCATGCCGCCCAGCTTCGAGAGGTCGTCGATCTTCACCCAGATCTTCACGAGCTTGTTCGTGAAGTCGAAGTTCGGCTTGTAGGGGCGGACGTTGGCGGCGAAGGTGCCCCCGGCCTGTCCGTCGGTCACCACCCGCAGCCACGGAAGGCCGTCGTCGCGTCCCTGCTCCACGGTGCCGCCCGGCCACATGGGGGCGAACTTGGCGTCGCCGGAGAACGTCTCGAGCATGGTCTCGCCGGCGCCGGCGGAGGCGGCGAAGAGCGCGAGGGCCAGGGCCGTCAGGGCCGGACCCGGGATCCAGCGGCCGGGTCGGACGGATCGGTGTGCAGACGACATGACGGGCTCCCCTCGGTGGACGGGTCGCGACACCGGATCCCGGGACGGGTTCCGGGTGGACCGGTCGCTACTCCAGGAGACGAATCGGCCGTTCGGGGCCGGGGCTGTAGGCCGCGGAGTTGCGCTCCCCGGGGCCGCCGCCCGCTCCGGCCGAGGCCAGCGGGGCTTCCGAGACGATGTCCACGCTGTAGGCCGTCGAGGTGCCGCCGGGGATCTCGGGCAGCACCACGTCGAGCCGCTCCGCGTTGCGCTCGAGTCGCAGCGTCGGGGACTCCTGGAGGAGCACCGTCCGCTCGATGGAGGCCGAACGGACCCGGCGGTTCAGGTGGAGCCGGACCACGGCGCCGGCCAGGGGCTGGCTGCCCAGGTTGCTCACCCTCAGCAGCCAGCGCTGGGGGCCGGTGCGCTCGGTGGCGGTGGCCAGGCGATCGCGACGGTGTTCCCAGGACTCGACCACGGCGGCATCGCGGACCAGCCAGCCCCCGCGGCGGTCGAGCACGCGCGCCGCGAACTGGTGGAGGTCGGCGCCGGCGACGCTGAAGCGGGCCAGTGAGCCCGAGCGCGCGGCCGTTTCCAGGCGTGCGCGCACCGCCTCGCGGCTCCCCAGCGCCTCGGGGTCGCCGGGCTCCGCTCCCGCGATCAGGCCGGCGAAGGCAGCGCCTTCCGGCCAGGGCAGCACCTCGACGGTCGTGCGCCGCGTGGTCCAGGCGATCGACGCGGCGACCAGGCGCACCATGCCCTGCCAGGGCTCGAGGGCGTCGTCCCGGGTCGCTTCCGGACCCGACGCCAGCCAGACCGCGCGACCCCGGCCCACCTCCAGCCGCTTGGCCGCCCCGTTGGCCAGGCCCGGCGCGCCCGGGAGCTCGCCCTGCCACTGCAGCTCCGCCACCCGTGTGGCCAGGGCCGGTACACCCGGCTGGGCCGCCATGGGGATGCCTTCGCCTGGGCGAAGGCCCGCGCTCAGCGGACCCCGGGACCCGGCGGCGAGCGTGCGGGGCTTCGCGGCGTCGAGGGTGTGGATCGCGGGCTCGTCCAGCATCCGGCGCATGAGCCCGAAGCCCTGCCAGCGGCCGTCGGGGTCCCGCACGCCCAGGTTGCCGGTCAGGAGGGCGGCGCCGCCGTCGGCCAGCCACTGCCAGAGCAGGACGGCCTCGGCCACGGACAGGGCCCGACCGTCGGCCAGGACGATCACGTTCGATCCCTGCTCGACGAGGTCCGGCAGCTCGTTGCTCGCGATGACCGGAGTGCCTTCGGGCAGGGCGGCCCGCCAGCGACCCAGCCTTCGGCTGGTCTCCGGAGAGACGGCGCGGTCTGCGGCGCGCGGAATCCACAGCCCCACCGCGACCGCCTCCGGGTCGTCGGGGTACCCCGTGAACCGGAACGGCCCGATCACGTTGGTCCACATGAGAATGGACAGCACTGTGCCGGAGAGGATCAGGAAGGCGCTCAGGCTCCAGACGATCGGCTCGTAGAGCGGGCCCTCGGGTCGGGCGACGGGGTCGCTCACGTCGCTTCCGAGGCGTCTCCTTCCGCCTCGTCCTCGCCCTCTGCCTCGAGCCGGTAGCGGTGGAAGAAGACCGGGGCCTCGACCGGGCCCTTGGGGCGCCGTTTGTCGCGCAGCTTGAACGCGGCGTAGGAGAGCACCGCCAGGAGGATGGTGGCGATGGTCGAGACCAGGATGACCGCCGACAGATAGGGGACGAGGTCCACGTCAGATCCTCCCGATCCGATCGAGCTTGCCCCACTCCATGCGCAGACCGGCCAGCTCCTCGATGGTCGCGAGCAGCTTGGCCACGTCGATGGTGAGGGCGAAGAAGGCCCGGTAGAAGATCGCGTAGGGCACGAGGGTGATGCGTTCCTCCTCCACTGCGACGCAGTAGAGGGCGGCGGCCAGGTCGAGCACCGTGAGCTGCGCGAACCAGAGCACGAGGGGGAGGGCGGTGCCGTAGCGCGCCGCGACGAACACGAAGAGCACGTGGGCGAACACGTTCATCGAGGGCCACATGATGCCCTCGAAGATCATGTACCAGAGCGTGAACGTGACCCCGATGCCGCGATCGGGGCGCACCAGCTTGCCCTTGTGCTTGGCGATGGCCTGGAGGATTCCCCGGGTCCAGCGGTAGCGCTGCTTCAGCAGGTCGAGGAGCGCCTCGGGCGCCTCGGTGTAGGCGATGGACCCAGGCTCGTACTTCACCTGCCAGCCGCTCACCAGCAGCTTCAGGGTGAGGTCGCAGTCCTCCGCGAAGGTGTCGTGGTCGTAGCAGCCGACGCCCTCGATCGCCGTCTTGCGGAACAGCCCGATGGGACCCGGGATGATGTTCACGAGCCGGAAGAACCCCTGGGCCGAGCGCACCATGTTGAGCCCTTCGACGTACTCCAGGGCCTGCAGCGTCGAGAGCAGGTTCGTGCGGTTCACCACCTTGACGCTGCCGGCCACGGCGCCCACTCTCGGGTCGCTCATGTGCCGCACCGCCAGCCGGAGGGTCTGGGGGTGGAGGGCCGAGTCGCCGTCCATGCACAGGATGAAGTCGCCGCGCGCGTTGTCGATGCCGTAGTTGAGGGCGCGGGACTTGCCCCCGTTCTTCTTGCGCAGCACGCGGACGCTGGCGTGTCCGTGCTCGCCCTCGTAGACCTTGGCCTTCTCGGTGGTGTCGTCGCTGGACCCGTCGTCGATGACCAGCACCTCGTAGCGCGGGTAGTCGAGCTCGAGAAGGGACCGGATGGAGCCCTGGACGACGGCGCCCTCGTTGTAGCAGGGGACCAGGATGCTGACGAGCGGCAGCACGTGCTCGAAGGGTTCGTCCTCGTCGAGGTGGTTGAGGTACGAGAACCAGAGCAGCCCGAGGTAGCGGCCGATCAGCAGGAGCAGGAACCCGAAGAGCACGACGAAGGACACCTGGACGAAGCGACCGGGCAGGTCGAACTTCGCCCGGGACAGGACCTCGTAGAGTCCGACCGAGAGCCCCGCCAGCACGAACAGGATGAACAGCAGGGTGGCGCCGTAGCGCACCTTCTCCAGGGTGGAGGTGGACACGCTCAGAACCTCATGCCCATGCCGAGAGTGGCTCCCCAGGTCTCGTAGCTGGAGTCCCCCCGCCGACTCTCCGAGCGCTCGCCCCGCATGTCGACCCGGAGCCCGCCGAGCATGAGGGCGGTGCCCAGGGCCACCCGGTAGGTGGGCCCCTCGCCGTCCTGGCCGTCCTGGTCGCTGTACCCGTAGCCTCCGAAGACCTCGCCATCGATGGCGAGCCAGTCGGTGACCTGGTGGGAGCCGGCGAGGCCGAAGGTGCCGTCGACCTCGAAGCTCGGGTCGTAGAACAGCTCGGAGTCGTCGCGATAGCGCGAGTACCCGTTGCCCAGGACCAGTCGGAGGTCGTACTTCGGGAACGGGGCGAAAGCGAGGTCCCCACCCCAGGACAGGCGGTTGTTGCTGCCGCTGGCGCGCAGCGCGGCGTCCTCGCCCGCGACCTCGGCCTGGCGGGTCTGCTGGTCGTTCTCCAGGAAGGTGGTCTCGAGGAATCCGTAGGCCGAGACCATGGGGTGGACCTGGGCCCAGGCCCAGCCGCGCAGGGTCGTGGCCTCCACGCCCTCGAGCACCGCATCGATGGAGTGGGAGCGCCCGAGGAAGTCGCCGTAGTCCACGCGGAACCCGGTGGCGAGCTGCTCGGTGACGGTCCACTCCACCTGGGCCTCCACCAGCGCCGTGGCCGGGGCGCCTTCCCAGCGTCGTCCGCCGACCAGCAGGCTCGCGACCACGCTCTGGGCGAAGCGGTGACGGACGCCGGCCACGGCGTCGAAGCCCTGGGTGCTCTCGTCCTCGTCGGCCAGCGGGTCGAACTCACGGTCGCCCTTGCGATCGGTCGCGACGTAGAAGTAGGTCGTGCGACCCAGCAGCGTCGTGTCGAAGCCCAGGTCCGACGAGCCGTGGATGGTCGTCTCGGTGAGCGTGAAGTCGTCGCTGTCGGAGAAGTAGCGGCTGGTGGACTCGCCCCGGGTCTCCCGGCTGCCGTACAACGCCTCGAGCTCGGTTCGGGCCCCCGCGTCGTCCTGGATGGCCAGGGCCCGCTCGTAGGCCTTGGCCGCCTCCCGGCTCCGACCGGACCACTGGTAGACCCGGGCCAGGCCGAGGGCCGCGGCGGCATCGTTGGGATCGCGCGCGAGGAGCTCCTCGTAGGCGATCTCGGCCTCTTCGTAGCGGCCCGCCCAGGACAGGACCGCGGCCCGTTCGGGGGCCGCCCAGTCGGGCGGCTCGGGGCTTCGCAGGAACCACTCGTAGTGGGCGAGCGACGCGTCGTACTGGGCGTCCCAGGACAGGACCCGGGCCAGCCACATGCGGGCGGTCCGGTCGTCGGGCCGCTCGGCGAGCACCTCGCCGTAGAGCCCGATCACGTGGTCGCGCTGGCTCTCCTCGCCGAGAAGGGAGTTGGCCTCGATCACCCGGGGATCGGTGGGCAGCGGGGCGTCGTCGTCCTCGATGGCCCCGGCCGCCGTCGCGAGCAGGACGACCGCTGCGAACGAGGCGAGGGTCCACGGCACGCTCCGGGAGGCGTCGCGTACGCTGGTCATGCCTGCTCCTCCTCCTCCGCGTCGCGGAACAAGCGGTGCCAGTCCACGGATTCGTCGCCGTCCCCGTCCCCATCCCGGGGCCGGGTCGGGAAGACCTGGGTCTCGAAGCGATGCCGTTGTCCGCAGCGCGCCGCCGTCTCGTCGAGCAGGCGCTCCACCACCGGGCCCGCCTCGGCGGGGTCGGTGGCGACCAGGAGGAGGACCGCGCGCCGCTTCGACACCCGAAGCAGCGCGTCCTCGAAGCGGAGGTTGGCGTCGAGGGCGGCCTCGAACTGGTCGAGGGCCTCGGCGCTCGGTCCGGCCACGGTGACCAGGGAGGCCGCCATCCCGTGGCGCACGCCGAAGCGATGGGCGCGGTCCATGCGCAGGAGGAAGTCCTCCTCGTCCAGGCGTCGCGTCTCGGACACCGTGGCGAACAGGGCCTCGGCCTCTCCGGGGTCGAGCCAACGGCGGGGCGGGCCGTCCAGGTGCATGAGGAGCTCCACCTTGTGGAGGAGCTCGAAGCGGTCCACCGGCTTGGTCAGGATGTCCGTGGCCCCGAGCACGAGGGGGCCGATCCGGTCGGCCGGTCGCTCCATGCGGCTCGAGGTGACCAGCACCGGGACGTCCTCGGCGACCCGCTGGAACGCGACCAGCAGCTCGTAGCCCGTCACCTTCGGGAGCACGAGATCGAGGATGATCAGATCGGGGCGCTGGCCGGCCACGCAGGTCATGGCTTCGAAGCCGTTCTGCGCCGCCACCACCTCGTGGTGTCCCTCCAGCCACTTGCAGACCGTCTGCCGGTCGGCGGCATCGTTGTCGACGACGAGCACCACCGGGGTCTCTTTCGGCTCCTCCTGGGCCGGGCGCCGCCGGACACGCGGTGCGTCGGGGGCTGTGGGCCCCTCGTGCAGGGACGACGGCTCCGGGGATCCCGGCGCGACCGGAACCGCATCGGAGGGCGGGGGAATCGGAACCGCTCCGGCGACCAGGTCGGGCGCCCAGGTGCCCGGACCCGGATCGGCCGCCGGGTCGCCAGGCCGCGGCTGGGCCCCGCCCTGGCCCACGATGAACGCGATGTCGTCCTCGACGACCATGCCGTTGCGGCTCTTGTCCACCCGCAGCCAGCGCCTTCCGCTCGACTCGTTGCGGGAGAGCGAGAGGGATGCACCGCTCACCTCGGAGAGGACGCGGTCGAGCCCGCGCTGCAACGCGACCTGCTCGGCCTCCACGGTCAGCACGATCTTCATGGGTGTCGCGCAGCGGATCATCTCGCGGGTCTCGGCCCGCATGGCCGCCTCGTCGTGGATCTCGCTCAGCAGCGCCGTGACCGGGTCGATCACCAGCGTGGTGCTGAGCGGCTCCTCGGCCCGGAGGGCTTCGACGAGGGACGCGGTCCCGTGTCCCCGCACCAGGCCGGCGACCTGGGGGTCCATCTCCATCAGCACGAGCTGGCTGCGCTCGACCGCGGCCTCGAAGTCGACGCCCAGGTCGAGGGTGGCGGCCTGCTGGAGCAGGAAGGGGGAGGGCTCGTTGCACAGGTACGAGACGACCTCGCCCCGATCCAGGGCGGCGGCCGTGAGCTGCAGCGCCATCACGGTGCGCCCGCAGCCCGATGGGCCCGCAAGGACCAGCGGCAGACCGGGCGCAATTCCCCCGATCGCGCCGTCGATGATGTCGACACCCGTGGCTTGCACGAATCCCCTCTCCGCGTCGCCCTCGGGCGCGCGGGTGCACAGGGTTGAATCGGTCGTTCCGAGATGGGGCTTGACGCGACACAAGCCGATTTGTTGCCGGCTCGCGGAGCCCGGCGGACGGGTCAGCGCAGGAAGGCGCGGAACGCGGCAAGCGCCGGCTTCGGATTCCCATCGGAGCGGAGAAGTCCAAAGTGACGCTCCGCCGCCCCGAAGTAGCCCCGGTGCTTGGGGTCGTCGTGGAGCTGGAAGTAGACCAGCCCGAAGACGCCGGCCTTCTGGAGGTTGCGCCTGCGTCGGAAGAGGTCCTGGAGCGTGCGCTCCTGCTGCCTCTCCCAGCCTCCGTGGCTGGAGACGGCGACGTAGGCCAGCAGCAGCGGGCGATCGAAGGCTCGCTTCAGGTAGCGGGCGTAGTCCACGGCCGAGCCCGCGACGTCCAGGTAGCCGTCCTCGGTCGCACGCGCGTCGGTCGAGGCGCGCATCTCCTGGAAGGCGAGGAAATCGAGCTCGTCGGCCACCTGGCCCAGGACCGGCTCGAGGCCGGGAGTCCCCGGGAAATCGCCGGGGCAGGTTCCCACCAGGGCGTTGGGCGCCTCCCTCTTGATCATCCGGGCGGCGGCGCGCAGGTCGTTGGCGAACCACGGCCAGTCGGTGATCGAGGTGCGACCGTCGGGGGCCTGGACGTTCCACTCGGGCTCGAGGATCACCAGCACCGGCGCGTCCATGCGGACGAGGTTCGCCATGCGCCACATGCTCGAGTACCAGCCGTCACGATCGGCTTCCACGCTCTGCTTGCTGATGTCGTCCCCGAAGTAGTAGTGCATCACCACGGGCGTGATGCCCCGGTCCGCCAGCTGGCGCAGCTGATCGCGCTTGACCCAGTCCCGGCTCCAGCCCCGGGGCAGCCAGATCTGCGCGAGGTCGACGGGGAGCTCCAGCCGGTCGAGCTCCTGGGTGAGCGAGTGCCAGCGGCCGTTTCGCTCGTAGCTGAGCCGGTCCCCGATGCCGATTCGCAGGCGGGACGTGTCCGACAGATCGAGGGGCCTCGGGTCGCTGGCGGGCCCGGGGGCGGAGGCCGGGGAGCCCTCCTCGGCGGCGCTGCTGGCGGCCGGGCCCAGGGAGAGGGCGAGGGCGAGGACGAGGACGGTGGCGGCGAGGCGGGCCATGCCCTCACCGGTCGGCGGGGATCTCTCTCGGCTTGAGCGGGTCGGCGGCCGTCAGGACGGCTTGACGGTGACGGTGGGGCAGGGCGCGGACCGCACCACGCGCTCCGCCACGCTGCCCAGGATGAAGTGCGAGAGGCCGCTGCGGCCGTGGGTCCCCATCACGATCAGGTCGACCGCCGACGCGCGGGCCTCGGCCACGATCGCCTCCGCCGGCCGCCCGGTCAGGATCTCGCCCCGGGCCCGGTGGCCCTCGGCGGCCAGGGTCTCCACCAGGGCGTCGATCCGGGCCAGGGACGGGGCGTTCAGCGCCTGGCGCATGGAGTCGCCGCTCTGCTCCACCTCCGCCTCGATCTCCGGCGGGACGAAGATCGAATGGGCGATCACGATCTCGGCGGCTTCGTCGCCCCGGCCCGCGAGATCCCGGGCGATGGCGAGGCTCGCGTCCTGGGCCGTGGAGAAGTCCGTGGGCACCAGGATGCGCTGGAAGCGGGACGCCTGCTCCACGCCGAGCCGCTCCGAGACCGTCATCACCGGACAGCTCGCCGCGCGCATGGTGTGCTGGGCCACGCTCCCGAGGAGCGCCTGCTTGACGGCCCCGTGGCCGCGGGTGCCCATCACGATGAGGCTCGCCCCCACCTCTTCCGCGGTGCGCGCCAGCGTCTCCTGGGCCGTCTGCTTCGAGAGCCGGGTGACGACGTCGATCCCGCGCGCCCGCAGCGCTTCGGCCTCCTGGTCGAGACGGTCCCGGGCCTCGTCCCGGACCTCGTCGAGCACGTCCGGCGGAAACGCGCGGCCGTAGGAGCTGAGGGTCGCCGCCGGTGCGCCGTAGGCGTGGGCGAGGACGAGTCGGGCGCCGAAGCGCTGGGCGAGCCCCACGCCCGCCTCGAGGGCGCCGCGACTGTGGTCCGAGAAGTCGGTCGGAAGGAGGATGCAGTCGATTCCCACGCCCGGATGCTACCCGCTCGCCGACGGCTCGCCCACGACTCGCGGAATCGACTCGGTCTCGTAGCGCTCGAACCGGAGGTCGGTGGACCAGTGGTCGGCGGCCAGCCCCGCCTTGCGCTTGAGCTCGCGGACGAAGTCGCGGGGGCTCGAGAGGCTCTGCCACACGGCCGGCAGGAAGGTCGCGCGGCGCGGGCCTTCGCAGACGACCAGTCCGTCCACGCCGGGCCGCAGCGCCGACAACAGCTCCGCTTCCGACGCGGCGGCGATGGGAGACCGGGGGCCGAGGATCGCCAGGTGCACGTCCAGTCCAGCGCGCTCCGACCCACCGAGCGGAGGGAAGCGGGGGTCGTGGAAGGCCGCCCGGTAGGCGTTCTCCGCCACGTCCCGGGCCAGGGGCCGCGAGGGCTCGAGGCTGCCGATGCAGCCGCGGAGCTCGCGGTCGCGACGCAGGGTCACGAAGCAGGCTCCCGGGCGGCGAAGCAGCTCGCTCTCGCGGCCCACCTCGAGCTCGAGGGCGTGGCCTCGCTCGAGTCCGGAGTCGATGCTCGCGCCTGCGATCTCGAGCAGGCGCGCCCGCTCGGGCCCCGAGAGCGCGGATCGGTCCTCGGTCCGCTCAGCCGAAGACATACGATCCATATCCGACCACCCGGTCGCGGGGACCGGCGGTGTCGCCGGAGCTGCGCACGTCCACCGCCCGGGCGCGCAGGCCGTGGCGCCTGGCCGCGCGCAGCAGCCCGCGCGCCGGCACCCGGCCGCACGCCGACTCGGGACCCAGTCGCTCGGGGGCCAGCTCGACGATGGCGCGGGTCGTCGAGGCGTCCAGGAGACGCGCGGTCTCGTAGTCGTAGTAGTGGGAGAGGTCGGAGCTCACGACGATGAGCGTCTCGGCCCCGCCCCACAGGAGCTCCAGCACCTCCTCCACCTCGGCCGCGCTCGCGTCCCCGACCGCGAAGGGGGCCAGGCGGAAGTCGCCGAGGACGACCTGCAGGAAGGGCAGGTGGACCTCCAGGCTGTGCTCCATGGCGTGGGGGCCATCGAGCTCGCGGACCTGGGGAAGCGATCGCGCGCGCTCGATCGCCTGGCGGTCCAGCTCGATCCGCCCGAGCGGCGTCTCGAAGGCGTCGTGGGCCGGAACCGCCAGCCCCTCGAGCGGGACCCGGTGAGACGGCCCCAGGAGCACCACGCGCTCGATCTCGTCGCGGCGGTGGGCCACGCGCGCGTAGGCCGAGCCGGCGACCGGGCCCGAGTACAGGTAGCCCGCATGGGGCGCGATGATGGCCTTCGGGGAGCCGGGCACCGCCTCGGCGTCGGCCTCGGCCCGCGCCGCGTCGAGATAGCCGCGGACATCGTGCTCCAGCGAGCCGCCGTGCGCCGGATAGAACTGCCCGGCGACCGCCGCCGGCCGCACTCTGCCGCCCCGTCCGCCGCGTTCCGCTCGCGCGCTCTCGTCCCCTCGGCTGTCCATTCGGCTGTCCACCCGGCTGTCCGTTCGGCTGTCCGTTCGGCTGCCCGTTCGCGTCGTTCGGCTCGTTGGCCGCCCGGTCCCGCCTCCTCGCCCGTTGGCCGGCCCTCCCGGGAGAAGATCGTCCTCTCGACTCCGCGGTCAAGGGCGCCGGCCCCGGCGGGTCCGGGCGCCGATTGACAGGAGGCGGCGCGCGCCGATCCTCCCGTCATGGGAATGGGCGGGAAATCCACGAGCGCGGTGCTCGGAGCCGATGAGGAGTGCGTGCCGACGCAGTACTGGCACGCGTTGGCGGATGGGCGCGTGCAATGTGACGTCTGTCCACGGGCCTGCCAGCTCGGCGAGGGACAGCGAGGGCTCTGCTTCGTTCGCGGCTGCCGGGATGGGGCAGTCGTCCTCAGCACCTACGGGCGCTCGAGCGGATACTGCATCGACCCCATCGAGAAAAAGCCCCTCGACCACTTCCTGCCGGGCACGCCGGTGCTGTCCTTCGGGACGGCCGGCTGCAATCTCACCTGCCGGTTCTGCCAGAACTGGGACATCAGCAAGTCGCGGGAGATCGACGTCCTGGCCGACGAGGCGCCCCCCGAACGCATCGCGGCGGCCGCCAGGGCGCTCGGCTGCCGGAGTGTGGCGTTCACCTACAACGATCCGGTCATCTTCCTGGAGTACGCCATCGACACGGCGGTCGCCTGTCGCGAGGTCGGGGTCCACAGCGTGGCGGTGACCGCCGGCTACGTGTGCGACGCGCCTCGGCGGGACTTCTTCGCCCACATCGACGCGGTCAACGTGGACCTCAAGGCCTTCGACGACGACTTCTACCGCAGCACCTGCGGCGGGAGGCTCCAGCCGGTCCTCGACACCCTGGTCTACCTGGCGCGGGAGACCGACGTCTGGCTCGAGATCACCACCCTGCTGATCCCGGGGGCGAACGACTCCGACGCGGAGCTGCACGCGGCGGCCGAGTGGGTCGCGGAGAACCTGGGGCCCTCGGTGCCCTGGCACTTCACCGCCTTCCACCCCGACTACCGGATGCGGGACCGGGGACCCACGCCGGCGTCCACCCTCACCCGGGCACGGGACATCGCGATCGGCCACGGTCAGCACTACGTCTACACCGGCAACGTCCGGGACGAGCGCGGAGGCAGCACCGGCTGCCCCGGCTGCGGGGCCCTCCTGATCGGCCGTGACGGATATCGGTTGACCGCCTGGAACCTCGACGCCGCCGGCTGCTGCCGGAAGTGCGGCCGGGCCTGCGAGGGTCGCTTCGAGGCCCGCCCCGGCGACTGGGGCGCCCGGCGCCAGCCGGTCCGACTCGCGGACTTCGGGCCCGCCAGCGCCCCCGCCTGAGCGGACCGGCCCTCCAGCGCCTCGCCGATTCACTATGGTTGGGCGCGCATGTCCAGCCCCCCGAGCCGCACGTCGTTGTTCATCCTGCTCTCGATCGTCGTGGTCGACCTGATCGGCTTCGGCATCGTGATGCCGATCCTGCCGTTCTACGCCGAGGAGTTCGGCGCCGATGGCTTCGACCTCGGCCTGGTCCTGACCGGCTACGCGGCGATGCAGTTCGCGTTCGCGAGGGCGTGGGGGCGTCTGTCGGACCGGATCGGCCGGCGCCCGGTGCTGATCCTCACGGTCTGTGGGACCAGCCTCTCGCTGTTCGCCCTCGGCTTCGCGGACTCCCTCGCCTGGGTGCTCGGCGCCCGCATGCTGGCGGGGGTCTTCGCGGCGAACGTGAGCGTGGCGAGCGCCTACATCACCGACGCCACGTCGGCGGAGGATCGCACGCGCTGGCTCGGGCTCCTGGGGGCCTGCTTCGCCGTGGGCTTCCTGCTGGGGCCCGCCATCGGCGGACTGCTGGCGCCCATGGGACACCACATCCCGATGTTCGTCGCGGCGGGTCTCGCCGCGGGCAACGCCATCCACGCGCTCTTCTCGCTGCGCGAGCCGCCGAGGCACGTATCCGCGGACGGCGCGGCCGGCCGCGAGGTGCTGCGCGATCCCGAGGTCCGGCGCATCTGTCTGACGAACCTCGCCTTCGCCATCGCGGTGACCCAGCTCGAGTCGATGTTCGCCTTCTACATGAGCGACGAGTTCGGCTTCGACGCGCGGCAGGTCGCGTTCCTGCTGGTCGCCATGGCCGTCGTCACCGGGCTCGTGCAGGGAGGGGGGCTGCGGCCGCTGGTCGAGCGCTTCGGCGAGAAGCGGCTCGCCGTGGGCGGCTTCAGTGGACTCGCGTTGGCGTTCGCCGCCATCCCGGGCGCGCCCACGGTCGCGTGGCTGCTGGTTCCGCTGGTGGGCTCCGCGTTCGCCCGCGGCGTCGGCCAGCCCTCCCTGATGGGGCTCGCGTCGTTCAGCGCCCAGGCGGATCGTCGCGGAGCCGTCATGGGCACGTTCCAGTCGGCGGGCTCGCTGGCCCGGGTGGTCGGCCCGCTGATGGCGGGCGCCCTGTACGATCGCGACCACAGCGCTCCGTTCTGGCTCGCAGCGGGCGCCATGTCCGTGGCCGTCCTCCTCGCCACGCGTCTTCGCGCGTCGAAGACCGCGGTCGCGAAGGCGCGGGATGCCGGCTGAGGCCGGCGGACCGCACTTCATCGGCATCGGCAGCTCGCGCTGCGGAACCACCTTCCTCCACGCCGCCCTTCGCCGCCATCCGGAGATCTGGCTGCCGCCGGTCAAGGAGCTGCATTTCTTCGACCGTGGCGGTCGCCGTCGGCGCAGGGCCAGGGGGCGGGGCACCGGGTCGGTGCTCAAGGCCACGCGCCGGATGCTGCGAGGAGACCGCGATGGGCCGGCGGATGTGCGGTTCCTGCTGCGCCACCGGTTCGGCGCCCACGACCTCGCGGCCTACCGCGCCTGGTTCCGGCTCGGCGCCGGGCGCGTCTGCGGGGAGATCACGCCCGGCTACTGCATCCTCGAGGACGAGCGCATCGCGCTGATCCGCCGGGAGCTTCCGGATCTGCGGCTGATCTTCCTGATGCGCGACCCCATCGACCGCGCGTGGTCCGCAGCCTACAAATCGCTGGTCCGCGATCGGGGTCGCTCCTTCGACGCCGTGGCTCCCGAGGAATGGCGGCGCAAGATCGAATCGCGCGGTCTCGCGAGGCGATCCGACTATCCGGGCATCCTCGACCGTTGGGAGCGGCACTTCCCTGCGGAGCAGATCCGGGTCGGCTTCTTCGAGGATCTCCAGGCAGCGCCCGAGGCCTTTCTCCGGGAGATCCATCTCTTCCTGGGCGTCGCGCCCCGGACCGATGGGAGCTGGAGCACGTCTCGAGGACGCAACGCGTCCGGGAGCAGCGCGTGTCCTCCGGAGCTCGAAGCGCTCCTCGCGGCGCAGTTCCTGGACATGAACCGCCGTCTCCACGAGCGATTCGGGTCCCACGCCACGGCCTGGTATCATCGCGCGCAGCGGGTCCTCGACCGGGACTCGCGTTCCCGGTCCGCCGCGGCGCCCGATCCGTGCTGACTCCGGAGCATTCAGGGAGGTCTTCCGGTTGGGCGCCGTACGCCGCATCGTCTACGTCGCCTCGGTCACCCACGGAGGGTCGACCCTGCTCGACATGCTCCTGTCGTGCCATCCGTGCGTCTGTGGCGTGGGGGAGGTGGCCCGGGTCCTCGATCCCGCGGTCCGCGCGAAGCTCTTCCAGAGCGGCAAGTCGAGGCGCTGCTCGTGCGGCCGGGCCATGACACCCCAGTCGGACTGCCCGCTGTGGGCGCCGCTCATCGACCGGCTCGAGGACGCCCCGCCCGCCTCGACGGCCGAGGCCTACGCGGCCCTGCTCGGCCAGGTGAGCGCCGTGGCCCCCCAGACCGAGGTGGTGTGCGACAGCTCGAAGTCCCTGGGCTGCCTGGGTGCGCTGGTGCGGGCGCTCGAGGATCCGCTGCTGGCGGGCGTCGACCTGCGTGTGATCCACCTGGTGCGCGACGTGCGGTCGTTCAGCATGTCCCGGCGCGCGCGCCGGAAGGAGTCGCGCTGGGCGGCCTATCGGCGCTTCGGCGAGTGGTATCGGACCAATCGGCGGCTGGAGGCGGCCATCGAGCGCCACGGCCGGCCCTCGTTCCGGCTCGGCTACGAGGAGCTGTGTCTCCATCCGCGAGCGGTCCTGCCCGCGCTGTGCGAGTTCCTGGAGCTCGACTTCGTCCCGGAGATGCTCGACCTCGCCCGATCCCAGGGACACGTCGGCATCGGCAACCCCATGCGGATGGACGCGGTGCGCTCGGCCGCCATCCAGTACGACCACCGCTGGTTCGTCGACGACACCGTGGGCTGGGTGCATCTCCTGCGGCCGCGCATTCGTCGATACAACCGGGAGCGGGTCTACGCGCGGGTGCCGAAGCCGCCGCGAGAGCGCCGGCGGGGCCGACCGGCCTCGAGGGGGTGACGGACCTCAGCCCGTCTCGGCCGACTCGGGCACCACCAGGGTCGGGTTGCGGCCCAGCCGGATGTCTTCGAGCCGGGACTCGCAGGCGAGTCTCCATCCCTCGTGGTCGTCGGGGAGGATGTAGAAGCGCCGCGCGTCCATGGCGTCGAGCACCCGGTCGGCGATGGCCTCGGGCTCGATTCCCTTCGAGATCGTGGCGCGGAGCGCGTTCTCCACCAGGGCCGTGGCCTCCGGCGGAGGGCCGGCGGGCTCGTCGGGCCGGTTGCGGGCCGATTCGATGATCCGCGTGTTCACGGCCTCCGGACACAGCACCGAGACCCCGATCCACGGCGCCGCGCCCAGAAGCTCGTGGTAGAGCGTCTCGCTGAGCGAGAGCACGGCGTGCTTCGAGAGCATGTAGGGGCCCGAGAGCGGGCCGCTCACGAGGGCCGCCATGGAGGCGGTGTTGACGACGTAGGCCGGCTCGCCCGCCTCGATGAGGTGCGGCACGAACCGGCGCAGGCCGTGGATCACCCCCCAGAGGTTGACCCGGAACGCCCACTCGTAGTCCGCGGGCGTAGCCTCCCAGCAGCGGCCGCCGGCGAACACCCCCGCGTTGTTGAAGAGCACGTGGACCCCGCCGAACCGCTCGAGGGTCCGCTCCGCGAGCTCGGCCACCGACTCCTCCCGGCCCACGTCGGTCACCACCGACATCACCTCGCCGCCGTCGCCCTCCAGGAGCCGGGCGGCGCGGGCGAGGGCGTCGCGCTCCACGTCGGCCAGGACCACCTTCATGCCCTCGCGCGCGAACCGACGGGCGGTCGCCAGGCCGATGCCGCTCGCCGCCCCGGTCACCACGGCGACGCGTCCCTTCCAGTCCATCCCAGGCGCTCCTATTCGAGACCCATGAGCCGGGTGATGCCGTGGCGATGGCCGGCGGTGTAGCCGCCGTCCACGACCAGGGAGTGTCCGGTCACGAAGGAGGATTCGTCGCTGGCCAGGAAGAGCGCCGCGTTGGCGATCTCCTCGGGCCGGCCGAAGCGGCCGAGCTGGTGGGCATCCCGGACGCGCTCGCGGTACGCCTCGAGTCCCGGGTTCTTCCAGACCGCGTCGAACATGGGCGTCTCGATGAAGCCCGGGCAGACCACGTTGGCGCGAACGCCCCTGCGCGCGTAGTCGATCGCGATGTTGCGGGTGAGGAGGACGACCCCGCCCTTGCTGGCGTTGTAGGCGCTGCCGCCCTCGAAGCCCTCGATGCCCTCGACGCTGGCCACGTTGACGATGCTGCCGCTCCGCGCCTCGAGCATCACCGGCAGGGCCGCCCGGCAGGCCAGGAACGTGCCCTTCAGGTTCACGTCGACGACGCGGTCCCATTCCTCGGGCGGCATCAGGTGGACGGGGCCGCCGCCGGCCACGCCGGCGGCGTTGACGAGGACGTCCAGGCGTCCGAATCGCTCGACGATCCCGGCGACCGCGGCCTCGAGCTGGTCCGCGTCCCGCACGTCGCCGCCGAAGCAGGCGCTGCCCGCCGCCACCGCCTCGGCCTCGCGCCAGCGCTCGTCGCCTTCGCTCTCGACGTCGAAGCCCGCCACCACGGCTCCCTCCTCGGCGAAGCGAAGCGCGCAGGCGGCTCCGATTCCCGAGGACGAGCCCGTGACGAGGGCCACGCGTCCGGACAACCTTCCGGAAGAGCTGCTGCGGTCGTTCACACCGGGGTCCTTTCGCGCCGTCGACGGCATCGGGGTCCCCTATACTCGCCGCCGCCGGGTCGCGCGTCGAGGGCGGGGCGTCGAAGCGTCCGTTGCGGGAGCGCGTCCCGATGGCCCGGTCCCACGGCCCGGCGCCATGGCCCGACGTCATCGCCCGAGGCCATCGCCCAAGGCCATCGTCGGGCTGGATCTGCGAGGGGACCATCGAAGCCACCGCCGACGCATGGAGGGTCGCCGCCGAGGCCTTCGCGGTCGAGGGCGTGTGGCTCGGGGCCGAGCCGATCTCGACCGGGCACATCAACGCCACCTGGCTGGCGACCTGCCGCACCGCCGGCGGCGACCGGCGCTTCGTGCTCCAGGCGATCAACACCGCCGTCTTCCGCGAGCCCGAGGTCCTGATCGAGAATCAGGTTCGGGTGACGCGACACCTCGAAGCCAGGCTGGCCGCCCGGGGCGTGGCTCACCCCGAGCGCCACTGTCTGCGCCTGGTTCCGGCGCGCGACGGGGGCTGGTGCGTCGAGCTGGGCGAGCGGGGCGTCTGGCGGGCGTCGCCCTTCATCGAAGGAACGCGGCACCACGACGTCGCCTCCTCGCCGCGCGTCGCCCGGGAGGCGGGGCGGGTGTTCGGCCGCTTCGCCGCCGACCTGTCCGACTGGCAGGGGGCGCCCCTGCGCGAGACGATTCCCCACTTCCACGACCTCCCGCGCCGGGTCTCGGCGCTCCGGCGGGCCGTGGAGGCCGACGCGCGGAGACGACTCGCCGGCTGCCGCGCCGAGGCGGAGACCGCGCTCGCCGCCTCCCGCGACCTGCAGGAGGCCCTGGGCTCGATCGGCTCCGAGGCCTGGCCCGAGCGCGTGGTGCACAACGACTGCAAGCTCAACAACGCGCTGTTCGACGCGGTCTCGGGCGAGGGGCTCTGCGCGGTCGATCTCGACACGGTGATGCCCGGGCGGATCGCCTTCGACGTGGGCGAGATCGTCCGCAGCGCCACCTGTGCGGCGCCCGAGGACGAGCGCGACCTGTCGAAGGTGCGCTTCGACCTCGAGCTGTTCCGGGCGGTGGTGCACGGCTATCTGGAGGGCGCCGGCGGGATCCTCACGGCCGAGGAGCGCGCCGGACTCTCGCTCGCCGGGCCGCTCATGACGCTCGAGAACGCCGTGCGTTTCCTCACTGACCACCTCGAGGGCGACGTCTACTTCGGGGTCCATCGACCCGGCCACAATCTGGACCGGGCCCGGGCCCAGCTCTCGTTGTTCGGATCGATGTGGGAGGCGCGGGGCGGCGCCGCCGGGGCCGTCGAGGCGCTCGTACCCTAGGTCGTGGCTCGAAGAATGTGCCTGGCACGTGACGTGCTCCGTGCCCGGTCATGTCCGCCCGGCACCGAGCCTTCCAGCCGCCTCACTGCCCGAACCCGGACTGTGATTCCCATGCGGATCCGGGCCCCTGGCGCTGCAT
>JBNLVL010000003.1:0-118320 GCA_050618075.1 Myxococcota bacterium
GTGCTCTTCCGATCTGCCGCGCCGCAGCCGTCCGAGGGAGCCGAGGCCTGAGCCTGCCGCCCGTCATCGATGCGGGGGTCGAGCGGGACGCCATTCTCGACCGCCTGCTCAGCCTGCACCCCAAGGCGATCGACCTGTCGCTGGAACGTGTGTTGCGGCTGCTCGACGCCATCGGCAACCCGCATCGCAGCCTGCCGCCGGTCATCCATGTCGCAGGAACCAACGGCAAGGGCTCGCTGATCGCCTTTCTGCGGGCCATGCTGGAGGCCGCCGGGCGGCGCGTCCACGTCTACACCTCGCCACACCTCGTGCGCTTCAACGAACGCATCGTGCTGGCGGGCGAGATCATCGCCGACCCGGCGCTGACGGCCCTCCTCGAAGAATTGGAGACGGCCAACGCAGACGCCCCGATAACGTTCTTCGAGATCACCACGGCCGCGGCTTTCCTCGCCTTCGCGCGGACTCCGGGCGACGTCCTCCTGCTCGAAACCGGGCTCGGCGGACGCCTCGACGCGACCAACGTGGTCGATCGCCCGCTGCTGACCGCTCTGACCCGGATCGGCCTCGATCACCAGGGCTATCTCGGCAACAGCATCGAGGAAATCGCGGGCGAGAAGGCCGGCATCCTGAAGCCCGGCGTCCCCGGTGTGGTCGGACGCCTTCCCTCGGAGGCGCTCGAGCAGGTGTGCGCCCGAGCGGAGGCCGTCGGCGCGCCGCTCTGGATCCTGGGACGGGACTTCGAGGTCGAGAGCCGCCCGGACCTCGCCGGGCCCGAAGGCATCGCGCTGGGCTACCGCGACCGCGAGGGGGTCTGCCTCGATGCGGCCCTGCCGCTCCTCGGCGACCACCACCGGGAGAACGCGGGCCTCGCCCTGGCCTGTCTCCGGCGCCTCGGCCACCGCGATCCCGACGCGCTCGGTCGCGCCGCCGCGTCGTGGGCCACGGCGCGCCTGCCCGGGCGGGTGGAGGTGGTGGGCCGCAGCCCCTGGCGCGTGGTCGACGGCGCCCACACCGCCGCCTCCGCACGGGCCCTGGCGGCCGCGGTGGCGGGGCTTCCCGGACGCAGGCGGCACCTGGTGCTGTCGGTCTCCGAGGGCAAGGACGTCGAGGCCATCCTCGACGCGCTGTTGCCCGGCGTCTCCGTCGTGACCCTCACCCGGGCCGAGCCCCGTCGCTCGCTGGACCCCGGCGAGCTGGCCGAGCGGGTCGGCAGGTGCTCTCCCCCGGTCCGGATCCGCATCGAGCCCGACCCCCTGCGCGCGGTCCGGACCGCCGCCAGCGCCGCCGCGGCCGACGATCTCGTGGTGGCGGCCGGCTCGATCTATCTGGCCGGGGCCGCACGCTCGGCCTGGGCCGCCGACCCGGGCGCGGCATCGCCGCCGCGGAGCGAACGACCCGGGGCCGAGCGGGTGAGCTCCCCGTGAGCGAAGCGTCTCCGCGCGGGGCCGACCCGGAAGAGGAGCGCGCACCCACCGAGGCGGAGCGGGAGAGCGCCTATCAGGACGAGGTGAACGCTCACCTCTGGCGCAACTACTCCGCCCACCTGAGCCACGGTCTCCTCGGCCAGACCGGCTTCCGGCTCATCAACGCGCCGACCTTCATCCCCGCCTATCTCTACCTGCTGTCGGGCTCCGATCTCGTGGTGGGCCTGGCCCGGGGGCTCCAGGCCTTCGGGATGTCCCTCTCGCCGATCCTCAGCGCGACCCTCATCGAGCACCGGCGGCGGGTGCTTCCGGTGGGCTTCGTGATCGGGGCGTTGATGCGCGTCCAGGTGCTCGGGATCGCGCTGGCCGGCTTCTTCCTCCCGCCGGAGTGGAACCTGCGGGCGATCTGTCTGTTCCTCGGCCTCTTCGGCTTCTTCCTCGGCATGCAGGGCGTCGTCTTCAACTACCTCATGTCGAAGGTCATCCCCGTGGAGCGGCGGGGCCGGCTGATGGGCCTGCGCAACACCCTGGCGGGCGTCACCGCCGCCGCGGTCGCCGGCTTCGCCGGCGATCTCGTGGATGCCGAGGCCCTGGGCAACGGCTACGCCGCGACCTTCCTGCTCTCGTTCGTGCTGACCGCGGCGGGACTCTCGATGCTGACCCTGGTGAAGGAGCCCCAGCCGCCCGAGGTGCGCGCGCCGGGCCGCTTCCGCGACCGCCTGCGCGACCTGCCCGAGCTGCTGCGCTCCGATCGCGCCTTCACCCTCTACTTCGTCTGCCGCGCCCTGGCGACCATGGGCCGGATGGCCGTGCCCTTCTACGTGCTGTACGCGGGCCAGCAGATCGAGATGAGCGGTGAGGTGCTGGGTCAGCTCACCCAGGTCTTCATCCTCGCCTGGACCGGGACCAATCTGCTGTGGGGATTCCTGGCCGACCGCAGCGGCTTCCGCCGCGTCTTCCTCGGCGCCCTCGTGCTGTGGATCCTGTCTTCCTGGGTCCTGATGAACGCGCAGAGCTACCCGGTGATGCTCTGCGTCTTCACCGGTCTGGGCGCGGGGCTGGGCGGCTTCCAGATGTCCGCCCAGAACCTGGTGCTCGAGTTCGGGCGCCGGCAGGATCTGCCCATGCGCATCGCGGTGGCCAACTCGGCCTCGGAGCTCGTGGGCGCGGTCGGACCCATCCTGGGCGGAGTGCTGGCCGCCGCGCTGGGCTATCCCGCGGTCTTCTGGACGGCCATCGCCTTCAAGTCGGCCGCGGTGCTGCTCGTCGCCTGGCGCGTGCCCGACCCCCGCCACGCGAACGCCCGCTGACGCCCCGGCGCTTCTCCGGCAGCGCGCGGCGCAGCTCGGCCAGCACCTCGCCCGGCCGGAACCCG
Organism: Myxococcota bacterium; assembly: GCA_050618075.1. GTDB lineage: Bacteria > Myxococcota_A > UBA9160 > UBA9160 > UBA4427 > JBNLVL01. The sequence continues at coordinate 2,800 of JBNLVL010000003.1, forward strand.
TCGTGGGCCGGCGGCGGCGGCGACGGCCGGTTGCGCTCCAGGCGCCGGGCGGCCGCGCCCAGGGAGCGGGTGGAGCGCGACAGCCGGCGCAGGGTCATCTCGATGTTCGAAGGCGCGCTCCTCGCGTTCCACAGCCGGCGGAAGCGCCGGCCCAGGGCCCGCTGCAGGTCGGCGAGGTCGCGGAGCCTTCGGGCCAGCGCCCGCCGCTGGCGAGCGGTCGTCTGGCGGCCGGTGGCCGCATCGCGCCGCCAGTCGTCGTACTCCAGGCCGGCCCGGGCCTTGCGCACGGCGCAGAGCGACGCCTCGGCCGCGTACTCGAGCTCGTCGAAGGTCAGGGTGTGCTCGCCGAACCGCCCGCGGGCTCTGCGCAGTCGCTCCAGGAAGCGCTCCAGGGCCGACTCGCAGCGGTCCAGGGCACGAGGCTTCGCCGCGCCGATGAAGAAGCTGCGCTCGACGTCGTCGAAGAAGAGGTACTGGAGGGCCGAGCCGTTGAAGATGGCGAAGCCCGGGTCGTGGATGGCGCCCAGGGCGCGGTAGAGCCGTGCCACCTCGCCCGTCCCATCGCCGAAGAGCACGCGCGAGAAGGCGCGATCGAAGCGGCGGGGCGGGGATTCGCCCGACCAGGCCTGCTGGGCGGACCACGCGAAGGCCAGGGTCGAGTTGCCGAGCAGGTTGTAGTGGCCGAAGTCGCCCCAGTCGGTCACGAGCAGGCCCTGGGCTGCGTGGCGGCGGCCGGCGTCCGCCCAGCGGGCGATGTTCGAGAGGCTGTTCTCCACCCGCGGAAACAGCGAGTTCCAGCTCGACGTCCCGGGGCAGACCCAGAAGTCGAGCCCCGCGCGGGCGAACGCGGAGACCCGGTCGAAGTCGATGTGCGAGGCCTCGTACCACCAGTCGAGCAGCACGAGGTCGCGGGGGATCTCCGCAATGCGCTCGGGGTGGGCGTGGACCACGTCCCCCCAGATGAGGGTCCGCTTCCCGTGCTGCGCGGCCAGGTCGCGGATGCGCCTCACGTGCTCCAGGTACACGCCGCCGGGGCCCAGCTCGGCGGCCCGGGCGGCGCTGCGTCCGCGCTCCAGGTCCCAGGGCTCGTCGCAGTTGGCGTTGAAGAGCGGGGACCGGAAGTTCGGGAGGAACTCGGCGTACAGGTCCGAGAGCAGCGCGTAGGTGCCGGGCTCGTCGGGCGAGATCGTCCAGCCCAGATCGGTCTCCGCGAGCCCCGCGTACTCCGGCCACTCGAGCACGTGCTCCATGTGTCCCAGGGACTGGAGACACGGAACCAGCTCGACGCCCCGTTCGGCGGCGTAGCCGTCGAGGGCGCGCAGGGTCCGGGCGTCCAGCGGCGAGGCGTCCTGGCCGATGCGCGGATGCCGTCGGAAGCGGAAGGTGTGCTCCACGTAGAGCATGAGCACGTTGAGCTTGAGCCCGGCGCACAGGTCCACGAGCCCGCGGAGCGTCGCCTCGTCGGGAACCTTGCCCCTGGACACGTCGAGCATGATCCCGCGCTTCGCGAAGTCCGGGGCGTCCTCGATCTCGCAGGCCGGGATTGCGCCGCGGGCGTCCACGAGCTGGGCCAGGGTCGCGAGTCCGAAGCGCAGTCCGGCGATTCCCGCCGCGACGACCCGCGCGGCCCTTGCGTCCACCTCGATGCGGTAGCCCTGGTCGGACGCGTCGACGGCGGCATCGGGGTCGATGGCCAGGGCGACGTGGGGCGTCGCGGCGTCGAGGGGGGCGGCGTGGCTCTCGACGGCGAGGCGCAGACCGCAGCGCCGCTCGACGGCCTCGGCCAGACGCACGGCGGCGCCGAAGAGCCCGTCGTCCTGGCCGGCCGCTGGGATCGCGATCGGGCTCCCGTCGCCGAGACGCAGGCGGCCCGGCCGGGGGCGGACGACCCTGGGCTCGGGGAGCAGCGGCGGAAGCGAGGGCGCACCCCGGGCGCGCCGGGTCGGTCGGGTCGGTCGGCTCGAGCCGGTCGAGCCCATCGAACGTCGGGTCGGCATGCCGCCAGTCTACCGCTCGCGCCCGGCTCCAGGAGCGGGGCCGGGTTCGGACTTCCGGGACGCGACGCTGGAACGAAGAGCGCCCGGGCCGGCACCTCGTACACGATGCACGAGGGGAGGGGTTGCCGGCCCGGGCGCGGTGGAGCGTTGCCACTCAGCCTCGGAGTAGAGCAATCGCCGTGCCAGGGACCGCGGTGGCAGACAGCGAGCTAAGTCCCCGGATCGCGGTCGACGGACCGCAGCCCGTGCGCAGCTCGCCCCGCCCGGGTGACGCATTTTGTGTCCCGGCGCATGTTCCGGAGACGCTCCGCGTCAGCCGATCTGGCGGGCCAGGGCGCGGATGTGGTCGGGTGTGGTGCCGCAGCAGCCGCCCACGATGGACGCGCCCGCCTCGAGCCAGCCCCGCGCGAGCGCGGCGAACTCGCCGGGCGTGCAGTCTTCGCGGCGCGCGTCGCCGGTCGCGTCCACGGGCTCGCCCATGTTGGGGTACACGCCGAAGGGCGCATCCGCGGCGACCAGCGCCGGCCAGCAGGCCGCCAGCGCCGAGGGCGGCAGGCAGTTCACCAGTACGGCCGACGCGCCCTGGTCCACCGCCGTGCGGAGAGCCGCCGCGAGGTCTTCACCCGAGAGCAGCCGCCCCGGCTGCCACGACACGAAGCTGGCCCAGAAAGGCAGGCCGGTTGCGCGCGCCGCCCGACACGCGGCCCGGGCCTCGCGGATCGTGTTCAGGGTCTCGCAGAGGACGAGGTCGACTCCCGCCTCCGCCAGGTTGTGGGCGTGGCGCAGGTGCTCGTCTGCCAGGTCCGGCTCGTCGGGTACGAGGTCCGGCTGGAAGCAGTCCTCGAGCGGGGGCGCCGACCCCGCGACCCAGGCGGCCCCGGCAGCCCGGGCCAGCTCCACGGCCCGGGCCGTGAGCTCGCGGTCGCGCCGGCCGAGCCCCGCCCGGGCCAGGCTGCGGCGCTGGGTGCGGAAGGTGTTGGCCGTGACCACCTCGGCTCCGGCCTCCCGGTAGCGCCGGTGGACCTCCGCCACCGCCTCCGGCGCCTCCAGCAGGGCGTGGGTCGACCACAGGGGCAGGCCCGAGAAGTGGCCCATGCGCTCGAGCTCGGTGCCCGTGGCCCCGTCGAGCACGATGGGCGGTCCCGCTCGGAGTCGGGCCAGCAGCCCCTCCGATCCGGGTCTCGGCTCGGGCGCCGACCCGGGTCCGGGCCCCGGCCCGCCGCCCGGCCGGGCGCCGTTATACTCCGCGGCCATGTCCAGACCTCCCGGCGCCTCTCCGGACCGCACTCCGGACCCCGTTCGCCCGACCCGCCCCCCGGCGGTGCCGCCGCCGGGCCGTCACGCGCTGGCCGGCCGTCTCGAGCCCGTTCGCACGGGCGTCCGCTGCGCCGTGACTCCGGGACCGACCGGCGCGCTGGCGCCGGCCACCTCCACCGAGTTTGCCGCAGATGGTCTCGCCCCGGGCGTGCGCCGGCTCGGCCCCCTCGAGCTGGAGATCGAGCGCGTCGACCACGGCGAGGCCGCGACCTTCGATCTCGTCCTGCGCAACGTCGGCTCCGCGCCGGTGCAGGTCGAGTCGCTGTGGCTGGGCTTGCGCTGGACCGGGTTCGCGCCCGGTCCCCTGCGCTTCCTGCGCCACGGCTGGCAGTCCTGGTCGTTCACCGGCGCCCTGGATCTCGACGCCGAGGGGACGCCGGAGTTCCCCTCCGGCGAGTGGCTCCGGGGCATGCACCACGGGGTCGGACGGCCCGCCGCCGACCGCGCCGGCTGGCACGAGTCCGACGGCGTGAGCGCCGTCGCGGTGGCCGGCGGGGGCGCCTGCCTGGCCGGCGTGCTCGAGACCGGACGCAGCTTCGGCCAGGTGTACCTCCGCCGCGAGGCCTCCGGAGCCGCGGTGCGCGTGGAGGTGGAGCAGCGCCTGGAGGTGGTGCTCGAGCCCGGCGAGAGCCGATCCCTCGACGCGGTGCGCGTGGCCCTGGGCTCCGATCCCCATCGGCTGCTCGAGCGCTTCGCCACGCTGTGGGGCCGGCGCGCGGGCGCGCGGGTCCGCGCGCCGTTCCAGGCGGGCTGGTGCTCCTGGTACCACTTCTTCCACGCCGTCACCGAGGACGACGTGCTCCGCAACCTCGAAGTGCTGGCGAAGGAGCGCGACGACCTGCCGGTCTCGGTCGTCCAGCTCGACGACGGCTACCAGCGCGCCATCGGGGACTGGCTCGAGACCAACTCGAAGTTCCCCCGCGGTCTGGCGCCCCTGGCGGCGGACATCCGCTCGGCCGGGTTCCGGGCCGGCATCTGGACGGCGCCGTTCTGCGCGGTCACCGGGTCCCGCGTCCACGAGGACCACCCGGACTGGCTGCTGCGGGACGGCGACGAGCTCTTCAACGGCCTCCTCCACCCGGAGTGGAGCGCCGCCGCCCGGGTCTTCGCCCTCGACCCGACCCGGCCCGAGGTCGTTCGCCACCTGGAGGACACGTTCGCGCGCCTCGTCGAGATGGGGTTCGAGTACCTGAAGCTCGACTTCCTCCACGCCGCCGCCATGCGGGCCGATGCAGCCGATCCGCGGGTCACGCGCGCCGAGCGCCTGGCGCGCGGGCTCGACGCGATCCGCCGCGGTGCGGGGGAGGACGCCTTCCTGCTCGGCTGCGGGTGCCCGCTGGGTCCCGCGGTCGGCCGGGTGGACGCCATGCGCATCGGGCCCGACGTCGCTCCGACCTGGGAGCCGCGACCCGAGATCTCGATTCCCGGCCTCGAGGCCGTGGTGCCGTCCACCGGGAGCGCCGTGCGCAGCGTGCTGAACCGGGCCTGGATGCACCGGCGGCTGTGGCTCAACGATCCCGACTGTCTGATGGCCAGGGCCGAGCAGACCGAGCTGACGTCCGAGGAGATCCGCCACCTGGCCGCGGCGATCGCGGTGACCGGCGGCATGCTGATCTTCTCCGACGACATGCAGCACGTTTCGACGCGCGGCCGGGAGTGGATCCGCGAGACCGGGGCGTGGTCGAAGCGGGTGGACGGCGCCCTGCCCTACGGCGCGGCGCGCATCCCCGGGCTGCTCGACGCCGGGTCCCCGCGGCCGGTGGTCGCCGACCTCGGCGGGGCGGCGGTGCTGGCGGTCATGAACCCCGACGCGGCGGCGGCCGAGGTCGAGGTGGACCTGCCGGAGCTCCGGCTCGCGGCCGAGCCGGAGAAGGTGGAGGCCCTGCTCGACTCGCCGATCGCCCAGGTCGGCGGCGGCCGCCTGCGGGCCCGACTCGCGCCCCGGGAGAGCGGCCTCTACCACCTGGAGTCGGCCCACTCGCTGGCGGTGTTCTGCGACTTCGACGGCACCTTCTCGGTCCAGGACGTGGGCGCGACCCTGGCGAAGAGCCGCCTGCCCGAGCGGCGGGCGGAGCTCTGGGCCCGGTACGAGCAGGGCGAGTTCACGCCGTGGGACTACAACATCGCGCTGCTCGACGGCTTCGAGCTGCCGCGCGAGGAGCTGGTCGCGTTCCTTCGGACCATCGACCTCGATCCCGGCGCAAAGCGTCTGGTGGACTGGTGCGCACGGCGCGACGTGCCGTTCCGCGTGCTGTCCGACGGCTTCGACCACAACCTCGACTTCCTCCAGAGCCACCACGGTGTGCGCTTCGAGTACGCCTCGAACCACCTGCGCTACGAAGGCGACCTCTGGCGCCTGGCGCCGGGGGCGCCGGATCCGGGCTGCGGCTGCGGCACCGGCACCTGCAAGCGGGCGCAGATCGCGACCTGGCGCGAGGCCCACCCGGGCGCCCTGTGCGTGCACATCGGAAACGGACGGGTCTCGGACCTGTGCGGCGCCATCGAGGCGGACTGGGCGTTCGCCAAGGACACCCTGGCTCCCGCCCTCGAGGAGCGGGGCGTCGCGCACTGGGCCTTCGATACCCTCGACGACGTGATCGCCGTGCTCGAGGCCAACCTGGCCCCGGCGGCGCCCTAGGAGCCCGACTCGTGGAATCGACCCCGGCCGGAAGGAACGCGACCTCGCGCACGGAGGTCCCCGCCTGCGTGGTGGTGGTCGGCGCCGGTCTCGCCGGGCTGGGTGCGGCCTGGCGGCTCACCCGACGAGGCCATCGGGTGATCGTGCTCGAGCGGCGGTCCTGGCTCGGAGGCCGCGCCGCGGGCGAGCTCGACCGGGGCTTCAGCATCGAGCGCGGGATCGCGGCGCTCACCCACGCCGATCGCCATCTCGTGCAGCTGATCGGAGAGCTCGGGCTGTCGGGCAGCCTGCTGCCGCTGCGGCTGCTCCAGCTGGCCCAGGCCCAGGGCGACCGCGTCGCTCCCATCGACCCGTCGACCCGAAGGGGCGCCGCCCGCATTCCCGGTGTGTCCCTGCTGGACGGGCTTCGTCTGGTGCGCCTGCCGCGGCTGGTCGGGCGCTACCGCCCGCTGCTCGATCCCGATCGCCCGGAGCGCGGCGCGCGCTGGGACGATCGCAGCATCGCGGACTTCGCGAAGCTCTACTTCGGGTCGTCGAGCTACGAGCGCTGGATCGAGCCCGAGGCCATGAGCGTCTACCTGAGCGACGCCGCCGAGACCTCCCGGGTGGCCTTCCTGCTGGGCTGGATCGCCCGCGGCGGCGGGCGCGCGCGCCCGGGCGTGCCGCGGGCTCCGCTGGCCGAGATCGTGCGCGCCGCCAGCGAGGCCCTCGACGTCCGGACCCGCTGCCGGGTCGAGCGCATCGAGCCCACGCGCTCGGGCTACGAGCTCCACGTGCGCTCCGGCGACCGCTCGGAGCGCGCCTTCGAGGCCGACGCAGTGGTGCTCGCGACCGCAGCCCCCGAGGCCGAGCGCCTGGCGTCGTCGCTGATCGGGCCCGCCGAGCGCGACCATCTGCGCGACGTGAGCTACGCGCCGGCGGTCACACTGAACGTCGCCCTCGAGCGGCCCCTCACCGGGCTGCCCCAGTGGGTGCGGGTGCCGCGGGTCGAGCGTTCGCCGGTGGCCGCGTATCTGGCCGAGCCGGGTCTCGGCGGGGGGCGCGCGCCCGACGGCTGCGGCGTGCTGACCGCCTGCGGCGCCGAGGAGTTCGGGCTCGCCCACGCCGGATCCCCGGACGAGGTGGTGACCAAGACGCTCTTCGACGGTCTCGAGCGGTTCCACCCGCGGCTCGGCGGCCTGGTTCGCTTCGTCCACCTGAGCCGCTCGGTCGGTGCGATTCCCCACTTCCAGGTGGGCGCCTATCGCGCGCTGGAACGCTTCCGCCGGGTGCAGCGGGACCGGCGGGAGAGCGGCCGTCGCGTCTACTTCGCCGGCGACTACCTGAACGGTCCGCGCGCGGAGCAGGCCCTCTCCTCGGGCCTCCGCGCCGCCGTCGAGCTCGACACCGACTTCCGCACCTGACCCCCCCCACCCGTCAAGACAACTTCGCTTCACCGTTGGAACTCCGTTGCTCCCATCAAGGTGGCCAACGGCCCCGTTCGAGCCTGCGAGGCCCGACGAATCGGAGTCGTTGGCTGCCCGTCCCGGGTAGGGGGGCGCAGGGGGGTCCCGCGCGCAGTTCCGCAGGCGGTAGAGCCAGCGCGGAGCAGCCCGGCTACCCCGGGAAGCAGCCAAGCCGATTCGCCGAGGACTGTCTGAGCACGGGCGCCCCCCTGCTCCCCCCGACACGCCCCGAGAAAGTCAGGTGAAGCGAAGCGGCCGGTCGCCCCGGTCGGGGCAACGGAGGACCTCAGGAGAAGCGAAGCGGCCCGCGCTAGCCGCGCATCTCGGCGAAGGTGACGCCCTCGCCCCCCTCGCCCTCGCCCCCCGGTCGGATCGCCCCCACGTAGGCCGAGGCGCGCAGGTGCTCGCGGACCGCCCGCGAAAGCGCGCCGCTGCCGATGCCGTGGACGATGCGGACACCGTCGTAGCCGTCCCGGGCCGCCCGGTCCAGCACCTCGGCCACCCGCTCGAGGGCGGCGGCCACGCGCTGACCGCGCAGGTCGCACTGGAGGAGCCCCCCGGCGCGCAGCCCCTGGTCGACCACCGAAGGCGAGTCGCTGGCCCGCTCCACCCGGACGCGGGGCGGGCCCGCACGGCCGGCCTCGACCCGGGCCGCGTGCACGCGCTCGGCGGCGACCTCGACCCGCGCGGCGCCGAGCTTCACCTTCACCCGTCCCCGGCGATCGGGCAGGCTCTCGAGCACTCCGCTTCCCGCGCCCTGCACCTCGACGGGGTCGCCCGGCCGCGCGTGGCGCCAGTCGACCGGAGCGCCCGGATCCCGGGCGGGCTCGGGTCGCACGGCCTCGTCGTGACGGGCCACCTGCTTCTCGATGGCCTGGAGCCGCTCGCGCGCGCGGGTCGCGTCGCGACCGCCGCCGCCGCGCTGGAGGTCGCGGATCACGGCGGCGACCTGGCCGTGGGCGTCGCGGAAGGCGCGGTCCAGGTCTTCGCGCATCTCCAGGTAGAGGCGGTCGCGTCGCTCCTGCAGGCGCTCGAGCTTCTCCCGGTACTGGTCGCGCACCGCCTCGCCCTGGCGGCGCAGCTGGGCGGCCTCGTGCTGCTCGCGCTCGAGGGTGGCGCGGCTGGAGGCCAGCTCGGCGAGCATGCGGTCCAGGCGCCGGTCCTCGCGCTCGAGCAGGGCCTCCGCGCGCTCGAGCACCTCGCCGGGCATGCCCATGCGCGCCGCGACCGCCGCGGCCGAGGACACGCCGGGCGTCCCCACGTGCAGCCGGAAGGTGGGCGCCAGGGTCTCCGGGTCGAACTCGAAGCTGGCGTTCTCGAAGCGGGCGTCGACCGCGGCCATCTCCTTGAGGAGGTTGTAGTGGGTGGTCGCGATCACCCGTGCACCGCGAGAGGCCAGCTGCTCGAGCACCGCCTGGGCGAGCGCGGCGCCCTCCGACGGGTCGGTGCCCACGCCGACCTCGTCGAGCACCACGAGCGAGTGCTCGGAGGCCGCCGACACGATGGACGCGACGTTGGCCATGTGGGCCGAGAACGTGGACAGGCTCTCGCGGATGTCCTGGTCGTCCCCGATGTCGGCGAGCACGTCGTCCACCAGCGCCACCCGGGCGCCGGGCAGGGCGGGGACGTGGAGGCCGAAGCGCGCGCCGAGGGCCGCCAGGGCCAGCGACTTCATGGCCACGGTCTTGCCGCCGCCGTTGGGGCCGGAGATGACCATCACGTGGGGGCCGTCGCCCAGGCACAGGTCGTTGGCCACCGCCTCGTCCGGGGGGAGCAGCGGGTGGCGCAGGCCGCGCAGGTCGAAGACGCCGTCGCGCTCCACCCGGGGCGGGGTCGCGTCCTGGGCGATGGCCAGCCGGGCGCGGGCGAAGGCGAGGTCGATGTCGGCCAGCATCGCGAGCCCGGTCTGGACGGACTCGGCGGCGGAGGCCAGCCTCGAAGAGAGCTCGTGGAGGACGCGCAGCGCCTCGCGCTCGCCGGCCAGCTCGGCCTGCTTCAGGCGGTTGTTGAGCTCGACCACCGCCTGGGGCTCCACGAACAGGGTGGTGCCCGACCCCGACGCGTCGTGGACGATGCCCGGCACCTTGCCCCGCATGTCGGCCCGCACCGGCAGCACGTAGCGGTCGTTGCGCACGGTGTAGTAGTCGTCGGAGAGCGCCGCGGCGATGTCCGGGTCGCGCAGCGAGCGCGCCAGCCGCCGCTGGAGGTCGCCCGAGAGCCGGTTGGCCTCGCTCCGCGCGTCGCGCAGGGCCCGCGAGGCGTCGTCCCGGACCTGCCCCGCGCCGTCGATGCGCGACTCGATGTCGCGCTGGAGGCTGCGGTCGACGTCGATCACCGATGCGCGGTCCGCCAGCAGCGGCGCCTGCTCGGCGCGGTCGGTCAGGAAGCACCGGGTGGTGTGGAGGGCGCCCAGGGTCGAGGCCGCCTCGAGGAGCTGGAGTCCGGGCAGCGCGCCGCCCTTGCGCGCCCGCGCGAATGCTTGGGCCAGGTCGGCGACGCCGCCGAGCGGCGGCTCGTCGCCCGCTTCGAGAATGCCGCGCGCCTCGCCCGTCTCGGCCAGGCGCGAGCGCACGGTCTCGAGGCCACCCGACACCAGCTCGAGCAGATCCGGCCGCTCGGCGGGGGACGGCGCCTCGTCGGGCTCCGCGGCGGGGTCCGGGTCGTCGGCGCCCAGGCGCGCCCGGGCCTGCGGCGTCCGGCAACCGGTGCGCACCCTCGCCACGACTTCTTGCCATTCGAGTCGTTCGAGCGTCTTTTGCGTGATCCGGAGGGCCACGGCAGGATTCTATCGGATCACGACTCGCCTCAGCTCACGGACCCGACGCGCCGAAGGAGAGGTCATGTCGAGTGCAGAACGCGCAGGGCGTGGCGCGGGCCGCGTCGGCAGTCCCACCGAGGGCCTGCTCGACGCGGCGCGCGATCTGGACAAGCTCTCGGTCGAACGGGTCCTCGAGGTCATCCACGAGCAGGACGCCGTCGCCCACCACGCGGTGGGCCGCGTGCGTGCGCAGATGGTGGAGGCCGTGGACGTGCTGGTGTGCGCCCTGGCCGGCGGTGGGCGCTGGTTCAACGTGGGCGCGGGAACCAGCGGGAGACTCGGGGTGCTCGACGCCTCCGAGATTCCGCCGACCTTCGGGATGCCGGCGCAGATCGTCCAGGGCGTGATCGCCGGCGGCGACCGCGCCCTGCGCCATCCGGTCGAGGGGGCCGAGGACGACGCCGAGGCCGCCAAGTGGGAGCTGCGGGAGCGCGGGCTCACGATGGGTGACGCCGTGGTCGCGATCTCGGCCAGCGGCAACACGCCCTACGCCCAGGGCGCCCTCGAGATCGCCCACGAGGTGGGCGCACGCCGCATCGCCATCACCTCGAACCCCGACTCGCCGCTGGCCCACGGCGCCGAGGTGACGATCGCGCCGGACACCGGGGCCGAGGTGATCGCGGGCTCGACGCGCATGAAGGCGGGCATCGCCCAGAAGATGGTGCTGCACGCCCTGTCGACCGCGGTGATGGTCCAGCTGGGCCGGGTCGAGGGCAACCTCATGACCCATCTCACGCCGGTGTCGCAGAAGCTGCAGGGACGCGCGCTGCGCATCCTGATGACCCTGGGCGGCGTGGACGAGGAGCGCGCGCTGGCACTCCTCGACACCCACGAGGGTCGGGTGGAGGAAGCGCTCCGCGACCTGCGCTCCTCGGCCTAGCCTGCGCGGCTTCTCTTACGGGCCGCTTCGCTTCGCCTGAGGTCCTCCCTTGCCCCGACCGGGGAAAGGGTTGCGACTCCGTCTCCCTCCGCTTTCCCGGTCCCGGGGCGGGTGGAGCCGGTCGGCCTGACGGCGTGCGTCGCCGCCTACCAGTCGAAGTTCTCCATCTCGGCGTCGAGCTCGTCGAACTGCCGGGCCGCCTTCTTGCGCACCCGCGCCGCCAGCCCCTCCTCCACGCGATCGAGATCGAAGTCCTTCTCGGGCACGCCGAACATGGTTTCGCCCTTGGGACCCTTGAACTCCCGGGGCGCGGACGGCGCCGGCGCCGGCGCCGGCGGTACGGCCTGGGCCGGAGGCTCGGGCCGGGGAGCCGGTGTGGGCTCGGTCCGGGGCGCCGGCGGCTCGGCCTGGGGCTCGGCCGGCGCGGGCGGGGCCGAGGGCTCGGCGCGGGGGGCCGGCTCGGCCGCGGGGCCGGAGGCGCTTCCCGAGTCCGATCCCGAGGGCGGCACGACCACTGCCGACGGAGGGGCCGGTCGGGGCGTCGCCTCCGCGGGCGGCTCGGCGTCGGCCAATTGGGTCGATGCCAGCGCCACCTGGATGCCCTGGCGACTCAGCCACACCCGGGCCTGGTCGCTCTTCACGGAGAAGTTGAGCCCCACGGTCACGGTGCCGTCCGGGGTCTCGCGGATGATCGCGGTGTTCACGCCCACGAGGTCTCCCCGCTCGTCCAGCAGCGGGCCGCCGGAGTTCCCGGGGTTGAGGCTCGCCTCGCTCTGGAACATCTCCTTGCGGCCGAAGTTGCGGGAGCTCGAGATGTAGCCGGTCGTGAGCGTCCACAGGCCACCGCCCTTGGGGTGGCCGATGGCGGCCACCGCCTCGCCGACGCTGACGTCGCCCGACCGCGCGAAGGCGATGGGTCGGAGGCCGCCGGGTGCGCCCTCCACGCGCAGCACGGCCAGGTCGAGGTCGGTGTCCCGCGCCACCACGGTCGCCCGGTAGGCCTTCTGCAGGTCGCGCTGGGCGTTGCCCGTGGTCGGGTCGGGCTTGAAGTAGACCTGGATCGTCTTGAAGGGGCGCCCGCTGCCGCCGTCCGCGATCACGTGGTTGTTGGTCAACACCAGCCCGTCGCGGGTGATGACCGAGCCGGTGCCCGAGGAGCCCGTGCGCCCGGCGTTGGTGCCGAAGATGAACACCACCGACGGCGCCACGTTCCGGTAGAGATCGGCGGGGGACATGGTGGCGGCGTCCGCGGGCGTCGCGGTCGCGCTGGCGAGGGCCATCAGGAGTCCGAAGGTCGCGACGGCGCCGAGCCCGGTCGTGTTGGATCGAATCATCGGGGTGTCCTTCCGTGGTGTCCGTGGCTCCCGCCGATCATCGGGGGTCCGATGCGTCGGCGGAGAGGTACTGCGCCATCTGGCGCTCGAGGTCCTGAGACAGGGCGACCCGCCCGCGCCGCAGCGCCAGCTGCCGCGCCGTGGCGTCGACGGTGTGGCTCTCGTCGCCGGTGGCGCGGGAGGCGGCCAGGGACCGCTGCCCGTCGCGCAGCTCGAAGCTCGACTGCCAGCGGTAGGTGGCGTGGCGGGGGATGCCCCGGTCGAAGACTTCGACGCCGATGCGGGCGGCGAGGACCAGGGCGGTCGGGTCGGCGCCGGGATCCGACACGACGTCGAGGCCCATCTCGGACAGCCGCGCGGCCAGCTCGCTTCGCAGCTCGGGCAGGGCTGCTCCGGCGGCCCCGGTCTCGAGGTCGACGGCGCGCGCGTCGACGGCGATCCGCACCTCGCGGAGCGCGGCCCGGGCGCGGCCGGCGATGCCTGCGGCGGTGAGCCCGCCGACCGCGGGGTCCGCCCGCCCTCCCACCACGCGGTACGTGCCCAGCAGATGGTTGCGCTTCTCCGCCGGCGGGAGGGCCTGGAGATACGCGCGCGCGCGCTCGAGGGCGCCGGCGGACGAGGCCGCCTCGGCCAGGTGGTCGGCGATGGTGCGGTCGAGCTCCGCGATGTCGGCGGCCAGCGACTCGCGCATGCGGGCCTTGTCGAGCACGGCCAGGGCGTAGCGGGTGCCGTCGCCGGCCTTCCAGCGCTCGGCGATCTCGCTGCCCCGCAGCCCGACGTCCGTGCGCACGGCGACGTTCTCGACGATGTCCTCGACCACGGTCGAGCGGGCCCCCTCGCCGGTCTCCCGGATCTCGGCCCGGGCCGAGGTCTCGATGGACCCCTCCACCCGGGCGTCGAGGATCTGCGCCACCTCGGCCCGCGCGCTGTTGGCCGCGCTCTGGCGGTCGGCGCCGCTTCCCACCGCCGCGATCACGCGAGCCCGGGCGCGGCCGTCGTAGGGGTCGTCCACCCAGGACGGCGCGCCGAGGCCCGCTCCAGCGCAGGCGAGGGCCAGGAGCGCCGCCAGGAGACCCGCGACCGCCTTGCGCGAGGCGCCTGCGGCCGCCGCGGCGTGCAACGAGAGGGTTCGGCTCAATGGATCGTCCTCGCGATGACGAACGTTCGCTGGCGAGAGGCGACCTGCACGTCGCGCACGGTCCGGGTCTCGATGACCTGCCCGTCCCGCCCCTTGAAGTCCAGCTGAAGCTCGTGGACGCCTTCCGGGAGCGGAAGCAGCGCCATGGAGATCTCGTCGGGCAGGGTCCGCCAGGAGCGCGTGTCGGCCACCTCCGAGAGCGCGTTGGCCGCGCGCGCCGTGGCGCACGCGATCGCGGCCGGAAGCTCGTCGAGCGTACTGTAGGCGACCTGGCAGGCGCCCTCGGCCAGCGCGTACTTGAAGGCCGCGCGGGCCACCGCCTTGGCGAAGATCCGCGCCTTGCGGTCGGCGAGCGACTTGCGCGCGATCCGGCCCACGTTCTCGACCAGCTGGGCGCGGGTCCGGGCCTGGCCGCTCGAGACGGACATGCGGACGATGCGGTGCGGGACGTCCACGTAGGTCGGGAAGGCCACGCGGAGCATGTGGCTGGCGGCCACCGCGCGGGCGCCGGCGAGGGCGCGGTCGACGTTGGCCGCCTCCTCGTCCCTGGCCTGCATGTCGCCCACGTACACCCAGGCCCGGCCGAACGAGATCTCGAAGAAGCTCGACTGCTTGCGGGGCACCCAGCCGTTGTAGTGGAGGACGGCCACCTCCCCCATTCCCGGCTCGAGGGTGCGCGCCTTCGCCTCGCCGTACTGCTCGGCCATGCGCCGGCGCGCATCGGGACCCTGCTGCTGGGCCGCGCCCAGGGCCAGGGGCAGCAGGCTTCGCGGGCGCTTCGTCCCGTAGTCCCGGGCGTAGCCCTGGTAGGCCGCGAGCGCCTGGCGATAGGACACCACCGCGTCCTCGAACCGACCCCGCTGCTCGTACAGCAGGGCGCTCAGGTAGCGGGCGAAGGCGTCCTCCTTGTAGATCGAACGCGTCCCGCTGTCGGTCTGGATCTTCGCGAGCAGCGCGTCCACCTGGCGCGCCTCCACGGTGGCGCCCGACGGATCGCCCTCCAGGGCGTAGTTGAGCGCGGCGAACAGGTGCACCAGGGCGCGCTCGAAGTTCTCGCCTTCGTAGGCGACGACCGTATCGTTGCTGACCAGCGAGAACGCCTGGTCGCTGAGGCTCAACGTGAACAGGCGCTCGGAGATCGACTTGGCGCGCTCGAAGGCCTCGTTGCTCTCGGCGTAGCGTCCGGCCAGCTGCAGCAGCGCACCGTGCTCCAGGTGGAAGAGCAGGCGGTCGTCCTTGTCGAAGACCTTGCGCTCCTTCCCCAGGAGATCGGCTGCCTCGTCGAACGCGTTCACGGCCACCAGCCCCTCCACTTCCTCGTACAGCTTCCCGAGGCCGCTGCAGCCCGTCGCGAGTCCGCTCGCGACGAACACGGCCAGCGACAGAACGGCGCCCTGGAAATGGAGAGGCCGGGCCCTTCGGCGGGCGCCCGGCTGCATCACCAGCCGAGGCGCCGACGCTCGATCAGCTTCTTCACCTTCTTGTCGCCGATCCAGACCTTCTCGTTGGTCTCGATGGAGATCATCTCCAGATCGACCTGGTAGAATCGCACCTCGTCGCCTTCGGTCGCGTCGAGGATGGTGTTGATCGAGCCCACGAGCATGTAGTCGGCGCCGAGCTCCTTGCCCATGGACTTCATCGTCTCGAGCGACGCGTAGGACCCCTGGTCCTCCCGCTCGGCGCGGATCTCCCCGCGCTGGTCCCGGGAGGCGACGAAGCTCACCTGGCCGGACTTGATGAGCGCGCGCTCGAGATCCTTCACGAAGGTCTCGGTGTTGATGTGCTCGTGGCTCTCGTTGCGGACGCTCCCGACGATCACGCGGGGCTTCTGGCCCGCACGCTGCCGGTGATCGCCGATCCACGGCCACGACAGGGCGTCGCGGATCATCTCCTCGGACACCAGGCGCGAGTCGGTGTCGTTCCAGCGACCCGACAGATCGATGGTCTCGTCCACGTCGCGGCGGCTCACCTTCGGACTGCTGGAGCAGGCCGCGAGTGTGAATGCGAACGCGAGCGCGACCGCCATCGCGACTCCGAACGAGCGGGCACTCCGGGCTCCCCGGTTCGGGGGCCCCATGATCGGCATGGGCATCATTCCTCCCTCCTGTCGATCAAGCATCAGGTGCCCGATGGACCGGGTCAAGTTCCGCAATGGGGCGGGGATCCCCAGGATCGGGCCCGGACACGCCCGTTGGACGCCGGCGCACCGGCTGGAATTCGCTCCTGCGCGGTCCCGGCGAGGAACCCGTGGCGCCGCAGGGGGGACTCACGCACGATGCGGGGTGCGCCCCGTGGCCGCGGGGGAGCGGGCTCGGGCGCGTGACACCCGGGCGGTGACGACCGCCCCCGTTCGGAGGAGATCGAGTCGATGAGGCCTGATGGAAGAGCGCGCTGGGTCTCGCGGGTGCGGCGCTCGTCGGGACTGGCGCTGGTCACGCTGGCCCTGGCCGGGATGGCCGCGGCCGCCGGCTCCGGGCCCCTGGTGCTGATCACGCCCGAGGAGGCGGAGCTGCCCAACCTGAGTCCCGTGGCGAGCGTCGAGGACCTGACCGACGGCCCGGAGATCCGCATCGTGAGCCCCGAGCCCGATTCGACCCAGCCCACGACCTTCCCGGTGGAGATCGAGTTCCACGAGGGGCCGAGCGGTGCGCCGCCCAACCTGCTGTCGCTCAAGGTCACGTACAAGAAGGCGTGGGGGATCGACATCACCTCACGCCTCAGCGGCTACGTCGAAGAGAACCGCATCTCGGTGCCCGACGTGATCTTCCCGAGCGGCAAGCACACCGTGCTCATCTACATCGAGGACGAGATGGAGAAGGCGAGCACGCGTCACCTCACGGTGCGGGTGGAGAAGGACTAGCCCCGGCCTCCGCGCTAGATCGCGCGCATGCCCGTGACGTGCTCGCCCAGGATGAGCATGTGCACGTCGTGGGTGCCCTCGTAGGTGCGCACCGTCTCCAGGTTCACCATGTGCCGCATCGCCTGGTAGTCGTCGACGATGCCGTTGGCGCCCAGCAGGTCCCTGGCCTCGCGGGCGATCTGCAACGCCAGGTCGACGTTGTTTCGCTTGGCCATGGACACCATGGGGTGGATGAGCGTGCCGGCGTCCTTGTGGCGCCCCACCTGGAGCGCCAGCAGCTGCGCCTTGGTGATCTCGGTGAGCATGAAGACGAGCTTCTGCTGGGTGAGCTGCTTGCCCGCCAGCGGCCCGCCCTGGACGATGCGCTCCTTGGAGTACTCGAGGGCCTCCTCGTAGCAGGCCATCGCCGCGCCGATGGCGCCCCAGGCGATGCCGTAGCGGGCCTGGTTGAGGCACGAGAGCGGCCCTCCCAGGCCCTTGGCGCCCGGAAGCCGGTTCGACTCGGGGACCTCCACGTCCTGGAGGAAGAGCTCCGAGGTGACCGACGCGCGCAGCGAGAACTTGCCCTTCAGGTCGCGGGCCTCGAAGCCGGGGCGGTCGGTCTCCACCAGGAAGCCGCGGACTCCCTCGTCGGTCACCGCCCAGACGATGGCCACCCCGGCGAGAGATCCGTTGGTGATCCAGCGCTTGGTGCCGTTCAGGACCCAGGAGTCGCCGCGCCGCTCGGCACGGGTGGCCATGCCCGAGACGAAGCTCCCGAAGTCGGGCTCGGTGAGGCCGAAGCAGCCGATCACCTCGCCCCGGGCCATCGGGGGGAGCCAGCGCTCCTTCTGCTCGTCGCTGCCGTAGGTGTGGATGGGATACATGCAGAGCGAGCCCTGGACCGAGGCGAACGAGCGCAGGCCCGAGTCGCCGCGCTCCAGCTCCTGCATCACCAGCCCGTAGGCCACGTTGTTCATGCCCGCGCACTCGTAGCCGTGGAGGTTCGCGCCGAACAGGCCCAGCTCGGCCATCTGCGGGACCAGCTCCATGGGGAACGAGCCGTCCTGGCGGACGTGCTCCTGGATGCGCGGCAGGAACTCCTTGCTCACCCACTCGCGCACGGACTGGCGCGCGAGGAGCTCTTCGTCGGAGAACTGGGTCTGGTCGAGCTGGAGGAAATCGGTGCCGGTGTACTCCGCCACGGGTCGGGGCCTCCGGAGATGGAAGGGGAGAGTTGGAGCGGGTGCCTCGAGGCGCCGCGAGGGTAGCCGACAAAGCAAGGCCCGGCGGGGGAACCCCGCCGGGCCAGTGGGAGCCATCGCGGTGGGACGGTCCCTATTCGGAGGGAGTGGTCGTGGCCGACTTCTCGATGTCGCTGAGCTTCTTCGAGATGCGGCTGAGCTTGCGGTCGAGCTTCTTGAGGTCCGACTGGGACGCGATCTGCAGCGAGGAGAGCAGGGTCTCGATGCCCGACTCGAGCTGCTTGGCCGTGTCCTTCTGGATGGTCTCGATCTGCTTGACGGTGTCCTTCTGGAGCGTCTCCACGCGCTTCACGATCGGGTTCTTGCGGAGGTCCGCCCTCAGCTGCTTGACGCGCTTCTGGGCATCCTTCTCCACCTGCTTGCGGCGCCTGGTGAGGTTCTTCTGGAACTTCTCGAACTCGTCCTCGACGTTCCGGAAGGCTTCCTGGACGCGATCGATGCTCGACTCGACGATTCCGGCTTCTGCCATGACGTTCTCCTGGGTCGCGCCACCGGGGGGGCGGGCGGGGCTGGCGCGGGCTCCCCCCTGTGGGGCCCGCGCGATGACACGCCGCGTAATATAACGCGATGCGTTGGCATGTCAACGCGGTGAAATCGCCGCGAACATCAACGAATTCGGATAGTTGGATGAATGTCGGCGGATCGGTGCGTCAACGCGCCGCGGCGTTTTCGACGCAGTGCGATCCGCTCACCAGCGCACGACCACGCTGGCCCAGGTGAAGCCCGATCCGAAGCCGGTCATGCAGACGAGCTTGCCCGGGGAGAGCTTCCCGTTGCGGGTGCACTCGGCCAGCAGCATGGGGATCGAGCCGGCCGAGCAGTTCCCGTAGCGCTGGATGTTGTTGAAGGTCTTCTCCGCCGGGATCTCCAGCTGCCCGGCCACGTACTCGTTGATCCGGAGGTTCGCCTGGTGGAAGAGGAACAGGTCGATGTCCTCGAGCTTCACGCTCGAGGCGTCGAGGGCTTCCCGCAGCACCTCGGGCATCCGCGTGACCGCGTGCTTGAAGACGAACCGACCCTCCATCTTCGGGTAGATGCGCCCTTCCTCCACCGCCTCCTGGGGGAGCCGCATGGGCTGGTGGGCCGAGCTCGGATACTCGAGCCAGAGCCGGCGCGCGTTGCGTCCCTCGGCGTGGAGGGCGGCGTGCAGGATGCCCGCCGGATCACCCTCGCTGCGATTGGGCTCGACCACCACGGCTCCGGCACCGTCGCCGAACAGCACCGCGACGTCGCGTCCGCGGGTGCTCAGGTCCAGCCCCGTCGAGTGGACCTCCGCGCCGACCACCAGCACCCGCTGGTACTTGCCGCTGAGGATCAGGCTGTCGGCGAAGGACAGGGCGTACAGGAAGCCGCTGCACTGGGCGCGAAGGTCGATGCACGGCGTGTCGTCGAGGTCGAGCCGCTCGTGGAGGAAGAACGACGTGCCCGGGAAGTCGTGCTCGGGCGACAGGGTCGCGAGCAGGATGCAGTCGAGGTCGCTCGCCTCGAGGCCGGCCTGCTCGAGCGCCGCCAGGGTCGCCTGGTGCGCCAGGGTCGCGGGCGTCTCGCCCTCGCTCACCCAGTGGCGCTGCTCGATGCCCGAGCGCTGGCGGATCCACTCGTCGCTGGTGTCCATCAGCTTGGAGAGATCGTCGTTGGTCACGACGCGCTTCGGCACTGCCAATCCTGTTCCCGTGATCCTGGCCCGCATGTCTCCCGCCCCCATCCGTCTCAGCGTCTCACCGTTCCACTTCTCGGAGTCCCGAGTCCCGGAGTCTCACGTCTCCGCGTCCCACTCGTCCGAGTCCCACTTCTCACAGTCTCACTTCTCCGAGTCCGACGTCTCCACGTCCGAAGTCTCCACGTCCCGCGCCGCTGGCGCCACGCGGTCAGCCTCGCCCGGCGCCCTGGGCGGCGAGCCCGGAGAGCCGCTCCCGCTCCAGCGCCGAAAGATCGTCCGTCCAGAGCTCTTTCTCCACCCGCTCCAGGAGCTCCTTCAGGCCGGCTCCCTTCAGGGCCGAGACCGCCACCGCCCCCGACCGTTCGGCCAGACGGAGTCCGACGCCCTCGGGCAGGCGGTCGATCTGGTTGAACACCAGGATCTCCGGCGTGTCCGAGAGCCCGATCTCGTCGATCACCTTGCGCACGGCGTCGATGCGCCGCTCCACGTCCGGCGCCGAGGCGTCGACCACGTGGAGCAGGGCGTTGGCATCGGACAGCTCCTCGAGGGTGGCGCGGAACGCGTTCACCAGCTCGTCGGGCAGGTCGCGGATGAATCCCACCGTGTCGGTGATGACCACCTCGCGCTCGCGCGGAAAGCGCAGGCGTCGCGAGACCGGGTCGAGGGTCGCGAACATCTTGTCCTCGACCAGCACGTCGGTCCGGGTCAGCGCGCGCAGCAGCGTGCTCTTGCCGGCATTCGTGTAGCCGACGATGGAGAGCACCGGCACCTCGCGTCGCCCGCGCCGCCGCCGTCGGTTCTCGCGCTGGGCGCCGAGCTTCGCGAGCTCCTTCTCCAGCCGGGTGATGCGGTCGCGGACCCGCCGTCGATCCACCTCGAGCTTCGTCTCGCCCGGTCCCCGGCCGCCGATGCCGCCGGCCAGGCGCGACAGCGACAGGTCCGCTCGCTGGGCCAGCCTCGGAAGCCGGTACTGGAGCTGGGCCAGCTCGACCTGGAGCTTGCCGTCCCGGGTCGTCGCGTGCTGGGCGAAGATGTCGAGGATGAGCTGGGTGCGGTCGATGACCCGGAGCTCCATCCGGTCGGACAGGTTGCGCGCCTGGGTGGGCGACAGGTTCTGGTCGAAGATCACCAGCTCCACGTCCTTCTGGAACGCGCGGATCACCAGGTCTTCGAGCTTGCCGCGCCCCAGCACGGTCTTCGGGTCGACCCGCGAGCGGTGCTGGGTGACGGTGTCGACCACGCGGACGCCGGCCGAGCGGGCCAGCTCCCGCAGCTCGTCGGTGTGGAGCTCGAGGTCCTCGGCGGAGCGCCCGCCGCTCACCGAGACCAGGATGGCGCGTTCGCCGTCGCCGACCTCCTGGACCCGCACGCTGCGCGCGAGGTCGGCCTCGAGGTCGCGCACCCACTGCTGGAAGTCGAGGTCGAGGTTCGCCGGAAGCACCGGGTCGAGCTTCTCGACGCCGCTCTCCCGGTCGTCGACGGCACCGTCCCGGCTGGCCGGGCGCAGGCTCGCGATGTGGGCCGGTCCCAGACGGCCTTCGCTCTGCACCTCGATGCTCACCATCGCGTCCAGGCGCAGCAGGGCGAGGTCGGTCAGGTCGTCCCGGGTCAGGCCCTCGCCATCGAGGTGGGTGTGGATGCAGCGCAGTCCGCGCAGACGTCCCCGGCCTGCGCGCAGACGTCCCCAATCCGGCAGCTCGATGCCGCGGGCGTGGCCCACCATCACGTGGGTGACCTCGCCGCGGCGGTCCACCAGGACGCCGACCTGTCGCCGGATGTCGGCGGACAGCTCGGCCAGCTCGCGGGCGAGCTCGTGGCTCACGATGCGGTCGGCGGGGAGCCGGCGGCGGAAGAGCCGCTCGATCCGGCGAACCTGGCTCGCCTTGAGGCCGTGGGTGTTCCCGAAGATCTGGATCGTCGAATTCCTCGCGACGCCGTCGCAGGCGCCACCTGGCGGCCGGGTCAGGGTACCCGGCTCCACGCCAAGCGTAGGTAGGGCCCTCGGGACCAGCAAGGAGGGGGAGCCGTGGCCCCACGGGGCCTGCGTGTGCGCTGCGGGCGCGGGAAGACGCTTTCCCGCGAGGTCCGCCGATTCCGCGCTTCAGTCCCGGACTCCGAGGCAGTACGCTACCCGGTTCTGCTCGCGCCGCTCACGCGGATCGTCCGAATCGCCGAACAGAACCACCCGGAGGGCGAGCCGCGCTCGTCCACCCGACAGCCCAGAGCGGCGGGTCACGCCTCCGAGCCCGGACGGGCCGGGGACTCCGCCCCGAATCGAAGGAAGCGATGGAGACCCAAGGCGAAGCCACCGGGACCGATCCGACGACTCCGCTGGCCGTGGTGATCCTGGCCGCAGGCCAGGGGACCCGCATGAAGTCGCGGCGCTCCAAGGTCCTGCACGAGATCGCCGGCCAGCCGATGCTCGCCTACCCGCTGGCGACCGCCGAGGCCCTGGGCGCCGAGCGGCTGATCGTCGTGATCGGTCGCGACGCGGACGAGGTCCGGAAGCGCTTCGCCGGGCGCGCGGAGTTCGCGCTCCAGGCCGACCAGCGGGGGACCGGCCACGCGGTCCTCCAGGCGGCTCCCAAGCTGCGGGACTTCCGCGGTGAGCTGCTGGTCCTCTACGGCGACACGCCCCTGCTGCGCCTGGAGAGCCTGCAGCGCATGCGCGAGCTGAAGCGCGCCAGCGGCGCCGGGCTGGTGCTGCTGTCCGCCCGGGTGCCGCTTCCCGGGCGCGTCGTGCGCGACGCCCGGGGCCAGGTCGAGCGCATCGTCGAGACGACCGACGCGACGCCCGAGGAGCTCGAGATCGAGGAGGGGAACACGGGCGTCTACCTGCTCGATTCGGAGCTCCTCTGGGAGGCGCTCGACCAGGTCGACGACGACAACGAGCAGGGCGAGATCTATCTCACCGATGCGGTGGGCTACGCGGTGGCCCGGGGCCGGGGCGTCGAGGCCATGGTGCTGGAGGAGGCCGAAGAGAGCCTGGGCGTGAACAACCGGGCCGAGCTCGCCGAGGCGGCCGCGGTGGTGCGCCGCCGGACCGCGGAGCGCTGGCTGGCCGACGGCGTCACCCTCGTGGACCCGGCGAACACCTACATCGACGTCGAGGCCGTGCTCGGGCGGGACACCGTGGTGGAGCCCGGCTGCCAGATCTCGGGCCCGAGCCGGATCGGCGAATCGGTCCACCTGCGGGCGGGCTGTGTGATCGAGTCGAGCCGGGTGGGCGTGGGGGCCGACGTCGGCCCCCACGTGTACCTCGAGCCGGGCAGCGAGGTGGCGCCGGGCGAGCGCGTCGCCACCTGGCCGCGGCCCGATCCCCCGCCGGCGCGGGCCGCCCGGGTGTGGGCCGCCAAGAAGCGTGCGGCGAAGAAGAAGAAGACCGCGAAGAAGAAGACGGCCCGGAAGGCGGCGAAGAAGAAGACGGCGAAGAAGGTCGCCGGAGAGTCGGCCGGCAAGGCCGGCAAGACCGGCAAGACCGGAAGGAAGAGCACCCGCGAGGCGGCGCCCAGGCAGGCCGCGGCCTCGAAGAAACCGGCCCCGAAGAAGACCTCGGGCAGGAAGTCGGCGCGCAGGCCGCGCCGCTAGGACCGCGACGGGAGAACCAGCATGTGCGGAATCGTCGGATACGTGGGAGCCGAGCAGGAGGCCCAGGAGATCCTCATCGAGGGTCTGCGTCGCCTGGAGTACCGGGGCTACGACTCGGCGGGCGTGGCCGTCATCGAGAACGGCACCCTCTCCGTGCGCCGGGCTCTCGGCAAGCTCGCGAACCTCGAGAACAGCCTGCGCGAGTCCCCGCTGCCGGGGAGCATCGGCATCGGCCACACCCGCTGGGCGACCCACGGCAAGCCCTCGGAGCGCAACGCCCACCCCCATCGGGCCGGCTCCGTGGTCATCGTCCACAACGGCATCATCGAGAACTACCGCGAGCTGCGCAGCGAGCTCGAGGCCGCCGGCGCCGAGATCCAGTCGGAGACCGACACCGAGCTCATCGCCCACCTGATCGAGGGATCCATCCAGCAGGGCAGGGACCTGCTCACCGCCGTGCGCGACGCCTGCAGCCGGCTCACCGGCTCCTACGCATTCGGTGCGCTCACGGACAAGGACCCCTCGAACCTGGTGGCGGCCAAGAACGGCGCGAGTCCCATGATCCTCGGCCTGGGCGACGGCGAGGCCTATCTGGCCAGCGACATCCCGGCCATCCTGCCCCACACCCGGCAGATCATCTCGCTCCACGACGGGGACTTCGCGGTGCTCTCCCGGGACGGCATCCAGGTCGTCGACACCGACGGCCGCCCGGTCGACCGCGAGACGAAGATGGTCCAGTGGGACCCGGTCTCGGCGGAGAAGGGCGGCTACGACCGCTTCATGCAGAAGGAGATCTTCGAGCAGCCCCGGGCCATCACCGACACCATCGGCACCCGCGTGCTCGAGTCCGAGCTGGACATCGACCTCGACGGAATCGCGTTCGACCCGGGTGCGGCGGAGAAGCTGTCGAGGGTGGTCCTGGTCGCCTGCGGCACCGCCTACTACGCCTGCGCCGTGGGCCAGTACATGATCGAGCAGCTCGCCGGCGTCTCCTGCGACATCGACCTGGCCAGCGAGTTCCGCTACCGCAAGCCGATTCTCGACGACCAGTGCCTCGTGGTCCCGGTCTCGCAGTCGGGGGAGACGGCCGACACCCTGGCGGCGCTGGAGGAGGGCAAGCGCCAGGGAGCGCACATCCTGTCCATCACGAACACCCGGGACTCCACCATCGCGCGGGCCAGCCACGACGTCCTGTACACCCACGCCGGCCCCGAGATCGGGGTGGCGTCGACCAAGTGCTTCACGGCCCAGGTGGTCTCGCTCTACATGCTGGCGCTGAAGCTGGCGATCCTGCGCGGGCGCCTCTCCGAGGAGGAGATCCGCGACCGCCTGCACGACCTGATGCGACTCCCGCGGCAGGTGGACCACGTGCTGCAGCTCGATCCCGAGATCGAGGCGATCGCCCACAAGTACTTCCGGGCGAGCGACTTCCTCTTCCTCGGCCGCGGCATCATGTATCCCATCGCCCTCGAGGGCGCGCTCAAGCTCAAGGAGATCTCCTACATCCACGCCGAGGGCTACGCCGCGGGCGAGATGAAGCACGGTCCGATCGCGCTCATCGACGAGAACATGCCCGTGGTCGTCATCGCCACCCGCGGGCCACTCCAGGACAAGCTCGTGTCGAACCTCGAGCAGGTGCGCTCCCGCGACGGCCAGGTGATCGCGCTCGCCACCGAGGGCGACGAGGCGCTGGCCGACAAGGCGAACGACACGATCTACATCCCCGAGCTGGGCGAATTCCTGACGTCCATCCTGGCCGTCGTGCCGCTCCAGCTCCTCGCGTACCACGTCGCCACCCTCAAGGGCACCGACGTGGACCAGCCGAGGAACCTCGCCAAGAGCGTCACGGTCGAGTAGCGGGCGGCGACCTTCGCCCCATGCATTGAGGCGCGCGGCGGCGTCGATTATCCTGGCGCCTCCCCCGGTCATCCGATGCGTCGGCGCCGGCCGACGGTCGGTCCGCAGCATCTCGACCCGGCGCGCCCGACCTCCTTCGGAGCGCCGCGAACCGGCTCGCACGGTGTCGCCCCTCGTCGGGCGTCGCACGCGCCGACGAGGAGATCCCTTGCTCTCCGACGCCATTCTCGAGGGCCTCAATCCGGAGCAGAGACGCGCGGTCGAGACCACCGAAGGTCCGCTGCTGGTGCTGGCGGGCGCCGGGTCGGGCAAGACCCGGGTCCTCACCCACCGCATCGCCCACCTGATCGGCGTCTGCGGCATCCCGCCGGACTCGATCCTCGCGGTCACCTTCACCAACAAGGCGGCCGGCGAGATGCGCGCCCGCGTGGAGAAGCTCCTCGGCCCGGACGCCGAGGGGCTGTGGGTGGGCACCTTCCACTCCACCTGCGTGCGCATCCTGCGTCGCGACATCGGGCACCTCGGTCTCGGCCGGGGCTTCGTCATCTACGACGAGGCCGACAGCCTGGGGCTGCTGAAGGAGGTCCTGAAGCGCCACGGCCTCGACCCCAAGGCCCACGACCCCCGTCGCGTGGCCTGGCGCATCGACCAGTGGAAGAACCAGGGGCTGCTGCCGTCCCAGGTCCTCGACCAGGTCACGGACATCGACGACGAGCTGGTGGGCGAGCTGTACGCCACCTACCAGCGGCAGCTGGCCGAGGCCAACGCCCTGGACTTCGGCGACCTCCTGCTGCTCACCGTCCAGCTCTTCGAGCGTTTTCCCGAGGTGCTCGCCCACTACCAGCGTCGCTGGCAGTACGTCCTGGTCGACGAGTACCAGGACACCAACCGGGTCCAGTACCAGATGGTCACGCAGCTCGCGAGCGCCCACCGCAACGTCTGCGCGGTGGGCGACCCCGACCAGTCGATCTACGCGTGGCGCGGCGCCGACGTGCGCAACATCCTCGACTTCGAGCGCGACTACGAGGACGCGGCGGTCGTCAAGCTCGAGCAGAACTACCGCTCCACCCAGCCCATCCTGAGCGGCGCTTCCGCCGTGGTGTCCAACAACCGCGATCGTCGGGACAAGAAGATGTTCACGTCCCGGGAGGGCGGCGCCCCCATCGAGCTGTTCGACGCGCGGGACGACCGGGAGGAGTCCCAGTGGGTGGTGAGGCAGATCCTCTCGGCCAGCCGCGGTGAGCGGCGCCCCTACGGGCAGTTCGCGATCCTCTACCGCACCAACGCCCAGTCCCGGCTCTTCGAAGAGGAGCTCCTGAAGTACAACGTGCCGTACACGGTGGTGGGCGGCGTCCGCTTCTACTCCCGGGCCGAGATCAAGGACGTCCTGGCCTACCTGCGGCTGCTGGTGAACCCCGCCGACGGTCAGTCCCTGCGCCGGGTGGTGAACCGACCGGCGCGCGGCATCGGCAAGACCACCGTCGACCGCGCCGAGGCGATCGCCATCGAGCGCGGGGTGCCCCTGCTCGAGGGGCTGCGCATCTTCGCCGGCGAGGGGGCCACGGGCCGCACCGCGGGCAAGGTGCGCGAGTTCCTGAAGATGATCGACGCGCTGCGCGGCGAGCTGCAGGACGCGCCCGTCGACGAGGCGATCGCCCAGGTGCTGCACCGCACGGGCTACCGGCGCGCCCTCGAGGAGGACCAGAGCGCCGAGGCCGAGACGCGCCTGGAGAACGTGCGCGAGCTCCTGGCCAGCGCCGAGGACTTCCAGGCCGCGAACGCCGAGGCGATCGGGGAGCGCACCGCGCTCGAGCTCTTCCTGGACCAGGTGGCCCTCATCTCCGACCTCGACGGCTTCGAGGAGCGAGCCGACCGGGTGTCGCTCATGACCGTCCACTCCGCGAAGGGGCTCGAGTTCCCCATGGTGTTCATCGGCGGGCTGGAGGAGGGCATCTTCCCCCACGCGTCGTCGGCGCGCAGCGACACCGGCCTCGAGGAGGAGCGCCGGCTCTGCTACGTGGCCATGACCCGGGCCATGGAGCGGCTGTGGCTGTCGGCCGCCCGCGAGCGGCGGCGCTTCGGCACCCATTCCTACCAGTCGCCGTCGCGCTTCCTCGACGAGGTGCCGGCGGATCTGCTGCGCCGCCACGGAGGCGAGCGCGCCGCGTCCGCTTCCCGGCGTCCCCGGCGCGAGGCGCGCGAGGATTCGGCGCTCGACTTCTCCTACTCCCAGGAGCCGTCGGGGGACCCGGAGAGCGGCGTCCGGCCGGGAACCCGGGTGCGCCACCCGGTCTTCGGCACCGGCAGCGTGATGGCGGTGGTCGGCACCGACCTCAACCAGAAGCTGAAGATCAAGTTCGACCGCGTGGGCGTGAAGACGGTGATGGTCCGCTACGCCAACCTCGAGCTCGCCTAGGGAGCCCCGCTCCCCCTCTCCCGCCCGCGACGCCGCAGCCCACACGGGAGGGCTGCGGCGTCGCGACCCTTCCCGCGGTCGGGGCGACGGAGTCCTCGGGCGGCGCGAAGCGGCCCGATCAGCCGGCGGCGCCGTCCCCCGGTCCCTTCAGCTCGACGACGTTTCCGTCCGGGTCCCGGATGTACATGGACGGTCCGTTGCCGTCGGCGCCGTAGCGCTGGCCGACCTCCCCGGGCTCCACGCCGGCGCGGCCGAGGTGGTCTCGCAGGGCCGGCTCGTCGAAGGACGCCAGCCGCACGGCGAAGTGGTCCATGTTCCGGGCTCCCTCGGCCGGCGCGGCGCCCCCCGCGCGCCCGATCGGGCCGTGGACGTCCACCAGGTCGATCAGCTGCGCGCCGGCGCGCAGCTGGAACAGCCCGAGCGATTCGATGCGGCGCTCCACCCGGCAGCCGAGCACCTCGCAGTAGAAGCGCAGGGATGCTTCCAGGTCGGACACCCGCAGGACCACGTGGTCGAGTCCCTCGATCTCGATGGCAGACACGGCCTCCTCCTCGTTCCGGGCCGCCGGCGGGCAGGGCCGGGCGCCCGGGATCGACCGGATCGTACACGCGCGCCGGGCTCCGGTCCCGATCGGGTATGCTCGTCCGCGTCATGACCGGATCGGATTCCGCATCGCGCCAGACCCCGGAGCCCTCCGAGACCCCCGTGGGCCCCGTACTGGTCGCGGGCGGCGCCGGGTACATCGGCAGCCACACCGCGCGGCTCCTGGCCCAGCGCGGCGTCGAAGTCGTCGTCCTCGACAACCTCTCGACCGGCCACCGCAGCGCGGTGGAGGCTCCCCTGGTGGAGGCCGACCTGGGCGATCGCGTCGCCCTGCGGCGGGTGTTCGCCGAGCACGCGCCGCGGGCGGTGATCCACTTCGCGGCCAAGTGCTACGTGGGCGAGTCGGTGGCGAAGCCCGCTCTCTACTACCGGGAGAACGTCTTCAACACCTGGAACCTGCTCGAGGAGATGCGCGCGGCCGACTGCCGGGAGATCGTCTTCTCGTCGACCTGCGCCACCTACGGCATTCCCGTCGAGCTCCCCATCGGCGAGTCCCACCCCCAGGTGCCCATCTCGCCCTACGGCCGCACCAAGCTCCACATGGAGCACATGATGGAGGACTACTCCCGGGCGTACGGACTCTCGTTCGCCGCCCTCCGCTACTTCAACGCGGCCGGGGCGTCCCGGGACGCCCGCCTGGGCGAGCACCACGACCCGGAGACCCACCTGATTCCGCTGGTGCTCCAGGTCGCCCTGGGACTCCGCGACGAGATCACCGTCTTCGGCGACGACTACGACACGCCCGACGGGACCTGCATCCGCGACTACATCCACGTGGAGGACCTGGCGGACGCCCACCTCCGCGCCCTGGCGCGCCTGCAGTCGGGCCGGCGCCGGGTGGTCTGCAACCTGGGTACGGGCAAGGGGTTCTCGGTGCGCGAGGTGATCGACGTCGCCCGCAAGGTGACCGGCCACCCGGTGCCCGCCAGTATCGCCCCGCGCCGGGAAGGGGATCCGGCGCGTCTGGTGAGCGGCGGGACCGTCGCCCGCGACGAGCTGGGCTGGCAGCCCCGGCGCTCGGACCTGGAGCAGATCGTGCGGGACGCCTGGGCCTTCCACCGCGCCCATCCCGAGGGTCTTGCCGACTGAGCCTCCGGGCGCCCGCGTCCCGAAAGACCCGGGGCCGCGATCTCGCGACCGCGGCCCCTTCGAAGACCCTTCCGGCGATGGGGTGTCCGGCGACGGACCCATCGCTGCGCGCGCTGGCCGCGGTGCGCCGGGCGCACCGCGGCCGGCACCCCGCTACGCCGCCTGGCGGCGGCGGCGGCGGACGGACATCAGCACGGCGCCGATCAGCGCCAGCTCGGCGCCCAGCCCGCAGCTCGAGTCCTTGAGCTCCTTCTTGTCGAAGGAGCTGCCGCAGTTGGCGTCGGCCAGGTCGACGTTGCCGTTGCCGTCGTTGTCGATGCCGTCGTTGCACTGCGGCGCCTCGTTGTCCCACGTGGCGTTCTTGCAGCCCGCGTCGGCGAGGTCGATGTCGCCGTCGCCGTCGTCGTCGAGACCGTTGTTGCAGGCGCCCGGGAAGCTCGCCGGGTTGTCGGCGTCGGTCAGCGCCACGAGCTCGTCGCCGTCCATGACTCCGTCTTCGTCCCGGTCGCGGGCCATGCGCTCACCCGATCCCGGAGGTGCGCAGGTGTACTGCACCTCCTGGCCCGCGGTGTTCGCCAGGGCCTGCAGGGCCGCGGGCGTCAGGTTCGGCGCGCCCGTGGTGTCCGCCAGGTACTCGCCGTCCGGGGCGATGCTCGGGTCGAAGAGGTAGCCGCGCTCGATCCCGCCCTCGAAGACCCGTGCCACCAGCTCGCACTCGGTCGTCGCCTGGGTTCCGTTGCCCGGGTTGCCGTCGGCGTCGAAGACGGCCGAGACGAAGGCGGTGCCCGCCCGCTCCTCCAGCAGGGCGACGCGGGCCGTGGTGTCGGGGTCGCCGGTGTTCGAGGAGTTGAGGGTCACCTGCTGACCGACGATCGGCGCCAGGTCGCTGTCGAAGGCCAGCATGAAGGCCTCCATGTTGCGCCGCTGCTGCACGTCGTCGCCGCCGGCGCCCACGCCGTCGAAGCCCGCGTTCGCGGCGCCGTTGTTCACGAACACGTCCGCCGTGAAGAAGCGGTAGACGGTGTCGGTGCTGCCGTCGTGCAGGAAGCCGGTGCCCCGGACCTGGTCACCGGTGTGCGCCGGGTCGGACAGGGACGGGTCGTTGAAGCCCACGTCCGGCATGCCGAACATGCCGATCTTCTGATAGAGGTTCCGCAGGTGCGGAATCTTGAAGATCTGCACCTCGTTCTCGAAGCTGTGGAGGCCGCCGGTTCCGAAGAAGCCCTGGCTCGCGTCGAGGCTGTGGCAGCCGTTGCACGAGAAGCCCACGGTCCCTTCCAGGCCGCCGAAGGTGCAGAAGCCGTCCGAGCAGTCGTTGCCCCCGTGGTCGCCGAAGAAGAAGTCACGGCCGTTCTGGAGGTCGCGGCCCGGCAGCTGTGCCGACGTCATCGTGTTCTCGAGGTCGCGGATCGGGTTGGGCGGCAGCACCACCTGGAGCATGAAGTCCGAGAAGTCCTGCATGTCGGCCTGGAGACCCACGTCGGTGGGCGGCACGTCGCCGCCGGTCAGCCCGTCGAAGGCCACGATGAAGTTGCGGAACGACAGGTCGGCGTCGTGGTTGTCGCCCGCGTCCTGGCCGAAGAAGCCGTCGACGCGGTCGCCGCGCCAGTGCATGTGCCCCGAGGTCACCAGCCCGCGCAGGGTCTGGGTCGTCATCGGGCCCTTCATCGGGTGGAACTCGTCGTTGTCCGCGCCGCCGTTCTGGTCGCCCGCGGCGAGGTTCAGGTTGATGGTGTTCGGGTTCTGGCCGATGCCCGCGTCGGGATCGCCCAGGTCCCAGGCGAGGCTGTCGAAGTCGCCGAAGATGTGACAGCTCGAGCACGAGGCCTCACCGTTCGAGGAGGTCTTGAAGGCGTTGTACAGCATGGGCCGGCCCGTGGTGATCGAGGCGGGCTCCGGGTTGTAGAACGGAATGTTTGCGACCTCGCTGCCCGTCCCCAGGTCGATCACCGAGACCGCGTTGTTGAAGCGCGTCGACACGTAGAGCCGGTTGCGGGCCTCGTCGAGCACCAGGCCCGAGGGGCCGCCGCCGCTCACGCTGATGTAGCCGGCGCTCGCCGTGGTCGGGTCGTAGTCGTCGCCCCCGACCTCGTCCCACTTGGCGTCGTTCTCGAGATCCGCCGTGGAGAACACGCCCACCTTGGAGGAGCCGAAGGCCGCCACGTAGAGCGTGGCGCCGTCGCTCGTGATCGCCATCTCCACCGGCGTGGCCAGGCTGTGGTTCTTGGTGCCCGCCGGCGCCTTCAGGATCGAGTAGTCGATGTGGTTGTTGATGTGGCGCGCCTTCACCGTGCCCGTGCCCGGATCGACGACGGTGATCCGCGACTGGGCCAGGTTGCCCTGCACCGTGCTGCCGCCGCCGCCCGGACCCTCGAAGCGGGTCAGGTTCTGGGAGTCGGTGTTGGAGACATACAGGTTCCCGTTGACCGGGTTGGCGATCATGTTGAACAGGATCGTGCCCACGTGCTCGTAGTCGTCGGTCTCGTTGAGGGTCGCCGCGTCGATGGCGAAGACGTCGTGGTCGGGGAGGTTGAAGCGGATGGCGTTGCTGAAGTTGAGACCGCGCTCGTCCTGCCACTCGCCCGAGGCGTTGTCGTACTGGACGATCAGGCCGACCTCCGGCGCCGCCACGCCCGGATTGGGCGAGGTGACGGCGGTCGCGCTCGGTCCCGGGTTGCCGCCGGGGATGGTTCCGCCCCCGAGGCCGCCCGGCGAGGTCACACCGTCGCCGCTGCAGGATCCAGCGCCCCCGAAGCCGTCGCAGATGATGCCTTCGTTGGCGACCGCGGTCTGGTTGCCCGAGTGGAAGACCGCGGCGTAGACGGTGTTGCCGTCGTCCGAGACGGCCAGCGCGCGCGGCGTGTCGCCGAACAGCTCGACGATCTTCAGGGGCGTTCCGCCGAAGACGTCGCCGAGCGCCGCCGGGTCGAAGACCCAGACGTCGGCGCGGCCGACCTGCTGGTCGCCGTTGTCGGTGGGATCGTCGGTGAGCTGCGGGCTGCCCGCGCCCGTCACGCCGGAGATGGTCGGGTGCATGCGGTGCTGGCCGCGGTGGGCGGTGGTGATGAACGCTCGCCCGTTGCCCGAGAAGACGATGTCGCGGGGCTCGTCTCCCACCAGCAGCGTGCGGGTCACCCGGGCCTTGCCGTCGCGCGCGTCGGTCACGATGCTGACGCTGTCCGACAGGTGGTTCACCACCCAGATCTCGGTGTTGGTGCGCGCCGCCACCGAGACGGGCTCCAGGCCCACCTCGATCGAATCGATCTGGTTGATGCCGGCGCCGTTGATCGCGAACACCTCGACGCGGTTGTCGGGTGTGTTCGCGACGTAGAGGCGCTTGCCGTCGGGCGTCATCGCCATCGGGCGGACGGGGCCGCTCTCGAAGGCCGTGAATGAGCTCTGGGCCGAAGCCTCCACACCCGCCAGGCCGAGGACGAAGGTGAGGACCAGGGCGGATCTCAGGGTCCGATTCAGGAGCGATCCATGGGCACGCAGCAACATCGAGGGTTTCTCCCGTCCATGCGATCCGGAGGCCGGTCGCAACGTGAGGTGGGTCGTTCACAGCTCGCTGAGGGTGTCAGGACGCGCGGACCGTGAGCTCTGCTTTCCGATCGGTCAGCATCCTCTCACACCCCGGAGCCGCGAATCAACCGCCGGTAAGGCGCAAATTCCCTATTTCTCGTGGGTACTTGCAAACATATGGGGCGACTGGTGCATCAGTACCACTCAATCTCCCACAGTTGTGACAAATGTCGAATCAGGCATTTCGACACTGCCGATCCGCTGCGGTTCCCAGCTGTCCGCCGCTTCGGCTGAAAAATCGGGCAGATAGGGGGTGCGCGACCGGTCAGCTGTTCCCCACACGTGTCAGCGCGGCCCGCGCCTGGTCGGCCTCGGGGAAGGGGGCGCCGCCGAGCGCGCGCTCGAAGGCGGCGCGGGCCTCGGCGGGGCGACCGAGGGCCTCGAGCGCCAGGCCCAGCCGGTAGCGGGTGCCCGCCGCGTCGGGGCTCTCGGCGAGCGCCCGCTCCAGGGGGCCCACCGCGAGGGCCGGCTCGCCCCGCTGCAGGCGGACCCAGCCCAGGGTGTCCAGCATGGTCGGGCGCGGCGCGATCTGGACCGCCCGCTCCGCCAGCTCGAGTGCCCGGTCGAGCTCGCGACCGCGACTGGCGAGCACCCAGGCCAGATCGTTGAGGGCCGGAGCGTGGCCCGGTGCCGCGGCGACGATGGAGCGGAGCCTCTGCTCCGCCTCGTCCGTGCGCCCCTGCCCGAGGACGAGCGAGGCGGCGAGCAGCGCACTCTCGAGATCCCGGAATCCCTCGCCACTGGCGCGATCGAGCAACACGATCGCCTCCGCGGTGTTGCCCTCGCCGGCCGCGAGGCGGCCGAGCCCCGCCAGCGCCGTCGCGTGCTCGGGGTCGAGCTGCAGCGCGGAGCGGAAGGCCTCCCGGGCCTCGTCCGCGCGTCCCAGCCGGCTCAGGACCCGGGCCCGCGCATCGTGCAGGCCCGCGCGCTCGGGGCTGCGCGCGAGCGCGTGGTCCAGCCGCGCGAGCGCCTCGTCGCCGCGGCCGTCGAGCACGAGGTTCTCGGCGAGCTGGCGCAGCAGCGCCTCGTTGCGCGGGGCGTCGACGTCCAGGCCGCTCTGCTCGATGATCTCGACGACCCGGCCCGCCCCTTCGGTGCGCGCGGCGATGGCCGCGCGCTGGAGGACCGCCGTCGTGCGCTGGCCCGGCATCTGCTCGAGCGCCTCGACGTAGGGGACGGCCTGCTCGTACTGGCCCTGGGCCATGTGGGCGTTCGAGGCGATCTGCAGGGCGTGGGCGCGCGCGGTCGCGCGGGTGGCCAGGGCCAGCTGCGCGACGCCCAGCGCCTGGGCGGGCTGGCCCCGCTCGAGCCACAGGTCCCCGAGCTCGACCGCGGCATCGGTGGCGCCCGGATCGATGGAGATCGCCTGCTGGTAGTGGAAGACCGCCTTGTCGATCTCCCCGAGGCGCTCCGCGATGGAGCCGGCCAGGTAGCGCGCCACGGCGTTGCCCGGCGCCCGGGCGAAGGCCGATTCCAGGGACGCGAGCGCGGCGGCGTCGTCGCCCCGCGCGGCCAGGAGACTTCCGCGCAGCAGCTCGCGCTGGGCCGGCAGCTCGAGCTCGTCGATCAGGCGATCGGCCGCGTCGAGGTCCCCGCGGCCGATCAGCAGCTCGATCTCGAGCGGCGTCAGCTCCACCGATCCCGCGGCCGCCGCCTTGGCCTCCTCGAGGGCCTCGAAGGCGCGGTCGAGGTGCCCGAGCTGCTGGTGGAAGCGCGCGAGCTGCGACCAGGCCACGACGTCCCCGAAGTGCTCCGCGGCCGCCTGCAGCACCGCCTCCGACTGGCGGAGGCGTCCCCGGCGCAGCAGCCGCTCGGCCAGCAGGTAGTGGAGCGTGGCGTTCTCCGGGTCCGCCTCCACGGCCCTCTGCCAGAGGGCCGTCGCCTCGTCGGCGCGACCCATGGCGTCGTAGAGGGTCGTCGTCTGCTGCAACACGAAGGGCTCGGTGGGGAAACGCTCGAGGCACTGGCCGATGCGCTGGATGCCGCGCTCGGCATCCCCCAGCTCGTGGTGGAGCAGCGCGAGCATGACGCAGGTGCGGATCTCCGCCGGGCGCTCTCCGACCTCGCGGGCGGTCTCGGCCAGGCGCGCCTCGGCGGCGGCGGCCTCGTCGCTGCGCCCCAGGCGCTCCAGGGCCACGGCCTCCAGCACCCTCGCCTGGAGGGCGTGCGGCGACGCTTCCACGGCGCGCAGCGCGTCGGCCAGGGCCTGCTCGGCGTCGCCCATGCGCAACGAGGACGCGGCGCGGACCTGGAGGGCGAGCACGTTGTCCGCGTCGCGCTCCAGGACCCGCTCGGCGGCGCGGGCGGCGGCGGCGTACTCCTGGCGCGAGGAGAGCACAGCCGCAAGCAGCGTCCCGGCGGGCGTCGCGAAGTCCTCGCTGAGGGCGGCCTTCTCCAGAGGCACCGCCGCCAGCACGGGCTTTCCCGTCTGGACCAGGGCGAGGCCCAGCAGGTAGTTGGCCTCGGCGAGCTCCGGAGCCTGGGTGAGGATGGCCCGCAACGGCTCGATCGACGCGGCGAACTCACCCGAGGCGTGGAGCTCCCGGACCTCGCCGAGCTTGCGGTCGAGCGACCCGCTGCACGCGCACAGGGCGACGATCAGTGCGACCAGCGCGAACCGGCCGGCGCGCGCTCCCGCACCCCGGCCCGTCCCGCCGATCCCACTCGGCCGTCGACCCGACTTCCCGGACCCCTTCTTCAAGGACCCTTTCTTCCAGGACCCTTTCTCGCGATTCCCCATGACACCCGACCCGCTCGCTCTCGTCAGGAAAGCCGCTCAGTATACCCGCGGCAGCCCCGCTACCTTCCAGGAACGGGAGGGATCCCCATCGTTTCTTCATCGTCCAACGACTCGTCGCCGACCCGCGCGTCCTCGGGCTCCGTGCGCATCGACGTGAGCGTGCTGCGCCCCGGGTCCGCGGGGCAAGCCTGGCCGCCTCCGGACTTCGCCCACTGCGTCGCCATCCGCACGCAGGTCTTCGTACAAGGTCAGGGCGTGTCGATGGAAGAGGAGATCGACGGACTCGATCCGGAGTGCGTCCACCTCCTGGCCCGGGTCGACGCGGCGCCGGTCGGGACCGCGCGCCTCCGCCGCAAGGGCGGCGACGCCAAGGCCGAACGGGTCGCGGTCCTCGAGGTGCACCAGCGTGCCGGAATCGGGAGTGCGCTCATGCGTGCCCTCGAGAGCGAGGCGCGCCGCATGCGCCTGCCTCGGGTGATCCTCCACGCCCAGCTCCGGGCGGTCCCGTTCTACGAGAGCCTGGGCTATGTGGCGTTCGGCCCCGTCTTCGACGAGGCGGAGATCCCGCACCGGAAGATGGAGCGACGGCTCGGGACCGCGGAGACCCGCACGCGCGACGCGGACCCCGGCTCCTAGCCCCGGCGGTAGGTCGTCTCCAGGCGGGAACGCTCGGCGTGGCGTTCCAGGGCCAGCTCGATCAGGCGGTCGATGAGCGCGGGATAGGGGAGGCCGGTCGCCTCCCAGAGCCGCGGGAACATCGAGCTCTCGGTGAACCCGGGCAGGCTGTTGAGCTCGTTGATGTAGAGCTCGCCGCTGTCGCGGTCGAGCAGGAAGTCGACCCTCGCCAGGCCTTCCGCGTCCAGCACCCGATAGGCCTCCACGGCCATGGCGCGGATGCGCTCGACCTCGCTCTCGTCGATGTCGGCGGGGATGACCAGCTCGGTGCCTTCGTCGTCGGCGTACTTCGCCTCGTAGTCGTAGAACTCGTGGCCCATGCGGATCTCGCCGGGGAGCGACGCCTCCGGCGCGCGGTTGCCGATGACCGCCACCTCGATCTCCCGGGCCTCGATGGCCTTCTCCACCAGCACCTTGGTGTCGAAGCGCGCGGCGTCCCGGACGGCGTCCTCCAGGTCGCCCACGTCCCGCACCCGGTGGGTGCCGACCGACGATCCCGAGTTCGCGGGCTTCACGAAGCACGGCAGGCCCACCGCCTCCACGGCCCGGCCCGTCGAGCCGGCCAGGGCGCGGTCGGACAGGGCGTCGCCGCGGATCGTGATCCACGGAACCACCGGGAGGCCGGCCGCCGCCAGCAGCCGCTTGGCGACGTCCTTGTCCATCTGCACCGCGGACCCGAGGACGCCCGAGCCCACGTAGGGAAGCTCGGCCATCTCCAGCAGGCCCTGGAGCGCTCCGTCCTCGCCGCCGCGACCGTGGATGATGGGGAACACGACGTCGATCTCGGCGGCCAGGGAAGAGCCCGGACCCCGGCTCTCGCCGCGGACGAGCCCGCCCACGCCGGGCACGGCCGGGAGGCTCACGTCCTCGCCGCGGACGCTGGCGTCGGGCGGCAGCGACGGGTGGCCGAGGTGCCAGCGGCCGTCGGGCGACACGGCGATCAGCCGCACGTCGTAGCGGGCCGGGTCGAGTGCGCCCAGGATCGAGTTCGCCGAGGCGATCGACACCTCGTGCTCGGTCGAGCGGCCCCCGAACAGCAGGCCCACCCTCAGCTTGGCCATGGTCTCCCCCTCTCGCCGCAAGATATCGTCCCCCTGGCGCACTCGCCTGAGGGCCTTCCTTGACCGCTTCCGGAGCCCCCCGTACCTTCCGGAGATGCCCCCCATCTCACCGGAAATCCACGAGAATCCAGCTTCGCTCCCGGCGGCGGGCGGGGCCTGCGCGGCGCCCGGGCTCGCGCCCGGGCTCGCGGGCAAGCAGGACCGGCTGCTCGGGAGCCTGCGCGACGCCGGTCGGGTGATCGTCGCCTACAGCGGCGGTGTCGACTCCAGCTACCTGGCCTGGGCGGCCCATCGCGCCCTCGGCGACGACTGCCTCGCGGTGACGGCGCTCTCCCATTCCTACCCCGACCACCACCGGGAGATGGCCGAGCGCATCGCGCGCGACTTCGGGATTCCCCACCGCTTCGTCGAGACGCGGGAGATGGAGAGCGGCGCCTACCGCCGCAACGCCCCGGACCGCTGCTACCACTGCAAGTCCGAGCTGTTCGAGAGGCTCGGCGCCCTGGCCCGGGAGCTTCGGTTCCCCCACGTCGCCTACGGCATCAACTCCGACGACACCTCCGACCACCGCCCCGGACACCGCGCCGCCGAGGAGCACGCGGTGCTCTCCCCGCTGCTCGACGCCGAGCTGTCCAAGGCCGACGTGCGCGCGCTGTCCCGGGAGGCGGGGCTGCCCACGGCCGAGCTGCCGGCCTCGGCGTGCCTGTCCTCGCGGCTGCCCTACGGAACGGAGGTCACCCGCGAACGGCTCTCCCAGGTGGAGCAGGGGGAGGCGCGACTGCGCGCGCTGGGCTTCCAGCAGGTCCGCCTGCGCCACCACGGTGAGCTGGCGCGGGTGGAGGTGGAGCCCTCGGAGCTGCCCCGGGCCCTCGACCCGGAGATGGCCGGTCGCATGGTCGCCGCGCTCAAGCCCCTGGGCTTCAAGTGGGTGTCCCTCGACCTCGAGGGCTACCGCACCGGCTCGCTCAACGAGACCCTGCTGATCCACCGCGATCCGGTCCGCTAGCCCCCATGCACGAGCTGTTCGAATCCGCCGGGGCGCCGCGCGACCAGGGCCTCGACCAGGGACTCGCCTACCGCGGCGCCGTACGCGATGGGGTCGCCCGCGCGGGGGTCCGGTCGCGGTCCCGCCGTCGCTTCGGACTGGCGCCGTTCGCCGGCGGACCCGTCCTGGGTCGCGGGCCCGGCCGGGAGCTGATCCGCCACTACACCCATCTGGCCGAGCGCGCAGAAGGACTGGCGCTCGGCGCCGGCCTCCGCCTGGAGTCCGTGGTGGAGCTGATGTTTCGAGAGCCCGGTGCACTCGGGCTCTCCGCCGCGGCCCTGGCGGTCGCGGGCGGCCCGACCGCCTCCCCCGCCGTCGGCCGCGCGCTGCCCGTGCCGTCTCGAGGGGCGGACCGCTGGCTCCTGCGCCGCAGCCGGCCGGAGGTGGGCTTCGTGTCGGTGGAGGCGACCCTGCCGTGGCTCGTGGGGGCGGTGGGTGGTCTCAACGAATGGGGGCTGGCCGCGGCGCTGGCTCCCGGAGACGCACCGGCGGTTCCGTCGCTGCTCGTCCAGGAGGTGCTGCAGCGGTTCCGCGACCTGCCTTCGGCCCTCGACTGGTGCGCCAAGCGGCCGGGCGCCGGAGACGGGGCGCTCCTGCTGGCCGACGCGGCGGGCGGACTCGCGACCGTCCATTTCGAGGGCGAGGGGCGAAGCGTGGGGCGCAGCGACCGCGGAGTCCTGGTCGCCGGCGTCGGGTCTCCGGAGGCGGCCGAGCTCTGCAAGCAGCTCGAGGACGCGCTCGACCGCGCGGACGGCGACGCCGCCCCCCCGGTCGGCGCCTGCCTCTCCGGCGCCGCGCCGGCCGCGGGTCGGCTCGTTCTCGCTCCCGCCGCGGGTCGCGTCGTGCTGACCGACGCCGCCGGCGCCGCCACCGAGGTCGAGGTGCGGCCGGAAGGCGCCGGGCGCGACCCGGCGTAGTCCGGCCTGCACGACGCCCCGGCCGGTTCCGGGTTCCGGGGTTCCCGGGTACCCGGAATAGGGCCCCCCTTCCAGCGCGCGCCAGTAGAATCGTCCGGAGCGTCGACACGCGGCGCAGTCGGAGCGTTCGTCGTGGGTCCTGTCACCGAATCGTTGCCCGGCTCCGCGCAGCTGCAGCTCGCGGAGCCCACGCCCGAAGTGCTCGAGATCCGCATCGCGGGCGACTTCCGGGGGATTTCGCGGCTCCCTTCGCCCGCCGAGGCCGAGGCGCGCATCCGCGGCTCGGCCGCGCTCCGACGTCTCCGGTTCGACGCCGCTTCGCTCTCGGGCTGGGACAGCGGTCTGCTCACCTGCCTCGTGCGCATCGTTCGCGCCGCCCGGGATCGGGAGATCGACGTCGACGACGCGGGTCTGCCCGAGGGCGCGCGCACGCTCCTCGATCTGGCCTTCGCCGTTCCCGAGAGGCGGGACGCGGGTCGCGGCGGGGACGGATCGGGCTCCCTGCTCGAGCGGACCGGCGAGGCGACCCTCCGGGCCACGTCGGGCCTGCGCGACGGGGTCGCGTTCCTGGGCTCGGCCACCCTGGCCCTCGGGCGCTTCGCGACCGGGCGCGCGCGCTACCGGCGCTCGGACCTGATGCTGACCATCCAGCAGTGCGGGGCCGACGCCCTGCCCATCGTCTCTCTCATCAGCATCCTGGTCGGCCTCATCCTGGCGTTCGTGGGAGCGACCCAGCTCCGGCTGTTCGGCGCCGAGATCTACGTCGCGAACCTGGTGGCCATCGGCATGGCGCGGGAGATGGGCGCGATGATGGCGGCGATCATCATGGCGGGCCGCACCGGCGCGGCCTTCGCCGCCCAGCTCGGAACCATGACGGTCAACGAGGAGATCGACGCGCTCTCCACCCTGGGCATTCCGCCCATGGACTTCCTGGTGCTGCCGCGAATGGTCGCCCTCATCGTGATGATGCCCCTGCTCTGCCTGTACGCCGACGTCCTCGGCATCCTCGGCGGCGCGATCGTCTCCATCGCCAGCTTCGACCTCTCGCCCACCCAGTACTGGAACCAGACCCTGGAGACGCTCGACCTCACCCACGTCGGTGTCGGCGTCGTCAAGAGCGCGATCTTCGGGGTCATCGTGGCGCTCTCGGGGTGCCTGCGCGGCATCCAGTGCGGTCGCAGCGCCTCGGCCGTGGGCGACGCGGCGACCTCGGCCGTGGTCACGGGCATCGTGCTCATCATCGTGTCGGACTCGGTGGTCACCGTGGTCACCACGATCCTCGGGATCTGAGATGGCCGGCGACGAGCGGGAGGTCCACATCGGGACGCGGGGACTCACCATGGCCTATGGTGACTTCGTCATCATGCGCGAGGTGGAGTTCGACATCCGGCGGGGCGACGTGTTCATCATCATGGGCGGCAGCGGCTGCGGCAAGAGCACGCTGATGAAGCATCTCATCGGGCTCAAGCGGCCGGCCGAGGGCGACGTGCTGTTCCACGGCGAGAGCATGTGGGGCGCGTCGGACGACGCCCGGGAACGCATGACCCGGCGCTTCGGCGTCTCCTACCAGGGCGGTGCGCTCTGGAGCTCGCTCACCCTGGCCGAGAACATCGGCCTCCCGCTCGGCGAGTTCACCGACTACACACCGGCCGAGATCCGCGAGCTGGCGTCGCTCAAGCTCGCCCTCGTGGGCCTCGCGGGCTTCGAGGACTTCCATCCCTCCGAGATCAGCGGCGGCATGCAGAAGCGCGCGGGCCTGGCCCGGGCCATGGCCCTCGATCCGGAGATCCTGTTCCTCGACGAGCCGTCGGCCGGACTCGACCCGGTGAGCTCGCGCCGTCTGGACGAGCTGATCCTCGAGCTGCGCGACAGCCTGGGCACCACCGTGGTGGCGGTGACCCACGAGCTGCCCAGCATCTACACCATCGCCGACGACGCCATCTTCCTCGACGTCGAGACCAGGACGATGGTGGCCCACGGCGACCCCCGACGTCTGCGCATCGACTGCGAGAACGAGAACGTGCGCCGGTTCCTCAACCGCGGGGAGCTCGAGCCGCCGCTGGAGCCGGCCCCCGGCGAGCCGGAGGCGAGTCCGTGAGCCAGAAGGCCAATCCCGTCGCGATCGGCGGCTTCGTGCTGGGCGCCCTGGCGATCGCCGTGGCGGGGGTGCTGTTCCTGGGCGCGGGCAAGCTCTTCGAGTCGACGACCCGCTACGTCATCTACTTCGGAGGGAGCGTCGTCGGCCTCGACGAGGGTGCGCCGGTCCTGTTCCGCGGTGTCCAGGTCGGACGCGTGGCGGAGATCCGGGCCTTCTACTACACGAAGACGGCCGAGATCCAGATTCCCGTCTACGTCGATCTGGTCTCGAACTCGGTCCACACCGTGGGTGGCGATCCGGAGAATCCGGCCGATGGGCCGGTGGCGGAGCTCGTCCGCCGCGGGCTGCGCGCGCAGCTCCGGGCCCAGAGCCTGGTCACCGGAAAGCTCTACGTGGCGCTCGACATGAATCCGGATCGTCCGGCCCGGCTGACGGGGCTCGACCCGCGCACGCCGGAGATTCCATCGATCCCGACCGTCTTCGAGGAGGCCCAGGCGGCCCTGGGTCGGCTCTTCCAAAGGCTCCAGACCGTCGACCTCGAGCGCCTCGGAGCCAGCCTGGAGGGAGCGCTCGCCAGCGCCGATGCCCTGCTCTCTTCCGCCGAGCTGAAGCAGACGGTGGCCGCCGTGGGCGACGCCGCGGAGGCGCTCCGCGAGCTGGCCCGGAACGCCAACGGGCAGATCCGTCCGGCCCGGGAAGACCTGGCGCAGACCTCGATCCAGGCGCGCGAAGCCCTGGCCCAGGCGGAGAAGACCCTCGCCGTGCTCGAGCGCGATCTGGGTCGGGGCTCGCCCATCAACTACCAGCTGCTGACGACCCTGCAGGAGATCAGCGACGCCGCGCGTTCCCTGCGCGCCGTCGCCGACGCGCTGTCGGCCCAGCCCGACAGCCTGATCTTCGGCCGCAGGCCGGAGGAGGAATGAGCATGGGCCCGTCCCAGCGCGCCGCGCGCGCGATGCTCGCGTCGGGGGT
The DNA here is from genome assembly GCA_050618075.1 of Myxococcota bacterium. Lineage (GTDB taxonomy): Bacteria > Myxococcota_A > UBA9160 > UBA9160 > UBA4427 > JBNLVL01. Next base: position 44,774 of record JBNLVL010000003.1, read on the forward strand.
CGTGCTCCTCGTCGCCTGGTCGAGCGGATGCTTCGGAACGACCGTGCGCAACGAGCCCATCCGCTACTGGGTCCTCGACTCGCTCCCCGGTCCGCCCGGGACCGACGGCCCCCGGCGCGTGCTCGGCATCGGCCCCGTCGACCTGCCCGCCCACCTGGACCGGCCGGGCATCGTGACCCGCGAGGGGGAGAACCGCCTGCGCGTCGCCAGCCTCGACCAGTGGGGCGAGCCGCTCAAGCGCGGCGTGAAGCGCGTGCTCTCCGAAAACCTCAGCGTCCTCCAGCCGGGCCTCAAGACCCTCTCCTTCCCCTGGAAGGGGCCGGTCGAGCCCGAGATCCAGCTCGCGCTGTCGGTGACGCGGCTCGATGCCAGGCGGGACCGGGAGGTCGAGCTGCTGGTGAGCTGGGTCCTCAGGAGCACCCGGGACTCGAAGGAGCTGGTGCTCGAGACCTCGTGGATCAAGGAGCCCACCACCTCGGACGGGGTCGAGGGGGTGGTGGCGGCGCTCGGCCGCGCGCTCGAGAGGCTGAGCCGCGAGCTGGACCCGGCGCTGCGGGACGCCTTCGCCCGGGTCGGAGACCGGTCCCCAGCGCCCGAGGCCGGCGGGCCGGGCTCGTGAGTCCGCGAAGGGAACGTCTGGACCGGGAGCGGGAGGCGACATGAGAAGGGGTCTCGTCCTGATGAGCGGCAGCGTGAAGGGCGACGTCGAGCTCGCCGTTCGCGCCGAGCGGGCCGGGTTCGACTCGGTCTTCAGCATCGAGTTCTTCAACCGCCACGGCTTCGTGCCCCTGGGCGCGATCGCCCAGGCCACCTCGCGAATCGACATCGGCACGGGCATCGCGAACGCCTTCACCCGGGCGCCGCTGCTCCACGCCAGCGCCGCCATGGACCTGGACGAGCTCTCCGACGGCCGCATGATCCTCGGGCTGGGTAGCGCGACCCGCCGCATGAACGAGGACTGGTACGGCGTGCCGTTCTCGAGGCCGGCCGCGCGCATGGCCGAGCTCGTGCGGCTCCTGCGCGCCGTGTTCGCCTCCCAGGAGGGCGGCGGCTTCCGCTTCGAAGGGGAGTTCTGGGACCTGAAGGTCCCGCTGTACTCCCGCCCGGGCGCGGCGCGCGACGCGATCCCCATCTGGATCGCCGCGGTGAACCGGAAGATGATCCGCGCCGCCGGTCTGGTGGCCGACGGCCTGGTGGGCCATCCCGTGGCCACCCGTCGCTGGCACCGCGAGGTGACGCTGCCGGGCCTCCGGGAAGCCGAACGCGAAGCGGAGCGCAGGGACGGCAGCTGCATGCTGGCGCCCTACGTCGTCTGTGTCATCGCCGAGAGCCGCGAGCAGGCGCTCCGCGAGGCGAAGGGGCAGATCGGCTTCTACTACACCACCGAGCTGTACCACTCGATCCTCGATCTCCACGGTCTGCGGTCCATCGGCGAGGCGTGTCGCGCCGCCTTCCGCAAGCTGGACATGCGAGCGCTCGGCGAGGCCATCCCCGACGAGCTCGTCGACGAGATCGCCATCGCCTGCACGGCCGACGAGGCCCGGGACCGTCTCGCCCAGTGGCGGGACCTCACCGAGGAGCCGCTCTTCTACCCGCCATCGGTCGGGGTGCGCCCGGAGCGCGTGCTCGAGAACTCCCACGCCATCCTCGAGGTCTTCGGCGCCCGGGGCTCGTGAGGCCCTCTAGTCCATCGCCCGCAGCGAGAGGAACGAGGGCGCGTCGGCCCCGTGGTGGAGGGTCTGGCGCGCGACCTTCGTGGCCGTGGCGTGGGCCGGGTTCCCCGGGACGTTCGGGTGCGCGTCGTAGCGCGGGAAGTTCGAGCTCGAGACCTCGATACGCAGGCGGTCGCCCGCGGGCAGCACGGCCGAGACCGGCCACATCCCGATCTCCACCGCGAACGTCCCGCCCTGCGCGCGGGCGACGCGCCGGATGCCGTCGCACAGATTGATCGCCGGGGCCGATTCGTCGCGGGGCAGGTGCACGAGCTTGGCCGTGAAGTCCGTGGCCTCGGCATCGGTGGAGACCACCAGCCGCATGGAGACGGGCCCGGCCAGACACAGCGGCCGGGACAGCGGTTCGGTCTCGTAGGTGCGGACGTCCGCCCGCTGCTCGAGCCCGCGCTGGTCGTCGGGGCCGGCCCGGGGACCCAGCAGGCTGCCCCCGCGCGTGGGGACGGGATCCTCCGGGTCGTACGCATAGCTGCGCGAGGCCTCGTCGCGGCCCGGCGGCTCCCGGGTGGCGCGCCCGTCGCCGCGCAGGAAGAGCCGCAGCTCGCGGGTGCCCGGCGGCGGCCACTCGGGCTCTTCCACCCAACGGTCCTCGCCGACCACGTAGCGCCGCACCCGGTCGCGCTCGAGGGGGCGATCCATCAGGTGGTGGTCGAGGAACTCCAGGCTCGCGGGCAGCAGTCTGCCGAAGCCGGCCTGTTTCCACCCCAGCTTGCGCGGGGAGACCGCGTAGCTGCCGTGGGCGAACGGGCCGAGGTCGAGCCAGGTCGAATCCCGCATGGCCGCGTAGTCGTCCAGCTGCACGCGCCCGAAGATGTCCCAGGTGCCCGCGATCGAGAGCGCGGGGACCCGGCTCGTCGACCGCGCATCGGGCAGGTCGACGCCGGCCCAGTAGTCGTCCCGCTCCGGGTGCTCCACCCAGTCGTCGAAGAAGGGAGCGTGGCGACGGGCCGCGCGCACGGCGTCCGCCATCGGGCGGACCCGCGCGGCCGCGGGAAGCCGACGCTCGGGCGCCCGGCGACCGCGGCGGTCGCCGTTGGACGCAGCCCAGCGCAGCGAGGAGAGCAGGGAGAAGGCGCCGCCGGGGTAGAAGAGACCGTGGAAGTCGGTGCTGGTCACGATCGGGACCAGCGCCTTCAGGTACGGCCGCGCCGCGGCGCTCACGGCCCACTGGGTGTACCCGAAGTAGGACGCGCCCCACATGCCGATGCGGCCGTCGCACCAGGGTTGCTCCGCCACCCAGTCGAGGGTGTCGAGGCCGTCCTCTCTCTCGTGCACGAAGGGCGCGAAGCGTCCCTGGCTGCGATAGCGCCCCCGGGTGTCCTGGAGCACGACGTGGTAGCCGCGGCCCGCCAGCAGGCGCGCGAGGAAGGGGAGCAGCGGCAGCGGCGGGTTCCAGCCGATTCCGTACGGGGTACGGATCACCACGGCGGGTCGCCGGCCCCCGTCCGCCGGACTCCAGCGGCGGGTGCGCAGGGCCACGTCGTCGCGCATGACCACCGCGACGTCGTCGTGACAGCGCGGGCGGTGCTCGCGGGCGCGCACGCCGAGCTTCCGGGCGATCCAGCTCACGGCTCGAGTCTATCACCGGTCCGCTCCTTTCATCTTCACGCCCGGCCCGGCGGTTTGTCGTTCGGGTGCGGCCTCTTCACAGTCCGGACCAAGGGGGACACGCCAGCGACATTTCCCCGTCTCCGGCGGGCTCGGGTCCTTCGAGCAATCGTCCCGACAGGAAGGGCCGCCCGACGCCACATTCCCCGCGACGAGGGGGGAGGAGGTTCTTCCTCGGAATCCCGGGGAGGCCTTTCCAGGTGGAGTCGGAGTCGAGACGGGACGCGGGGGGGCTGGTGGAGCAGGCGGGCGAGGGTCCCATGCTCGAGCCGAGCCCGGTCGTTCGCCGCGTCGGTCCGGAGGCCCTTGCCGCACGGATCACCCCGCTCTCGCTCCTCTCCCCCTGCGAGGGATCACTCGTCGTGCGTACGGCTCGAGGCGACGCGCTGCGCCTCGACGCGGGAGAGCATCTCATCGTTCGCGCGGGCCTCGGGGTCGAGGTCACGCGCTCGACTGCGCTCGGATCGGTCCTCCTGTTCAGCTGTCCCCGCGAAACCCTGGGGCAGATCCTCGGATTCCTGGGAGCGCCCGGCGAGGTCGACGGCGAGCCCTTGTGTCTGGTGCCGCCGCGGTCCAGGGCGGGCCGGCGACTCGCCCGCATCCTGAACGAAGCCGACGGCCGCCAGCCCAGGGGACGCACCCGGGCCGGCGACGAGCTCGGCCGCTTCGCGCACCGACTGTCCCTGATCTCCGCGATCCTCGAGGCCGAGGGCGCGCCCCTGGCGCCCCGGGACCGGAGGCAGGCCGGCTCGCGACGGCGGGTGCCGGAAGCTGCGCGCGCGCTTCGCGAGAGCGACCCCGACGACTGGTGTCTCTCCAGCTTCGCCGAGCGCCTCGGGCTCTCGACCCGCCAGGTCTCGCGCCTGTTCCAGGAGGAGCTGGGGCTGACCTTCCGCGAGTACGTGACCGAGCTGCGCCTGGAGCGCGCGAGTCAGCTGCTGGCCCGGACCGATCGCAGCATCACCGAGGTCGCATTCGAGAGCGGCTGGCGCTCGCTCAGCCACTTCACCACGGTCTTCCGCGAGAAGGTCGGCATCACCCCCCGCGCCTACCGCCGCGCCTACGAGGCGGGGGCTGAGCGGCCCGGCGCGGCGGGCAGCGCCGACCTGCCGCCAGACGACGCGGGCGGCGCCTCCGGCCTCGAAACGCGGCTCGCCTCGGCCCGGCCGCCGGAGGCGGATCCGCCGACTCGTCGTGCCAGTCGTGCTTCGGGCGGTTAGAGTCCGTTCCAGCGGCCCCGGCCTTCCGGCGGCGCGAGCGCGGGTCGCCCTGGGACCTGCCGCGAAGGAGACCGATCCTGCACGACGAAGGCCTGTCACTCGCCTCGGGCGCCACGCTTCCCTCCGTCGGGGTGGGGCTGTGGAAGGTCGCGCCCGGCGACGCGCCCGGGGTGGTCGAGGAAGCGATCCGCGCGGGCTACCGCCACCTCGACAGCGCCTGCGACTACGGCAACGAGCAAGCCGTGGGGGCGGGAATCGCGCGGGCGCTGGGCGAAGGCCTCTGCTCGCGGGACGAGCTGTGGGTCACGTCGAAGCTCTGGAACACCTACCACGCCGCCGAGCACGTCGGCCCGGCCGCGGAGCGAACGCTCCGCGACCTCGGCCTCGACCATCTCGACCTCTACCTGATCCACTTCCCGATCGCGCTCGAGTACGTGCCGTTCGACGTGCGCTATCCGCCGGAGTGGGTCGCGGATCCCGAGGCCGGGACACCGCGCATGGTCTCCGCTCCGGTCCCCGTCCACGAGACCTGGGGCGCCATGGAGGCGCTGGTGGAGCGCGGGCTGGTCCGCCACATCGGCGTCTGCAACTTCGGCGTGTCCCTGGTCCGCGATCTCCTGGCCGGCGCCCGCATCCGGCCCGAGGTGCTCCAGGTGGAGATGCACCCGTACCTGGCCCAGGAGAAGCTGCTGCGCTTCGCCCGCGAGGAGCAGATCGCGGTGACCGCCTTCTCGCCCCTGGCCGCGCAGTCCTACTTCGAGCTCGACATGGCGCGCGAGGAGGAGTCGGTCCTGGCGCATCCGGAGATCGTGGAGATCGCGCGCAACCACGGCCGGACGCCGGCCCAGATCGTGCTGCGCTGGGGCGTGCAGCGCGGCACCGCGGTCATCCCCAAGAGCCGGAACCCCGCCCGCATGCGCGAGAACCGGTCGATCTTCGACTTCGCGCTCTCCGCGGACGAGATGGCCGCCGTCTCGGGGCTCGACCGCAACCGTCGCTTCAACGACCCCGGGGTCTTCTGCGAAGAGGCCTTCGGGACGTTCTTCCCCATCTACGAGTAGCCGGGGACCTCTCGCGAGGGCGCCTCGACGCGAGCGGGCGCCCTCCCGACGAATGGAGATCCGTGATGAGCGAAGGGCGATTCGAGGTCGCGACCCCCGAGGCGCCGGACGCGTCCGGAGGCGAGGTCTTCCCGCTCGTCTTCGAGTGCCGGTCCCCGGCGGCCGGCCTCGGCGAGGCGCTGGCCTGGATCGGCGGCGAGCGCGCGGCTCTCGACGCGCGGCTCCGGCGCCACGGCGCCCTGCTGTTCCGGGGCTTTCCGGTGGCCAGCGACCTCGACTTCGACGCCGTCATCCGGGCGTTCGGGTACGAGAACTTCACCTACGCCGAGTCGCTGTCGAACGCGGTGCGCGTGAGCCGCACCGAGCGGGTCTTCACCGCCAACGAGGCGCCTCCCTCGGCCACGATCCGGCTGCATCACGAGATGGCCCAGACCCCCATCCATCCGAGTCGGCTCTTCTTCTTCTGCGAGCGACCGGCCGACGTGGGCGGCGCCACCTCGCTCTGCAGGTCCGATTGGCTGTTCGCCGAGCTCGAGCGCCGCTGCCCCGCATTCGCGCGGGACTGTGAAGAGCAGGGCCTGCTGTACAGCCTGGTGATGCCGCCCCACGACGATCCGGAGTCGGCCATGGGGCGCAGCTGGCGCAGCACCTTCGGGGTCGAGACCCGCGAGGCCGCCGAGGAGCGGATGCGGCGGCTGGAATACGACTGGGAGTGGTCGGCGGACGAGTGCCTGCGCACGACCACGCCCGTGCTGCCGGCGGTGCGGGAGCTCGGTCCCGGTCGAAAGAGCTTCTTCAATCAGCTGATCGCCGCGCTCGCCTGGAAGGACCGCCGCAACGACCCGTCGCGCGCCGTCACCCTGGGCGACGGGCGCCCCCTCGACCCCGCCGCCTGGAACACCGTGGTCGAGCTGGCCGAGGCGCTCTCGATCGACCTGGAGTGGCAGCGGGGGGACGTCGCCCTGGTGGACAACTTCGTGGTCATGCACGGGCGCCGGAGCTTCCAGGGCACGCGGCAGGTCCTGGCCTCCCTGGTGGCCGCCGACGCCTGATGGCACGGCCCCTCGCCTACACCCGGACGCGTCGGCCCCGGGCGAGGTCGCGGCCCAGCCCGAACAGCTCCCAGGCGCGCCCGGGCCGCTCGACGGCCAGGCCCGCCAGCGTCGCGTAGCTTCGCGAGGTGAGCGCCGTCTGCAGGCGCAGCTTGAAGAGCAGGCGCCGGCAGAGGGACGGTTCCATGTGCGGAGCGTGGAGCTCGAGAAAACGCCGGGTGCCGGCCACCTTGTTCCAGGACGCCCGCGTCAGGCGTTCGTGCTCTCCCCGGTCGAGGTTCACCAGCCTGCGCTGGAGCGGGAAGAGCCGCCCGCCCGCCCGCAGGAAGCGGATCAGGAAGTCCTTGTCGTTCGAGGTGGGCAGGCTCTCGTCGAAGCCGCGGGTGGCATCGAACAGCGTGCGGCGCATCAGGAAGTTCGAGCCCCGGAAGCCCGGGTTCTTGAGGAAGAGCTTCTCCTCGGTGGGCACGACCCGCATCTGCTTGCCGGTGAGGCGCACGGGCCCCGGCTTCCAGTTCCAGAAGCCGCAGCACACCATGTCGGCGTCCTCGCGCACGAGGGTCCCGCCGAGCTCTTTGAGGAAGGCGGGCTCCCACCAGTCGTCGTCGTCGAGGAACGCCAGCAGGCTGGACACGGTGGCTGCCGCGCCGCGGTTGCGGGCATGGCTCGCGCCCCGGACCCGGCTCGCGTCGACGATGCGCAGGGCCCCGCCCTCGGCCAGTCGCGCGAGGTCGCCCTCGATGGGGCGGTCGCTGTTGTTGGCCACCACCAGCTCGACCCGGCGCGCGCTGTCGGGCTTCTGGTCGAGCACGCTGCGGACCGCGCGAAGCAGGTGGTCGGGCCGCCGGTTGGCGGTGGGAATGACGACGCCGATGTCCACGGTGCAGACTATCGCCTGCCTCCGCGTCCGCCGCCGCTCCGCCGCCGCCCGCCGCCCCCGCCCGAGCGGGAGCCGCCTCCGCCCGAGCCGCCGCGACCGCGCCCGCGGCCCCGGCCGCGCCGACCGCGACCGTCGTCGTCGCCGTCCGGCCGGGCGTCGTCGTTGCGGTCGGGGTCGCTCTCGGCGCCCTCTTCGGCGAGCGCGGTGCCGCGCTGGGGCTCCGGGGCGTTCGAGTCGGTCACCGTGGTCTCGGGGCGGTGGTCGTGGAGGTAGGCGGCGCACACGGCCGCCAGGTCGCGGCGGCCTTCCGGGGTCTTCACCAGGTCCTCGACCATGGGAATGAGCCGGTCGATCTTCTCCGCCAGCTCGGACTCGGAGAGGGCCCGCATCTCGTGCTCCACCTTGACGGTCAGGCGCTCCCGGGCGCGGCGGATCAGCTGCTTCTCGGTGGGAGCCTTGCGTTCGGGCACCTTGATCTTGTTGACGATCTGCATCTGGCGGAAGTTGCCGATGTCGAGGCCCGAGACCAGGGAGATCGCCACGCCCGCCTTGCCCGCCCGGCCGGTGCGCCCGGTGCGGTGCACGTACACCTCGGGCGATTCGGGCGTGGAGTAGCTGATGACGTGGGAGAGGTCGCTGATGTCGATGCCGCGCGCCGCCACGTCCGTGGCCACCAGGAACCGCAGCTTGCCGGCCTTGATCTTCGCGATGGCCTTCTCGCGGGCCACCTGGGTGAGGTCGCCGGAGATCTGGTCGGCGTCGATGCCCCGCTTCTGCAGGAAGCCCGACACGTAGCGCACGTCGGCCTTGGTGTTGCAGAAGATGATCGCGCTCTCCGGGTCCTCCCACTCGATGATCTGGGCGAGCAGCTTTTCCTTCTCCTGGGCCGTGCACAGGTAGTAGAAGTGCTCGATCTCCTGGGGCGCCAGCTGGCCCTCGGACAGGGTCACGAACTCGGCCTCCTCCCGGAGGAAGAAGCGCGAGAGCGACCGCACCTTCTCGGGGATGGTGGCCGAGAACAGGTAGGACTGGCGCTGCTTCGGCAGGTACCCCGCGATGTCGCGCATGTCGGGCCAGAAGCCCAGGGAGAGCATCTCGTCGGCCTCGTCGAGCACGAGCACCTTCACCTGGTCGAGCTTCATGCGGCCCTGGCCCAGGTGGTCGAGGATGCGCCCGGGCGTGCCCACGACGACGTGCACGCCCTTCTCGAGGGCCTCGAGCTGGGGCGCGTAGCCCGTGCCGCCGTAGACGGGGAGGGTCTCGACGCCGCGGTGCTTGCCCATGGCCGTGATCTCGACGGCCACCTGGCCCGCCAGCTCGCGGGTGGGAAGCATCACCAGGGCCTGGATGTGGCGGCTCCCGGTGTCGATGGACTCGACGATGGGGACGCCGAAGGCGCCGGTCTTGCCGCTCCCGGTCCGGGCCTGGACGATCAGGTCGAGACCCTGACGCATCAGGGGAATGGCCTTGGCCTGGACCGGCATCGGCGTGGTCCAGCCGAGATCGCGGATACCCTGCTGAAGGTCCTCGGGCAGCTCCGCGAAGAGTTCTGTCAGTTCGCTCATTTTCTTCGATCGTGTCGTTGGCCCGGATCGCGGGTTCCGGCGTCGTTCGCATCCGCGCGGCGCGGCATCGGCCGGTCGCACGGTGGAGCCCCGCGATCGGGACTGGGGAGCCGCCGAGGCCGCGGTTCGCGGGGCCCAGGCAGCTCTCGGAGGGAACGGGAAAGTATCCCCCGCAGGACTCCGGCGCAAATCGGCCCCGCCGTCGCGCTCGTCGGCCGCGCAGCCGGGTCCCGGGGCCCTGCGCTACTTTGCGGCGCCATGTCGGACTCCCCCCGGATCGATCGCGAGCTCGCCCTGCACGTCGCCAACCTCGCTCGGCTCGAGCTCGACCCGGGCGAGGTCGAGTCCATGGCGCGGGACCTCACGCGCATCCTCGGCTACGTCGAGGCCCTCGAGGAGCTCGACACCGACGACATCGAGCCCACGTCCCACGCCCTCCCCCTGCAAACGCCCATGCGGCCCGACGTGGCCGCTCCTCCCATGGATCCGGAGCGGGCCTTGGCCAACGCCCCCGAGCGCGCCGGCAGCGCCTTCGCCGTGCCCAAGGTGCTCGCCGGCGACGAGGACGGCTGACCCGTGTCCGGTCCCCAGACCCTCGCCCGCTGCCGGGCCCGGCTCGACGCGAAGGAGGTGTCGAGCCGCGAGCTGGTCGCCGCGTCCCTCGAGCGCGGGGCCGCGCTCGACGCCAGCGTCCACGCCCTCGTGGGCACCCGGGACGAGCGCGCCCTGGCCGAGGCCGAGGCCGCCGACGCCCGCCGTTCCAGGGGCGAGTCCTTCGGGCGCCTCGACGGCATCCCGCTGGTCGTGAAGGACAACATGGTGATGCAGGGCGAGCCCACGACCTGTGCGTCGCGCATCCTCGAGGGCTTCGTCTCGCCCTACGACTCGACCCTCGTCTCGCGCCTCCAGGCGGCGGGGGCGGTGATCATCGGCCGCAGCAACATGGACGAGTTCGCCATGGGCTCGAGCACGGAGCACACGGTCCACGGACCCAGCCGCAACCCCTGGGACACCCGCCGCGCCTGCGGCGGGAGCTCCGGGGGCTCGGCCGCCGCCGTGGCCTCGGGCATCGCGCCCGGCGCCTTCGGCAGCGACACCGGGGGCTCGATCCGGCAGCCGGCCAGCTTCTGCGGCGTGGTCGGCATGAAGCCCACCTACGGCCGCGTGTCGCGCTGGGGGCTGGTGGCCTTCGCCAGCTCGCTCGACCAGATCGGCCCCTTCGCGCGGACCGCTGAGGACTGCGCCTGGCTGCTCGAGGCCATCGCCGGACACGACCCGAAGGACTCGACCTCGCTGCCCGAGCCCGCGCCGGACTGGACGTCGGCCCTCGGCGGGGGCGTCGCGGGGCTGCGCATCGGCCTGCCCCGGGAGTACTTCGAGGTCGAGGGCGCCGACCCCGAGGTCCTGGAGCGCGTGCGCCAGGCGGTCGGCGAGCTGGAGCGGGCCGGGGCCTTGGTGGTCGAGGTCTCGCTGCCCCACACCCGCTACGCCATCGCCACCTACTACCTGATCGCCACCGCCGAGGCGTCGAGCAACCTCGCCCGCTACGACGGGGTCCGCTACGGGCGCCGGGCGTCCGGGGTCGCCGACCTGGCGGAGATGTACCGGCGCACGCGCTCCGAGGGCTTCGGCGCCGAGGTGAAGCGGCGCATCCTGCTGGGCACGTACGTGCTGTCCGCGGGCTACTACGACGCCTACTACCTGAAGGCGATGAAGGTGCGCACGCTGCTGCGCCGGGACTTCGAGCAGGCGTTCGAGCAGTGCGACGTCATCGCCACCCCGACCAGCCCGGAGACCGCTTTCGCCCTGGGCGAGAAGCAGGGCGATCCCCTGCGCATGTACCTGTCGGACGTGTACACGGTCTCCGCATCGCTGGCGGGGCTGCCGGGCGTATCCCTGCCCTGCGGGCGGGTCCACGGCCTCCCGGTCGGGCTCCAGCTCGTGGGGCGCGCGCTCGACGAAGCGACGCTCCTGCGGGTGGCCCACGACTACCAGCAGCGAACCGATCACCACCTCGCGGTGCCCGAACAGAGCGCCCCCCCGCGCGAGGCCCCTGCATGAGCGGTCACGTCCTCGAGGAGATCTTCGAGCGCTGGGAAGCCGTCATCGGGCTCGAGGTGCACACCCACCTCGCCACCGAGACGAAGCTCTTCAGTCCGGCGCCGGTCCGCTACGGCGAGGAGCCCAACCACGCGGTCCACGAGATCGACCTCGCGCTGCCCGGCGTACTGCCCGTGCTCAACGAGCGGGTGGTCGAGCTGGCGATCCGACTCGGTCTGGCCGTGCACGCGACCGTCCAGCCGTTCTCGGTGTTCGCGCGCAAGAACTACTTCTATCCCGATCTGCCCAAGGGCTACCAGATCTCCCAGTACGAGCTTCCGGTGGTGAGCGACGGCTGGATCGAGGTGGAGGTGCCCGAGGACGTGGTGGGGCCCGCGCGCACCGTCCGCATCGGCATCACCCGGGCCCACCTGGAAGAGGACGCGGGCAAGTCCATCCACGACTCCGCCGTGGCCGGCGGCGACGACACCCACATCGACCTCAATCGCTGTGGGGTGCCGCTGCTGGAGATCGTCTCCGAGCCCGACCTGCGCAGCCCCGAAGAGGCCGGCGCCTACCTGCGGACCCTCCGCTCCATCCTCCGCCACACCGGCGTCTCCGAGGCCGACATGGAGAAGGGCCAGTTCCGCTGCGACGCCAACGTCTCCCTGCGTCCGCGCGGCCAGTCCGAGCTGGGCACGCGCACGGAGCTGAAGAACCTCAACAGCTTCCGCTTCGTCGAGTCGGCCATCGCCGCCGAGATCGAGCGGCAGGCCGAGGTGCTCGAAGCGGGCGGGAAGATCGTCCAGGCGACGCTCGGCTACGAGGGGGACACCGGACGCATCAGCATCCAGCGGGTGAAGGAGAGCGCCAGCGACTACCGCTACTTCCCCGATCCCGACCTCATCCCCCTCGAGATCGCGCCCGAGCGCATCGAGGAGGTGCGCGCGCGGATGCCCGAGCTGCCCGAGGCGCGGCGCACGCGTTTCGAGAAGGAGCTCGGGCTCCCGGCCGACGACGCCCGCCAGCTGGTCTCCAGTCGCGCGGTGGCGGAGCTCTTCGAGGGGGCGGTCGCGGCGCGCCGCGAGGCCGGCGCCGATGCGGCGTCCGCGGCCCGGAGCGTGGCCAACTGGATGCTCCGGGACGTGGCCCAGCTGGCCAAGGAGCGGGAGCAGGACGTGGACGAGCTGGCGCTCACCGCCGCGTCGCTCGCCGCCCTCGTGGGTCTGGTGGACGACGGGCGGCTCACCGCCAGGAGCGCCCGGGAGCTGCTGCCCGTCCTGGCGGACGCGGGAGGAGACCCCGAAGCCCTGATGCGCGAGCGGGGTCTGGAGGCCGTACAGGACACGGGGCTCATCGACGGCGCGGTCGACGAGACCCTGGCCGCCCATCCCGAGGAGGTCCAGCGCTTCCGGGACGGCGACCAGAAGGTGCTGAACTTCCTGATGGGTCAGGTGATGAAGCGGACCCGCGGCAAGGCCGACCCGGGTCGCGTGCGCCAGGCCCTGGCGGACAGGTTGAATGGCTAGCCGCGCGAGCCGCGGCGCCCGACCGCCGATGCGCCGTCGCCGGCCGACCGCCGCCCTGGTGCCGGCGCTGCTGGCCAGCCTGCTGATCGCGCCGCCGGCGGCGCGTCCGGTCGACGCCCAGGAGAGCGGGACCGGCTGGTCGGACCTGCTGGATCCGGCGGGTCTGGTGCGGCGGATGCTGGAGCTCCGCTTCGGCCGCAGCATCGAGTTCGCCGAGGTGAGCTGGCAGGCCTCGCCGCCCCAGATCCTGGTGGGCAGCCTCCGCGTCTCCGGGGAGAAGGCCGGCGATCCGCCCGTGCTGGTGGCGGCGTCCGCGCGGCTGCCGGTCGAGCCGGCTTCGCTCCTCGACGGGGTCCTGGTGATGGACCCGATGCAGGCGGAGAGCGCCCGGTGGACCGTGTCCGAGGGCGTGGTCGTCGAGCTCCAGGGTCTCTCGGTGCGCCTCGAAGCCCGCGCCCAGGACCAGCCGATGAAGTTCACGGGCGCCGCCAGCCTGGCCAGCGGCGGGCGACTGCGCATCGACGGCAGCGGTCGGATCGGCGGCCGCCTCGATGCGCGCCTCGAGCTCGAGGACGTGAACCTCCAGCCCGTGGAGAAGGCGCTGCCCCGGGTGGCGAAGCTCTCGGGGCTCGCCAACGGGGAGATCCGCTTCGCCGGCGAGCCCGACCGGCCCGAGGCCTTCGCCGCCGACATCGCCCTGCGCGACACCAACCTCGTGCTCAAGGACATCGAGCTCGAGCGCAGCCTGTCCGTGCGCGCGGAGCTCCGCGACATGGTGGGCGACGAGGCCGGCGGCCGCGCCCGCTTCGACGTGGACGCCTCGCTGGCCCGACTCAGCATGGGCGGCGGCGCCTACACCAAGGCCGTCGGCGAGCCCGCCACCGTGGAGGGCTCGCTGGTCCGCGATCCCGACGGGCAGTGGCGGCTCGACGCCGCGCACCTCAAGGTGGGTCCGAAGGCGGCTAGTCCAGGCCGGTGAATCTCGCGAAGAAGGCGGTCGGGTCGATCTGCACCCCGCCGTTCTCCCAGAAGGTCTCGCGCCTGGGCTTCGCGGCCGGCGCGTCGCGCTCGCTGAGCGCCTCGTCGACGAGCTGCTCGTAGCGGCGGAGGAAGGCGTCCCAGGTCTCGCGGGTCACGTCCAGGTCGATCTCGAGGGTCTTCTTCATGAAGGGGGGACCTCCAGGCCGGGCGGGCGGCCTTCGGGTCCAGCTTACAACGCATCGGGTGGGTTGTAGAGCGCGGGTCCGGTCAGAAGCTGGCGAGCCAGCGTCCGCCCAGGGCGACCCAGCCCGCGGCGGCGACCAGGATGAGGACCGCCTGGGCGGCTCGCCGCCCCAGGGCGCCTCCCACGCCATGGGGGGGCCGCGGCTCGCGGGGCGGGCCGGAGGTGGCCCCGCTGCGCTGGAAGCGGGAGGCCTCCAGCAGCGCCGCCCGGGCGCGCTGCGGGTCTCCGCACAGGGCTTCCAGCTGCTGGGCGGCCGCGGCGAAGGGCACACCCCGGTGCAGCGCCTCCCAGGCCGCCAGCCAGACGGCCGACTCCTCGGCGGCCGAAGGGTCGAGCCCCGCACGGCGGGCCTCGCGGACGGCCCCGGCCAGCCCCAGTCGGCCGACCAGCGGGTAGCGCCCGACGATCTCGCGGGCGAGCTGCGCCGCCGGCTCCTCGGCGGCTCCATGGCGGGTCAGCTCGTCGGCCACGGCCTCGATGAGGTCCCGGTCTCGCGTGTTCGCGATCTGCGTCGCCATGGTGCGCCTCCTGCGCAACCCATCGGCAAGTGCAGCACCGGGCTGAAGGGATGGCTCCGCGCCCGGGGCTCTCAGTCGCGTCGGCAGAGCAGGAAGTAGCCCATGGTGCGCTTCTCCAGGCGCACCGCCTTGCCGATCGAGACGTGCTCGGAGACCCGGCGCATGTAGTCGCGGGTCTTGTCGTACACGAATCGCTGCAGGCCCTTCGAGTTCGGGACCACCGGCGGCCAGCCGGCGGCGACCGGGCCGTCGGGCACGAGGTAGTAGTCCACGACGACCGCGCCCCGCTCGTCTCCCGGCTCGGTGTCGTGGGCCACGAAGAAGCCCGGCCCGATCAGGCGCCCGACGGCGGCCTCGTTGTATCCGAACACCCGCGGCGATCCGTCCTCGGGCAGGCAGACGCGCTTCTGGAAGCGCCGGAACAGCGGCTGCGAGTTGATGCCGTCGTGGATGACGGGCTGCCGGGGTGCGGTGCCATCGGGCACGAGGTCGCTGCGCGTGATGGCCGGAGAATCGGCGGAGATCTCGTAGAGCCGCGCCTGGTCCCCGGCCGGCAGGCTCACCATCTCCCGGACCCTCGACTCGGGGTCGAGCAGGTCCAGGTGGTGGGCGATGTCCTGGATCTTGGCGCCCTCGCGGAGCAGCTCGCTCATCGTCATGGCTCATCCTTCCGTGCCGCGGCTCCCGGCCGCGCAGTGAGGATACTCGATCGACGAGGTGGGCGACCCCAGGCCCGCTACGCTGTCCGGCTCCATCTGGAGGGAGCGTCCCATGGACCAGTCCGATCCCAGCCCCGGGTGGTCGGCCATTCGCTGGACCGACGGCGGGGTCGTGCTGCTCGATCAGCGGAAGCTCCCGTCGGAGGAGACCTACCTCACCCTGCCCACCACCGAGGAGGTGGCCCGGGCCATCGAGGACATGGTGGTGCGCGGCGCGCCGGCCATCGGCTGCACGGCCGCCCTGGGCGTGGCCCAGGCGGCCCGGGACGCGGCGGGCGAGACCGCCGGCGAGCTGGCCCGGGCGCTCGAGCCGGTCTTCGACCGCCTGGCGGCCACCCGGCCCACGGCCGTCAACCTCTTCTGGGCCCTGGGGCGGATGCGCGAGGTGCTGGAGGCCGCGCCCCCGACCGCGCCGGCGGCCGAGCTGCGCCGGCAGCTGCTGGACGCGGCGCTCTCCATCCTCGAGGACGACCAGCTCCGGTGTCGGGCCATCGGCCAGGCGGGGCTCGAGCTGGTCCCGGACAAGGCCCGGATCCTCACCCACTGCAACGCGGGAGCCCTGGCCACCGGCGGCTACGGCACCGCCCTGGGCGTCGTGCGCGCCGCGGCCGACGCCGGCCGGGGGCCCACGGTGTTCGCCGACGAGACGCGTCCGTTCTTCCAGGGCGCGCGCCTCACCGCCTGGGAGCTGCAGCGCGACGGCATCCCCGTGACCGTCATCCCCGACAACGCCGCCGCCCACCTGATGCGCCGGGGCGAGGTGGACCTCGTGGTGGTGGGAGCCGACCGCATCGCGGCCAACGGCGACGCGGCCAACAAGATCGGGACCTACGCCCTGGCCGTGCTCGCGAGGGAGCACGCCATCCCCTTCTACGTGGCGGCCCCGCTCAGCACCGTCGACCTCGACACCCCGGACGGCGACGCCATTCCCATCGAGGAGCGAAGTCGCGACGAGATGGTGCGGGTCGGCGATCGCGCCGTGGTGCCCGACGGCGTGCCGGTCCGGCACCCGGCCTTCGATGTGACCCCCTCGGGGCTCATCGCCGCGATCGTCACCGAGGCCGGGATCGCCCGGCCGGATTACACCCAGAGTCTCCGGGAGCTTGCGTCACGGCTGCCGTGACCGTTCTCACCGCCCTCCGATTCCAGAATGCCGACAAAGCTTTAGCCTTCACTTCGCGAGAGTGTGGGTCGATACCTACAGAACCACAGACCTGGGGGCAGCATTCATGGGCGCGACGATCCTGTGCGTCGACGACGACCGGCACCTGTGCCGAATCCTCGAGAAGGCGCTGGGCCGGGAGGGCTACAGCGTCGTCACCGCCCACGACGGCGACGAGGCCCTGGATCGCGTCGAGGACGCCCGTCCCGAGCTCGTCCTACTCGACGTCCTGCTCCCGCGCCGGGACGGCTTCGAGGTGCTGGAGGCCATGCGCCAGAGCCCCACGCTGTCCTCCCAGCCGCCGGTCCTGATGATGACCGGGTGCCGCGTCACCCCCCAGTACGAGGAGCGCGCGGCGCGGCTCGGGGCCGCGGCGATCCTGGCCAAGCCGGTGCCCCTGGATACGCTGCTGGGACGCGTTCGGGAGCAGGTGAAGGAGTCGCCTCCGCCGGTTCGCCCGGGCGCGCGCAAGCCGCGGCGCAGCAACGGAGCCAGGGCCGCTGCCGCCAGGGCCGGGTCCACCCCGTCCCGGTCGACCCGGGCGCGACCCCGGAAGGCCGCCCGCAGCAAGGCCGAGCCCATGAGCGGGAGCTTCCGGGAGCTCGGGTTCCCCCACCTCCTGCATCACCTCCACGGACTGCGCGCCACCGGCGTCCTGCTGCTCTCCAACGGCAAGAAGCGCAAGGCGGTCCAGCTGCGCGACGGCTACCCGGTGGCCGTGAAGTCGAACCTCATCAACGAATGTCTCGGCAACCAGCTCATGAAGCGCGGGGTGATCGACGACGCCTCCATGCGCGAGTCGCTCCAGCGGGTGAAGAAGGGCGAGGGGCTCCAGGGCGAGATCCTCGTGGCCATGGACCTGCTCACCGAGGACGAGATGGTGCGCGCGCTGCGCGAGCAGGCGGAGGAGAAGCTCTTCGAGGTCTTCGCCTGGCGCCGCGGGCAGTTCCAGTTCGAGATCGGAGGTCGGCTCAAGCGCGGAAACGAGCTGGCCCTGGAGGACAGCCCCGCCAACCTCATCCTGCGCGGGGTCCGCCGCTACATGCCCCTCGACCACGTGGACGCCTTTCTCTCCCAGCGCCGGGGCCGCTATCTGGTGGCCGGGGAGAGCCCGTTCTATCGCCACCAGGACATCCACCTCGACGCCGCCGAGCGACAGCTGCTCGCGAGCCTCGGCAGCGGCAGGCCCCTCGCCTCGATGCTGGAGCAGGACGAGGGGCTGCGCCGCACGCTGTTCGGCCTGATCGCGACCGAGGTCATCGATCTGCGCGAGGCCGCCGACTCCGGGGGCCAGGCGGCCCAGCCCGAGGGCCCGCCCGAGCCGCCCGCCTCCAGTCGGCCCGATCCCGAGCGCGACCGCGAGCTGCGCACGGAGCTCGCCGCCCGGGCCGAGACGCTCCGCGGCATGAGCTACTTCGAGATGCTCGGGGTCTCCGAGCAGGCGGATCCCGAGACGATCACCGCGGCCTACGACGAGCTGGCCGTGCAGACCCATCCCGACCGCTTCGCGAGCGCCAGCAGCGCGGTCCGCCAGCTGGCCGACCAGGTCCACCAGCTGATCGCCCGGGCCCACGCGACCCTCACCGACCCCAAGCGCCGCCGCGAGTACGAGGTGGAGCGCAAGAAGGGCGAACGCAAGGCCGCCCAGAAGGCCGAGGGCCGGCGCGCCCTCGACGCGGAGATCGAGTTCCAGAAGGGAGAGTCCAACCTCCGCTCCCGGGACTACGAGATCGCCCTTCGCTATTTCGGCGCCGCGCTCTCGAAGTATCCCGAGGAGGGCGAGTACCACTCCCACTACGGCTGGTGCCTGCACCTGTGCCATCCCGACGATCCGACCATCGCCCAGGAGGCGATCGAGCACGCCAAGCGGGGGGCCAAGCTCGCCCGCGACCGGGAGAAGCCGTACCTGTTCCTGGGCCGCCTGTACAAGGTGGTCGGCAAGGCCGGGATGGCCGAGAAGATGTTCACCCGGGCCGTCCAGATCCGGCCCGACTGCGTGGAGGCCCTGAGGGAGCTTCGCCTGATCAACCTGCGCCGGGAGAAGAGCAGGGGTATCGTACGGCGTCTGCTCCGGCGCTGAGCCGGAGCGGCTTCTCCCCGATCCGCCGTCGGGCCTCCAACGACCCGCGACCCACGGCGTGCGCAGAGCGGGCGACCTCAGAGGCGTTCCCATGGGCGATCAGGCCGCAGGCGGCGTGACCGGCAACGAGATCTGGCTGGACGGCGAGTTCGTCGACTGGGACGCGGCGCGCGTCCACGTGCTCACCCACACCCTCCACTACGGGCTCGGCGTGTTCGAGGGCATCCGCTGCTATCGGACCGACGACGGCCGCTCGGCCATCTTCCGCCTGCCCGAGCACGTGGCGAGGCTCTACGACTCGGCGCACATCAACCTGATGGACGTGCCCTACGAGCAGGAGGTCGTCAGCGGGGCGATTCGCGAGGTGCTGGGACGCAACGGGCTCGCCGACGGGTACATCCGACCGCTGGTCTTCATCGGGGACGGGGCCATGGGGCTCAACCCCGGCGACAACCCCATCCGCGTGGCGGTGGTGGCCTGGGCCTGGGGCGCGTACCTGGGGGACGAGGGGCTCGAGCGGGGCATCCGGGCCAAGGTCTCGACCTTCGCGCGACACCACGTGAACGCGAAGATGACCAAGGGCAAGACCTGCGGAGACTACGTGAACTCGATCCTCGCCAAGCGCGAGGCGCTCCTCGACGGCTACGACGAGGCGATCATGCTCGACACCTCGGGCACCGTCTCCGAAGCCTCGGGCGAGAACATCTTCATGGTGCGAGGCGGTGTGCTCTACACCCCGCCGCTGCCGACGGTGCTCGACGGCATCACGCGCGCCACGGTCATCGAGCTGGCCCGGGACAAGGGCATCGACGTGGTCGAGCGGCCCATGACCCGCGACGAGCTCTACATCGCCGACGAGCTGTTCCTCACCGGCACCGCGGCCGAGGTGACGCCCATCCGCGAGGTCGACCACCGCCAGGTGGGCGAAGGACGGCGCGGGCCCATCACCGCGGCGCTGCAGAGCGCCTTCTTCGACGTCGTGTCCGGCCGCGACCGCAAGCACGAGGGCTGGCTGAGCTTCGTGTAGCCCGGTCCGAGGACGCACCCCGGCGCCGGTATACTGCCGCCATGACCCCCTTCGACGTCGCCGAGCTCTCCACGCCGGCCCTGCTGATCGACGTGGACGCCCTGGAGCACAACCTCCGCGTCATGTCCGAGGCGCTGCCCGGTCGCCGGCTCCGGCCCCACGTGAAGGCGACGAAGTGCACGCGGCTCGCGAAGCGTCAGGCCGAGCTGGGCCACACCGGCTTCACCTGCGCGACCGTGCGCGAGATGGTGGGTCTGGCCGAGGCCGGACTGGGGGCGGACCTGCTGCTCGCCAACGAGGTGGTGGACCCGCGACGCCTGGGCGAGCTGGCCGGGATCGCCGCGGCCGGTGCGCGGGTGACCGTGGCCGTCGACTCCGACGCCACCGTGGACGCGGCGGCGCAGGCCGGACTCCGCGAGGTGCTGGTCGACGTCAACGTCGGACTGCCGCGCTGTGGCTGCGCCCCCGAGCGGGCCGGAGCCCTCGCCGACCGCGCCCGCTCCCGAGGGCTCGAGGTGCGCGGCGTCATGGGCTACGAGGGCCACGCCATGGCCGTCGAGGACCGCACCCAGCGCTCCGAGGTCTGCGCCCGGTCCATGGAGAGCCTGCTCGCCGCCCACGCCGACGTCGGCGGCGACGTGATCTCGGCCGGGGGCACCGGCACCTACGACCTCAACCGCTGGGCCAGCGAGATCCAGGCGGGCTCCTACTCCCTGATGGACACCGCCTACGCGAAGCTGGGCCTGCCCTTCGTCCAGGCGTTCTGGGTGTGGTCGAGCGTGGTGTCGGTCTCGGAGGCCTACGCGGTGGCCGACTGCGGGCTCAAGAGCCTGGGCATGGACCACGGCAACCCCACGGTCGAGGCGGCCCGGGTCTGGTTCTGCTCGGACGAGCACCTGACCTTCGCACCCGAGGCGCCGCTGGCCGTGGGAGAGCGGCTGCGGGTCACGCCGGCCCACGTCGACCCGACCGTGGCCTACCACGATCGCTTCCACCTGGTTCGCGGGGACGAGGTGGTCGACGTCTGGCCGATCGACCTGCGGGGCTGGTAGCCCGCCGGGTCCGTCCGCGCGCGCCTCAGCGCGGCGGCAGCTCGATCGTCGGCGACTCGGGGTGGGGCCGGTACAGGATGACCGTGTGGCCCACCAGGCCGCACAGCTCCGACCCGCTGCGCAGGGCCAGCTCCCGGGCCGACGCCTTCTTGTCCTCGGGCTCGCGCAGGCGGACCTTCACGAGCTCGTGATCGAGCAGCGCCTGGTCGAGCGCCCGCATCACCGCGGCGCTCATCCCACCCTCGCCCACCTGGACCAGGGGCCTGCGCTCGTGGGCGAGGGCGCGCAGATACTTCCGCTGGAATCCCTCTAGGGCCATGGGAACGTCCTCTGGTCTTCCGGGTCCGCCGCGGTCTGCCCGCGCCGGCCGTCTTGCGGGAGGCGGGATCCTATGAGTCCCGGGCCCCCTCCGCCAGCGCTCAATCCGGGCCTCGGGCGAGCCGATAGTCGCCCTGAGATGAGTGGCAACAAGCAAAGCTCGCTGATGGGCCGGCTCGCCGTGCAGCTCAAGCTGATCGACATGGATCAGCTGAACGAGGCCACGGCCGAGCAGGGACGCAACCCGGACAAGCGCCTCGGGGACATCCTCCTCGAGAAGGGCTTCGTGAACGCGCGCCAGCTGGACAAGCTGAAGCAGGTCCAGCGCGACGTCGTGGCGAAGCACCGCGCGAAGCAGGCGCTCGGCAGCGCCGGGGCCCCGGAGCCCGAGGCGGCGCGCCCCGCGCTTCCCAGGCCGGCCGCCCCGCGGGAGGCAGCGCCCGCGCCGAGCCGCCCGGCGGCTGCGGCCCGACCGAAGCCGGCTGCCAGTCCGAGCTCGGCTTCGACTCCGACCCCGACTCCGGCTCCCACTCCCGCGCGGGCCGAGCCCGCGCCCGCTGCCCCCGCTGCGGCCCCGGCTGCGGCCGCTCCCGCACCGCCCGCCGCGGCTCCCCCGCCCGCCGCGCCCGCGGCCCAGGCTGCGCCCGCGCCGGTCGCTGCGCCGGCGGTCCCCGACGTGGACTCCCTCGATCTCCCGATCGCCGCCTCGCCCGACCGCGGGCGGCTCGAGCAGATCCTCTCCGAGGCCGTCGCCAAGGGCGCCAGCGACATCCACATCCACGCCAACGCCCCGGCCCGCTTCCGGCTGGGCGGCCAGATGGTGGACCAGGGCGATGCGCTCCTGTCCAAGGAGGACGCCGAGGCGCTGGCGCTGGCGGCGCTCTCCGAAGAGCAGACGGCGCAGCTGTGCCGCGACGGCGAGCTCGATCTCTGCCTGTCCATCGAGGGCGTCGGTCGCTTCCGGACCAACGTCTACCGCCAGCAGCGCGGCTTCGACATCGTGATGCGCTCGATTCCCGCGGCGCCGCCCAGCCTCGAGGATCTGGGCCTCCCGAACACGCTGGCGAAGTTCACGAACTACCACCAGGGCATGGTGCTCATCACCGGGCCCGCGGGCTGCGGCAAGTCGTCGACCATGGCGGCGCTGGTGAACATGGTGAACGAGGAGCGCGACGAGCACATCCTCACCGTCGAAGACCCCATCGAGTACATCCATCCGTCCAAGCGCTGCCTGGTGAACCAGCGCCACGCCGGCGCCCACACCGCCAGCTTCGCCCGGGCGTTGCGCGGCGCCCTGCGCGAGGACCCGGACGTCATCGTGATCGGCGAGCTGCGCGACCTCGAGACGATCTCGCTGGCGATGACCGCCGCGGAGACCGGCCACTTCGTCCTGGCGACCCTGCACACCAACAACGCCGTGCGCACCATCAACCGCATGATCGGCGCCTTCCCGTCCAACGAGCAGGAGCAGGTGCGGACGATGCTCTCGGAGTCCCTGCGCGCGGTGATCTCCCAGCGGCTGGTGCCCACCAAGGACGGCAGCGAGCGGCTGCCGGCGCTCGAGATCCTGGTCAACAACAAGGCCATCGGGAACCTGATCCGCGACCAGAAGACCGTGCAGATCCGCTCGTCGCTCCAGACCGGCGGTCACAGCGGCATGTGCCTGCTCGAGCAGTCTCTCAACGAGCTGGTGAAGAGCGGGCGCGTGGACAAGGCGGTGGCCATGAAGATGGCCGAGGACGAGAAGCTCATCACCGGCTGACGATCCGGTCGGTGTCAGGAGGCCCAGCTTGGCCCAGCTCGACACACTGCTCACGAAGCTCAAGGAAGACGACGGCTCCGACCTCCACCTGGCGGCGGGCCTCGAGCCGCGCATGCGCATCAAGGGCAGGATCGTCACCGTGGACGGCCAGCCGCCGCTCACCGACGACGGCCTGCGCGCCATGCTCCAGGAGCTGGCGGCGCCCAAGCACTGGCGCGAGTACGACGCCACCAACGACGTCGACTTCGCGTACGGTCTCGAGGGCGTGGCCCGCTTCCGGGCCAACTACTTCGTGCAGGACAACGGCGCGGCCGCGGTCTTCCGCATCATTCCCGAAGAGATCATCCCCATCGACAAGCTGAACCTCTCCGAGGCCATCGGCTCGTTGGCGGACCTGGACGACGGCCTGGTGTTGGTGACGGGCCCGACGGGCTCGGGCAAGTCGACCACCCTCGCGGCCATCATCGACCGCATCAACAAGACCCACCGCAAGCACATCGTCACCATCGAGGACCCGGTCGAGTTCGTGCACCAGAACCGGGACTGCATCTTCTCCCACCGCGAGGTGGGCCTGCACACCCAGGGCTTCTCGCCGGCCCTCCGCTCGGCCATCCGACAGGACGCCGACGTCATCCTCGTGGGCGAGATGCGCGAGCGGGAGACGATCTCCCTGGCCATCACCGCGGCGGAGATGGGCATGCTGGTCTTCGGGACCCTCCACACCAACAACGCGCCCAAGACCATCGACCGCATCATCGACGCCTTCCCCGCCGAGGAGCAGAACATGGTGCGGCTGTCACTGTCGGAGTCGCTGGCGGGCATCGTCTCCCAGCTGCTGCTACCCACCGCGGACGGCAAGGGCCGCGTGGCCGTGAACGAGATCCTGCTCAAGACCGCCGGACTGCCCAACGTGATCCGCGAGGGCAACAACTCGATGATCAACTCGATCATCCAGTCCGGGAAGGGCCAGGGCATGCAGGCCATGGACGACGTGCTCTTCCAGTACGCGAAGGAAGGCAAGGTCACCGCCCAGGACGCCTACATGAAGGCGACCGAGAAGGCCCGCTTCGAGCCGCTGGTGGGTGGGTCCTAGCCTGTCCAACCTCGGAACGGCGTAGGCGGCTCGCGCTGGCTCGTGCGCTGCTCCAGCAAGACTGCCGCTTCGCTTCGCCCCCGGACCTCCGTTGCCCGGACCGGGGGAAGGGTTGCGACTCCGTCTCCCTCCGCTTGCTCGTTGCCGAAGCTGGCGGCCGCAGGGAACACGACGCCTACGCTCGTCCACACCCTGGCCGCCATCGGTTGAAGCGGAGCTTCGAGTGCGCGGGCACCCTGCTCGCCTCGGCGGTCGCTCCGCTGCCAACCCTTCCCCCGGTCTCGCGCTGGGCAGCCCACGGCAGAGTCGAACTGCCGAGGCAGAACGATTCGACGTCGTTGGCCACCCCGTTCCGGGTCGGGGGGTACAGGGGGGTCCCGCGCGCAGTTCCGCAGGCAGGTAGAGCCAGCGCAGGGCCGTCCCGTTCTCCCCGTGAAGCACCCGACAGGTTCGCCGAGGACTGTCTGAGCACGGGCGCCCCCTGTACCCCCCGACACGCCCCGAGAACCGCAGACGAAGCAACGCGGCGTCGCTCGGGAAGCGCGAAGCGGCCTGGCTGGGGTGGAGCGAAGCGGCGTCTCGCGGCGACCTGGTCGTCGATGCGCGACGGCTTCCGGTCGTCAGCGCACCGCGGCCTCGTCGGTGAGGATGCGCTGCACGAGGAGCGCGCGCTGGACCTGCCCGGTCGCGGCCGTGCGCGGCAGCGCGTCGACGCGCTCCAACTGACGCGGCTTCTTGTAGGAAGCCAGGCGCGCCGTGCAGTGGGCCTGCAGGTCGGCCAGCTCCGGTGAGGCGCCCGCGCGCGCCACCACCACCGCGCACACCCGCTCGCCCCAGCTCGGGTCCGGCACGCCCACCACGGCGACCTCCTCGACGTCCGGGTGCGTGAGCAGCGCCGCCTCCACCTCGGCGGGCGACACGCTCTCGCCGCCGGTGCGGATGATCTCCTTCAGGCGCCCGACGATGGTGAGGTAGCCCTCGTCGTCGAGGCTCCCCAGGTCGCCGGTGCGGAACCAGCCGTCGTCGAAGGCCGCCGCGCTGGCCTCGGGGTCATCGAAGTAGCCGTCCATGGCGAAGGGGCTGCGCAGCTGGATCTCGCCGCTGGCGGCGAGCCGCAGCTCCACGCCGGGCGAGGGCAGCCCCACGCTGCCGGGCTTGCGCAGCAGGTCCGCGTGAGAGAGCGCGGTGCCCGACCCCACCTCGGTCGAGCCGTAGTACACGCGGCACGTGGCCTCGGGGAAGCGCTCCATCAGCTCGCGCAGCAGCTCGACCGGGGTGGCCGACGTGCCGGTGTCCACGCTGCGGAGGCTCGACGTGTCGTGGCGCTCGGCCGGCGTGTCGAGGACGCGCCGCCAGACGGCGGGGATGCAGTAGAGGCGGTTGGCGCGCCGGGCCTCGACGGCCTCGAGGAGCGCTTCGGCCGTGGGCTGGGCCACCAGCGCCAGCTCGCCCCGGGTCTGCCAGGCCGAGAGCGCCAGGGTGAAGCCGGCCATGTGGAAGAGCGGGAACATGCAGACCGACCGCTCGGGCTCGTCCCGGAAGACGCCCTGGAAGGCGCGCAGCCAGTTGGCGCGGTGGGAGAGCACGACGCCCTTGGGGCGCCCGGTGCTGCCGCTGGTGAAGAAGACCACGTGGGGGTCGGTCTCGGCGAGGGCGGGCTCGACGAAGGCGTCGTCGCGACCGGGCGCCTGCCAGTCGAGCGCCTCGCGACCCAGCACGAAGACCGGCGGGCCGCCGATGGCGCCGGCCAGGGCGGCCGCCGCCTGGGCGCGCTCCGGGTCGGCGACCAGGGCCGCGGGCCGCGCCAGGGCCGCCACTTCGCGGGCCTCGTCGACGGAATGGCGCGCGTTGAGCGGGGCGAACACGGCGCCGAGCTTCGAGGTGGCGCCGAACAGGACGAGTACGTCGAGCGCCGTATCGGCCCAGACGGCGATCCGGTCGCCGTGGCCCAGCCCGCGCTCGGAGAGCCGCCAGGCCAGGCGGTTCGAGGCCGCGTCGAGCTCGCCGTGGCTGAGGGTCCGCCCGGCCATCCACGCCGCCGGCGCCGAGGCGACGGCGGCCCCGTTGCTGCGGATGAGATCACCGACCAGGAGACCCGGAGAAGCTTGCCGATCCACGAAGTTCAGAATATCATTCTGACTGTGCAGATCAACGATCTAGAAACCTCTGCCGAGCCCGCCGCCGGCCCGCCGCCCTCGGCCCTCCAGCGGACCGTCTCTCGGAGCCTCGAGCGGCGTCGCGCCCTCTACGAAGCGGAGGTTGAGCGCCTGGTGCGGGCGGCCTTCGAGCTGATCCGGCGGACCGGCGACCTCGAGCCCCGGGTGAGCGAGATCGTCTCCCAGGCGGGCATGTGCAATCAGGCGTTCTACAAGCACTTCCGCTCCAAGCGCGAGCTGCTGGTGGCCGTGCTCGACGAGGGCAACCGGCTGCTCGCCGGCTATCTCCAGCACCGCATGGACCGCAGCTCCGATCCCCTGGAGCGGATCCGGGAGTGGCTGCGCGGGATCCTCGAGCAGGCGCTCAACCCCGAGGCCGCCGAGTCGACCCGGCCCTTCGTGGTGTCGCGGGGGCGGCTGGCCGAGGCGTTCCCGGACGAGGTGGTCGCGTCCGAGCGGCAGATCACCGCGCTGGTGCGGGAGTCCATCGCGGCCGCGGCGGAGTCCGGACGCCTGCCCCACGCCGATCCCGAACGGGACGCCGAGACCCTCTATCACCTGGCCATGGGCTGGCTGCAGGAACGCCTGCGCCCGTCCCCGGCCGACACCGCAGCCAACGCCCGGGACGCCGAGCGGGTCGTCGAGTTCGCCCTGGCCGGTCTGCGCCGCAGCGGAGGCGAGTCAACGTGGAGCGCGAGGTGATCCTCACGGGCATCGGCGGGCAGGGCATCCAGCTCGCCGCCCAGGTGCTGGCCCGGGCTGCGGTGCGGGACGGACGCGAGGTGATGATGCTGGGCACCTACGGAGGCACCATGCGCGGCGGCAACACCGACGCCACGGTGGTGGTGGGCGACGGACCGATCGATTCGCCGCCGGTCATCTCGAGCACCTGGTCCGTGGTCGCCATGCACCCCCACTCCTGGG
The DNA here is from genome assembly GCA_050618075.1 of Myxococcota bacterium. Classification (GTDB taxonomy): domain Bacteria; phylum Myxococcota_A; class UBA9160; order UBA9160; family UBA4427; genus JBNLVL01. Next base: position 71,495 of record JBNLVL010000003.1, read on the forward strand.
ATTCGATCAGCGCCAGGCTGCGACCCGGAGGCGTCGCCCTGCGCAACGCGAGCGTCTTCGGCGAGCCCGTCGGACAGCCCGTCGAACAGTCCGACTGGGAGCAGTTCGAGGTCGCCGCCGGCGACCTGGCCACCGGGCTGGGCGCCCCCATGGCGGGGTCGATGGTGATGCTGGGCGCCTTCGCCGGGCTCACCGGAATGGTCGGCCTGGCGGCGCTCGACGCGGCGCTCGAAGAGTCGATCCCCAGCTATCGCACCCAGCACCTCGAGGTGAACCGCAAGGCGCTGCGCGCGGGCTTCGAGGCCGTTCCGGAGGGGGCGGTCCCCGCCTGGAACGGCGAGCGCGCCGCGGGGGCGTCGTCGTGAGCGCGCCGGTCTCCCGCGGCACGGTGACGATCGCCCGCGAACGCTGCAAGGGCTGCGAGCTCTGCGTCCCCGCCTGTCCGCCCGGGGTGCTGCGCATGTCGAGCGCGAGGAACGCCATGGGCGCCCACTACCCCGAGCTCCTGCCCGGCTGCACCGGCTGCGGGGCGTGCCTGCTGGTCTGCCCCGACTTCTGCTTCGAGGTCTTCCGGTACGAGACGCCCGTCGTCCACGAGCCCGAGTCGAGCGTTCGCGGAGGTGCGGCGTGACCCGTCAGCTTCTGGAGGGATCCGAGGCCATCGCCCGCGCCGCCATCGGCGCCGGCTGCCGCTTCTTCGCCGGCTACCCGATGACGCCCTTCACCGAGCTCCTCGAGCACTTCGCCCGCGGCCTGCCCGAGTCGGGTGGGGTGTGCATCAACGCCGAGAGCGAGCTCGAGGCGGTGGGCATGGCCTGGGGCGCCGTCGCCACCGGTGCACGCGCGGCCACGGGGTCGACCGGGCAGGGCCTGTCGCTCATGCAGGAGTCGCTGTCCGAGCTGACGCGCGCCGAGCTTCCGCTGGTGGTGTTCAACATGGCGCGGGGCCAGGCCGACTACTTCCAGGCCACCCGGGGTGGCGGTCACGGCGACTACCGGCACATCGTGCTGGCGCCCATCGACGTCACCGAGGCGGTGACGCTCACCGCCCTGGCCTTCGACCTGGCCGAGCGCTGGCGCAACCCGGTGCTGATCTACGGCGACTACCTGCTCGCCCACACCTACGAGTCCGTCTCGCTCGACGCACCCGCGGCGTTCTCGCGCCCGACGCCGGAGTGGGCCGTCGACGGGACGCGGGGCGGCAGCGGCGATTCGCGCAACGTGAACCCCATCGGCATGCGCAAGGGCGTGAAGGGCATCGAGCCCGAGCCCTTCTGGAAGCGGCTCCAGGCGAAGCACGACGAGATCGAGCGCAGCGAGCCGCGCTGGGAGGTCGACGGGGCCGAGGACGCCGATCTCCTGGTGGTGGCGTTCGGCACGCTCGCGCGCTTCGCGCGCCACGCCGTCCGAGCGCTGTGTGCCGAGGGGCGCCGGGTGCGCCTGTTCCGTCCCATCACCCTGTGGCCGTATCCCGGCGAGGCGCTGGCCCGCGCCGCCGAGGGGGTGGGCCGCGTGGCCGTGCTCGAGCAGAACGGCGGCCAGATGATCGACGACGTGCGCCTCGCCATCCTGGGCGCGGCCCCGGTCGTGTCCATCGGAGGCATCTCCTCGGACGAGGCGGGCTTCGGGGTCGGGCCCATCTTCGACTCGGAGCTCGTGCGCGAACGCATCCTCGGGGCACTCGAGGAACGGGAGGACTCCCAGTGAGCGAGCGCGATCCCGCGATCGTCGAGACCTCGGCGCCGCCCACCCGGGCGGCGCGGCGCACCGGCGAGACGAAGCCGTCGCTGCAGCTCGGCACCGACCACGATCTGTGCCCCGGCTGCGGCGAGCCCCTGGCCCTGCGCATGCTGCTCGAGGCCATCGAAGAGCTCGACTGCGCCCAGCGCGCCATCGGCGTGGTCGGCATCGGCTGCTACACGGCGCTCACGCCCATGATGGACGTCGACGTGATCCAGGCCCTCCACGGACGGGCGCCGTCGGTGGCGACCGGGGCGAAGCGCATGCGCCCGGAGGCGCTGCTCTTCACCTTGCAGGGCGACGGGGACATGGTGAACGAGGGCCTCCAGGAGGTGCTGCACGCGGCGGCGCGCGGCGAGTCCGTCACCTGTGTGCTGCTCAACAACGGCGTGTTCGGCGAGACCGGCGGCCACATGACCTCCACCACGGTGCTCGGGCAGCGGACCAAGAACTCCCTCGACGGCCGGGACGCCGACTACCACGGCCACCCGATCCTGATCGGCGACCTGCTGGCCCGGCTCGCCGGCACCCGCTACGCCGCGCGCGGATCGGTGACCGGAGCCGGCGAGGTCGTGCGCACGCGGCGCATGCTGAAGCGCGCCTTCGAGACCCAGCTGCGCGGCGAAGGCTTCTCGTTCGTCGAGATCCTCACCATGTGTCCCACGGGCTGGTTCATTCCCACGGATCAGGGGCCCGGCTACCTCGACCGCGTGATGGCTCCGGTCCACGTCCTGGGAGAGCTGAAGGTCGACGGCCGCCTCGTCGAGGAGCCGGAGGGGCCCGCGCCGCCGCCGGAGTGACGCCTCTGTGGGCCGCGAATTCCGGTCTTCCCAACGGAGCCCCGTGATAGGCTGGACCCCGACGGCCATTCCGTCGTCCACGATCCCCGCCGCGCGTCGAGTGCGGGGGGTCCGCACATGGATTTCCCATGGCGAGTCGCAGCTCCTCCCTGCGCTTCGTTCTCTTCCCGATTGCGATCGCGGCGGTCGTGCTCCTCGTCTCGCTCCTGGCTCGCCCACCGGCGAGTGGACCCGGGGTCCAAGGCGTTTCCCCCGACGTCGATCACCGAGCGGTGTCGGTTCCGAGGTCCGCTTCCGGGGCGCCCATCTCCGGGGCGCCCATCTCCGGGACGCCCATCTCCGGGACGCCTATCGAGGACCCGGCTGAGGGTCTTCCTGCCGGGCGGGACGCCGCGGGCGGCGTGACCGCGGTGTCCACCGCCGGCGACGCGTCGGGGCCGGCCGCCGCCATCGAGCGGGCCCTCGCTGCTCTGTCCACGGGAGAGGATGCCGCGGCGGCCCTGGCCAGCCTGGAGCAGTCGCTCCTGGCGGAGTCACCCGCGGCGGTCGCGAGCGCCATCGAGCGCTTCCTGGCCAGTGGTCGGAACGCGGACACGGGGCTCGACCTGCGCGTGGCCGAGGGGGGCGCGCTCGAGAGCGCTCCCACCCTGCGCGTCGCGCTGCTCGACTGGCTCGGGCTGATCGACCCGGAGCGGGCGGCGCAGGCATCGCTCGCGGTGCTCGATCGCCGCACGTCGCCCGACGAGTGGGCGGTGGCCCTCCGCAACCTGGTCTGGAGCGGAGACGCCTACGAGTTCGTGGTGCGCGACCGGACCGAGGCGCTCCTGCGGGACACCGCGTGGTCGCAGGAGCCCAGCACCGGCTACCTCGAAGCCTTCGACCTGGTCGTCCACGGCCAGTCCCTCCACCTCGTCGACGAGCTCGCGGCCTGGATCGGTCGAGGCGATGCGCCGGAGCTACGCTGGGCCGCCTTCCTCACGCTGGACCGCCTGGTCATCGCCTCGCCCGCCCGGACCCTGGCCGCGCTGCTGGAGGTTCCGGCGATCGGAGACGAGCCCGTCGTGCGAGCCAGTCTCTTCGCCCGCGCCGATCTGCGCGAGGCCGACCAGCGAGCCGTGGTGGAGCGCTACCTGCGCGCGGACGACGTCGGCCCGGAAGAGATCGAGACCTTCGCCCGTCGCTTTCCCCTCCACAGCCGCGCGCTGGGGCCGCGGCTGGTGACTCGGGAAGAGGTGCCGGGGATCACCGAGCAGGCGCGTCTCGACCGGGCGGCGCTGCGCACGCTCGAGGACTGGATCGCCGAGGACGAGCTCGCGGACCGCCGCGCGGCTCTCCAGCTCGCGCGTGCGCGACTGGAGAGCCGAGTGGAGTCGGCACGGAGGGGAGGAGTCCTGTGAAGAACCGACTACGCCGGGAGCGGATGGCGGTGCTGGGACTCTGCGCGCTCCTGGCCGCAACGTCCGCCGAGGCCGCAGCGCGGCCGAGCCCCGTCTCGGCCGGGCTCCTCCAGCAGTTTCCGTATGCGATGAACGGCCTCGTCTCCACGTCCTCGTCCACGGGCAGCGCCGTGGTGGTCTACCACCCGCGGACGGCCATCTCGGCCGCCCACGTGGTGTTCGACGAGAGCCGGCCCTTCGATCCCTGGCAGAACGACGGCCGCTTCTACCTTCGCCACCACAGCGCCACGGGCCCGTCGTTCGGGTCGGGTGTGCCCTTCGCCGGCTTCTTCTACTACTCCGGCTACGCCGACGCGGTGCGCCGGTACGGGGGCACCGGCGACCGCACCTACCATCTCGACCTGGTGGTGCACTACGGGTTCGAGGATCTGGCCGGAGGAGGATGGGCCGGCTGGTGGACCAACGGCGACGGGGTCCTGGCGAACCGCGCCTACTCGAAGCTCGTCGTGGGCTATCCCTCCGGGCTCTACTCCTTCGGCCACCCGTATCTCTACCTGATGCACCAGACCGGGCCGTTCGTCGCCGCGCTGAAGCGGCGCTATGGGGACTACTACACCGCGTCCGGAGCGAGCACGGGGCCCGGAAACAGCGGGGGCCCCGTCTACGGCTGGAGCGCGAACCTCGGCCAGTGGCTCGTGGCGGGGGTGCTGGTCAGCGGCCAGTCGAAGCTCCTCGGCGACGGGCGGGACGTGGTCGGCGTTCGCGCCATGGACAAGGGCGCCTGGAAGCTGGTCAAGAAGGCCATCCCCGACGACGTGCGTCCCTGGGTCTCGATCTCGACGCCCTCGGCGGTGTCGGCCAGGAGCTGGGCCTTCTCCGGCACCGCCAGCGACGACCAGCTGGTCGACTGGGTGAAGGTCCGGGTGGTGAAGCTCGGTCGCAACGCCGCCAAGTGGAACAAGAAGAAGAGCGACTGGGTGAAGGCCTCCCTCTCCGGTCCGCGCGACTCGAGGACGTGGAGCGCCACGCTCAAGGTCCCCAAGAAGGGCAGCTTCGAGCTCCAGGCCAGGGCCCACGACCGCAAGAAGAAGGGACCGGTGTCGGAGGCCACCTTCAGCCAGTGAGCCGGCCCGGGCGCCCGGCGCCGGGCGGGGATCGCCGGCCGGCTCGCTATGCTCGGGCCATGGGGCGCATCGTCCTCGCCGTTCCCGTCATCGGCCTGCTGCTCTTCCTGGTCGTGGCGGCCCACGGCTACGTGATCGACCGCATGATCGCCGAGCCCGGGGTTCCCGAGCCCTGGGCCACGGTGCTGCGCTGGAGCGTCGTCGCCCTCGGGCTCTCCCTGGCCGCGCAGCCCCTGGGCGAGCGGCTCCTGCCCCACCGCTTCGCCCGGCTCATCGCCTGGCCGGCCTCGCTCTGGATGGGCGTGGCCTTCCTGCTGCTCGTGGCCCTGGGCCTCTCCGAGGCCGTGCTGTGGCTGGGCGTCGACCCCGCCCGGGCCGCGGCCGGAGGAGCGGAGGCAGACGCGCTGGCGACCGCGCGCTGGCGGGCGTTGCTGGTCGGGGGCGGCGTGCTGGCCGCCAGCGCGCTCGGTCTGCGCGCGGGCCTGGCCAGGCCCGACGTGCGCCGGGTCGAGCTGCACCTTCCCCGCTGGCCCGCGCAGCTCGACGGCTTCCGCGTCGTCCAGATCAGCGACATCCACATCGGGCCCATCCTCGGCCGCGACTTCGCGGCCTGGCTGGTCGATCGGGTGAACGCGCTCGAGCCCGACCTGGTGGCGGTGACCGGCGACCTCGTGGACGGACGGGTGGACCTGCTGCGCGACGAGGTGGCGCCCTTCGCGGGCCTGAAGGGGCGCCACGGAGTCTGGTTCGTCACCGGCAACCACGACCACTACTCGGGCGGCCGGGCCTGGGCGGCCGAGGCCGAGCGCCTGGGAATGGGCGTGCTCCGCAACCGCCATCGTGTGCTCGACGCGGGCGGCGCGCGCTTCGTCATCGCCGGCGTCGACGACCACCGCCAGGGCATGATGCCGGGGGAGGGAGGCGAGGACCTGGACGCCGCCCTCGACGGCGTGCCCGGGGACTGCCCGGTCGTGCTGCTCGCCCACGACCCGTCGACCTTCAAGCAGGCCTGTCGCCGCGGCATCGACCTCCAGATCTCCGGCCACACCCACGGCGGCCAGATCTGGCCCTTCCGCTACCTGGTGCGCCTCGCCATTCCGTTCGTCGCCGGCGTCTACCAGCGGGGCGACGCCCGGCTCTACGTGAGCCGCGGCACCGGCTTCTGGGGCCCGCCCATGCGGCTGGGCGCCCCGGCCGAGATCACCGAGATCGTGCTGCGGGCGGGCTGAACGGCGGCGCCCGGGACCGGGACTGGCGCCCACCCCCGAGTCGCCCCACAATCGGCCCCCCGAGATCCACCGCGCGTCCCCCGCGCGTGCGCCCCCAAGGAGACCCCGATGATCGAGTGGAGCGAACAGCATCTGATGATCCGCGACGTGGTGCGGAAGTTCATCGAGGCCGAGATCGTGCCCAACCTCGAGGAGCTCGAGCACGGCGACATGCCGCCGTACGACATCCTGCGCAAGATGTTCTCCACCTTCGGCATGGACGAGATGGCGCGCGCCCGCTTCAAGCACCAGCTCGAGCGCAAGAAGGCCGAGGAGCGGGGCGAGCCCGTCGCGGAGAGCGCGAAGAAGGGGAGCGACGACGGCGAGGACACGTCGCGCGCGGACTCCGCGGCCATGCAGATGATCCCGATCATCGAGCTCTGTCGGTACTGCCCCGGCATGGTGACCGCCATGGGCGTCTCCATGGGCCTCACGGGCGCCGCCATCAACGGCAAGGGCACCTCCGAGCAGATGGAGCGCTGGGGCCTCGACGTCCTCACCATGGAGAAGATCGGCGCCTGGGCGATCACCGAGCCGGGCTCGGGCAGCGACGCCTTCGGCTCCATGAAGTCCACCGCCAAGGCCCAGCCCGACGGCACCTGGCTGCTGAACGGCAGCAAGACCTTCATCACCAACGGTCCCTACGCCGACACCATCGTCTTCATCTGCAAGCTCGAAGAGGAAGGGGTCGACCGCAAGGACTGGAAGATCATGAACTTCGTGCTGGACAAGGGCATGCCCGGCCTCGAGCAGTCGAAGCCCCTGCGCAAGATGGGCATGCACAGCTCGCCCACCGGCGAGCTCTTCCTCCAGGACGTGGTGGCCGGCCCCGACCGACTGCTGGGCGGCAAGCCCAAGGACCGCGCCAAGTCCGGCGCCAAGGACACCTTCAGCATGGAGCGCTCGGGCGTGGCCGCCATGGCGCTGGGCATCGTCGAGCGCTGCCTCGAGCTGTCGGTCCAGTACGCCAAGGAGCGGGTGCAGTTCGGCAAGCCCATCGGCGAGTTCCAGCTCATCCAGGACAAGCTGGCCCGCATGGAGGTGGCGCGGCTCAACCTCCAGAACCTGGTCTTCCGCACCATCGAGTCCTCGGGCAAGGGCCGCGGGCTCACCTTCGCCGAGGCCTCGGCCATGAAGCTCTACTCCGCCCGCGCCGCCGTCGAGGTGGCCATGGAGGCCGTACAGGTCTACGGCGGCAACGGCTACATGTCCGAGTACCACGTGGAGCAGCTGGCCCGGGACGCCAAGGTCCTGCAGATCTACGCCGGCACCGACGAGATCCAGATCTCGGCCATCGCGCGCGACCTGCTCTCGCGGTAGCGGGTCGATTGGAACAGGGGCCCCTTCCTGACCGATGCGGGCCTTCCGTTCAGCGGTTTCTTCGCGATCCGGGGTGGCGACTGCTACTCCCACGAGGCCTTAGGGCACCACAGAGTCCGTCTCGCCACGAGGCGCTCTTCGAATGGAGTGCCCCTTGGCCAGCAGACCCGGCTCGCGACCCCCCACCCGCTTCCCCGTCTACCTGATCAAGCCGTCCCACTACGACGACGACGGCTACGTGATCCGCTGGCTGCGCACGGTCATCCCCTCGAACACCCTGGCGAGCCTGTACGGGCTGGTGGTCGACTGCGCGGAGCGCCGAACGCTCGGCCCGGACGTCTCGATCGAGTGCCACGCCCTGGACGAGACCAACACGCGGATCGACCTGCCGGGGATCATCCGCGACATCCAGGCGGCCGGGGGCGGTCTCGTGGGCCTCGTGGGCGTCCAGAGCAACCAGTTCCCCCGCGCCATGGACCTGGCCCGGGAGCTGCGCGCCGCGGACGTCCCGGTGTGCATCGGCGGCTTCCACGTGAGCGGCTGTCTGGCGATGCTGCCCGGCGTCCAGCCCGACCTGCAGGAGGCCCTCGACCTGGGAATCTCGCTGTTCGCCGGCGAGGCGGAGGGACGCGTGGACGGCCTGCTCCGCGCCGCGGCCGACGGGGCTCTCGAGCCGATCTACGATCATCTCGACGATCTGCCCGGGCTCGAGGGGCAGCCGGTCCCCTTCCTGCCCCGCGAGCGCGTGGAGCGAAGCGTCGGCCTCCAGACGAGCTTCGACGCCGGCCGTGGCTGTCCGTTCCAGTGCAGCTTCTGCACGATCATCAACGTGCAGGGGCGCAAGTCCCGCCGCCGCAGCGCGGACGACGTCGAGGCCATCGTCCGCGCGAACCTGGCCCAGGGCGTCAAGAACTTCTTCGTCACCGACGACAACTTCGCCCGCAACCGCGACTGGGAATCGATCCTCGACCGCCTGATCGGGATCCGCGAGCGCGAAGGGCAGAAGCTCAAGCTCACGATCCAGGTCGACACCCTGTGCCACCGGATCCCCGACTTCATCGAGAAGGCGCGGCGCGCCGGGGTCTGCCGGGTCTTCATCGGTCTCGAGAGCATCGACCCCGACGCACTGGCCGGGGCGCAGAAACGCCAGAACCAGATCTCCGAGTACCGCGACATGATGCAGGCCTGGCACGACCAGGGGGTCATCGTCTTCGCCGGGTACATCATCGGGTTCCCGGGCGACACGAAGGAGACGATCCTCCGCGACATCGCCACCATCCAGCGCGAGCTGCCCGTCGACATCCTCGAGTTCTTCATCATGACGCCGCTGCCCGGGTCCCAGGACCACAAGGCGCTCTTCGATGCGGGCGTCGCGATGGACCCGGACATGAACAACTACGACGTGGTCCACGTCACGACCGCCCACGCGCGGATGTCGGCAGACGAGTGGGTCGACGCCTACTGGTCGGCCTGGAGGGCCTACTACTCGTCGGACCACATGGACACGCTGCTCCGCCGCGCCCGCGCCAGCGGGATCAAGACGAAGAAGATCGTCGGGACCCTGCTCTGGTTCCACGGCTGCGCCTCCATCGAGGGCCTGCACCCGCTCGACGGCGGCTACTTCCGCATGAGGTCCCGCCACGAGCGGCGCCCCGGTCTGCCGATCGAAGGTCGCCTGCGCTTCTACTCCGCCTACGGGTGGGAGATTCTCAGCAAGCACGCGAAGGTGCTCTGGCTGTTCGCCCGGCTGCGCTGGAAGGCGCGGCGGGTGGATCGCGAGCCCGAGGTCGCCGACGACCCGGTGGCCGCGCGGACGCTGCGGTCCGCGCGCGGACTGGCCGACGAGCGCGCCTAGATCGGGCAGGCCTGCTAGGGTCGCCCCACTCATGTCCATCTCGAACATCGACTTCCTGGACGCCCAGGAGACCCCGATCGGAATGATCTGCCTGCGCCGCCGCGAGCTGCTCGCGGAGCCGGGCACCGTGGTCACGGAGATCACCCTCGACCACCAGCTGCTCATGAGCAGCCACCACACGGCCTCCGAGCGGGCCCTCTCTTCCCTGGCCCTGGACCGACACCCGGGCCAGGGGCTCGACGTCCTGATCGGGGGCCTCGGCCTCGGCTACACGGCGACCGAGGTGCTGCGCTGCGAGAGGGTGGCGAGCGTCGAGGTGGTCGAGTTCCTGCCCCAGGTCATCGGCTGGACCCGAGACGGCCTGATCCCGGAGTCCGAGAAGCTCAACGACGAGCCCCGCCTCCGCATCGTCGAGGGCGACGTCTACGCTCTGCTCGCGGCGCCGCCGCAGCGACGCTTCGACCTGGTGCTGATCGACGTCGACCACTCGCCCGAAGAGCGCCTCGGCGAGACCAACGCCGGCTTCTACACCCGGGCGGGGCTCGAGTCGGCCCGCAGGCACCTGGCTCCGGGCGGTCTGCTCGGGGTGTGGTCGTATGCCGAGAGCTCGCCCTTCGTCGAGGCCCTGCACGAGGTCTTCGCCCGGGTCGAGGTCGAGTCGTCGACCTTCCACAACCACCTCACCGAGGAGTCCGAGACCAACTGGCTGTTCTTCGCGGGCGAGGCCTGAGGCGACCGGGCTCGCGGACGGCTCTCGCCCGGCTGGGCTACGCTCCACGGGGCCGCCTCTCCCGACCTGCGGCCCCGCGCGACCCGGACCGAGGTCGCCTGCAACGCGGTGGGTGCTCCCATGAACTCCAGCGAGGCCGTCCCGCGCGAGCGATTCCTCCCGACCACCCGAGCGGAGATGGACGCCCTCGGCTGGGATCGCGCGGACGTGGTCTTCGTCTCCGGCGACGCCTACGTGGATCATCCGTCCTTCGCCGCCGCGCTGCTCGGCCGCTGGCTGGAAGCGCACGGGTTCCGGGTGGCGCTGCTGCCCCAGCCCGACTGGCGCAGCGCCGACGACTGGCGCGCGCTCGGAGCGCCTCGCCTCTTCTACGCCGTCAGCGCCGGCAACATGGACTCGATGATCAATCACTACACCGCCAACCGGAAGCGGCGGGGCTCGGACGCCTACTCCCCCGGCGGACGCATCGGGCTGCGGCCGGACCGCCCGACCGCCGTCTACGCCCAGCGCTGCCGCGAGGCCTTCAAGGGGGTGCCGGTGATCGCGGGCGGAGTGGAGGCCTCGCTGCGCCGGATCGCGCACTTCGACTACTGGTCCGAGAAGGTGCTCCCGAGCGTCCTGGTGCCGTCGAAGGTCGACCTGCTCGGGTTCGGCATGGGGGAGACCACGATCCTCGAGATCGCGGAGCGGCTGGCCCGGGGCGAGACGGTCCGCGACCTGCGGGACATGCGCGGCGTCGCCTACCTGCTGGGCCGCAGGGAGTCGCTGGCCGACGCCCCGGGGCCCTGCGCGGAGAGCGTCCGGCTGCCGAGCTTCGAGTCGGTGCGCGACGACCGCCTGGCCTTCGCGCGCATGACCCGCGACTTCCACGCCGAGACGAACCCGGGCAACGCCCGGCGGCTGGTCCAGGCCCACGGTGATCGCACCGCGGTCATCAATCCACCCGGGCTGGCTCTCTCGACCGAAGAGCTCGACCGCATCCACGAGCTGCCCTACACGCGCCTGCCCCACCCTCGCTACGCGGACGAGGGCAGCGCGATCCCCGCGTGGCAGACGATCAAGGACTCGGTGCAGATCATGCGGGGCTGCTTCGGCGGCTGCACATTCTGCTCGATCACGATGCACCAGGGCCGCGCCATCCAGAGCCGCAGCCGGGACTCGGTCCTGGGCGAGATCCGTCAGCTGGCCGCCTCGCCCGGCTTCAAGGGCCACGTCAGCGACATCGGTGGGCCCACCGCGAACATGTACCAGATGCGCTGCACCCGGCCCGAGGTCGAGGCCGTCTGCCGGCGGCCGTCGTGCGTGCATCCCAAGATCTGCAAGCTGCTCGACACGAGTCACGCGCCCATCGTCGAGCTGATGCGCGAGAGCCGGAAGATCCCGGGGGTCAAGAAGGTGCACATCGCGTCGGGCATCCGCATGGATCTCGCGGCCGGCGAGGACGAGTACCTGGACGAGCTCGCCGCACACCACGTGGGCGGCCACCTGAAGGTCGCGCCCGAGCACGCCAGCGACGCGGTGCTCGACGTGATGAAGAAGCCCGGCGCGGCGAGCTTCGAGCGCTTCGCCGAGCGTTTCGAGCGGGCGTCGAAGCGCGCGGGCAAGCAGCAGTACCTCGTGCCCTACTTCATCGCGAGCCACCCTGGAAGCGGCGTCGAGGAGATGATCGAGCTCGCGGTCTTCCTCAAGCAGCACGGATATCGCCCGCGCCAGGTGCAGGACTTCATTCCGGCGCCCATGGACGTGGCGACCTGCATCTACCACACGGGCCTCGACCCGTACTCCATGAAGCCGGTCCAGACCGTCAAGAAGCTGCGGGATCGCGAGGTGCAGCGCGCACTGCTCCAGTTCTTCGCGCCCGAGAACTACGCCACGGTCCGCAGGGCGCTCGAGCAGGCCGGCCGCCGGGACCTGATCGGCGAGGGGCCGGACTGTCTGATCGGTTCGCGTCCGCCGCGCGGCGCCCCGCGCGACTCCGAGCCCGGTCGCATGGGCGCCGGCGGCCCCTCCAAGGCGGGCTACCGCCGCAGCGCGCGGGAAGGCGGCCTGCGCAAGCGCGGGCGCTCCGATCGCTAGGCCGGTCAAGCTCCGGGTCAGCCGCTCCGCGGAGCGCAGTCTGCGCGCCGGCCACCCCTGGCTCCCCGCCGAGCGGATCCGCGAGCAGAGCCACGAAGGCGCCCCGGGAGACCTGGCCGTGGTCTTCGACCGCGAGCGTCGGTTCGTGGCGGTCGGGCTCTACGACCCCCATTCGCCCATTCGCATGAGGGCGCTCGCGTGCCGCGAGCCCACCTCCATCGACGACGCGTTCCTCGCGTCCCGCATCGAGCGGGCCATCGACCGCCGCTCCGCCCTGGAGGCGACCAGCGAGCAGGCCCAGGGCACCGACGCCTACCGGCTGGTCCACGGAGAGAGCGACGGGCTCCCGGGGTTCGTGGCCGACCGCTACGCGGACACGGTCGTCGTCAAGCTCTACAGCCACGCGTGGATTCCCCACCTCGGCGCCTGGCGCGACGCGCTGCTCGAGCGGACCCGGGCCGCGCGCCTGGTGTTGCGGCTGAGCCGGCAGCTGTCGGCGAGGCCCGCTGCGCTGGAGCACGCGGTCGACGGCAGCGTGATCGCCGGCGAGCCGATCCGCGGTCCGCTCTACTTCCGGGAGAACGGCCTGCGCTTCGAGGTCGACCCGCTCCGCGGCCAGAAGACGGGGTTCTTCCTCGACCAACGGGAGAACCGCGCCCGGGTCGAAGCGGTCGCGCGCGGTCGCCGCGTCCTGAACGTGTTCTCGTACAGCGGGGCCTTCTCGTTGTACGCCGCGCGGGGGGGCGCCCCGGAGGTCTGGAGCCTGGATCGGAGTCCCCACGCGCTCGCGAGCGCCGAGCGCAACTTCGCGCTCAATCGGGCGCATCCGTCGGTGGCCGCGGCCCGGCACGTGAGGGCCGAGGGGGACGCGTTCCAGGAGATGGCGAGGCTCGCCCGGCGCGGCGAGCGGTTCGGCCTCGTGATCGTCGATCCGCCGAGCTTCGCGACGCGCCGGTCCCAGGTGGAGGCGGCGTCGCGCTCCTACGGCAGGCTGACGCAGCTCGCGCTCGGGCTCCTCGATCCGGGGGGCCGGATCGTCCTGGCATCGTGCTCGAGTGCGGTGGCCCCGGAGGTGTTTCGCGACACGGTGCGCGCCGCGGCGCAGGGGGCGGGACGCCCGCTGCGCGGGGTCGAGGAGTTTGCGCAGCCCCTCGACCATCCTCTCGACTTCGCCGAGGGCCGCTACCTGAAGTGCGTCTTCGCCCGGGCCTGAGCCGGGCGGGGCCCGCCGGGTCGCGTTTCCCCATTGGCTCGTCCGGCTCGTCCGGCGGCGCCCGGCGGCGATTGCGCGGCCGATGGGCTCTGCGATCATGCCGGCCATGACCGCACCCCGAGGCCGCGACCTGGCCGCACTGCTCGAGATCATGGCCCGGCTGCGCGATCCCGAGGGCGGCTGTCCCTGGGACCTCGAACAGAGCTTCGAGACCATCGCGCCCTACACCATCGAGGAGGCCTACGAGGTCGACGACGCCATCGCGCGCGGCGACATGGAGGCCCTCTGCGAGGAGCTGGGCGACCTGCTCCTCCAGGTGGTGTTCCACGCGCAGATGGCCGAGGAGGCCGGGCACTTCGGCTTCGCCCGGGTGGTGGAGGGCATCTGCGACAAGCTCGTGCGCCGGCACCCCCACGTGTTCGGCGCCGCCGAGGTGGGCAGCGCCGAGGAGCAGACGCTCGGCTGGGAGGAGATGAAGCGCGAGGAGCGCGAGGAGCGCGCGGCGCGCTCCGGACGCCGGGCCAGCGCCCTGGACGGCATCGCCGCCTCGCTTCCCGCCCTGACCCGCGCCCAGACGATCGCGCGCAGGGGTCGCCGGATCGACCCGGCTCCGCCTTCCGCGGTGGACGCGGTGCGGGCCGCCACGGCGTCCCTCGAGGCGGGGGAGAGCGACGCCTTCGGCGAGCTCCTCCACGCGTGCGCGCGCTGGGCGTCCGAGCGCGGGGTCGACGCCGAGGCCGCGCTCCGCGACTGCAACCGCCGGGTCGAGGCCCGGCTGCGCGCCCGGGAAGGCGAGGGCGCCGGGAGCGAAGAGCGGTGAGTCCGGTGGCGAGGCTCGAGGTCGAGGTGCGCGGACCCGGCCTCCACGAGATCACCGCGGAGGTGCAGGCCGCCGCCCGGCGCGCCGCAGCGGACGAGGGCCTCTGCACGGTCTACATCCAGCACACCTCGGCCAGCCTCACCATCCAGGAGAATGCCGACCCGGCGGTGTGCACCGACCTCGAGGCCTGGCTCTCGCGGCTGGTGCCCGAGGGCGACCCGCTCTACACGCACACGGCCGAGGGCCCCGACGACATGCCGGCCCACATCAAGGCGGCGCTCACCGGGAGCTCGGTCGCCGTCCCCATCGTCGGCGGGCGCCTGGCCCTCGGCACCTGGCAGGGCATCTATCTCTGGGAGCACCGCGCCCACCGCGGGCGGCGCAGCGTGCTGGTTCACGTGGCTCCGTAGAATTCCGCCGACGTCGGAGCGGCCCGCTCCGACGTCAAGTCGCGGCTCGAAACACCCGATCAGTCCGACGGGGACGCCTCCTGGGAGGCGCGGTCCCATCCCGATTCGAGGGAATCATGTCGGACGTCCGTCGAAGATCGCGCTCGAGGCGCCACCGGCACCATCGGGTCCGTCGTGTGATGCGCTGGGTCCGCGCGCTGGGTCCGATCCTGCTGCTCGTCGCGGCCGGCCTGCTGTCGGCCGGCGTGGTGCACGTGGTCGAGGTCTCGACCCCCGCGCCTCTCACGAAGCCCAGGGACCCGCTGCCGCGCCGGGGACCGACGCGCCCGCTCGACCTCGAGTCCTTCGACGACGACCTCTACCGCGAGCTCCAGCAGCTCGACGGCGAGAGCCGCGGCGAGACGAGCTTCCTGCCGGGAGTCTCGGGGCGGGACCTGCTCCAGGCCTCCCTGGGCACGAGCCTGCTGGGTCGGGCGATCCAGAGCGCGATCGATCCGTTCCGCCTGGAGATCCGCGCGAGCTCGCTCTACGAAGGGCCGAAGGCCAACGAGGGCGTCCGGGAGTTCATCGAGCGCGTCCCGCGCGACTCGCGGTCCTGGGCGCCGGAGCCCGGGACGGGCCTGCTCGTCTCGTTCGGCCTCGGCGCGCTGGCGCGCCGCAGCCTGCGCCCGCTGTAGCCCGCGACCGGGTCTAGTTGATCCCGATCAGCTCCACCTCGAACACGAGGGTGGCGCCGCCCGGAATGTTGGGCGGCATGCCGCGGTCGCCGTAGCCGATGTCCGAGGGGCAGGCGAACTTCGCCTTGCCGCCCTCCTTCATTCGCGGAATCGCCTCCTGCCAGCACTTGACCACGGCGTTCAGCCGGAACTCGCCCGGCCGGCCGCGCGCGCGACTGCTGTCGAAGACGCTGCCGTCGGAGAGCGAGCCTTCGTAGTGGGCCTTCACTTCGCTCTCGATCGTGGGCGAGTCGCCCTCCCCCGCTTCGAGCTCGATGAAGACCAGACCGGAGTCGGTGGTGACCGCGCCGCTCTGCTTGGCGAACTCCTCGCGGAACGCCTTGCCCGCCGCCTTCTCGCGCTCGACGGCCTCGGCCATGCGCGCGTTCGCCAGCTCGTTCAGCATGGGGCCGTAGACGTTCTCGTCCAGGGCCATCTCCCGGTCCTCCAGCGCGGCCAGCAAGCCGGCCTGGATCATGGGGATCTCCTCCGGACGGGGCGAGAACCGATAGACCGCGTTCTTGCCCAGGAGGACGCCGATGAAGTAGAGCGTCTTCTCCTCGTCGGTCTCGGGGACGGGTTCCTGGGCGGCGGCCGGCAGGGCGGTCGTCGCCGTCAGCAGGAGGGCGAGCAGGGCGAGAAGTGCGGCGCGAGAGGCCGAACGGGGGCGCATGAAAGCTCCTTGTGGCCGATCCCAGGTTCGAGACCGGGGCGGGGAGCATACCGCACAGCGAACCATCGACCGCGCCCCGGCCGCTATCCTCCGGACCGTGTCCGTCGATTCGCTGATCGATGCCGTCGCCCGGGTCGGACCCGCCCTGCTGGGCGCGCTCGAAGCCCTGGAGCGGGCGGCCCGGAGGCTCGATCCGGCCGCCCTCCCGGCCCTGCGCGGCGCGCTGGGGCCGCTGCGCGACGCCCTCGAAGAGCAGGCCGAGCCCCTGGCGGCGCTCCGGCCCGACCCCGAGGCCGAGTCGTTCGTGGCGGCCCTGTCGTCGGCGGTGGAGCGGGCCAGCGAGGCGCTGCGCCTGTTCAGCGAGTCGTCCCCGCCCGACCAGGCGGTGCCGCGAGTGTTGGCGGCGATGCAGGCCCACTGCCGTGCGCTCGAGCAGGTGTACCCGCTGCGCCGGGCCTTGCCGCCGGTGTCCCGGTTCTTCCTCGAGCCCGGCGCCCTGCCCCGGGCGGCCGAGCTCGACCCCGATCCGCCGGCCCAGGAGCGCTGCGGGGTGATGCGGGCGCCCGGCGCCCCGGACGGTCGGGGCGGCTTCTCGCTGTACGTGCCGGAGTCGGTGGCCGCAGGCGAGGCGCGGCCCCTGGTGGTGGCGCTCCACGGCGGCTCGGGCGAGGGGCGGGACTTCCTCTGGAGCTGGCTGCGCGAGGCGCGAAGCCGGCGCTGCCTGCTGCTGGCGCCCACCTCGCGCGGTTCGACCTGGTCGTTCAACGGTCCCGACGTCGACGCCGGCGCCCTGGGCAGCATGGTCGACTACGTGGCGGCGCACTGGGCCGTGGATCGCGAGCGGGTGCTGCTGACCGGCCTCTCCGACGGGGCGACCTACACGCTGGTCTGCGGGCTCCGGCCCGACTCGCCCTTCACCGCGCTGGCGCCGCTCTCGGGCGTCCTGCATCCGCTGAACTTCGCCAACGGAAACCTCGAGCGGGCCCGGGGCCGGCGCATCTATCTGGTCCACGGGGCCCGGGACTGGATGTTCCCCATCCACGTGGCCCGGATGGCCGCGGCCGAGCTCGAGAAGGCGGGCGCCGAGCTCTCGTTCCGCGAGATCGAGGACCTCTCCCACACCTACGCGCGGGAGGAGAACGCCCGGATCCTCGACTGGCTCGATCCCGCCCTGGTCCTGCCCGAGGTGCCCGAGGCGTCCTAGCCGCGCTGCGACTTCGCGGCGCTGCGCTTGCGGCGCGGGGCGCGCTTCCGCGCCGGCAGCACCTGCGCGAGGAAGCGGCCCGTGTGGGAGCCCTTCACGCGCGCGACCTGCTCCGGGGTGCCCTGGGCGACGATCCGGCCACCGTCGGGGCCGCCCTCGGGACCCAGGTCGATGATCCAGTCGGCGCTGCGCACCACGTCGAGGTTGTGCTCGATCACCACGATGCTGTTGCCCGCGTCGACCAGCTGGTCGAGCACGCCCAGCAGCTTGCGCACGTCGTCGAAGTGCAGCCCGGTGGTGGGCTCGTCGAGGATGTAGAGCGTGCGCCCGGTGGCCCGCTTCGCCAGCTCGCGGGCGAGCTTGATGCGCTGGGCCTCGCCGCCGGACAGGGTCGGCGACGGCTGTCCCAGGTGCAGGTAGTCCAGGCCGACCTGCTCGAGCAGGCGCAGCGGACCCGCGACCTTGGGGTGGGCCTCGAAGAGGGAGAGCGCCTCGAGCACGGTCAGCTCGAGGACGTCGGCGATGGAATGGCCCTTGTACTGCACGCGCAGCGTGGCGTCGTTGAAGCGCTTCCCCTGGCACTCCTCGCAGCGCACGTAGACGTCCGGCAGGAAGTGCATCTCGATCTTGCGCACCCCGTCGCCCTCGCAGGCCTCGCAGCGTCCGCCCTTCACGTTGAAGGAGAAGCGGCCCGGCTTGTAGCCGTGCACGCGCGACTCCGGCAGGCCCGAGAAGAAGCGGCGGATCTCGTCGAAGACCTTGATGTAGGTGACGGGGTTGCTGCGCGGGGTCCGACCGATGGGCCTCTGGTCGATGTCGATCACCTTGTCGATCTGCCCCGTCCCGTGGAGCGCCCGGTGCCGGCCCACCTTGCGGGTGGAGGCGTGCAGCTTGCGGAACAGCGCCGGGTACAGGACGTCGTTCACCAGGGTCGACTTGCCCGCGCCGGATACACCGGTCACCGCCACCAGCACGCCGAGGGGGATCTCGACGTCGACGTTCTGGAGGTTGTTCTCGGCCGCGCCGCCGATCTTCAGGCCGCCCGACGGCGTGCGCCGCTCCGCCCGCTGGGGGATGGATGCGCGCCCCGCGAGGTAGGCGCCGGTCAACGACTTCTTCGACCGCTCCAGGCTCTTCGGCGTGCCGGCGTGGACCACGCTCCCGCCGGCCACGCCCGCGCCCGGCCCGAAGTCGATCACCCAGTCGGCGCTGCGGATGGTCTCCTCGTCGTGCTCGACCACCACCACGGTGTTTCCGATGTCGCGCATGCGCATGAGCGTCTCGAGCAGCCTGGCGTTGTCGCGCTGGTGGAGCCCGATGGAGGGCTCGTCGAGGATGTAGATCACGCCCGTCAGGTCGGAGCCGACCTGGCTGGCCAGCCGGATGCGCTGGGCCTCGCCGCCCGACAGCGTCGGTCCCGAGCGATCGAGCGACAGGTAGCCGAGCCCCACGGCGGCCAGGAACTCGAGCCGTGCGCGGATCTCCTTGAGGACCTCCACGGCGATCTGGGCGTCCGCGCCCTCGAGCGAGAGGTCCCGGAAGAAGCGGCGCGCGTCGGCGACGGTGAACGCGGAGACGTCGACGAGCGTCGCGCCACCCACCTTCACCGCGGCGCTCTCGGCGCGCAGGCGGGTCCCGGCGCAGGTGGAGCAGCGCGCGTCGGCCAGGAACTGCGTGTACCACTTCTTGGCGCGCTCCGACGACGTCTGCATGAAGCGCCGCATGAGCCGGGGCAGGACGCCCTCCCACTCGATGTCGAACTGACCGCTGCCCGACTTGCCCTTCCAGCTGACCCGGAAGCGCTTGCCGGGGGCCCCGTGGAGCAGGAGGTCGCGCTGCCGGGCGCTGAGCCGTCGCCACGGCTTGTCGAAGGGGATGCCCAGCTTGCGCACGATCTGGCCGCGGAAGCCGTGGGACCAGCCCTCCTTCTTCGAGACGTCCGGTCCCCAGGACTTGATGGCGCCTTCGTCGATGGTGAGGGTGTCGTCCGGGATGACGAGGTCGGGGTCGATCTCGACCCGGGTCCCCAGTCCATTGCAGTCGCCGCACATGCCCTGGGGACTGTTGAACGAGAAGGCCTGGGGCGTGAGCTCCGGGAAGGAGATGCCGCACGACGAGCAGCCGGCCCGCTCGCTGAAGACGCGATCTTCGCCGCCGTCGACCACGGCGATGAGCGTGCCCTCGCCCACCTTGAGGGCGGTCTCGACCGACTCCGTGAGCCGGGACTGGATGCCCCGCTTCAGCACCAGGCGGTCCACCACCGCCTCGACGGTGTGCTTGCGGCGCTTGTCGAGGGCCACGAGCTCCTCGCTCTCGCGGATCTCCCCGTTCACCCGCAGGCGCAGATAGCCGTCGCGGCGCACCTGGTCGAGCAGCTCCCGGTGCTCGCCCTTGCGGTTGACGAGCAGGGGCGCCAGCAGCACCAGCTTCGCTCCGGAGGCGCCCGAGGCCAGCTCCCGGGCGATCTGCTGGGCGGTCTGGGCGCCCACCTCCCGGCCGCACAGATGGCAGTGCTGCACGCCGACCCGGGCCCAGAGCACGCGCAGATAGTCCGAGATCTCGGTGATCGTCCCGACCGTGGAGCGCGGGTTGGTGCCGGTGGTCTTCTGCTCGATGGAGATGGTCGGAGACAGCCCCTTGATCGCGTCGTAGCGGGGCTTCTCCATCTGGCCGAGAAACTGGCGGGCGTAGGCGGACAGCGACTCGACGTAGCGCCTCTGGCCTTCGGCGTAGAGGGTGTCGAAGGCCAGCGACGACTTGCCCGAGCCCGAGACGCCGGTCAAGACCACGAGCTTCTTCTTGGGAATGCGGACGTCGATGGACTTGAGGTTGTGTTCCCGGGCGCCCTTGATGAGGATGTGGTCGAGCTCCATCGCGGACCGAGGCTAACCGAAGCCCGCGGGGGCGGGAGAGGCCGGGCCGGCCCGGCGGTCGGCGGCCGGGCCTCATCGGCCAGACGGGAGGGACCTTGCAGACAGCGTCCTGTCAGCAGACTCGCGCGCGCCCGCGCGCCCGGCGGCGCGCCCCCACCCGGCGCTCCATCGCGCTGGCCCTCGTCGCGCTGGCCTGGGGACTCGTCGCCTCGGGAGCGACCGCGGACCGACTGGTGCTCGAGCCCCGGAGCGAGGCCGTGCGCTTCACCCTGGGCGCCACGCTCCACGAGGTGGAAGGCACTCTCGACATCACGTCGGGGGAGGTCGTCTTTCCGGAGGGCGGCGGAGAGTGCAGCGGCGAGATCGTGCTCGATGCGCGCAGCGCCCGGACGGGCAACGCCCGTCGGGACGAGCAGATGCACGCGGTCGCGCTGGAGAGCGGGCGCCATCGGCGCATCGTGTTCCGGCCGCGGCGGCTGGCGGTGGAGGAGCGGTTGGAGTCGGCCGCTCGCGTGAGGGTCGAGGGCCTGCTCGAGCTCCACGGGGTGTCCCGGGGCATCGAGATGTCGGTGCGGGTCGCGCTGGATCCTGCGACGCCCGCGTCCAGCGAGCGCGTCCCCGGCCGCCCCGTGATCGTCGAGCTCGAGCTCCCGGTCCGCTACGTCGACTGGGGCGTCGCCGACGTCTCGAACTTCCTGCTGCGCGTGGACGACACCGTTCACGTCTCCGTGCGGGCCCTGGGCCGCTGGCTGCCCGAGGCCGGGCTCACGAAGACTCCCTCTCCGGAGGCCCCGACGCCGCCCTCCGATTGAGCTGGCCCCGACCCCTCGAAATCCCACACAATGAGGCCCCGGGAAGCGGCGGGGTCGCTCGGGGCCGGGACGCCGGTTCCGGGGCCGTGAGCCCGGTGCCCCGAGGCCGGAAGAGAGAGCCCGTGCACGAGATCCACCAGACGTTCGACGTGAGCTACGCGTATCGCGTCGTCTTCTCGCGTCATTGCTTCCAGCCCGGGAACGCCACCCTGCGCGAGCTGTTCGAGCGGGCCGGCGACCGCCGCCACCGCGTGCTGCCGGTCCTCGACTCGGGCGTTCTCCAGGCCGACCCCGACCTGCCCGAGCGCATTCGCAGCTACTTCGACGCCCACTCCGATCGCGTCGAGCTGATCTCCCCTCCGCTGGTCGTGCGCGGCGGGGAGATCTGCAAGACGGACCCCCGGGAGGTGGAGGATCTCTACGCGCGGGTCGAGCGCGACCGCATCTGCCGCCAGTCCTTCGTGCTGGCGATCGGGGGCGGCTCGATGCTCGACGCCGTCGGCTACGCCGCCGCCAACGCCCACCGCGGCATCCGCCTGATCCGCATGCCCACCACCGTGCTGGCCCAGAACGACGCCGGGATCGGCGTGAAGAACGCCATCAACCATCTCGGCCGCAAGAACTTCGTGGGCACCTTCGCGCCGCCCTTCGCGGTCGTGAACGACTTCGCGTTCCTGGCGACCCTGCCGCCCCGGGACCGGAGGTCGGGCATCGCGGAGGCCGTGAAGGTCGCCCTCATCAAGGACGCCGACGCCTTCGAGCGCATCCACGCGAACCGCAGCCTGCTGGCGGCGTTCGTCCCCGCGGCCCTGGAGGAGATGATCATCGGCTGCGCCGAGCTCCACCTCGAGCACATCCGCAGCTCCGGCGACCCCTTCGAGTTCGGCGCCGCCCGGCCCCTCGACTTCGGGCACTGGTCGGCCCACCGGCTCGAAGAGCTCTCGGGCGGCCGCCTGCGTCACGGCGAGGCGGTGGCGATCGGGATCGCGCTCGACTCGATCTACTCCCAGCGAACGGGAATGATCGGCGCCGACGAGCTCCACCGCATCCTCGAGACCCTGGTCGAGCTGGGCTTCGATCTCCAGGACCGGGCGCTCGGCGAGCTCGACATCCCGGTGGCCCTGTCCGAGTTCCGGGAGCACCTGGGAGGGGATCTGTCGATCACCCTGCTGGCCGGCCTCGGCCAGGGCGTCGAGGTGGACTCGATCGATCCGGAGCTCATGCAGAAGTCCGTCGACTTCCTGCTGGCCGGCGGCTCGCGACCGCGAGGCTAGACCGTGCGGAACCGGAACGGTGTACACGGCCCCGGCCGCGCCCCGTCGCTACCCGCCCGGAGGTGACGACACCGTCGAGACACCGCCCAGGCCCGTCGCCCCCTCCGAGCTCCCGGCCGCGGCCGCCCTGCGCACCCGTCGTCCCGCGCGACCCGACTCCTCGGAGGAGAGCACGAGCAGGTAGGCGAGGAGCGCTGCACCGGCCAGCCAGGGTCGCAGGCGCAGGTGACCGCGCGGAGGCGTGGGCGCGATCGGGGCCTCGCCCGCCCGCCACAGCGCGAGCAGTCCCTCGCGCTGCCAGTCGCCCAGCGGGTCGACACCGGGTTCGCGGGGCCGGCGCTCCCGATCCCCCGAGCGCAGGAGCGTGCGCACCGCGGTCGCGCGCTCGTCCCACGCGCCCCGTGCGTCGGGGTGATCGAGGCTCGCCGCCAGCCGATGGGCGCCGGTGAGCCGCGCGGGCAGCACGCCCTCGAAGCGTCCCGGGGCCACGGCTTCCAGCTGCCGGACCCGCTCCTCGCCCGCCGGGTCCAGGCTGTGGAGCGTGACGCTCGCGGCGTCGCTCCACTCGCCGCCGGGTCCCAGGGCGTCGATCTCCACACGCAGACCGGCCGCCTCGTCGCGGGCGCGCAGGCGGAGCCGCGGGTCGCCCACCGGCCGCGCCAGCCACTGCTGCAGGCCCGAGGCGAGCGCCTCGAGCCCCGCCCAGTCGTTCCAGTCGGCCGCCCACGCCCCCAGGCCGCCCGGGAGAACGGCCACCCGCCCGGCGCCCGCGTGGTGCGCCGCGAACAACGGATGGCCCTCGGGAGACTCGAGGTACACCACGGCCCCGGCGCGGGGACGCGTGACGGCGGTCGCGGCCAGGGGGGGCCAGTCGCCGTCCAGGGCGGCGGCCGAGAAGGGAAGCGCTGCGACCTTGCGCGGCCGCAGCGGACCGGCCTCCACCGGCTCCAGTCGTTCGTCGACCGCCCGCCGCATGAAGCGCGGCAGCAAGGCGACGCGGTCCACGCGCAGCACGCGCCCGGCCCCCGGGCCGGGCGAGGGACCGCCGCCCACGAGCCGCTCGAGCACGCCCAGTCCCACGTCGGCGCCCACCGCCAGGGCCACCAGCTCGATCTCCGCCCGCGCGAGGGCGCCCTCGATCTCGGACAGCTCCGCCTCGCTCCCGAAGGCGTCGACGAAGCCGTCGGTCACCAGCACCAGGATGCGCCTCGCCGCGTCGGTCCTCCCGAGCACCTCCACGGCGTGATCCAGGGCCGGGGCCAGCCGGGTGCCTCCCGAGGCCCGGGGAAGGGTCGCGGTGAAGCGCGCGGGATCGGAGCCCAGGCGGCCCACGGGCACGATCGGCCTGGGCTCGCGGGCGAAGGTCGAGAGGCCCACCCGGTCGTCGGCGTCGATGCTGCGGAGGGTCTCGGCGACGGCGCGGCGGGCGAGCTCGAGCCGGTCGTTGCCCTCCCGGTCGCGATCCATGCTGCCGGAGCTGTCGAGCAGGAAGAGCACGGCCGCCGGCTCCCGCGGCTCGCGCGCCTCGGCGGTCACCGGCAGCAGCGACTCCAGCCGCGAGTGCCGGTAGCCGCCGGAGGCGAAGGCGTGCGGACCGCCCAGCACGAGGAGCCCGCTGCCCTCGCTGCGCACCCAGCGCTCGATGCGCTGCCAGGATGCGTCGGACAGGTCGGCGACGGCCAGGTCGTCGAGGACGACCCACTCCGGCGAGAGCCGCGAGGCGCCCGGCTCTCCCCACTGCACCTCGAAGGCCTCGGGGCGTTGCCAGACGAGCTCTCCCGAGCGCTCGGCCGCCGCGCGCCAGGCGCTCCGATCCCCGGGCGGCCGGCGGGAGATCACCAGGCTGCGCGGCTCCCCTTCCACCTGGACGAGCGCCGCGGCGCGGTCGCGGGCGGCACGGGAGTCGGGCGCGCCGGCGATCTCGAGGGACGCCTCCATGCGCGCCAGCCCGCGCTGGCGCAGCGGCACCGAGAACTCGAGCCGCGCGACCCCGCCGCGCTGAAGCTCCACCGGCCGGGTGGCTTCCACCGGCTGGCCGCCGTCGCCGGCGAGCGTCAGGACCACGCGGCCCCGGGTCGCTTCGCGGGCGGCCACGCCGACCGCCACCTCCACCACGTCGCCCACGCGCGCGGCCCCGGGCGCCTCCAGCGACTCGATCCAGGCGTCGCCGGTGCGGGCGTCCACGGCGCGGGCGGTCACCGGGACGCCCGCGTCGCGGAGGGCGCCGAGGGCGCGGCGGGCGTCCCCCGTCGTCTCGACCCCGTCGCTCAGGAGCGTCACCGCCGCCGGCCGACCGGCTCGCAGCTGCGCGAAGCCCTCGAGGAGCGCCGCCTCCAGATCGCTGGCGGCGCGGTCCAGCGGCCGAGCGCGCGGCGGGGCCTCTGCATCCAGCAGGGCGCGCGCCTCGTCGCTGCCGAGGGGCGCCGACGTCTCGACGACGGTCTCGCCGGCGAAGCGCAGGACCGTGAGTCTCCCCTCGTCGGGCAGCGCCCGGGCCGTGGCGGCCAGCTCGCGCCAGGCCGCGCCCGCGGCCGCGCGCTCGACGCTGAGGGAGTCGTCGACCAGCACCACCCAGTCCAGGGCCGTCCGGCCCCAGGGCCACTGCGGATTCCAGAGCGCCAGGGCCAGCAGCACCAGCGGCGGGACGCGCCGCAGCAGGGCGCCGCGCGTCACGACCGCCGCCCCGCGAAGCGCACGTCGAGACACAGCAGCACGGCGGCCGCGACCAGCAGCGGGACCGAGGCGTCGAGCGCCGCTGCACCTGCCGGCGTGGCACCGCGACCGGTGGGCTCCGGCGCGGCCATGGGCGCGGGCGCGATGCGCGCCGCCGCGGCGCCGTTCCCGGGGCGGCCCACCGCGGCCTGCCAGTCGAGCAGCGCCCGGCCCACGGCCCGGTCGACGAGGCCGGCCACGAAGGCGGCGTACTCCGGCCGCCGGGCCCAGGCGGGCGAGGTCATGTCGAGCGACACTTCGAGCGCCTGCGCTCCCCGGCCCACGCCGGCCACCCGGCGCGGGTCGCGCGCCGCCGCCGCGCCCGGGAGCCGGCGCCTCGGGTCCGGGGGAGGTGCGTCGGGCCGGATCCAGATCGAGGGCGCGCCGGCTGCGGGCCGCTCGGGCGCGCAGGACACCCGGAGCGTGGGTGCGTTCGCGGCTCCTCCCGCCTCCTCTCCGCCCAGGTCGAGGCCGGGGTGCACCGCCAGGGCGGCGCGCAGGTGGGGGCCGCAGCGGGCGTCGACCCTGGTCGGCACCGCCGCCGGGGCCGGCGTCGCCAGCGTGAGGGAGTCGTCGCGGGCCAGCCGGTCCGCGGGCGCGATGCGCGCCTCCAGCGGCCGGCCGGCCGCTGGGGGGACCGGGAAGCTTCGCTGGACTGCGGAGCCGGCGGGGATCTCGAGCTGCGCTGCGTAGAGGGTTCGCTCGCCCTGGCGGACCTCGACCCGCCGGACCGCCGGACTCCTGCCCGCGTTGGCCACGCGCACCGCGCCCCGGAGCCGGTCCGGCGCGAGGGCGCTGCGACGCAGGGCCAGCCGGGTGACCGCGCAGTTCTCCGACGCGCGGCCCACCTGGATGACGCGGTCGAGACCCGCCCGGGTCGCCCATTCGGAGACGGCCGGGTCCGCGCCGTCGCTCACCAGCCAGCGCTCGGCCCCGGGCCGCAGGCGCGCCGCGGCGGGAAGGGGGCCGCGTCCGGCTCTCCTTTCGCCGGCACGGTCGCCGGCACGTTCGCCGTCGCCGGCGATCCCGGTCCCGATCCACTCGCGGATGCGCGCGCGCGCGTCGGCTTTCTCCGGGTCGAAGGTCAGGCTTCGCGCGGGACGCGCCAGCGAGATCAGGCGCGTGGGACCCGCTTCGCTCTCGCCCAGCGCCTCCAGCAGGCGATCGACCGCGAGGTCGAGGCGCGTCCCTTCGTCCTCCCGGACCGCCAGGCGCGGGGAGTCGTCGACGTAGACGTCCAAGGGGCGTCCGCCCGTCCGCTCCAGATGCGGCCCCGCCGCCGCCAGCACCAGCAGCCCGCAGACCGCCGCCCGGTAGAGCCAGAGCCGGTCGGGATGCCTGGCGGGCGACCGGACGGCCGGGTCCGCACCCGATCGGCGCCACAGGAAGACCGCCGCCACCGGGACCTCGGCCTCCGCGCGCCGCTGACGGTGCAGCCAGCGGAGCCACGGCAGCAGGACGGCCAGGCCCAGGACGAGGAGGGGGGCAGACCAGCTAGGCATGGGAGGAGGCGTGGAACGAGGGCAGCGTTCGCAGGTGGTCGAGGATCGCCTCCCGCCACGGCGTCGGGCTTCCGCAGCGCGTGACCGGGATGCCCCGGCTGCGACAGAAGCGCGCGAGGTCGCGCTCCAGCTCCGCCCGCCGGCGGGCCGCGCGCTCGCGGTCCGCCGGTCCCAGCTCCAGCGGGCGGGTCTCTCCGGACTCCACGTCGCGCAGGACCACCGGGCCCGCGGCGTCGTCTCCCGCCGCGCCGACGTCGGCGGGGTCGGTGACGTGGAAGCCCTGGACCCGGCCGCAGCGGGCCTGGAGGGTCTCGATGCCGCCGCGCATGAAGCCCGGATCCAGGAAGTCGCTGATCACCACGGCGCAGCTCGCCGAGGTCACCAGCGCGCTGCAGCTCTCGAGCCGCGAGCCGCCTCCGTCGGGGCGCACCTTCAGGGTGGCCAGCTCCTTCACGAGCCGGGCGTAGGCCGCGCGTCCGCGGGCCGGGCGCAGGGCCCGGTCCACGCCGCTGCTGAAGGCGGCCAGACCCACCCGGTTTCCGCCCTGGACGAGGAGGTATCCCAGGGCCGCCGCCAGCTGCAGGGCCAGGCGCCACTTCTCGCCGCGTCCGGTTCCCATGGAGGCGCTGCGATCCACGCACAGGAAGACCGTGGAGAAGGCCTCGTCCCGGTGACGGCGCACGATCGGGCGACGCGATCTCGCGGTCGCGCGCCAATCGATGCGCCGGATGTCGTCGCCCTCGCTGTACGGCCGGTGGTCCAGGAACTCCAGACCGCGACCGGCGCGGTCGCGGCGCGGGCTCTGGCCGTGGGGGAGGAGGGGACTTCCGGCGAGCAGGCGACCGGCGACCCGGCTGAGCCGCGACAGCTCGACCTCGTCGACGCCGAGGGCCGAGCTCAATGGGCTGCGTCCCATTGCTCGAGGATGCGCTCGAGCAGGTCGTCCACCGCGACGCCCTCGACCTCGCTCTCGACGTTGAGCAGCACGCGGTGGCGCAGCGCCGGCAGGGCGACGGCGCGCAGGTCTTCGCGCGCCACGTGCCCCTGCCCCTCGGCCAGGGCGCGCACCCGCGCGGCGCGCAGCAGCGTCTGGAGGGCGCGCGGGCTGGCGCCATAGCGGATGTGTCGTCGGGCCAGTCGGCTGGAGCCCGCCTCGTCGGGCTGGGTGGCCAGCACCAGCGCGATGGCGCTGCGCACCACGGGCTCGGCGATCACCACCTCGCGGGTCTGCTTCATCATCTCGTCGATGCGGCCGCCCCCGAGGATCAGCGGCACGTGGTCCGCGGGCTCTTCGTCCAGGGAGACGGCGGCGATGCGCGCGAGCGCGCCCTGGTCCGGGTAGCGCACCTCGCACTTGAAGAAGAAGCGGTCGAGCTGGGCCTCGGGCAGCGGGTAGGTGCCCTCGAGCTCGATGGGGTTCTGGGTGGCGATGACCCAGAAGGGCGACGGCAGGGGGTACACGGTTCCGCCGTGGGTGACCTGCCGCTCCTGCATCGCCTCGAGCAGCGCCGACTGGGTTCGCGAGGTGGCGCGGTTGATCTCGTCCACCAGGATCAGCGAGGCGAACAGCGGGCCCGGTCGGAAGCGCAGCTCCGGGCCCGGCGTGCCCTCGGCGTGGACCAGCACCTCGCTGCCGGTGATGTCCGAGGGCAGCAGGTCGGGCGTGCACTGGACGCGGGCCAGGGGATGACCGATGGCGTTGGCCAGCCCCTTGGCGAGATGGGTCTTGCCCAGTCCCGGCAGACCTTCGAGGAGCACGTGGCCCCCGGAGACCACGGCCACCAGCAGCTCCCGGACGGTTCGCTCCTGTCCGACGATGGCCTGGCCGAGGGCGCTCTCCAGGCGCTGGAAGTCGGCGCGGAAGGCCTCGATCTCGTCGTGGCCGAGCGTGTTGTGCGTCACTCCAGCCCCCGGATCGCCTGCTGGTAGGCGTCGACGTAGCCGCGAAGGGAAGGCGAGAGGCTCTCCCTCGCGCGCACCTCGGTGAGCCCGCCCGCCGCGGGCCAGGGGGTCCCGGCCGCGGGGTCGCCGGGCGACGCCGGTGTGCGCTCGGCGAGCTCCACTCCGCCCTCTCCCCTGGTCGCTGCCTCGTTGCCGACGGCCCGGCCCTCCATGTCCACGAAGCGGGTCTCGAGGGGGTCCCGGGGCATCGGCTGCGTCCCCCAAGTATCGCCTGCCGCGGCGTGGCCGGGAATGCTCGTGGCGCCCGCCGGTGAGGACCCCGCACGGGCCGGGTCGGCCTCGCCGGGAGCCCGGGCCTCGGCCCGGTGGAGGGCTCCGCCCTCCGCACCGGACGGGCTCGAGTCCGGGCCCGACGGGCGGGGCCCGGGGCCCTCACGTCCGGGCCCGGGCGCCTCGGCCGCTCTCCCCGCGGCCTCGCCCCAGACGTTCATGGACCCATCGGCGGCCGCTTCGCCGGTCTGAAGCGGGGGAGCGTCCGCGGCCAGGCGGGTCGAGGAGTCGGGGGGCGCCGGGCCGCGACCCTCTGCGGGGGCGCCCGGGAGCCTGTGCAGGAAGCCCGCCAGGGCCAGGGCGACCAGCGGTGCGAAGAGCCCGGCGACGCCCAGGGCGCCACGCCGCCGGCGCAGCTCGCCGCGCCACGCCGCGGCCCGCTCGTCGGCGCGCTCCAGCACGAAGGCCGCCGCCCCCGCGTGCTCGTCCGCCGGCCGGCGCAGCAGGTCGACCGCCGAGGCCAGCAGGTCGCGCCCCCCGAACCAGCCGTCGGCCCGGGCCGCAGCGCTCTCGAGCGAGGGGCGACGGCCCAGGAGTGCGAGGGCCGTCGCCGCGACGAGGATCCCCGCGGCGGCGATCGCGCTGGCCGCGCCGGAGTGCGCGCGCCAGGCGAGGTGGACGCTGCCGCCCACGGCCGCCGCCGCGGCCGCGAGCCAGAGGGCCGGCCGCGCCAGGCCCACCGCCCGCTCGAGCCAGAGCCGGCGGCGCACGCGCTCGACGAGCCGGCGCGCCTCCTTTCCGGGAGGGCTCTCGGGGGCAGCGGGGGTGGATCGCTTCTCGCCCATGGCCTCGCTCATGACCTCGCTCAACCGAGCCAGCCGAGCCACAGCCCGCGACCGCGCCAGAGCGCGACGACGAGCAGCAGCTGGAGTCCGGCCCGGGCGATGCTCGGCCCGCCGAGCGGGCGGGCCGCGCTTCCTGGGAGGCGATCGGCGGCGACCGCCAGCAACGGGGTCACCAGGGCGAGCGCCGCTCCCCACGCGATCCCGGCGAACGCGGCGGCCGGCGGCACGACGCCGGTCGCTGCCACGGCGGTCAGCCAGGGCAGCGGAACCGCCAGCAGCACACTCGCGCGCTCGAGAGATCCGCGCAGCGCGGGGCGAAGCGACCCCTCGCCCGGGCGCGGATCGATCATCGCCACGATGGCCAGGGACTGCGCGATCCAGAGCGCCTCCAGCGCGCCGCGAACGAGATGGGGGCTGGGCGCTGCCGGGGACGCGCCCGCCAGCAGCAGGGTGCCCAGCCAGACGCAGACCGGCACGCCGCAGGCCAGGCCGGCGAAGAGGCCCAGCCGCGCCTGGACCCGGGCGCTCGGGAGGCCGCGCGTCACGACCCCTCCCCGTGGATCACGGTCCAGCCCGAGGCGGTCGCGGGATGCAATGCCTCGGCCAGGACGGCCGGAACCTCGGCCCAGGCCAGGCTGGCTCCCTCTTCGACCCGGCGGCGCCGGGCCAGCCAGCGGGGCAGGCGCGTGGGATCCAGGGGCTCCGCGGCGGTCGGGGCCCAGGACTGCCCGGCCTCGAGGGGCGGTACAGCGAAGGCCTGGCCGCTCCACAGCAGGGTGGCGGCCGGGGACGCGGCCTCCCCGCGGTTCCAGACCCTGGGGTCGGCCCCCTGCATCTGCAGCGCCAGGGGCGGACGCCAGCGGATGCTCCCCATCCAGTGGAGGGCGCTCGCCGACAGCAGGTCGACCTCCATCTCCACGGCCGGGCCGCTGCCGTCGGCGAAGCGGTGGGCGCTGGCGCCGCCGTTCTCGGAGCTCGACGGCAGTCCCATCACCTCGGGCAGCCCCAGCCGGAGGCGCCCGGGCGAGGTCCCGCCGAGCTGCAGGAGCGCCGAGAAGCGGGCGACCGAAGGCGCTTCGCTCGGGTCGGAGGTCGCGGGGAGCTGGACCCAGACCGCGGCCGAGCGCGCCTCGGGGCTGATCCAGAGCGCGGCGCCGAGCAGGAGCGCCGCGCCCACGGCCAGGGCCACGTAGGAGAGCGGAGCGCGCCGGAAGGCCCCGGCGGCCACCAGGCTGGCCGCGTACAGCGCGAAGAAGCCGACGAGGGCGGTCCCCGCTCCGGTCGGCCGCCCGCTCTCGAACACCTCCGCCAGCCTGCGCGCGTCGGGCAGCGGGGCGACTTGCGCGGAGAGGAGCGCGTCCAGGGCGGCCTCCACCTCCCGGCTCCCGGCGACCCAGCGGAAGTGGGCCCCGCCACAGCCGGCGAGGCGGCGCCCGCGCCGGATCGCCGGCTCGCCCACGCCCACGACGACTACGCGTCCACAGCGTCCCAGGTGGGCCTCGAAGGCCGCGAGCTGCTCGGGGTCGAGGGCGGCGAGGGTCGCCGCATCCAGGACCAGGGCGTCCGCGACCTCGAAGCTCCGCGGGTGCGCGGGCACGCTCGCGGGACCGGCGCCCACCCGGTGGATGGGCCGGACGCCGTCGCCTCGGCTTGCGAGCTGGGGCTCGATCGCGGAGGGCACGGCCACCACCCGCTCGGCCGGCGCCAGCCAGCGGAGCGGGACCCGAAGCGTCGAGTGCGCTGCGCTCCCGGCGTCGAGCTCCAGGCGCAGCGGGGCGCCTTCGGCCTCGGGCGGAAGCCAGACCGGGAGCCGGACCGATCGCGGCACGCCGGCTTCGACCTCGCCGCTCCAGCGGCTGGGCACGGCGCTCGCCGCGCCGGGCGCGGTCTCCCACTGCGGGGCCGCCGCGAGCTCCACGCGACCGCCGCGCGGAGAGACCAGCCGGATCGCGAGCTCGGTCCAGGTGCCGCCGCGCGCCGCGCCGTCCCAGGCCGCACGGGCCTGGGCCGCCAACGAGTCGCCCTCGTCGCCCTGCGCCGCACCGCCCGCGCCCAGGGCGAGCAGTGCCGACGCGAGCAGGGCGCCGGTCCGGCGCACGCCGAGCACGGACACGACGCCCGTCTACCGGGTCACCAGGTTGAGGGCGATCACCATGCGCGCGGTGGTGAGGTCCTTGTTGCCCTCCATCCAGCGCGGCGACGCGGTGTTGACCCACGAGCCGTCTTCGTTCTGGAGGCTCAGGATCTTGCGCGCGAACTCGTCGCGCCACGCGTGCTCCACGCCGTCCGTGGTGGTCACGGTCGAGCCCCCGTAGGCGGTCATGCTCTTGGCGAAGACGGTGTAGTAGTAGTAGAGGCCCGAGTCGTCCTTCGCGCCCGGGTTCGTGTCGAGGCTGTAGTTCGCGCGGATCCAGTCGTAGGCCGACTGCACCCTGGGGTCGTTCTTGTCGACGCCCGCGAACAGCAGCGAGATCAGCCCGGCGTGGGTCATGCCGCCGTACGACCCGGTGTCGCCGTGGGGGCTGTAGCCGGGCATGTAGGTGAACCCGCCGTCGTTGCCCGCCCACTCCTGGTCGTTGCTCTCGCTGCGGTTCTGGCAGCGGCTCAGGAACAGCTTCGCCTTCTCCCAGGCCGGGTCGGACGGATCGAAGGCGGTGGCCTGGAGCGCCTCGATGGCCATGTACTGATTGGAGAGGTCCGGCCGCTCGTCGCCGCCGTAGCCGATGCCGCCGTAGTAGGCGTGGTCGGACTCGTAGCCCTCCTTCTCGTCGATCTGGAGTCCGGCCAGGAACTTCTGGGCGTTGGCGATGATCGGGCGGTACTTCTCGTTGCCCGTGGCCTGGAGGGCCACGAGCGCCACCGCGGTGCTGTAGTTCCGGTTCTGGTTGGCCTCGCTGATGGAGCCGTCGTCGTTCACGTGGGCCAGGATGAACTCCAGGGGCCGGGTGATGAAGGCGCCGTCCTTCTCGGAGTAGCCCCGATGGCTCTCGAGGAAGGCGCGCAGGGCGATGGCGGTGACGCCCACGGAATTCGACCACGATCCGTCGTCGGCCTGGGTCCCGCGCAGATAGTGGAGGCCCGCGTCCACGGCCCGGCGGGCCTGGGCGCGCAGTCGCGGGTGCATCTCCTCGCCGGAGGCGAACGCGCCGGAGGGCGCCGAGGCCAGCAGGGCGAAGACCAGGGCGAGCCGCACGATGCGGGGCCGGGAGGCCGGCGGGCTCGATTCGCGGGCGCGGAGCGGTCGGGTCATCGGTTCGATCTCCCTTTTCGTTGCAGGGCCTGGGATCCGAAAAGGGATAGCAAGCCGAGCAGCAGGTAGACGGCACTCGCGGTGAGTGCCCCCGGATAGTCGAAGCGCAGCGAGCCCAGCGCCGAATGGGCGTAGAACCACTCCCCGCGCAGGTAGTCCGTATCGGCCAACACCGCGAGGTAGCTGATGGGGCTCATCGCCACGATCGCCGTGGCCACTCCCGGCCAGGTGCCCAGGCGTTCGGCCAGAGGCCCCAGCCAGAGGGGGCCCGAGGCCGACAGCCCCAGCAGCGAGAGCACCCAGACCCGGGCGCGGAAGGGGTCGCCGGAGAGCCGGGCGAGGCCGGCGTTCATGCCGCCGAGGGCGAAGAGGGTGAGCGCCACGCCGAGGGCGAGCCCCAGGACGGGGCCCGCGACCGACGACGGGAGCGTCCCGCCGACCCACGCGTCGCCGACGACCCACGCGCCCGACCCGGCTCCCAGCAGCGCGGACCAGACCACGACGCCGCGCCACGGCGGGCCGGGCTCCTCGGTCTCCGCCAGCTCCTCCGCGGCCCGGGAGAGGCCCGGCGCGAGGAGCAGGCCGGCCAGCACCGCGGCGGCCGACAGCCACAGCGCCCTCGCGCCGAACGTCGCGACACCGGAGTGGGCGGCGCCCGAGCCCAGGAGGTGTGCCAAGGCCAGCGCAACGATCAGCCGCACCGCGATCACCCGGTGGTCCCCGTCCGGCCCACGGCCGCGCGGCGCCGGTAGACCACCCAGGCTCCCCAGGCCAGCAGGGGCAGCAGCATGGGCAGGGCCAGGCCCGGCCCCGCCCAGCGGTCGGGCAGCAGCGTCGCACCGTTGGCCGCCATGGCTGCGGCGAACAGCCCGTTGCCCGCGACCGAGGCCGCGAGGAAGGATCGCTTCGCCACACCGGCGGCTCCCGCGGCGATCACGACGGCCTCGGCCAGGATGGGCACGGGGCGCGTGGCGAAGATCAACAGTCCCGTGGGCCGATCGGCGATCTCGAGCTCCGAGGTGAAGAGCCAGAGCCGGCCCGCGGCGAAGCCCAGCCCGTTTCCCGCCACCAGGCCGGCCCAGGCCCAGAGCCAGCCGGGCCACCAGCCGAGCCGCGCGCCGAGCAGCGTGCCGACGATGGTGGAAGGGACCGGCAACAAGATGTCTCCCGCCAGCAGGCCCGATCCCGAGAGCCCGAACCAGAACGCGCTTTCGTCGGTTCCCGAGAGCCAGCGCTCGCCGGGAAGCTCTCCCACCAGGAGGAACGGCACGATCGGGACGAGGAGGGCGACGCCCAGGACACGGAGGAGTGAACGCAGGGAGCGCTTCACGAGAGCGACCCCGGGTTGCGGCTGGCCATGATTGCGCCGGCTCCGGGTATAATCGTTCGTTCGCGGGCCCCGTCGGCACGACGGGGACGGCCAGGAGCCCGAATGTCGAGCAACCTACTTCCTCCCTCCGCCGAACTCAAGCTGGATCTGCTGTTCGAGGGCGTTCGCTACAGCGAGGCGCTGGGCCGCGCCGGAGCGCACTCCTTCCCGAACTTCGCGCCCCACAAGGTCGAGCCCGGCGAATACGACCCCGACGGCACCGGGTCCGCCCCCATCCCGTACATGCTCATCACCGAGGACGGCACGCACTGTCGCCTCAAGACGTCGAAGAGCTCGCCCTGGTCGATCGGCGGCTCGCGGGAGCAGGGCTACCGGCTCGAGCGCGACGGTGGGGCCGGCGTCCCCGTCAGCTTCGAGCCCGCCCAGGCCTGGATGGCCCGGCCCACCTCCGACGGGCTGCCCGCGGTCATGTCGGGGCTCAGCATCCACGGCGACATGGGGGTGGTGAACGTCGCTCCGGGCTGCCAGTACTTCACCGCGCCCAAGCGCGACGGCGTGTCCATGCGCTGCACCTTCTGCACCTACGGGGCTCCGGACCAGAGGACCCGCCACCTCGGCCAGGAGATGGATCGGGTGGAGATCCCCGAGCCCACCCTGGCGCGCCTGGCCGAGGTGCTGCGCGCCGCCCTCGACGAGGGCGAGATGCGCACCCTCTACCTGGTCGGCGGCTCGATGACCGATCCCGCCCAGGAGGGCGAGCGCTTCATCGCCCTCGCGAGGCGGGTCCAGGAGGTGCTCGACCACCGGATCCCGGTGACCTGCGGCTCGGGCGCGCTGCCCGAGGAGAGCATGCGGCGCCTGCGCGACGAGGAGCTGGTGGACGCGGTCTGCTTCAACCTGGAGGTCTGGTCCGAGCCGCTGTTCGCGAAGGTGTGCCCGGGCAAGCACCGCTACGTGGGCTACGACGCCTGGATCGAGGCGCTCGAGACGGCGGTCGGGCTCTGGGGGCGCGAGCGCGTCTACTCCGCCATGGTCGGCGGCATCGAGCTCGCCCCTCCCCTGGACATGGACCCCGGCGAGAGCACCGAGCTCGCCGTGCGCGGCGCCGAGGACCTGTGCTCGCGCGGCATCCTGCCCATCTACTCGCTCTACTGGCCGCCCACCGGCCGCGACCTCCCCGAGCAGCTCGGCGAGCTGCGCAGCTACTTCGAGCGTCTCCAGCACGGCTACGCGGCGGTGCGTCGCAAGCACGACCTCCACATCTGGGAGGGCATGATGACCCACCGCTCCGCCTACATGCAGCTCGAGTGCGACATCGACCGCGCCGGCGGCGCGGCCGACGTGGCCGAGGGCGCCGCGTGAGCGACTCCACGAGCCCGCCCATGGACCCGGGACCCATCATGCGCCTGGCGACGGGCTACTGGGAGTCCCGCTGCTTCCTGGTCGCCAATCAGCTCGGCGTGTTCGAGGTGCTGGGCCGCGGTCCCCGCTCCGCGGAGGACCTGGCGGCCGAGCTCGGCACGAAGCCGCGCCCCACGCGTCTGCTCCTCAATGCCTGCGTGGGGCTCGAGCTGTTGGTGGAAGGCGACGACGGCTTCGCCAACACGCCCCGCACCCAGCTCTTCCTGGTGCCCGGCTCGCCCGCCTTCCTGGGCAACGCGGTGCGCTACGGCGGCGACATGTGGGAGGGCTGGAGCCGGCTCGAAGAGGCGCTGGTGGAGGGCCGGCCGCCGGTTGCGCCCGAGAGCTACACCGGCGACGACCCGGAGAAGACCCGCCACTTCGTGCACGGCATGCGCGAGCGGGCCCTCGCCATCGCCGGCGCCCTCGTCGGACTCGTCGACCTGTCCGACCGCAAGCGCCTGCTCGACGTGGGCGGCGGCCCCGGCACCTACTCGGCGATGTTCGTGGCCCGCCATCCGGAGCTGCGCTCCACGGTGATGGACCTGCCCGACGTGGTGGCGATCGCCGCGGAGCTCCTGAAGGAGGGCGAAGGCGGCGACCGGGTGGAGACCCTGGCCGGCGACTACCACACCACGCCCTTCCCGGGCGGCCACGACGCGCTCCTCATCTCGGGCGTGTTCCACCGGGAGAGCGAGCAGACCTGCCGGGACCTGATCCGCCGGGCCGGGGAGGCGCTCGAGCCCGGCGGGCTGCTGATGATCGCCGACGTCTTCACCGACGAGGGCGGAGCCACGCCCGCCTTCGCCGCGCTGTTCGGGCTCAACATGATGCTGAGCGCCCCGGACGGCGGCGTGCACTCCGATGCCGACGTGGTGCGCTGGCTCGAGGACGCGGGCTTCCGCGACGTCGCACGCACGCCGTTCCCCCCGCCCATGCCCCACCGCGTGGTCACCGGCCGCCGCAGCTGAGCGTCCCGGGGCCCATCCCGCCAGACGACCCGTCTCGACTCGACCGCCTGCTCCCGCAAGGCGCCCCGCGGCTCGACAGCTGGGATTCACCTCGACCGCGCCGCTTCGCTCCACCCGGGAGACGCCGCGTTGCTTCGCCTGACCTTCTCGGGGCGTGTCGGGGGGTACAGGGGGGCGCCCGTGCTCAGACAGTCCTCGGCGAACCGACTGGATTGCTTCCCGGGGTAGCTGGGCGGCTTCGCGCTGGCCGTACCGCCTGCGGAACTGCGCGCGGGACCCCCCTGTACCCCCCGACCCGGGACCGGGCAGCCAACGACGTCGAATCGTTCTGCCTCGGCGGGTTCGACCCTGCCGTTGGCCACCCAGCGCGAGACCGGGGGAAGGGTTGACAGCGGAGCGACCGCCGAAGCGGGCACGCTGCGCTCGCAATCGAGACGTTCCTGCAACCGATGGCGGCCAGCGTGTGGACGAGCGCAGGCGTCGGGTTCCGTGCGGCCGCCAGCCGCGGCAGGGAAGGAGCGGAGGGAGACGGAGTCGCAACCCTTCCCCCGGTCGGGGCAACGGAGGACCTCATGAGGAGCGAAGCGGCCTCTGCCCAGAGGGGTCAGAACCAGTCGACGCCTTCGGGCATCTCCACCTCGTTGAGCTCGATGTAGAGGTGGTCCGGACCCTCGAGGATCGCGACGTCGTTCTTGTAGCCGCTGGTCGGAAGCGACTCGAGGGTGAGGGGCTCCGCCACCCAGGTGGTCTCCAGCATCGGCGTGCCGCCGTCGCTCTTGCCCTTCTGGAGCCCCTTCACCATTTCGGGGTCGAGCACGAACTTCGCGCCCCGCTCCTTGAGGGCGGCGACGGCGTTCTCCAGGTCGGCCACGCGCACGCCGAGGTGGTTGCGGAAGAAGAAGTCCGCCTCGGGCGCGGCGAAGTCCGTCTGCTGGCGGAAGGCGTAGGTGATGCCGTTGGCCACGATCCGGGCGAAGGGCTCGCCCATCATGCGGCCGCGGAAGATCACCTTGGCGTCGAAGATCTGCTCGAAGAAGCGCACCATCTCCTCGCAGTCCGAGCAGGCCAGGGAGACCTCCATGAACTGGTACTCCTTCATCGCTCTTCCTCCTCGGGGCGCTTCGCGCAGTGGATTCCACACGCTAACCCGTCGCCCGCAGTTCGATCAATCGCCCGCGCCCGACCGGTGAGCCCCACCGGCGGCCCTCACAGGGGGCGCGAAGCCCCACCCCGGGGCTCCGGGTCCCGATTGAAGCCTGACTGGCGCGTTGCAGCCCCGTCGGACCGGCACGGCCCGCGCCTGGGTGTGGGCGAACGCCGGACTCCCCACGGCCCTGTCGTCATGCCGCGGCTCCGATCCGCCGAATAAAGTGTCTCCGGGTGAGCGGTAGATCGACACCTACACCTGTTCGAACATCGGGACGGCGAGGCCAGGACACCAGATTCGAGCGGCAGGCTCGACCCCAGCGAGATCGCCCAGGCACCCACCGCACGCACGGCGTCCATGGACGACGTCGTTGCGTAGACGAAAGGCAGAGAGATCGGTCCGATGCCTCGACGACACTCCTGGACTCTCCTCGTCTCCGCGTTCACAGTCCTCGCAGTCGCATCCGATGGCCACGGCGAAGAGCCGCGTCCGGCGCCGGTCGTGGTCGCGGATGCCTCGGGCGTCGAGGAGCCCGTGGACACCATCATGGTCACCACGCTCCGCGAGCCCCGCAGCATCTACAAGACGCCCGCGTCGGTGACGTCCCTCTCCGGCGACCAGATCGAGCGGCGCCTCCAGCCGCGGAACCTGCCCGAGGCGCTGGTCGACGTGCCCGGCGTGCTGATGCAGAAGACCTCCGCCGGGCAGGCGTCGCCCTACCTGCGCGGCCAGACCGGCTTCCACACCCTGCTGCTGGTGGACGGCGTGCGCATCAACAACTCGGTGCTGCGTCCGGGACCCAACCAGTACTGGGCCACCGTCGACCCCTTCGGCATCGAGCGTCTGGAGACCAGCCTCGGGCCCGGCGGTGCGCTCTACGGGACGGACGCGGTGGGCGGCATCACCCAGGCCTTCACCCGTTCGCCCTGGATGTCCACCACCAACTGGCCGGACTGGAACGACTGGAACCTGGGAGGCCGCGCGCTCTACCGCTACGGCAGCGCCGACAAGAGCCACCAGGGTCGGGTGGAGGCCGTCGGGACCCACGGCGAGAAGATCGGCATGATGCTCGGCGTCTCGCCCAAGACCTTTGACGATCTCGAGGCGGGCCGGGACGTGGGCGAGCAGGACTACACCCGCTACGACGAGCTGGACTTCGACGCAAAGCTCGTGCTCCGCCCGAGCCACGGCCACGAGATCAGCATGCTCTACCAGAACGTCTCCCAGGACGACGTGCCTCGGACCCACAAGACCATCTTCGCCGTGCCCTTCGAGGACACGACGGTGGGCGACGAGCTCAAGCGCGAGCTCGACCAGGACCGCGAGCTGGCCTACGTGCAGTACAAGATGACCGAGCCCCGGGGCTTCGTCGATCGCGCCCACGTCAGCGTGTCGTGGCAGAACACCGACGAGGATCGCGACCGGATCCGCGGCGACGGCCGGCGGGACAAGAGCGGCTTCGAGGTGGACACCGTCGGCACCTTCGGGCAGTTCGACAGCGACACGCCCTTCGGCCAGTTCACCTACGGGTGGGAGTACTACCACGACTTCGTGAACTCGCGCCGGCGCAACTGGAACGCCGACGGCTCCTACGCCGGGGGCTCCATCCAGGGGCCGGTGGGCGACGACGCGGACTACGACCTGTTCGGCACCTACGCCCGCTGGAGCTACACCTTCGCCGATCAGGTGGAGGTGTTCCTGGGTGGACGCTTCACCTATGCGCGCGCCGACATCGGGACGGTCGAGGACGCCGAGACCGGGCTCCCGATCTCCATCGACGACGACTGGACCAACTTCTCCGGGAGCCTGCGGGTGCTGTGGACGCCCTGCTCCGAGCTCAGCCTGTACGGCTCCGTGATCCAGGGCTTCCGGGCGCCCAACATCTCGGATCTCTCCCGGCTCGACACCGCGCGGACCGACGAGATCCAGACGCCGTCGACGAACCTCGATCCCGAGGAGTTCGTCAACTTCGAGCTGGGCGCGAAGACCCGGGGCGATCGCTGGTCCGGAGGCGTGGCGGCCTACTACACGCTCATCGACGACGGCCTGATCCGCACGCCCACCGGCCGCATCATCGACGGCGACGAAGAGGTTCAGACCTCCAACGTCGGCGACGGCTACATCACCGGATTCGAGGTCGAGGGGGACTACCGCCTCTACCGCAAGCTCCACCTCTTCGGGAACCTCGCCTTCCTGTACGGGACCCAGGACACCTACCCCACCGCCAACTCGGACAAGCGCGCCGAGAAGATCGACCGCATGATGCCGCTCAACGGCCAGGCCGGTCTGCGCTGGGGCTCCGTCAACGACCGCTTCTGGGGCGAGGTGTCGACCCGCTGGTCGCTCGAGCAGGACCGCCTGAACACCCGGGACAAGTCCGACACCCAGCGCATTCCGCCGGGCGGCACCCCGGACTGGTACACCGTCGACCTCTACGGGGGCGGCCGGATCACGCGCTTCCTGCGCGTGGGCCTCGCCGTCGAGAACATCACCGACCAGACCTACCGGTTCCACGGATCGGGCATCACCTCGCCCGGCACCAACGTGAAGCTCACCGCCGAGATCGGCGACTTCGGCCCGCTGTAGGCGAGCGCGCGGAAGGCTCGCCGGCGCCACCGGTCCGGGTCGCTCGGGTGGTACGCTTCCCAGGGCCTCGAGGCCCGGAGTGGAGATGAAGCTCCCCGCACCCACGATCCGGCTCAAGATCGCGCTGCCCTTCACGCTGCTGTTCGCCGCGGCGGGAGTGCTGGTGGCCTACGTCTCCGTCTCGCTCATCTCGACGACCCTCGACCGGCGTCTCGAGAGCCAGATCGAGGAGGCCTCGGAGATGATCTCCCAGACCGGGTTCGCCCTGAACCCCGCCATCGTCCAGAACCTGAAGGCCGTGGTGGGCGCGGAGATCGTGACCTACCGCCGCGACGGCGACGTGATCGTCTCGACCCTCGGCCCCGGACTGCCCGAGCGCATGCTGGAGCAGGAGATCCTCACCGCCGACATCGCCTACCTCATCTTCGCCATGGGCCACCCCCTGGTGATGCGCAGCGCCCGGGTGCGCGGCGAGACGTTCCGTATCGCCTACCGGCCCGTCCGCAGTCCGCCGGGCACCGTGCTGGCGATGGCGTTCTCCACCTCGGACATCGCGGAGACCCGGGCGGCCATCGCCCGCTCCATCGGCGTGATCACGGTGTTCGCGATCGCGTCCATGGCCCTGCTCTCGGTGTTGATCGCGCGCAGCATCACCTCTCCCATCACGCGCCTGGTCGAATTCACGGGTCGCCTGGCGGCCGGCGATCTCAGTCACACCGCCGAGGTGGAGACCGCCGACGAGGTCGGCCAGCTGGTGACCGCGTTCAACGAGATGGT
Source organism: Myxococcota bacterium (assembly GCA_050618075.1). Classification (GTDB taxonomy): domain Bacteria; phylum Myxococcota_A; class UBA9160; order UBA9160; family UBA4427; genus JBNLVL01. Next base: position 112,493 of record JBNLVL010000003.1, read on the forward strand.
GGAGCGCCTGCGCGCCTCGGAGCAGGAGCTCCTCCACTCGGAGAAGCTCGCGGTCACCGGACAGCTCGCGGCGCGCGTGGCCCACGACATCCGCAACCCGCTGTCGGCGATCAAGATGCGCGCGCAGATGCTGCGCAACAAGCTGCAGCCGGAGTCCGGCGGAGGCGAGTCCCTGGAGGCGATCCTGCGCGAGATCGACCGCGTGGAGCGCGTGGTCGAGGGCCTGCTCGACCTGTCGCGACCGGGAGAGCTCGCGCTCCAGACCGGCGATGCCAATGACGTGATGGAGGAGGCGCTGCGGGCGATCGCGCCCACCCTGGCCCACCGCAAGGTCGAGGTCGTGCGCCAGCTCGATCCGGACCTGCCGCCGGCGCGCTTCGACGAGGATCGGCTCATCAATGCCCTGCTCAACCTCGTCGCCAACGCGGCGGATGCGATGCCCGAGGGCGGGGAGCTGGTGGTCGCGAGCGGCGCCTCCGACGACGCCTCGAGCCTCTACCTGGAGATCCGCGACCACGGGCCGGGCATCGAGGCCGAGCATCTCGAGCGGCTCTTCGATCCGTTCTTCACCACCAAGCGCGAAGGCGTGGGGCTCGGCCTGCTCAACGCCCGCAGCATCGTGGAGCGCCACGGCGGTCGTCTGGAGCTGCAGCCCGCCGAGCCCACGGGCACCCGCGCGCGCATCGTCCTGCCCGTGGCCGGCCGGCCGCGGGTTGCCTGACCCCGCGGGGGCGGCTACCCTCGGACGACCGTGGCCCGGCTCGCTGGCTTCGGTGGACGGCCGAGGCCGAGGCCGAACGCGAAGGGGCAGGGCAATGGCCCGGATCCTGATCGTCGACGACGACGAGAACATCTGTCAGGCCTTCCAGCTGTTCCTCGACGAGCTCGGCCACACCCCGCTGGTGGCCAGCAACGCCGCCGACGCCCGGCGCATCGTCTCCGAGTCGCCCCCCGATCTGGTGCTGATGGACATCCGCATGCCCGGGACCGACGGGCTCGAGGCGCTGCCGACCCTCCGCGCCATCGACCCCGACCTCTACGTCGTGATGATGACGGCCTACGGCACCGCCCAGACCTCCATCGAGGCCATGCGCCTGGGCGCCTTCGACTACCTCACGAAGCCGCTCGACCTCGACGTCGTGAAGCAGGTGATCGACAAGGCGCTCGAGGCCCGGGCCGTGAGCCGGAAGGCCCGCTCCGAGGACGCGGGCAGCTGGGAGAAGTACTCGCTGGTCGACCTCGTGGGCCACAGCCCGCGCATGCAGGAGGTGTACAAGCGCATCGGCGTGCTCGCGGGCCGCGATGCCCCGGCGTTGCTGGTCGGGGAGCGCGGCGTGGGCAAGGAGCTCGTGGCGCGCACCATCCACGCCAACAGCCCGCGGAGCGCGCAGCCCTACTTCAGCGTCTCCTGCCGGTCGCTTCCCGAGACGCTGCTGGAGGCCGAGCTCTTCGGCTCGTCGGGGGGGCCCGCCGGCTCGCTGGGCGTCGCGCGCACGCCGGGCAAGCTCGAGTCCGCCCAGGGCGGCACGGTCCTGCTGGCGGACATCGAGGCCCTGCCGCGGGCGCTCCAGACCCGACTGCTCCGGGTGGTGACCGACAAGCTGCTGGAGCCGGGCGGCGACCTGACGTCCCAGCCCGTCGACGTGCGCATCCTCGCCGCCAGCGAGCGCGACCTGGCCGAGGAGGTTCGCGAGGGCCGGTTCGACGAGGAGCTCTACGACGCGCTGCGCGTGATCACCATCGAGCTGCCGCCGCTGGCCGAGCGGCTGGAGGACGTGCCCGAGCTCGTCGACCACTTCATCCGCCGCTGCAACGCCGAGCTCGACACCGCCATCAAGGGGGCGGATCCGCGGGTGCTGGAGAAGCTGGCCGCGCACTCCTGGCCGGGCAACGTGGGCGAGCTGTGGAACGTAGTGCGCCGGGCCTGCCTGCTGGCCCGGGGCGACGTCGTCACGCCCGACGACCTCGGCGACGGACTCGATCCCGAGCCGCACGAGGGTGCGGAGGAGGCCGAGTCGGCGCTCTTCGCGGCCGTGCGCGGCGCGCTGCTGCGGAGCCTGCGGGACCGGGAGCGCGGCGACGACGCTTCGGCCTTCCACGACATCGTGGGACGCGTCGAGAAGGCCCTGGTGAGCGAGGCGCTGGCCATGACCTCGGGCAACCAGGTGAAGGCGGCCGCGCTGCTCAACCTGAACCGCACGACGCTCCGAAAGAAGATCCAGCTCTACGGACTCTGAGCGCCGGCTGCGCGCTCGAAGGGGGGAAGACCATGGGATGCGAGACTCTTCGTGTGATCGCCTGTCGCAGCGCCGCCGTCGTCGGGGCGCTCTCTCTTTTCGCCGCTGCACCCGCGGCGACCGGCGCCGAGGAGAAGACCGGCACGCCGTCGGCTCCGGCGGCGCTCCAGCCCAAGATCCAGGACCTGGGGAACGGCCAGTACAGGATCGGGCTCGTCGAGGTCGACAAGACGAAGCGGAGCATCCGGATTCCCGGAGCCATCCTCCGGGAGGAGCCGCCGCTCGAGTTCCTGGCGGTGACCCAGGGCGGGTTCAAGGACTACGAGAGCCTGCTTGCCCTGGGCGCCAGCGCCTACGAGGTGAACCTGGCCTGCATCCTCGTGGGCCTCGACCCCGATCGCGGCAAGGCCCCGCAGTTCCACTTCGACCCCGAGCCCGTGGTGGGCGACGCCGTGGACGTCTGGGTGGAGTGGGAGCGGAAGGGCAAGACCACCCGGGTGGACGCCGCGGACCTCATCATGATGGGGGAGAAGAAGCTCGCCCCGGGCGAGTGGGTCTACACGGGGTCGGTCATCACGCCCGACGGCCAGTACCTGGCCCACCTGGACGGCACCATCATCGGGTTCGTGCACGACCCCTCGCCGATCATCGAGCACCGGACCGGGCTCGGCCTGGGCGCCTTCGGCGCCGTGGTGGCCGACAAGAAGCTCCTGCCGCCGGTGGGAACCCGGGTGACCGTGATCGTGGAGCCGCGGGGCGAGCCCAAGGCCGCCGCGGCGAAATAGACCCGCCCACAGCGACGCGACCGCTCGTTCCGGTCGGATTCCGGGGTCCCGGGTGACCAGCCGGTGGTCTCCCCGCGCCCGATGGTCAGGCTCGATCTCCGAATTTTCCCATTGAAATCAATGGCTTGTGATCGATGGACAGATTCTTGCCACTTTCTGTCCAGAAACTGCACAAACTGATTGACGGGCCGGCTCCAGCCGGAACAGAATGGTTCGATCCGGGGAGCCCCGAGCGCTCGCCGGCAAGTCATTGGACGCGGATCTTCAACGCGGACCTTCAAGGGGGGTCGACGGAGATGATGATGATCAGAATGATCAAGCGCAGCCGACGCAACGTACGACTGGCAGCGGTGCTCCTGGCCGTGACCATGAGCCTGGGCGCGAGCCCCGCACTGGCCGTGGACGACCTCGCCTTCGAGACCGACGTCACCGACGCCATCGACGACGGCCTCGACTACCTGAAGGCCCAGTCGGTCTTCACGAGCGCGGGCGGCTCGCAGCGGCAGGCGCGCGGCCTGGCCCTGCTGGCGCTGCTCGAGAAGCGCGCCAGCGCCGACCCCGACGCGGACATCCTCGGCTACGCCAACTCGAGCCCGGCCGACCAGGCCCTGGCCGAGCAGGCCGTGGCGCTGATCATGAACGACACCAGCTACGGCGTGTCGCGAGTCAACTTCTACGCCTACACCGACGGTTCCAGCCTCATGGCGCTCTCGCTCTACGCCCGGACCGGCGGCCCCGAGGTGGCCAACACCAACGGCTACACCCTGCGCAGCGCCATCGACCGGCTGGTCGACCGCGTGATCGCGGCGCAGACGAACTCGGGCCTGGCCTACGACGGCTACTGGGGCTACACGGGGAACGGCAACGACTCGTCCACCACCCAGTTCGCCGTGGCGGGCCTGGCCGCGGCCAAGGGCTACTACCTGGACCTGGGTGATCCCGGCGTGCGACTGCCCGCCATCGAGGCGGCCCTGAACCTCAGCCGCGACGGCTACGCCCTCAACCAGAACGCCGACGGCGGCCACGGCTACCGGACCTCCGGCTACAACAGCAGCTACCAGCAGACCGCCTCGGCCAACTGGGTGAGCCTGCTGGGCGGCGCCGATATCAACAGCGCCCAGGTCCAGGGCTTCCTCGGCTGGCTGGTCGAGAACTACAACTACGAGACCATCTACGCGGCCTACAACTCCTGGACGGCCTCCTACTACTACTATCTGTGGTCGTCCTCGAAGTCGTACACCCTGATCCAGGACTCGGGCGTCCCGGCCGACCCGGGCAACCTCGACACCGAGTCCCTCGGCTCGCTGGCCGGCGGACCGATCTCCAAGGACCGCGCCGACTTCCGGCTCGATCACCGCGACTTCACCACCGACGAAGACGCCCGGACGGGCGGCAACCCCGGCAAGTACAGCACCTACCTGGACAACCTGGCCAAGCCGCTCTGGTACTACGACTACGCGTACACGCTGATGACCCAGCAGGACGGCACGGGTCGCTTCACGGCCGTGGGTCTGCGCAACAACAGCACCACGCCCATCAACCACGGCTGCTGGAACATCTACGTGTGCCAGTCCTACGCCATCCTGGTCCTCGAGCGCGCGCTCGGCGGCGCCTGCATCGACGGCGACGGCGACGGTGTGTGCGACGACGTCGACAACTGCCCGGCCGATCCCAATCCCGAGCAGGAGGACACCGACGGCGACGGCGTGGGCGATGCCTGCGACATCTGCCCGGGTCTGGACGACAACCTCGACCTGGACGAGAACGGCATCCCGGACTGCGACGAAGTCTGCGACGTGGACGCGGACGGCGACGTCGACTACTTCGACGTGGACGCCATCTTCGAGGCCCGCGGCAGCGACGCGATCGAGCCCTTCGACCCGATGGACTCGAACGGCGACGGCGTGATCTCGGTCAACGACGGCCGGGAGTGCGTGCTGCGCTGCGACCTCGAGAACTGCGAAGAGCCGCAGGGCGATCCGGGTGATCCGACCGGCGGCGGCGGAACCACCTGTGGTCTGGTCGGCCTCGAGCTGCTGCCGCTGCTCGGCCTGGCCGGCTGGCTGCGGCGCCGCCGCGAAGGAGTGCGCTGATGGCCCGGCAGCAGACGGAGAGCAGTGTGATGACGAAGCCTTCGAGAACTGGAGGAATGACGATGAGGAAGATCGCGATCTGGACGGCCACGGTGGCCCTCGGCCTGTTCGTGGCGGGAGCGGCGTCGGCGATCACGATCGGCTTTTCGCCGGACTCCCAGACCGGTGAAGTGGGAGACCCGCTCTCCTTCGACGTCGTGATCTCGGATCTCGGTGGCGAGATCGTGAGCGCCTACGACCTCGACATCACGTTCGACGACTCCATCATCGACGTGAACTCCGTGGCCTTCAGCGCCGAGCTGGGTGACCCGGGGGCCTTCGAGGTGCTCTACGACGCCAACCTCTCGCCGGGCGTGCTGGACATCGCCGGGCTGTCGCTCCTGTCGGACGCCTCGCTGGCGGCCCTGCAGAACGGCGATTCGGTGGTGCTGGCGACGGTCGACGTCACCGCCCAGGCCGAGGGCGTGACCGCGCTCGACTTCGTCTTCGACGACTTCAACGACGTCAAGGGCGCGGACGCGGACCCGCTCGACCTCGACATCGACCCGGGCGAGATCCGGATCGGCGACGAGGAGCCGCCGCCGCCGGTCGACGTCATTCCCGAGCCGGGCGCTGCGGCGGTCTTCGGTGCGGGCGTGGCCATCGTGGCCGCGGCGCTGCGCCGCCGGAAGTCGGCCTAGGCATCGAGTCCCGCCGGCCGGGCGCAAGCCCGG
>JBNLVL010000004.1:0-527060 GCA_050618075.1 Myxococcota bacterium
GGCCACCCAGTGCGAGACCGGGGGAAGGGTTGGCAGCGGAGCGACCGCCGAGGCGAGCACGCTGCTCGCGCACTCGAAGCGCTGGTTCAACCGATGGCGGCCAGCGTACGAACGGGCCGAATCGTCGTGTTCCCTGGGGCCGCCCACCGCGGCAACGAAGAAGCGGAGGGAGACGGAGTCGCAACCCTTCCCCCGGTCGGGGCAACGGAGCCCCTCAGGAGGAGCGAAGCGGCCCTGCGGAGGGGGACCGGTCGAGGCGAGCGGCTACTCCTCGAGCTGCTGCTCGCGCCGCCGCTGCTCCTCGCGCTCCATGTTCACGTCGAGGTCCGTCTGGTCCTCGCCGGCGCGCTCGCGGATGGCCGACTGATCTTCCTTCGAGAGGGTCGGCGGCGGCTCGTCGCTGGCGCACCCGGCGGAGAAGGCGAGCGAGAGAAGAAGGGCCAGGAGCAGGGCCGCCCCGGCCTCGACTCCGCGCTGGAGCCCGCCTCGTCGCTGACGTCGGATGGAGTGGTCCACGTGTTCCGTCCCCCTGTGGCTTCGCCCCACGGGCGATCGATGCAGTCTACCGAAGGTGGGTGCCGCACCGGACGCGGAAGTTCCGCGGCCGGGGGAGCGGATCCGGATTCCATGCGGACGGCCGCCGGCTCAGTGCCACTGGATTCCCCAGCTGAGGGTGACGAAGTCGTAGTCGTCGGGATCGCCCACCGGTCGGCTGTAGGTGGCGCTCAGGCTGAGCGCGAGGTCGCGGGTGAGGTAGTAGTCCACCCCGAAGCCGCCGCGGGCGACGAACCCCATGTCGGACGTCGAGCTTCCGCCGCCCATCTCGCGGACCTCGATCACCCCGGCGCCCAGGATGCCGTAGGGCTGGATGCGGCCGGTGAGCACGTACCCGCGCGCGGCCGCGGTGGCGGCCCAGGAGGTGAGGTGGCCATCGCCGTCGAAGTCGAAGCGGTCGTTCCACTCGCCCTGGACCTCCACGGCCCAGTGCTCGTGGACGCGCCCCCCGCCGCGCAGGGCGACGCCCGTGCTGGGGTTGAGGTCGCCGGCGCGGCGCCCGGTGCTGAAGGCGGTCAGGCCCGAGATTCCCAGGTAGTAGCGATTGTGGCTGTAGATGGTCGGCGCCTGCTGGGCCAGGGCGGGCTCCGCCGCGGCCGAGAGCCCGACGAGCAGCCCCGCGAGCAGAGCCAGTCCGCGAATTCCCACGCATCGTCCTCCGGCACTGGGGTGCGGGCAGCAGCATAGCCCGCTCTTCCGTCGGAGTCTCAGTCCGGCGTCACGATCGCGAAGGTCGGCTCCGGCCGGGAGAGCATCCCGAGCAACGAGACCAGGGCGGTCCGGCTGCCGTCGATCTCGAGCTCGTCGCCGAACAGCAGCTCGCGGGCGCCCGCCTGGCCGGCGAAGAGCCGCACCAGCAGGGCGCGCGTCACGTTGATGGTGACGTCGGCCTCGGGATCGGGGTCGGCCCGGCGTGGGTGCAGCACCGAGTTCGCCAGGCTGAGCACGTAGGATTCCCCTACGTCGGTCAGCACGAAGTTGAGCTTCAGGGTCTTGCCCGCGGCCTCGGCGGGGTCGATGCGCGTGGCCAGCGCCTCGAGGAACCGCTCCATGGGCGTGCGCGCCAGGAGGTCGGTGGCGGCGCTCAGGCTGAAGCCCTCCTCGGGCCGGCCGTGGCGGAGCTCGTAGGCCCCGGAGAGGTAGACGTCGCGCCAGGGACCGGACTCGGCCTGGTAGCCCAGCTGGTCGTAGGCCCGGGCCAGCCACTCGCGGGCCAGGGCGTCGTCCGGGCGGGCGAACACCAGGTGGTCGAGCAGCGTGGCCGCCCAGCGGTACTCGCCGGCGTCGAAGGCGGACTTCGCGCGCTCGAGCACCGACTCCGGGCCGCCCATGGCCTCCACGTAGCGGACGGACTCCTGCGCCGGCGGCAGCGGGTCGAGGTGGGCCGGGTTGCCGTCGTACCAGCCGAAGTACCACTGGTACACCGCCTTCGCGTTGTGGCGGACGGTTCCGTAGTAGCCGCGATTGGCGAACGACGGCCGCAGCGCCTCGGGCAGCTCGATGCGCTCGGCGATCTCGCGCGGGGTGTACCCCGCGTTGGCCAGTCGCAGGGTCTGGTCGTGGATGAACTTGTAGGTGTCACGCTGCTTGCCGAGGTAGTCGATGATCCGCTCGTTGCCCCACATCGGCCAGTGGTGGCTGGCGAACATGATCTCGGCGTCGCCGAACAGCCTCATGGCTTCGTCGATGTAGGCGCTCCAACGCAACGCGTCCCGCACCTTGGCGCCGCGCAGGGTGTAGAGGTTGTGCATGGTGTGGGAGACGATCTCGGCGCCGCAGAAGGCCTCGAGCTCCGGCAGGTAGAAGGTGAGCTCGGCGGGCGCCTCGGACTCCGGGGCGTACTGGAAGACGAAGCGCACGCCGTCGATCTCGAGCTCGCTGCCGGTGGTGTCGATGATCTCGCTGGGGGGCGCGATGCCCACGGCCCCGAACGCGGGACTCTTGCCCAGCCCCGAGCCCACGTGCCCGCGCTCGCTGCGCGGCAGGCGCCGGCCGTACATGTAGGCCGCCCTCCGGCTCATGGCGATGCCGGCCATCACGTTCTCGCTGGTGGCCGCCTCCATGAACCCGGCGGGCGCGATGATGCGGACGTCACCGCTTCGCACCTGCTCGTCGGTCAGGATGCCCAGCACCCCGCCGAAGTGGTCCACGTGGCTGTGGGTGAAGATCACCGCGACGATCGGCTGCTCGCCGAGGGTGCCGTACACCAGCTCCATCGCCTCGGCGGCCGTCTCCCTGGCGGTCAGCGGGTCGACCACGATGAAGCCGGTCTCGCCCTGGATGATCGACATGTTCGCGAGGTCGTAGCCGCGCACCTGGTGGATGCCCGGGGCCACCTCGAAGAGGCCGTGGATGCCGTTGAGGGTGGCCTGGCGCCAGAGGCTGGGGTTCACGCTCGCGGGGGCAGCCCCCTCGATGAACCCGTAGGCCGAGGTGTCCCAGACCACCGTCCCGTCTTCCCCGGTCACGCTCACGTCGGGCGCTCCCGCCACCCGGCCGCGGCGGGCGTCCTCGAAGTCGCGCGGGTCGTCCAGCGGGAGCGCCTCGGCCACCCGGGCGTTGGCCCCGGTGGTGAAGGCCGTGGGCGGCGTGTGCCCGGACTCGTCGGCGTCCGGGGACCAGGTGTCGCGCCGCACCGTCTCGCCGGGGCCGCAGGCGGCGAGGCAGACGGCGAGTGCGAGAGCGGCAACGAGCGTGGCGAGCAGGCGGACTTGGGCGCCCATGGAGACCCCTCCCTGGAAGCGGCGATCGGGACCCCGACACGCCGTTAGACAGGCCGTTCGGCAGGCCGGCAACCATAGACCAGACGGCCCGGACGACGCGCCCGGGCGGCCTTCAGGCGAAGAGCGCCTCGCAGCCGGTGCCGGACAGGATCGCATCGGCGTCGGCGCGATCGGCAGCGGAGAGCGCCCGGTACTCCTCGCGGAGCCAGCGCAGGCACCGGGCCTGGTAGGGGAACGGCCGCGAGACCCACGGGCGACCGTCCAGGGTGGTCTCCACCCGCTCGGCGCCGGCCTCGAGGGCGTCCGCATTGGCCAGCAGGTAGGGCGCGTGGACGCGGCCGACCTCGCCGAGCAGCGCGATGAGGGAGTCGGGCAGCGCGTCGCGCGCCAGCCAGTCGTCGTCCGACGGCTCGAGCCCGGAGAGCTCCTCGCCGACCTCCACCCACGCCACCGATCGGGGCGACTCCTCCAGCGCGATCGCGGCGGGCGTGGGGTCGAAGAGCGCCAGGCAGGTGAGCTGGCCGAGCGCGGCGAAGTCGCCGGCCCCGGGGCGGGCGCCCAGCAGGAAGGGGTGGTCCAGCAGGCGGGCATCCATCCGGCGCAGGAAGCGGCGATAGCTGGCCTCGATCACCGGGGCGGTCGTGGCGTTGGACCCCACGACCCAGAGCCGCCCGATCTGCCGCTCCGCGAACTGCCGGCCCAGGGCCTCGTGGGCCTCGGGCGCCAGACCGATTCGCGACCACAGAGGCAGGATCGCGGCCGCCTTGCGGATGTCCGGCTCGTAGGCCCAGCGGTAGTGGAACATGCACTTGGTCAGCCACTCGTCGGCGTAGTCCTCGAGCAGGCTGTCGAGCAGGGCGAGGACCGGGTCGCGAGGCCGGATGGAACGCCCGGCGAACTCGGCCTCGAAGCGCCTTATGAGCGGCGTGGAGTCGGTGACGGCGACCTCCTCGCCGTTCTCGTCGGGCAGGTAGAAGGTCGGGAGCAGCGGCACCCTGGGGCGGGGCCGCGCCGCCTGCTCCTCGGAGAAGTTCAGGATCATGCGGTACGGGATGCGCCGGTAGCGCAGCACCGCCCGCATCTTCCGGGTGTACGGGGAGCCCGGCGCTCCCATCATCACGAGCGGCGTCGCGGTCATCGAGGCAGCCTGCTCCGTCCGGTGCTATTCCGCGGGCGGCGCGGAGAAGGCCGCCTGGCTCTGGTACTGCGCGATCGTGCGCTCGATGTGTCGGACGCGCGCCTCGTCCCCCGTGGACCGCGCCACCTCGAGCGCCCGCTCGGCCGCCCGGCCGGCGTCCTCCCAGCGGCCCGCCGCCGCGTGGACCGCGGCCAGGGTCTGGAAGGCCTCCGGACGCTCGTGGCCCACTCTTCGCGCGGCGAAGACCGCCAGGCGTCGTGCCTCCTCGAGCGCCGCGGCGTCGCCCGGCCGTTCGGCCAGGAGCAGCCAGGCCAGGCGGTTGGCGGCCCAGGGCGGTGTGTCCTTGCGGCCGAGCTCGACCGACCGCCCGTAGGCGGCCATGGCCTTGGCCGGCTCGCCGGCATCCTCCAGGCGCCGGGCGATCGCGGACCAGAGCCCGGCGGTGTCGCCTCCGAAGGCCGAGAGCATGCGCGCGGACTCGAAGCTGCGCTCGGCGTCCACCTCGGGGTTGCCGGCGACCCGGGCGAGCTGGCCCACGTACAGCTGCGAGACCACGCACAGCGCGCCGAACCCGAGCAGGACCGGGCGGAGCCAGGCGCGCCGGGGCGCCTCGCCGATGGGCTCGGGGGCGATCGACTCCGAGCGCAGCAGGGCCTGGGCGATGCGGCCGTCGCGCAGCTTCCAGATCGCTCCGTCGAGGATGAAGTGGTGCAGGTTCACCAGCGAGAACAGCAGCACGCCGACCGCGGCGGCGTTGGGGAAGGCGGGGCCGAACAGCCCGGGCGCCAGCACCAGGGCCGGGGTGGAGAGCGCGGCCCCGGCCAGCAGGCTCTTGACCAGGAAGGGCGTGAGCCGGACGCCCGAGCCCTCGCGCTGGATGTAGAAGCAGGTCACCCAGAGGTACTGGGTGGAGTGGGCCACCGAAAGCCAGATGGCCGTGAACGGAAGCGATTCGGCGTTCCAGATTCCGGTCATGCGGCCCGCCGCCGGCAGCGTGAACCAGAGCGACTGGGTCGCCGCGAGGATGGCCACCGGCGCGAGGGTCGCGGGCGACGCCATGCGCAGCAGCCGCAGCCCGAGGACCCCGATGCAGCCGACCCAGCCCAGCCCGAAGCCGGCCACGAGCACGTAGGCCAGGGAAGTGGGGATGCCCAGCTGGAGCACCCGGAACGTCGCGGTCACGTCCTGGGAGCCGGCGGCGAACACGAGCGACGCGCCGCCGATGTGGATCGAGAGGAACGCCAGCACCGCCGACAGCACGTAGCTGAGATAGAGCAGCCGCTTGAGCTCGGGAGTCAGTCGCACGCCGCTGCGCCCGAGGTACATGACCGACACGCCGTAGTTCTGCCCGGAGAAGTGCCACGGGCTCCAGCTCACGTAGATCGTCAACACGAGCGAGCCGATGAAGACGCTGTACAGGCCCGCCACGAACAGCGCGACGATGCCGAGGGTGATCCAGATCGAGAAGAGCGCGTACTTCTGGCGGTCCTCCCGGTTCTCGTAGACCCGGAGGATGGTGGCGCCGTAGTGGGGCGTGCTGAAGACGAGGGCCAGGTACGGGGTGGCGATCGCGAGCGCGCGCTGGGTGTCGGTGGCGAACGCGAGGGCCAGGAGCAGCGGCACGCTCACCAGGTAGGCGAGGCCGTATCCGAAGAACACGTCCCGCAGCCGTCCGTAGAGCCAGGGAGAGTCGCCCTGGCGGGATCCCGCGATGGGAGGAGCAGGGTTGGACATGGGCGGCTTTCCGGGCGACCTCCGAGGGACGGCGACTCGAGAGCGTTCATGGTAGGCGCGCGCGTCCGTGGGAATCAAGCAACGCTCGCCCCGAACCCGGGAACCCCACGGGGCGGGAGGCCGGGCTGCCGGTGCTTTGCCGCGGGGATGCGTGTATGCGACAAAGGGATCCGCCTTCGAGGAGTCCAGCCGTGAGCGCGCCCCCCGACGAGACGAGCCCCTACGTCGCCATCACCGCCGACACCCACGCCGGGGCCTCCCTCGACATGTACCGCGAGTACCTGGACCCGGCCGATCGCGAGGCGTTCGACGACTGGCGGCGCGCCTATCGCAATCCGTCGAAGAAACACATCGGCGGCAAGAAGACCAAGAACTGGGACTCGGCCGAGCGCGCGGCCGACCTCGCGGGCGACGGCGTGGTGGCCGAGGTCATCTTCCCCAACACCGTGCCGCCCTTCTACGAGAAGGCCTTCCACGTCTCGCCGCCGCCCCGACCCGAGCAGTACCGGCGCTGGCGCGCCGGCACCCGCGCCCACAACCGCTGGCTGGCCGACTTCTGCGCCGAGGAGCCCCGGCGCCGCGCCGGTATCGGCCTCATCCACCTGAACGACGTCGACGACGCCATCGAGGACGTGAAGTGGATCGCCGAACACGGCCTGCGCGGCGGCGTGCTGCTTCCGCTGCCCTCGCCGTCGGACGTGCACCTGCGCCCGCTCTACTCCGCGGAGTACGACCGGCTGTGGGCCGTCATCCAGGACTGCGGGCTCGTGGTGAACCAGCACTCCGGGCAGGGCTCGCCCGACTACGCTCCGGACCAGGGCGGCGACGCGCTCTGGGTGCTCGAGATGCCCTTCTTCGTCCAGCGCGGCTTCTGCCAGCTCATCCTGGGCGGCGTGTTCGAGCGCTTCCCGGGTCTCCGCTACATCCTCACCGAATCGGGGTGCGCCTGGGCGCCGGGCCTGATGCGCCGCATGGACGGCATCCACATGGGCATGAAGATGGGCATGATGGGCGAGGTCGACTACTCGCAGTCGAAGACGCTGCCCGAGCCGCCCAGCTTCTACGCGAAGCGGAACTGCTGGTACGGAGCGAGCTTTCCGTCGCCCCAGGACATCCGCGGCCGCGAGGTCGTGGGCGTCGACCGCATCCTCTGGGGCAACGACTACCCCCACTTCGAAGGGTGCTACCCGCACTCCCGGGAGAACATGCGACTGGCGTTCTCGGACGTCGACCCGGGCGAGGTGCGCATGATGCTGGGCGAGAACGCGGCGAAGCTCTACGACTTCGACCTCGAGGCCCTCCGCCCCGACGGCGAGGAGCTGGGGATCACCCCCGAGATGGTGGCGACGCCCCTCGACGAGATCCCGGACTCGCCCTGCCCTACGTTCCAGCGTGCGCGTTACGAGCGCCAGCTCGGTCGGGTCTGAGCTCGAACCCCCGGACCGCCAGGAGAACATCCGATGGCCGACCTCCCCATTGCGGACCTCCCCATTGCCATCCTCGGCGCCGGCTTCGCCGGCGTGGGAGCGGCCATCCAGCTGAAGAAGGCGGGCATCGAGTCGTTCACGGTGTTCGAACGCGCCGGCGAGGTCGGCGGCACCTGGCGGGACAACACCTATCCCGGCGCGGCCTGCGACGTCCCGTCCCACGTCTACTCGTTCTCGTTCGAGCCCAACCCGCGCTGGAGCCGCCGCTTTGCCGAGTCCTGGGAGATCCAGGAGTACCTGGTCTCCGTGGCGGACAAGTGGAACCTGCGGCCCCACATCCGCTTCCACACCGAGATCGTCGACGCCCGGTTCGACGAGGCCGAGGGCGCCTGGACCCTCACCACCCACGACGGCGACACGTTCACGGCGCGGGTCGTGCTCTCGGGGGTGGGCGGCCTCGTGGACCCCTCGTTTCCCGACATCAAGGGGCTGTCGAGCTTCACCGGCGAGCTCTTCCACACGGCGCGCTGGAACCACGACTTCGACCTGACGGGGCGCGACGTCGCGGTCATCGGCACCGGCGCCAGCGCCGTGCAGGTGGTGCCCTCCATCGCTCCCCGGGTGGCGAAGCTCAGCGTCTTCCAGCGGACGCCGGCCTGGGTGATGCCCAAGCACGACGTCGAGTACCGCGACGAGACGAAGAGCTTCTACGCCCGCCACCCCCTCGCCCTCCGGGCGAGCCGCATGGCGAAGTACTGGCTCAGCGAGCTCATGGGCCCCATGGTCTTCCTCGACGCTCCGCGCCTCTCCGCTCTCGGCGAGAAGGGGTCGCTCGCCCACCTGCGGGCCCAGGTGAAGGACCCGGAGCTCCGGAGGAAGCTCACGCCGGACTTCCAGTTCGGCTGCAAGCGCATCCTCATCTCCGACGACTACTGGGCCAGCTTCGAGCGGGAGAACGTGGAGCTCGTCACCGACGCCATCGAGGAGGTGGTGCCCGAGGGCATCCGGACCGTCGACGGCCGGCTCCGGGAGCTCGACGCCATCGTGGTCGCGACCGGCTTCCAGCTGAACATCGCCAGCGCTCCGTTCCCCATCACCGGCCTCGGCGGGCGGACCCTGGACGACGCGTGGAAGGACGGAGCCGTCGCCTACAAGGGGATGACCGTCTCCGGGTTCCCGAACTGGTTCATCATGATGGGACCCAACACCGGTCCGGGTCACACATCGGTGCTGGTGTTCACCGAGGCCCAGATCGCCCACGCCCTGGGCGCCATCCGGGAGCTCCGGTCCCACGACCTCAAGTACGTGGACGTGCGCCAGGAGGTCCAGGACGCCTACAACGCGGGCCTCCAGGCGCGCATGCCGAAGATGGTCTGGAGCTCCGGCTGCAACAGCTGGTACCTGTCCGGCGACGGCAGCAACCACTCGCTGTACCCGGGCTTCGCCGCCGAGTACGTCGCCCGCGCCCGGCGCTTCGAGCCGTCGGACTACCGGCTCGTCCGCTCCTAGGGCCCCGTCCCAGGAGGTCGACCGCAGCCGAGCTCCCGGAACCGGGGCTAACCCGTGGTCCTGAAGCGGCGCATCAGACCGTCCCAGCGCCGCCGGTAGGCCTCGAAGTCCGTCCGCCGGAAGATCAGGGCCTCGGCCAGGCCGTGAGGCGTGATGCGCACGAAGACCACCGTGGTGAGCGTCGCCTCGAGGGTGTACGAGGCCAGGCTGGCCGCGGCGGCTCCGGCGATGCCGTGGCGCGGGATGAGCCAGAAGTTGAGCGCGATGTTGAGGAGCGTCGAGGCGACCTGGGTGACCACGTTGATGGACTGGCGGTCGATGGACATGAAGAAGCGACCCAGGATCCGATAGACCGTGAGCAGGGCCACGCCGGGCAGCAGGATCGCGAACGGGACCACCGATTCGACGTACGGGGCGCCGTAGACGATGGGGACCAGCGGCGGGACGACCACGGCCAGGGCGACCGCGAGCAGCAGGACCAGGGCGAAGGACTGCCTCGACACGCGGCACGCGAACTCCGACGCCTGGCGCGCGTCCATGCCCGCGAGCTGCGGGAACACGGCCTTCGACATGGAGTCCGGGATCAGGTTGAGGCGGCTCACGAGTCCGGCGGCGATGGCGTAGAAGGCCGCCTGGCTCGGGTCGTCGAGGAGCGCGGCGAGCATGAAGATGTCCACCCGCTCGTGGACCTGTCCCGCCAGGGTCTGGGCGTAGGTCTTGAGGCCGTACCGGAGGCTCCCGGCCATCTCCTCCCGCTCGAAGCCCGGTCGCCACCCGGTCACCCGGACCACCGCCACGAAGAGCACCACGGCGGCTGCGAGGTAGATCACGAGCAGCGTCCGCAGCACGAGCACCAGGTCGGATTCGGCGAACAGGAAGAGCCAGCCGAAGCCCGCGAGCTGGGCCACGGCCAGTCCGAACTGGTAGTAGTTCTGGTAGCGGAAGCGGTCGATGCCCCGGGCGATGGCGCGGAAGATGCTCGCCACCAGGGCGAACGGCAGGGTGGCCAGGGCGTAGCGGAACACCAGGTCCTGGCCGTCCCCGAAGAAGCGATCCACCACGGAGCGCTCGAAGACCAGCCCCAGGGTGATCACGATCGCGGAGCTCACCAGCACGGCCAGGCTTCCGGCCGCCGACACCTCGCCGGGGTCGGCGTGGAAGCGGCGCAGGCGGAAGATGGTCGCGGCGGGCCAGCCGAACAGGGAGAGCGAGCCCAGCAGCGCGATGAAGGCCGCGGCGATGGCGTAGAGGCCCCGGTCCCCGGGATCGAGGTAGCGGGTGAGGAGGATGCCGGTGACCAGCGACACCGGCGCCGTGGCGATGGTGGTCGAGAGGATTCCGGCGGCGTTTCGGAAGAAGTTCATCGTGGGGTCGACACGCGGTGGACGGTTCGGCGGTGCGGGACCCGAGCCGTGAGCGTTCGCGTCGCGGGGCCCCTGTCCGACGACGACCGGCGGGAGAGTATCCCGGCGACCGCGCCGGCGTCAGGACGATCGGTCGGTCGCCGGATTTCCCTGACCCCACGGGGCCGGGCGGTCGGAGCCCGTCTCCCTGCTCGACAGCGAGCGCGGGCCTGTCGCACACTGCCCGCCGGAGGAGGGAAGCGATGTCCGAAGAGCCCGTCGACGTGCTGATCGTCGGCGCGGGTGCGGCCGGCGCCGCGGTCGCCTGGAGCCTGGCCGAGACGCGCATGCGCATCGTCTGCCTGGAGCAGGGCGACTGGATGGACCCCGCCCAGTATCCGACGAACCGCAGCGACTGGGAGATGCAGCGCTTCGGCGCCTTCGGGTTCAGCCCGAACGGTCGCGGACGCCCCGAGGACTACCCGGTCAACGACGACGACTCGCCCATCAAGGTCTCCAACTTCAATGCCGTGGGCGGCAGCACCGTCCTGTACGCCGCCCACTTCCCGCGACTCCACCCGTCCGACTTCCGCGTGAAGTCCCTCGACGGCGTGGCCGAAGACTGGCCCGTCGACTACGCGACCCTCGAGCCCTGGTACGACCTGAACGCCCGGATGATGGGCGTGGCCGGACTCGAGGGCGACCCGGCCTACCCGCCCAAGAAGCCGACGCTGCCTCCGGTGCCGCTGGGCAAGCTGGGCACCACCCTCGCCCGGGGCTTCGACCGCCTGGGCTGGCACTGGTGGCCCTCGGACAGCGCCATTGCCACCCGCGAGCACGCGGGCCGCGCGCCCTGCATCAACCTGGGCCCGTGCATCATGGGCTGCGCCCAGGGCGCGAAGGGCAGCACGGACGTCACCTACTGGCCGGTCGCCCAGCGCGAGGGCGTCGAGGTGCGGACCCGGGCGCGGGTGCGCGAGATCACCGTCGACGAGAGCGGCATGGCCGACGGCGTCATCTACTACGACGCCGAGGGCCGCGAGCAGCGGCAGAAGGCCGAGATCGTCATCGTCGCCTGCAACGGCGTGGGCACACCGCGCCTGCTGCTGAACTCGCGCTCGGCCCAGTTCCCCGACGGACTGGCCAACCGCAGCGGCCTCGTCGGCAGGAACCTGATGTTCCACCCCTACGCGATGGTGACCGGCGTCTTCGAGGACCGGCTCGAAGGCTACAAGGGGCCCACGGGCTGCAGCATCATCAGCCAGGAGTTCTACGAGACCGATCCCTCGCGCGGGTTCGTGCGTGGCTATTCGTTCGAGATGCTGCGCGGCATGGGCCCGGTGTCGACGGCGCTGTGGGGCATGTCGTCCGGGCGGCTGCCCTGGGGCCAGGGCCATCACGACGCCTACGACCGCCTCTTCGACACCACGGCGGGCATGGTGGTGATCTGCGAGGACCTGCCCGAGGAGCACAACCGGGTCACCCTCGACCCCGAGCGGGTCGACGGCAACGGCATCCCGGCGCCGAAGATCACCTACGCGCTCTCGGAGAACAGCCGCCGGATGCTCGACCACGCGGTGGCCCGGGGCACCGAGGTGCTCGAGGCCGCCGGCGCGGTGGAGACGGCGGCCGAGGCCCCGCTTCCGCCCGCGGGCTGGCACCTGATGGGCACGGCGCGCATGGGCACCGACCCCGACCGCTCGGTGGTGAACGAGTGGGGCCGCTGCCACGACGTCAGGAACCTGTTCATCGTGGACGGCAGCCTCTTCGTGACCTCGGGCGGCGTGAACCCGACCAACACCATCCAGGCGCTCGCGCTCTACATCGCCGACGCCATCAAGAAGAACCTCTCGAACCTCTTCGACTGAGACCATGAGCCAGACGACCTACAGCGAGCAGGACAAGCGCACCCTGGCCTGGGTGCTGGACGTGATCGTGCCTCCGAGCCCCGACGGTCGCCTGCCCGGCGCCGGCGAGATCGGCCTCGCGGACGTGATCGAGACGAAGTCGCCGGACCTGGCGCCGGGGGTGGTCGCGGGCCTCGAGGCCCTCGAGTCCCTGGCGCGCGAGCGGGGCGTGGCCGACCTGGACCGGGTTCCGGCGGCCGACCGCCCGGCCCTGCTCGAGGCCCTGGCCGAGTCGCAGCCGGGCTTCCTGCCCGGACTGGTCTTCCCGACCTACGTCGCCTACTACGAGCATCCCCGGGTCATGGAGGCCCTGGGGCTGGAGGCGCGGCCTCCCCACCCGCTGGGCTACGAGCTCGAGCAGGGAGATCTCGGCCTCCTCGATGCGGTGCGGGCCCGCCCCAAGCTCTACCGCGACGCCTAGGGTCCTGCTCCACTCCCCACCTGGATCTCCGCGGGATTCCCACCTCGATCCCCGCGGGATTCGATCGTCAACTGATCTGCGGGAAGAGGTTGACAGGGCGGGCTTCCGGCCAGAACCTCGGCCGCCATGGACACCCGCCGACCCGAGCTCGACGAGGCCCTGGCCGAGGAGTCCCGGCTGCTGCGCGACCGCGACCTGTGGCGCGAGCTGCGCGAGATCGAGGGCGCCCAGGGCCCCTGCGTCTCGCTCTTCGGCCGCGAGATCCTGCTCTTCTGCTCGAACAACTACCTGGGCCTCGCCAACCACCCGGAGGTGGTCGAGGCCGCCGCCGACGCCGCGCGCCTCTACGGTGCGAGCGCCGCCTCGTCCCGGCTCATCTCCGGCCACATGGCGTCCCACCGGGCCCTGGAAGCGACCCTGGCCGAGTGGAAGGGCTGCGAGGCCGCCCTCGTCTTCTCGACCGGATACCAGGCCAACCTCGGCTGCATGACGGCGCTGGTCGGGCCCGGCGACGTCGTGCTGAGCGACGAGCTGAACCACGCCTCGCTGATCGACGCGGCGCGACTCTCCCGGGCCGAGGTGCGGATCTTCCGCCACAACGACGTGGACCACCTCGAGACCCTGCTGCGCGAGGTCTCGGGAGCGCGACGCGCCCTGGTGGCGACCGAATCGGTGTTCTCGATGGACGGCGACACGGCCCCGCTGGTCGAGATCGCCGAGGCCGTCCGCCGCCACCGCGCCTGGCTCATGGTCGACGAGGCCCACGGCGTGGGCGTGTTCGGCAAGACCGGCGCGGGACTCGTCGAGGAGCTCGGGCTCGGCGAGGCCGTCGACGTCCAGATCGGCACCCTCGGCAAGGCGCTGGGCAGCTTCGGCGCGTACGCCACCGGCTCGCGGGTGCTGGTGGACTGGCTGGTGAATCGCGCGCGCTCCTTCATCTACACGACGGGCCTGCCCCCGGCCTCGGCCGCCGCGGCCCGGGCCGCCATCGGGATCTGCCGCCGGGAGCCGGAACGGGCCGCCGGCCTGCGCCGGCGGGTGCGCGAGCTGGGCGAGCGCCTGCGCCGGAGCGGCTGGACGATCCCGCGAGTGGAGAGCCAGATCCTGCCGGTCCGGGTGGGAGAGGCCGACCGGGCCGTCGACCTGGCCCGGCAGCTCCTCGACCGCGGTCTCTACGTGGCGGCGATCCGGCCGCCGACGGTGCCCGCCGGCACCTCGCGCCTGCGGCTCTCGGTCATGGCCACCCACACCGACGAGCAGCTGGAACGGGTGGCCCGCAGCTTCGAAGAGCTCGCCCATCACACCGGAGGATCCCATGAGCCGTCCTGACGCCAGCTGGAGCGAGCGCGACCGCGCGGTCCTCTGGCACCCGTTCACCCAGATGCAGGAGTGGCGGAGCTACGACCCGATCGTGGTCGAGCGCGCCGAGGGCTTCCACCTGGTGGACACCGAGGGGCGCCGCTACCTCGACGGCGTGTCGTCCATCTGGTGCAACGTCCACGGCTACGGCCACCCCACCCTCGACCGCGCGATGAAGGAGCAGATCGACCGCATCAGCCACTCGACCCTGCTGGGCCTGTCCCACCGTCCGGCCATCGAGCTGGCCGAACGCCTGGTCGAGCTGCTGCCCGATCCCCTGTCCCGCGTCTTCTTCTCCGACTCGGGATCGACCGCGGTGGAGGTCGCCCTGCGCATCGCCTTCCAGTCTTGGCGCCTGCGCGGACGCCCGGAGAAGCGGCGCTTCGTCACCCTGCGCGACGCCTACCACGGAGACACCCTGGGATCGGTGAGCCTGGGCTTCTCGGAGCCCTTCCATACGGGCTACGAGCCCATCACCTTCGAGGCCCTGAAGCTCGATCCCCCGTGGCTCTGCCCGCCCCTCGAGGGCCTCGGTCCGTGCATCCCCGAGCGACTGGAGGCGGCGGGCGCCGAGAGCCTGCGCCGCCTCGAGAGCCTGCTCCAGGAGCGTTCGGACGAGATCGCGGCGGTCTTCCTCGAGCCCCTCGTCCAGGGCGCGGCGGGCATCTGGCCCCAGAGCGCGTCGTTCCTGCGCGGCGTGCGCGAGCTGTGCGACCGCCACGACGTCCTGTGGGTGTGCGACGAGGTGGCCACCGGCTTCGGACGCACCGGCACGATGTTCGCGATCGAGCAGGCGGGCGTGGTGCCGGACCTCCTGTGCCTGGCCAAGGGCATCACCGGCGGCGTGCTGCCGGTGGCGGCGACGGTCGCCAGCGACGCGCTGTTCGAGGTGTTCACCGGACCCTACGAGCGCTTCCGCACGCTGTTCCACGGGCACACCTACGGCGGCAACCCGCTGGGCTGCGCCGCGGCGCTCGCCAACCTCGACGTCTTCGAGAGCGAGGCCACGGTCGAGCGCGGGCAGAAGCTGGCCAAGGAGCTCGAGGCGGCCCTGGCCCGACACGTCGCTCCGCTGCGCCACGTGGGACCGGTGCGCCAGGTGGGCACCATGGTCGGCTTCGACCTGCTGCGCGACCCCGGCACGGGCGAGCGCTTCCCGACGGCCGAGCGCCGCGCCCACCGGGCGGTGCTCGCCGCGCGCGAGGAGGGCGTCATCATCCGGCCGCTGGCCGACACCATGGTGCTGATGCCGCCGCTCGCCCTGCCCACGGACCTCGCCAACCAGCTGATCGAGACCACCGCGCGCGCCGTGGCGCGGGCCACCGAGGGCAGCTCGTGAGCCCTCCGGGCCGCGGCTGGTTCGTCACCGGCACCGACACCGGCGTGGGCAAGACCCAGGTCGCCTGCGGACTGCTGGCGTGCCTGCGCCGGCGCGGCCTCAGCGTGGGGGTCTACAAGCCCGCCGAGACCGGCTGCCCCGAGGTGGACGGCCGGCTGCGGGGCGACGACGCCGTCCGACTCCAGACCGCGGCCGGCGCCGGTCAGCCCCTGGATTCGGTGACCGCCGCGCTCTACGCCGAGCCGGCGGCGCCGCTGGTGGCCGCCGAGAACGCCGGCGACACGCTGTCCCTCGAACGCCTGGCCGAGGGCCACCGGCGCGTGGCCGAAGCCTACGACAGGGTGCTGGTGGAAGGCGCAGGAGGACTGCTGGTGCCGGTGGCCGAAGGCGTCACCTTCGCCGACCTGGCCCGGGAGCTGAAGCTTCCGGTGCTCTGCGTGGTGGGCTCGAGGCTGGGCTGCATCAACCACGCGCTCTTGACCCTCGACGCCCTGGCCACGCGCCGCATTCCCGTGGCGGGCTGGATCCTCAACGAGCTCGACGCCGCACCCGAGGAGCGCCTGGCCCACCAGACCCATCGGGCCGTGCTCGAGCGCTTCGCCCCGGCCCCGTGCCTGGGCACCCTGCCCCCTCTGCCGGCGGCAGATCGCGACGACCCTTCGCGTCTGGCCGACTGGTTCGAGAGCGGCGTCGAGACGCGCCGGCTGCTGGACGCCGGCTGAGACACGACTGTGTCCGGCGCCTCAGCGGGCGTCGAGGCAGACGTCGAAGCACGCCTCCTTGGAGCGGTCGGTCAGCTCGCGGCAGCGCTCGAAGCACTCGTCGAACGTGAGCCGGGCCTGGCTGGGCGCCGGTGCGGCCGCCGCGGGGTCCGGAGCCGGCGCCGGGGTCTCCGCGGGCGCGGCGGCGCCCGCCACCGGCGGCTGCGATCCATCGTCGCGCGTCCAGCCCCGCTCGCGGAGACAGCGGTCGACGTAGCGGCTGGTCGTCCAGTTCATGACGCCCGAGGTGTTGCCCGACTCGTCGAAGCACTGCTTGCGCTCGCGCTCCAGGTCGGCGTGGGTCGAGCCCGGGCGCTGCCACTCGGGCGTCGCGCAGGACGACTCGAAGGCCGCGAGCCCGACGAGCAGGGTCAGGAGCGCGGGGAGGCGGGATCGGGAGATCGGGTGGGGCTTCGCCATGGGCGACGTGTAGCACGCCGTGGGGCCTCCCCGGCCCGGGCCGCTTGACAGCCGGAGGACTGCTGAGGTAACAGAATCGTAACGAGATTACCGCTCCCGTCATCGGGCCGTCCGCCGCGCGGCCCGGCGTCGAGCAGCCGGCCGTTGCGCGGCCTGCGGCTGTGCGACCTGCGGCTGCGCGGCCTGGGGTTGCAGACAGGGGACCCGGAAAGGAGTCGAAGGTGAAGATCGACGCAGGACTCATGGGAGCGCTCGGCGACGTCCCGAGCCGGATCCGCGAGCTCGAGGCCCAGGGCTTCGACGGCGCCGTGACCGCCGAGATGAGCCACGACCCCTTCCTGCCCCTGGCGCTGGCCGCCGAGCACAGCGAGCGCATCGAGCTCATGACCTCCATCGCGGTCGCCTTCTCGCGGAACCCGATGCTCGTGGCCAACCTGGCCAACGACCTGCAGTCGTACTCGAAGGGCCGCTTCGTGCTGGGGCTCGGCTCGCAGATCAAGCCCCACATCACCCGGCGCTTCAGCATGCCGTGGTCGCACCCCGCCGCGCGCATGCGCGAGTTCATCCTGGCCATGCGGGCGATCTGGGCCTGCTGGTACGACGGCGAGAAGCTCGACTTCCGCGGCGACTACTACACCCACACCTTGATGACCCCGATGTTCACGCCCGACGACAACCCCCACGGCGCGCCGCCGGTGATCCTCGCGGCGGTGGGCCCGAAGATGACGGAGGTGGCCGGCGAGGTGGCCGACGGCATGCTGGTCCACGCCTTCACCACGGCGCGCTACCTGCGCGAGGTGACCTGGCCCGCCATCGAGCGCGGCCTGGCGGCGGGCGGCCGTTCGCGCGAGGGGTTCCAGGTGTGCCTTCCGCCGTTCGTGGTGTCGGGACGGGACGAGGCCCAGTGGGAGGCGTCCCGCACCGCCATCGCCCGCCAGATCGCGTTCTACGGGTCCACGCCGGCCTACCGCGGCGTACTCGAGCTCCACGGCTGGGGAGAGCTCCAGACCGAGCTCAACCAGCTCTCGAAGCGCGGCGAGTGGATCGCCATGGGCGATCGCATCGGCGACGACGTCCTGGAGGAGTTCGCCGTCGTGGCCGAGCCGGCCAAGGTGGCCCAGGAGATCAAGGCCCGGTTCGGCGGACTGGTCGACCGGGTGCTCTGCACCTTCGCCTTCGCCGAGGAAGCCGAGCGCCGCAACTACATGGAGGAGCTGCGCGCGGCCTAGGAGCCCGGCCGCCGCGAGCCACCCGGACAGGAGGGCCTCATGGCCGACGACCCCTTCTCCACACCCGAGCACGCGCTGTTCCGGGACACCGTCCGCAAGTTCGTCGAGGAAGAGCTGCGGCCCCGGGCCCGCGAGTTCGACCAGGCGGGCCGCTTCGACAAGGCGCTGTTCCGCAAGATGGGCGACCTGGGCATGCTCGGGCTGCGCTACGACCCGGCCTACGGAGGCGCCGGCCTCGACTGGTCGTTCAGCGCGGTGATGTTCGAGGAGCTGGGCCGCGCCGACAACGCGGGCGTGACCATGGGCATCAGCGTCCACACCGACATGGCCACGCCGTCGCTGGCCG
Organism: Myxococcota bacterium; assembly: GCA_050618075.1. Taxonomy (GTDB): domain Bacteria; phylum Myxococcota_A; class UBA9160; order UBA9160; family UBA4427; genus JBNLVL01. The sequence continues at coordinate 18,212 of JBNLVL010000004.1, forward strand.
AGTTCGGGAGCGAGGAGCTCAAGCGGCAGTACCTCGTCCCCTCGATCGCCGGCGAGATGGTGTCGGCCATCGCGGTGACCGAGCCCGATGCCGGGTCGGACGTCTCGGCGGTGAAGACCCGCGCCGTGCGCGACGGCGACGACTGGGTGATCAACGGCTCGAAGATCTACATCACCAACGCCGCCACCGCCGACTGGCTGTGCCTGCTGGCCGTGACCGACCCCGAGGCCGGCTACGGCGGCTTCTCCCAGATCATCGTGCCCACCGACGCCGAGGGCTTCCGCTACGACCTGCTCGACAAGATCGGCAACTGGGGATCGGACACCGGCCAGCTGTTCTTCGAGGACGTCCGGGTCCCGGTGTCGAACACCATCGGGGACATCGGCCGCGGGTTCCAGCAGCAGATGATGCAGTTCCAGGACGAGCGGCTGGTCGCCTGCGTCAGCACCATCGCCGGCTCCCAGCACCTGTGGGAGGAGACCAGGAAATGGGCCGAGGAGCGCATCCTCTTCGGCAAGCCGCTCTCCAGGATGCAGAACACGCAGTTCAAGATGGTCGAGCTCCACACCCAGCTGGCGGCGGCGCGCGAGCTCGTGCGGGCCTGTGTACGCAAGCGGGTGGCGGGCGAAGACGCGACGGCGCTCATCACCGCCGCCAAGCTCTTCTGCGGCCGCGTGTCGCGCCAGGTGGCGGACGAGTGCATCCAGTTCCACGGCGGCTACGGCTACATGAAGGAGAGCATGGCGGGCCGCGCCTTCGTGGACAGCCGCCTGGTGAGCATCGGCGGCGGATCCGACGAGACCATGATGCACTACCTGGCCAAGCAGCTGGGCTTCTGACCCGGAAGGACCCCTCATGGACCTGAGCTACGGACCCGAGTACGAGGCCTTCCGCCAGGAAGTCCGCGCTTTCATCACCGAGCACGGGCATCGTTCGCCGCGGCCCGGGGCCGGGGTGGCGGCCGGGCGGGGAGGCGAGGCGCTGCGCGCCTGGCAGGCCCTGCTGATCGAGCACGGCTACGCCGCGCGCACCATTCCGAAGGAGTACGGCGGCTACGGAGCCGAGCCCGACATCCTGAAGCGGGTCGTCATCGACGAGGAGCTGAACGCGGCGGGCCTCTCCCGCGGCATCGGCGGCCAGGGGCCGGAGATGCTGGTGCCCACGCTGCTGGAGCACGGGACCGAGGAGCAGAAGAGGACCTGGGTCGGGCCGACCATCCGCGGCGAGGTGGTCTGGTGCCAGGGCTACTCGGAGCCGGGCTCGGGGAGCGACCTCGCCAGCGTCCAGACCCGGGGTGTCCCCGATGGAGACGACTTCCTCGTCACCGGACAGAAGATCTGGACGACCACGGCCCACCAGTCGGACATGATGTTCGGCCTGATCCGGACCGAGCCGGACGCCAAGAAGCACGCCGGCCTCTCCTACATCCTCATCCCCATGGACACGCCGGGCATCGAGGTGCGCCCGCTGGCCACGATGACCGGCGAGTCCGAGTTCAACGAGGTCTTCTTCGACGAGGCCCGGGTGCCCCAGAGCAACGTCGTCGGCGGGCGCGGCGAGGGCTGGAAGATCGCCAACACCACGCTCCTCCACGAGCGCAACATGCTCGCCTCGAGCGCCGTGCTCGACGGCGCCCTGCGCAGCCTCGTGAAGCTGATGGAGACCGAGAAGGTGAACGGCGCGCGCCCCATGGACTCCCCGGTCCTGCGCGACCGCCTGGTGCAGCTGCAGTCGCGGGTGCTGGCGATGAAGTACCACGGCATGCGCATGCTGACGGCCCGGGCCCGGGGCGAGAGCCCGGGCGTGGCGGGCCTGGTCGCGAAGCTCGCCGGCTGCGAGGTCAGCCACCAGCTCAACGGGCTGGGCATCGACGCCCTGGGCGAGCTGGGCACCCTCTACGAGGGCGCCCGGCACGAGCGCAGCGGCGGGCGCTGGCAGAGCCAGCACATGTTCACCCTGGGCCTGATCATCGGCGGCGGCACTGCGCAGATCCAGAAGAACATCATCAGCGAACGCGGCCTCGGCATGCCCCGAGAGCCCAGGCCGCAGACCGGGAGCACCCGCTGATGGACTTCGCCCTCTCCGACGAGCAGACCCTGCTGGCCGAGAGCCTGCGGCGCTTCCTCGAGCAGGACTGCCCGGTGACCCGCATCCGCGAGTGGGTCGCCGACACGCCCGGCCGCGACGGCGGCGCCTGGAAGTCGCTGTGCGAGCTGGGCGTGGCGGGGCTGCTGATCCCCGAGGAGCACGGCGGCAGCGGGCTCGGCCTGCTCGACGCCGCGGTCGCCGCGGAGTCGCTGGCCTGGGGCGTGGCGCCCGCGCCCCTCCTGTCCACCGCCGCCATGGCCCCGGTTGCCTTCCTGGAAGCCGGCAGCGAGGCCCAGCGGGCCCGCTGGCTCCCGAAGATCGCCACCGGCGACTGCCGCATCGGGATCGCCGCCACCGAGCTGGTGTCGCGCCGGGACGACGCCGGCGTGCGGGCGACGAACGATCGGCTCGACGGCCTGGCGCTCCTGGTGCTCGACGCCCAGGACGCCGACCACTTCCTCGTCCCGGCCGACGAGGGGCGCAGCCTGGCGCTCGTCGAGGCCGGCGGCTCGGGCGTGGCGTGCACCGGGCAGACGACGATCGACCGCACCCGGAGCTTCGCCGAGCTCTCGCTCGACGGAGCGCCGGTCGTGGAGTGGATCGGCGAGCGCGAGGGGGCCGAGGCGGCCACCCGACGCATGCTCGACGCCGGCCGCGTGGTCCTCGCCGCCGACATCCTCGGCGCGAGCGAGCGCGCCATCGAGCTGGCGGTGGCCTATGCGCTCGAGCGCAGGCAGTTCGGCCGGATCATCGGGTCGTTCCAGGCGGTGAAGCACATGTGCGCCGAGATGGTCGCCGAGCTCGAGCCCGCGCGATCCCTGGTCTGGTACGCCGCCCACGCCTTCGACGCGGCTCCGGAGGAGGCCACGCTGATGGCGAACCACGCCAAGGCGCTGCTGTCCGACGTCGGCCCGGCCATCGTCCGCACCGCCACCGAGGTCCACGGCGGCATCGGCTTCACCGACGAGCAGAACCTCCACTACTGGTTCAAGCGCGTGGGCGTCGATCGCCAGCTGCTCGGTGCGCCCGAAGTCCTGCGCGAGGAGGCGGCGCGGCTCCAGGGCTGGCTGGGCTGAGCGGGCCCGTCAGTCGATGACCGGCACGCCGTCGAGGGCGCTCCGGTAGAAGCGCGCCCGCTGGGCCCGAGCCGACGGCGCAGACTGGGCGCAGTAGTGGCCCTCGAACTGGAGCTCGCAGCCCGGCGTGGGGGGCAGGCCGCTGCCGGCCGGCGCGAACTGCACCATGGCCGCGGTGGTGTCGGGCGCGATGTTCCCCTGGATGGGCCCGGCCTGCTCGGGCAGGTCCGGGACCTTCACCACCGGGGGCGAGAGCTGGGGGATGTCGCCCAGCTGACGCGCGAGCGAACGGGTGCTGTTGTTCGCGGTGAAGCTGTCGTCGATGCCCTCGACCACCAGCAGGCTCGCCCGCCGGGTGCTGCCGTCGATGAGCGCCGGCTCCCGGTAGATGAAGCGCGCGTGGTTGTGGGGGTCCTGGCGGTCGTAGGTCAGCGCGAACAGCGACATCCCCATCCAGAAGTCCGGCGCCCGCACCCCGGTCAGGAAGTTCGGCAGGGTCACCCGGATGAGCGGGTCGCCGCCGAGGGGCAGCGTGCGGTCCTGGTGCTCGAGCAGCTCGACGAAGCGCACCGCACCCACCACCATCGCGGCCGCGCGGATCTCCGGCGCGTAGGCGAGGAAGGCCTGGCTGTGGTTCGAGCCGTAGCTGATGCCCTCGTACACGAGCTGCGTGGGATCGATGTCGGGAACGCCGTCGGGCGCTCCCAGCGGCAGGACGTCGAGGTCGGCGAGCGCCTGGAGCGCCCGCAGGAAGCCGAGCTGCTCGCCGTAGGTGACCAGGTAGTAGTCGGGCGCCTCGCCGTTGATGAGGACGTTGGCGAGGATGGCGAACGTCAGCTCGTCGGTGGTGGGCGCCACCCGGTTGGGCGTGTCGGTGAAGCCCGCGACCGCGAACCCGGCCTCGGCCAGGAAGCGCTCGGCGGCCCCGGGGACCTCGCTCTGGGCGCTCCCCGGGCTGCCGTGCTGGTACATCACGACGGGCGCCCGGCCCTCGCCGGCCGCCGCCGGCGGCAGGGCGAGCACGAACTCGATGGTGCGGCTGCCGTCCGGCTCGGGCAGCCCGTCGGCGCCGCGGTTCAGGTAGATGCCCGGCAGCCAGTCCGGGACGTCGAATGTGCCCTCCACGAACGCCGCCACGTTGCCCGAGCCGCTCTCGACCGACGTGATCCGGACGTCGGGGTCGGCGGCCGCCACGTCCGCGCGCATCTTCAGGCCGTCGTCGACGAAGTGGTCCGTGCTGCGGATGGAGAGCTTCACCGCGAGCACCACGTCGTCCCGGGGAATCGGAAGCGGCGAGAGCGACCGGGCCAGCGACAGCACCTCCTCGGCCAGGGGGCGCGCGCGGGCCACCTCCGCGGCCTCGCCGGGGATGGGCGGCCCGACCACGGCCTCGAAGAACGCCGAGCGCCCGAGCGGCTCCCCGGCCCCGTCGAGGACCCGGTCCGTCACCACCAGCCCGTACTGTCCCTCCGGCTCGAGGGCGATCCCCGGAGACATCACGAGGTTGTGGGAGACGGGCTCCGGCGGGAAGCTGTCGGAGCGCGGGATCACCTTGAACGGCACCCGCTCTCCGTAGTGGGCGCTCCCGGGCGTCATGTCCACCAGCGCGATCGTCGACCGGGGATCCAGGGTGGCGGCCCGGTCCAGCGGAAGCGAGGCCGGGTCCGGAGCGGCGCTCAGCTCGACCGAGATCGGCCCGATGGGGCTCCAGCCGTCGGCGCCGGCCTCGGCCACGCGGGCGAGGTTCTTGATCAGCGTCCCCGCCGTCCCGCCGGTGGCCGGGAGCGTCACCTGGGGGCGCAGGCCGGTGACCGTCGAGCCGTCGTCCACCAGGAAGAAGTCGTCGGGGAACGGCAGCGGCCGGTCCCGGTCGCGCCGGTCGTAGACCGCCTGGAAGGCGGGCCCGGCGGCGCGGGTCTCGAACTCGAGCGTCTCGTCGCCGGCCTCGGTGCTCAGGTACACCCGACAGGTGGAGCCGGCGGGGAGATCGGAGGCCGGTCGCAGCACCGCGGTGTCGGCGTCCAGCAGTCGCACGCTGGCGCCCACGAACCCGCCTCCGCAGAAGGCGACGATCCGGCCGAGGGAGGCCGGCGCGACGGGGCCGGCGAAGTCGAGGGTCACCCAGGCCGAGCGGGCGGCGGTGGCCGCCGGGGCGGGGTCGCTGGCCACGAGGGCCGGCAGCCGCGGGGCGAAGCGACAGGTGGGCGCGGTCCACGCCGGCATGAGCAGGACGCACAGGACGATCCACCAACGCCGCACTTCGATCCTCCAGCCCCGCGGCCCGATCCTATCAGACGGGACCGGCGAGCAGGCCAGGAACCTGGCGTGGGCCGCTCGCGCGACCGGCGAGGCGGTGATGAAGTCGACGGCGCTCTCGCGCGCTTCGTCGGGACCGAAGGGCCGACGTCGGCCGCTCAGTCCACGAGCCCGAGCGGCTCCCCCGCCAGGTAGCGCTCGGCCAGGCCGGTGACGATGGCGGCGATCGCCGGGGCGAGCTGCCGCGCCTCCGCCATCTCGGGTCGACCCACGGGCCAGCCCAGGTAGCTGAGCGCGCGGGCCATCAGCAGGGTCGGGAGGAGCTCGAGCGGCTCTTCGGCGAGGGCGCGGACCTCGCGGTAGCCCTCGACGTAGGCGCGGCCCGGCCCGGCCGCGTTGCCCTGGACGACCAGCGGGAACAGGCCCGTCGCCAGCTCGAAGGCGTACCAGCCGTCGCCGCAGTCGTCGAAGTCGATGAGCCGGGGCTCGCCGTCGGCGACCAGCACGTTCTCCGGAAGGAAGTCCCCGTGCAGCAGGCCGTAGCGGTCGTCGCCCTTCCCCAGCAACGCGAGCTGCGTGCGCACCCGGTCGCGGGTCTCGAGGAGCCGGGTGCGCTGGGCATCCTCCAGGCAGTCCAGCTCCCAGAAGCGGCCGAAGGTCGGGTCGTCCCCGACCAGGGCGTCGGCGTCCCAGGCCGGACGGCTGAAGCCCTCGGGCTTCTTCCAGGCCGCTCCGTGGTCGTGGACGACCGCGGCCAGGCGGCCGATCACCCGGTACACCTCGGCCACGGCGGCGGCGTCGCCCTGCACGCCGTCCTCGAGGCGACCGAGCTGCTCGCCGTCGACCCAGCGGAAGAGATCGCACTGCCGAGGCTCCGGAACGCCCTGCGCCCCGGCCGTGGCCACCACCTCCCCGTCCAGCGTCGGAACGACCTCGGGCGTTCGCACGCCGGCCGAGGCCAGCGCCTGCATCCACTGCACCTCGGAGCGGATGTGGGCGTCGGTCCGGTAGCCGGGCCGGTGGACGCGCAGGGCGAAGCGCTCGCCGTCCTCCCCGGTCACGGCGAAGACGGCGTTCTCCCGGTACTTCAGCAGCGAGAGCCCGGCGTCCTGTAGACCCCAGCGGTGCAGGGCTCGTCGGGCCAGGTCCGCGATCCTCCGCGACTGCTCGTCGCCGGTCAGGTCGCGAAACGTCTGCGGGCCCGGGGGCCTCGGGTCGCCGTCGCTCAACCCTCGATCTCCGCCACGGCTGCGTCGAGGCGCTCCAGCACCTCGTCGCAGTAGGCCTCGTCGACCAGCATGCCCGGCTTCCACTGCAGCACCGAGAGGTCGAAGCCGGCGAAGATGGCCCAGACCCCGTGGCGATACAGCGCCTGGGAGAGCTTCACACCGCCCATGGGGTCGCCGGTCTCCAGGCCCATGACCAGACCGCAGCGCCGCACGCCCTTCAGGAAGGAGCGGCGACCCATGATGTCGTCGAGTCCGCGGGCGAAGTGATCCGAGACGTTCGTCGCGTGGGCGAGCGCTTCGGGGTCGCTGCAGAGATCGAGGACCCGGGCGGCTACGAAGCAGCCGAGCTCCGCCCCGCCGAAGGTCGAGACGTGGGCCCAGCCCTTCTCGAGGAGCCAGCCTCCCACCTCGCGGGTCATCACCACGGCGGACACCGGGTACAGGCCGCCGGACAGCCCCTTGCCGGTGATGAGCACGTCGGGCTCCACGCCGAAGGTCTCCACCCCCCAGAGACGGCCCGTGCGGCCCAGGCCCGTCTGCACCTCGTCCGCCACGTAGAGCGACCCGAACTGCTCGCACAGCGCCTTCACCCCGGGCAGATAGCCCTCGGAGGGCATCGGGAAGCCGTAGGTCGCGGGAATCGTCTCCATCAGCACGGCGGCGACGTCGCGCCCGGAGAGCGCCTTGTCCATGGCGTCGAGATCGTCGAAGGGCACGGTGACGAACTCGTCCGGGTAGGCGCTGCCGAAGAAGCGCGCCGAGTCGGCCTTGCCGGCGGCGCCCGAGAGGCCCGAGTCGCCGTGGTAGCCGGCCTCCAGGCAGACGATCTTCCGTCGACCGGTGGCCCAGCGCACCGAGCGGATCGCGAGGTCGTTGGCCTCGCTGCCGCTGGCCACGAAGACCGAGTAGTGGAGCGTGCCGGGCGTGAGCCGGGCCAGCTTCTCGGCGAGCTTCGCGCGGGCCTCGCTGGGGAAGTGGTGGTTGCCGATGTCCAGGTGTTCGAGCCCCTCGTGGAGCGCGGCGAGCACGTCGGGGTTGCGATGACCCAGCGTGAACGTGCCGCCGTTCAGGTGGAGATCGCGGAGCTCGTGGCCGTCGAGGTCCCAGATGCGGTAGCCCTCGCGCCGTCCGATCACCAGCGGGATGCCGGCCCCCACCCAGGTCTCCACCCGGTTGGGCATCATGTACTCGTGGGCGAGCCGCAGGGTCTCGCGTTTGCGCTCGGACATGCCCTCGAGGCGGGCGGCGAAGTCCGTGGCGGCGGATGTCTCGGTCATGGGCAGTCGCCCTCCTCTCTCTCCTCGCTCTCCTAGCGGTCCCGGATCGACCAGCGCTTGTCCGGGAGCGGCACCCGGACGTCGCGCAGGTCGGCGTCGCGGCTCGAGGCCCCCACGCCGATGCGCCACGGCCCGGCGTCGATCCGCCAGCAGCGGCCCTCCGCATCGAACCACGCCAGCTCCCGGGTCGCCACGTCGACGCAGACGGTCCTGCGTTCGCCGGCGCCCAGGAAGTCCTTGCGGAACCCGCAGAGCTTCTTGCGCGGATGGTCGGCGCGCGCGCTGGCGGGTCCGGCGTAGACCTGGGTCACCACCTCGCCGTCGACCGACCCGGTGTTGGCCACCTCGACCGCCACGTGCAGGGTCTCGCCGTCGTCCACGCGGGCGACCGAAGGATGGGCGAACTCGAATTCGGTGTAGGACAGGCCGAAGCCGAACGGGAACGCGGGCTCGACGCAATCGCGCTCGAGCTTCGTGTAGCCGTGCCACAGGTCGTACTCGATGCTCTGTGCGTCGCGGTCGAAGAACGGGAGATCCTCGGCCCGCTTCGGCACGCTGAAGGGCAGCCGGCCCGAGGGATTCACCGCGCCGAAGAGCACCTCGGCCAGGGCGTTGCCGCCCTCCATCCCCGGGTACCAGAGCATGAGCGCCGCGGCCACGCGCCGGCGCCACGCCTCCATCAACACCGCCGAGCCCGCCATCACCGCGACGATCGTCCGGGGATGGGCCTCGGCGGCGGCCAGGATCAACGCCTCCTGGGCGGCGCCGAGGGTGAGATCGATGCGGTCCCCGCCGATGGTCCGGCCCTCCGGGTCTCCGACCTGCCCGGGGATGAACTCGCCCTCGTCTTCGTGGGTGTACCCGGCGACGACCAGCACCGCATCGGCCCCGGCGGCGAGCTCGCGCACCCGCGACGGATCGTCCCCCGGATCGTGGACGACCTCGCAGCCCTCGGGCGACAGCGCCCGGAGACCCGCCAGGGGGGTCACGACCCACGGCGGGTACACGCGACTGGAGCCGTGGTCGCCCAGGTTCGGCTGGTCGGCGAGCGCACCGAGCACCAGCAGGCGACGGGTCGCGGTGGCCGAGAGCGGCAGGACGCCGTCGTTGGCCAGCAGCACGATGCTCTTGCGCGCCGACTCCCGGGCCAGCGACACGTGGGCCTCGCAGGCCACGGACTCGGGTCCGTAGGTCTCGGGGTCGGGGGCCGCCAGGACCCGGAACAGGCTGCGCAGCACCCGCCGCACGGCGTCGTCGATCCTCGCCTCGGCGACCTTCCCGTCCCGCACGGCGGACGCGAGCTCGTCCCCGAACTGCATGGTGTCGGGCGCCTCGACGTCGAGCCCGGCGGCGCAGGCGTCGGCCCCGCGGCAGCCCAGCACGAAATCGGAGTAGACGAAGCCCTCGAAGCCCCAGTCGTCCTTGAGGATGCGGGTCAGCAGCTCGGAGTTGTGGCCGCAGTAGGCGCCGTTCAGCTTGTTGTAGGCGCTCATCACGGCGCCGGCCCCGGCGTCCACGCAGCGCTTGAAGTGGGGCAGGTAGACCTCCCGCAGGGCGCGCTCTTCGAGGCCGACGTCCACGCTGAAGCGCGCGTTCTCCATGCTGTTGGCCGCGAAGTGCTTGGGCGTCGCGACTACGTTGTGGTGCTGGACGCCGCGGGTGAGCGCGGCCCCCATCTCTCCGAGCAGGAAGGGATCCTCGCCGTAGGTCTCCTGGGCGCGCCCCCAGGCGGGGTGGCGCAGCAGGTTGATGCAGACACCCCCGAACAGGCTGGCCCCCTGCGCGCGCAGCTCGCGCCCGATGGCGTCGCCGATGCGCTGCTCGAGCTCTACGTCGAACGACGCGCCGCGCGCCATGGAGACGGGGAAGCACGTCGACGCCCCCATGCCCACGCCGCGCGGCCCGTCCATGAAGTGCAGCGGGGGGATGCCCAGCCGCTCGTTGCCCGCACCGATGGCGTAGGCCCGGGCGCAGTAGCGGCCGCCGTCCTCGGCGATGGCCTTCATGAACCCGTGGCCCGAGAGCATGTAGACCTTCTCGTCGAGGTCGAGCTCGGCGATGATCTCATCGATGCGATCCTCCCGCTCGCTGCGGGAGGCTCCCTTCGCGATGGGCGCGACGGGCGCGGTGCTATCGGAGGGGTCGGCGGGGTCGACGGGCATGGGACTCCTCGGCGCGCTCGCTCGCGCACCGCGTTGAACCGGTGACCCGGTCATCATAGACTGTTTTCGGGCGCGCAATCGCCGTGCCGGAGCCTGCGTGTACCTGGGCATCGACGTCGGAACCTCGAGCGTGAAGGGGCTGCTCCTCGAGGCGGGTGGCCACATCGTCGCCGAGGCCAGCTCCCCCCTGGACGTGAGTCGTCCCAGGCCCCTCTGGTCCGAGCAGGACCCCGACGACTGGTGGCGAGCGACCTGCGAGGTGGCTGCGGCCCTCCGTACCCGCGCGCCCGGAGGACTCGGCGGGCTCCGGGGCGTCGGCCTCTCCGGCCAGATGCACGGCGCCACCCTCCTCGATGCCCGCGATCGTCCCCTGCGGCCCGCGATCCTGTGGAACGACGGCCGCAGCCAGGCCGAGTGCGCGGAGCTCGAGAACGCCGTCCCCGAGTCGCGGTCCATCACCGGCAACCTCGCGATGCCGGGCTTCACCGCCCCGAAGCTGCTGTGGATGCGCCGTCACGAGCCCGGCGTCTTCGATCGGGTGGCGCGAGTCCTCCTCCCCAAGGACTTCGTGCGCCTGCGCCTCACGGGCGAGCACGCCACCGACCTGTCCGACGCCTCGGGCACGCTCTGGGTCGACGTGGCCCAGCGGCGCTGGTCGAAGCCCATGCTCGAAGCCTGCGGACTGGGGACCGATGCCATGCCTTCGCTCCACGAGGGCCCCGAGCCCACCGGCCGGCTGCGCGGCGAGGTGGCCTCGGAGTGGGGCTGTCCCAGGGTCCCGGTGGTCGCCGGGGCGGGCGACAACGCCGCCGGCGCCGTCGGCGTGGGGGTGGTCGGCAGCGGCCGGGCGTTCCTCTCCCTCGGCACCTCGGGCGTCTACTTCGTGGCGGGCGACGCCTTCCGGCCGAACCCGGCATCGGCCGTCCACGCATTCTGCCACGCGCTGCCCGGGCTCTGGCACCAGATGTCGGTGCTGCTGAGCGCCGCGAGCTGCCTTACGTGGATCGCCCGGGCGACGGGCGCCCGCGACGAGGCGGCGCTGCTCGACGAGGTGGCGGCCGAGGACCGCCCCTGCGAGCGCCTGCTCTTCCTCCCCTACCTCTCCGGCGAGCGCACGCCCCACAACGACCCCCGGGCCAGCGGGGTCTTCGTGGGCCTCGACCACGAGACCGACCGGGCCGCCCTCGGCCGCGCCGTGCTGGAAGGCGTGGCCTACGCCTTCGCGGACGCCCAGGCGGTGCTGCGCGCCAGCGGCAGTCGCATCGACTCGGTCACCGTCATCGGCGGGGGCGCACGCAGCCGGCTGTGGGGACGCATCCTCGCGGCGGTGCTCGACCGCCCGCTGGTCTATCGCCGAGGCGCCGAAGTGGGCCCGGCCCTGGGCGCCGCCCGCCTCGCCCGGCTCGGCGTGGAGGGCGGAGCGCCGGCCGAGGTCTGCGTCGAGGGCCCGGTCGACTTCGTCGTCGAGCCCGAGCCCGCCCTCGCGTCCCACTACGCGGCGGGCTGGACGCGCTTTCGCGCCCTCTATCCCGCCCTTCGCGACGCGTTCGAGAGCGCGTCCCCATCCACCGAGGAGCCGTGACCATGGCCGAGCCGTACTTCGAGGACATCGAGAGGATCCCCTACGAGGGACCCGATGCGACCGGCGACCTCGCCTTCCGCCACTACGACCCCGACCGCCGGGTCCTGGGCCGGCGCATGGAGGACCACCTGCGGTTCGCGGTCTGCTACTGGCACGGGTTCGGCTGGCCGGGCAGCGACGTCTTCGGCGCGGGCACCTTCGACCGCCCGTGGCTGCGGGAGGGCGGGGACCCCATGTCCCAGGCCGAGCAGAAGACCGACGTGGCCTTCGAGTTCTTCGCCAAGCTCGGGGTGCCCTTCTTCTGCTTCCACGACCGCGACGTCGCCCCCGAGGCCGACGGCTTCCGGGAGTCCTGCGACCGGCTCGATCGGATCGTCGACCGCATGGCGGCGCGCATGGAGGAGACGGGCGTCGCCCTGCTCTGGGGGACGGCCAACCTCTTCGGGCACCCGCGCTACGCGGCCGGCGCCGCCAGCAACCCCGACCCCGAGGTCTTCGCCCACGCGGCCGCCCAGGTGAAGCACTGCCTCGAGGCGACGCACCGCCTGGGCGGCGCCAACTACGTGATGTGGGGCGGGCGCGAGGGCTACGAGACGCTCCTCAACACCGACCTGCGAAGAGAGGCCGCGCAGCTCGGACGCTTCATGGCCATGGTGGTCGAGCACAAGCACCGGATCGGCTTCGAGGGCGCGCTGCTCATCGAGCCGAAGCCCCACGAGCCGACCAAGCACCAGTACGACCACGACGTCGCCCACGTCTGGGCGTTCCTCCAGCAGTTCGGCCTCGAGAACGAGATCAAGGTCAACATCGAGGTGAATCACGCGACCCTGGCCGGCCACAGCTTCCAGCACGAGATCGCCTACGCCGCCGCCAGGGGAATCCTCGGCAGCATCGACGCCAACCGCGGCGACCCGCAGAACGGCTGGGACACCGACCAGTTCCCCAACAGCGTCGAGGAGATGACCCTCGCCCTCTACGAGATCCTGCGCGCCGGCGGGCTGGGGAGCGGGGGCTTCAACTTCGACGCCAGGCTGCGGCGTCAGAGCCTCGACCCCGTCGACCTCTTCCACGCCCACATCGGCGGCATGGACACCGTGGCCCGGGCGCTCCTCGCCGCCGCGCGGCTCGTCGAGGAGGGCCGCCTCCCGGACGCCGTCGCGGAGCGCTACGCGGGCTGGGAGGGCGCGCTCGGGCGCGAGATCCTGGGCGGCAAGGTCGACCTGGACGCGCTGTGGCGGCGGGCGTCGCAGAGCGATCGGTCGCCGGATCCGGTGTCGGGTCGCCAGGAGCTGCTCGAGAACCGGGTCCGCGACGCCATCGAGCGCTCGTGAGCTCCTCCGCCGGCAGTACACTCGACGGGTCGCCATCCGACGACGCGCGACGGGAGGACCCATGGCCGAGCTGCGCACACCGATCCTCGTCACCGGGGCCACGGGCTTCATCGGCCGCCGGGTGGTCGAGGCCCTGCTGGATCGGGGCGACCCGGTGGTGGCCCTGGCCCTGCCCCACGAGTCCGTGCCCGAGACCTGGGGCGACCGCGTCCGCGTGGTTCGGGGCGACGTGCGCGAGCCTTGCGACGTGGAGGCCGCGACCCGCGACGCGGGCAGCGTGGTGCACCTCGCCGCCCTGGTGGGCGCCACCGGCGCGTACTCCGACCACTGGAACGTCACCGTGGAAGGCAGCCGCAACGTGTACGCGGCGGCCGCCGCCGCCGGGGCGCGGGTCGTGGTGACCACGTCCATCTGCGCCTACGGCGACCGCATCGCCCGGGACGTGTGCGCCGAGGACTCGCCGCGCGGAGCCTTCCAGGGACCCTACGGCCGCGCCAAGCAGGCCCAGGAGGATCTCGCCCTCGAAGCCCACGAACACCAGGGGCTCGCGGTCTCCATCGTGCGGCCCTCCAACGTCTACGGCGTGGGCAGCGGCCCCTGGGTGGAAGGTCTCTCGGCCGCCCTGCGGGCCGGACTGCTTCCGGTGCTGGGCGACGGCCGCGGCAACGCCGGACTGGTCCACGTGGGCAACGTGGTCGATGCCCTGCTGCTCGCGGCCGCCAGCGACGACGCGGTGGGCCGCATCTACAACGTGTGCGACGACCTGGACGTGACCTGGCGACGCTATCTCGACGACATCGCCTCCTGCGTGGGCGTCGGCCCCCCGCCCTCGACGCCGCTCGAGCCGCTGCTGCGCGCCGCGCGGGCCAACGAGGATCCCCAGGCCCTCGTCGCTCCGAAGGACCCCGCGGTCTTCCCGTTGGAGCTGCTCAACCTGGTCGGCTCGGACAACCGTTTCGACACCACCCGGATTCGCAGCGAGCTGGGATGGAAGCCCCGGGTGGGCTACGCCGAAGGGCTCGCGGAGATCCGCGCGCATCTCACCGGGCGGCGCGCCGCACCCTGAGCGCGGAGCCGCCGGAAACGCCCGCCCGGCTCGCCCCGCGCGAGGATGCTTGGCTCCGGGATCCCCGGGGTTCATACTGGCCGGTCCATGGGCCTCCACGAACGCCTGACCGACGAGATCCGCAAAGGACCCTCGGGACCGAAGGTCGGGGCGTTCTTCGACCTCGACCAGACCCTGCTGGCCGGCTTCTCGGCCACCGCCTTCTTCCGCGAGCGGCTGTTCTCGGGCCGGATGGCGCCTCGCGACATGGCCGAGGCGCTGCTCGGGACGCTCTCCTTCGCCCTGGGACGCACCGGCTTCTCGGGCATGATGTCGGCCACCACCGCGGCCTATCGCGGACTCGCGGAGTCGGTGCTCGAGGAGGTGGGGGAGGAGGTCTTCGAGAAGCACCTGGCCACCCAGATCTACCCCGAGTCCCGCGCCCTCGTGAATGCCCACCGCGAGCAGGGGCACACCATCGCGATCATCTCCTCGGCGACCCGCTACCAGGCCGAGCCCCTGGCCCGCGACCTGGGCATCGAGCACGTGCTCTGCACCGAGCTCGTGGTGGAGGACGGCGTCTTCACCGGCGAGGTGGTGCGCCCCACCTGCTACGGGGAGGGCAAGGCCGAAGCCGGCCGCAAGCTCGCCGCCCGCTTCGGCCTGGACCTCGAGCAGAGCTACTTCTACACCGACAGCCACGAGGACCTGCCGCTGCTCGAGATCGTGGGCCGGCCCCGGCCGCTCAACCCGAACCGCCAGCTCGCCCAGATCGCGAAGGAGCGCCAGTGGCCGGTGCGGCGCTTCTCCAGCCGGGGGCGGCCGGGCATCGGCGACTTCGTCCGCACGGGCCTCACCTACGCCAGCCTGGCGCCTTCGGTCTGGGCCGGCGCCGCCGCCGGCATCGTCAACGGCTCCATGCGCGAAGCGGTGAACGTGATGGGCTCGGTCTGGGGCGACCTGGCCACCTCGCTCGCCGGCATCGACCTGCGCGTCGAGGGCGAGGAGCACCTGTGGTCCCACCGCCCGGCGGTCTTCATCTTCAACCACCAGAGCGCCCTCGACGCCGTGCTGATGATCAAGCTCCTGCGCCGCGACATGTTCGGAGTGGGCAAGAAGGAGATCAAGCGCAACCCGGTGTTCGGCCCGCTGTTCGGAGCGGCGGGGGTGGTGTTCATCGACCGCGGCGACCGCGCCAGGGCGATCGAGGAGCTGAAGCCGGCCGTGGCGGCCCTGAAGGAAGGGCGCTCCCTCGCCATCGCACCGGAGGGCACGCGGTCGCGCACGCCGCGACCCGGGCGCTTCAAGAAGGGCGCCTTCCACATCGCGATGCAGGCGGGCGTCCCCATCGTCCCCGTGGTGTTCCGCAACGTGCTCGACGCCATGCCCCGGGACGCCGTCGTGGTGCGCCCGGCCACGGTCGAGGCCGTGGTGCTCCCGCCCGTGGAGACCACGGACTGGACGCCCGAGAGCCTCGACCAGCACATCGCCGAGATCCGCGCGATGTACCTCGAGGTCCTCGACCTCGGATCGACCTGAGCGGGAAGGAACCCCATGCAGCTCCGTGTCTCCGTCCTGGGTGCCGGATCGTTCGGCACCACCATCGCCCACCTCGCCCGGCGCAACACCTCGACGCTCCTCTGGTGCCGCCGCCCGGAGACGGCCGACGAGGTGAACAGCCGACACACCAACGATCGCTATCTCGCGGGCTTCCCCCTCGACCCGCGGCTGCGCGCCACGGCCTCCCTGGAGGAGGCCGTCTCCGAGGCCGACGTCGTGGTCATGGGCGTGCCCTCCCACGGCATGCGCGAGGTGCTGGGAGAGGTGGCGAAGTCGATCCGGCCGTGGGTGCCCATCGTCAGCCTGGCCAAGGGGCTGGAGCCCGACTCCAACCTGCGCATGACCGAGGTGATCCGCGAGGTGCTTCCCGAGCACCGCGCGGGCGTCCTGACCGGGCCCAACCTCGCCAAGGAGATCATGGCCGGGATGGCGGCCGCCAGCGTCATCGCGTTCAGCGACGGCGACGTGGCCCGCCAGCTCCAGTCGGTCTTCAACTCCGGCCTCTTCCGCGTCTACACCAACCACGACGTGGTGGGGTGCGAGCTCGGCGGCGCCCTCAAGAACGTCATCGCGATCGCCACCGGCATGGGCGACGGCCTGGGGGTCGGCGACAACACGCGCTCCGCGGTGATCACCCGGGGCCTCGCCGAGCTCACGCGCCTGGGCGTCGCCATGGGCGGCGAGCCCGCGACCTTCGCCGGCCTGACCGGCATGGGAGACCTGATCGCCACCTGCACCAGCCGACAGAGCCGGAACCGTCACGTGGGCGAGGAGCTGGGCAAGGGTCGGACCATCGAGGAGATCATCGACGAGATGAACCAGGTGGCCGAGGGAGTGAAGACCACCCGGGTGGTGATGGACCTGGGGGTCCAGCACGGCCTCGACCTCCCCATCTCGCGGGACGTCCACGGCGTCCTCTACGAGGGCCGCACGGCCCTCGACGCGTATCGCGGCCTCACGCGTCGGGACCCGGGCGCCGAGCACGAGCCCGGCTGACCGGGCTTCCGAGGGGCGCCGTTGCCCGGGTCGAGGACATCACCCTGGCCGAGCGACCGGACCTCGCCCTGAACTTCCGCTGAGAAAGCGGCTCCGAGGAGCAACCCATGGATTTCCCCGTCATCTCCGCCGACTCCCACATCACCGAGCCTCCCGGGACCTACGTCGATCACATCGATCCGAAGTGGAGGGACAAGGCGCCGCGCCTCCGGGACATGGGCGAGGCCGGAGACATGTTCGTGATCGACGGCATGAGCAAGCCGGTCCCCATGGGCCTGGTGGCCGCCGCCGGGAAGCCGGCCGAGGAGATCCGCATCCTGGGCAGCCGCTTCGAGGACCTGCACCGTGGAGGCTGGGACCCGGACGCGCGCCTGGCCGACCAGCAGCGCGACGGGGTCGCCGCCGAGGTCATCTACCCGACCGTGGGCATGGTGCTGTGCAACCACCAGGACTTCGACTACAAGACGGCCTGCTTCGAGGCCTACAACCGCTGGATCGCCGAGTACTGCGGCGCCCACCCGACGCGCCTGCTGGGCTGCGGCCAGACCGCCATGCGCAGTCCGGAGGACGGGATCCGCGACCTGAAGGCGATCGAGGAGCTCGGCCTGCGCGGAGTGATGATGCCCGGCAACCCGGCGCAGGAGGACTACGACTCACCGCTCTACGACGACTTCTGGCGCACCGCCGTGGAGCTGGGGCTCCCGCTGTCGTTCCACATCCTCACGGTGCGCGAGCAGGCGCCGACCCGCGGGCCCAAGATGAACGGCTTCCTGTCCATCATCCGCGGCTGCCAGGACATCATGGGGACCCTCATCCTGGGCGGCGTCTTCGAGCGCCATCCGGACCTGAAGGTGGTGTGCGTGGAGGCCGACGCGGGCTGGGTCCCCCACTACATGTACCGCATGGACCACGCCTACAAGCGCCACCGGAACTGGCTGCCGGCCGGACAGGCGCTCTCGAAGCTGCCCTCGGAGTACTTCGCGGAGCACATCTACACCACGTTCCAGGACGACTGGGTGGCCTTCCGGAGCGTCGACATGATGAACTGGCGCCGGCTCCTGTGGGCCAACGACTTCCCCCACAGCGACTCGACCTGGCCGTGGTCCCAGCAGATGCTGGCCGAGCACGGAGGACACCTGTCCGGTGAGCAGCGCCGGGCCATCCTCTGCGACAACACCGCGGAGCTGTACGGCATCGACGTCTCGACCCTGCAGTAGCCAGGCGGCCCGGGCCCGGGAGCGAGGCCCTCAGCCCGCGGCCGGGCCGCCCTCGAGGACCGCCTGGAGCGTCGGCGCGCCGTCCTTCACCTCGCGCAGGCGGCGCGTGCCGTACTCGATGGTCGGATGCGGGTGCCCCGCGATGGCCTGGCGGTAGCTCGGTCGCTGCTTCAGCCGCTGCCAGTACCCGGCGCAGCGGGGGCGCCGGCCGCCGCCCAGGAAAGCCTCGAGGTTGTCGACCTGGACGAGCCGCTCGAACACGACGAGCCAGCTCACGTCCGCCAGGCTGAAGAACGGGCCGAGGATCCAGGGCCCCCCCGTGGTCTCCAGCTGGGCCTCGAGGGCGTCGAGGTGCACCTCCGCCTGGCGGCGGCTGCGGGCGATGAGCCTGCGCGCGGGCGCCAGCCGGCCCATCCGCTCGAGCCCCGCGAGCTTGAAGGCGAGGAACATGAACGGGCGCCGCTTGTCGAAGTGGAAGAGGACGCCCTCGAGGATCCGCCGGTACGGGACCCGCTCGATCATCGAGGCGAACAGCGGCAGGGTGAGCCCGGGGACCGTGTTCCCGATGCTCTGCTCTCCCTGCGCGAGCGGATCTTCGGTGATGGAGGCGCGGTCGATCCAGCGCTCCATCTCCGCGCGCAGCGCCGGATCCTCGGGGACCAGCGAGGGGCTCCCCGCCGGCGCGTGGAGCGCGGCGTAGCGGATCTGCTCGTGGGACTCGTGGATCGGGTGGCCCCGGTGCACCAGCACGGGCACCGTGCCTCCCGGGTTCACCGCCAGGAAGGCGCGCCCGATGTTCTCGTAGGACCCGGTCTCGA
Source organism: Myxococcota bacterium (assembly GCA_050618075.1). Classification (GTDB taxonomy): domain Bacteria; phylum Myxococcota_A; class UBA9160; order UBA9160; family UBA4427; genus JBNLVL01. Next base: position 36,849 of record JBNLVL010000004.1, read on the forward strand.
TGAGATCGATGGGGTGGCTGGCATAGGGGATCCCGAGCTCCGCCATGCAGACCCGGGCCTTCATGGAGCACAGGGACAGCGCGTTGTGGTAGAGCTCGAACTCGGCCTCGTGGGGCAGCTCGACGCCCGGCTGGTAGCCCGCCGGAACGGAGTGGGTCCGTCGACGGCCGTTCTCCCAGGCCCACCAGCCGGCGAAGGCGATCCCGAGCAGGACCAGGGCGGTCAGCATTCGAGGAGCTGCTTGCCGAAGTTGGCCCCGGTGTAGAGGCGCCGCAGGGTGCCGGGTGCGTTCTCGAAGCCGTGTTGCACGTCGACCTCCCAGGCGATCCGGCCGTCGGCGACCCATCGGGAGAGCGCCTCGGTGGCCTCGCCGAAGCGGGCCGCGTAGTCAAGGACCACGAAGCCCTGCATCTTCGCGCGCTGGATCATGATGTTGATGTAGTGGCGCGGGCCGGGCGGAAGCTCCTCCAGGCTGTAGCGGGTGATCGCGCCGCAGACGACGATGCGCGCGCCCCGGGCGATGCGGGCGAGGACGTCGTCCAGGGTCTCGCCGCCCACGTTGTCGAAGAAGACGTCGATGCCGCCCGGACACAGCTCGTCGAGGCGCCGGCCGACGTCCTCCCGCTTGTAGTCGATGGCCGCGTCGAAGTGCGCCTCGTCGGTGAGCCAAGCGCACTTGGCCTCGCCGCCGGCGATGCCGACGACAAAGCAGCCCGAGAGCTTCGCGATCTGGCCCACCACCGACCCGGTGGCGCCGGCCGCTCCCGACACCACGACCACGTCTCCCTCGCGCGGCTCGCCGATGTCGAGGAGCCCGAAGTAGGCGGTGATGCCGGTGATCCCCAGCACCGAGAGCTCGAGCCGGGGATCGCTCCCGGGCGCCAGCTTGCGCACGCCCGGCCCCGCGAGCGCCCACTCCTGCCAGCCGGTCATCCCGCTGACGAGGTCGCCGGGCGCGAACCCCTCGAGCCGCGACTCGACCACCTCGCCCACGGCCACGCCGCGCATCACCTCGCCGATCCCCACCGGCGGAATGTAGTTGGGCCGGTCCTCCATCCAGCCGCGCATGGCGGGCTCGAAGGAGAGCCAGCGGGTGCGCACCAGCATCTGCCCCTCGTCGGGCTTCGGGATCGGGCCGGTCCGGAGCTCGAAGTCGCTCTCCTTCACCATCGCCACCGGGCGCGAGCGCAGCAGCCACTGTCGGTTCTCGTCGGACATGGGGGGAGATCTCCGTCGGGGGCGCTCCGTCCCGCACCGGAACGGGAGGCCGGTCCCCGGGTCGCTCGACCTGGGTTGTCCAAGTGGACAATCTGTTTATACACATGACTAACCCGTGCGGCAACCCCGACCCGCCCCGGTGATCCCGGGGGAGGCGCGTGCAGGGGCGGGAGCGGACCTCCCGTCTCGCGGGCGCTGGGGCAGCGGGGCGGGCGGCGGCGGGGGCGGGGGCGGCCGGGTCAGCGGGCCGGGGCGGCCCCGGGGCTGCGGCTCCCGAAGACGCTGCGCAGGAGGGCCGTGGTGCGCGCCGCGGGGTCCTCCCGGATCTTCTCCTCCTCGTCCGCCAGGGTGTCGAAGAGGCCGACGAGCGTGCGCTCGGAGACGTAGCTCTCGAGATCCGGCGCCACGGGCTTCACGAAGGGGATGGCCTCGTAGCGCGAGACCAGCTCCCGGTACGACGCGTAGAGCCCGACCCGGGTCATCGCGTCGCGCACCACCGGAGCGAAGCGCTCCTCGAGGGCCGCCGACGTGCGCTTCTCGAAGTACCGGGTCGCCGCGTCCGGCGGCCCCTCGAGGATGCCCATGGCGTCGGTCAGGGTCATGGACGAGATGGCCGACGCGAAGACCGGGATCGCCTCGCCGGCGGCCCTCTCGGCCGCCCGGTTCATCGTGGCCTCGAGCTCGTCGACCGGACCTCCGAGCCCGATCGTGCGCAGGGCCGTCGTCATGGGATCGAGCTCTTCGGGCAGGCTCAGCCGGAGGAGCGGATTGTCGGCGAAGCCACCCGGCCGCGACAGCGTCGTGGCGGCGCGCTCGGTGCCCACGCGAAGCGCTTCGCGCAGCCCGTCGGCCACGGTCGACTCCGAGAGCGGCTGCCCGGCCTCGAGGACCGCGGCGAGGTCGGCCAGCTGGAAGTCGGCGCAGCCGGGACCGGACATCGCGAGCCACAGGGCCGCGAGCCAGCGCCAGCCCGAGCGGACCGCTCTGGGGGAACGGGGGCGGGACGGGGTCGGCCGCATCGGCAGGGGTCCTCCTGCGGCGACACCCTACCGGCCGACGAGGACGGTCGCCATGCGCTCGACGAGCCAGTAGGCGCCGATCGAGCCGATCCCGTAGGCGGTGGCCCGCCGGCCCCAGGCCGGCTGGGGCCCGCCCGCGCGGCGCAGGCCGGCCACCGCGACCAGCACCGCGGCCACGAAGGTCAGCTGGCCCAGCTCTACGCCCAGGTTGAAGAAGAGGAGCGCCAGCGGCACGTCGGCCTGGGGGAGCCCCACTTCGCGCAGGGCGCCCGCGAAGCCGAAGCCGTGGAGCAGCCCGAAGGCGAAGGCCACGATCCAGGGGCGCCGCTCGGTGAGCCCGGGCTCGCCCTCCCCCTGGCGCACCAGCTCCGACGCCAGGAAGACGATGCTGAGCGCGATCACCGCCTCCACCGGCGCGGCGGGCAGACTGGCCAGGCCGAGGGTCGCGGCCGCCAGCGTGAGGCTGTGGGCCACCGTGAAGGCCGTGATGGTCTCCACCAGCAGCCGGGTCCCGCGCACGATCAGCAGCAGTCCCAGGACGAAGAGGAGGTGGTCGACGCCGAACCAGATGTGCTCGACCCCGAAGCGGAGGTACGAACCGGCGACCGATGTCCAGGACGAGCGCCCGGACAGGGTGAAGGACGGATCGTGGGGCTTCAGCATCCGCGTCCAGTGGCGCCCGTCGGGCAGGGAGACGCGGACCATGACGTCGGTCAGCGTCTGCGAGAGGCCGTCGATCCCGATCCGCTCTCCGTCGAGCCCCTCCGCTCCACAGTCGAGGTGGCGCAGCTCGACGAGGGCGGCGGGGACCGGTCGAGTGGTGGGCGGGACGCGGTCGCGGCAGCGGGCGGGGAAGACCGGCCGGATCGAGAGGACCGCATCGCCCCGCATGGGCACCTTCCACAGCACCTCGAAGTGGCGGCCGTCGGAGCTGGTCACCTCCAGGAAGGCCGGACGCACTTCGTGGCCGAGCGCCGGCAACGGCGCGTACGCCACGCAGAGCAGCGCGAGCAGGGCGGCGCCGGCCCTCACGGAGCACCGTTCCCGGCGCCGGGCTCCTCGAGCACCACGTCGTAGCGCTCGACGATGCGGGCGATCGCGTCCTCGTTGGCGCGGCGCCGGTGGTCGTCCAGCCAGGCGGCCAGCACCCCGCCGCGGACCTCCGAGAGGACGGGCGGCACCGGCGGGGTCCGCTCGCTCACGCGCACCAGGTGCAGCCCGTAGGCCGAGCGGACGGGCCCCTGCCAGGCGCCGACGCCGAGATCGAGGAGCGCCGCCGCGAACCCCGGCCCGAAGTCGCCCTCGACGTCGGCGCGGGTGACCCCTTCGTGGCGGTGCCCCAGCATGAACGGATCGCCCCGGTCGCTCGCGTCGCCGTCCGCCGAGGCCCGGAGCTCCGCGAGGACCCGGCGGGCGTCGGCGGCCGCCGCCTCGCCCCGGCGCGACTCGCTGAAGTAGACGTGCTCGAACGAGACGCGGCCGGGCAGCACGAAGCGCTCCCGCTCCCGCTCGAGGTAGGCCTCGAGATCGGCGTCGCTCGGGTCCGGCGGCAGCAGCAGGTCCTCCACCAGGAAGCTCAGCTTCTGGGCCACCCGGCGCCGGATGATGGTGTCGTCGCGATCGAGCCCCATCCGCACGCCCTCCCGGTAGAGCGCCTCTTCGCGGACGTAGCCGTCGACGAGACCGCGCAGCTCGTCCTGGCTGGGCGGCCTGCGCCACTGCTTGGCGAAGGCGTCCTGGAGCTGGGCGACCCGCTCCTCGGTCACCACGATGCGGTCGTCGGCGACCGGCTCCCGCGCTCCCCACAGCGAGGCCAGGGCGAAGATCGCGAGCCCGATCGCCAGGAACTGGACCAGGGGCTCTCGGAGCAGACGCCGCATGAACCGGACTCCTTCAGCCAGCCAGGGCCGCGCGGAGGGCGCGGTCCACGTCGGCCACCAGGTCCTCGAGCGCCTCGATCCCCACGGAGAGACGGACCAGCCCGTCGCCGATCCCCACCTTCTCGCGCTCTTGCCTCGGAATGCTCGCGTGGGTCATGGAGGCGGGATGGTCGATCAGGGATTCGATGCCCCCCAGGCTCTCCGCGAGGTGAAAGAGCTCGAGGCCCGACGCGAAGGCCGCCGTGGTGTCGAGGTCGGCGTCGAGCTCGAAGGTGACGATGCCCGAGCCGCCGCTCATCTGCCGGCGCGCCAGCGCGGCGTGGGGATGGGAGTCGAGGAACGGATGGCGCACCCAGCGCACCCCGGGACGGCCCTCCAGGTGGGTCGCCAGGGCCAGCGCGTTCTCGTGGTGCTGGCGCATGCGCAGGGCCAGGGTCTTCACGCCCCGCCCCACGAGCCAGGTGTCGATGGGAGAGGGGTTCAACCCCACGGCCTTCTGGGCGAAGACCATCTTCTCCTGCCACGCCTCGTCGTTGGTGACGACGACGCCACCGAGGCAGTCCGAGTGCCCGTTCACGTACTTGGTGGTGCTCGAGAGCGAGAGCGTGGCGCCCAGCTCCAGGGGCCGCTGGAAGTAGGGCGAGGCGAAGGTGTTGTCCACCAGGACCGGCGCCCCGACCTTCTCCGCCGCGGCCGAGATCGCCGCGATGTCGAGGATCTTGAGCATCGGGTTGGTGGGCGATTCGAGCCAGACCAGCGCCGGGCGGACGTCTCCGATGTGCGCGTAGCTGGCCGGGTCGGCGAAGTCGACGTACCGGACCTCCACCCCGAACTTCGCGAAGACCTGGGCAAAGATCCGGAACGTGCAGCCGTAGATGTTCTCCTCGGCCAGCACCAGGTCGCCCGAGCGCAGGGTCGAGATCACCGCGGTGATCGCCGCCATCCCGCTGGCGAAGACGGTCGCGAAGGCGCCGCCTTCGAGGGAGGCGAGGGTCCGAGCCAGGCGCGTGAAGTTGGGGTTGCCCGAGCGGGTGTAGTCGTAGCCCCGGGTCTCGCCGGGCCCGCTCTGGGCGAACGTCGAGGTCGCGTAGATGGGCGGCATCACCGCGCCGGTCTCGCGATCGGGCTCCTGGCCCACGTGGATCGCGCGGGTCTCGAACTCCATTCGTGCCTCCGTCGGCCAATCCGTCCCGGATTCGCCGGATGTCCCGGACCGCCCGGCCCGCTGCCGGCCCGCTGCCGGCGCGGCGCCCGGTGCGGCCGGAGCCGCTTCGGGTCTCCCGAGCGCCTCGAGCCCTGCCGGACGATAGCGGTCCCGGACGGTCGCGATCGAGCGCAGGCGGTCGGATCGAGGTCGGGGCCTCGGCTACCCTTTGACGTCGGCGGCTTCGCCCGAGAGAGGACCCCGGTTGGATCGACGTCTGGAGGCAGCGCACCCGGGAGCGGAGGCGGGCGCCGGCGCGCCCACGGTGACGCGCGTGGTCGCCACCGTGATGTTCGCCGACATCCTGGGCTTCTCGGCCATCGCCGCCGAGCGCGGAAGCGACGCCGCGCTCGCCGCGGTGAGCGGTTGCCTCCAGCTGCTCGACCGGGTCGCGCGAAGACACGGCGGCGCCGTCGACAAGTATCTGGGCGACTCCCTTCTGGTCCTGTTCGGCGGGCGGGACAGCGCGCCCGACTCGGAGCGCAACGCCCTGCTGGCGGCCCTCGAGATGCGGGACGAAGCCCGCCACTACGGCCTCAGCGTGCCGGGCGGCGAGCACATGGAGGTCGCCGTCGGCGTCAACACCGGCTTCGTGACCCTGGGCGAGGTGGGCGACTCGCTGATGCGCGAGTTCGCCATCATGGGCGACGCCGTCAACGTCGCCGCGCGCCTGAAGTCGAAGGCCGGGGCCGGCCGCATCTATGCCGGCGTCGAGACCTGCGCAGCCGGCGGCCAGGGGCTGGTCCTCGAGTCCGTCGAGCCCCTGGCCCTGAAGGGCAAGTCGTCAAGGGTCCCGGCCTTCGCGGTGCAGGGGATCGAGGCGGAGGCCGCGACCGCCCTGCGCGCGCCGGCCAACGCCGCGGGACGGGTCTTCGGACGCGAGGCCGAGTGCGCGCGGATCGCAGAGCGGCTGCGCGCCCTCCGGTCCGGCGAGGGCGGATCGATCTGGATCCACGGTCCGCCGGGCATCGGCAAGACCGCGCTCGTGGCGGAGCTCGACTCCGGCGACGCGGGGCTGCTCCACGCCGTCCCCGTCGGAGAGGCGGAGGCGACCCGCCTGCGGAGCTTCACCCGACTCGGGCGCTTCGCCCTCGGAGCGCCGGCGCCCGAGGGCGCCGGAGACGACCCGGAGCGGATCCGCGAGGCGCTGGAATCGACCGCCCGCAAGCGCCCCCTGGCCATCGCCTTCGACGACCTGCACCGCACCGATCCCGACTCCCTGGAGCTCCTGGCGGGGCTCGTCCGCCGACTCGCCGAGGACCCCGGGCTGCCGCTGCTGCTGATCCTGCTCTCCCGCGAGCCGCCCCCTTCCGGCCTGGCGGTGGAGACGCTGGCGCTCGGCCCCCTCGAGGCCTCGCCCGCCCACCAGCTGCTCGACTCGCTGCCCGAAGGGGCCGGCCTCGACGCGGACCTGCGGCGGCTGGTGCTCGGCCGCGCGGCGGGCAACCCCGCGGCGATCCTGCTCGGCCCCTTCCTGGCCGAGGCGCTGGCCGCCGACGCGCGCCGCCAGTCCGAGACCGCCGAGCGCAGCTCCGAAGCCGAGCGCCGGCGCGCCACGGTGCTGTTCGCCGACCTCAGCGGCTTCACCGCCATGTCGGAGCGCCTCGACCCGGCGGTGGCGTACGACATCTTCACGGACTGCCTGGGCCGCCTCGACGCGGTGGCGCGACGCTTCGGCGGGACCGTGGAGAAGCGGCTGGGCGACTGCGTGCTCGCGCTCTTCGGCGTGCCCCACGCCATCGAGGACGCGCCGCGGGCCGCGGTCAACGCCGCCATCGAGATGCGCAACGCCGTGGTCCAGTTCAACGAGGACCGCGGCATCGACCCTCCGCTCTCGATCCACACGGGCATCGAGACCGGAGCGGGCATCACGGCCGACGTGAGCGGTCCGCTGATCCGCGAGTTCGCCCTGATGGGCGACTCGGTCTCGACCGCCAACCGTCTCACCGACGCGGCCGGCGCCTGGGAGATCTACGTGGGCGGGGGCACCTTCGGCGCCCTGCGCGGGGTCTTCGAGTTCGAGCCCCGGGACGACGCCGAGGGCGCCGGCCCGGCCTATGCGATGACCTCGGGCGAGGTCCAGCTCCACCGCGCCCGGCGCGACGGCGGCATCTCCTCGCGCTTCGTCGGGCGCGAGCCCGAGCTGGCCGCCTGTCGCCGCGCCTTCCAGGCGGCGGCCGCAGGGCGCGGCGGCGTCCTGCGGGTCCGGGGCGAGGCCGGCCTGGGCAAGACGCGCCTGGTCGAGGAGCTGCGCGACGAGCACGGCGACTCCATCCTCTGGCTCCAGGGCCGGTCGCTCTCGTCCGGCGCGGCGCTCGGCCATCACGCCTTCTCGGACCTCTTGTTCCAGTGGCTGCGCCTGTCGCCCGACTCCTCGGAGGACACGGTCTCCTCGACCCTCGACCGCGAGCTCCGGCGACTCGCCGGAGACGAGGCCCCGGAGATCGCGGCCTCGTTCCGGCGCGTGCTCGGCCTGTCGCGGGACCCGACCGCAGGGGGCGAGGGCCAGGCCCAGGTCCTCTTGAAGCACTTCACCCGTTGGCTCCGGCTGCTCGGCGACGAGCGGCCGGTGGTGCTCGTCTTCGAGGACCTCCACTGGGCCGACCTGTCCTCGGTCGAGCTGCTGGAATCGCTGCTCCGCCTCGCCGACGAGCAGCCCGTGCTGTTCGTCCTGCTGTACCGACCGGACTACGCCGACACCTCGGGCCGGATCGAGGCGCACGTCGACGCGGCCACCCAGGCGCCGCCGGTCGTCGCGCTCGCGCCCCTCGACGGCGACGGGTCGAGGGAGCTGATCCGCAACCTCTTTCGCGGCGCCGAGGTGCCCCTGGCGATCCGGCGCAGTCTGGCCGAGCGCGCCGCCGGCAACCCCTTCTTCCTGGAGGAGGCGATCCGGTCGCTGCTGGAGCAGGGCGCCCTCGAGCGCGTCGACGGCGACCTGGTCGCGACCGCCCGGATCGCCCGGGCGGAGATCCCCGGCACCATCGAAGAAGTGATCATGGCCCGCATCGACCGCCTCGAGCTCCGGAAGCGCGAGTTCCTCCAGGTCGCCGCCGTCATGGGCGTGAACTTCTTCCTCGGAGTGGTCGAGTCCGTCCTCGGCGTGACCGACCCGCGCGAGCTCACCGAGTCGCTCCTCGAAGGAGAGTTCCTGGCTCACGCCGACGCGCTGCCCGGTCTCGACCTCGCCTTCAAGCACCCGCTGATCCAGGAGGTGATCTACCGCTCCATGCTCGAGGAGCGCCGCCGCAAGCTCCACGCCGCGGTCGCGACCGCCGCCGAGGAGCAGCTCGAGGGCGTGTTCGCGGGCTTCCACGCCATGCTCGCCTTCCACTACGCCCGGGGCGACGCGCCCGAGGCGGCCGAGCCGCACCTGTTCGCCGCCGGCGAGGAGGCCGCCCGCTCCGCCGCCTCCAACGAAGCGCTGCAGTTCTTCCGCGAGGCGTCGGACCTGTTCCTCTCGCTCCACGGCGACGCGGGCGACCCGGAGAAGCGTTCGACCCTCGAGGCCCACCTGGCCATGGCGCTGCTCAATCGCGGTCAGCTCGGGGAGTCGGTCGAGCACTTCGACCGGGCGCTCTCCCTGCTGGGCGCGCCGGCGCCCGGGTCCACCGCGGGGTTCGTCGGGCGTCTGGCCCTGGACCTCCCGGTGGTGCTGCTCCAGCTCTACCGGCCCTTCGGCCGGGCGGGCTCCGGGCGCGCGAGCGACGAGTCCGAGCGGCGGATCTTCGACCTGATGTTCCGGCGCGCCATCGCGCAGTCGACCTCGGACCCCGACCGCTTCCTGTTCGACAGCCTGGCCATGCTCCGAAGGCTGGGCCGCTTCGACCCCTCCACCGTCCCCGAGTCCGCGGCGCTCTACGCGGGGGCCATCGGCATCTTCTCCTACGGCGCGGGCATGTTCGGCGTGGGCCGGCGGCTGCTCGAGCGGGCCGACGGGCTCGCGGCCGCCGGGGCCGTCGAGGAGCGCGAGCTCTACTACCGCCTCCTGCGGTTCCTCCACTACTTCTGGTCGGGTGACTGGTCCGAAGAGCACCGCATCCCCGAACCCATCGTGGAGCGCGGACTGGCCGAGGGCCGCCTCTGGGAGGTCTCGACCTATCTGGACATCGACACGGACCGGAGCATCCGCCGCGGACAGTTCGACCGGGCCGAGGAGCGGCTCGCGAAGCTCACCGAGGTGGCCGACCTGCACCAGCACGACCTGGCCTGGTCGGCCGTGAGGGCCCACCGCACCTTCCTGCCCCTGGAGCGCAGACAGCTCGACGTCGCGGCCCGGGCCGGCGAGAGCTACTACGAAGAGTACGGCGACGTACCCATCAACCTGTACGCCCTCGGCGAGCGGGCGAAGATCGAGATCCTGAAGGGCGACCTCGACGCCGGGGAGAAGCTGCTCGAGGGCTGCCGGAGGCTGCGCAAGAAGGCCGGACGGGTGTCCGCCATGCACGCGATCACCTCGGCGCGCTCCCAGCTCCTGTACGACGTGACCCGCCTCGAGGGCGCCCGGGCCGCGGGAGACGGCGCCGCCGCCGCGCGCGCCCGCCGGGCGGCGACCCGGGCGGCCCGCGCGGCGCTGCGCACCTGCGAATCGATCGCCTCCCGGCGCACCGAGGTCCACCGCCTCGCCGGTCGCCTGGACTGGCTGATCGACCGTCGCGAGCGCGCCGCCGCGCGCTGGCGCCGCGCCCGTTCGATCGCCGAGGAGATGGGCGCCCGGCCCGAGGCGGCCCGCCTGCTGGCCGAGGTGGGGCTGCGGACCGCGGAGCACCCGAAGGCGCCCCGCGTCTTCGAGGACCTCGACGCCGAGGGCTGCGTGGACGAGGCTCGCCGCATGTTCGAAGCCATGCAGCTCGAGCGCGACCGGGCCGACCTCGAGGCCGGGCGCGTCCCCTGAGACCATGGCCCTGGCTCTGCCTCGTCACCGGGCGCTCGCCGCCGTCCTCGTCTCCTCGCTGCTGTACGCCCTGGCGTTCCGGGGGGGCGCGTGGAGCGCCCTCGCCTGGGTGGCGCTGGTGCCCCTCTTCCTGGCGATCCGCAGCGGGTCCCGGGTGCGCGGCCTGGCCCTCGCCGGACTCTGGGGTCTGGTCTCGGGCTACGGCATCGCCGAGCCGTTTCCGGGCTCCATCTCCCAGTACTTCCAGCAGCAGGCCTGGGTGGGCTGGATCATCGCCGTGGGCATCTTCGGCAGCATGGCCTCGCCCTACTACGCGGCCTTCGCGGCGCTGGACCGGCGCCTGGCCCGGCTCGGCCCGAGCCCCCTGGCGCCGCTCGCGGTCGCCTGCGCCTGGCTCGCCGTCGAGTGGGTGCGCGGCCGCCTGTTCACCGAGACCGTGTTCTTCATCGGCAATCCGTGGGGCCTGCTGGGCGCCTCCCAGCTGGCCGCCCTGCCCCTGGTGCAGCTCAGCGAGTTCACCGGCATCTACGGCCCGAGCTTCCTGGTCGCCCTCTCGAACGCCACCCTCGCGGCCGAGATCGAAGCCCTCCGGGCGGGAAGCTGGGAGCGGCGGGCGTCGATGCGTCGCTGGGCGTGCGTCCTCCTGCCCGTGCTCGCGGCCGCGCTGCACGGGTCCTGGGTGCTGCGCTCGGCCGAGCCCCGGGGCCTGCGCGTGCGGGTGGCTTCGGTCCAGCCGGACGTCGACGTGGGATCGCGCTGGCGGCGCGATTTCTACGGCCGCAACCTCGAGCTCAGTCTCCGGCTCAGCGACGACGTGGTGGCCGAGAGCGCACCCGCCCTGCTCTTCTGGCCCGAGAGCTCGTTCACGTTCCTGCTCGAAGAGGAGCCGGCCTACGCACGCACGCTGGCCCGGTCGCTCGCCGCCTGGGACGCCCAGCTGATCGCCGGCGGACCCGCCCGGGTGTCGGGCGCCGACGGCGAGGCCCCGGCCTGGCGCAATCGCATGTTCTCCATCGACCCCGCCCGCGGCATCATCGGCCGCTACGACAAGGAGCACCTCGTCCCCTTCGCCGAGTACGTTCCGGGGTCGATGCCCGATCCGGCGGGCTGGGACTTCGAGGGCGCCCGCTCCTTCGGCCACGGGTCCCTCACGGGCCCCATCCCGAGCCGCGCCGGGCCGGTGGGCGTCGTGATCTGCAACGAGGCCCTGCTGGCGGAGGTCACCGCGGACCGGGTCCGCGCGGGCGCCCAGATCCTGGCGAATCCCTCGAACGACAGCTGGGTGGCCGAGCCCGACTTCGCGCGCCGGATGCTCGAGCACGTGGCCTTCCGCTCCATCGAGCTGCGGCGCTACCTGGTGCGCTCCTCGACCGAAGGGCCGTCCGCGATCATCGATCCCTGGGGTCGCATCCAGGCCAGCACCCGGCACGGGGAGTCCGCCACCCTGGTGGGCGAGGTCTCGCCCCGCACCGCGCTCACCCTGTATGCGCGCTTCGGCGACTGGTTCCCGGCGCTGGCCAGCGCGGTCGCGGGCCTCGCCGCGCTCGCGGCGGGACGGGTCCGGCGCTGAGGGCTCAGGCGGCCCGCCGGCCGGGCGCCCCACCCCAGGCGCGAACGCCCGCCTCGGCGGGCATCAGCTGCTCCCGGGTGTGGGCCACCCGCTCGATCGCCGTGGGGCCGGCGCCCGATCCGGCGTAGAGGTCGCGCAGCCGGGCGCGGTGGGCGATCACCTCCGCCAGGGTCCCGGCGGTCGCGGCCAGAAGCCCCGGCGACAGGGCCTGGGCGAAGGAGAACAGCCGGTTCGTGTCGGCCGCGAAGGGAATCGAGCGCCGGTGCGCCGCCCCGACGGTCTCGGCGTCGAGGTTCTCCACCCGGTGCCACCACCACGGCGGACTCACGAGGACGTCTCCGGGCTCGAGCACCACGCTCGAGCGGGGAGCCCACTCGAACAGATCGCACGCTCCGGGGTCGAGCTGCGGGTGGTGGAGGACCGACGCGACGTAGGCGCCGTCGCGGGTGGTCCACGGATACATGAGGTAGCCGTGGGCGGGGTCCACGAAGGTCCAGCGCTTCCGCCCGTGGAGCATCGTGAAGAGATTCCAGTTGTTGGCGCAGTGGAAGCTGAGCCCGGTGCCCGGGCGGGCCCCGACGAAGAGCTGCAGCGCATAGGCGACGCCTCCGAGCCAGGCCCCCGAATCGCCGTGGGGATCCAGCGCCTCGACGAGCTCGGGGTGGCGCACCAGCAGCTGCTCGCAGTTGGCGACGTAGGCGCCCGGCGTCTCGCGAAGCCCGGCCAGGGGTCGCATGGAGAAGCCCTCGGGCCCCCTCATCAGGACCGGGCTCTGCCCCGCGTCGCCCACGAGGGCGTCGAGGCTCCAGTCCCGCCGGGCGCGGTGCCACTGCCGCAGCACGACCGGCCGGGGAGCGCCGCGCAGGGACCGCGCCAGGCGGGGAAGGTCGTCCACCTCCTGCGAGGCCTCGAAGACCGGCTCCGCACCCGGCGCGGAGGGCTCTTCGGCCAGCTCGCACCGCGCCCGGCGCACGTAGCGCCGGGCGATCCCGCACGCGACCTCGTTGTCCCCGCGGAGCCAGCGCCAGAGGACCAGCCAGCGGAAGGCGAACGCCGTGGAGCGCGAGAGCGTGGGCCCCGGCGGGTCCGCCGGCACCCGGGAGAGCGAACGCGAGAAGAGCGGCACCACGCCGAAGCCGTTCGCGAGGAGGGTCCAGGCCGACAGCACCAGCGCCGCCCCCCAGGCCGAGGCGCGCACGGCGCGGCGAGCGAGGGCCTGCGTCCAGCCCCTGGCTCGGCGCGGGTTCGGTCGCACGGCGGGACCGGCCGCCGGGAGCGCCCGGTTCACGCCCCTGCGTTTCCCCGCGCGCTCCGCCGCGACGCTGCGAGCACCGCGGCGCCCACCGCGAAAAGCAGCGCGGCGCCGGGCTGGGGGATCGGATCGTTCACGGTGACCGTCGCGCCGACCCGCTCGTCGATGGCCAGCGGCCGGGCGAAGGCGTCCGACAGGTCGGTCTGGGAGAAGGACAGCGCGGATTCGCCGGCGCCCACGCCCACGAAGGAGAGGGTCGCCAGCACCAGCGAGTCCCCCTGGATCGCCGACAGCTGCGCCTGGGAGAGGAACGACACCTCGAAGACGTTGGCGTTGCCGGGCGACTCGCTGCCCCCGAAGACGGTCTGCAGCCCCGGCACGCCCAGGGAGTCGTCGGAGCTCGCCCCCTGGTAGTCGAGCACGGCCGGGTCGAAGTCGATGCCGACCTGGAAGGCCCCGATCACCTCGGGCGAGAGGTCGTCCACGACGAGGTCGACGCTGAGCGGGTCGCCCAGGTCGAGCACGCCGGAGCCGGGCTCGAGACGCAGGCTCAGGGCCGAGGCGTCCGCCGCCAGCCAGCACAGGAAGAACACGATGCCCGACACCGCTCGCGCCCGCTCGATTCTCGCTTTCACGACGATTCGTCTCTCCATGGTCATCCGCGCCCCACCGCCTTGCGCCGCCGGCGCCAGAGCCATGGCGCCAGGGCTCCGAGGACCTCCAGACCGATCAGCCCGCAGGCGCCCGGAGGCTTGCATTCGGCGCGATCGCACTGGAGGGTGCAGGCCCGGGCGTCGAAGATCGTGATCGTGCCGTCCCCGTCCGGATCCCGGGGATCGTCCGGCCCGACCGCGCTCTGTCCGAGGGCGCCGGTGATCGCCTCGATGTCGAAGCGGTCGATGAAGTCGTTCCCGTCGACGTCGCAGGCCATCGCCTGGGGCGGGCGGCAGTCGGACGGACAGCCGTCGCCGTCCTCCAGGTTCCCGTCGTCGCAGAACTCGTCGAACTCGACGACTCCGTTGCCGCAGGTCACGAGGTCGCAGGCATCCCCCAGCCCGTCGCGGTCCGCGTCCGCCTGGGAGGTGTTCGGCTCGGTCTCGCAGTTGTCGAAGACGTCGCTCACCCGGTCGCCGTCGCGGTCGCCGCTGGCCGCCAGGATGGCGTCGTCGCGGCAGGTGATGCCGGGATCGGCGCACGGCTCCTGCCCGTCGCAGCCCACGCAGTCGGCGTCGGTGCGACAGGTTCCGAGGTGGCGCACGCAGAGGCCGGAGTCCTGACCGGGCTCGATGGAGCAGAACTGGTCCGTGGGGCAGTCGCCGCTGGTGCCGGCGCCGCCCTGGTCCCCACACACCGTGGCCGTCTGCTGGACGCAGATGCCCGCGCTGACGAAGGCGGTGCTGCCGTCCCCGCCTCCCAGCGGGTTGCCCTGGGTCTGGCCCCCCTCGACGCTGCCCACCACCTCGACCTCGCCGGTGCGGGCGTTGCAGATCTGGACGATGAGCTCGGCGGTCTCGCCGTTGCCGTTGAGGTCGCCGCCCGGCCGGGGCTCGAGGTCCCCACCGGTTCCGCACTCGAAGCTCTCGATGGTGGGGTCGGTCCCCTGGTCGCACTCCTGGGTGAGGAAGCGGATGTCGTTCTCCTGGACGACGTACTCGCTGCGCGGATCGCAGGCCTCCTCCACGCACGGCGTCACGGCCTGGTCGCAGCTCACCTCGCGATCCAGCGCGGTGTCGTAGGCGCGGAGGACGTCGTCGCAGCAGTCGCCGTCGCCGTTCAGGTCGCACGCGCAGCCGTCGAGCTCGTCCGCGATCTCGCAGAAGTCGCGGATCTGGCAGGCCGCGAGCCCCAGCGCCTCGTCGGGATCGCAGCAGTCGCCGTCGTCGTCGAGGTCGCACGAGCAATCGAAGTACGACTGCGCGTTCTCGCACAGGAGCGTGTCCTCGCACTGGGCCAGCTCCGGCGTGCCGATGCCGATGATCGAGCCGACCTCGCAGGCCTGCCCGCTGGCGCAGTCGGCGACCGACTCGCACAGGTTGCCGAGGCTCCGGCACGCCCCCGCGTCGCAGAAGGCGCCCAGCAGACAGTCGGAGTCGTCGGCGCAGGCGTCCTCGGGCGCCCCCACGCAGATTCCGGAGGGCGGTCCGACCTCGCACAGCGAGGCGCCGGCCGCCAGGCCCAGCAGCTCGCCGGTGGCGGTGTCGAAGGCCTGGGCGTAGCGGTCGGCCAGATCGCCGTCCCCGTTGCGGTCCGCGCCCGCGTCGGACTCGAGGGTCGTGAAGGCCACGACCGACCCCGAGACCCCGCACAGCGAGTCGGCGGTCTGGACCGCACCGACGTCGTCGGTGACGGGCGTCCAGCCCCCGGCCGCCAGATCCCAGTAGGCGACCACGCTGTCGCCCGAGCCGCCCTCGACCCGCGCCGCGACGATCTCGCTCGAGAGGTCCACCTCGAACGCCGACTGGCCCAGGTTCTGCACGGCGCCCCGGTTGGGATACAGGCAGACGTTGTCGTCGTCGGAGTCCTCGTCGCCGTTGCCGTCGACCTCGCCGTCGCGCACCGCGTCCTCGGGGCACAGGAAGGCGGCGGTGCCGCCGTCGACGGCCACCTGGCCGGCGGGCCCGAGGAAGATCGGCGGCTCGGCCGTGCGCGCGTCGAAGGCGTAGAGCACGACGTCGTCCAGATCGCCGTCGCCCAGGAGGTCGCCGGCGCCCAGGGGCTCGGCCGTGCCGATCCCGTTCAGGTAGACGTCGATGCGCCCGTTGTCGTCACCCGGGACCAGGGAAGACAGGATGGCGAAGGCGGTGTGCAGCCCCCGCTCGGCCAGCCCCGGCTCCTCGGTCTCGAAGGCGTCGATGCCGGCGGAGAGCACGCCGGCCGAGGTGACGTCGCCAAAGCGCGTGGTCCCGGTGACGAGATCCGCCACGAAGGCGTGGGGCGACACGTCCTCGCCCTCGCCGTAGGTGGTCCAGGAGACGTAGCGGCCGTCCGGCGAGATGCGCGGACCGCCGGCCACCGGGAAGTCCGCGAAGAAGGAGGCGCCGTAGGTCTCCTCCGCCTTCTCGGACGGCAGGACCTGGAGCGAGCCCGACGGAACGTCGAAGACGTAGACGTCGGTCGACTCGTCGTCGTCTTCGGGCACCAGGCCCTCGTAGCTCTGGAACGCCACCTTCGTGCCGTCGGCGGAGATCGAGGGCTCCCGGCCGCTCCCGCCGTCTCCCCCCGGACTCGCGAAGACGAAGCTCCCGGTGCCGCGGTCGAGCACGTAGACGTCGGTCGACTCGTCCAGGTCGTGGGGGGACAGCCGGTGGTTGGTCTCGAAGGCGAGGTAGCGCCCGTCTCCGCTGAGCGAGGGGCGGGCGTAGTAGACGAAGCTCTGGGGATTCCCGGGGTCCGGCCCGCCGGGAAGGATCAGGTCGACCTCTCCGGTCGCCACCTCGTACACGCAGATGGAGGCGGGCGGGAAGCCCTCCTGGGGCGAGAGCTCGAAGGCCACCCAGGCGCCGTCGTCGCTGATCACGGGCTCCTCGGCGTCGGCGCCGAGCGCGGCCTCGCACTCGCCGAAGCTCGCACGGGTGGTGGTGCCCTGGCTGCGATCGCGCACGTAGACGTGGGTCCGGAACTCCTCCAGGGGAGGATCCACCAGGGTGCGCGCGCGGCTCGGGAAGACCACGAAGCGGCCGTCGTCGGACACGTCGGCCCCGGGCGTGTAGGTGGCGCCCGAGTCGGCGTCTCCCAGGGCGCCGAGGCTCGACTGGCTCACCAGCTCGACGACGATCTGGCCCGGCTCGTCGAAGAGGCCGTCGCCGTCCGCGTCCCGGTCCAGCAGGAAGACGTCCCGGCTGTCGTTGTCGTCGGCGAGTCCGCTCACCAGGTCGACGGCCGAGGAGTCGTAGACCACGAAGCGCCCGTCGCTGCTCATGGCCCCCCGCTCCCGGCTCTCCTCCCGGAACGCGAAGCCGTCGAACTCGGTGGGCACCGCGCCCGCCTCGTCGGTGCTGGCGGCCCGGGTGCGGCGGATGCCCTCGTCCGCCTCGGAGACCCGGTAGAACACGAGCCCGTCGGAGACGGTGAGCGGCAGCCCGTCCACCAGGGAGTCCGCGTCGACCGACGTGATCGGGTTGATCGGCAGATTGGGTGCGGCGTCGTCCTCGGCCTTGCGGTAGACGCGGAGGATCGAGTCCTCCACGCGCCCGTTGGCGTTGGGGTCGCTCCGGAAGTCGGCGGGCTCGTACTGGAGGAACGCCAGGATGTCGTCCTCGACGCTCACCGCCGTATACCGATAGGGCGGCTCCAGCACCTGGGTCGACGCCACGCCCAGCGCGCCGGGGGCGAGGATCCCGATGGGCTGCTCGCTGCCCGACTGGCGGTTCAGCAGCGTCATCGAGACGTCCGCGGTGTCGCCGTCCTGGTTGAAGTCGGCGTCGGCAGCCGAGCCCTCGGCGGCCTCGATCGCCTCCACCCGCGGCAGGGCGAGGATCTCGTCCGAGCCCTGGATGAAGAGCGACTCGAGGGGCACCAGGTTGCCGGCGGTCGCCAGGTAGGTCGTGTCCAGGGCCGGGCCGCAGCCCTCGCCGCTGAAGCGCGTGGAGAAGTCGAGGAGCGACGGGCCGCACTCGGCGCCGGCTCCGCAGTCGGCGTCCGACGTGCAGGGCACCTGGGGCAGGACCGGGACCGATCGCGCCCCCGGCGTGGGCGGCGCGTGGCAGACGCTGGGAACGCAGGCTCCGTCCGGGCAGTCGGCGTCCTCGTTGCACGGCGCGCCGTCGGCCGCTCCGCCCGCACACCACTCGAAGTCGCTGCCGCGACGCGCCACGCGGGTGATCGAGAAGGGAGCGTCCACGGTTCCGAACAGGGCGATCGAGTCCGCGCCCTGCTCGGTGAAGGGGCTGAGGATCGGAGGCAGGAAGTGTCCGCGGGGCGAGAGCGCGGAGACGAAGCTCGGGCCGGGCACCTCGACGGGATCGGGGCTGCCGTCGAAGGCGGGGATCTGGCTGATCAGCTGGATCAGGCGCGGCACCGGCGAGCCGTCCTCGAGGCGCACCAGCACGCCGCCCCAGTTGAGGGGGACGAGCAGGTTGCCGGCCTCGTCGATGGTGAAGCGCGCATCCGGCCGCAGGGCGTCGCACGGCGAGCCGGCCTCGACATCGCACATGGCCTCGTAGTCGTTGTACCTGGGGAGCGCGGTGAAGTTGGGGAACGTCTCCTCGACCTGGGTCGCTCCGACCTGGCAGGTGTCGTTGACGTCGTAGAGCCGGTCGATGCAGGCGAGGGTCTCCGCCGGCGGACCGTCCTCGCACAGGCTGGAGGCGATGCCGCAGGGCAGGGACGCCGCGGTGCGCGGCTGCACGGCGATCTTGACCGCGCCGGCGAGGCTGGCCTCGGGCGGCGCGCTGGACCCGGCGAGCGCGTGGGTGTCGGGGAACTCGAACTCCAGCGTGGAGGCGTCGGGCACGTTGATCGCCGTCGGAAGGCAGAGGGCCTGGCGCGTGGAGCCCGGGGCGCCGTCGCCCAGCACCGGCAGGCTCGCCTGGCAGGCCTGCTGGGCGGCGCTGCCTTCGAATCCCACGCACGCCTGGGGATCGTCCTCGTCGTGGAGCACGACCACGTTCGCCGGCCCGTTGGGCGGCGTGAAGACCAGAACGACCTGGAAGTCGTCCTCCGCCCCGGCCGCGTTCCCGGAGTCCACGAAGCCGGGCTCCGCAGCCGCCTCGCAGCCGGCGAGATCGAGCTGGACCTTCACGGTGTCGCCGGGCGCCGCGAAGGGACGATCGGTCGCTCCCAGCGCGGCCCGGAACGTGTTCACCGACCCGGGAACCACGTTGCAGCTCGCCCAGGCCTGGGACGGCAGGCCGATCGACGCCGCGACCGCGACCAACGCTGCGGTCAGGAGCGCAAGGCTCGCGCCGCCCCCCGGCCAGCGGGGGGTGGATTCGCGACGAGGGCGTATGCCCCCTGTGGTTCGAGAGCGGTGCGACATGCAGGCAATCCGTTGGTTCGGGGTTCACGGGAGACGGGGGCCGGCGTGCAGCTCGCCGATCCGGGCCCGGATCCGGGCCCGGGTCGGAGGCCAGCCGGGCTCGCCGCCGATCGGCGACCCACGAGGGAAGCGTTCTCGGACAGGAACCCGCATTATGGGTGAGTCCACCCGCTTCGTGGGTCGAAATTCCGACCTCCACGCAACGGTCACAGGGTGGACCGACGAGGGATCCCCGTCGCTGGCCCCTTCGCGTCACCGACGGCCCAGAGGGGGGCCAAGGGGACAGGGTGAAAAACCCGCATGCGTGTCCCGGAACTTCCGTTCAAGTCCCGCCCGCGTCCTCCCGTTTCGGGTTGGAACGAGGCGATCTCCGGGAGACTGCGGAGCGTCGCAGCGGGAGAAGACAGGAATGGCGTCCAGCGAAGCCATCCGGCAGCGGATTCGCCTGTTCGCGTCGCTCCAGGCGGCGCACCGGGCCCTGGCCCGGGAGGCGCACCCCTCCGCCCTCGGCCCGCTTCGCCGGGAGGCCCGGAACCTGCTGGTCCGCCTGCAGAAGCTCTCGGGCCTGGCCGACGAGGACGAGGCCTCGGACGGCTCACCGGAGCACGACGCCGAGCTCGCCTCCGTCGATCGGATCCTCGAGGCCCAGACCTCCCGCACCCTCACGATCCTCGACTCCATCGAGTTCTCCCAGCTGCGCGCGATCGCCCCGGGCCTGGTCCAGAAGCACCCCGAGGAGCTGAAGGGCCTGGTGGACGTCCTGCTCGAGGGCGACCTGAACGACGACAAGTCGCTGCGCACCCTCGAGTACCTGATCACCCTGCTCTCCACCGACGAGAGCCAGGGCCGGCGGCAGGTGGTGCGAGACCCGGCCGCGATCACCGAGCGGCTGCGCGAGCGGACCCGCGCCTGGTCGCCGGACACCGACGTGCTGGTCGCCGAGCGCGCGCTCGAGAACGCGGTCGACAAGATCGCCCAGGGCGCGGACCTGGGGGAGGTGCGCGATCGCGTGCGCCTCTACAAGGAAGGGTTGGGCCGCGACCTCCTGCACCCGCCGGTCCTCTCCGCCATGGTTCGATACAACGCGGCCATGTCGAACCAGATCGCGGCAGAGCTCGAGGGCATCCGGTCCCTGGAAGACCTGGCGGCCGGGCTCTACGACGAGTCGGCGCCGGAGGGCTCCGAGGCCGACGACGACCCCGGCCGCGTGGGCGAGCAGCTGCTGCGCAGCCCCGCCTACAGCGAGGTCGTGGCGGCCTTCGGCGCGAGGCTGCGCGGCGATTCCGCAGGCCCCGGGCCGGCCTCGCGGATCGTCGGGCGCCTCGACCTCGAGGACTTCGACCTCGAGGATCTCGAGGCCTTCGACACCGCAGAGGAGTCGGACCACGGATGGCTGATCCGGGCGACCGTGACCCAGGGCGCCCTGCTTCGCAGTCTCGAGCAGGTGTCGGACGGGCTCCGCGAGCTCGACCTCGACCCCGTCACCCTCGCGGGCGCGGGCTCGGACCACCTCCGCGACGCCATGGACACCCTCGCGCGCAAGCGCTTCGCCGACTCCAACTACGGCGAGGCCTTCCGCCTCTCCGAGCTCAAGCGCCGGAACCTCGGTGCGAAGAGGTCCACCGAGCCCGAGCCCGAGAGCGAGCGCGAGCGCGAGCGCGTCGGGGCAGCCGCGGAGTCCGGAGCCGGGTCCGCGGCCCGTTGGGGGATCGATCTGGGGATGCTCCCGGGCCAGGCGATCTGGGTGGCCTTCGCGGTCGTCGCGATCCTGGGCCTGTTCCTGCTTTCCGCGCCGAGCGGGCGGATCGGAGCCCAGAGCACCGTGCCCGAAGCGGCGGTCCGCAGCGTTTCGCCCTTCCTGGACTCGGGGTCGGTGCTCGACCTCGGCGGACACCGCCGGCGCTTCGTCGGGCAGCTCGGCCCGACCTGGGCCTTCCTCGGAACGCCCGAGCGGCGCGAGGTGGCCCGGGCCATCGGCGAGCACTACCTCGCCGAAGGCATCCCGGAAGTGGTCCTGATGGATGGGCCCGGACACATGGCGGCCGAGTTCATCGACGGCGGCCTGGTGGCGGTGACGCCGCGGGTTGCGCCCGCCGGCGCGCCCAGCCCGTACCCGTAAACGGCCGGGTCGGCGGAGAAGGCGGGGTCGGGCGAGAGACGCGCGCCGCAGCGGGAAAGCGCGCCGGAGCCGGGCGCGCCCGCTGAGTCGGGGCGCAGCTCAGGATCCGCCGAGGACGATCCTCGTGAGGAAGTGGTCGGGGCTCGGGCGCTCTCCGGTCACTTGGGCGTGTCCGTCGCTGGCGATCCGCGCGACCTCGGCGGTGAAGCCCTCGATGGTGTGGCGAACCGACTCCGGGCAGGCCGCCACGTCTTCGTAGTGGACCACGACCGCGCCGGTCTGCTCCTCCCACTCGACCCGGGTGCGCCCGAAGTCGTACATCGCCGGCCAGACGCTGGCGGTCACCCGGGCGAAGGCGCGGATCTCGGTCGGGCTCGCGCCCACCAGGGAGCCCGGCTGGAAGTCGGCCTGCGGGTAGGTCCCCGACTCGCGAATGATCGCCACCCCCGCGGCGCCGAGCTTCCGCTGCGCCTCGTCGGGCATCCCGCCCATGATGCCGGCGAGCACCTCGGCCATGCGGCCGATCAGCGTGACCGGATACCAGCGGGTGGGATCGAGCTTCTCGTCCAGGCAGGGGATCTGGTCCGCATCGAGCTGGACCTCCAGCTGGACGCGCGAGGTCCGCCCCTCGGCGAGCGCGGCCTGGATTCCGGCCACGGTCGCCGAGAGCAGGATTCCCTTCACCGACGGGACGCTCATGGGTGCCTCCGGAGCCCGGGCGGTGGGCCTCGTCCTGCACCGTCGGCATTCTCGCGTGGGGGCTTGAGCGCGGAGATCAGGCCCCGAGCGGCGCCGGCGCCTCGTCCTCGCGGCTCGCCTCGAGGTCGCGCCGGAGCGTGCGCGCGCCGAACGCGTAGTGGAGCGCGGACCAGGCGCTCCCGATGAGGACGACGAAGAGGAGCGCGTAGCGGATCGACTCCACGTCGTGGACGGGCCTCAGCCGGTCGCTCAGGTAGCCCACGAACTGCGGGCCGGCGCCCAGCCCGATCAGGTTGATGATGAACAGCAGGATGGCCGAGGCCACGGCGCGCATGCGCAGCTTCACCAGGTTCTGGGTCATCGCGAAGGTGGGCCCCAGGTACATGGCCCCCAGCACGGCGGCCGGGCTGTAGAGGACGAGCGCCACGTGCGGATCGGGCCACAGGTAGAGGCAGGCGATGAAGGGGAGGCCCAGGACCGTCGCGATGCCCGGCACCCACAGGTACCAGCGCGGATCCCGCCTCCCGAGCCGGTCGGCGACGTCGCCCCCCAGGTAGGTGCCGAGCGCCCCGGCCGTGAGGCCGATGGCCGCCAGCCAGGTGCCCACCTCGCCCTGCCCCATTCCGTGGACGCGAATCAGGAAGACGGGCAGGAAGGCCGCGGCGCCGTAGCCCACGAAGGCGTGGAGCGACGCCGCGAACGCCATGTGGAGGAACGAGCGCAGCCGCAGGATGAAGCGCAGCACCGACCCCACGCTCTCGCCCGCCCCGTGGTCGGCCGAGGCGCCCTCGGAGTGGCCGCGTGGCGGCTCCGAGAGCGTCCAGCGCACCAGCACGGCGAGCACGAGCCCCGGCAGCCCGACGGCCATGAGCGCCAGCCGCCAGCCGAAGAACTCCGCCAGCCAGCCCCCGAAGAACAGCCCGAAGGCGCTCCCGATCGGGATGCCCAGGGCGTAGATCGAGAGCGCACGGCCGCGCTTTTCGGGTGGGAAGTAGTCCGCGAGCAGCGAATGGGCGGGCGGCGAGCAGCCGGCCTCGCCGATGCCCACGCCGATGCGCGCGATCGCGAGCTCGGTGAAGCTCCGGGCGGCGCCCGAGAGCGCCGTCATGCCGCTCCAGAGCGCGAGCCCCAGCGCGATGATGTTGCGGCGGGTCCCCCGGTCGGCCCAGCGGGCGATCGGGATCCCGAGGGTCGTGTAGAAGAGCGCGAAGGCGATCCCGGTCAGGAAGCCGAGGGCCGTGTCCGAGAGCACCAGCTCCTGCTTGATGTCCTCGAGCAGGATCGTGAGGATCTGGCGGTCGATGAAGTTGAAGACATAGACGACCAGGAGGATGCCGAGGGCATAGCGCCGTGCTCCCGCGGTGACGGAGGCCGCGGTGGCGGAGGGGGTGGGAGGGGCGCTCACGCGACCATCCTACCACCCGGCTCCGGGGGAACGGGGAACCGCCCCGCTACTCCATGCGGTAGATCTGGGGCAGCTGCTCGCTCCGGCTGACGCTGAGCCCCAGGTCCTTCAGCAGGCCGTCCCCCAGCCGGTAGATCCAGGCGTGGACCGTGAGGTCCCTTCCCCGCGCCCAGGCGTCCTGGACGATGGTCGTGCGGCAGAGGTTCGCGGCCTGGCGCTCGGCATTCAGCTCGCACAGGCGGTCGGCCTTCTTCGCGTCGTCGAGCCCCTCGAGCTCGGCGCGCTTGCGCCAGGCGATGTCCTTGATGTTGCGGAGCCAGTTGTCGATGAGCCCGAGCCGGCGCGAGTCGAGCGCGGCCCGGACGCCGCCGCATCCGTAGTGGCCGCACACGATGATGTCGGTCACCTCGAGCTGCTCGACGGCGAACTGGACCACCGAGAGGCAGTTGAGATCGGTGTGCACCACGACGTTGGCGACGTTGCGGTGGACGAACACCTCTCCCGGATCCAGACCGCAGATCTGGTTCGCCGGAACGCGGCTGTCCGAGCAGCCGATCCACAGGAGCTTCGGGCTCTGCTGCCCCTCCAGGCGCTGGAAGAACCCGGGATCGCGCTCGCGCACGGCCTGGGCCCATTCCCGGTTCGCCCGGAAGACCTCGGAGAGATCGCTCATCGCCGCAAGGCTAGCGACTGGCTCCGCAGGTCGGTACCGATCGGGGGCGCGGAGCGCCGCGCCCCGCTCTCAGCTCCGGCTGCGGCTGCGGCGCCGGCGTGAAGACGACCCGGCGCCCGGGCCGCGCCCGCGCCCCTGGCCCTGGCCGCGTCCGCGCCCGGCCTGGCCGCCGCGCGGGCGCCCGGAGCCGCCGCGCTTCCCGGACTCGATGGTCTCGCCTTCGAACCCCTCCACGCTGCGCCGGGGGATGGGCGCGCCGAGCTTGCGCTCGGTGGCCCGGAGCCAGGAGCCGTCGTCGCGGGTGGCGAAGGTCACCGCCCAGCCGTCGCGTTCGGCCCGGCCCGTCCGCCCGATGCGGTGGGTGTAGGCCTCCGGCGTGTTCGGCACGTCGAAGTTCACGACGTGGGAGATGCCCTGGACGTCGATCCCGCGGGCGGCGATGTCGGTGGCGACCAGCACGTCGAAGCGCCCCTTGCGGAAGCCCTCCATGGCGCGGTCCCGCTGGGCCTGGGACATGTTGCCCTGGAGGCCCACCGCCCGGTGTCCAGCCCGGTCGAGCTGCTGGGCCAGCCGGCGCGCCCGGTGCTTCGTGCGCGTGAAGACGATGGCCGAATCGCAGCCGTCCTCCGCCAGGATGTGCTCGAGCAGCTCGCGCTTGCGGTCTTCGCGAACCGCCACGAGGACGTGCTCGATGGTCTGGGCGGGGCCCGACCGGGTCAGCTCGACGACGTGGGGATCGTCGAGCAGCTCGTCGGCGAGCCTCCGGATCTCCCGGGGCATCGTGGCCGAGAACAGCAGGTTCTGTCGCCGCGGCGGAAGCTCGGCGAGGATGCGCCGCAGGTCCGGCAGGAATCCCATGTCGAACATGTGGTCGGCCTCGTCGAGGACGAGGCACTCCACGCCGCCGAGGCGAAGCTCGCCCTGGCCGACCAGGTCGAGGATGCGTCCGGGACAGCCCACGACGATCTCGGGCCGCCGTCGCAGGGCGCGGATCTGCCCGTGGGCCGAGACGCCTCCGTAGACGGTGACGACCCGCTGCTTGGTGAAGCGGGCCAGGGTGCGGATCTCGGCGTCGATCTGGGTGGCCAGCTCGCGCGTGGGCGCGAGCACGAGGGCGCGAGGTCCGCCCCGGCGCTCTCGCGCCAGGCGGTCGAGAAGCGGCAGCGCGAAGGCCGCCGTCTTGCCGGTCCCGGTCTCGGCGAGGCCGAGGACGTCGCGACCCGCCAGCGCCGCGGGGATCGTCTCGTGCTGGATCGGCCGCGGCTGTTCGAAGCCGGCGGCGTCGACGCCGCGAAGGATGGAGGAAGCGAGGCCGAAGCGGTCGAAGCCGGCCGGCGAATCAGTCAAAGGTGCAACCATGGAAATGGACTTGGACTCCGCCACGAGGTCGCGCTCGATGGGCGCACCACGCGGTCATTGGGTTCCGACCCGCACAACAGAGAAGGGCAAGATCGATTGGGAAGCGGCGAGACCTCTGGGGGATGAGGTGAGGTCCTGTTGTCGCCGAGACAGTTGTCGCCGAGACGTCGTTGGGACGCCCCGTGACGCGGTCGGGACCTGAGGGTCGCCTCGCGTCTGGCGGGTGGATAGCGCGTTCCCGATCCAGCTGCCACTCCGCTGGGCCCGCCGGGCGGGCGGGCGCGGCGCTGGGCGGAAACGGCGCTAGGTGGGGTCGACGAAGCCCGGGCAGACCTCGCAGCGGTCCCGCCCCTGCTGCTTGGCGCGGTACAGGAACTGGTCGGCGATCGAGATCAGCTGCTTGCCGTCGTCGAGCGAGGCGGCGCGAGCCAGGGCGGCGGCTCCGACGCTCACGGTCACGGAGTAGGTGCGGGGCCCCAGCGAGACCATGAGGTCGGAGATCACCTTCCGCAGGCGCTCCCCCAGACCCTCCAGGCCATCGATCGTGGTCGCGGGGACGATGATCGCGAACTCGTCCCCGCCGTAGCGGGCGGGGGTGTCCGAATCCCGGCAGGAGGCGAGGATCGCCTGGCCCACCCCGTGGAGGATCTCGTCGCCCACCTGGTGTCCGTGGTTGTCGTTGATCTCCTTGAAGCGGTCGATGTCCATCATCACGAGGCCCAGGCCGCCCGGCAACGAGCGATCCCGGCGACTTCGGATCTCGCCGGCCAGGACGTCGTCGAAGGCGGCTCGGTTGCGCAGGCCGGTGAGCTCGTCTCGCTGGGCGCGATCGGTCACCTGGCGCAGGTCCTTCTGCAGCCGGTCGATCTTCTGCTCGGCGCGATCCAGCTCCGTGCTCGCCCGCAGACTCACCTGGAGCAGCTGATGGCGCGCCTCCTCCAGCATCTCCAGGTGGGAAGGACCGTCGGGCAGCTCGACCTCCAGCAGCTCGGCGGTCTGCCGCGCGCGCAGCTCGAGCGTCAGCAGGACGGTGTCCACCTGCTCCTTGCTGAGTCCGCCGTCCCGGGCGAGCGCACGCAGGGTCTCCAGCGACTCGCCCTTCGCCTCGTCGCTCAGCACGCGGACCGCCGCCGCCGACTGGGAGACGACGGTCACCATGGAGCGGCTTCGCTCGTCGGCGTCGTCGGGCAAACGGGCCGTGTCGGACCAGCAGACCACACCGGTCCGGACCAGGGCCGGCATGCCCCAGCGGTCGAGCAGCGCTTCGGCGACGTCTGCCGAGTCGAAGCCCAGCACCGCGCGCTCCGCGTGGAGACTCGGCCAGCCCTCCGCCTGCTGGACCACCTCGGCGTAGCGCTCGGGGAGCCCCTGAGCCAGCACCAGCGAGCCGATCTGACTCAGCAGGCCGCAGAGGAACGCCTCGTCACCGAGCTGCGTTCCTGCGAGGGTCGCGAACTCCCGACCCGCCACGGCGCCCAGGAGGCTGCGCCGCCAGAACCCGGCGAAGGGGATGACCTCTCCGCCCCCCGCCGAAGGGAACACCCGCGCCAGCGAGAAGCCGAGGGCCATCATGTTGATGGTTCGCAGGCCGAGCACAGAGGTCGCCTGACGCAGGGTCGTCACTTCCCTCACCAGACCGAACATCGACGAGTTCGAGAGCCGCAGGATCTTCGCGGTCAGCGCCGGGTCCGACGAGATCGCCTCCGCGTACTCGTCCAGGCCCGCGTCCTCGTCCTTGGACAGCTCGAGGATCCGCAGGGCGACGGCCGGCAGCGAGGGGACGTTCTTCTCGGTGAGCAGATCCGGAGGCACTCGGGACTCAGACCTGGAGGCGGACGCGGACACGTTGGACTCCCCCCATCGCCGAAGCGCGGCGGCCCCCCAGGCGGACCAGCCACGCGTCCCCGTCCCATCGGACGTGCAACTGGGACGATTGAGCCCGAAGGGCGCGTCGTTGCCGCCCACTGCGCCGATCTGTCTCATTGCGACCCGGACCTGCGGGGCAATACGGAGCTTCGCCTCCGGAGAAACACGCAGGTTCGAACGTCACCTTCCGGGCCTCCCGGGCCACCCACCCGTGATGACGGCACTCTTCATCGCTGTGGGTGTCGCGGGGACGCTCTACTCCGCGATCGAGATCCACGCACTCGTGCGTAACGCCCGACGGGCGAGCCACACCCTCGCGTTCGATGCCAGGAGCGGTCGCCCCCTGCGCATGCGTCGGGAGAGACGCCTCCGGGACCGCCGTCGCCACGGTCGCCGCCGCAGCGATCGACGCGGCTGAGGACGCGCGCAGGCCCATCCCTGCGACGCCGCCCGCCCGAGCCATTGCGTTCTGAAACGCTCGCGCGAATTCTCACGCGTCCACCGACGTGCGCTCAAGAGCATGGAACGAACGTCCGAATCGATGCCTGCTGCGACACTTCGTCGCACGAGGCGCTCGATGGCAGGCGGAATCGTCACACTTCTTCTCGACGCGGGCGAGCTCACTCCCCAGCAGCTCGAGTACGCGAAGCGCGTCCAGGCGAAGCTGGCCACACCGACGCCGCTGGTGCAGGTCCTCCAGGACCTCGAGCTGGCCGACAACGCGCGGATCCGGGCGCTGATCCGCGAGAACCGCCAGAGCGTCCGCATCGGCGAGATGCTGGTCGAGCTGGGCTACCTCTCGCCCAGCGAGCTGGGCAAGGCCCTCCAGCTCCAGGCCGAGGACGACGGCGACCCCCGACTCGGAGAGGTGCTCACCCAGCACGGGATGATCGGAGAGGTCGAGCTGGCGCAGGTGCTGGCCGACCACCTCGGCTATCCCTACTCCGACCCGGGGTTCGCGGAGATCGACACCGAGCTGACCTCCCGGGTGCCCATCAAGTGGTGCGAGGAGCACCTGTTCGTCCCGGTCCGCTACGAGGACGGGAAGGTCGTCGTCGCGTTCGCCGACCCCACCAAGTACTCGAGTCTCGAGGCCGCCCAGCAGGCGTTCGGCGACGACTACGTCCTGTCCATCGCGACCCGCAGCTCGATCGAGCGGGCGATCTCGCGCCTCATCAGCCGGCCGAAGACCCGGGACGCGAAGCCCGCGAACGAGGGAAAGATCGCCCGGCTGGCGGACGAGCTCATCGCCGAGGCCATCGAGATCGGCGCCAGCGACATCCACATCGAGCCGATGAAGGACCGCCTGCGGGTCCGCATGCGTCGGGACGGCGTGCTCGTG
The DNA here is from genome assembly GCA_050618075.1 of Myxococcota bacterium. Lineage (GTDB taxonomy): Bacteria > Myxococcota_A > UBA9160 > UBA9160 > UBA4427 > JBNLVL01. The sequence goes on from JBNLVL010000004.1 coordinate 65,326, forward strand.
CCCAGCCGCGAGCTCCCCCTCGACGTGGCCGGTCCGCTGACCGCGCGCATCAAGGTGCTCTGCGGAGCGGACATCACCGAGCGGCGCCGCCACCAGGGCGGACGCATCCTCTACGAGAGCCCGAGCCTCGCGGTGGACATGCGCGTCTCCTTCTACGTGACCGTCCACGGCGAGGCCGTGGTCATGCGGCTGCTGAACCGGCCCCAGCAGCTGCTCTCGATCGCCGAGATCGGAATGGCGCCTCGCATGCTCGAGCGCTACCGGGCCGAGGTGGTGGAGGCGCCGAGCGGCGTCGTGATCATCACCGGTCCCACGGGCTCCGGGAAGACGTCCACCCTCTACAGCTCGGTCAACCACGTCAACACGCCGGAGGTGAGCATCATCACCGCCGAGGACCCCGTCGAGTACCTGATGGACGGGATCACCCAGTGCAGCATCAACGCCCGGATCGACGTGACCTTCGAGGAGACGCTTCGCCACATCGTCCGCCAGGATCCGGACGTGATCGTGATCGGCGAGATCCGCGACGGCTTCTCCGCCGAGGCCGCGATCCAGTCCGCACTCACCGGCCACAAGGTCTTCACCACATTCCACACCGAGGACAGCATCGGAGGCCTGGTTCGGCTGCTCAACATGGAGATCGAGGCCTTCCTCGTCTCCTCCACCGTGGTGAGCGTGCTCGCCCAGCGGCTGCTGCGGCGGGTCTGTGAATCGTGCGCCCGGGACGCCACGCCGACCCCCGCGGAGCTGCGTCGCCTGGGCTACGGAACCGGCGACCTCATGGGCGCGCGGTTCCGGGAGGGAACGGGCTGCAACGAGTGTCATCAGACCGGATATCGCGGACGCGTCGCCATCTTCGAGCTGCTGGTGCTCGACGAATCGGTCCGCGACGCCATCCTCGAGCGGAAGACCTCCCACGAGATCCGCCGCATCAGCATGGAGAACACCGGCCTCGTCACCCTCCTCGAGGACGGAATCCTCAAGGCGGCCCGCGGCCAGACCTCGCTCGCCGAGGTGATTCGTGTCCTGCCCCGAGTCACGCGACCGCGCCCGATCCCGGAGCTGCGGCGACTGTTGGGAGATTGATTCGATCATGAGTGGACAGAAGTCGGTGCTCGAGGTCGTGGACGAGCAGCTCACCCGGGACGGCACCGCCCTCCCCGTGTTCAGCCCGGTGGCGGCCCAGCTCCAGGGCATGCTCACCAGTGGCGAGGTCGACATCAACAAGGTGACCCGCCTGATCTCGGGTGACCCGTCGCTCAGCACCGAGCTCCTGCGCGTCGCCAATTCGTCGCGCTATCGCGGCCTGGAGAAGATCACCACGGTCCGCGACGCGATGATGCGGCTGGGCTCCCGGGAGGTGGCGGGACTGGCCCTGCTCGCGTCCCAGAAGGGCAACTTCCGCTCCACCGCGCCGCGGCTGCAGGAGCTGATGCGCGCCCTCTGGCGCCACTCGGTGGCGTGCGCCATGGGGTGTCGCTGGCTGGCGCGGAAGTGCGGCTGCCCGGACCAGGCCGATCAGGCCTTCCTGGCCGGCCTGCTCCACGACGCCGGGAAGCTCCTCCTGCTCCGGGTGCTGGACGAGATGATCGCCGACGAGTCCTCGGACTTCTCCCCCACCGAGGGCCTGATGCTCGAGCTGCTGGACTCGCTCCACGCCGAGAAGGGCGAGGCGCTGCTCCGGAAGTGGGAGATCCCCGACCACTACGTCGCCATCGTCCGGGACCACCACTCCCCGGACGCCCCCATCGAGGACCCCTTGATGTCGGTCGTGCGCCTCGTCGACCAGGCCTGCCACAAGGTGGGGATCGGCATGACCTCGGAACCCGACCTCGTGCTCGCGACCCTGCCGGAGACCCACGCCCTCGCGGTGAACGAGATCGTGCTGGCGGAGCTGGAGATCCTGCTGGAGGACGCGCTCCAGGTGGCCTGAGAGCCCGTGGGGTCAGGGGGCCACCAGCCCCTCGCGGATCGCGAAGCGCACCAGCCCCGACGCCTTGTGCAGGTCGAGCTTCTCCATCAGCTTCGAGCGGTGGCCGTCGACGGTGCGCGGGGAGATGCGAAGCTGCTCCGCGATCTCGCGGTTCGAGAGCCCCTCGGCGATCAGCCTGAGCACTTCGCGCTCGCGGTCGGTCAGCGCCGCCAGACCGGAGGGCGCCGCGTCCGGCTCGCACACCACCCGCGCGAGGTCCGACGAGATGCCCGGTGAGAAGTAGAAGCGCCCGGCCGCGAGCGAGTGCAGGGCGTCGAGCAGCGCGATCCCGCCCGAGTCCAGGTCGAGGTACGCCTTGGCCCCGGCGCGCAGGGCCTCCTCGACCGGGGGCCGACCGGCGCCCAGGGCGAGCACGGCGAAGCGGGTGTGCACGTCCGCGATCCGCAGCCTGCGGATGGCATCGAGGCCGGCCCGGAACTCGACCGCGAACGCCAGCACGGCGAGGCTCGGCCTGGTCCGGGTTCCGATGGAGAGCAGCTCCTCGCCGCTGCGCGCCTCTCCCACCACACCGAAGTGGCCGTCGGCTTCGATCCGCTCCTGCACCGCCTCGCGCACGAAGCGGTTCTCGGACCCTATGACGACGCCGTGCTTCACGACCGGCCCTCGTGGGGCGCAGCCGGGGCGACCGACGCCTCTGGAGCGAAGGGTCCCGCGACCACCCGGTTCCGCCCCTCCCGCTTGGCTTCGTACAGGGCGGCGTCGGCGCGCGCGACCACCGGCTTCCAGCACTCCTCGGCGACACCGCCGACCGCACCCACCTCCGCGACTCCGGCGCTCAGGGTGACGTGGCCGCGCGGAGCGCCCTCGTGCTCGATGGCCAGGCCCTCGACGATCCCCCGGGCCCGCTCGGCGGCGCGCACGGCGTCGTCGAGGCTCGTCTCCGTCAACAGCATCAGGATCTCTTCGCCGCCGTACCGGTAGATCTCGTCGCTGGCGCGCAGCTGGTCGCGGAGCGACTCGGCGACGCAGCGCAGGATGTCGTCGCCCTTCAGGTGGCCGTAGCTGTCGTTGAAGGCCTTGAAGTGGTCGATGTCGAGGAGCGCGACCGAGTACCGGGTGCCGTAGCGGCGGGCGCGCTCGTGGGTGGAGTCGAGGGTGAGCTCCATGCCGCGCCGGTTCCCGATCCCCATCAGCGCATCGACCCGCGACATCGACTCGAGCATGCGGTTGGATTCCTCGAGCTCGAGGGTCCGCTGCCGGACCTGGGCCTCCAGCTCGTCCCGCTGGCTCTCGACCTCCTGGACGTAGGCCTCCATCAGGTCGGTCTGGGTGACGATTCCGGCGAGCTGGTCGTCGGAGTCCACGACCACGAGCCGGCGGATCCCCAGGGATCGTGTGCGCGAGACGGCCTCCGAGACCAGCGCTTCCTCGTGGATGCTGATGAGCGGCGCGCTCATCAGGTCCCGGGCGGTCTCGGCGAGGCGCCCGTCGCGCGCGTGCTCCGTGAACACGCGCAGCAGGTCGCGCTCGCTGATGATGCCGACGGGCTCCTCGCCTTCGAGGACGAGGACGCAGCTGATCCGCTTCTCGCTCATCCGCTCGGCGACCTCGGCGATCGACGCGTCCGGGCCGATGCGTTCGACGTCGGCGCTCATGATCTTGGCGACGGGACCCTGAGGCATGGGTGGCCCTCCGGCCGCGTCCCGGGCGGATCACCGGCTGTGCCGGTCATCCGCCCGGGGCTCGCGACTACTGGCCGAGGTTGACGAGCGCGGCCAACAGCTCGTTGGTGGTGGAGATGGTGCGCGTGTTCGCCTGGAAGGCCCGCTGGTTCACGATCAGGCGGACGAACTCGCTGGCCAGGTCCACGTTGGACTGCTCGAGCGCGCTGGCCCGGACCCGCCCGAAGGAGCCCGAATCGGGCTCGCCGATCAGCGGCTGCCCCGAGGCCCGGGTGCTCCGCATGTTGTTGCTGCCCACGGACTCGAGTCCCTCGGTGTTCGGGAAGTTGGCCAGGGCCACCTGGGCCAGGGGCAGGAGCGACCCGTTCGAGAACTGGCCACTCACGAGACCCGAAGCGTCCACGGAGATCGCCTGCAGCGTGCCCGCACTGAAGCCGTCCTGGTTGAAGGAGTTGACCGCGGACGGCGCGGAGTACTGCGAGGTGGGCGCTCCGGCCCCGACGCCCGCGACCGGGCCGAAGTCGACGGTCACGGCCTGGCCGGCGGCGGCTCCGCCCTCGAAGTTGAAGCTGGTCGCCCCCGCGACCGCCTGGAGCACTCCGTTGGCGTCGAAGGCCAGCGTCCCGTTGCCCTGCACCACCACGCTGTCGCCCGGGTTGGCCGGCGCGTCCGTGGTGTCGGTGGGCGGCACCGTCGCCGTCCAGTCCCAGGCCCCGGGAGCCGTCTTGGTGAAGAAGAAGGTGACCGGCCGCTCGTTGCCCAGGGAGTCGAAGACGTTGAGCGTGGTGCGGAAGTTCGAGGAGCCCTGGGGATCCGACGGATCGAAGCCGGCCGGGATCTCGGCGGCGCCCGCGTCGAGGTTGGCGGAGATGCCGATCTCGGTGGTCGTCCGAGGCGGCGAGGTCGCGGTGTCGACCACCACGTCCCCGATGGTGCCGTTGGACAGACCGGTCAGCGGATCGATGCCGAAGCCCTGGACCCGGAGGCCCTGGGGATTCACGAGCGTCCCCTCGGCGTCGAACCCGAAGAGCCCGGCCCGCGTGAAGAACCGACCCTGGTCGCTCTCCAGGACGAAGAAGCCCTCTCCCTCGATGGCGAGGTCGGTGGGGCGGGCCGTGGTCTCGAAGGTTCCCTGGCTGAAGATCTGGCTCACCCGGCTCACCTGGGCCCCGGCGCCGATCTGCGAGTTCCCGCCGCTGGCCGTGATCGTCTGGCCGAGGATGTCGGAGAACTCGGCGCGCCGGGCCTTGAAGCCGGTCGTGTTGACGTTGGCGATGTTGTCACCCGCCACGGAGATCGCGGTGGAGATGGCGTCGAGACCGGCGACGCCGCTGTAGAGTGCACTGGAGAGAGGCATGTTCGTTCCCCTTGTTCGCGGGCCTTTCAGAGCCCGGCTTCGTGATCGGTTGCCACTGCGGCCGGTCCATCCGGTCGGGCGGCGAGTGCGCGCTCGAGGGTCGAGAGCCCCAGGGCGGCGGGTGTGTCGGCGAGGGCACGATCGAGTCGTGCCGCGAAGCGACCGGCCTCGGAGGGCGAGCCGCCGCGCAGGAGTCGAGCGATCCGGCGGGCGAGTCGCGACAGCGCGTTCATGAGCCGGCTCCCGTCTCCCGGACCTCGCTGATCCCGTCCAGCGGGATCGGCACGTTTCCGAGCATCACCGTGCCCGCCGCGCCGTCCCGACCCGGCAGGACCGCGGTGACGCGACCGGCGACGCTCGTGGTGGCCTCCAGCGACGCGCCGTCCTCACCGGCGTCCACGACGAGCGAGTAGAGACCGGGCGCCAGCGGTGCGCCGCTGTCCGAGAGCCCGTCCCAGACCACGGGATGGGAGCCCTGGCCCAGGGCGCCGAGCGCGAGGCTGCGCACGGTGCGGCCCGAGTCGTCCACCACCTCTACGCGGACGTCGGAGGCGCCGGCCGACAGGGTCACCTGGAAGGCCGGTGCGGAGCCGCCGGGCTGTCCCAGCTCGATCTGACCGGACTCGGCAGTGACGTCGCGACCGATGAGGCTCGACAGCTCCACCACGCCCGGCAGATCGCCGCTGGCTCCGAGGGTGTCGATGGCCGAGCGGATCGAGACGAGCTGCTCCAGGCTCGAGAACTGCGCGAGCTGCGCGGTGAACTCCGTCGGATCCTGGGGATCGAGCGGGTCCTGGTTCTCGAGCTGGGCGATCAGCAGACGCAGGAACTCGTCCCGCCCGAGCTCCTGGCTGCCGGTGGTCTGGGTCGCCGGCTCCAGGGTGGGAAGCGCGGCGTTGGTGACGGTCGTCGACTCCATGTGGGTCTCCTCCTAGATCCGCAGATCCACGCGGTCGCGGGCGACGAGGGTCGGCTGGACCCGACCCGGTGCCGGCGCGGTTGGGTTCGTCGCGGGCGGCGCAGCCGCGCGCCCTCGGGTCGTCTGGGTCGGGTCCTCCCGCGACCCGTCCGGGGCCGCATCGGAGCTCCCACCCCGCGAGTCGGCCGCTCCTCCGAACACATCGGGATCGCCCGCGGCCGGTGCGGCTGCGGTCACGTCCATGCGATCCATCCGCAGCGACCGGGCCGCGAGTCCGTCGGCGAGCATCCCCCGCCCCTCCTCGAGGACCGAGCGCGCGGCGTGCTCGCGGGCCACCATGCGCACGACGACCGCGTCGCCGCGGATGCGCACCTCGAGCTGGATCTCGCCCAGGTGCGGCGGGTCGAGCCGGATCCTGGCCGACCCTCCTCCCTGCTGGGCGAGTCCATCGATGCGCGCGGGCAGGTCGGCGACGGGCACCGGCGCTGTGGGCGCCTCGCGGCTCGCGGGCGCGCGGGCCGCCTCGACACCGGAAGCGACCGGGGCGAACCCGGGCGCAGCCGGGTCCACCGGCGGGGCGCTGGCCGCGGGGGCCGGCGTCTGTCCGGCCGGGCTCCGCGGCAGCCACTCCTCCACGACCTCGAGGTCCGCGAGCTCGGCCTCCGCGGTCCCCTCGCCGCCCGACGCGGGATCGATGGCGTCACCCGGGGAAGGCTCCGCGTCGCGCGCCGGGGCTCGTGGGCTCGTGGGCGCCGGCTGGAGGCCGGCTGCGGCGGCCGGACCGGGCGTCGGGTCCGTCTCCGAGCCCAGCGGTGTGGACGCTGCACCGGGGACGACGGCCTCGGTCGCAGGAGCTCCGGCGGGGGCCGCGACCTGCGAGTTCCCGGACGCCGCGGGCTGGATGCCCGATGCCGGGGACCGGCTGCGGCCGGCGGGCCCGGCTTCGCTCCGGGGCGCGAGGGTCGCTGCGGGAGAGAGGGCGATCGCGTCCGCGGGCCGGGCCGGCGCACCCGTCGCGCCCGACACGCCCGGTGTGCCCGACACAGGCGACTCGACCGAGGTTCCCGGCGCGCCCGGCACGCGCTCGACCGGGGCCCCATTCTTTATGGACTCCGCGGCGGCGGGCGCGGGAGATTCATCGGCGGGGCCCATTGCCTGGGAGGGCTCCGGAGCCGGCGCGCCGGGCAGAGCGGCGGGCGCGGGCGCCCGGGCCGGAGCGCCCTCGCCTTCGGCCACGGCCGCAGGCGACACCGCCGCGTCCGCCGGGAGCGGCCGGACGGCGGGCGCGACCTCGGACGGCCCGCTCTCCGGCGATCGCGGCGAGACCACCGGCAGGACCGCGCGTCGGGGCGACCCGTCGGGGTCCCGACCGGCTCGACCCCGACCCTCCGGTCGCTCGGCGCCGAGCGGCGACGGCGCCTGCGCGGCCGGATCCGACGAGGCCAGCCGCACCAGGGCGAGGTCCCCTGCGGGCTCGTCGGCCGGGCCCGCTTCCCCTTCGCGGCTCGCGCCGTCTTCGGGCGGGCGTTCTCCCGGACCTTCTCCCAGAGGACCGCGGCCCGACGCCCGGGGCGCGTCGTCGCTGGCGAACAGACTCGCCAGCAGCAGGCCGAAGCCCTCGGGCGAGTCGGGTGCCTGGGTGTTCTGGGTGCGGCCTCCCGGCGCCGGCGGCGTCGTGGGGTCCGTGGGCCGGATCATCGCTGTCCTCCTCGACGCGGCCGGGTCGCGGGCCTGGCCTCGGCGACCGGCGTGAGCGGCTTCGCCAGTCGGATGCTGAGGGTGCGTGCGCGACCGGGCTCCATGTCCGCGAGCACCGCCGCAGACTGCTTGGAGCGCATCCGTCGCAGGATCGAGCTGGCGAACTCGGGGTCGAGCTCGGCCATCAGGATCGCGGCGCGCTCGGGCGGCATCGCCGCATAGGTCTTCGACAGTCGCGCGGTCTGGTCACCCATGCTCTCCTCGAGACGGTCGAGCCGCTTCTCGAGATCGGCGCGGGTCGCCTCGAACTGCTCGAGCCGCCGCAGCAGCTCGCCCTGCGCCTCGGCGAGGGCCCGCTCCCGGGTCTCGAGCTCGAAGGCGCGCCGCTCGAGGGCCGCGCGCTCGATCCGCAGCTCGAGCATGAGCGCGGCCGCCGAGGCGTCCCTCGACGCCGGCGTGGCGCCGGCGTCCGCGGCCGCGACGGCCGGGACCAGCCAGAGGGCCGCCAGGGCGGCCACCGAGCCTTGCTGGAGTCGTGTCAAGGTCGACCCTCCGATCTGCGGGAGCCGTCGCACAGCCGGGCTGCCTCCTCGAGCTCACGCTGCTCGCCGCGGGCGGCGGCTTTGCGGTGTTCCACCAGGCGTCGTTCGCGCAGGCGCTCGAGTGCGCGCAGCGCGGCGTGCGCGCCGGCTGCCCTCTCCCGGGCCTCTCGAACCCTGGCCTCGGCCTCGCTCCGCCGGCGTTCGCAGTCGGCGAGCCGGGCGCGCAGCAGGTCGGTCGATCTCAGCGCGGACGAGAGGGCGCCTGCGTCGACCCCCTCCTGGAGTCGCCCGTCGACGGCGCCGAAGGCCGCGCGCAGCGCGGATCCGATGGCGTCGACCTCTCGCTCGACGGCCGTCAGCTCTTCCTGGGCGGAGGCCAGCTCCAGCCGGCGTCGCTCCAGGCGATGGGCGCGCAGTCGCAGGACCGGATCGAGTCGGAATCGGAACCGCCTCACGCCGCCTCCTCCCCGACGCCGAGAACCCGTGCCAGCTGCAGGCGGCTCTCGCCCAGGCTGCACGCCTCGTCGGGCGCCTGCTCGAGAAGCCCGCGCAGGGCCCCGATGCGTTGCTGTGCCTCGTCGACGGCGGGATCGCTTCCGGCCACATAGGCTCCGATGGCGATCAGGTCCTCCGCGCGGCGATGGGTCGCCAGCAGCTCCCGGCCCTTGCGCGCCAGGGCCACGTGCTCGCGCGGGACCACCGCGGACATCACCCGGGAGACGCTGGCGAGCACGTCCACCGCCGGGAACTGGCCGCGCTCGGCGATCTCCCGCGAGAGCACCACGTGGCCGTCCAGGACCGAGCGCGCCGCGTCGGCCACCGGCTCGTTGTTGTCGTCGCCCTCCACCAGCACGGTGTAGATGCCGGTGATGCTGCCGGATCCGGTGGCGGTCCCGGCGCGCTCCACCAGCTTCGGGAGCGCGCTCCAGACCGACGGCGTGTAGCCGCGCTGGGTCGGCGGCTCCCCGGCGGCCAGCCCGATCTCGCGCATGGCGAAGCAGAACCGCGTGAGCGAATCCATCATGAGCAGGACGTGCCGACCCTCCCTGCGGAACTGCTCGGCGATGGCGGTCGCCGTGTTCGCCGCGCGCACGCGCATGAGCGGCGCCTCGTCGCTGGTCGCGACGACCACCACCGAACGGTCGAGCGCGTCGCCGAGATCGCGCTCCAGGAACTCGCGCACCTCACGACCCCGCTCGCCGATCAGGGCGATGACGGCGACCTCCGCGTCGGTGAACCGGGAGACCTGGCCCATCAGGGTGGACTTGCCGACCCCGGAGCCCGCGAAGATGCCGAGGCGCATGCCCCGTCCGGCGGTGGTGAAGGTGTTGAGCGAACGCACGCCCAGGTCGATGGGCTCGGCGATGGGATCGCGTTCCAGCGGCGGGGCCGGCTCCGCGTGGAGCGGCACCCGCAGCGGCCGCGCCAGGGGACCGCGCCCGTCGATCGGAACACCCAGCCCGTCGAGCACCCGTCCGAGGCAGGCCTGTCCGGCGGGCGCGGTCGCCGCGCGCCGCTCGATGCGGATCGGCGCCCCGGGCGAGATCGCCTCGCCGCTCTGGAGGGGCATCAGCAGGAAGCGGTCCTCGCGGAAGCCCACCACCTCGGCCAGGACCCCGGGGCCTTCGCCTCGGGCGGTGCCGATCCGGCACACGGCCCCGACGGGCAGACACAGCCCTGCGCCTTCGATGGTGGTGCCCACGCACGAGCGCACCTCGCCCGTCGCCACGTACGGCGCGAAGCGCTCGACCCGCCGTCGGCAGCGGCCGACGAAGTCCGCGTTCACCGCGCTCACCCGACCACCTCCTCGGGCGTGTCGGTGTGGGCGACCTCCCCGGCCAGCTCGGCCCGCAGGGCGTCGAGCACCTCGCGGATCCGCGCATCCACCTGCAAGGCTCCCGCGCGCACCACCACGTCCCCCGCGGCGAGTCCGGGATCGGCCTCGAGGCGGACCCCGCGTTCGGCGAGCAGGGCGAGGTCCTCCTCGCGGTCGCGTCGCAGGGTGGCGAGGTCGTCCGGGGAGAGCGCCACCCGTGAAGGCTCGGAGCCGTCGAGCCGGGACAGGGCCCGCTCCACGACGCCCATGAGCAGGCTCGGATCCGACGCGAGGCGCTGACCGACCAGCTGCTCGGCGACCGCGAGGGCCAGCTCGACGACGGCGCTCTGCTGGGACGAGAGGGTCGCGGAGCGCGCCCGGTCGAGCTCCGCCGCAGAGCGTTCGAGGGCCGAGCGGGCGGTGCGCAGCGCTTCGGCGTCGGTCCAGGGCAGCTCGGCGCGGCCGGCTTCGCGGCCCTCTTCGAAGGCGCGCTGCTGCAGCTCCTCGACGCTGGGCTCGGGTGTCGGGGCCAGCGTCTCCGCGGGCGCCCCCCCCGCCACGGCCGGCTCGGGGCCCGCCGCCGGCGCGGACGGCCCGCTCGGGCGGAAGCTGCGGTCCGCCTCGCGGAGCGCACGGGGCTCGAAGGATCCGTCCTTCCGGACCAGGGGCCAGGGCTCAAACGAGGACATCGTCCGACTCCCCCAGGTCGAGGCTGATCGTGCCCTGCTGCTCCAGCCCCCGCGCGGCCTCGACGACGCGGTCCTGCACCGCCTCCACCTCGGAGAGCTTCATCGGTCCCAGCAGGTCGCTGTCCTCGCGGATCTGGGCCGCCGCCCGGCCCGAGACGTTCCGGAAGACCTTCTCGCGCATCTCCTCGCTCGCGGTCTTGAGCGCGACGACCAGGTCTTCGGTGGGCACCTCGCGCAGCAGCTGCTGGAAGCCGCGGTCGTCGAGGGCCGCCAGGTCGTTGAACGTGAGCATGGCGCGGCGGATCTCCTGGGCCAGGGCGGCATCGCGTTCGTCGACCTTCTCCAGGATTCCCGCGCCGCTCTCCTTGTCCACGCGGTTCAACAGCCGCGCCGCGACGTCGCGACCTCCGATGCGGGCCCCCCGTCCCGGGGTCCGCCCGAAGGTCTCCGCCACGCCCAGCTGGAGCTGCGCGATCACCTTCGGAGAGACCGCCTCGAGGTCGGCCAGGCGCAGGACGACGTCGGCCTGGAGCGCCTCGGGCAGCGCGGCGATCACCGCGGCGCCGCGCGAGGCGGGGATCTGGGAGAGCACCAGGGCGATCGTCTGGGGATGCTCGGGTGCGAGACCCTCGGCGATGAACTCGGGAGTGAAGCCCCGGAGCGCCGAGGCGATGTCCGCGTCGGGCTCCCCGAGCTGCTCTCGGAACAGGCGGGCGCGTCCGGCGTCGAGCGCCCCTTCGATGAGGGCGAGCGCGCGCTCGCGGCCCCCGGTCAGCACGCCTTCCTTCTCGGCCAGGGTGGCGTTGAACTCGGCGATGACCCCGTCGCGCACCTGGGGCGGGACCTCCTCGATGCGACTCACCGCCCGCAGCACGCGCTCGATCTCCTCGTCGGACATGCGCTCGAGGAAGCCGCGCGCCGCCTCGGGCCCCATGGCGAGGATGACCACGGCGACCTTGTCCGCACCGGTCAGGCCCTCGACCTGCATGGCGTCACTCATGGCTCAGCCACTCGCGCAGGGTCCGAAGCGTCTCGTCCGAGGGGTTCTGGGCGACCTGGGAGATCTCGCCGGGCGAAGGCCGGTTCTGGAGCGAGGCCGCTTCGGCCCCCACCACCGCGAGTCGCGACTCGAGATCCTCGAGGCGTGCGGGCAGGGTCGCGGCCACGCCCCCCTCCGCGGTCACGGATCGGGCCAGGGGGCGGACCACGAACAGCCCGAAGACCACGAGCGCCCCCAGCAGCGCGATCCAGCGCACCCCTTCGGTGACGAGCAGGATCAGGTCGGGGTTCACGTCGCCTCCGTCGTCCCCGAGCTCGAAGCTGTGGAACGGCGCGTTCACGACGACGATCTCGTCGCCCCGCTCCTCGGAGAACCCGATCGCCTGGCGGGTGAGCTTCTCGAACTGGGCGATCTCCTCGTCGCTCCACGGCACGAACTCTCCGGCCTGGTCGCCGGGCTTGCCGTCGATCAGCACGGCCACGGTGAGCCGCTGGAGCTTGCCGCCCCCGGTCACGGAGTGGCTCACCCGCTTGCTGAGCTCGTAGTTGATGGTCTGGGCCGTCCGCTCGGTGGTGGCCGTCGGGCCGCTCGCGCCCCCTTCCTCCTCGCCGGGCAGGTTCGAGCGGGCGCCGGGGACGCCGCCCTCGGCGAGGGCGCCGCCCTCCTGGGAGGTCTCGCTCTCGCGCTGCTCGCTGCGCTCGATCTGGGAATCGGGGTCGTAGACCTCTTCGGTGGTCTCGGTCTGGGTCCAGTCGAGGTCGGCGCTGACCTGGGCCGCGACGCGGCCGGGGCCCACCGTGCGCGCCAGGATCGATTCGATGCGCTGGGCGAACTCGCGCTCGAGCTTCACCCGGTGTCCCTGGACGCCCGAGGGCGTGGCGCGGGCGACCGGTCCGTCGGTCTCCGAGGCGAGCAGGCGCCCGCGGCTGTCGACGACGCTCACCTTGTCCGGAGCCAGGGACTCCACGCTCGAGGCCACGAGGTGCACGATGCCGCGCACCTGCTCCGGATCGAGGTCGTGTCCGGTGGCGACCTGTACCACCACCGAGGCCCGCGCCTGACGGTTGCGGCCCAGGAAGGGGGACGGGTCGGGGATGGCGAGGGTCACGCGCGCGCGCTCGACCGGCGAGAGCTGCTCGATGCTGCGGGCCAGCTCACCCTGCAGGGCGCGCTGGAAGTTGACCCGCTGGACGAAGCTCGTCACACCGAAGCCCGACTTGTCGAAGATCTCGAAGCCCACGCCTCCGCCCGCCGGAAGTCCCCGGCCGGCCACGCGGATCCGCGCCTCGTGGACCTCGGACGCGGGAACCAGGACGCTGGTCCCGCCGTCCTCGAGGCGGTAGTCGATGCGCTCGGCAGCGAGCGCGTCCACGACCTTCGCCACCTGATCCTCGGGCAGACCGCTGTAGAGCAGCGCAAACCGGGGCGAGGCCTGGCCCAGGGCGATCCACAGGAAGAAGCCGAGAGAGCCGGCGGCCGTGGCGACGAGGACCGCGCGCCGGGCCGGAGGCAGCGCCGTGAACTGGCGCCAGACGTCCTGGAGTCGAAGGGAATCGGCCATGGCTCAGATCGGCAACCTCATGATCTCCTGGTACGCCTCGAGCGCACGGTTCCGGATGTTGACGGCCAGTCGCAGCGAGAGATCGGCCTTGGAGAGCGCCACCATGGTCTGGACCACGTCGCCCTCGCCCCGGGCGAGCTCGCGCGCCCGGTCCTCGGCCACGTGATGGCTGCGATCGGCCTCCTTCACCGCGTCGATCAGCCGGTCGGCGAAGCCCGGACCGGAGGCGACCGGTCGGTCGCTGCGCGGGGTCTGCGCAGCCCCTCCCGCGGCGCGATCGACCGTCGCGCCCGCGGCGAGCATGGATCCGGGGATCTCGGTCATCGCCCCGCTCCTCAGCGACCGATCCGCAGGGCGGCGTCGCCCATCTCGCGCGCCTTGCGGAGGATGAGCAGGTTGGCCTCGAAGGAGTTCCGCGCGGACAGCATGTTCGCGAGCTCGCTCACGGGATCGATGTTCGGCAGCTCGACGTAGCCGTTCGCGTCGGCGTCCGGGTGCCCCGGATCGAGCTTGCGCGTGGGCGGACGGGTGTCCGCGACGATGCGGTCCACCTCGACCTGTCGCACGCGCTTCTCCAGCCGGTCGCCGAAGGGATCGAGGGCTCGCGCCGAGAACACGGGGTCCCGGCGCCGATAGGGCCCGCCCTCGGCCGTGCGGGTGGTCTCTGCGTTGGCGAGGTTCGAAGCGGTGGCCGCGAGGCGCGCGCGCTGGGCCACGAGTCCGGAGACCCCGATGTCGACGATGTCGCCGAGATTCATGATTCCTCTCCTGGCCTAGCGGCTGCCGCCGTCGATGGCGGTGCGGGTCAGCATGAGCAGGCGTGCGTACACCTCGGCCTGCCGGTTGAAGTCGCCCGCGTTGCGGCTCACCTCGATGCTCTCGCGATCGGGGTCCACCCCGTTGCGATCGGGTCCGTCCGAGGCGCGCTCGGTGACGACCCGGAATCCGTGGGGACTGGACGACGACCGATGGGAGGGATGGCGGCTCGCGAGGCGCACCGCGGCCGAATCGAGGGCGGAGTCGAAGTGGACGTCCGCGCGGCGGTATCCGGGCGTGTCGGCGTTGGCCAGGTTCGAGGCCAGCACCGCCTGTCGCGCCACGCGAAACTGCATCGCCCTCTCGACCGACGCTGCGACGGGACCCAGAAGATCGGACACGCCCCACCCTCCTTCGCTTGCCGGGCCCGCACCGCGGGACCCGGGGAACTTCTCGAGGGCACTACTGCAACCGCCGTGCCAGGGTCGGAGGCGCCGATCGGGGCCTCTGCTGCCCCTCCACGCGCCTCCGGAGGCCCACGGCGTTGCGCCGTTTCAGGTTGGAACGTCCGAAATGGAAGATTCTGCCGGGTCGAAACGACCGACTTCGGGAGCGGACTAGCTGAGGCCGTACTCGCGGATCTTGTTGCGCAGGGTGCGCACGCTGATCCCCAGCGCCGCGGACGCGCGGGTGCGGTTGCCGCCGTGCTCGGCGAGCGACCGCGTGACGACCTGCCGCTCGATCTCGCGGAGGTTCAACGTGTCGAGCTCCAGCGGGCGGCTGGTCGCCCCCTGCACCGGCCCGCGACCGAACAGGCTCTCGACGTCGACGCTGGCGCCGGGGAAGAGGACCACGGCGCGACGCATCAGGTTGCCGAGCTCGTGGAGGTTCCCGGGAAAGGGATGGGCCGCGAGCCGATCGAGCGAGGCCTCGGACAGCACCGGCGGCGCGACGCCCTGGAGCGCGGCGAAGCGCTCGAGCATGGACGTGGCGAGGTCGCCCAGGTCTTCGAGCCGCTCCCGGAGCGCGGGAACCCGGAGCGTGACCACGTCCAGCCGACAGCCGAGCGCCTCGAGGAACCGCCCGGCCCGGGACTCGGCGCGCAGACAGCGCCGGGTGGTCGCGACGAATCGATCGGGGCCCCCGTCGGGTCCGGGCTCCTCCTGGAGGACCTCGAGCAGCACCGGCTGGAGATCGGCGGGAAGCGAGTCGACCTCCTCGAGCAGCGCGGTGCCCCCGGCGCCGCGCATGGCCGCGCGGGCCTGCCCGGGATCGGCGGGGAGGTCCGCGCAGGCGATGTGCCGAAGCGGCTCCGACCGCCGCGGGCTCCAGGCGTGGACCTGGCGGGCGAGCTCGCTCTTGCCCGAGCCCAGCTCGCCCACCAGCTGGATGGTGGCGTCGGTGGTGGCGGCCGCCCGCAGCGTCTCCAGGAGCCGCTGCATCGCCGGCGATCGCGTGGACGGTCCGTCGGCGTCCGCCGCGGCTCCGGTCGGGAGCCCGCTCCGCGCCTCGGCGAAGGCGGCCTCGAGCGCCTCCAGACCGAACGGCTTGCGCAGGAACACCCGGGCGCCGAGCCGCCTGGCCCGGGCGGCCGGCTCGGGCGAGTGGCCGGACCCCATGGCGACGAGCGGTCCCACGGACCGGTCGCCGCCCAGGCGTCCGAGGGCTTCGAAGCCTTCGGGAGACGAGACGTCGACGAGCACCACGGGAGGCGACGAGCCCTCCATCGGCGCCTCCCCGATCGCGGCGCCGCGAGCGAGGTCCACCGCCCACCCGGCCCGTTGCAGGACCTGGGTCAGGTCCTCGGCGAGCGTGGGGTCGGCCTCCACCACCAGGACTCGATTCACTGCGGGCTCCCGATCGGCCACCACGACACCCAGCGCACCTCGCCTCCGCTCTGCTCGAGCTGGAGAGCTCCGTCCCACGAGAGCAGGAGCCGCCGCAGCTCGTCGGTGGGCCCTTCGAGCCTCCCGGCCGCGTCGCTGGCGGCCTCGGCCTCCACCGCGAGGACGACCTCCTGGCGGCCGGTCGCCGCCCGCGAGCCGAGTCGGAGGCCGCAGCCCGGGTCCAGCCGAGAGGTCGCGGCGCGCACCATCTCGACGGCGGCGCGCCGGACTCGCTGCGGGTCGCCGACGGCCTCCGAGTCCGGCGGGTCGGGCGGATACCAGGAGAAGCCGAGGGCGGTCACGGCGGGCGCCAACCGGTCGTGGAGCTCCTCGAGCAGGTTGCCCAGGTCGAGGGCGTCGGCTCCCGGAGGGCGCGGACTCAGCACGCTCCCCACCGCCTGGGCGAGACCGTCGAGCTCGCCCACCGCCCGGCCGATCCGCGACAGCAGGTCGCGGTCCCTGGGCGTCGCGACGCTGCGTCGCAGCTCGCTCGCCGCCAGCTGGATGCGCGACAACGGGTTGCCCATGGCGTCGTTGAGCCGGGCCGCCTGCTCGAGCCGTTCCTCGATCACGGCTGCGGTCTGCTCCGGACCGATCGACCGATCCGCCGGTGGAGTGCGTCGATGCGCTGGCGCGTCTCGGCCAGGCGCTTCCAGGCACCCTGGACCGGCGGCTCCTGGGCCGAGCGCCGCGGGCTGGCGCCCCCGAGCTCCGACAGCCAGTAGGCCGCCTGGTCCCGCCGCTCGCCCACGGGCAGGCTCTCGACGGCGATCGCGTAGAGGTCGCGGGCCGCGCCGAGGTTGCCCGCAGCGCGGTGCCCGTCGGCCGCCATCAGCGCCGCCTCCCCCACCCAGTCGTTCCGAGGGCCGCGCTCGTCGGGATCCAGCCGCAGGATCGCGTCTCCGATCACGAAGCGCAGCTCGGACAGGCGTCCCACGTGCAGGGCCGCTCGGGCCAGGAGCACGATGGCGCGCGTGCGCTCGGCCGCCGGGCGATTCGTCTCGACCAGGCGGCGCAGGGTCTCGGCGGCGGTTCCGTAGCGCCCCTCGAACATCTCGATCTCGGACAGCAGCAGCCGCCAGCGATCGCCCTCCCGACTGTCCTGGCCGGCGTGCTCGATCGCCGCCCGGCGTGCCCGCTCGATGTCGCCGCGGGCCAGGGAGGCCCGCGCCAGCGGCAGGGCGACGCGCGCGACGCCCTCCGCCCCGAAGCGTTTGGACACCTCCCGGTACGCCTCGATCGCCACTTCCTCGAGGCCGAGCGTCGCGTAGCAGCCGCCGAGCAGGGCGAAGGGCTCGAGGTTGCCCGCGCGCCGGGCCAGCAGCCTGCGGCGCCAGCCGACGCTCGACACGTAGCTTGCGCAACCCTCGGGACCGGTCGCGGACGCGGCCAGACCGACGAGCGCGGCATCGAGTCCCTCGCGCAGCGGTCCGGCCAGGCGGTCGGCCAGCGGCCCGAAGGCCACGCGGGTGAGCGCGTCCAACGCTCCCACCGCGTCGCCCCGAGCGAGCAGGTCCCGGCCCAGCAGCAGGCGGGCGTAGTCGGCGGCCGGGCGCCAGGGATCGCGCGTCAGCGCTCGCAGGCGCTCGATGCGTTCGTCGTCGGCGGGCTCGGGATCCACGTGCTCGATGCGCAGGCGAGCCGTCGCGCGCACCGCGGCCGGCGCGTCGGACTCCACGATGTGCTCGAGCAGTCGGCGGGCCGCGGCGGAGTTTCCGCGCGCGACCAGCAGATCGGCGGCCCGGATCTGGGCCGCCCCCCGGACCTCGGGCGGCGCCTCCGCGGCCAGCACCGCCTCGGCCCAGCGCTTGGCGGCCTCCAGGTCGCCGTGCTCCAGGTTCGCCTCCAGGGCGCGCAGCCCCCATCCCTCGATCGAGGCCCCGAACTCCTCGGCGCCTCCGAGGAGCTCCTCGTACTCGATCTGCGCGCCTTCGCGCTGGCCTGCGTCGAACAGCGAGTCTGCGAAGCGCAGCCTGGCCGCCGCCGCGATCCGCGCCGACGCGCTGTTGGAGAGGCGCCGGTACGCGGCGCGCGACTGCTCGGCGCGGCCGGCCAGATAGAGCCCTTCGGCGGCGTAGAACTCCGCCGCGCGCTGCAGCTCCTGGCCGCCCGGGATCTGCCCCGACACGGAGATCGCGATCCGGGCGTGGGCCACCGCCTCGGGGAGCCGACGCAGCCGCAGCTCGAGCCGGGCCGTCTCCAGGCGGGCGCAGGCCTGGCTGGCGGGGCCCTGGTCGCGGGCTCGCCAGCGGCTCAGGGAGCCCCGCGCCTCGCGGGCCGCGTCGGCCGTGCCCGCGGCGCGGGCCTCGAGGACCGCGACCAGCAGGCCCGGCTCGACCCCGGCCCTCCGGGCGTCGGTCCGGAGCGCCGCGGCCATCTCCCCCGCACTCTCCGGGTAGTCGCCCGCGGCCCGGGCGCGTCGCGCCAGCGCTTCGTCGACGGAGGGAGGCACGCACACCGGAATCGCGTCCACCGGCGGAGTGCGCAGCGCCCGGGAGGTCAGCAGCACGTACGGAGACGGGTCGGGGACCCGGGCGGCGAGCGCGGGCCCGGCGACCCAGAGTGCGACGGCCGTCGCCAGGATGCGGACTTGGGACTGCTGTCGGATCATTGGCCGCTCTCGTCGATCTCCCGGGCTCTCTGCGCCAGTCGCTCGACCTCGAGGGTGTGGCGGACGATCGCGTCGCGGTCGGCTTCGCGGATGTGCTCGAAGGCCACGGCCAGCGAGTAGGACCGGTGGGGCAGGTCGGGCTCGCGACACGAGATCACACGGCCGATGCAGCGCACCTTGCGGTCGGGCGAGCCCGGCAGGTCGAACTGCAGGCGGAGGAGCCGTCCGGGCTCGACCGACTGCGGCCAGGGGTAGCGCACACCGGAGCCCGAGATCTCCAGGGGCCGCCGGTCGGTCTCGTCGAGGGGTCGGGGAAACCCCGGATCGAGGAGCGAGAGCACCCGATCGAGCTTGTTCTCGAGTCGGGCGATCTGCTCGACCACGGTGAGCTCCCGGGTGGGCGTCTCTTCGCGCCCGTTGACATCCAGCTCGGCCAGGAAGGTCTCCACCTCGTCGTCGGCCACGTCCTCGTGGCGCAGGGCGATGAGGTCCCGGACCCGGAAGTAGGCCCGATCCGCGCGGCTTCCACCCTTGTCCAGTCTCTTCTCGATGCTCATGAGACGCTGGTCTCCGAGGCCAGCCGGTGGTCGACCTCGGCGATCCGCTCGAACCACCCCTCCAGCAGGGGAATCAGCTCGAACTCGAGCAGGTCGGCCACGGACACCCAGTCCTCCCGCTCCTGGGAGTCGGCGAGTTCCTTCAGCCACGGCAGCAGCGCCGCGTCCATGCCGGCCAGCGACTCCGCCTCGGCGGCGAAGCGCGCGGCCGATGCGTTCACGGCGAACAGGACCACCGAGATCGCGTCGAGGCTCGTGGCGTACAGCGCACAGGCTCGCTGGGTCTCGCCCCGACGCAATCCGTCCACCACCCGGACCAATGCGTCACGGACCCGCGGACCGTACTCGCTGACCTCGTGGAGACTCCGACGGGCGACCTCATCGACCGGGGTCGCTTCGATCTCGAGGGCGTGGATGCCGTCCAGGGTCAGGCCCCGCGCCTCGTCCCATTCTTCTTCGGGGACTTCGCGACCATCCAGGCAGAGCCGCGTCAGCACGAGGTCCACCTTCTCGGGACCTCCGGTGTACTGCGCGATGGCCTCGCCGACACTGGTGAAGTCGCCGACGTCGAGCGTCGACTCCTCTCCGTTGCTGATGAGCTGGATCACCACACCCTCCTGGCCGGTTCAGGGTGTGGGTGGTCGCAAACCGCGTGCCAAGTCGCGGTCCAGCGTGTCCCCGGCGCCGGCGCTCCCAGACGCCGCTGATCGCTGTCTCGCCTGGCATGTGTCTTGCGAAACAGCCCGGGAGCCGGTCTGGGGAGCCCAATGCTGCCGACCGACATTTCATCCTGGAACGCGGCCTCGCAGATCGCAATGCGCGGCCCCGGAGTGGGGGAAGAAATTGCCCGACGCGTCCCGTCCCAGCGTCCGCATCGGAGACCGCCCGATCGGCCACGAACGACCGACCTACCTGATCGCCGAAGTGGGCAGCAACCACGACGGGAGCCTGGACCGCGCCCTCGAGCTGGTCCGAGCGGCCGCCGAGGCGGGCGCCGACGCCGTGAAGTTCCAGTCCTTCACCGCGGACGGCATCACCCGGACCCGCGAGCCGGCGTTCCCGATCCTCGAGCGACTGGCCGTGCCCGACCCGTGGCACGCCCCCCTCTTCGAGGAAGCCCGCGCCAGGGGGATCGACTTCCTGTCCACGCCGTTCGACGAGGGACGCGCGGACCTGCTGGCTCGCATCGGAGTGCCCGCCTTCAAGATCGCCTCGGGCGACCTCACCCACCACGCGCTGCTCGCCCACGTGGCGTCGCTGGGCAGGCCCGTGCTCCTGTCCACCGGCCTGGCCGACCAGCGGGAGATCGAGCGGGCGGTGGCGGTCCTCGAGGACGCCGGATGCCGCCAGCTCGTCCTCCTCCACTGTGTGGCCGCATATCCGCCGTGCTGGGAGGACCTGAACCTGCGCGCGGTGCGGACCCTCGACCGGGAGTTCGCCTGGCCCGTCGGGCTGTCCGACCACTCGCCGGGGCACGACGCCGTCGTCGCCGCCCTCGCCCTGGGCGCGTGCGTGGTGGAGAAGCACGTCACCTACGATCGGCAGGCGACCGGTCCGGACCACGCCTACGCGCTCACCTTCGACGAGTTCGCGTCGATGGTGGCCGCCGTGCGACACACCGAGCAGGCCCTGGGCGACGGACGCCTGGCGCCGGCGGACTGCGAGAAGGACGGTCGTCGCCTGGGCCGGCGCTCGGTCCACGCCGCCTGCGACCTCGCAGCGGGCGTCGAGCTTCGGCCCTCGATGTGGAAGATCGTGCGGCCCGCGGAGGGTGTGGCCGCCGACGAGGCCCCGGAGCTCGTCGGGCGCCGTCTCCGGCGGCCGGTGGGCAGCGACGAGCCGATCTCCTGGGACGACGTGGCGTGAGGGCGAGCTTCTGGATCGACGCCGGCCCCCGGACCGGCGGGGGGCACGTGGCCCGCGCCGAATCCCTGGCGGCGGCGCTGGCCCCGTTCGGCATCCACTCGACGCTGGTCGCCGACGACGCGTCCGCCGTGCGCAGCGCCGGATCGGACCGCTTCGAGGCGACCGACCTTCCCGAGGCGGGGTTCGCCGCGGCCTGCAGGGCCCAGGCTGCGGACGTGGCCGTCGTGGACCTGCCCCACACCCGACCGGCGGACCCCCGCGAGCTGGCGGCGCTGTCCTCCGCGGGTATCGCGACCGTGGCCTTCGATGCCTCGGATCCCACCCGCAGTCAGTGCGACCTGTGGGTCGACGCGGTGGCCGACGGGGCCACCCCGCTCCCTCCCCGGGTCCGTGGACTGCTCGGGCCCCGCTACGCGGTGCTGCGCGAGGGGCTCGGCCCGTCCCGGTCGCCGCAGCCGCGGGAGGCCGGCGAGCCGGTGCGGATCCTGGTGGGCTTCGGCGCCGCCGACCCCGCGAGGCTCACGGCCCGGGCGCTGCGGGCCCTCGCTCCCCTGGGCGCGCAGGTCTCGGTCGACGTCCTGGTGGGTCCGCTGGTTCCCGACGAGGTGGCTGACGACATCGCCCTCGCCGCCGACGCCCTGCCGCGGGTCCGACTCCACGAGAAGGTGCGAAACCCGTTGGACCTGCTGCAGAGCACCCAGCTCGGCGTGTTCGCGTTCGGCAACCTGTTCCTCGAGGCCGCCGCCTGCGGCGTGGCCGCGGTCCTCTGGCATCCGTCGGGCGCCCATGCGGAGGTGTCGGAGCGGTTCGCCCGACACTTCGAGGTGTCTCCCGCCGTCGACGTGGGAGCGGCCGGCGAGCGCTCCGATCCCCGCAGCGACGTGGAGCTCTGCGACGCGATCGAGGGGCTGCTCCGGGACCCGGTGCGGCGCTCCGCGCTCTCGAAGGCCGCGCGCAGGGCGGTGGACGGCCGGGGCGCAGAGCGCGTCGCGACCGCCATCGCGCGACTCGCGGGGAGTTGAACGATGTCCGAACGCTTCGCCGCCATCGTCCAGGCCCGCCTCGGATCGAGCCGACTGCCGGGGAAGGTCCTGCGCCCCCTGGCCGGCCGAGCCGTGATCGCCCGGGTGGTCGACCGGCTCCGGTCCGTGGCGGGCCTGCAGGGCGTCGTCGTCGCGGTGCCGGACACCGACGAGGATCGCCCCCTGATCGACTTCCTGCGGAGACACCGGATCGACTTCCACGCCTTCCGGGGCGACCCCTCGGACCTCCTGAGCCGGTACATCGAGACGGCCCGGGTCTTTGGAGTCGACGGCATCCTGATGGTGGACAGCGACTGCCCGCTCCTCGATCCGGATACCTGCGCGCGCATGCTGGCGGCGCTGCGGGCGGCGCCCGACGCCGACTACGTCCGGATCTCTCCCGCCAGCATCGAGGGAGGCGTCGCCTGCCTGCGGCGCTCCACCTTCGAGCGCCTGTCGCGGGAGGGCGCCCGGGGCGCCGAGCGCGAGCACGCGACGCTCCGCATCCTCGAGCATCCCGAGGCCTACCGGATCGTGGACATCGAGCCCGACCCGATGTTCGCCGACCCCGACGACGCCCACCGTTTCTGGCTCGACACGCCCGCGGACCTGCGTTTCCTGGAGACGGTGCTGGCGCGCCTCGAACGCCCCGGCCGGGAGGTCGACCTGCGAGACGTGGTCCGCCTGCTGCGGCGGGAGCCGGAGCTGCGCGGCATCAACGGACACGTGAAGCAGCGGGACCCGCGCGCCGCGACCCGCTGCGTGGCCCTGCTGCCGCCCGCGGACGGCCGGGACGCGGAGCTCTTCGACGCGATCGCAGACGCCCTCACCGAGCGGCATCGGGTCGGCGTGCGCACGCTCCGCGGCGCCGGCGTCGGCGCCGAGATCGTGCGCCTGGGAGCGGCGTGCGTGGTGATGGCCAGCGACGACCCGCGCTGCCGCGAGGTCGCAGAGCCGCTGCGCGGGCGGGCCTCCACCCTCCTGGCCGAGCCCGGCGCGAGCGCCGCCGGCGTGGCGGACCGCGTGTGGAGCGCGCTGGAGACGGACGCGGCAGGGTCCGCTCCCAACACCGAAGGAGTCCCGGCATGACCGAGCAGGTCGCCTGCGCCCAGTGCGGATCGATCGACTTCGAGAGCGTCTTCGCCCACCGCGACGGACGCGTCGAGCACGGCTTCTGCAGGCGCTGCGGCCTCGGCTACCTCTCGCCGCGTCCCAGCGCGGAGGACACCGACCGCCTCTACGCCGGCTACCGCCAGGCCTATCCCGACGATTTCCTGGCCGATCCGGAGGGCCCCTTCGCCCGCACGGCCCGGGAGCGCGCCGAGTTCATCGCCGGCTGGATCGCCCCGAGCTCGAAGGTCCTCGAGGTGGGCTGTGGATACGGCCACTTCACCCGGGCGATCTCCGATCTCGGCTTCGCCGCAGCGGGCCTGGAGCCGTCGGATCCCCAGCGCGCCTTCGCCCGGGATCGACTGGGGCTCGACTGCATCGAAGCGGGCCGCATCGAGGACGCACCCCAGGACGCAAGCCTCGACCTCGTGTCGATGTTCCACGTGCTCGAGCACCTGCGGAATCCACAGGACGCGCTCTTGCGGCTGGTCTCCGCCGTGCGGCCCGGTGGACTGGTGTTCCTCGACCTCCCGGACGCGTCGGAGCTGCCCTGCGATGCGATCGAGCACCTCTACATCGCCGAGGCCCACCATCTCTACACCTTCACACCCCGCGTGCTCGCCTCGATGGCCGCCGTGGCCGGGCTCGAGACCCTCTACCTCGCTCGCGACCCCCTGCCCGGCGTCTACGACGCCAACCTCCGTCTGGTGGCGCGCCGCAGCGCCGGCCCGGTCTGGACACCTCCGCCCAGCCCCAGCGAGACCCGCGCGAGCCTCGCGGCCCATCACCGCGGACTCGCCGCGCTGGGCGAACGCGTCTCCCTTCGCCTGGCGGACTGGCGGGCAGCGGGGCGCCACATCGCGCTCTACGGAGCGGGCTACCACACGCGGGGCCTGATCGACCTGTGCCCCATCGGTCCGGGCGACGTCGAGTGCCTCGTCGACGACGACACGGCCAAGCACGGCACACGGATCGCGGGCATCCCGATCGCGGGCCCCGAGCGACTCGAGGACGGGTCGATCGACGCGGTGCTGGTTTCGTCCCTCGCCGCCGAGGAGGCGATCCTGGGCAGGCTCGCGCCGCTTCGCGCCCGCGGCACCGAGGTCGCCGGAATCTACGGCCCTCGCTCCTCCGACGCGGGGAGACAGAGGCGTCGCTACAGCGAATGGATGCGACCGGAGAGCTCGGGTCGCGCAGACGTGCCCGGCGGGTCGATCGATCGGCCCGACCTGGGTCTGGAGGTCCGATGAACGTCGAACAGAAGCAGATCGTGGTGGTCGGTGCGGGCATCCTCACCGTGCCGCTCATCCGCCGCGCCCGCGACCTGGGCATCCGCACCATCGTGATGGACGGCAACCCGGAGGCGCCGGGCATGGCGCTGGCCGACACCCCGGTCGTGGTGAGCACCCGCAACGACCAGCGCGCCGCCGCGCTGGCCGTGGAGCTGGCCAGGAGCCGGCCGATCGACGGCGTCGTGACCGCGGGCGCGGACGTGGAGGTGACGGTCGCGGCCATCGCCCAGGCGCTGTCTCTTCCGGGCCCCGGCCCCGAAGCGGCCTACCTGTGCAACCACAAGGCGGCCATGCGCGCGGCGCTCCGGGATGCGGGCATCCCGGGTCCGGAGTTCGCGGAGATCAAGTCCGTGTCCGAGGCCGCCGAAGCGGCCCGCGCCGTGGGCTTTCCCCTGATGGTCAAGCCCATGGACAACTGCGGCTCGCGCGGCGTGGTCCGGGTGGACGACTCGACCGCGCTCGAGCCGGCCGTGGCGGCCGCCCTCCCCCTCTCGCGTTCGGGCAGCGTGCTGCTCGAGCAGTTCGTCGAGGGCAGCACCCACACCGTCGAGATGCTGGCGTGGGACGGCCGGCTCGACCTCTGCTCCATCATCGACACCCACCACGGGTATGCCCCGTTCGCCGTCGAGCTACGCCACGAAAATCCGACCCGCCTGCCCCGGCCGGCGCGAGAGCAGATGCTGGACCGCGCCCGGGAGGCCGCCCGCGCGATTGGCCTCGTAAAGGGACCGGCCAAGGTCGACTTCCTCTTCTCCGCCGACGGACCGGTGGTGATGGAGATGACCGCCCGCCTGTCGGGCGGATTCCACTGCCAGGTCACCACGCCCCTGGCCCTGGGCACCGACAACCTGCGCGCGGCCATCGACGTGAGCCTGGGCCGCAGCCCGCGGCGGGAGGACATCGAGCCGCGCTTCGAGCGCGCGGCGATCTGTCAGGCGCTGTTTCCGGCGCCGGGTCGCATCGAGTGGGTTCGCGGCCTCGAGGAGGCGAGCGCGATTCCGGGCATCGAGCAGATCCACGCCCTGGCGGGCCCCGGCGACGTGGTCCCGCCGCCTCGCAGCTCGGCCGACCGGCGCTTCTTCGTGATCGCCCAGGGCGAGGATCACGCGGCCTGCGAACGCGCCCTGCGCGCCGCCGAGGCCGCCATCGACATCCGCACCACGCCCGTCTGACCCGTCCCCGGCGCAGTGGGTCGGGGCGGTCCGCGGCGCCCTAGCCTTCGAGGCGCGCGCGCAGGGCGATCGTGTCGCCCACCCCTCGCGACTTGGCGAAGCGATCGGCGGCCCGCTTGAGGGGCATGGGGATCGTCCCCGCCGTGTTGCCGCTGCCGAAGCGCACGCGCCGGAGGATCCGGAAGCCGTGGCGCCCGAGCCAGTGCGCCAGCCCTCGCTCCGAGAACAGGTGGAGGTGCTGGGGATGGATGTAGTTGCGCCAGCGCGCGCCGAACAGCCCCGAGACCAGCCCCGTGCAGGGCGTCTGGAGCCAGAGCTCGCCGCCCGGAGCCAGCAGCCCGGCGATGCGCTCGAGGGCGTGGACGGGGTCGGGAAGGTGTTCGATGACGTCCCACAGCGCGATCGCGTCCCAGGTTCCCTCCACCTCGTCGAGCGAGGCGCACCGGGCATCCAGCCCGCGCGACCGCGCGGCCTCGACCATCTCGCTGGAGATGTCGATGCCCGACGCCGTCACACCGTGGCCGCGGAGATAATCGAGGAAGATGCCGTTGGCACAGCCGACGTCCAGGATGCGCCGACCGGCCAGGTCCGCCGGCCGGAGGCCCAGGTCCTTCAGGGTGAGGTCGCGCTCCCGGCGATAGGCCTCGCGGTAGCCGGGCTTGAAGCGGAGGTGGAGACCGTGCCCCGGCAGCTCGAGGTCCATGTAGCCGCGATCGTAGACCTCGAACAGCTCGCGCTCGCTGGGAAACGGCTCGGGGAAGGTCACGCCGCACCCGCACTCCCAGTAGCGGACGCTCGGCGAGAGCCGCGAGGCCGTTCGCCGGGCGCGGGATCCGCACAGTCGGCAGCGGGGTGCGACACCGCGGCGGGCGCGGGTCGCGGGCGGCCCAGGGGTGGCGACCGGTACGCTCATGTCTCCTCCTCGACGGATCCGGACTCGGACCCGGACTCGGGCTTGGACTCGGGCTCGGACTCGGGCTTGGGCTCGGGCTTGGACTCGGGCGCGGGCGCGGGCTCGGGCTCGGCGTTGGACTCGGGCGGGTCGCCGCCCGGGGTCCCGGCTTCGAGACCGAGGCGGGCGGAGAGCTCGCCGGCCTCCAGGGGGCGGTGCAAGAAGCTCTTCGCGCCGGCCCGCAGGGCGGCGGCCACCCGGGCGCGCGTGGGCGTGTGGCTGCAGAGCGCGATGGGGACTCCGCGCAGCCGGGGATCCCGCACCAGCGATTCGACCAGGTCGAGCCCGGTGCGCGCGCCCAGGTCCCACTCGACCACGACGGCCCGGGCTCCCGTGGGATCGAGGGCCGGATCGGCGGCCTCCAGCGCGACGACCTCCATCCCGAGTCCCGCGCGAAGGGCCTCGAGCTCGCCGCCGTCCTCGCCCTGGGGCGCGATCAGCAGCAGCCCGCCCTCGTCGATCTCTTCTCCGTCAGCCATCTCGAACGACTCCGACTCCCGACCTCGACCTACGGCCGGGTTGCGCGCCCATCGGCGAGGTGGGCGTGCGCCGCACCGGAGGACCGCCCGTGGCCCTTGGACGCAGCGTCGAGCCGGGCGGTCAGTCGCTCCAGCAGCTCGCGGCCCGCGCGAACGCCTGCGCCCGTGGTCTCGACCAGGCGGCTGATCTTCGCCAGCGCCGTCGCAAGATCATCGTCGTCGGCCCGCTCCTTGCTGGTCTCGACGGCGACGCGCTGGAGCTCGGCGGCGATCAGCCCGTCGAGCCAGGGCAGCTCGCCGGTCATGCGGTGGAGTCTCCGCTGGGAACGCGCCAGGGCGCGCAGCGGAGCCAGGTCCCGCACCGGGCCACGCGCTGCGTCGGCGCGCTTCGCGAGCCGACGGGCGCGGCGCAGCTCGGCATCGATGTTCGCGAGGGTCCGGTGGGCCTCCTGGATCGCGCGCAGCGGAGCCGCCTCGTCGCGTTCGGGCGCGGTGTCGTGGAGCCGCCCGATCCGCTCGCGGGCATCGTGGGGGGCCGCCGGCAGGTCCCGGGTCTCGTCCGCGAACGC
Source organism: Myxococcota bacterium (assembly GCA_050618075.1). Taxonomy (GTDB): domain Bacteria; phylum Myxococcota_A; class UBA9160; order UBA9160; family UBA4427; genus JBNLVL01. The sequence continues at coordinate 92,795 of JBNLVL010000004.1, forward strand.
CCGGTGCTCGAGACCGGGAATCCGCGCGCCTCCCTCGGTGCAGTTCACCAGCCGCACGCCCCGCTCGGACAGGTGTCGTCCCATGGCGCTGTACTGGTCGATGAAGCTGGCGTAGGACTTCGAGGTCGCGACCGGCTCGCCGTCCCAGCCGTCCACCATGACGACGTCCACCGGACGCTCGGGTGCGTGGGCGTCGGCGTTGCCGAACAGCGTCGCCTTGCCCCGGACATTGGTGTAGAGGAGTCGCCCGTCCTCGTCGCGCCGCAGCGACAGCATGTCGTAGGCGGTACCGGTGGCGTAGCAGCGCCCCTCGGTGAAGGCGAGGTCCTGGCCGACCAGGAGGATGGGATCGGCGCCCAGCGCCGCGGCCAGGCGCACCGCGCCCAGGGCCACGGTCGAACCGCCTCCGAACCACTCGTCCTCTCCCCACGAGCCGGCCAGCCACTGGGCCAGCGGGTTGGTGACCGGCGTGGCCACGAAGCGGGAGCGCACCGGAAGCCGGAAGAGCGAGGGGTTCACCGACGGACCGAGGACCAGGTTCTCGCGCTCGGGACTGCCGGCGCACTCGATCTGGTGGGCGACGTCCTGGCTCTCGATGACGTGGACCAGGTCGGGCTCGATCCCGGCCCCGCGCAGGGCGCGCAAGGACTGCCCGATGGCGATCACCAGGACGCGGTCCGCGATCCCTGCGAGCCGGGGCAGCTGGCGCTCCAGGGACGGACCGGCCGCCGCCACCACCGCCGGCACGCCGGGGAAGGCGCCCGCCAGCCTCGCGAAGCTGGGCGTGGCCACCAGCTCCGCGGAGTTGGCGACGGTGAGCTCGGCCCAGGCCGCGCTCATCTTCACACGCGTCACGGCGGTGAGGTCCGATGCGTCCTTCGCCCGCTTGAGGCGTTCGAGGCTCGTGCGCACGGGCTCGGGGTCCAGCCGCGCCACGGCCGGGTGCACCCACGTCCGGACCCGGCTGCCGGCGGTGTAGAGCGCGCCGAAGCGCCTGGCCAGGTCGTCGAGGTCGTGTGCCCAGTGGACGTCGTCGCGGGCGATCAGCCCGGACAGGGCGCCGCAGTCCAGCAGCGCGCGCAGTCGCGCCGCCGAGGGCTCGTAGACCAGGACGGGACAGCGCGCGGCCCCCTGGAAGGCCTCGATGTGATGGCCGAGGCCGACGCCCACCGCCACCAGCAGGTCCGCCTCTTCGGGCGACTCGGCCTCGGCCTGGCGGGTCGCCTCGGCGACGGGGTCGTAGGCCGAGCCCAGCAGGATGCCCCGGTCCGCGAGAGTGACGGCGCCCGAGCGGGCCGCCCGGACCTCGATGTCCCGCAGGTTCGTGTGGGTCAGCGACTCGGCCAGGGCCGGGTTGCGCCGCGCCAGATCCGAGATCGCCTGTTCAGAGACCGCGTGCGAGGCCAATGTCTCTCTCCGTCCGATAGATGAGCCCGCGTTCGAGGGCGCGGGCGCTGGTGCGCACGCCGTCGAAGCGGTCGGGGTGGGCGATCCAGGCGAACGGCACCCGCAGCCGCCCGCGGAAGAAGGTGGCCCGGGTCTCGTCGGTCTCGGCGGCCGAGTGGTGGACGCGCAGCAGGAAGGCGTCGTCCACGTCCGCGAACTCCAGCATGGGCACCACCGCTGCGACGTGACGCGCTCCGACCAGGGCGACGCCCCGGCTCTCGTCGCCGGCCGAGACCCAGCCGTCGGTGGCTCCGAGACACGAGCTCGCGGTCACCGTGGGAGACACGGGGTGGGAGTGCTCGACGCGAACGCCCGGCGACAGCGGGAAGCGTTCGATCCCGTCGCCCCCGTTGACCGTGGCGTAGGCGAGGCTCTCCCGTGAGTACGCCCCGGGCAGCCAGGTCGCCACGCCCAGGCGCAGGGTGCGCAGGCGGACCTCGCGCAGGTCGAGCTCGTGGACCACGTCGATGCGCGGGCGGTCCCGGTACACGCGGTAGTGGGTCCACAGGTCTCCGAACCCGGCACGGACGCGGAACGACAGGCGGGCGCGCAGGGCCCCGCCGGCGTCGGCCAGGACGCACTCGGCGGGAGCGAGGCTGGTGAGCTTGGCCCCGTCCTCGGAGTGGGCGACCACGTGGCCGGAGTAGAAGTCCGGGGTGTGGGCGATGGAGTCGAAGCTGCCGTGGGCGATGGTCCCGACCAGCGGATCGCCGCCCAGCTCGGCGAACGCGGCCGACGCGATCGCGCCGCCGCGTCGCGGCAGGAGCCGGACGTCGACCGCCTCGGTGCGGACGCGGTCGGCCGCGACCTCGACCGCCGACGCCGTGGCGCTGCGCCGCGGCTGGTCCTCCACGCGCAGGTGCAGGGTCTCGGCCGGTCCGAGCCGGGGGGCGAGCACCAGGGTCACGCGACGGGGCGTACCGTCGCGATGGGCGTCCACGACCTCGACCTGGGCGGCGCCGGCCGGTACGGCCGCCGCCGGGTCGGCGACGATGCGCAGGTCCGGACAGCGTCCGGGGGGCAGCACGAGATCGACCTCGACCGGCTCCCCGCACCAGCTCCGGGTGTCCGGGTTGTGGAGCAGGGCATCCCATCCCGGGGACAGCGCGGGCGCGTTCTCGCTCACCCGGCTGCGCCAGCGCGCCGCCGCCTCTCCCTCCTCGGCGTGGAAGGCGTAGGCCTTCTCCTCCGTGGTGCGGGTGCGCAGGTCACTGCGCCAGAGGGCGACCAGCCGCTCGTCGTCGGCGTCGAAGGGCGCGGGGCCCGTCGCCGGCGCCTCGAGGGCCCGAGCCGCCCAGAGCATCCGCCGCAGCCCGAAGCAGCGGCGGTTCATGGCCAGCCCGTCCCGACCCGACACCGCCCAGCGGGTCGGGTTGTAGCGGGGCTGCTTCTTGCAGGGAATCGGCTCCTCGGGGCTCGCGAGCTCCACGATCTCCGCGTGGGCCGCCAGCGCGGCGACCTGGCGCGGCAGCTCGAACCGGAAACGCGGACTGCCCGCGAGGGCGCGAAGTGCGCCGGACAGCCTCGCCAGCTCGCGCCCCTCGCACGCGCCGGGCGGCTCGGCGTGGCCGGGCCGGTAGTCGAAGATCTCGAGGTCTCCGCCGTAGGCACACAGGGCGAGGGCCCCGCCCTCTGCCCCGAGACGCTGCACGGTCTCCAGGTAGTCCCGGATCTCGAGGGCGCCGTGGACCGCCCGCTGCAGGCGCTGGAAGACGATGCAGTCGTTCCAGAGCAGCGGCAGGCCGCCGTCGGCTCCGGTCGCCACGCGCGCCGGCCGGCCGCGCCAGCGCCGCAGCTCCGAACGCCGACTGGCTGGGTTGTTCCACTCCATGACCAGCGCCCGGGCCCCGACCTCGGAGAAGAGCCGGGGAAGGCCGCGGGAGAAGGTCTGCTCGCTGACGAACCAGGTGCTGGGAACGGCGCCCAGGATCTCGCGGTAGTGCCGGGCGCCCAGCGCCAGGTTCGCGCGGTTCACGTCCGCCGGGACCAGCGGCCCGATGAGCTGGGCCTCGCCCGAGCCGACCACCTCCACCAGCGAGCGCTCGACCAGGCCTCGCAGGGTCTTCACCCACTCCGGGTCCTCGCGGTCGAGGCGGGCCAGGGTGCGGGCGGGCATTTCGATGCCCAGCGGCAGGCTGGACTCGTCGGCGAGCTGGAGGATCGGCCAGTAGCAGCGATCGAGGATCAGCGGAACGTCGCGATCGGGCAGGGCCGAGAAGTCGAGGTTCGCGTGGAAGACGGTGTAGAGCGAGGTCCGGCTCATCGGCGGGCCCACCGCAGCACGCTCTCGAGCGCATCCACCACCCGGTCGACGTCGGCGGCCTCGAGGTCGGGGAAAAGCGGCAGCGAGAGCAGGCGCAGATAGGCCGCCTCGGTGACCGGCAGGTCTCCCCAGCCGGTCCCCAGTCGCCGCCGGACGTCGGGCTGCAGGTGGACCGGGATGTAGTGCACCTGCACCCCGATCCCGCGCTCGCGCAGGGCGTCGAAGACCGCCGCGCGGCCCACCCGGAGCCGCTCGAGCCGCAGCCGCACCGCGAACAGGTGCCAGGCCGAACGCGCCCCTTCGGGCTCCGCGGGCAGCTCGAGGGCGTCGCAGCCCGCCAGGGCGACGCGGTAGGCCTCGGCCCACTTGCGCCGCCCCTCGACCTTCTCGGCCAGGCGGGCCAGCTGGCTCCGGCCGAGCGCGGCGGCCAGATCCGGCAGCCGCGAGTTCGACGACAGGGCGACCTGTTCGTAGACCCAGGCGCCCCGCTCCTCCTGCGCCAGCGAGGCCGGCAGCCCGAGTCCGGTGAGTCGGTCCGCGCGCCGCTCGATGCCGTGCTCCCGAAGTCGTCCGATGCGCTCGGCCAGAGCGGGGTCGTCGGTGGTGACCGCCCCGCCCTCCCCGGTCGTGATGACCTTGGCCGGGTGGAACGAGAAGCAGGCGGCGTCACCGAGCGCGCCCACCGGGCGCTCGGCGAGGGTCGCTCCCAGGGCATGGCAGGCGTCCTCGAGCAGGAACCGTTCGCGGCCCAGGGCTCGGCGCAGGCCCTCCATGTCGGCGGGAGCCCCGGCGTAGTGGACGGGGATCGCCCCCACCGTGGCGCGACCGACCGCGTCGGCGACCCGCGCAGGGTCGAGGGTCAGGCGCTCCGGCTCCACGTCGACGAAGCGCGGCGTCGCTCCACACAGCGACACCGCGTTGGCCGTGGCGACGAAGGTGAGGGACGGGACGATCACCTCGTCGCCGGGACCGACTCCCAGCGCCCGCAGCGCACAGGCGAGCGCCGCGGTTCCGCTGGACACCGCGACCGCGTGGGCAGACCCGGTCGCCGCGGCCAGGGCGGCCTCGAAGCGCTCGACCTCGGGGCCCTGGGTCAGGCGATCCGAATCGAGAACGCGCAGGATGGCCGCGCGGTCGCGTTCGTCGATCTCGTGTCGGGCGTACGGCAGCACGTCGCTGCGCGGCGCCGTCGCGCACCGGTCCGGTGCGCCGTCGGCCGCGGTGGAGCCTGCGTCCGGACCCGCGGTCTCAGGCAAGCCCGGTCTCCAGGCCGCCGACGAGGTCGGCGAGCTGGTCGACCTCGAGCCACTGGGTGTTGGTGTCGCTCGAGTATCCGAACCGCTCGGGCACCGCGCGCCCCCCCGGCTGGGGCTCGCGCCCGCCGACCACGTAGTGGGTGGGGTACTCGCGGGTCGAGGCCGTCTCCTCGGGCGTCAGCAGCATCTCGTGGAGCTTCTCTCCGGGCCGGATGCCGATCTCCTTGCACATGGCGTCGGGAGCGATGGCGCGCGCCAGGTCGACGATCCGCATGCTCGGGATCTTCGGCACGAAGATCTCGCCTCCGGTCATCCGCTCTTCGGCGAACAGCACGAGCTCGACCGCCTGCTCGAGCGAGATCCAGAAGCGGGTCATGCGCGTGTCGGTCACCGTGAGCACACCGGTCTCGGCCTGCTTGCGGAACAACGGGATCACGCTGCCGCGACTGCCCACCACGTTGCCGTAGCGAACGCAGGCGAAGCGGATCTCCTGGGGGCCCGCGTAGACGTTTCCCTGGACGAAGATCTTCTCGGCGCAGAGCTTGGTGGCCCCGTAGAGATTGCAGGGGTTCACGGCCTTGTCGGTGGAGAGCGCCACGGTGCGGGGCACTCCCATGTCGATGGCACAGTCCACCACGTTCTGGGCGCCCATGACGTTGGTCTTCACCGCCTCGGCGGGGTTGTACTCGCAGAGCGGCACCTGCTTCATGGCCGCCGCGTGCACGACCAGATCGGCGCCGTGCATGGCCCGCGCCAGTCTCTCGCGGTCGCGGACGTCCCCGATCAGGAAGCGCAGGCGGGGGTCGTTCTCGAAGCGCTGGGCCATCTCGTACTGCTTGAGCTCGTCGCGGCTGTAGATGCGGACGACGCACGGCTCCTCCTCGCGGAGCATCCTTCGCACGAAGGCATGACCGAAGGAGCCCGTGCCTCCGGTGAGGAGGATCTGACGAGGCCTGGTGCTCACGAAGCACTCCTCTCCGAAATGCGGCGCGACGGCCGCAGACCGGATCAGCGGGAGGGGTGGACGCTGGATTGAGCAAGATCGATGCCAACCAGAGGCCGGCCGAGACCCGCCCTGGTGGGCGGGTCGCCGGGAGCGCGGTCTTCACGGTGCGAATCGCAAGCCCGACGTTTCAGACCGAAACGCCGGCCGGCACGATGCGCCGCCCGGCTAGACCCGACGACTGAGGAAGCGGGGCGCCGACGCCGCGGCGCGCGAGGCTTCGCGGGCCCGCCGTCTCGCGCCGAGCCCGTGAAGCTCGCCGCGCAGCTCTCCCAGGGCTCCCCGGGCGTGGGCGATGACCCGGGCGTCGATCGCGAGCACCCGCTCGGCGAGCTCCCGCACCGCCGCCGGGGGGTCGCCCTCGAGGCGACCGCAGGCCTTCGCGAATGCCGCGAAGGCGGCCTCGCGGGCGGCGAACGCCGGGCCGAGGTCCTCCGCGCGCCCACGCGCCAGCGCGGCCTCGAGCGCCTCGCTCGCCGACAGCAGCGCCCGGCCCGCAGAGAGTGCCGCTTTCACGGCGAGGTCTCCCCGACGCCCTCGGGCGGACGGCGCTCGATCTCGGCCCAGCTCTCGTGGAGCGGCTCGAGGATCGCGATGACCTCGCCGATGCCCTTGCCGTCCGCCTCGAGGTTGGTGTCGATCAGGCGGTCGATCGAGTAGGCGTAGAGGGCGTCGAGGTTGCGCGCCACCTCACCGCCCTGCTCGAAGTCGAGGGCGTTGCGCAGCTCGGAGATGATGGCGAGCGCCCGGGCCAGCGCCTCGCCGCGGGGCTTCACCCGCGCCGCCGCGTGGTGCTCGCCGGCCTCGCGAAGGTGACGCAGCGCTCTCTCGTAGAGCCTCACGATCAGCCGGAGTGGCGTGGCCGTGCGGATCTCCATCTCGCGATAGGGGTTGCTCAACCGGACGTGCCTCCGAGGCTCGTGAGGAAGCCGGACTGCGCCTGCAGGTTGCTGATCACGCTCTCGAGCTGCGCGAAGCGCAGCACCAGGCTCTCTTCCCGCTGCTCCAGGCGCAGCTCGAATCGCTCGATCCGGGTGTCGAGGTCGCGGATCTGCCGCTCCAGCCCGTCTTCCTGGAGGGCCAGCAGGCCGTCGGAGGGCCGCACCACGGGCTCGAGGTCCCGGGCCAGGGCCGTCGCGACGCCGTCGGTGGTTCCGTCCCCGGACAGCAGCTCCCGCACCGCGATCGGGTCGGTGTCGAGGGCCTCTTCGAGCTTCTCGCTGTCGAGGGCCAGGCGTCCCGCGTCGTCGAAGCGCAGACCGATCGAGCTCAGCGAGGAGAACGGGTTGCCCGCGAACGAGTACAGGTTCCCGAGCACCTGCTGTGCACGCCGTTCGAGGGACCGGACGGTCACGTTGCCCGAGAGCGGACCCGCGCGATTGGTGTCGGGATTCACCGCGCTCTGGGCCAGCGTGAAGTCGCGCAGGGCGTTGTAGGCGTCGACGAGACCCTGGACGCCTTCGGTGATCTCCTCGTCGTCCCGGCTCACCGAGATGCTCACGCTCTCGCCCGGCTCGGTGGTCCCGGTGAGCGTGAGCGTGACACCGGGCAGGGCGTCGCCGATCTCGTTGCTCTCGCGCGTGATCGGCACCCCGAGGACCACCAGCTCGGCGTCGGTCGCGTTCTGGGTCAGCGTCTCGTCGACGAACGCGCCGAAGTCCGAGCTGACGACCACGTCGTGGGCGGCGCCGGTGCGGCGTCCGGAGACGACGAGCCGGTACTCGCTGCCGTCGAAGAGCACGTCGGCCCGAACGGATCCGTCGTTGGATTCGTCGTCGTTGATGGCATCGGCGACCTGTTGCAGCGTGGTCGTGCCGTCGACCGCCACCTCGATGTCGGCATCACCGCCGAAGGCCACGGTCAGGGTGCCGGCGCCCGCCGAGACCGCGGTGTCGGCGCTGGCGTAGGCCTGGCTCACGCGGCGTCCCGCTCGCGCCAGCGCGGTCACTTCGACCTCGTAGCTGCCGGGGGAAGCGCTCCCGCTCGCGGTCGCGGTCGCGACCGAGTCGTCGGAGGAGTCGGCCTGGTAGGCGAGAAACTCCTCCGTGGCGGAGCTCGCGGCGAGCGTGTCGCTGCGGTTGTCGATCGACTCGGCGGCGTCGCGCAGGCCGAGGAAGAGCCGGTTGAGCTCCTGGAACAGCGACTGGCGCTGCTCCACCTCGGCGCGCTGGGACTGGATCTGCAGGAGCGGCTGGCGCTCGGCCTCCATCAGCGCCTCCACGATGCCCGCGGTGTCGATCCCGCTGGCGAGGCCGCCGAAGCTGAGCCGCGTGGAGCTGCTTCCGATCCCGTCCAAGTCCCCGAACCTCCGCCCCGTCCTCGACCGGCGCCGGCATGCGACCGGCGCCCGCCGAGGCCCTCCACGCGGCCGGTGAGCTCACCGGCCGCGTGGAGAGGTGGGTTAGTTGAGCAGCGAGAGTGCGACCTGGGTCGACACGTTCGCCTGGGCGAGCACCGACACACCCGCCTGCTGGAGCACCTGGTTGCGCGTGAGCGCCGCCGTCTCCGACGCCACGTCGACGTCGCGGATCCGCGACTCGGCAGCCGAGGTGTTCTCGACCGAGACCGCCAGGGAGCGGATCGTCGACTCCAGCCGGTTCTGCGCCGTACCGAACTGGGCGCGGAGCCCGGCCAGATCGCCGATCGCGGTGTCGAGAGCCGACAGCGCGGCCTGCGCGTTGGTCACGGTGTCCACCGCCAGAGCGTCGATGGAGAGGCCCGACGCCGTGGCGTCGACGCCGGTCACCGTGATGCGGTCGTTGGCGGTGTTGTTGATGCCGACCTGGAACGTCACCTGGAGACCGGAGTTGTTGAGCACGGCGGTGCCGTTGAACTCGGTCACGTTGGCGATGCGGTCGATCTCGGAGACCAGCGCCTGGAACTCGGCGTTCAGCGATGCGCGCTCGTCGGTGCCCAGGGTGCCGTTGGCCGACTGGACGGCCAGCTCGCGAAGTCGGATGAGCGTGGAGCTCGACTCGTCGAGGGCGCCTTCCGCGACCTGGAGCAGCGAGATGCCGTCGTTGGCGTTCCGCTGCGCCTGCCCGAGGCTCCGGATGTCGGCCCGGAACTGCTCGGAGATCGCCAGACCGGCCGCGTCGTCCGCCGCCCGCGTGATCCGCAGACCCGACGAGAGGCGCTCCAGCGACCGCTGCAGCGAGTTCGTCGTGTTCATCAGATTGCGCTGAGCGTTCAACGACGAGACGTTGGTATTGACTCGAAGACCCATTCTGTTTCCTTCCTCCGTGAGTTTCCCCGAACCCGCCGATCCTTGGCGGGCTGGCCACCCTCTCGCGCACCGGTCGGATTCCCCGTGGCGGAATCACTCGCGAGCGCGCGATCGTCGGCCGCGTGTCCCGGCAACCGCCGGACCACGGGTCGGAGGAGTGCAAGGGCGGTGCCAGTCACGAGCGGCCCGGGGCGGCGCAGGCGCGCAACTCGAACGCGCCCTTCGGATCGCGCCCCTGTTCGGAGGTGTCTGCACATCACATGCCGGCTCGCGAGGGCGCTCGAAGCGCTGCGTGGTGACGCCGTCGCGTTTCAGACTGCGACGAGATTGCAGACTGCAATGCCGGCCGATGCGTAGCTCCGACCTCGGCGCTCTCGCGCCCGATCGGGAAGGCACCGATCTTGCTCCAGCCCGTCCCATGAGCCTCGCGCGCCCCGCCAGCCCGCCCCCCGAAACACACCGCCCGCTCGCCTCCTCCGGTGGACCCGAGCGCGGCCCCGAAGCCCGCCGCGTCGTCGTCCGATCGATCGCCGGCGAGGAGCGCGCGGCGCTGCTCGCGTGGCTCGACGCCGGACTCCGACCGGGTCGACCGGGCCGCCTGGAGGCGGAGCTGCCGGTCGAGCTCTCCCCCGAGTCGGCCGCGGACCACGTGGTGGCGACATCCGAGGGGCGGTTGCTCGCCCATGCCTTCGGCCGCCTCGTGAACGCCCACGCCCGGGGCATCCACGTGCCCGTGGGCCTGATCGGGCTCGTCTACACCGACCCCGAGGCGCGGGGCCGGGGGCTCGCCTCGCGCTGCGTCGAGCAATGCGTCGCCTCGCTCTCGCGCCGCGGTGCGATGCTCGTCGCCCTGTGGAGCGACCTCGAGGACTTCTACGCGCGACTCGGTTTCCATCCGGGCGGTCGCGATGCGCTCTACGTGATGGACCGGACGGTGTGCCTCGAGGCCCGGCGCGTGCTGGGCGCTCGACTCGAGGTGGGGCCGCTCGAGCCCCGGGAGGTCCCGGAGGTCGAGGCGCTGCACTCCGCGCGTGCGATCGGCGCCGAGCGCGAGGCCGGCGTCCTGGCGAGCCGGCTGACCGCCCCCGGCTGCACCACGGTCGTCGCCCGCCGCGATGGACGCCCGGTGGCCACGGCGACCCTGGGTCGCGGCGACGACTTCCCCGACGTGGTGCACGAGTGGGCCGGCGAGTCCGCCGGGGTCCTGGGCTGCCTCGAATGGCTGTCGCGTTCGCGCGACGCCCTGGGTCTGCTCTCGGGTCCCCTGGACGCGGGGATCCTGCGGGCGCTGCGCTCCGCCGGGGCCGCGGTCCACCCGCGCCCGTTCGCCCTGCTGCGAATCACCGACCCCGAGGCGCTGTGGCGCCGGCTGTCCGTGGGACGCACGGCGCTGGCTGCGCGAACGCTGCGGGCCGAGGGCGAGCGTCTCGTCCTCGGCCACCGCCGGGCCCGCCCCGGCCCGCACCGGCTCGGCGGCGAGTGGTCGATGTCCCATCCGGAGGCGCTCGATCTGCTCTTCGGCTCGGGACCCGGACCTGCCCCTCCGGCGTGTCTCACTCGGGAGGAGCGGAGCGATCTCGAGCAGGCGCTTCCGTGGCCTCTGTTTCTCTGGGGCTTCGATTCGATCTGACGACCTCGGCGCCGGCCTCGAGCACCCGGGTCCGGCATGCGTAGCGGTCGGTCTCGAGGATCGCCTGCAGGCCCCGGCGCGACCGCAGGTCGATCAGCACGGGCGCGGCCAGGTTGAGATCGACGGCGCCGTCCACCAGCCGCGCGATCGCGAGCACCTGCACGGGGTCGCCCTCCCGGTGGTCGACGGCCCGCCAGTGGTGGGGCCCGAAGGGCGGAGCGTAGTCCGGTACGAAGCTCCAGGGGTCGGTGACGGGAAAGGCCAGGTCCGGGAGCTCGAGACACACCAGCCACCCGAAGACCGAATCGCGGTCGTGCTGCCGGACGACGAAGCGGCGCGCCTCGGGGAATCCCGGGAGACCGGGAAAGCCGAGGATCTCGTCCTCGGTCGCGAGGATCTCGCCCAGCGCGGCGTGATCGATGCGGATCGGTTCGGCGGTCAAGTCCCTTCCTCCATGGCGCGCAGGGCGCCGTCGACGTCACCCGGCGCCTGGGCGGCCAGCCGGTTCTCCTGGGCGATCCGTTCGAGCACTTCGTCCCGGTGGATCGGAACCTCTGCCGGCGCTTCGATGGCGAGGCGGACCTGTCCGCCGGACACCGAGACCACGCTCACGCGGATCTCGTTTCCGATGCACACGCTCTCTCCGCTCTTGCGGGACAGGACCAGCATCGCTCAGGCCAGGAAGTCCATGAGGGACGGCGGAAGCACGCGCGACATCGCCTGCAGGGCCGCCTGGAGCGCGGTCTCCTGCTCCACCAGCTCGGAGAGGACCGCGATCGTGTCCGCGTCCTCGATGTTGGAGAGCTGTTCGGTGCTCTCGAGCTGGCGGTCGCTGATGGCGGCGCGGGCCGCCTCCAGGCGCGAGGTCGACGCGCCGACGCTGGTGCGTTCGAGGGAGAGCTGGAGCTGGGCGCGGTCGAGCTCGTCGAGACGCGCGGCCACGGCGGCCTGATCGTTGGCCTGCAGATCCTCCCAGAGTCCCTCGAGCACGGCGAACACGTCCTCCCGGCCGGCGTCGGGCAGTCCATTCCCGTCTCCGTCTCCCAGGAACACCCGCCTGCCGTCGAGCCCGACCGGCAGGCGGACCCCCGGCTCGACCTCGGTCATGACTTCGCTGGCGTCGCCCGCGAACGCCACGCTCGGCGCGGGCGGCGACCCGAAGGGACCGGAGGGAACGAACGGCGCGACGTCGCTGGTGAATCCGGAGAACAGGTAGCCCCCCGACGAGCGCGAGTTGGAGGCGGCCACGAGCTCGTCGTGGAGCTGGGCCACCTCCGCGGCCAGCGCCAGACGGGCCTCGGCGTCCAGGGCGCCGTTGGCTCCGGCGACGGCGAGCTCCCGGGCCCGGGCCACCACCTCGAGAGCGCGATCGAGGGCGGTCTCGGTGGCGCCGAGTCGCACCTCGGCCCGGTCCTGGTTGCGCAGCATCTGCTCGGCGGCCGCGACGTCGTTGCGCAGCACGGTCGCGGTGCGCACGCCCACCGGGTCGTCCGACGGCCGGTTGATCCGCAGACCGCTCGAGGCCTGCTCCTGCACCCGCGCGAGCTCCTCGCGGCGGAGGTTCAGGTCCGCGAGGCTGGTCCGCAGCAGCATCGAGTCCGTGACACGCATGGAAACCCTTTCCGGAGCCCTTCCCTGGTCTCCGCTAGAGGATCGAGATCACGCTGTCGAGCATCTCCTGGATCGTCGCGACGACCCGGGCGTTCGCCTGGAAGACCGACTGCAGCTCGACGAGCTTCGCCACCTCCTCGTCGATCGAGACCCCCGACAGCACGTCCCGCCGGTTCTCCAGGAGCTCGACGGTGCGCTCCCGCTGGGCGCGGCCGTCGAAGGCCACCCGCGCCTGCTGGCCGACGTCGGCCACGATGCTGGCGGCGTGGTCCAGGATGGTGCGCGTGGGTCCGCTGGCCGGACCCGGAGGATCGCCGGGCAGGAAGACCGCGGTCGCCGTGTCGCGCAGGGCCGCGAGATCGAGGGCGTTGCGGTTGTCTCCCGCCCCCCCGCCCAGGCCGGCGGCGATCGCGTCGCCGCTGGCGAGGATCGCCGGGTCGATGGCCAGCAGCCGGGCTGCGTCCTCGACGGCCGGCTGGCTCACGAAGAAGTCGCCCACGCTGCCGTCGAGCCCGACTCCGGCCGAGTGCACGGAGTTGGTCTGCTCGGCGAGGTTGTAGGCGAGCGTGTCGAGGGCGCGGATCGCCGCGGGCAGCAGGGAATCGCGGGCGGCCAGCAGGCCGCCCAGCCGACCCGAGCCCATCTCGGCGGTGACGTCCAGGGCGGTGCCGTCGGGATCGTAGACCACGCGGCTGAAGCCGGGATCGAAGGGGTTCGCGGGATCCGGTGCGGTGCCGAGCTCGCGCGCCGAGGACCCGTCGACCAGGGTGAGCCCTCCGCCCAGCAGCACCACCGCCGAGCCGTTCTCCTGCTCGAAGCTCGTGATCTCGGCGAGACCCGCCAGCTCCCGCACCAGCGCATCCCGCTGATCGCGCAGGTCGTTGGCCGGCGCGCCGGTCTCCTGCTGCACGATCTGGTGGTTGAGCTCCGCGATCCGCGCGGTCAGGTCGTTCACCTGGGCGACGGTGGCCGCGATGTCCGCGTCGGCCCCCAGCTGGAGCGTCCTCAGCTCCGCATCCGCCCGGTGCAGCTCGTCGACGAGCTGCTGCGCGGCCGACCGTACGGCCTCGCGCTCCACCGGGGCGCCGGGCGTGGCCGCGCTCGCCAGGTCGTCGAAGGCGTCGTAGAAGCGGCCGAGAGCGGTCGAGAGCCCGGGTCCGTCCTGTTCGTTCAGCACCTCCTCGATCCGCGCGAGCACCGTGGCCTGGGTGTCGCTCGATCCCAGGGCGCTCTGCTCGCGCACGAGCTGCTGCTCCACGAAGCGGTCGTGCATGCGCTCGATGGAGATCTGTTCGACGCCGGTGCCGAGGTTGCCCGTGGGGTTCACGATGGCCGGGGACGAGGCCAGCACCACGCTCTGGCGCGAGTAGCCGGGCGTGCTGGCGTTCGCGATGTTGTGGCCGACGGTCCGCACCTGGTTCTGGTTGACCATCAGCGCGCGGCTCGCGACGTTCAGGACTCCGAACAGACCACTCATCCCGCGACTCCTCAGACGCTCCGCCGGAGCAGGCGCCCCGGTGCAGCCACTGCGGTGGGTCGATGGCCGGGCTCGTAGGTCGCCTGGACCGGCGCCATCCGGCCGAACGTCCGAAGCGCATCCCGGACCTGCCCCAGCGAGTCCCCGGCGAACGAGGCGTTGGCGTCCATCAGCTCGCGCACGGCGCCCAGGACGGCCGCGAGGCGGACGTGCACCTCGCGCAGGCGGACCGCGTCCGGTCCGAGCGCGGCCGACAGCTCCGAGAGCGTGGGCCGCTCGCTCGCGAGCCCGATCTCCTCGGCCAGGGCCCGGGCCACCTGGAGCCGGCTCTCTTCCATGAAGCGAGCCTCGGCTGCGGCCATCTCCTTGGCCTCGACCACCTGGGCGAGCCGACGGGCGTCGAGCGCCGCCATGTGCTCGCGTTCCTCCTGCAGCAGGGTCCGCAGCTCTTCGTAGATGCGGAACTCCGACTCCAGGAGGCCGACCAGGTCCTCCAATCGTCGCTGGGAGGGACTCATCGCGACTCCTTCGCGGCCGCGTCGGCCGCCCGATCGCCGTCGCCGCCCGACGCCTCCGGTGAATCGAGGGACCGGACGACTCCCAATCCCCGGCCCTCGACCGCCAGCCGAGAGACCTCCTCCAGGAAGAGGTCGCGGAACATGCGCCCGGACGATCCACCGTCGAGCAGGTGGCGGCCCGCGATCGGGCGCGTGGCGGTCTTCAGCATCTGGTGCAGCAGGTACGCCTCGAACTGACGGGCGGCCTCGGCGGGCGTGGTCTCCGGCGGCGTGCGACCGGGACCGCTGGAGAGGATGCGCGCGTTCTCGACGGCATCCATCACATGAGCTCCAGCTCGGCCGAGAGCGCGCCCGCGGCCTGGATCGCCTGGAGGATCACGATCAGGTCCCGCGAGGACACGCCGATGGCGTTGAGCCCGCGCACGAGCTCCTCGATGGTCACCGGTCCCTCGATCACCGCGAGCGAGGACTCCTCCTCGACGGCTTCGACGTCGGAGTTCTGGACCTCCTGGGTCCGGCCGCGGCGGGCGAACGCCTCGGGCTGGGACACCTCGTTGGTGACGGCGATCGAGACCGCGAGGTTGCCGTGGGCCACGGCCACCTTGCCGACGCGCACCTCGGAGCCCATGACGACGGTCCCCGTGCGTTCGTTGAGCACGACCCGCGCGGGGCGATCCGGCTCCACCTCGAGGGACTCGACCCGGGCGAGGAACTCGACGGGGCGCCCCCGGAACGGGTCGGGGAGCTCCAGGCGGACCGTGCCCGAGTCGAGCGGGCGAGCGATCTCGGCGTCGAAGTTGCGGTTGATCGTGCGGGCCGCCCGGAGCGCGGTGGTGAAGTCGGCTCGCGCCAGGGTCAGGTCGAACTGCGTCTGATCTTCGAGACCGTGGGGCACCTCGCGCTCCACCGTGGCCCCGGAGGCGATGCGGCCCACCGTGGGATGGTTCTTCTGGACGCTGCTCGACCCGCCTCCGCCCCCGGCGCTGAAGCCCCCGACCGAGATCGGCCCCTGGGCCAGCGCGTAGACCTGGCCGTCGGTTCCGAACAGCGGCGTCACCAGGAGCGTTCCGCCCTCGAGGCTCGTGGCGTCGCCGATGGAGGAGACCACCGCATCGATGCGCCCTCCCACCCGCGCGAACGGGGGCAGCATGCCGGTCACCATCACCGCCGCCACGTTCTTCACCCGGATCTCCTCGGCGTCGACGCCGATGCCGATCCGGGCGAGCAGGCTGGCGAGGGACTGGACGGTGAACTCGGTCTGGTCCTTGTCGCCGGACCCGTTGAGACCCACGACCAGGCCGTAGCCGATCACCTGGTTGGCCCGGACCCCGCGAACCGACACCAGGTCCTTCAGGCGCGTGGCGGCCGCTGCCGGCGTCGGCGCCGCCACCGGGACCGCGCTGCACAGGACCACCGCGAGTCCCGCGGCCAGGGCCGCGCTCCTCCTCAGAACGGGTAGAGCCAACTCAGGACCCTCGTCATCCAGCCCGGCCGCTGCTTGTCGTCGATGACGCCCAGCCCGTCCAGGGTGATGCGAGCCTCGGCCAGGACGTCCGAGCCCACGGTGTTGTCGATGCCGATGTCCTGCTGTCGGACGAGACCCTCGACGCTCAGGTACTGCATCTCCTTGTTGACCGCGATCGCCCGGCGACCGCGCACGTGGAAGATGCGACCGGGGAGGACCGAGACGACGCGACAGGTGACGGTGGCGGTGAAGCTGCCCGAGCGCTGGGTCGAGCCGTCACCGGCGAAGTCGTCGCCGAGCTGGCTCTGCACGACGTTGGTGGCGACGCCCGGCGTGACGTCGTTGCCGGGGTTCGAGATGCCCAGCACCCGGAACAGCCACTTGATCGGACCGGTCACGAACTCCTGGAACCCCACGTCCGAGTTGACCGACGCTCCCAGCGACGACCCCTTGGACAGATCGGTGGTGGCCTGTCCGGCGGCGCTCATGCGCTCGAGCACGCGCACCGTCACCAGGTCTCCCGCGCCGCGGGCCTTCTGGTCGAAGAACAGGAAGGAGCCCGACGGCGCGTCCCCGAGCCAGATCGAGCCCGGCTCGGGCGGCCGCCCCTGGGGCACGTCCATCGCCTCGTAGTCGAACGGCTTGAGCGCCTCCTGGATGCCGGTCTCGATGCAGCCGGTGGAGAACAGGAGCGCCGCTCCCGCGACGAGCGGGGTCACGCGGAGCAAGGCGTGTCTCCGGCGGTCAGAAGTCGACATCGATGGCTCCATCCGGTGCGATCCGGCCGACGAGCTCGCGCCGCGAATCGATGTTCTGGACGCGCACCCAGTCGCCGACGTCGCCGGCTTCACGCACCCTGCCCCGCCCCTCGATGCGCAGCGGACCGCGCTGCAGGCGGATCATCACGAGCGCCCCGCGCTCGACCCGCGGCTCGCGTGCGAGCCAGCGCGCGCGCATCACGCTGCCCTCCACCACGTCGCGGCGGGTGACCAGGCCGAGGGCGTCGGCGGGGTCGGCGATGGCGTCCCCAGGCAGGTCCCTGGCGTCCACCTCCTCCGCGCGCAGGTCCCTGGCGTCCAGCGCGGCCCCGCGCTCGAGGTCGCGCGAAGCCACCCACGCCACACGTCGGTCCGCGACCCGGACGGTCACCACCCCGCGCCGGCGCTCCCGGCCGTCGGCCCAGACCGCGACGGTGACCGGGACGCTGCCGCGCCAGGCGTTGCGCGGATTGGCGCTCACGCGGATCTCCGCCCGCGCCGGGTCCAGGGACTCGACGTCGAAGCCGGTGAGCCGGGGAATCTCGAGGGAATCGGGCGAGACCCCTGCCTCCACGCCCAGGGCGCGAACCTCGGAGCGGATCCGCTCGCCCAGGCTGCCGGCGGCGAGCGCCGGCCATGCCGTCGCCGCGAGCGCGAGGGCGCAGGCCGCCGCCGCGACGCTGCGCACCCGGGCGCGACGGCCTCGCGCTCGCGAAGGCGATCGGTCGGGGTAGGACGTCATCGCGACAGGGCCCCGAGCCTCTGCATCATCTCGTCGCCGGCCTGGAGCACGCGCGAGTTCATCTCGAAGCCGCGCTGGGCGAGGATGAGCTTGACCAGCTCCTCGGAGACGTTGACGTTCGAGCCCTCCAGGAAGCCCTGGGACACGGCGCCGAAGCCGTCCTCGTCGGGCGCGCCGGTCTCCGCATCGCCCGAGGACTCGGAGGGAACGAAGAGATTGCCGCCGATGGCGCGCAGCCCCGCCGGGTTCGCGAACCGGGCGAGCTCGATCTGCCCCACGTCGTTCGGGCTGGTGGACCCCGACTCGAGCACCGAGACCGTTCCGTCGCTGAGAACCGTCACCTGGACGGCGTCCACGGGAATCTGGATGTTCGGGATCAGCTGGAAGCCGTCGGCGGTGACCAGATTGCCGTCGCGGTCGAGCTGGAAGTTTCCCGCCCGCGTGTAGACCGTCTCGCCGGTGCCCTTCTCCACCTGGAAGAAGCCGTCTCCCTCGATCGCGAAGTCGAGGTCCCGGCCCGAGGCCGACTTGTCACCGGTCGCGTGCACCCGGCTCACCGCCGAGAGCTGGACCCCGTGACCGACCTGGATGCCCGCCGGGACCACCGTGCCCGTCGACGACTCCGCGCCGGGGGCCCGCAGGGTCTCGTAGAAGAGGTCCTGGAACTCGGCCCGGGACTTCTTGAAGCCGACGGTGCTGCTGTTCGCGATGTTGTTCGCGATGGCGTCCGTCCGGATCTGTTGTGCGTTCATGCCGGTCGCCGCGGTGTAGAGCGCTCTCACGATGAAACCTCCTGGATCAGGCGACGACTGGCTTCGTCGTCCGCCTGCAGCATCTGCATGGCCATGTCGAAGGAGCGCTGCACGATCACCAGCTCCGCGAGCTCGCGGACCGGATCCACGTTGGAGCGCTCCAGGGAGCGTTCGGCGAGGCGCGTCTCGTCCGCCGCCCTCGGCTCGACGCCGTCCTCGGCGCGCAGCAGGCTGGCGCCCTGCTTGACGAGCACCTCGGGATCGTCGAACTCCACGATCCTCAGCCGCCCGACCACACTGGGCGGCGACTCGAGATCGATGGAGGGCAGCACCACCTCTCCGTTGGCGCGGATCTCCGCATCGGCCCGGCCGACCCGGATCGGGCCGCCCTCCCCGAGGACGGGGAAGCCGCTGGACGTCACCAGCTGCCTGTTCCCGTCGATCGAGAACGCTCCGGCCCGCGTGTACCGGATCCCTTCGGGCGTCTGCACCGAGAAGTAGCCCGGACCGTCGATGGCCACGTCCAGCCGGTTGCCGGTGGCCTCGATCGCGCCGGCCCGGGGGTCGAAGCGCTCGCTGTCGAGTGCGGTGAACACGTGACCGCCCGCACCGGGCGCGGACTCGCCTCCCGCCGTCCGCAGCGCGGACTCCAGGGTGGCGACGAACGACGTGCGATCGCGCTTGAAGCCGACGGTCTGCGCGTTGGCGAGGTTGTTCGACAGCACCTCGAGCTCGCGAATGCGGCCGAGGGCGCCGGACAGCGCAACGTACATGTCGGTTCCCATTCAGACCTCCCGGACCGCGCCGCGCGCGGTCGGATTCGACGGGATCGGATCCTCGGAAGAGCAAGCGCCGTGCCAATCCACGAGCGGCTCCGATCCACCCGGTTCCAGCGTGAGGGCGCACAGGGGGGGGCGGGACTCCCCCCGCGCGCCGGGGGCGGCAGGATCTGCCGTGCAGAACGGTCCGCGCGTTTCAGACTGCAAGGCGCCGCGGACCCGGATGTCGATCCCGCCCCGGCCGTGCTCCCCGTCCGGAGTGGACTCCGGCGCCTCGTCGGCGGTGTCTTCCGGGGTGGGCTCGGACTCCTCGCGACGCTTGCGGCGCGCGCGCTCCCGCTCCCGGCGCTTCGACGCCGGCGACGTGGGAGCCGGACCCGAGGGCGGTGCGACCGGCGGACTGCCGGGCGGGATGCGCGTGATCTCGCCGCTCACGGCGACAGCTCCAGTCTTCGCCAGCCTTCCGCCGACGCGCCGCGCCCCCCGCTCTGCCGGTCCAGCAGTCGTTGGGCCAGGGACACCAGCCGCTTCGACGAAGGTGCGTTGGGGTACAGGTCCACGACCGCACGCTGGCGCGAGACCGCCTCGGACAGCCTCGTGTCGTGGGGCAGGCTCCCGAAGTGACGCAGCTCCAGACCGAGGAACCGGTCGGCGAGCCGCCGCAGGTGGTCGAAGCACTCATGGGCTTCCCTCGTGGTCCGGGAAGCGTTCACCAGCACCTCGACCTCGCGCCGCGAGGTCTGCTGGGCGAGGACCTTCACGGTCGCGTACGCGTCGGCGAGGCTGGTCGGCTCGGGCGTGGTCACGACCAGGATCCGGTCGCAGAGATCGGCCAGGCCCACCACGGTGGGGCCGATCCCGGCCCCGCCGTCGACCAGCACCAGGTCGTAGCTGCGGGCGGCCTCGGCGATGGGCTTGGCGAGCGAGTCCAGGACCGAGCCCGGGAGCGTGGCCAGCTCCGGACGGGCCGCCGAGGCGGGCAGCAGGTGCACTCCGTCCGGGCCTCTCAGGATGGCCTCGTCCAGGCGGCAGTGGCCCTCGAGCACATCGGCCAGCGTGTGGCGCGGGACCAGCCCCAGCAGGACGTCCACGTTGGCCAGGGACAGGTCTCCATCCACGGCAAGCACCCGCGCATCGAGTCGGGCGGCCGCCACGGCGAGGTTGGCCACCAGGTTGGTCTTGCCCACGCCGCCCTTCCCCGAGACGACGGCCACCGCCTTCTCGATCCGCGGCCGGCTGGAAGCCAGCCGGGTGTCCAGTCTCAGGTCCATCCTCACGGCAATCCTCCCAGGAGACGACCCGCCACGTCCGCCGGATCGGGGACGACCAGGTCGCTCGGTACCGCCTGCCCGGTCCCGAGCCAGGACACGGGCGGCGTGTGTGAATCGAGCAGCAGGTTGACGACGTTGGAGATCTCGTCGCTCTCGTCCCAGCGCGTGACCACCAGGGCATCGGGGGCCAGCGGGCGGTGGAGCTCGATCTCCGCCCGCAGGTCGCTCTCCTTGGTCGTGGCCGAGACCACCAGCTCGACGCGGGCGTGGTCTCCCAGGGCGGCGCGCAGCTTCCTCAGCTCGCCCATCGCGTCGGGGTCGCGACGTCCGAGACCCGGAGTGTCCACCCACACCTGGCGAGCCCCGCGATGGGCGATCCGTTTCGCCAGGCCGTCGGCGCTGGTGACCCGGGAGAAGGGAACCCCGAGCGAGCGGGCGTAGCCGCGGAGCGGTGCATCCGCGCCGATGCGCGCCGAGTCGGCGCTGACCAGGGCGACCGGACCTCGGCGCCCGAGTCGGCCGGCCGACTTGGCGACCGTGGTGGTCTTGCCGACACCGGGCGCGCCGATGACGAGGTGCAGGGGCGGATCGCGGTCCGGCCGCGGCGGAGCCAGCACGGGATCGAGCCGCTGGACGAGGACGTCGCGGAGGTGCTCCACTTCGTTGCCGCCGTGACGGCGCTGGCACTCGGCGGCCTCGCCCGCCAGGGACTCCGAGTGGGCCTGGGACAGCCCGGCCGCATGCAGCCTCGCGGCCAGACCCGTGTCGCCGGCTGCCTCCGCGCGGGACTCCGCCAGGCTCCGGAGCGTGCGCCGCAGGGCGTGGAGCTCTTCGCGCAGGCGATCGGCGTCTTCGTGGGAGGCGCGCACCGAATCGACCGAGCGGCGCAACGCGCGCACCTCGGACTCGATGGGCTCGATCAGCGAGCGGGAGACCAGCAGTCCGTTCCAGGACGGGTCCGGCGCCACGCCCGGGCTCTCCGAAGGGGCCTCGGCTGCGGCGCTTGCGCCCGACCACCGGGCGTGTTGCTTCCGCTCGAGCTGGAGCCCCCGATCGGGGACGCCCTCGGCGGATCGGCCGGCGGACCGTGTGGCCCGGCCGGGGCGGTGGCTGCGGTCGACGGCGGCCACGATCTCGACCTGGGGCCGAGCCATCCAGCCCAGGACCTTCGAGCGCCGCCGCACCTCCTTCGACGAGAGCACGAGCGCGTCGGGCCCGAACTCCTCGCGGACGCGCTTCAGTGCGGAGGGCCAGTCCGGGGCTTCGAAGCGCTTAATGTGCATCGGCCATCCTCACGACCTCGCGTCCGACCACCTGGATGTCGGGCGGAAGCTCGTTGTGGGAGATCACGGCGAGCCCCGGCTCGATCCGGGAGAGGATGTGGTGGAGCGGCGCGCGCAGGGCCTGGGAGCTGAGCAGCACGGGCGCGCGCCCCCCGGAGCGGCCTCCGTAGCGCTCGACCGCCTGGCGCACGCCCTGCACCAGGCTCTCCAGCCGGGAGGGCTCGACCGCCAGCAGCGCACCGCCCTCGGTGCGGCGCACCTCGCCGCGCAGGCTCGCGTCGACCTCGGGCGCGAGCGTGATCACGTGGATCGAGCCGTCCTTCTGGAGGAAGGGCCGCGTGACGGTCCGCGCCAGGCGCTCCCGGACCAGGTCGGTCAACAGGTCCGGGTCCTCGATCTTCGGCACGTACTCGGCCAGGGTCTCGACGATCGTCGCGAGGTCGCGGATCGAGACCCGCTCCGCGAGCAACGCGCGCAGCGTCCGGTGCAGGGTCGACAGCGAGACGATGCCCGGCACCACGTCCTCGACGGCCCGGGGCGACCGCTCGGCGAGCTGGTCCACCAGCTCCCGGACCTGCTGGCGCCCGAGCAGGGTGGACGCGTGGGCGCGGATCGTCTCCGCCAGGTGGGTCGCGATGGCGGTCCCGGGGTCCACGACCGCGTAGCCCGCCGCCTCGGCCCGGTCGCGGTCGCGCTCCTGGATCCAGTAGCCGGCCAGCCCGAAGGCGGGGTCCCGGGTCTCGATGCCCGGCAGCGCCGGCGCATCGCCGTCGGGCCGCAGGGCCAGCCAGTGCCCCGGCGACACCTCGGCGCGGACCACGCTGTTGCCGCGCACCAGCACGGCGTAGCCGCCGGGCGCCAGGTCGAGGTTGTCGCGGATGTGGATGAGCGGCACGACGAAGCCCAGCTCCACCGCGAGCTGCTGGCGCATGGCCCGGATCCGGCCGAGCAGCTCCCCCCCCTGCTCGGGGGACACCAGCGACACCAGGCCGTAGCCGATCTCGAGCTCGAGGTCGTCCAGGGCCATCGCGTTCTTGAGCCGGGTCTCCTCGTCTTCGACGGGCTCGGCGGGCGCCGTGTCGATCTCCCGGGCCGCCTGCTCCGACTCGCGCCGGCGCAGGCGGGCGGCCGCGAATCCGGCGGCCCCGGCCAGGGTGGCGAACGGTACGAAGGGAAGACCCGGCGCCAGGGCGAGCGCGCCCAGGATCGCCGCAGAGGCCCCCATCGCCCTGGGCTGCATGATCATCTGCTCGCCGAGCTCCTCGGAGAGCGGCGCCCCGCCGCCGGTGCGGCTGACGACCACGCCGGCGGCGGTCGAGACCACCAGGGCCGGAACCTGGCTGACCAGTCCGTCGCCCACGGTGAGGACCGTGTAGGTCTCGAGCGCCTCGACCACGGGCAGGCCGCTCTGCACCACGCCCACGAAGAGCCCACCCAGGATGTTCACCACCAGGATCAGCAGCCCGGCGATCGCGTCGCCCTTCACGAACTTGCTCGCGCCGTCCATGGCGCCGTAGAAGTCGGCCTCGCGCTGGATCTCCTGGCGCCGGCGCCGCGCCTCGCCGTCGTCGATCACGCCCTGGTTCAGGTCCGCGTCGATCGCCATCTGCTTGCCGGGCATCGCGTCCAACGTGAACCGGGCGCCCACCTCCGCGATGCGCCCGGAGCCCCGCGCGATCACCACGAAGTTGATCACCACGAAGATCACGAACACCACCAGTCCGACGAAGGTGTTCCCCCCGACGGTCGCGTTGCCGAAGCTGTGGATCACGTTGCCCGCCGCGTCGGGCCCCTCCGCACCGCGGAGCAGGATCAGTCGGGTGCTGGCGACGTTGAGCCCCAGACGCATCAGGGTCACGAACAGGAGCAGCGGCGGGAAGACCGAGAAGTCCAGCGGCTTCTCCACGTACAGGGCGACGACCAGGATCAGGATGCCCGCGGTGAGCGAGAACGACAGCATCAGGTCGAGGACGACGCTGGGGAGCGGCACGACCATCAGCGCCAGGATCCCGAAGAAGGCCGCGGCCAGCGCCATGTCCGGGGTCGGTCGCCTCACGACCCGCCCTCCCATCGCGCCCTGCGATGGCGCGCGCCTTCACCCCGGTCGATGCGATAGACGTACGCGAGGATCTCGGCCACCGCGTCGTACAGCGACTCGGGCACCTCCCGCCCGAGCTTCGCGGTGCGGTAGATGAGGCGTGCGATCGGCGGGTTCTCGACCACCGGGACTCCGTGGCGCCGCGCCTCCTCGAGGATGCGCAGGGCCACCTGGTTGCGTCCCTTCGCGACCAGCATGGGCGCGGCCATCTCGCCCCGCTCGTAGCGGAGGGCGACGGCATAGTGCGTCGGGTTCCGGACGACGACGTCGGCGTTCGCCACCTCTGCGATCATGCGCGAGCGCGAGAGCTCCGACTGGAGTCGCCGCATCTGCGCCTTCACCTCCGGCCGCCCCTCGGTCTGCTTCATCTCCTCCCGGACGTCCTGGCGAGACATGCGAAGGCGGCGCTCGAAGCGCAGCCGGACCCACGCGTAGTCGGCGATCCCGAGCACGATGAGGATCACCAGCGCGGACGCTGCCATCCGGAACGCCACGTCGTCGAGGACGCGGAGGGACTGGGCGGGCTCCGCGTCGAAGAGCTGGAACAGACGCTCGATGGCCCCGGAGAACACCACGAACGCCGCCGCGCCCAGCAGGCCCAGCTTGAACAGCGCCTTCGCCAGCTCGAAGAGCCGCTCGGGCTCGACGAAGCGCTTGAAGCCCTTGATCGGGTCGATCTTCGATCCCCGGAAGGCCAGGGCCTTGCCGGAGAGGAGCGGCCCGATCTGCACGAACGGAGCCAGCACCGCGGCGAGCAGCAGGATCGCCAGGGCCGGCGCCGCGTCGCGCAGGCTGGTGGAGGTCTGGTAGAGCAGCAGCGCGTGGTAGTCCTGGACCGTGGACGGCCGGACCCACTCCCCGCCCCAGGCGAGCCTCGCGCCGCTCATCACGCCCTCCGCGACCCGCATGCCCAGGGTCGACCAGCCGACCAGGAAGGCGGCGCCGAGCACGAAGGCCGTGCTGAGGTCGCGGCTCTGGGCCACCTCCCCCTTCTCGCGGGCCTCGCGACGCCGCTTGGGCGTCGCCGGCTCGGTGCGTTCTCCCTGCTGCTCTTCGGCCATCTACACCGCTCCGACCACGAGGCGACCGACTCCGCCGATCCACTCCTCGATGCTCCGGCCGATGGCGCCGATGAAGGCGTCGCTTCCCAGGACCAGGAGCAGGAAGGTGAGCGCGAGCAGCGCCGGCAGCTGCACGGTCATGAGGTTGAGCTGCGGGATCGTGCGGCCGAGGATGCCCACCGCCAGGTTCGCCAGCAGCATCGCCGCCGTCACCGGCATCGCGAGCCTCACGGCCACGTCGAAGATGACGAAGCCGAGGCCCGCGATGGCGCCCAGCAGGTTGCCGTCCACGGAGACGCTCCCGATGGGGATCTGCGCGATGGAGCCGGCGGTCGCGCGCAGGATGGCGTGGTCGCCGCCCAGGGCCGACATCACGAGGATGGCGAAGAGGTTCGTCAGCGAGGCCATCGCCGGGGTGGACGCGTCGCTCGCGGGGTCGAGGACGCTGGCGGCGCCCAGCCCGCCCTGGACCGAGATGACCTCACCCATCAACGAGAAGCCCGCGAACACCAGGCGGGTCGCGAATCCCAGGGTGAAGCCCAGCAGGACCTCGCCGAGGAGCGCGGTGGCCATGCCCGCCCCCGCCGGCCCGACGGGCTGGACGGGGTCGACGCCGAGGGTCCCCAGGGCTCCGGCCACGGCCAGGGCGAAGCCCATGCGCAGGCGCGGAGGGATCGCCGGGTGGCCGAAGAACGGGGCCACCAGGAAGAGCGCCAGGAAGCGGACGCTGCCCAGCAGGTAGCCGACGAGCTCGAGGTGGTCCGACATCGTCAACCACCACCGACCCGCGCGACTTCGTCGAAGAGCGCGACGGAGAAGTCGACCAGCGTCTGCATCATCCACGGGTACAGCGCGGCGAACAGCACGAGCACCAGCAGGATCTTGGGAACGAAGGTGAGCGTCTGCTCGTTGACCTGGGTGGCGGCCTGCAGGATCGAGATCCCGAGACCCAGCAGGGTCGCCCCGGAGAGGATGGGCAACGAGACCAGCAGAGCCGTCTGGATGGCCGTTCGGAAGAGCGCGCTGATGTCCTGGAGGTCCACTGCCTGCAATCCCTTCCCGTCAGATCAGGCCGCGCACGAGCGACCCGATGACCAGGTTCCATCCGTCCACGAGCACGAAGAGCATGAGCTTGAAGGGGAGCGACACCACGATCGGTGGCAGGACGATCATCCCCATGGAGATGAGTACGGAGGCGATGACGAGGTCGATGACCAGGAACGGGAGGAAGACCATGAAGCCGATCTCGAACGCGGTCCGGAGCTCGCTCAACATGTAGGAGGGGAGCAGCACGGACATCGGCAGGGCCGACGGGTCGGCCGGACCTCCCTCCTCCGCGGCGCTCGAGAAGGACAGGAAGAGCGACACGTCCTTCTCCCGGGTGTGCACGAGGAGGAACTCGCGGACCGGGGCGATGCCGCGCTCGAGGGCGGTCGCGGCGTCGATCTGGCGCTCGACGTAGGGCTCGAAGGCCTGGTCGTGCATCTGCTGACCGACCGGCGCCATCACGCTCATGGTCACGAAGAGCGCGAGGCCGACCAGCACCTGGTTGGGCGGGAGCTGGTGCACGCCGATCGCCTGGCGCAGGAGCGAGAGCACGATGACGACCCTCGTGAAGCAGGTGCCCATGAGCAGGAGCGAGGGCGCGATCGAGATCAGCGTCATCAGCGCCACGATCTCGAGGGTGTTGGCGATCCGGTCGGGCCGGGTCGCCCCGTCGATGTCGAGCACGCTGGACAGAGCGCCCGCCACCGCCTCCGAGGGGGCCGCCTGGGCCGCCGCCGGGTCCGCGTGCAGCGACGAGAGCAGGACAAAGACCGCGACCACACCGAGCCTCGGCACCCAGCCGCGCAGGAACGACCCCAGGCGAAGCGGGAGTCCGCGCTGCGAGAGCGGGAGCGGCCGTTCGCCGGCGTCGCCCTCTTCCGCGGAAGCGTCCGCCTCCCCGGCGGGCAGGGAGCGGAGCAGCGTCACACCTCCCTCGCTGGCGGAGACGAGCAGCCGCTCGCCGTCGACCTCCACCACGTGGAGCCGGGCCCGGGGCCCCAGCGCACACGTCTCGACCAGCCGCAGCCTGCGTCCCGGCGCGCGGCCGCGCCGGCCGAGCCCGATCAGGCCCCGCAAGGCGAGGATCGCGCCGATCACGATGGCGAGTGCGGTGGGCATCTCGGTCATCGGCGACTCCCCCGGCGCTGCCTGGCCATCGGTGTGCGTTCGGGCATCGACCCGGGCTCCCTCAATCGGCCTTCGCGGCGCCGTCGATCGATCCCATCTCGGTGATCCGGATCGCGACGCGTTCGTCGACGACGATCAGGTCGCCGCGTGCGACCCGCCGTCCGTTGACGTAGAGGTCCGCCGGCTCGCCGACGCCGCGGTCGAGCTCCACCACGGATCCCTCGGTGAGCTGCAGCACCTCGCGGACGAGCATCTCCGCCCGGCCGACCTCGACGGTGAGGCGCACCGGCACGTCGAGCACGACGCCCATGCCGCGCCACAGCGGCTCGCTGGCGGTCGCGCTCGGCGAAGCGACGCTCGGGGTCTCCGCGGCCCCCTCCGGCCCGGACGACGAACCCGACTCCACCGGCCCGTCGGCCTCCACACTCTCTTCAGACACCTGCATCGCCTCCAGATGGGGGTCGACAGCCGACGATCTGGATGGCCGCGTTCCTTCCCACGGCGCCCCGGATCGCGTCGAACTTGTGACGACCCTCGATTCGAACGACCAACATTCCGTCCTCACGGACGTCCAGCGGAAGCACGTCGCCCGCCTTCATCCGGGCGAGCCGACCGAGCGGCACCTCCACGGACCCGACCTCGGCGCACAGCGCCACCGGCGCGTCGAGCAGCAGCCCTCCGAGCGGCCCGGCCTCGGCGGGCGGGCCGGGCTTCGACGCTGCGGTGGACCGCTCCCGGGCCGAGAGCGGCCAGGCGAGGCGCACCCGGCCCAGCTCGCCCAGCCCCTCGACCTCCACGCTCCACCACAGGGCGCGGCTCGTGGGCCAGTCCCTCAACACCCGGACGGGCTCGACACCCTGGACCCTGAAACGCCCCGGCTCGCCGCCGGGCAGCTGCGCGACCAGGGTCTGCAGCCAGCCCGCGGCCATCTGCAGGAGCATCCTCTGCTCGATCGCCGTGTACGGCCTCGCAGGGGTGGGCTCGTCCGCGCCGGCAGGCCTGCCTCCCAGCATCCGGCCGAGCCAGTCGAAGAAGAGGGAGCGGCCGACCACCAGCGCTCCGGGCGCCGATTCGCCGTCGAAGCCCACGAGCACGAGCTGCTCGGCCTCGGGGCAGAGCTCTTCGACCTCGCCCAGCGCGATCTCCTCGGCCCCGAGCACCTGACAGCGAATGCGGGACTGGAAGGTGGCCGAGAGCTCCCGGGACAGCGCCTCGACGCCGCGCTCCATGCCGGCGCGCAGGGCCGGATCGTCCGCGGGGTCCGCGCTCGTCGTGTTCCCGAGGAAGCGCGCGCGTCCCTCACCCTCGCTCCGCGCCTCCGCGAGGGAGTCGAGCAGCGCGGACAGCTCCTCGCGGGTGAGGACCCCTCCCTGGTCGAAGCTCATTGGACGATGAACTCCGTGAAGAGGACGGAGTCCACGAGCGGCGAGCCCAGGGCTCCGTTCATGCGGTCGAGGATCTCCTCCTTCAGGAGGACCTTGCCCTCGAACTCCTGCAGATCCGCCAACCGCTGGCTGCCGAGCAGCACGATGAGCGCGTCGCGCAGCACCGGAACCGAGACCTCGACGGCGCCGCGCGAGGCGACGTCCACCACCTCCAGCTCCAGCTGGACCTTCAGGTAGCGGGAGGCTCCGCCTCCGCCGAGGTTCACCACCAGCGGCTCCAGGGCGATGCGCCGCTCCGCCCGCTCCTCGGCGGCCTGGGCGTTGCGCTCCGCGGGCGTGGCCACGGCGTCTCCCGGCTCGGGCTCCGCCTGCTGGCTCTGCCACGCGAAGTAGCCGCCTCCGCCCGCGGCGGCGAGCGCCACCGCGGCGATCACTCCGATCAGGCCGCCGCGCTTCGCCGGCTTCGTGCCCTGGTCCTGCTCTTCCTCAGCCACGGGAATCCCCCCTCCGCTCAGATCCGGCGCGCGTTCGCGGCCGGGGGCACGTCGATGCCGAACTGCTTGAGGCGCCGCCAGAGCGTCGTGGTCGAGATCTCGAGGATCTCCGCCGCGCGCTTGCGGTTCCATCCGACGCACTCGAGGGTGTTCAGGATGTGGGAGCGCTCCAGGACCTGGAGGCTCTCGAGCCGGTTCGATTCGGGAGCCCGCGCCCGCTCTCGCAGCCGGCGCGGAACGTCGGACACGGTGATGGTCCGGCCGGAGCAGAGCGCCGCGGCGCGCTCGATCCAGTTCTGGAGCTCGCGCACGTTGCCGGGCCACGAGTAGGCCAGCATCACGTCCATGGCCTCGGGGTCGATGGACAGCGGAGCGCGGTGGTGCTTGCGCTCGAACTCCCGCAGGAAGTGCTCGGTCAGGAGGGGGATGTCCTCCCGGCGCTCCCGCAGCGGCGGCACCTCGATGGGGATCACCGCCAGGCGGTAGTAGAGGTCCTCGCGGAACCGGCCGGCGGCGACCTCCTCCTCGAGGTCCTTGTTGCTGGCCGCGACCAGGCGCACGTCGACGATCCGGGTCGACTCGCTGCCCAGCGGGCGGATCTCTCCGGTCTGCAGGAATCGCAGCAGCTTCGCCTGCATGGTGAGGGGCATCTCCGCCACCTCGTC
This sequence comes from Myxococcota bacterium, assembly GCA_050618075.1. Classification (GTDB taxonomy): domain Bacteria; phylum Myxococcota_A; class UBA9160; order UBA9160; family UBA4427; genus JBNLVL01. The sequence goes on from JBNLVL010000004.1 coordinate 122,153, forward strand.
GAGGAAGACGGTGCCCTGGTGTGCGTGCTCGAAGAGACCCTTCTTGTTGCTCGACGCGCCCGTGAACGATCCCCGCCGATGACCGAAGAGCTCGCTCTCCAGCAGCGTCTCCGGGAAGGTGGCCGCGTTGACGGCCGAGAAGATCCGGCCGTGCCTCGGACTCGCCGCGTGGATCGCCGCGCCGATGAGCTCCTTGCCGGTCCCGGTCTCGCCGTGGATCAGCACCGTGCTGTCGGTGCGCGCCACTCGCCGGACCAGCTCGAGCGTCTCCCGGAGCGGCAACGAGCGGCCGATGATCCCCGAGAACGGATCGCCGGCGCGCCGCTCGCACCGCCCGGCCGGGAGCGCCCCGTCGGAGTGGGGATTCGCGTAGCCCGCTGCGTCGTCCCGCTCGAGTACGCGCGCGATCGCCTCGGCTCCGGCCGCCTTGCACAGATAGTCGTCGCTGCCCTGCCGCATGGCCTCGACGGCTTCCTCGACGGAGTCGCGCCCGCTGAGGACCACCACCCGGGGCGGACGGGGCAGCTGCTTGAGGGCGCGAACCAGCTCGAAGCCGCTGGCTTCGGGGAGGTCGGCGTCGCTCACCACCCAGTCGAACCAACGCTCGCGCGCGATGGCCAGCCCGTCGTCGAAGCACCGGGCGACCTCGACCTCGTGTCCTTGCCTGCGCAGCGCCACGCAGAGCCGCTCTCGCTCGTCCTTCTCGTCGCTCACGACCAGGATCTGTCCCACTTTGGATCGCTCTCTTCTTTCGGGGCGCGGTGGCCCGTTCGTTTCCGTCGCCCGCGTGCAACGGCGTCGCAGATCGGGACGCCCGGCAGGTTCTTCCGTGCGGGCATCTCAGATCGCACGCGCGACACATCACGAATCGGCAACGGCATTGCAGCCTTGAGCCATATTCGTGGAATTTTCCCAGTAGAATCGACTAGTTGCGTGACCGTAGACTTCCCGTCATCACTCCGGGTTTCTACGGTGCCGGGCGTTCAGAGGCCGTTCAGACCGCACCCGGGCGGCGTCGCGACCCCGATCCGAACTCCGCCGTGCGCGCTGCGCTGCAACGGTCGGGAGCCGGAAGGCGGGCGGGGGTTCAGAAGGAAAGGCCGGGGGGAGCCGCGTCGTCGGACTGGAACACGAACTCGATCCGGCGGTTGATCGCGCGGTGCTCGTTCGAGTCGTTGGGAACGAGGGGCGACATGTCGGCGTATCCGGCGCAGGACATGCGCTTCGGGTCGAGCTGGGCCACCTCGACCAGGTAGCGCAGGGCCGCGATCGCGCGCCCGGCCGAGAGATGCCAGTTCGAGGGGTGGCGATCGGTCGAGACCGGGATGTCGTCGGTGTGCCCCTCGATCAGGAGCCGATACGGGAAGCTGCGCGCGACCTCGGCGATGCGCGAGAGGACGGCCTCGGATCCGGGCAACAGCTGGTCGCTTCCGGTGTCGAAGAGCAGCCCGCCCCGGACCCGCAGCACCACGCCGCGGTCGGTCAGCTCGGCGTCGATGGTTCCGTCCATGCCGCGTTCGCTCAGCAGCTTGTCGATGTCGACCTTCATCTGCGCGTCGGCGGCGCCCCGCCCCGTCGATCGGGTCGGGAGGTCGAGCAGGTCGAGGCTCGACGTGGACTCCCGCTTCGACAGCTCGACCGGTGAAGTGGTGAGCCCCTCGAAGCGCCCCGGATGCTCTTCCTGGACGCCGAACGCGTCCTGCACGGAACCGAGCATCTCCTGGAACTTGACGATGTCCGTGTTCGCAAAGGACAGCAGCAGTACGAAGAAGGTGAGCAGGAGACTCATCATGTCCCCGAAGGTCGCCATCCATGCCGGTGCGCCTTCCTCGCCGCCGCCCTCGTCGTCTCCGAAGTCCTCGATCACGCCGCCTTCGCCCCTTCGAGACGCGCGCGCTCCCGCGGCGCCAGGAACGACTCGAGCTTGGACCGGATCATCATGCTGCTCTCACCGTTGAGGATCGACTCGACCCCGGCGATCGCCAGCATCTTCCGGGCGGTCTCCTCCTGGCTCCGATTGGCCAGCTTGTCGGCGATGGGGTTGAAGATCAGGAACGCCAGGATCGCGCCGTACAGGGTCGTCAGCAGCGCGACGGCCATCGCGGGGCCGATCGCGGACGGGTCCGAGATCGTCTTGAGCATCTGCACGAGGCCGATCAGGGTTCCGATCATGCCCATGGCCGGCGCCGTCGCGCCCAGGAACTTGAAGATGTCCTTCCCGCGCTGATGCCGGGTGCGCAGCGCGCCGACCTCGCTGGTCAGGATCGCGCAGATCACGTCGGGGCTGAGCCCGTCGACGCCGAGCTGGACGCCCCGGGCCAGGAACGGGTCGTCGATCGGCTCTCCGTCCAGCGAGACCAGGCCTTCCTTGCGCGCCTTCGTGGCCAGCTCGACGATCACCGGGATGAGCGCGTCCGGCGGCTGGGACCGGTTGAAGAAGGCATGCATCATGACCTTGAAGGCGCCGAGGACGTTCCCCAGCGTCTCCTTGACGAACAGCGCCGCGAAGGTGCCTCCGGCGACGATCAGCACTCCGGGCACGTTGAAGAACGATGACAGCGATCCGCCCAATGCCATCGAGCCGACGATGAGGGCGAGCCCGATGACGAGTCCGGCGAGCGTGGCGACGTCCATCTCGAACTGGTTCTCCCGGCGCTTGGTTCGCCAGACCGCTATCGGAGCCCGGCGGGAAATGATCGACCGTGGATCCACCCCCGAGGAGGGGGTGTTTTACTCCGGAGCGGTCTCCGCGGCTGCCGGGGCTGCCTCGGCTTGCGGATCGAACACCACCCGCACCAGCAGCGCCCGGGCCTCCCGTCCGTCGCGCCGGGAGCGGGCGCTGAACCCTTCGCGGCTCGGCGTCCGCGCCGCGGCCGCGGCCACCAGGACCGGCGCGTCGGGCTCGACCACCACGACGGTCTCCGCCTGCGTCTCCCCGAGCTCCGAGCGGGCGTCCTCTCCGCCCTGCACGTAGGTCCGGAGCGCGAGGCGGATGCGATCGTCCGCGAGGACCACGGCTCGGACCTCGAGACCCGATTCCAGCGATTCGTAGCCTTCGACGCCGAGCCACGGGCCGCAGAGCCAGCCGAGGCCCACCCGCTCGAGGGGCAGCGCCCGGCCGCTCACGAGCCGGCCCACCTCGCCCTCCAGCAGTCGCAGGGTCCCCGCGAAGTCCTGCTCGCGGCCGGAGCGGGCCGCGAGCCTGCGCGCCCCGGGTCGGCCCTCACGCCCCGGCTCCAGGGGCCGCACCCGGAGCCGCGACGCCGGGTTGGAGCTGGAGCCCGTCTCGCTCCACTGGGCGACATCTCCCGGGTCGATGGCGGTGTAGTGGACGACCAGCCTCCTCGCAGGCCGGTCGAGCTGCTCCAGGACGCCGACCAGCTGGCTCACGGCCGCGGGTTCGCCGGCGACCACCACGGTGTTCGTGGCGGAGTCGGCCGCGGTCTTCACTCCGTCCGTCAGAAGGGGCGCGATCCTCTCGACCAGGTCGGCGGCCGAGCGATGTCTTGCCACATAGGTTTGCCACGTCTCATCCCGCTCCTCGTCCGCTGCCCCGAGGCAGAGCAGCAGGGCGACCGCGACGATGCTTCGCCGACCGCGACCACTCGCGGTGTATCTTTTCCTGGAGAGATGCACGCAGACGGCCCTCCGGTCCTTCTTCGAGTGGTGTGAGTCCGATCACCGCTTCGACGAACGCGTCACTACAGGATGTCGGCGCGCGTGACGATGGACACGGAGATGACCTGGCGCGACAAACTCCTGAAGCTCCTTGCGGACGGCGCCCTCGAAGGAGGGGGTGCCAGGCTCGACCGCAATCGTCTGAAGTCGGTCATCGAGCAGATCGAGAGCGCCCCCGACCTCGCGGAGCGACTCGACCGGCTCTGCCTGGACGAGCTCGGGGCGGAGATCCGTCGGCTCGTCGACGAGATCTGAGCCTCCTCGAGCCCGCCGGTCACCCCGCCCCCCGACTCAGCCCTCCTGGCGAAGCCGGATGGCCGTCTCGACCAGGGTCCGCATCTGGAACGCCTGGCGCCGCATCAAGGCCTTGGCGATCCGCTGCGCGACCGCGGGCTTGCTCGTGGCGAACTGCTCGAAGGTGTGCGCGTCGATCTCCAGCGCCAGGACCTCGCACTCGGTCACGGCCGACGTGACGTGGGGCACTCCGGCGACCGAGGGAAGCCCTCCGAACAGCCCGCCCCCTTCCACGCGGTCGAGCACCAGGGGCTGGCTCGACTTGTAGCGTGCCTCGAGCAGCACCCGTCCGCTGCGCACGAGGTACACAGAGTCCCCGCGCGTTCCCTGCTCGTCCTGCTGGTAGATGTGACATCCGGTCTGGAACTCGACCACGCGCGTGAAGAGCGCCAGGTCGAGCGCCTCGTCCATCTCGAGCTCGAGGTCCGTGTGGTCGTGGAGGAAGGCCGCGAGCTCGCCGGCGCGCTGGTGCACGAAACGCCAGAGACGCGAGCTCGCCTCCGGCTCGAGGTCGATCAGCTGGATGCCCGAGAGATGGGCATCGACCGCGGCGTTCTCCTTCTGCCAGCGGCCGACCGCCTTCGCCTGGAGCGGCCCGTCGGGAAGCTCGATGACGACCCGGCGAATGGAATCGAGCGCGAAGGGCGTCGGCGTCTCGACTCCGACGCCCGTGGGCCCCACGTCCGACGATCGGGCCTCCAGCGAGGTGGAGAGGCCCATGCAGAAGATCTTGACCGGGAATCGCGCCGCCACACGGGGTGAGACCCGGCGCTCCGGTCCCTGGTCCTGGGAGGACTGTCCGAGGCGGTTTCTGGAGAAGGGGTTCGAGTCCGACACGAGGATCTCCTGCCTTGCCTCCGTGGAGGCGTGTGGATCACGGCGCGACGAGGTTCTCACGGATCGCATAGCGGACGAGGTGGGCGACCCGATGGACGTTGAGCTTCTTCATGAGTGCGTGGCGATGGGACTCGACCGTGCGGTCCTTGAGACCGAGCTGGTCGCCGATCTCCCGCGTGGAGTAGCCCTCTGCGACGAGCCGCAGGATCTCCCGCTGGCGCCGCGACAGCGCCACCTCGGTGAAGCGGCCGGCGGATCCGGTGGATCGCGAGGAATCGAGGACCACCGGATCGGGACCGACCGAGGGACTGAGGTAGAGCCCCCCCGCGCGTGCGGCGTCGATGGCGGCGAGCACCTCGCTGGCTGCGGCGCTCTTGAGTAGATATGCGGACGCCCCGGCGCGCATGGCCTCCGAGGCCCGGATGCGATGCTCGAGGGCGGAGAAGATCACGAAGCGGGTGGAGCGACCCTGGAGACGGGCCTCTCGGATCAGCTCGAGTCCGTCGATCCGGGGCGTCTGGATCTCGCTGACGACCACGTCGGGCGCACACTCGCGGATCCCGCGGATCGCCTCGTCCTGGTCCGAGGCCTCTCCGACCACCTGGAGGTCGGGCCGGTCGCGAACCACGTGGCGCAGCCCCGCACGCACGATCCGATGTTCGTCGACGAAGAAGAGCGTAGTGATCTGGCGTTCCATCTCGGCGTTTTCCCCGCGGTCCCGACTCGATCGGGTCGATCACCTGATTCGGAACCTCGATGGATCCCTGGACCGGGGTTTCCGTGAGAATTCGCGCCTTTTTGCGCAGTGCGACCGGGCCATTTACACCGAGCACCCGGGTCTGCGAAATACTGCCATCGCCCCCAGTGAAATACGGGCCTGCTGGATGCAGCGGTGGCGGGAGGGGAGCGCGTGCGGACCGCGCTGGACCCGGCTCGGCGGCCAGGATCAGCTGCCGAGAGCAGTGAGACGCCGGGCGGTCAGGCCTCGACCAGGCCCTCGCGGATCGCGAAGCGGACCAGCCCGGATGCCTTGTGGATGTCCAGCTTCTGCATGAGCGTGGCCCGATAGCTCTCGACCGTTCGCGGGGAGACCCCCGCCGAGGCGGCGATTTCCTTGCTCGAGAGCCCTTCGGCGATCAGCTGGAGGACCTCCCGCTCGCGGTGGGTCAGGCATCCGAGCCCGCGCTCCATGGTCCCTCCCCGGCCGGTCACGGTGTCGACCAGGTGGGAGACGATGTCCGGAGACAGGTAGTTGCCGCCCTGCAGCACGATCTCGACGGCCTTCAGGAGCTCCTTGGGCGACGAGGCCTTGGTCACGTATCCCCGGGCGCCCGCCTCCAACGCGGCCTGGATGAGGTTTCCCCGCCGCTGGGAAGCCACGATCAAGACCTTGACCGACGGCTCCGAACGCACGATCTCGGCGGTGACCTCGAGGCCGGAGAGTCGGGGCAGGAACGTCTCGGTGACGACGAGATCGGGCTTGAGCCGCGGGACCATCTTCAGGACCGACGGCCCGTCGACGGCCTCGCCGACGACCTCCCAGTCTGGATTCTGGCTCAGGATGAATCGCAGCCCTTCTCGTACGATGGCCTGTGACTCGGCCAGCAGGATCTTCGTCATGCCCCCCTCCGTCCGAAACCCTCCGGTCTCGCTCGGGAAGAAGCAATTCTCGTACCCATCTCCGCGTATCCGTTGGGGTAGTTCAGGGCCACCCCATCCGGCGCCACCCGAAACAGTGTGCCGAATTGGCGCACGACGCCTGGCAATGATGACAGCCTGTCACGCCCTCGGCTGAAGGGCTTCCGACCCGCCGCTCCGGCCCCCGGCGCGTGAGAGCGCGCCTTCCCGAGTCCCCTGAAGTCGATAGACAGGCCGCCGCAGGCTGGTTAGCTTGGCCGAGTGAAGAAGCGTCGCGTACTCGTGGTCGAGGACGACCCGCCGGTCCGAGTCATGATCACCGCCATGCTCGCTCAGTCGGGAATCGACGTGGTTGCCACGGAGAACGCCGACGCAGCCCTCCGGACCCTGGAGGACCAGGACTTCGACGCCGTGCTCTCCGATGTCCGGATGCCCGGACGCTCGGGGATCGAGCTCGTCCCCCAGGCGATCCGCCTGCGGCCCCACACGCCCGTACTCCTGATGACGGCCTACGCGAGCCTGAACTCGGCCGTGGACGCCATGCGCGCCGGTGCGCTCGACTACATCGCGAAGCCGATCAAGCGCGAGGAGCTGCTGCGCGCCCTCGGGCGGGCCTTCGAGCAGCGCGACCGGGACCGCACCCCCGCCACGGCGCGACCGAGCCAGGACGACGAGCGACGGGCCTTCGAGGGTCTCGTCGGCTCGAGCCCGGCCCTGCGCGAGATCTTCGACCGCATCCGGCGCATCGCCGACCGGTCGAGCAGCGTGCTGATCACCGGAGAGAGCGGAACCGGCAAGGAAGAGGTGGCGCGCGCGATCCACCTGGCGGGTCGGCGCGCGAAGGCCCCCTTCGTCCCGATCAACTGCACGGCCATCCCGGCGGGCCTCCTCGAGAGCGAGCTCTTCGGCCACGGCCGAGGCGCCTTCACCGGAGCCGTCGAGTCCCGGCGCGGACTGTTCGAGGCCGCCAGCGGGGGCACGCTCTTCCTGGACGAGATCGGCGACATGAAGCTGGAGCTGCAGGCCAAGCTGCTGCGCGTCCTGGAGGATCGTGAGGTCCGCCGGGTGGGCGAGACCCGGAGCGTACAGCTCGACGTCCGCATCATCGCCGCCAGCCACCGGGACCTCCCCGCCGCGATGGAGTCCGGGCAGTTCCGGCACGACCTCTACTACCGGCTCAACGTCATCCCCATCCACCTTCCGCCGCTGCGGGAGCGCCCGGAGGACGTGCGCGCGCTCGCCGAGCACTTCGTCGCCAAGCTCGCCGACGGAGCGCCGCCGGTGATTCTTCCGGAGACGATGGAGCGGCTCGTCGCTCTGCCGTGGCCCGGCAACGTGCGCCAGCTCGCGAATGCGCTCGAGCGCGCCGTCGCCCTGGGTGACGGTCAGGTGATCCGCCCCGAAGACCTCCCGGACGGGGACGAGCCCCAGGCCGAGCCGGTCGACGAAGAGCAGGCGACCCGGGACTTCGTCCGCAAGGCGCTGTCCCGGGGCTGGACGCTGCGCAAGATCGAGGACATGGTGATCGCCGAGGCCCTCGAAGCCGCCAAGGGCAACAAGTCGAAGACCGCGGACCTGCTGGGGATCAGCCGTCGTACGCTGTATCGGCGCGGGGACCCCGCGGCCCAGGACTGAGCCCTCCCCGGCCATCGCCCGGCGACGGCCCCGCATGCGCCGACGCGCGCACTCCGTCGATGGCCTTCAGGTAGTCCAGCATCGCGTCGAGCTCCTCGTCTCGAAGCTGGGCGAACTGGGGCCACGGCATGAAGCGCGGATCCAGGACCCGCCCGTCCGGGCGCACGCCGGTCCGCATGGCAAGCCGGAACTGCTCGGCCGACCAGCCGGCGAGCCTCCCGTTTCCCGTGATGTCCGGCGGCTCGGGCTCTCCGGGAAGCGCCAGGGGATGGAGCCCTCCACGCAGGTCCTGCCGGTGACAGACACGGCACGATCCGATGGAGACGAGCCGCGCACCCGGATCGGCGTCCGGTCCCGCTCGCCCCGAGCCCAGGCTGGAGGCGCTGCGCTCGGCGGCCAGCAGCTCGGGCGAGAGCCCGGCGACCAGCACCAGGCGCGTGAGCGGCCCCATGGACCGCTCGGGACTCCTCCCCTCGACCGGCGGCGCCGCGCGCAGGTAGGCGATGAGGTCGGCGACCTCGCCATCGGAGAGGTGGAGCAGGTGCTCGGACGGCATCAGCAGCAGGGATCGTCCGTCGCGGCCGATGCCGCGCCGGATCGCCCGTTCGAGCTCGGCGTCGCTGGCCGACCGCGCCACGCCCCCGGCGCCGGAGGTGAGGTTCGGCGCGTAGAGCCGGCCGATCAGGGGGTCGTCCACCATCCGGGTCCCCCCCAGGTCCGGTCCGTGGCAGAAGGTGCACAGCCCGACGCCCGTGGCCATGCGGCGACCGCGCTCGACCGCCTGGGCATCCGAGGGGACCGCGAAGGAGACGTCGCGGGCGACCCAGCGCCGCTCGACCCGGCGCTCGCTGAGCCACCACACGGCCGCGGCCGCGATCACGGCGAGCGCCAGGCCCGCTGCGAGCACCCGGCGCGCCGCGCGCAGCGCGCTCATCTCGCTCCGCCCTGGCCCAGCTGGTCGATCACGTCGAAGGGGTAGTTGTCGCGGATCTGGACGTAGAGCGAGCTCTCGATCTCCCGCGCCCCGAAGCGGCGCTTCTCGAACGCGGCGCCGAACCCCAGGCACACGCGCCGGCGACCCAGCTCCGAGGCGCGCACCAGGGTGTGGCGGAGACACTGCCGGTAGAGCCCGTGGCTGCGCACGAAGCGATCGTCGAGGCCGAGGACCGTGGGGACGGTGTGCTCGCGGCCCACGCAGGTCGCCACGAGACCCACCGGATCGGCCCCCTTGGCGCCGCCGAACTCCGGTCGGAGCCGGAACAGCGCGATCTCCCAGCCCGGAGCCTGGAGCATCTGCTCGAACAGGTCGCCGGGAAGCTCGAAGGTGTTGAGCTCGAGGCTCCGCGCGCGGACCTGGCGATACAGCGAGTGCCAGACCTCGAGCTCGGCGGGATCCGGCCGCCGGCCCCCGTGCTCCAGGATCTCCACGTCGTAGGCCGCGTTCCAGGGCTGGACGTCCCGGCGCTGGTGCCGGCGTGCATTGCGCGAGAGCTTCGCCAGGAACTCCGCTTCGTCGTGCCAGTCGATCTCGACTTCGAGCCGGTCGGGAGCCGGCATCCGCAGGTAGCCCTGGCGGTCGAGGAAGGCTTCGAGCTCGGCGTCGGCGGCGGGCAGGTCCCGCAGCGCGATCAGCTCGGCGTCGCTCGACTCCGCGTCGGCCGTCAGCGCCTCGAGCAGCAGGGACAACGCGTCCTGCCAGTCGCCCCGGCTGCGATCGAGATGGAGATGGTCCCCTTCGGTGAGCAGGGAGCCCAGGGAGAGCGTCCGCATCGTCAGGTAGTCGGGGTCGCTGCGTCGACGTTCCTCGACCTCCCGCGAGACGGCGGCGGGGGCGAGCATGTCGGCCTTCCAGAGCGCCTCGGTGGCGAAGGTGGCGAGCCGCACGCGCCCGGCGTCGTCGAGGACGCGGTAGTAGCGGAAGGACCAGGCGTTGCGGGGGTCGCTTCCATCGCTCGGAAAGCAGCGCTCGAGGAAGCGCAGGCCCGCGACGTCGAAGGAGCCCCGGTCTCCCAGGAACGGATCCCAGCCGTCGGCGGGGATCTTGTCGATGGTCTCCTCCCTCTCGAGTCGCAGCGAGGCCCGCCCCGACGGACGCGCCGAGGCGCGCCCGCCCGCCTCGGCGGGCCGGCGTCCGAACGCCCGCCACGCGCTCTCCTCGGACTGCCCCTCCTCCTCGAGCGCCGGCGCGAAGTGATGGGCGATCGCGTCGACGAGGGCGCGGATGTCCTCCTCGGTCTGGTGGAGCGTGAGCGTGAAGCGCACGCCGGCGCCCTTCATCGGGACGGCCGGGAACTGACCGACGTTGGTGTAGAAGCCCTCGTCGAGCAGCCGCCGGGTCATGTTCTGCGCGACCCGCGTCAGGCCCATGCCCACGAACTGGATCGGAGATTCGCCGGTGGAGCGGAGCGGGACGTCCAGGCCCGAGAGCAGCTCGTGGCAGAGGGCCATCCGCTCGCGGAGCCTCTGCTGCATGTCCCCGATCTCGGCGCTCAGGTGGAGCTTCGCGGATGCGATCGCGGCCCCGAGCATGGGCGGCTGGATGGGGCCCGAGAACAGCAGCGGACCGCCGCAGGTGCGGACCTTCCTCCTGATCTCGGGGTCGGGGAAGACGAGCACTCCGCCCCCGGCCGCGAACGCCTTGTTCATGCTGGTCGCCATGACCATGCGCGGATGCAGGGACATCCGGTCGAGCGCGACGCCGCGTCCGCAGCGTCCGCTCCAGCTCATGCCGTGGGCGTCGTCCACGTAGAGGTGCAGGTTCTCGTACCGGTCGAGGAGCGCCTCGATCCCGGAGAACGGGGCGACGTCGCCGTACATGCTGTAGACGCCGTCGATCATGTACCAGACGTTTCGGTGGGCCGGCGCCAGCTCGGCCACGTGCTCCTCGACCTGATCCAGCTGGTTGTGGCGCAGCATCTCGATCCGCGCTCCCAGGGCGACGACCTGGGTGGTCGCCGTCTGGACGCTGTTGTGGACCTGGTGGTCGAGCAGGACCGCGTCGCGCTCGTCGATGAGCGTGGGGATCGCGCACAGGTGCCCCAGGGTGGTGGACGGCGTCGCGATGACCGGCGCCTCGAAGATCTCCTCGAGGAGCGCCTCGAGCTCGCGATAGGGCGGCGCGGAGACGTACACCCTGGAGGAGGAGAACTGGGTTCCGTAGCGGTGGACCGCGTCCACCGTACCCGACCGGAGCCTGGGATCGGTCTCGAGCCCGAGATAGCTGCAGGAGGCGAACTGCACGACGTCCCGCCCGCCGAGACGAATCGTGCGGCCGTTCAGGAACTCGTCCTCGGCGATCTGCTGTCCGAGGCCGCCGCGAACCGCGTTGCTCACGACGGTATCGAGAATCCGAAGGCGCCGTTCGGTGTGCTGCATCGTGACCTCCCCGCGTGCGTTCGGGCGCGTGGAGACCATCGGCAGGCGGAGAGCCCGGGCTGAGGCGGGATTTGGGAGGCCTGGCGGCGGCCGGATCGCCTCGCCGGGCCGCTCGCGCTCGACCGCTCCGCAGCGGCGGCGGATCCCCCCGAACGGGTCCACGCGGGGGCGCCGGCATCACCGTCGGGTTCCCTGGTCACCGGCCCCAGTGGTCCCAACGGTGGTAAGATCCACCCGACGGAGCGTGCCTTGAACGAAGTCTCCAACCGCGTCTTCGGTCTGGTCTTCGACGGACTGGCGGCACGGCGCATCGAACCCGAGCGGCTCGTCGAGGGAACCGGGATCTCGCTCGAGTTCCTCCGGGATTCGGGTGCGCGGACCGACTGGACCGACTTCACCGTCCTCGTGGAGCGACTCGAGGTCCTGTTGGGCGGCAAGGAGGCGCTCGAGCGGATCGGCTACGAGCAGTTCTGGACCGAGTCCTACGCGCAGATGCGTCGGATCGCGGGGCTGCTGGCCCTCCCCCAGGACCTCTACTGGTTGGGTACGGTCTGGTTCGGCCGCGAGCTCTTCACGGTGATCGAGGACGAGTTCGAAGTGCTTCCGGACGGGCGCATCCGCGAGACCCTGCGGATCCCGCGCGACCAACCGGGCTGCCCGGCGCTGTTCCACGTGATTCGCGGCTCGCTGCGCGCGACTCCCTCGATGCTCGACCTTCCCGACGCGACGGTGGACGCGAGGGTCGACTCCCACGAGGCGACCTTCCTGATCACGCCCCCCCCGACGCGCCGCTCGCTGCGCATGATCTTCTCTTCGCTGCGCGCGGCGCTGTCCCAGTCCGCCCGGCCCCTCTTCGAACAGCTCAGTGCGCAGCAGGTCGAGCTGCAGCGAACCAACAAGAGGCTGTCCCAGACGGTCGCCGCCCTGCGCGAGAGCGAGGAGCGGCAGCGGGTGCTCGCCGAGCTGGGCTCGGACTACGGCTATGGCGCGCGGGTCCTGGCCGACGGCCGCGTGGAGATCGACTGGCTGAGTGGCGCCTTCGAGCGGCTCACGGGCTTCACGGCCGAGGAGATCCTGCCCGACGGCTGGAGCCGGATCGTGCATCCGGAAGACCTCGAGCGAATGCGCGGCGAGCTGGCCCGGACGGCGGAGCAGGGCTCCAGGCAGGTGGAGTACCGCATCGTCACGAAGTCCGGCGAGACCCGCTGGGCCCACGAGTCCATGCGGGCCGAAGGCCGGGACGCGTCGGGCGCGTTCCAGCTCTACGGCGCGATCCGCGACGTCACCGATCGCTGGCTGGTCCAGTCGGACCACGATCGCCTGGCGACGGCCGTACGCCAGGCCGAGGAAGGCATCGCGGTCCTCGACGGGCATGGCCGCATCCTGTACGCGAACCCCGCCTTTTCACGCATGATGGGCCGCAAGCCCGACAGCATGAAGGGAATGCACATCGACGAGACCGCGTTCGGCACCTCCGACCACGAGCTGCTGGGCGAGATCCGCCGGACGTTGTCCGAGGGCCGATCCTACAAGGGGCGGTACGTCACCCGGGCCGGCGGCCCCTCTCGGGTGAGGGACGCGACGGTGACGCCCGTCCGCGACTCCAATGGCCGGATTCAGAGCTTCGTCGGCGTGGTGCACGACGTGACCCGGGAGGTTCGCCTGGAGGAAGCGCTGCTGCGGGCCCAGCGCATGGACGCGCTCGGGCGCCTGGCCGGCGGCATCGCCCACGACTTCAACAACCTGCTCACGGTCATCAGCGGCTACGCCGAGATCCTCACGCTGCGACTCGCCTCGGACGCGCCCTCCAGCAACGCCCTGGAGCAGATCCTCGGCGCCGCCGAGCGGGGCACCCAGCTCATCCGGAGACTGCTCGCCTTCAGTCGCGCCCAACGGGCCAGACCCGAGCCGCTGGACGTCAATCGGATGGTCGAGGATGTGGTCTCCATCCTGCGTCGCGTGATCGGTCGCGAGATCTCCATCGAGACGGCTCTCGCGACCGACCTCGAGGACATCCGCGCCGACCCCGCCCTGGTGGAGCACGTGCTGCTCAACCTGGCCCTGAACGCACGCGATGCGATGCCGGGCGGAGGCACCCTGCGCTTCACGACTCGCGGGGTCGCCCTGTCGGCCGACGAAGCCCGGGCCGACGGCCTCGCTCCGGGTCCCTTCGTCGCGATCGACGTCCAGGACGACGGCGAGGGCATGGACGAGAGCACCCAGGCTCGCATCTTCGAGCCCTTCTTCACCACCAAGGAAGTGGGGCGGGGGAGCGGCCTCGGGTTGTCGACCGCCTTCGGTGTCGTGAGCCAGGGCGGTGGCGCCATCCGCGTCTCGAGCCACTCGGGCAAGGGCTCGACGTTCTCGGTGCTCCTCCCCAAGGAGCCTCCGCGGCAGATGGCCACCGGCGAGCGCACGGACGAGCGCGGGAACGAGGGGGGGGCCTCCCAGGAGGCCCCGATGATCCTCCTCCTCGAGAGCGATCCGGCGGTGAGCCGGCTGGCGCACTCGGTGCTGAGCGAGCGCGGCTACGCGGTCCTGGAAGCCCCCGACCCGCAGGCGGCCCTCGAGGCCGCTGCCCAGCAGGACCGCAAGATCGACCTCCTGCTCTCGGATCTGTCGACCCAGAACGGGCACGACCTCGACCTCGCAGCCCGGCTCTCCCGGATCCAGCCGGGCCTCAAGGTGCTCTACCTCTCGGAGTACCCGGAGCTCGACGAGCCGGCGAGCGAAGGGGGCGAGGACCCGCCCGGCGCCCTCCCGACCCCGGGGTCCCCAGGCGTCCTCTCCAAGCCGTTCCAGGCGGCGGAGCTGATCGAACGGGTGCGGGCCGTGCTCGGCGAGAACCCGGCGACCGGGGACTCGAGCCCCGAACACCCCTGATGTGCGGGCGGCGCGGGTGGAGCCTCGGCGCCCGCGGCGCTGGCCCGACCCACCCGCACGGCGCCCGGCCACCCTCGGGGCTATGGTTCCGCTCCGTCCGAAACCGGGGCAGGGCGCTGCAGCGACGGGCACCGCTTCGCCCCTCAACCTGCTCCGGAGTCCGCCCGACGAGGTCCCTGGGGAGCCAGAGAGAGTCATGGAAGAGCGCGAGTACGCCCACATCAGCTTCCGGAAGAAGGTCTCCCACTACCACGAGGTGGTGGCGGGCCTGGTCGAGAAATACACCCCGTCGGGCGGCCGCGTGGTGGACATCGGATGCGGACTCGGACACGTCCTCGAGCTCGTCCACCAGCGCGCCCCGGGCCTGCAGCTCGTGGGCGCGGACCCCTCGGACAAGTGTCTCCAGTTCACCCGGGAGAGGCTCCCCGACGCATCCCTGGTCCAGATCAGCGAGGACCACCTGGACCCGGCGCTCCTCGGCGACGACTTCGACACCAGCCTGATGATCCACAGCCTCGAGCACATGCTGTCGCCGCCGGACGCGATCCGGACGGCGCTGTCGATCACGAAGCCGGGCGGCCACCTGATCCTCGCGGTCCCGAACCCGGTCCGGCCCAACGTGTTCTTCGGCAGCGCCCGGAAGCAGAACTACGTGAACCGCGGCCACGTGTACTCCTGGGATCGCCCCCACTGGATGAACTTTCTCGAGCGCATCCTGGAGCTGGAAGTCGTGGAGTACGCCGAGGACGAGGTCCGCTTCATCTCGAACCGGCTGATGCGCCGCATCCCCTCGCTCAAGAGGATCGAGGTCGCGGCCGCCCGCCGGCTCCCGTGGTGGTCCTTCTCGAACATCGCGGTGGTCCGGAACCCGGGCGCGCGGGCGGCCGCCTAGCGCCCCGACCCGAGGTCTCTAGACGGAAGGGGCCGGGGCTCCGTCGGCGGCGGGCCGCCAGGCCCGCTCGGAGAGGCGCTGGGCGAGGTCGGCCAGCCCGTCGCGGATCGCCGAGATCTCGGCTTCCGCGAGACGCTCGTAGGAGGAGCGGTCGGCGCCCGAGACCACCCGCACCTCGCCCCCGACGACGTTGCGCGCCCCGCGCCCCGCCCGGTTCTCGCGGTCGGGCAGCGCCAGGGACTCGCTTGCGGGCCCCACCCGAGCCCACTGGCCGAGCCCCTCGAGGATCGCCGCGTCGTGAGCCACGAGCTGGGCGTAGTCCACCACCCGGACGTCGGCCGGGAACCGCTCGGCGGCCTGGAGGAAGCTCTCGTGGATCCGCCGGTAGAAGCCGATGGCCTCGTCGAGCGGACTGCGGCCGAAGAGCTTCCACTTGCGCCGGAAGCCTTCGATGTTCGCCACCGGGTCCCGGTAGATCAGGACGAACCGAGCGTCGGGGAAGGCCTGCTTCAGGAAGCTCGCTCGGGTCAGGTTGGTGTTGGGCCCCTTGTCGACGATGACGTCGCTGCTCCGGACGGCGCGGCTGCGGTAGAGGCGCTGGAGATCGGCGCGCGCGGCCTCGAGCGACCAGTCCGGCGAGGCCTGGATCGCCCGCTCGAAGTCCGCGATGGAGGCGAAGCTGTCGGTCCGGTCCACGTGGAGACACGAACGCCGGGAGATGTGGCGGGCGCTCTCCGCGACCACGCCGGCGGTGTCGAGGCGCTGTCCGAGCAGGAACGCCAGGAGGGTGGTCCCGCTGCCCATGGCCCCGCAGACGAACAGGGGCCGATAGACCCGCCCGCGATTCCGGAGCCGGCGCACGGCGTGGCGCGCCTCGTCCATCACCGGCGTGGTCACCCGGCGGCGCAGCGCGGCCCGGGCCCGGTGGGCCAGGTTCGAGGGCTCAGCCACGCGCCCGCTCCGCCATCAGCTCGCGGTAGAGGTCGAGATAACGCCGGGCGATGACGTCGAGGGTGTAGCGCTTCTCGATGAGGTCGAGGCCTTCCCGGGCCAGCCGTGCCCCGCAGTCGGGATCGTCCAGGATGTCCTCGAACGTCTCGGCGAGGCGGGCGTCGTCGTCCAGGGGAACCAGCCGCCCTCCCCCGTCGGCCAGGACGTCCGCGGAGCCCGGGATGTCGGTGGCCACGCAGGGCAGGCCGCTCGCCAGGCCCTCGAGCAGGGAGTTGGGGAGCCCCTCGGCCCTGGACGCCAGCACGAACACGTCGGAGATCCTCACGATGGACGCCACCTCCCGCTGGCTCATGCTGCCGAGCAGCCGGACCTCCTGGCCGCCCGGCAGGCGGTCCACCTCCTGCTGGAGCTTCTCGTGGTAGGCCTGCTCCTCCCCCATCGGTCCCACGGCGAGGAGCACGACCTTGCGATCGCCCAGCCGCTTCATGGCCCGCACCACCGAGATCAGGTTCTTGCGGGCGTTGATCTCGCCGCAGCTCACGATCACCCGCGCGTCGTCGGGGATCGAGAGCTGGCTCCGCGCGTGGCGACGCTCCTCGCCGGTTGCCGGGCGGAAGATCTCGGTGTCGACTCCGTTGGGAACCATGAGCACGCGGCACGGGACCCGACGCCGCTCGACGAGGTCGTCGACCAGGGCCGAGGACAGGGCGACCAGCAGATCGGCCCGGCGGTAGGCGCCGAGCATCCAGCGGCGGATCAGGTTCCCCTCGGTGGCGAAGGCGCCGTCGCGGCTGAGGACCGTGGTCTTGATCAGCACCGGGCGACCGCGCCAGCGGGCGAGCCAGATGGGCAGGACCGCGAAGTACGAGTAGCTGTGGATGTGCAGGATGTCCCAGTCGCGGTTCATCCAGAGCCAGAGGAACGCACGCAGACCGAGGAGATGGGTTCGGAAGCGCCGCGGGACGGGCATGGGAAAGCGCCGGACCACCCCGCCGTGGGCGCGCTCGACGCGGGGGGCCGGGCCCTCCTCGGGCACGCAGGTGAGGGTCGTCACGGGGACGCCGATCCGGGCCAGGCGTTCCATGAGCGTCGCGGCCTGGAGTCCGCCGCCGGCGAACGCGGGCGGGAACTTCAGCAGCAGCATGACCACGCGCGGAGCCGTCGGGCCGGCTTCTCCACCCACTTCCATCTCGGTCCCCATTGGCCTCCGTCCGGTCCCCATTGGCCTCCGTCGGCCTCCGTCGGCCTCCATCGGCCTCCGTCGGCCTCGACCTTCGCGCTTCGGCGGTCACGGTCGTTCGCTGCGCGCGGCTCGCCCCGTGGGCAGCGGCAGCGGGACCCTACCCCGGATCCGGCGCCGGGTTCCACATCGTAGACGAGTGGATCCGGGCCGAGGCCCCCGACGCCAGGGTTTCGCCCTCGCGACACGGTCTCGGACGCCGCGGTTCCAGTGCGGTGGGAATCCCGGGAGGCACGCTGCACGTTTCGGCAGCCCTTTTCGCAGGCTCGACGAGGCTCGTGGCCCCTCAAGGCCGCTCTCCCCGCAGACGATACCCCGGGCGAGGGTTCGGGGTGCCTTCCCGGACCCGGGAGGAGGCCGATGCTGCTCCCCGCACTCGCTGCGGGTGCGTCGTTCGTCCTGGTCGGCACCCTGGTCGGGGTGCGCATGCTGCTTTTGGCTCGCCGCACCCGCGATCTTCCGGAGTTCCTGCTGGGCGCGGGCCTGACCTCGCTGACCCTTGTAACACTCCCATGCGTCTTCCTCGGCCTGGGCCTGAACGTCGGCAGCCGGGAGGTCCAGCTGTTCCTGTTCGCCTTCGGACTGGTGCCGGTGGGCGGGCTGGCCCTGTGCTTCATCGGCTTCACCATCTGCGTCTTCCAGCCGCCGCGGCTCTGGGCCCGGGCCGCGGTGATCACCTCGGCCCTGACGGAGATGGCCGGCATCGCGGGGACGGTGCTCACCCGCCTCGACGCCTGGGACGCGGACCGCGTCGTCAGCGCGGGGTGGAACATCCTGCTGATCGTGCCCGTGGTGGCGGGCATGGCCTGGACGGGGACCGAAGCGCTCCGCTACCACCGGCAGCTGCGCAAGCGGCTCGCCCTGGGCCTGGCCGACCCCGTGGTGTGCGACCGCTTCCGTCTGTGGGCCATCGGCAACCTGGGAGCGGTCGTCGCCATCACGATCCTCCCGCTCTCGCTCCTCGCCGGCTGGCGGGTCGTCCACCACCCGGTCCCGATCCTCGCCATCGCGGTGGCGGGACTGTGCCTCAGCACGACCTGGCTCTTCGCCTTCGTACCGCCCGCCTGGTACCTCCGGCGGGTCCGGAGCCGCGCCGCCGGCTGACACTCCATTCGGTATGTTTCGCGTGGACAACGCCCCGGGCCTCGTCCATCGTGTCCGACGCATCCGGGGCCCGCCCCGCCGTGCCTTCGGTGTAAGGACACCTGTTGCGACACCCCCATCAGGGAGCCTCCCAGCCCCGGCCAACACTTGAGACGGATGGGGCGGATGGGACGAAGGGGACGGATGGGGCGAAGGGGACGAACAGGACGAAGCGGACGAAGGGATGCGGCAATGGGATCGGCGGGGCCTGCGCCGTGCGCTCACCGCCCGGAATCGCCGACCGGCCAGGGGCCCTGGCCTGTGGGCTGGCCTGTGGGCCAGCAGATCGACGACGGCTCCGAGGAGGTGATGGAGCTCATCATCCCCCGGGAGATCATCAGCTAGGATCGCGAGGAACGATCCGGAGGGGAATCGGACATGGCCGAGGAATCGACCGTCGGCACCGCGAAGGCGCTGGGCGATCCAGGGGCCGCACTCCCGTCCGGGGCCTCGCCGAAGCCCGAGGGAGTGCGGGACCGTCAGACCCGTGAGACCCATCGGCGGATCTATCTCGCCGCGCGCCGCCTGTTCGCGACCAACGGCTTCGCGGAGACCCGGGTCCAGGACATCGCCGAAGAGATCGGCGTCTCGAGCGTCACGATCTTCAACCACTTCGGCAGCAAGCACGGGCTGCTCGAGGAGGTGGCCGAGGAGTACCTCGGCTACCTGGAGGGCCTGGTCGCAGAGCTGCGGGACCTCGCCGCCGCGGGGGCGGGCGGCATGGCGCCCTACATGGCCAAGGCGGCGGAGCGCTTCACCACCACCCCGACCATCGACCGCCGGCTGGCCACCGAGGTCATGCGCCTGGTGCTCGGCGACGAGAAGGGCGCGCTGGTGAGCCGGCGCATGCAGTCCATGCTGCGGGACCTGATCTGGTTCGGTCAGCAGCGGGGCGAGGCCCGTCAGGACCTCGACGCAGACCTCCTGGCCAGCATGGTCACAAACCAGATCATGGGCGGCTTCGTCACCTGGATGAACGATCCGGAGATCTCCTCGCGGGTCGCCATGACCCACGTCCTGGCCATGGTCGCGGAGTGCCTGCGCCCCCGCCCGCAGGAGCCCGAGGGCGGCGCTACGGGGACGTGACCTCGCCTTCGGGCGTGATCGCGAACTCCCGGCCCACGCGCTCGCAGATCTCGTCGTGGCAGACCGGGAGGCCCGGCCGGCGGCACTCCGCACGCCTGCAGGCCGACGGGGCCGACCCGGCCGAGCGCGATGGCGACCGATCGCGAACCCCGGGGCGTCACGGGGCCGGGACCCAGCGGATCGCCGGGGTGCCCGGCCGCGTGGCCTCCAGCAGCACCCAGAGCGCCAGGGCGGTGGTGTGGGGATCGCTGGTGGCCGCCCGAGGACGATTGGGCCAGCCGCCGTCGCTGCGCTGGGCTGCGACCAGGGCCTTCACCCAGTGCGCCGGAACCCGCTCGCCCGCCCCCAGGTAGTGGAGCGTGACCAGCGCCTCGACCCAGCGGTCGAGGCTGCCCGGGGCGTCCCGGTCGAGGGGCTTCGCATCCGACGCCAGGTCGGTCAGGCGGTCGATCTGGACCGCCTGGAGCGGTCCGATCTCCGTTCTCGGGATGCAGCCGTTCTCCACGCTCCACTCCCCGGCGACGGCGGCGTGGGTGAGGGCATAGCCTCCGAGACGGGAGGCCTCGGAGAGGACGGAGACCCAGTCGCGCGGCAGGCCGATGCGGTCGCAGTGGAGGCCCGTGGCGGTGATGCGGTCGATGACCGCGGGCAGGGCGGCGATGCGCGCGGCGCTGATGCCCGCCGACGGATCGACCAGGCGGCGGAAGACCGCCGCCATCTCCGGGCGCGCCTGGTCGAGCGGAACCTCGTGCAGGGCCGCGCCGCTCGCGTTCCAGGCCTCGAGCCCGAACCGCCGGTGCATGTACCCGAAGAGGTTCGCCCAGCCCGGGTCCACCTGGGACACCTCGCTGGCGAAGTAGCCGAGCCCCCGGGCGAGGGCGGCCTCGTCGGGGGATGGGCCGCAGCCCGCGAGCAGCGCGAGCCCGAGGGCCAGTCCCATCTCCAGCGTGCCCGGCTTCCGCACCGGGCTCCGAATCCCGCGGTCGCTCTCCACGGCCCGAGTGTAGGCGCTCGGGAGCCGGCGCCGCGGGGCGGCGCCGGTGGCGGGCGCGCCGGGCGGCGAGCTTCCCGGGCGTGTCGGCATCGTCGGCGGGGGCCCCGAAGAGCGCCTCCCGGTCCGCGCCGAAACGTTCGCGGAGCTGACGCACCTGGGCGAGCGCGGAGACACACCTCGCTCCCGGTCGCCATGCTGGTGATGACCCGGAGGCCCCGGCGCGACGCCCGGGGTCCACCGCGACGCGGCCGACCCCGGGCCGGGTCGTTACACGGGAGTCAGCGTCGCGGGCGGCGCCGCGCAGCGCCGATCCCGGCGAGGCCGACGAGCGTCAGCAGCGCGGTCGCCGGCTCGGGCACGATGTTCAGCGTAAAGCTGGCGTTGTACCCGTCGGGGGTCAGGCTGCGGCCCCAGGTGCTGTAGTTGTCGACGGCCTGGTCGGTGACGTCGTCCACTCCGAACAGGACTCCGGCCTCCTCGCCGCCCGAGGCGCTGCTGCAGATGAAGCCGCTGCAGCCGTTGTTCGAGAGCGCACGCAGATCGAACGACACGGTGAACGTGGTATCGAAGTCGCCCGAGCCCGAGAGGACCGTCAGGTCGTTGCGGCCGCCTGTGAACTGCTGGCTCTTCTGGCAGTTGTTCGAGCAGTCCTCCTGGTAGGAGGTCGGGCTGGCGCTGAAGCCGCCGGTCAGCGAGTTCGCGATGGTGGTGATCGACGCCAGGCTGTCGTCCTGGTTGCCCACCGCGCTGGCGGTCCCGTCCCCGCGCAGGGCGAACAGACCCAGCACGCTCTGGGAGATGTCGAGCTCCCAGGCCGTGGAGCCGGCCACGTCGATGTCCAGGGTGATGTCGAAGCTCACCGAGAGGACGACGTTGCGGTCGCCGTCGAGGTCGCCGCCGTCGTCCGCCGCCACGCCGGCATTGAACGCCAGGGTGCCGCTGCCGCTGGAGCCGCTGCCGCCGCCGAAGCTGGCGCCGCTGGCGCTGCTGTTCCAGACCATGCCCCAGTCGTCCGCCAGGCCCGAGCCGTTCTGGGAGCACGTGCCCGGATTGCAGCTCGAGTTGTCGACGATCGAGATCGAGAGAGTATGCGCTCCGGCCGAGGTCGCCGTCAGGGCGAGTGTGGCGATGAGCGCGCAAAGCAGTCGCATTGGAATCCCCTTCCCATAGGTCCGCGGCTCCACGAAGCAATCTGTGTGCCCTGCGACCCGGGTCACCACTGAATCGGGATCTGTGCGGAATGACTCATGGATCCAACACGCGATGGCTTTTGGCCACATCTGGCGGCGGGAACCAAACTGCTTTAGTTGAGTAAATCGGTTCCCAACGTCTGGGAGCTCCTTGGCCGATCTGAGGCTCTCCCAGAGCTCGGATGCCGGGGCGTGGAGTCCCTGGTGTGGAGAATTCCCGCATTAATTTAACGATCGGTAGTATGTTTTCGGATGAGCGGCGGCCCTGCCCCTCTCGTCCGAACCGATCGATCCGGACTTCCAGGACCAGATCCAGAACCAGAACCAAGAGGTGGAGATCGCGCCCATGATCGACCGAGACCGACGACTGGCGAGACGCCTCGCGCTCGTTCTCGTGCTGGCTTCGACGCTGGCCCTGGCCGCCGGCTGCAAGCCCGCGCTCAAGGTCTTCATCGACTCACCGACCTACGGCGAGTTCGTCACCGCGCCCACCGTCACCGTGACCGGCCGGTTCAATCGCAACCCGACCGCGTTCACGAGCTTCACGGTCAACGGCGTTCCCGTCGTCGATGTCGTGGGCATGGACTGGAGCGTCGACATCCCGGTCTCCGCGGCCGACGTCTTCACCTGGATCGAGGCCGAGGCCGTGTTCGCGAGCGGCACCAGCACCGTCGCGCGAACCACCGTGCAGGTGGTCAACGGCGTGACGTCCCAGGCCCTGGCCATCGGCCAGCTGGAGAGCGACGCCGTCGGGCTGCGCATCGGCAACACCGGCCTCGACCAGATCGCACCCGTCGTCGAGAGCCTGTCGGGCGACGCGCTCGACATCAGCGACCTCATCACCGGCCAGAACCCGATCGCCCAGGGGAGCTTCTCGGGCATCAACTACACCGCGAACGCGGTGGAGGTGAGCTTCGGCGGGTTCTCCCTGGACACCGCCGCCGCCGCCGGCGGCCTCGACACCACCATCACCATCGAGGACTTCTACGTCGAGCTCGACCTCGACCTCGGGTTCCTCGGCTCCTGCACCCTCGAGATCCAGACCGCCAGCAGCACCATCGCCGGCGACTTCGACCTCCAGCCCCTGGCCAGCGACCCCTCCTTCGTCGACGTCAACCTGGTCTCGACCGTCCAGGTCGGCCTGGGCGGCTTCGATTCGGAGTTCGTCTCCGGCATCTGCGACGACCCGCTCCTCGGCGACATCATCAACCTGGTCATGAGCGAGAGCGACCTGCAGAACCTGATGCAGGACGGCTTCCGCGACAACCTCGCAGATCCTGACGGCGCGGGTCCCGCGGACTCGCCCCTCGCCGACGCCATCGAGGAGGCGCTGGCCGGCGTCTCCATCGCCGGACCGCTGGGCGACGCCCTGGGCGGCGTCGTCGAGGCCGAGATCAGCGACGTCGCCGAGGACGCGGACGGCCTGACCCTGGTCGCCGACGCCTCGATCTACTCGACCTCTCCGCTCCCGGAGACGCCGCCGCTGACGGAGACCTATGCGCTCGCCGAGACCTTCCCCACCTTCGGCGCCACGACGCCGGTCGGCGGGCTTCCCTACGGCACCGCCTTCGCCATCTCGACCACGGCGCTCAACCAGCTGCTCGCGGCCCAGATCCAGAACGGACTGCTGCGGGACGACATCACCGAGTTCGCGTTCGGGGGCGGAGCGCCCGTGAACCTCACGACCACGGTGCTGGGCCTCTTCATTCCCGAGCTGTTCGGCGTGTCGCCGCCCGAGGAGCTGACCATCGAAGTGAGGCCCCGGCTGGCGCCCGTCTTCACGGGCCAGCCCGGCCCCAACGGCGAGCTCGCCGAGATGAAGGTCGGCGGCCTGGGAATCAACGTGGTCAATCGCGCGTCCGGCGACCTCTACCTGTCCCTCGAGGTGCAGGTCGATCTGGGCGTGGACATGAGCTACGGCCCCGACGGGCTGGCGTTCTCCATCGGCACCGTCTCGGCGGCGGACGTGGACGTGCTCGTCACCTTCAACCTCCTGCTGTCCGACGAGGCGTCGATCATCGCCGCCATGGAGGCCCTGTTCCCGGTCTTCGCTCCGGCCCTGCAGGACTCGCTGGGCGCGTTCCCCGTGCCGGGCTTCCTGGGTCTCGAGCTGGCGCCGGTCGAGGTCACGCGCATGGGCGGCGGCTACCTGGGTCTGTTCGCCGACCTCCAGGCGCTGCCCTCGGCGAGCATCGAGAACGTGGTGTTCAGCGATTTCAGCACCGGCGACTTCCGCCAGCAGGGCGGCTGCTGGCTGCGCGAGTGGCGACACCGCCTGGCGGGCCAGTCGGCCTCCAACTTCGTGAGCGCCAACATGCGCGGCATGCTGGGGGCGGACGCGGGCTGCACCACCAACGACGCGTCCTCGGACGCCACCGCGAGCTACCGCATCGAGTTCGACGTGGTGGCGGTGCCGGGCGAGCAGTGGACCCTCGACGTCGACCATTCGATCTTCGGCGCCCTCGGTCTCATCAGCGACGGCTACAACGACGGCATCGGCTTCCAGGACGGATCGGGCTACGTGCGCTTCCAGACCGACGTCCTGGGGAGCGCCACCGTCGACGGCGGAACGCCGATCGCCTTCGACTTCACGCCCTCGGTGACGAACCTCGAGGACCCGTCCATCGGCGGCTCCTCCTCGACCCTGTACGCGGAGTTCACCGGGGCCGCGGGGACGCAGATCACGGGCACGGCCGACTCCCACGTGGTGCTGGACTTCAGCTTCGGCATGCGGGCCCACTCGAACTCGAACACGGCGTTCCCCACCGCGAACGGCGACGAGACGGGCATCCGGCTGGGCAAGAACGACACCATCGACAACAACTTCACGGTGGGTGGCTATCCGGGGCTCGGCAACCGCAACATCGCCGACGACGGACACGTGGTGGGCGTCTCGCTGTCGAGCGCGCCGCTCCCCTGACGCGCCTCCTCGCGACCGGTCCCGGTGTCGTACCCTGCTGCGATGACCGGGACCGGGCGACACCAGGTCGACCACGGCGCCGTCTACGACCCGGCGCGCCACCGGGCGCTCCGGGCCGAGCCGTGGTCCGCCGAGGCCACCCGCGCGGCCGTGGACTCCATCGTCGACGACTTCCGCGCCCGGGGGCGGGAAGGCGCCGGCTGGCCGACCCACCCCCTCGACTCGCCGTCCGATCGCCCGCTCTTCTGCGCCTACGACGGCGCGGCCGGCGCGGTGACGGCGCTCCACGTCCTGCGCCGGCTGGGTGTGGACGCCCCGGACCGCACCGGCTGGATCCCGGCGTTCTTCGCCGCCTGGCAGGCGAGACCCGACCACGGGTACGAGACCGGACTGCAGCTCGGCGAGGTCGGCCTCCTCGCGTCCGCCGCGATGTCGGAGCCCGGCGACCCCAGTCGGACCGACCGGCTGCTGCGCTCCATCGGGTCCACCATCGGGCACCCCGCCCACGAGATCACCTCGGGCGCGACCGGCGCCATGCACGCCGCCCGCGCGCTCTACCGCCGCACCGGCGACGACCGCTGGCGGGCAGCCTGGCTGGACTGCGCGGAGTCGCTGCTCGCCCACTGGAAGCAGCGCCCGGAGTCCGGTCTGTGGCTCTGGCGCAACGAGATCTTCGGCTCCGTGCGCGGCTACTTCGGCGCCTGCCACGGCGTGGCCGGCAACGCGGGCGCGCTGCTCGAGGGCAGCGAGTGGCTCTCCGACGACCTCGTCCGCTCGATCGTCGAACGGACCGTCTCGACCCTGGAGGCGGGCGCGATCCGCTCGGGACCGGACGTCGGCTGGCCGGTGAGCGCCGATCCATCCGGCGGGCGCAGGCTGGTCCAGTGGTGCCACGGGGCTCCGGGCGTGGTGGCGGCGCTGGGCCGCGCGCGCGCCCGGGACCCGGCGCTGCAGTCCCGACTCGACGCGCTGCTCGAGGCCGCCGGCGAGCTGGTCTGGAAGGCGGGGCCGCTGGCCAAGGGCCCCGGGCTGTGTCACGGCACCGCGGGCAACGGCTACGCCTTCCTCGCGCTCCACGGACGCTCGGGATCGGCGCTCTGGCTCGACCGCGCCCGCCGGTTCGCCATGCACGCCATCGCCCAGCGCGAACGCGCGCGAGCCCGCTACGGACGCGGGCGCTACACGCTGTGGACGGGAGACGGCGGCCTGGCGGTCTACCTGCAGCACTGCATCGAGCCCGCGGACTGGGCCCTGCCCGGCCTGTCACTGTTCTGAGCTCGCGGCGGGGACGGGGCCGTCGGCATGGGACGAGCCGTCAGCCCGTCGGCCGCGCTGACGCCGCCCGCCCTGCACGGTATCTTCAGCTCCCTAGGGGAGTCCAGATGTCGCCGGACCGGAAGCAACGAATCGAGCCGCGGAGCGATCCGCGGCTCGACGCGTGCCGGGAGCGCCTCGCGCCGCCGGCCGGCGGCGGGCGAGCCCGTCGCGTCCCGCTCGCGGCGGGCCTGGCCGGCGCGGCGGGCGCGGCCATGGGCGTGGTCGTGCTCCTCCTCGCCTCCGACCGGGCTGCGCAAGCCGCAGACGCCGACGCCGGCGAGGTCGCCTACGCCCCATGTGCGGTGTGCCACGGGGACGAAGGCCGCGGGCGGGCCGACGGAACCTTTCCCCGCATCGCCGGGCAGCACGCGACGGTGGTGGTGAAGCAGATCGAGGACATCCGCAGCGGGCGCCGGGGCAACCCGATCATGGCCAGCCACGTGGCCATGCTGACCGATCCCGAGGAGATGGCCGACATCGCCGCCTACGTCGAGCGCCTGTCCCCCGGTCCGCGGGAGGCACCCGCCCGCGCAGAGGGCGCCGAGCGGGGCGCCCTGCTCTACCGCCGCGACTGCGCGCGCTGCCACGGAGCACACGGCGAGGGCAGCGCGGAGGGCGCCGTGCCTGTGGTGGCCGGTCAGCACTCCGCCTACCTGCTGCGTCAGCTGCGGGCGATCGCCGGCTCGCGCCGCAAGAACGCCCACCCGGGAATGGTCGAGGTCGTGTTCGACTACCCCGACGAGGATCTGCGCGCGGTGGTCGCCCACCTCTCGCAGCTTCCGTGGCCCGGGCCGGCGGCGGAACGCTGACGTGGGAGCCTCGGGCGGAACGACCCTTCGGCGCGGCCTGCTCGTGCTCCTCGTCGCGCTTCCGGTCGCGGCGTGCGAGCGGACCGAGGTGGCCGTGGCGCCCCAGACCCCCGCCGCCATCGACGAGCCGGTCCTGGAGGTCACCACCGCGCGGGTCCGGCGGGGATCGATCCTCCAGCGCATCGCCGCCCCGGGCAGCCTCATGGCGCTCCGCGAGAGCCGCATCGGCCCGGAGGTGCGGGGACGCATCGAGAAGATCCACGTCAGCGAGGGCGACCGCGTCGAGAAGGGAGACCCGCTCTTCCAGATCGAGCGCGAGCCCTACGAGCTGGCCCTGCGCCAGGCCGAAGCGCGGCTGGTCCGCGCGCGCGCGGAACGCAGCAAGCTCGCGGCCGACCTCGGCCGCGGCGAGGCGCTGCGCAGGCAGGACGTGGTGGCGCAGCAGCGGATGGACGAGCTCGAGACGGGGCTGGCGGTGGCCCAGGCTGCAGAGCGCGAGGCCGAAGAGCAGGTCGCCATGGCCCGGCGAGACCTCGAGACCACTCTGGTGCGCGCGCCCTACGCGGCCTCGGTGGCCGCCCGCCTGGAGGACGAGGGCACCACGGCGCTCGTCCAGCCCCAGACCATCGTGCTGGTGCTCCAGGAGACCGCCGAGCTCGAGGCCCAGGCCACCATTCCCGAGGTCCACTTCGCGGCCATCGAAGAGGGGGATGCGGCCCTCCTCCACGTGGAGGGGCTCGCCAATCCGATCCCCACGGAGGTGTCGGCGGTGAACGACGCCATCGACCCCGCGACCCGGACCTACCTGGTGAAGATGCGCGTCCCCAACCAGAGCCACGCGCTCAAGGCCGGCACCTTCGCGCGGGTCGAGATCCTGCCCCGGGCCAAGAACGACGTGGTGCTCGTCCCGCGAGAGTCCATCCGGCGGGAGGACGGTCGCACCCACGTGCTGCTGGTGCGGGAGGGCCGCGTGGTGGCGCAGCCGGTGCGCCTGGGCATCGTCTCCGAGGACGCGGTCGAGGTGCTGCGGGGCGTCCGGGTCGACGACGAGCTCGTCGTCGGAGACAGCGTCCGCAGGGCGGCCTCGGGCATGCGCGTCCGCGCCGTGCCCCTGCACCGCGCCGGCCGGGCGCCGGCGGGCGATGCCACCGATCCGGACCCCGGACCGTGAAGATCGCCGACGTCAGCATCCGCCGCCCGGTCTTCGCGGTGATGTTGATCGGCGGCCTGGTCGTCCTCGGCGCAGTCTCCATTCCCCGGCTGGGCATCGACCTCTGGCCCCGGATCGAGTTCCCGCTCATCACCGTCGTCACCGAGCTGCGCGGCGCCGCACCCGACACCATGGAGCGGGAGGTCACCGAGGTCCTCGAGGAGGCCATCAACACCATCGAGGGCATCCGGGTCCTGCGCAGCAACTCGAGCGACTCGCTCTCGCTGATCTTCGTCGAGTTCGACCTCGAGTACGACATCCGGGACAAGGCCCAGGAGGTGCGCGAGAAGGTCGCTGCCGTGCGCAGCGAGCTGCCCGCCGACGTGGAGCCGCCGGTCGTCGACCGGGTGGACCCCGACGCCGAACCCGTGCTCGCCGTCCTGCTGGCCGGCAACGACTCGATCCGCAACATCACCGAGTTCGCCGACAAGCGGCTGGGGACCCGGCTCGAACGCCTCGCCGGGGTCGGCAGCGTCTCGATCGTGGGTGGGCGCGAGCGCGAGATCCGGGTGTGGATCGACCCCCTGCGGCTCAGCGGCTACGGCCTGGCGGTGGGCGACGTGCTCGCCGCCGTGGAACGCGAGCACGTCGAGCTCCCCGGCGGTCGCATCGAGACGCCCCGGGCCGAGTACGCGCTGAAGACCGAAGGCAAGCTCGTGGACCCGGCCGACTTCGGGAACATCGTGGTCGCGGAGCACCAGGGTCGGGTGGTGCACCTGCGCGACGTCGCGAGCGTGGAGGACGGGTTCGCGGAGGAGCGCACCGTCTCGCGCCTCGACGGCCGGCGCGGCGTGGCGCTGCTGATCCGCCGCCAGTCCGGCGAGAACACGGTGGCCGTGGTCGACGCCGTCCGGGCCGAGCTGGAACGGATGCGCGGCGGCCTGCCCGACGGCTACGAGATGGAGGTGGCGCTCGACGCCTCCATCTTCATCCGCAGCGCCATCAACGACGTGGCGGTGGCGCTGGCCGTGGGCGCGGCGCTCGCGGCCGCGGTCGTCCTGGTCTTCCTGCGCAACCTGAGGGCCACGCTGATCGTCGGCGTCACGATCCCGTCGTCGTTGATCGCCTCTTTCGTCTTCTTCTACGCCTTCGGCTTCACGATCAACACGATGACGCTGATGGCGCTGTCCCTGTGCATCGGGCTCCTGATCGACGACGCCGTCGTCGTGCTCGAGAACGTCTATCGCCACATGGAGCGCGGTGAGGAGCCCGCGGAAGCGGCGTCCCGCGGCACCGACGAGATCGGCCTCGCGGTGGTCGCCACCACCCTGGCGGTGTGCGCCGTGTTCGTGCCGATCGCCTTCCTCTCGGGCGTGGTCGGACGCTTCTTCCGCGAGTTCGGCATCGTGGCCTCCTGCGCCGTCGCCCTGAGCACGCTGGTCGCGGTGAGCCTCACGCCCATGCTGTGCGCCCGGTACGTGCGCGTGCAGCGCTCGCCGGGTGCCGCCTATCGGACGCTCGAGCGCGGCTACTCGGCCCTGGAGGGCTTCTACCGTCGGATCCTCGCCTGGGGCCTGCGCCACCGGCCGTCCGTGGTCGCCCTGGCGCTGCTCTCGGTGCTCGCCGGCGGGTTGCTCCTGCGGAGCGTCCCGGTCGACTTCGTGATCGCCGAGGACCGGAGCGAGTTCAACGTCTGGCTCAAGATGCCCCTGGGCAGCACCCTCGACCAGACCCGCACCACCGCCGCCGCGGTGGAGCGCTCGCTGCTGGACTTCCCGGAGGTGAGCGCGGTCTTCACGACCATCGGCTCGGGCGCCAAGAAGCGGGTGAACGAGGCGCAGATCTACGTGAAGCTCGTCCCCAAGGCCGATCGCTCCATCGCGCAGCAGGCCTTCATGGACGTCCTCCGCACGCAGATCGGGCGGATGGAGCTTCCCCTCGACGACTACGCCGTGGAGGAGATCTCGTGGATCCAGGTGGCGGGCTCGCGCCACGCCGACATCATGTACTCCGTGCGCGGCCCGGACATGGCGAAGCTGCAGTACTACGCGGCGAACATGATGGAGCGCATGCGCCGCGCCGGGGGCTACGCGGACGTCTACCTCTCCTACGAGATCGGAAAGCCCGAAGTGGCCCTGGAGATCACCCGGGAGCGCGCCGCCGACCTGGGCGTCCCGGCGAGCCAGATCGGCCAGACCGTCACCGCGCTGTATGCGGGGGTCGAGGCGACGACCTTCGAGGAGGACGGCGAGCGCTACGACGTCCGGGTGCAGATCCGCCCGGACGACCGGGACGACCTCTCCGAGCTCGAGCTGGTGCGCGTGCGGGGTCGGGGCGGCGCGCTCGTGCCGCTTCGCAACCTCGTGGCGCCCCGCATCGGCAGCGGCCCGGTGCAGATCGACCGGGAGAACCGCAGCCGGGTGGTCACGATCTACGGCAACCTGTACGGCAAGGCGGCGGGGACGGCGGACACCGAGATCGTGGGCTTCGCGAAGAGCCTCGGGATCGAGGGCGAGTACGAGTTCGAGGCCGTGGGCCCGTCCAAGCGGCTGCGCGAGACCGTGGACGCGGTGGTGTTTGCGTTCGGCATGGCACTACTCGCCATCTACATGATCCTGGCGGCGCAGTTCGACTCCTTCGTGCACCCGATCACCATCATGCTTTGCGCGCCACTCTCCTTCGCGGGGTCCTTCCTGGCGCTCTCCCTCAGCGGATCGTCCCTGGACGTGATGGGACAGATCGCCTTCCTCATGCTCATGGGCATCGTGATGAAGAACGGCATCCTGCTGGTGGACTACACCAACACGCTCCGGGAGAAGGGGCTCGCCCTCGAGGAGGCCGTGCTCGAGGCGGGCCCCACACGCATGCGGCCGGTGCTGATGACCGCGGTCTCCACCGTCTTCGGAATGCTGCCCGTGGCCTTCGGCACCGGGGACGGCTCGGAGTGGCGCAACCCCATGGGGCTCATCGCCATCGGCGGACTCTGCACCTCCACGCTCCTCACCCTGATCGTGGTGCCCATCGCCTACACCCTGGTCGACGACGCGCAGCGCCTGGTGATGCGCGCCGGGCGGGCCCTGCGAGGCGGCCCGGCGCCCGGCTGAGGCGCCGGGGCGAGTCGGCCCTCCCCGCAGCGGCCCGGAGCGCCGCGGCCCGTCAGCTCCCGCAGATGTCGGCCGGCGAGACCGCGTTGGCGCCGCGCCACCGCCGCGCCGTCTCGCAGTTGCGCTCCCACATGGCGATGAAGTCCTCGGCCGCGTTGAACATGGGCGTCAGGAGCTCCCAGGTGACGCCGCCGTTGCGCATGTCCTGGGCCAGGTCCGGCAGCATGCCCACGTGGCGCATGCCGTCGAGGTTGATGTCCCAGCCGGTGTTGGCGAACGCCGGGACCGCGGCTCCGTCGTTCCGCCACTTGATCATCGCGCGATCCTGACGGAACTCGCCGCCGCCCCCGACGGCCACGAACTCGTCGATGGCCGCCCGGGGCGCGCCGTCGTCCCGGAGCTCGGAGCTCCGTCTGGCCACCACCACGCTGGTGCCCGGTCCGGTGGGCCAGGGCACCGAGCCCCACTCGCGGCCCGCGTAGTCGTCGTAGAGGACGCCGCTGTGCTCGGTCATCTGGGCTCGGAGGTTGCGGGTGCTGGGGCAGGCGGGGTTCCAGAAGCCGCCGCGCATGCTGCCGTTGTACAGGCACGAGTCGTCGAGCAGCTGCCAGTCCGCGGGCCAGTTGGCCAGCATCGGCGGTCCTCCTGCGCCGGGCAGCGCCGGGCCCGGCGGAATGTCCGACGGGCCGTAGCCGCCGGCGTCCAGCGCATCGGCGGTGATGCCGTTCCGACAGGCCGTGCCCCTCCCGAAGCGGGGGGCGATGTGGGGCGCGAAGCCGTTCATGTCGAAGCCGGGCGTTGTGCCCCGGCCTCCGGTCAGCTCGACGGCCCGGAGATACTTCTGCGCATAGGCCTTGGAGCTGAAGTCGCAGTTGTTCTCCACCAGGTTCGTCGCCAGGGGCGCCGGATCCATGAAACCCGGCGCGCTGATGGTGATGGCGCCTCCGTTGGCCGCGATGTGGGCGATCTCCGTGGTCGACTTCGAGTTCTCGTTCTCGTGGCCGCCCGCCAGTCGGAGAGTGGGGTCCGCCGGATACGGTCCTCCCCGCTCGAAGCCCCGCAGCTCCGTGTGCACGCCGAAGACGGCGTAGTCGGCCGACGCACCACTGAGCCCCGCATCGATGGCGAACTGCCGGGTGTGATCGTGTGTCTCGACGCGCGTGCGCTGACCGAAGTGGTCGGTGTCGAGGAACATGCCCCGCTTCATCATCTCGGTCAGGAAGTCGCGACCCGCATCCTGGAGACCGAAGGCGTTGAAGTGCCCGGTGTTGTGGACGTCGTAGGGGCCCGCCACCGAGGGCGGCGGCACGGCCTCCAGGGGCAGCGCCATCCCGTCGAGGGTGACGGCCCGGTTCGTGGGCGCGAGGCCGAGGGGATCGCGGCCCAGGAGCCATTCGAGGGAGTGGGCGCGGTTCACTCCGAGGTACTCGGGCGTGACCAGCAGATGGCCGTCTCCCGGGATCGCGTAGGTCGGGGCCTCCATCGCGTCGACGCTGGGCAGTCCGAGCCGGAAGCTGACCTCGCTCTCGTGGCCGATGAAGCCCGGGTCCGGCAGGCTGGAGCCGACCTCGAAGTACCCGCCGTTCACCTCGTTCCAGGCACAGCTCGCGCCGCAGCTGGGCCCCACCAGACCGTCGCCACCGCTCCAGGTACCGAGCTCGAACCCGCCGAAGGGGAACGGCAGCACCGAGGGCAGCACGAAGGGGATCTCCGGAAGGGCGGAGGTCCACGTCCCGTCCTGGCTCCCGTTCTCGTCGGCGGTGAGGTTGTTGAAGAAGTTCGCGCTCTGGTAGACGTCCTGGAAGAGACCCGTGCCGCCCAGGGGATTGTTGGCCCCGTGGATCGCCGTGATCTTGCGCACCCCGAGATCCCAGAGATCCTGCACCTGCTGCTCGATGGTGTCCGTGGCCGATCGCAGCTTGCCGAGCTCCATCACCTCGACGCCCAGGATGATCGCCATCTTCCCCTGCGCGATGATGGACCGTGCCTGGGACGGCGAATACGCGATCTCGGCGATGTCGTTCAGGGGGCCGACCACCGGGAACTCGGGATCGCCGACGGGCGCCACCAGGCGCTTCACCGCGGCCACGTGGTCCTCGATCGCCCGCCAGTCGTCGTAGTCGCTCTCTCCGTCGAGGACCAGCTGCATCGCACGGCTGTTGTGCACGTCGATCACCATCAGGCGCATGCCGCCGTGGTAGGCGCGCCGGATCATGTCCTTCTGGTAGTGGTTGTGGAACTGCCCGAGCCCCTGGGTGGAGTGGGTTCCGTCGGGAAGGTCGAAGTCCTTCTCCTCGATCATGCCGTGCACGTGCTGCGTCTCGCCCTTGTACAGCAGGGACACGAACTGGACGAGCGGCCCGGGCACCAGCGCGCCGCTCGTGGGCATCTCGGCCCCGTGGTACAGGTGCGACGTGAGGAGCGGCGTGGTCGTGAGCGCGGCGGCCGTGGCCGTGAGCGCGGCGGTGCAGGCGGTGAGCTCCTCCTGGGCCAGGATGGGCCCGGCGATGGGGATCGCGAACAGGGCGGCGCTGGCCGCCGCGCAGGCGGAGATGCCGGTGGAGACGATCGCCGCGAGCATCTCGAGCTTGACGAAGGTCTGGTAGACCTTGCGCGGGTCGCGGATCACCGGGCGTCCGCCGAACCCCGAGGAGTCGGACACGAGGCCCGGCAGGTCGTGGGTACAGCTGTAGACGTCGTCGAGCTCGTCGGCGACGTCGCCCCAGATCATGTGACCGCCGAAGCTCAGGTTCGCGGTGGCGTGGCTGTGGGTCTCGGTGGTGCCCCAGATCGGCTGAGCCGTGAGCACGTGTCCCACGCCGAGCTCCACGTCGTTGGCGTCCTTCAGGAGCTCCATGCCGTCGGGCGGCTGGTCGAGACATCGGACGTCGTCGACGTTGACGTGCGCCATGCGCGGGACGCCTCCCGACATGGCCGGGCTGCGCGCCGCGTCGACGATGCGCAGACGCGCGGTCCTCCCCCAGTAGTCGCCGACCTTCCACACCACATTGCGTCCCATGAACTCGCCGTCGTCGAGGGGTGCGGAGGCCCGCACGATCACCCAGGGCGAGCCGGGCGACGGGCGGGACGGCATGGAGGCGTGGCCCTCCGGGAACTCGACGTTTCCGATGCCGGCGTACTTCGTCTCGAGATCGTCCGCGTCCGCCTCGTCGTGGGAGAGGATCTGGAGCTCCACGCGCTGGGCCGCGTCGGAGGAGCCGGCCAGGCGGAAGCTGATGAAGCTGGCCGCGATGGTGAACTCGCTGGACGTCAGCTCGCCGACGTTCAGCTCGTCGCGCCGCCCTCCCGGACGGAGCGTGTGGTCGTCGCGCCGGTCGCCGGTTCCGTACCACCAGTTCCCGTGCTGGTTGACGTCCCTCGAGAACTCCCAGTAGTCGCCGCCGATGTCGAGCTCGATGTCGGGCGTGGAGGAGGGACTCGATCCGACTCGCACGAAGCCGGGCGGGTTCAGCCGGGTGATCGACACGTTGTTGCCGAAGACCGGGTACTGCGGCGAGGCCCCGGTGGGCATCCAAGACGTGAGCGTGCCGTCCTCGAAGCTCCAGCCGAGTCCCGCCTGGCACTCCGTCCCGATGTCGGGGAGGGGCTGGTCGCCGAAGGGATTCGGAGGCTCGGGCGTGCCCGCGCGATGGCCCGGGACGGGGACGTAGCCGATGGCGGGGTCGGGGCAGCCCACTCCGCCGCTCTCGTCGCAGCCGGGATCGGGACCGGTCGCGAGCTCGTCGCCCTGCACGTCTCCCGGACCGAGCACGGTCAGGATCTCCGTGAACTCGTTGCACATGGACGATGGTGCCAGAGTGAGCTCGCCGGGGCCGAACCCGAGGAGCTCTCCCGGCGGAGACTCGAGCTCGCCGGCGCCCGGGGGCGTCGTGTGGTGCGCCTCGGTCCACACCACGCAGCCGTCGTTGCGCAGGCGCACCGTACCGTCAGTGAAGCCGGGCGCCGGAGGCGGACCCTGATTGCAGCGGGCTCCGAGGGTGAGGCTCGCCGAGAGCGCGAGGAAGAGGAGCGCCCACAGCGTGCGCCGTCGCGGGAAGACGAACGCGCTCGCCCGGACGGCGCGGCAGGATTCGAGGGTCGGGTCGGTCAGCGTCGCTCGCGTGCTCATGGGCCGGCTCCCGGGTGCATCGATTGCGGCGTCCATCCGCCGCGACGCTGCACAGGGTGCGGGTCCGGGACGGGTCTCGACACCGCAAACCTTCTGGCCGGGGGGGCCAGGATTCTTGCCGCCGCGGACCGCCCCACACCCGAGCCAAGGGCAACGGGAGAGCCGCCAAGCGCGGCGCCCGGCGGGGTTCCGGTTGACACCGAGGCGCTCGCCGGACCACCATCCGACCGTGTCCGCCCGCCCGGTCGACAGAGTGCTCGTCGTCGAGGACAACGACTCGCTCCGGATCACGGTCGAGCGCGCGCTGTCCGAGCGCTTTCCCGAGGTGCGCTCCGCAGCTTCGGTCTCGGAGGCCGTCGCGCTGCTCGCGAGCTGGGAGCCCGACCTGCTCGTCATGGACGTCGAGCTGCCCGACGGGAGCGCGGTCGACGTCATGCGCGCGGCGGTGGCTGGTGATCGGGTTCCCCTGGCCGTCGCGATGAGCGGCGAAGCCGCCCCCACCCAGTCCTTCGAGCTCGCCCAGCTCGGCGTCCGGACCTACCTCCCCAAGCCCTTTGGCCTTCCAGCCCTCGGCCAAGCCATCGACGACGTCATCGCGAATCCGCCGGATCTCGGCCCCCTGGTACGGGCGGCGGTGGGGCAGCGCGGCATCCACGACGTCGAGGAGGAGGTGCGCGCCACGATGGTCAAGGAGGCCATGGCGCGGAGCGGCGGCAGTCGCCGGGGCGCGGCCAGGCTGCTCGCCGTGTCGCGCCAGCTCATCCAGCACATGCTGCGCCGCCTGGACGGAGCCTGACCCGGCGAAGGGGAGCGATGCTGCCTTCCGACGCCGCCCGGGAAGCCGTCGAGGCCACGATCCGGCGCTCGGTCACCCGCGGCGAACGACTGATCGCCGCAGCTCGTCTGGCCATCGGCGCGCTGGCGATCTCGCGCTCCGCCGTGGTCTGGAGCCAGGAGGGCTTCGGCTGGAGTCACGGCGCCGTACTGGGATCGGTCGCGGCGTTCGGCCTCTCCGCGGTCTTCCTGATCTGGGAGATCGTCTACCTGAGGAAGCGCGAGGCGACGGGCGGCCTGCTGGCGGCCTCGGTGCTGGTCGACACACTCGTCTGCGCCGGTGCTCTCTCCACGAACTCCCTGTTTCCCGGCGAGAACCACCCGGGAATCCTCTTCATGCCCGACCTCGCCGCGCTCGTGCTGGTCTCGGCCGCGGCGGGTCTCCGGCTGTCGGTGGGTGTCGCGGCGTTCAGCGGCGTCACCTGTCTGGCCGCGCTGGGTGGTGTCGTCTGGCTGGACGCCATGCTCTTCGCCCCGCTCGACGACGTGGCGGTCCAGAACCTCACCGGCATCGCCGGGCTGGTGATCGCGACCGCGGTGATCGGCGGCGTGACGGCGGCCCGCACGCGACACGTGGTGCGCGCCGGCGCGGTGAGGGCCCTGGAGGCGGAGCGGACCACCCGGAATCTCGGACTGATCCTGCGCAGCCACCACGACGTCCGCACGCTGCTCTCCTCGGTGGGGCTGAACGCCGACCTGCTCAACCGCGAGCTCGAGGCGAGCCCATGGTCCGGGCACCGGGCGCTCCTCGAGAGATCGCGGGAGCTGCGCCGCGAGCTGGATCAGGTGAACGACTTCGTCGCCCAGGTGAAGGAGCGCTCCTACGGAGAGCTGCTGTCGCTCGAGCCCGCCGAGGCGGTCCGTCCCGACGAGGTGGCCCGGGGCGTCGCAGCGGCGTTATCCAGCCGCTTCCCGGAGGTGGCGATCGACGTCCGCGAGCGGACTCCAGCACACCGGGTGATGGTCGCCGGAGGCGTCGAGGGATTGCACCACGTGCTGCAGCAGCTCGTCCTGCGGGCGGTCGGCGGGCCGGGGAGCGACCGCGCCTCGCGGATCGCGATCGAGATCGGACGAGAGTCCGGCCCCGACCCGACCCGGCCTGCGCGGACGTGGATCGAGATCTTCGACGACGGCGGCGCTCCGCCGCCCGGCCGCGACGAGGCGGCCGATCGGGACCAGGGCGTGGTCGAGATGGCGAGGCGGGTCGTCGAGGCCGGCGGCGGCCGGATCGAGACCGCGGCATCGCCCCAGGGCCGCGAGCACATGAAGCTGCTCTTCGCGAGGGCGCCGGAACGCCTGGCGAGACGGCGGGCCTCCCTCACCCCGGATTCGGAGCGGGCCGTCGAGGAGACCCTGCGCGAGGAGCGTGCCCGCGGCGAGCGTCTGATCGCGATCTGGAGGGTCGTGCTCGGGGGTCTGTCGATCGGGCGCTCCATCTGGGTGTGGAACGCCGTCGGCTGGGGAGCCGCAGCCGCTCCCCTGCCCTATGCCCTCTCCGCCTTCGGGGTTCTCGTGGTCTTCTCCGTGGTGGTCGTGCGTCGCGTTCGCGGCCGGGCGCCGCTGGGCATCCTGATCACGTCTGCCCTGGTGGACGTGGGACTCTGCGTCGCGGGCCTCAGCACCAACGTCCTCTGGCCGGAGCCGGGCTACCGGGGCCTGATCTTCATGCCGGAGCTCGCCGCCTTCACGGTCCCGACCCTGGTGAGCGGAATCCGTCTCTCCCTCTCGGCCTCCGCGGCCGCGCTCCTCGCCAGCCTGGCCGGGCTCGCAAGCCTGCTCACCGTCGACGTGAACGTCAACGGTCCCATGGGACCCTGGGCCTTCGCCCACCTGTCGGCACTGCTGGCGCCCCTCGGCGGCGTCGCCGTCGTCGCGGTCATCACCGTCCTGCGCACCCGCAACCTGGTGCGGGAGGGCGCGGAGCAGACGCTCGTCGCCGAGCGCGCCGGCCGCAACCTCGGCCGCGTGCTCGAGAGCCATCAGGACGTTCGTGCCCTGCTCTCCTCCGCCAACGCCAACGCGGCCTGGCTCGACCGAGCGCTCTCGGAGCGCCCGGGGCCGGAGCAGGCAGAGCTTCGCGCGGTGCTCGACCAGCTCTCCCGAGACCTGGAGGCGGTCGACGCCTTCGTCGCCGAGTCGCGCGAGCGGTCCTATGCCGACCTGCTCGTCGCCCAGACACCGGCCCCGGCGCCGGTCGGCGAATCCCTGGCCGCCGTGCTCGATGGGGCGCGCCGGCGATTCTCCGACGTCGAGCTGACCCCGGATCCGCGGCTGGCCGACGCCCGTGTCGAGGTGACGGGCGGAGCCGAAGGGCTCCACCACGTGCTCCACAACCTGGTGGTGAACGCCTGCGAGGGGAACGGGGAGCGGGGAGCGGCACGGGTGGCGGTGCGAAGCGCAACGCCTGCGGCTGCAGCGAGCGTGGCCTTCGAGGTCATCGACGACGGTCCGGGGTTTCCCCGGGAGTGGCTCGAGTCGGGTCGCAGTGAGTGGCCGACGACCAAGCCGGAGGGATCGGGCCTGGGGCTGCTCCTGGTGCGCCGGCTGGTCGAGGCGAGCGGCGGACGACTGGAGCTGTCCAACCGGATGGCGGGCGGCGCCTGCGTTCGCGTCAGCCTGCCGGGGGGCTGAGGGGCGGGCCCCGACGGCGGAGGCGGGAAGCCGCACCGATCGCCTGGTCCAGACGCTCGGCGGTGAAGGGCTTCTGGAGAGAGACGACCGCGTCCGGGCGGGCCGCCGACCCCGCCTCCAGCATGGCGATCACGGCGCCCGCGCCCCGCTCGCGCACGCCGTCGAGGCCCCGCAAGGCGTCGAGCTCCGCAGCCTCGGCGAGGACCACGTCGGGCCGGAAGTCCGGAGCCGCCGCCCGGGCGTCGCGCGCGTTGGCACAGGCCCGCACCTGCGCCCCCCGCGAACGCAGGGAGCGCTCCAGGCTGAGCCGCAGGGAGGCGTTGCGCTCGATCAGCAGGATCCGAAGGGAGGAGGGGGAGTCCACGGCTCCAGGGGGCCACAGACGCCCCCCCGACGACAGGGCAAACATCTTTGCTCCGGGGTCCGCGCTGCTGCGACGAAGT
The DNA here is from genome assembly GCA_050618075.1 of Myxococcota bacterium. Lineage (GTDB taxonomy): Bacteria > Myxococcota_A > UBA9160 > UBA9160 > UBA4427 > JBNLVL01. Next base: position 161,326 of record JBNLVL010000004.1, read on the forward strand.
GCTCGCTCGTCGAGCTGCGATGTGATTGAGCCGGCGAATCTGCTTGGCGAGCACCCGCGCCTGGGCGCGGCGCACCCACGGAAGCAGGTGTGTGAGATGGGCGTTCGCGACGAAGAGCCGGGTCCCGAGGACGTCGGGTCGTCCTCCCCGGAGCAGCGCCGCCAGGGAAGCGCGACGATCCTCCCAGCGGCGCCCGGGCTCGTCGTCGCCGGCGAACCGGATGTTCGACGTGACGATGCGCAGAGGCGACCCGGGGTCGCGCCGGGGATGCGAAGCAGCCGCCAGGGAGCCCGGACCTCCGGACTCGGCATCGACGGTCCCGGGATGATGGTGGTGCAGGCGGACCGCGCTCAGCCGTCGATGCCGACCTCGCCGGTGATGTCGGCGGTGTAGGTGTTGATGTGGGAGATGATGTCGAGGGTGTCCTGCTCCTCGACGTTCTGGTGACGCAGGGTCTGCAGCATGTGCTCCACGAAGCGGGCCATGTGCTTGAGCTGGATGCCACGGCCGGCGTGGACCTCGGCCAGGGACTGACCGCTGTAGCGGATGGGACCGTCGAGCGCCGCGGCGAAGAACTCCTTCTGCATCTTGCGCAGCCGCTCCATCGAGGCGCCCTCGAAGAAGGGAGCCAGCTCGGGGTCGGCCAGGACCCGCTCGTAGAACCGCTCCACCAGCGCGTCGATGGTCGACTCGCCGCCGATCCGCTCGAACAGGGTCTCGTCTCCCGAAGTCGCCATGGGGGTCCCTCCTGCTCCGCCCCGGGCCGGAGTCGGAGAATCGAGGGCTGCAAGATGGGTACCGGCAGGGGCGCTGCTGAGCCGCCCCTCGCCCACGCCGTGCCCGTCCGGACGACACTCTCCGCACAAGAAGGCGGCGCGCACGCGGTCGGGCCCGGAACGTCTCCCAGCGGCTGGGTCCATCCGACCCGATACCGGTCCACACCCTGGACCAGCGCGCCCCGCTCCGACCCCGCGAGCCGGGTCACCGGGTGCGCGAGGGACCCACGGTCGTCCCCACGCGGACGGCGCCCCACGCAGAGGCCGTGCAGCGAGTCGTTGCAGCGCCGGATTCAGGCGCGGGGCGTTCTGTCCGCGACGTCCGTCCTGAGGGGCGGGCCGCTCCATTTCCCGCCTCTGCTGTGGCTCGGGGCCACGACGGGGCATTGGCGCCCTCCGCGTCGCTCCAGGTGCTGGCATGGACACTGCAACTTCCTCGGCCGACCGACGCGACGGGGCGGGACTGAGAGTCAGCGCGTTCGCCCCTCGCAGCCTTCTTCCGCAGTGGAGCGCAGGCCCGATCGAACGCATCGCGGGCGCATCCATGCAGAGCACACGCAGAGGAGTCTTCCCGATGGTCACTACGATGAGCAACGACAAGGTCTTCGCGATCGCCACGATCGGCCTGGTGGCCGCGGTCCTATCGGTGATCACGGCGTCCGTGGTGGCGGGCGTCGCCAGCGTGCCCGGCCCGCTGGTCTTCGCCGAGCATCTCTTCTTCACCGTCGGCTTCCGCACCGCGTACAAGTCGCTGGACGGCCCGGGATGGCCCTTCTGGCCCGCGCGCGCCGAAGAGGCGGACCAGGTCGAGGTGGCGGCCGAGGGCCACGCCGCCGGAGCGACCAGCTAGCGACGCCAGGAAGAGCCCGCGCTCCTTCGCACCCGCCCGCGTCCCCTGGACGCGGGCGGGTGTCGTCGTTCCGGGGCCGGAGACTCGCCTTCGGACCGTCCCTCAGTCGTGGAACGACGGCGCGAGTCCGAGCGTGTCCGCGAGCCCGCGATCGTGCTCGATCCAGAGGGTCGCTTCGCGCTCCACCAGGATCCGCTCGATCCGCTCCATCGACGCTCGTGTCGCCTCCGCGTCGGTGTTGAAGCCGGGGACGCGGCGAAGCGCCCGGGTCTCGCGGAAGTGATAGAGATCTCCCGACAACAGGACGGGACCGGTCCGGCGGAGATCGACCCACAGAACCTGATGGCCCGGGGTGTGGCCGGGCGCGGACAGGATCGTGACGCTCCCGTCGCCGAAGACGTCGTGGTCGCCGTCGAGCAGAACGCGCCGGGCGGGATCCAGCTTCGCGTACAGCGCGGGATCGACGTAGTCGAGGGTCACCGGCTGCGCGAAGGCGGCCTCATGCTCCGCGCGCTGAATCAGCCAGGTCGCGTGAGGAAACAGGTTCGCCGCGCCCACGTGGTCGATGTGCATGTGCGAGAAGGCCACGCGCTCGATGTCGGCCGGCGCGAGCCCGAGATCGCCGAGCTGCTCGACGAGCGACCGCTCGTAGAAGAGCTTCGCTCCCGACGGCTCCTCGACGATTCCCTCTCCCGCCATCGCGACCGGGAGACCAGCGTCCCAGAGCAGCCGGCCTTCGGGATGCTCCACCAGGTAGCAGGGCACGAAGAGCTCCCGGGTGGGCGTCTCTTCTTCCGCGAGGCCGAACCCATCGAGGTCGCGCAGGCGGATCTCGCCGCAGTCGAAGACGAAGATCCTGGGACCGGGCGCGTCCTCGGAGCAGCCCGCGAGCGGCCCCACGAGCAGCGGGAGCGAGCCGAGGAGGGCGTGGATGCGGATGCGCGTGCGTGCCGTCACGTGCCTCTGCCCTCCGCGCGCGTCAGCCGGTCCGTGATGAGCCGCCCGACCTCGTCCGGCTTCTCCTGGTGCAGGAAGTGGCCGGCCCCCTCGAAGCGCACCACCTCCAGGCCGGCCGGAAAATCCGACGGGTCCATCGCGAGGTCGTGCAGGCGGGTGTCCATGCAGCCGTCGAGCGCTCCGGTCAGCGCCAGGGTCGGCACCGCCACCGGAGCAGCCAGCAGCCGCGCGGTCTCGCGTGAGGCCGCCGATGGCCAGCCGAGCAGCGCCCGGTAGTAGGCGAGCGCGGCCCTCCTCACACCGGGCCGGGCGAGGGTGCGTTTCACGAGGGCGAGCTCGGCGGCCGGAGGCGACCATCCCGGTGACCAGTCCCGCCACAGCTTCTCGATGAGCGCCCAGTCCCGCGCCTCGACCGCCCGGTCGGCCAGCCCCCGGAGCTGGAAGAACAGCATGTACCACGACTTGCGCAGCTGGCTCGGCAGCTGGCGCAGCCCCTCGCTCTGCATCCGGCCGGGGTGCGGGATGGCGAGGGTGGTGAGCGAGTGGAGCCGCTCGGGGGCGAGCGCGGCCGCCGCGTAGCCGATGACGGCGCCCCAGTCGTGGCCGACCAGGTGGGCGCGCGCGGCGCCCAGCGCGTCCAGCTGACCGACCACGTCCTCGGCCATGCGCACCACGTGGTAGTCGCCGTCCGGAGGCTGGGACGACGGCTCGTAGCCGCGCAGCGTGGGCGCGATGGCGCGGAAGCCGGCGCGGGCGAGCATGGGCAGCTGGTGGCGGAACGAGCGATTGCAGTCCGGGAACCCGTGGAGGCACAGCGCGACCGGCCCCGAGCCCGTCGCCAGCGCGCTGAACGTGAGCCCACCCGAGTGGAGTTCGATCTCTTCGAGGTCGTCCAAGGCGGTTCAGGCCGCGCCCGGGTCCGCCATGGCGGAGTAGCGGGCCAGCAGAGCGTCCACGCCCTCGGGAATCTCGATCTTCGCCGGGTCGTACCAGGGGCTGAAGGTTCGCAGGTAGCGGCGCAGGGCGGCGCGCTGCATGGGAGATGTCCGCCTCACCGGCGTGCGCCCGAGGCCGTCGGCCATGCAGCGCGCGAAGCGCGCGATGTAGGAGACGTAGTGGCGCTGGGCCCACACGCCGAAGACGATGCGATAGGGATAGCGGCCCACCAGGTGCTCGTAGACCTCGAAGGCGACCGTGCGGTGCTCGATCTCCTCGGCCATGTGCCAGGCCCAGATCTCGCCTCCCGGGAGCCGTCCGTCGGCGAACGCCCCGTGCTCGGCCGCTGCGAGCGCGCCGGCGCAGGTCATCGCCTCGAAGCCCTCGGCGTAGGCGAGGTTGAAGCGCAGCGGCTTCGTGCGCGTGAAGCGCTGATAGTCGGCCTCGAGATCGGCCTCGATCGCGCGCAGCGCCGCGGCCGTGGGGTCGTCGAACTGGGCCCGCAGCTGTTCGTTGAGGACGGCGTGGTTCCGGAAGTGGTGGCCCTCCTGCTGCGAGAAGCGCCGCGCGTCCTCGGCGAGTCCGGGGTCCGAAATCTCCTTCAGGGCCGCCTTCATGGTGCGGATGAGATAGGGCTCGAGGTAGGGCATGGTCATCGACAGCCCGAGCGGCGGCAGGATCTGCCCGAGCGTCTCGTCGGAGACGTCGAAGTCGATCGGCTCCTCGAAGCCGAAGCGGATCTTTCGAACCGTGATGTCGGCCATGCCGCCTCCCGGGCGCTGCCGGACGCGTGGGGCGCGCCCCGAGCGTAGCCGCGGCGGCGGATCTCCCGCCAGCGGCTAGCGGCGGCGACGGAGCCCGAGCGCGGCGGCGCATCCGGCCGCGAGGAGCGTTCCGGTCGACGGCTCGGGTACGACCGGAGCCTCGAACTCCAGGGTCAGCTCCAGGAACACGGGCGCGATGAAGCCGACGGCCGAGACGTAGGTGGGCGTGACCAGGGTGAGCTGGTTCGGGACGGAGCCGAGGTCGTTGGTTCCCGAGAGCAGGAAGGTGCCGCTCGCGGTGCGCACCTGGCCGGCTCCCGTCGTCCACGGCGCGGCGTCGAAGCTGAGGGGCGTGCTCACCGCGCCCCCCTGGCCGATCCGCGCATTGTCCAGGTCGATCGGAATCACGACGATGTCCGGAATGATGTGGACGGCCACGGTACCGCTGAGCGCCAGCTGACCGCCGAATCCGGTCCCGCCCACGCAGGCACTGTCGGCGGCCGGGGGACAGAGCTCTCCGGACAGGTTGGCCCCTCCCCATGAGAAGGTGCCTGCCTGGTTCGCCAGATGCGTGGCGGTCACCGAGGCGATCGCGGTCGTCGTGGTCACCGGGACGATCGTCGCAGAGGGGAGCGTGACCAGGGCCGCCGGCACCGCGATCGACCCGGTTCCCACCTCCACCGAGACGTGGCCCGCACTCGTCAGGTTGAACGGCTCCACACCGGGAATCGCGATCGTGAGCGTCGCGTCGACCGGGCGCGAGACGAAGAGCGCCTCGGCGGGCTCCGGGAAGCCGGTCGACAGGACCAGGATCGCACCGATGAGATGGAACCACGACCTCTGGACGGCGCCCATGGCAGCCTCCCCAGCTGGCCCTTCCCGTGGTCGACCCATTTGACTCCGCGAGCCCTTCGGTGTCAAGCGCGGCAGGGGCCGGAGCTCTCAGCCGGCCATGCTGGACGTCGTGGGGAATCACCTCGACCGCACGCTCGCATCCCGACGAAGATCGAACGCGAGGCCCGCCGGTGCCCGACTGGCGGCTCGATCCACGAGCGGGCGCCCTGTGCGCCGCGTGCGCCCTGCGGGCCCTGTGGGCACTGTCGGCCCTGTGGGCACTGCGGGCACTGCGGGCGGGCTCCCGGATCGATCCCCGGCCCCCTCCTCCTGGGAGTACCCTGGGAGCTCCCCGGGAATGGCGGCGGCAGCACTGCGGCGAAGGCCCTTCCCGAGCGCCGCCGTGGCGAGGAGGTGACCATGCCCGGCCCCGATTCGATCGCACCCGCGTCTGGCCTGGCGGCCCGCGTCCGGATCGTCGTGGCGACCGCACTGCTCCTGGGGTCGCCGGCCCTGGCGGCGCCCGTCGAGCGACCCATCGAGTACGAATGGCGCCTGTCGGTGCCGTTCGGCGTCGCCATCCTGCCGACCCCGGCGATCCTGGGCTCGGGCAACGGCACGCTGTCCGTCGATGATTCCGATCGCTCGATCGCGGCGGCCGCCGACGCGCTGGGCTTCACGGGGCGGGTGACGATCCCCGTCACCGCGACCACCTCCGTCGCCAGCATCACCATGACGAGGCTGGGCAACGCCGCGGCCACCTTCGGGCTGGGCCGCGTGGCCGCTACGGTCCCGTCCGAGCTGTGTCCGACGGCACCGCCGACGAGTCCGACGGCCTGCGTGGTCGGCGACGGGCTCGGCGGCAGAATGGCCCTCTCGGGCACCCTCGCCATCCACATCATCGCGAACATCGTGGTGATCCCGGTCAACCTGGACGCAGCCCGCATCGGGCAGAGCGGCACCGCCAGCTCCCCGTTCACGATCGACGCCGCGCCCTGGACCCTGGGAACCGGCCGCATCCTCTCCGACGGCGTGACCTTCGAGCCCCGCGGCACCACCAACCCCGGGGCCGGCTCCATGCGCATGGTCACGCCGACCTTCATGCTCGCGCTGGGCTTGCTGGCGCCGCCGGTCTTCGAGGTGGAGATCGGCTTCGTGGACGGCCTGCCCTTCCCGGGCTGGCTCGGCCTCGACCCCGACGCCGACGAGGATTCGGACGGCGTCTCCAACTCCGATGACAACTGTCCCGGGACGCCCAACCCCCTGCAGGAGGACGGCGACGCCGACGGGATCGGCGACGCCTGCGACCCGGACGTCCTCGACACCGACTCCGACGGCCTGGTCGACGCCCAGGACAACTGCCCCGAAGACCCAAACCCGCTCCAGGAGGACGGCGACGAGGACGGCGCGGGCGACGCCTGTGACAACTGCATTGCGACTCCGAATCCCCTCCAGGAGGACCACGACGGCGACGGCACCGGTACCGCCTGCGACGCCCCCTGCGACGACGGCTTCGACAACGACGGCAACGGCCTCGAGGACTTCCCGGACGACCCCGGCTGCGACTCGCCCGCCGATCCCTTCGAGCTCCCCCAGTGCTCGGACGGCGTGGACAACGACGGCGACGCCGCCATCGACTTCGAGGACCCGGGCTGTGCCGCCCTGTCGGCCATCAGCGAGACCGCGGCCTGCGAGGACGGAGTCGACAACGACGGCGACGGCGCGGTCGACCACCCGGACGACGCCGGCTGCACGAGCCCCTTCGACCAGTCGGAGGCCGTGGCCTGCAGCGACGGCGCCGACAACGACGGCGACGGCTTCGTCGACCTCCAGGACCCCGGCTGCGTCAACAGCACCCGGGACGACGAGGCTCCGGAGTGCGACGACGGCTTCGACAACGACGGCGACGGTCTCGTCGACTTCCCCGACGACCCCGGCTGCACCTCCGCGAAGGGCGACCTCGAAGGCCCGCAGTGCCACGATGGCCTCGACAACGACGGCGACGGGGACGTCGACTTCCCCGCCGACGCCGGCTGCACGGGCCCGGCCGTCGACCTCGAAGGTCCGGAGTGCGACGACGCCCAGGACAACGACGGCGACGGCGAGATCGACTTCCCGGACGACGCCGGCTGCACGGGCCCCACCGCCGATCTCGAAGGAACGGTCTGCGACGACGCCCAGGACAACGACGGCGACGGCCTCGTCGACTTCCCCGAGGACGACGGCTGTCGCGATCCCCAGGACGATTCGGAGCGGCCCGACCCCCACTGCCAGGACGGGGCCGACAACGACGGCGACGGGCTGATCGACTTCCCCGACGACCCGGGCTGCATCGCTTCCGACGACCCGAGCGAGGTCGCCGACTGCCAGGACGGAATCGACAACGACGAGGACGGGCTCGTCGACCTCGAGGACCCGAGCTGCCCGGAGCCCCATTTCAATCGGGAGCTGACGACCTGCGCCGACGGCCGCGACAACGACGGCGACGGAACGATCGACTTCGACGGCGGCGCCGCGGCGGGCCTGCCGGCGGCGAGCCAGAGGCCGCCGGACGCCGGCTGCCACGGCAGCCCGACCTTCCGGGAGACGGCCTGCGGACTGGGCGCCGAGCTCGGGCTGGTGCTCGGGGGCCTGCTGGCGCTGGGCCGGCGAAGGCGGCGCTGAGACCCGCGCTCAGCCCGGGTCGCCCTCCGGGCCCAGGGCGAGGCCGTGGGCCGGGCGCTCGGCCCAGCCCGAGGCCACCTCGATGCGCAGGTCGCCATTGCCCTCACGGATCGCGCTGGGCGCCTCGGAGCGACCGAGCTGCCGGACGCGTCCGGGATCGGCGACCGGGACGTCGACGAGGGTGACGCTCCGGGTGTCGGGCGTGCCGAGCAGCGTGGCGTAGAGCTCCCCGCCCTTCGACGTGAACCGGACCGGAACGCCTTCCCGCGTCGTTCCCTCGGCGCGCTTCCACGGTCGGGTCTCGTAGATGGCCTCGCCGCAGTCGCCCAGGAAGTCGCCCAGCCAGCGCAGCCGCTCGAGCTGGATCTCTGGGATCCGGGCGTCCTCGCCGCGCGGCCCCACGTTGAGCAGGAGGTTGCCATTCTTCGAGACGATGTCGACGAACGAGTGCAGCAGGTCCTCGTGGGAGAGGAAGTCCTCGGGCCGCGAGGCGCGGTTGTAGCCGAAGCTCTTGTCGATGCCGCGCACGCACTCCCACTTGCGTTCCTGGATGTCCGGAAAGGTCGCGTACTCCGGCGTCCGGTAGTCGTAGACCAGGGGCGGCGGCGGCGCGCCGAAGCCGCCGCGCCTGCGGATCGCGCGGGCCACCAACCACTCGGCCAGTCGCTTGACCGGAGGCCAGCGCACCACGGGGACCAGCCAGGTGCGGTGGAGCCAGCGGTCGTTGATGACGCCGTCGGGGACCGCGTCGTAGTAGTGGGCGACGAGCTCGAGGAGCCCCTGCCTGCGGTCGGGCCAGCTGATGTCGTTCCACAGCACGTCGGGCGCCACCCGCTCGATGAGCTCGCGCACCTGGGCGTCGGCATAGGCGGGATATCCGCCCCCGGGCATGCCCGTTCCCACGTCCACCAGGGAGCGCAGGGGCCGGTCGTCGAAGGTCCAGTCGAGTCCGCCGGAGTAGTAGGCGCCGAAGCGCAGCCCCTGGCCCCGGACGGCGCCCGCCAGCTCGCCCACCACGTCGCGCCCGGTGTGCCAGTCGCGCCAGCGGGCGTCGGGGTGGGCGACGGAGCTCGGCCATAGACAGAAGCCGTCGTGGTGCTTGGTCACCAGCACCGCGTAGCGCGCGCCGGCCTCGCGGAACACGCGGGCCCACTCGTCCGGCTGCCACTGCTCGAGCCCCCGCCGATAGTCGTCGGCGAAGCTCTCGTAGGGACGATCGCCGTAGGTCTCGCGGTGATGGCGCTCCACGGCGCTTCCGGGGAGCTTGAGCGAGTTCCAGTACCACTCGGAGTACGGAGAATCCTGCTGCTCGGCCTCGCCGGCGAGGATGGCCTCGATGCCGCCCCGGGGAGCGAACGCGGGAATGCTCGAGACGCTCCAGTGGATGAAGATGCCGAGCTTCGCGCCGTCGTACCACGCGGGCACGGGATGGCTGCGCAGACTCTCCCGGGTGGGCTCGTACTCCAATGCTCTCCGCCTCCCGATCGCATGGGTGGGCCGCAGTCCTCGTGCGCCTCGTCCCGGATACTAGTGTCCTGTTCCAGAAGTTCGCCTGCATTCGAAGCCGCCTACGAGCCGCTCGCTGCGTTGCGCTCGGTCGCCGTAGCGACGGCTATGCCTCCCTCGCGCGCCTTGCGAGCGGCTCGCAGTCGACTTCTCGGTGCAGTCCGCGGGGGGTAGAGCCAAGTACCGATTCGACGCCGAACTTCTGGAACAGGACACTAGGGCCCCCGCTCGTCGCCGCACCCGTCGGGCAGGTTGCGGCAGGACCAGGTGCGTCGGGCCTCTTCCTCGTAGCGGTCGTACGTCTGGTTGGCGCGGTCGCGGAGTGCCTCGCACTCCTGCTCGCTACGATCCGGATCCTCGATGCACTCGCGGTGGGCGGCCCTCGAGTCGCGCGCGTCGCGATACGAGGCGCACCCGGCGCCGAACGTGAGCGTCGTCGCGAGCGACACGAGCCCGACGATGCGTCTCGTCCGCCATCTCCGTTCCAACGTCGAACCTCCCGGGTCGGGATTCTAGGATCCCCGCCCGGTCGACGTGGGGTCGAATCCCATGCCGGAGACGGTGGACCGGGACCCTTGCGAGACGTCCGGATCGACCAGCCCCCCGGATCGACCAGACCCCCGGATCGACCAGAGGGTCGGCCGGTTCGACGGAGCCTCGCGACGGGGCGGATCGCCCCGACCGCTCCGCCGGTGGGCGCCCGGACACCCGGCCGCGGGGCCCGCGGCGGGTGCGGGCGGCTCGCGAAGCGGTCGGGGCCCGGCGGGCGCCGCGCTAAGGTCGCGTCATGGGCTCGGCCATTGCAGCGGGCAACGACCAGACCGCCGCGGCCGGAGAGCGCATCGCGCGCGAGGGCGGCAACGCGGTGGACATCGCGGTGGGGGCGGCGCTGTCCGCGACCCTGTGCGAGATGCTCATGTGCTCGCTCGGCGGGTCGGGGTTCGTCTGTCTGCGACTCCCGGACGGCTCGGCCGAGGTGATCGAGGGCGCGGACGCCGTGCCGGGCCGCGGCCGGCGCCTCCACCCGAGCGAGATCGACTTCCGCGAGGCGCACCTGCCGTACGGCGACGGCATCACGGTGCGCGTGGGTCACGGCACCGTGGCGGTGCCCGGGCTGCTGGGCGCCCTGGCCTGCGCCCACCGGCGCCACGGCCGACTCCCCTGGCGCGAGGTGATGGCGCCGGCGCTCGAGCTGGCCGCGGCGGGCTGGCGCGCGGTGCCCATCATGTGTCGCTGGCTCGAGATGACCGGCGAAGCCATCTTCGAGCGCCAACGCGCCAGCCGGGAATGCTTCCTGCCCGGAGGCCGCGTGCCGCGGCCGGGCGAGACCTTCTCGGTCTCGAAGCTGGTCGACACCTACGACACGATCGCCCGGGAGGGAGAGCGCTCCTTCTACCAGGGCGACCTGGCCCGGGCCTTCGCCGGCGAGATGCAGGACCACGGCGGACAGGTCACCCGGGAAGACCTGGCCTGCTACCGGGCCGCGGTGCGTCGGCCGCTCTCCCTCTCCTCGGGCGGCTTCCTGCTCGCGCTCAACCCCCCGCCCGCCCTGGGCGGCAGCGCCCTGGGCGCGCTGGTGGGGCTGCTCGCGCTGCGCTGGCGTCCGGACATGGCGGAGTCCGAGCGCGCGCAGCTCCACGCGCGGGCGCAGTCGTACGTCCTGGGTCTGCGCGAGCGCACCCTGGCGCGCGAGGACTTCGGCGAGGCGGCCGCCCGCTCGCTGCTGTCGGCGCCGGTGCTGGCGCGCCACGCGGACGTGATGCGCTCGGAGCACACCACCCACCTGTCGGTCGCCACCGACGACGGCGCCGTCGTCGGCGTCAGCATGAGCATGGGCTACGGCGCCGGCGTCACCATCCCCGGCACCGGCATCCCGTGCAACAACAGCGCGGGCGAGCCCGAGCTCAATCCCCGCGGCTTCGGCGCCGGGGAGCCGGGCGAGCGCTTCGTCTCGAACATGGCCCCGACGGTCGCCTGGCACCCGGACGGCCGTGCCCTCGCGCTGGGCTCGCCGGGCGCGAGCCGCATCACCACCGCGATCGCCCAGACCTGGGTCCGCCACGCCCTCGAAGGCGCGAGCATGGAGGAGGCGGTGGCCGCACCGAGGCTCCACGTGGAGGACTGGGCCGACGGCCTGCGCGTCCAGTGCGAGCCGGGCATCGACCCGTCGTTGCTGTCCGACGGATTCCGGGTCCGGCCCTTCGAGAGCCTCGACTTCTTCTTCGGCGGCGTCCAGCTGGCCGGCCGCGACGGGCGCGGCGTGCTCCACGCGGTGGCCGATCCGCGGCGCGATGGCGACGCGCGCGTCCTCGACTGAGCGCGGGCTCGTCCGGACGTCGCCACGGTGTGCGGCGCCCCGGGCGCGGCTCACAGCTGCGCGCTGTCGAAGGGTGTCCGGGGCGTGACCCGCGCGTGGGCCTCGGCGCGCTCCAGCCCCTCGTCCAGATAGCGGCGAAGCTCGTACATCTGGGTCGACGCGAGGCCCTGGCCGATGAAGGTGGCCCCGTAGATCAGCCCGATCAGCGCGCCGGACACCAGGGGCGCCACGATCAGCCACGAGAAATGGCCGAGGGTGAGGAGCGTGAGACCGTAGATCCCCCCGCACAGCCCGAGCAGGGCCAGCACTCCGTAGAGGAAGGCGAAGACGGTCCACACCGATGGACGCGGGGTGAACAGACAGCGCACCCGCACCCCGCTGGGCCGCTCCGCACTCCCGTCGAGCGGGTCGAAGGTGACGTCGAGCTCGGGCGACCACAGATAGCGCCGGGACTCCGGGATGCGGAGCACGCAGCGCGCGGTATCGAACCGACCCTCGATGTCCGAGTCGGCGTCCTCGATGCGCTGCTCCAGGGCGGCCACCACCGCGCTCGCACCGCAGCAGACGTCCACGCTGAACCGCGGCCGCAGCTTGAGGTCGGCCATGCGTCACGCTCCCACTGGCGGCCACGCTACCACGGGGCTGCGAGCGGTTGGAAGCGTCGGAACGCCGGCGGTCCGGGTCCGGGTCCGGCTCCTAGTCCACGGCCAGCATGACGTTCGAGGCCTTGACCACGGCAATCGCCTCGCCGCCCGGCGCCAGTCCCAGGCCCTCGGCCGACGAGCGGGTGATGATCGACACCAGCTCCTCTCCGCTCGCCAGCTCCAGCACCACCTCGGAGTTGACGGCCCCGTGCGTGACCGACTTGACCTTGCCTCGAATCTGATTGCGCGCGCTCAGCTGCATGGCTCCCCCCTTGCGGCCGGCCCGGTCTCAGGCCGGCCCCGGCAGTATGCCTCCGGCGCGCCGGCGCGGACGCCCGGAAGCGCCGCCCCGGATTTGCACTCCGAGTGCAATTGGAGTATCGCTGGAGTGGCCCGCACCCGCGAACCCGCCAGGAGGCCTCCCCGTGAGCACCTCGGACTCCCCCACCGGTCCCGACGATCTCGGGTTCGACCCCGGCGCCCTGCGCGACCGCTACCGCCAGGAGCGCGACAAGCGCCTGCGCGACGACGGCAACGACCAGTACATCGAGGTCAGCGGCCGCTTCGCCCACTTCCTGGACGACCCCTACGCGGAGCCCGGCTTCACCCGCGAGCCGCTCTCCGACGAGGTGGAAGTGCTCATCGTGGGCGGCGGCTTCGGCGGCCTGCTGGCGGGCGCGCGACTGCGCCAGGCCGGGGTCGAGGACATCCGCGTGGTCGATCCGGCCAGCGACTTCGGCGGCACCTGGTACTGGAACCGCTACCCGGGCATCGCCTGCGACATCGAGTCGTACACCTACCTGCCGCTGCTCGAAGAGGTCGGCTACATGCCGAAGGAGAAGTACTCCTACGGCCCCGAGATCCTCTCCCACAGCCAGGCCATCGCCCGGAAGTTCGACCTCTACCGCGACGTCTGCTTCCAGACCCGGGTGGAGACCCTGCGCTGGGACGAGGAGTCGGCGCGCTGGATCGTCTCCACCAACCGGGGCGACCGCATGCAGGCGCACTACGTCTGCCTCGCGACGGGCCCCCTGAACCGTCCCAAGCTGCCGGGCATTCCGGGCATCGAGCGCTTCCAGGGCCACTCCTTCCACGCGAGCCGCTGGGACTTCGACTACACCGGAGGCGACTCCGACGGCCGGCTCACCGGGCTGCGCGGCAAACGGGTCGGCATCATCGGAACCGGGGCCACCGCCGTCCAGTGCGTGCCCCACGTGGGTGAGTGGGCCCGGCACCTGTACGTGTTCCAGCGGACGCCGTCCTCCATCGACGTCAAGCACAACCCGCCCACCGACCCCGAGTGGGCCGGCGCCCAGGAGCCCGGCTGGCACCAGAAGCGCATGGACAACTTCAACGCCCTGGTCTCCGGCGTACCCCAGCCCGAGGACCTGGTGAACGACGGCTGGACCGACCTGATCGGCAAGCTCCTCGTCGGAATGCAGCAGGGCCGCAACAACGACCTCTCGCCCGACGGGATCGCGCGCGCGGTGGAGCTTGCGGACTTCGAGAAGATGGAGGAGATCCGGGCGCGGGTGGAGTCGGAGGTGAAGGACCCACGCACGGCCGAGGCCCTCAAGCCCTACTACCGGCAGTTCTGCAAGCGCCCGTGCTTCCACAACGAGTACCTGGAGACCTTCAACCGGCCCAACGTCGAGCTCGTCGACACCCGGGGCCAGGGCGTCGAGCGCATCACGGAGAAGGGCGCCGTGGTGGACGGCCGCGAGTACGAGCTCGACTGCCTGATCTACGCCAGCGGCTTCGAGGTCGGAACCGACTATTCGCGTCGGGCCGGCTTCCAGCTCTACGGCCGCACCGGCGAGAGCCTGAGCGAGCACTGGGCGGAGGGCACCCGCACGCTCCACGGCATGCACGCCCACGGCTTCCCGAACTGCTTCATCATGAGCAACGCCCAGGCGGGCTTCACCGCCAGCTACCCGCACATGCTCAACGAGCAGGCCAAGCACCTCGCGTACATCATCCGGAGGGGCCTCGACGAGGGCCTCCGCGCGGTGGAGGCCACCGCCGAAGGCGAGCAGGCCTGGATCGACCAGTGCATCGGCCGCGCCCGCAACACCGGCGACTTCTTCGAGAACTGCACGCCCGGCTACTACAACAACGAGGGCAGGGTCGGGGATCGAAGCGCCCAGGACGGCTTCTACGGCGGCGGCCCCATCGAGTTCATCGGCATCCTCGAGGCCTGGCGCAGGGCCGGGAAGCTCGAGGGCATGGAGACCCGATAGCCCCGTGGCAGGTCCGGTCGATCGCCCGACGCGCTCGCGGCTCGCGATCTGCAATGCCTGCCTGGACCTGATCCAGGAGGGCGTGCTGCAGCCCAGCGCGGACCAGGTGGCGGCGCGCGCGGGGCTCTCGCGACGCTCGGTGTTCAACCACTTCAAGGATCTCGCGGAGCTGTACGACGCGGTCGCCCGGGCGGCCATGGAGCGCTGCGCGCCGCTGCTGGAGACGATCCCCGAGAGCCTGCCCCTCGACGAGCGCGTGGCCCGCCTGGCCGAGGTGCGGTCGAGGTTCCTCGAGGCCACCGCCCCGTTCGCCCGCGCGCTCACCGCCCAGTCCCTGGTGGGGCTCGCCAGCGTCCAGGCGCGGCGCATCTCGTCCGAGGCGCTCGACCGCCAGCGCTCCGAGATCGAGGCCCTGTTCGCCGGCGAGCTCGCGCGGCTCGAGGAGCCCGAGCGCTCGGAGACCCTCGACGCGCTGGCAGCCGCGGCCAGCGCCGCGACCTGGGAGTACCTGCGCCGGCATCGGGAGCTCGACCCGGCGCGCGCGCGGGCGGTGCTGGCCCGCAGCCTGCACGGCCTGCTCGGACGCGCGGGGGACGACTGAGCGGAGGCGGCGCGAGCCCGTTCAGCCGCCGGCGACCTCCCGGAAACGCACGGGCACCCGAGCCGGCACCCGGAAGAGCGAGCGGCCCCAGGTGGTCCTCGGCTCCACCAGCTCCAGGTCGGTGAAGCGGGACACGAAGCGCCCGATGGCGACCTGCGACTCCAGGCGGGCCAGGTGGGCGCCCAGGCACAGGTGCGCTCCCCCACCGAACGACAGATGGGCCGGCGGCGCGGGCTCGCCCGCGAAGCGGGCGACGTCGAAGCGTTCGGGGTCGTCATAGTGCCCGGGATCGCGGTTCGCCGCCGCCAGGCCCACGGCGACCTCCTCGTCGGCCTCGAGCCGGTAGCCCCCGAACTCGGCGGGCTCGTGCAGGATGCGCACGGTCCAGGTGATGGGCCCCGAGTAGCGGAGGCACTCCTCGACGGCGCTCTCGATCAGCCCGGGCTCCGCGCGCAGTCGCTCCATCTCGTGGGGGTTGCGGATCAGCGTCGTCAAGCCGTTGCCGATCAGGCCGATCGTCGTCTCGAAGCCGGCGATCAGCAGTCCGATGGACTGGACCAGCAGCTCCTCGGCGCTCAGCCGGTCGCCCTCCTCCTCGGCCGCGATGAGCGTCCCCAGCAGATCGTCGGCGGGCTGGCCGCGGCGCTCCTCGATGAGCCGGTTGAAGTAGCCGGCCAGCCCGTTGCGCGCTCTCTCCACGCGCTCGACGAGCTCGGGCGGGGCGTTGCCGCGGCGCAGCGCCAGACCGTGGGTGGCGTCGGCGGTCCACTCGGTGAAGGTCTCGCGGTCCTCGACCGGGACGCCCAGCATCTCGCAGATCAGCGTCGCCGGAACCGGCAGCGCCAGCTCCGAGATCAGGTCCATCTCCCCGCGCCCTGCGGCGCCGTCCAGGAGCTCGTCGGTGACGGCCTCGATGCGCGGCCGCCAGGCGGCGATCGCCCGGGGCGTGAACGCCTTGGACACGAGCTTGCGCAGCCGCGTGTGCCTGGGCGGATCCGTGAGCAGCATGAACTGCCCGCGTTCCGCGGCGGCCTCCTCCGGAGCCTGGCCCGGGAGCGTCCCGTCGGTGCGACGCATGCCCGCTCCGGTCGCCCGGAGCATCCGCAGACAGTCCTCGTAGCGGGTGAGGCGCCAGACACCGTCCGGCGTCAGGCTCACCGGGTGCTGCTCGCGGAGATGGCGGTAGATCGGATAGGGGTCTTCCAGGTAGGCCCGATCCGCCGGGTCGGCCCCGTGCCAGCCCGGCTCGGGCCGCTGCGTGGTCGCGATGGACTCTGCCATCCCGTGAGGATCCCGGATCCGGCCCGCCGCGACAACGAGCCCGGACACCTGCCTCGCCCGGAATCCCCGACGCCCCTTCCGGAACGCTTGACGCGAAACGGCCCCCCGCTCATGCTGGACCCCATCGAGGAGGTGCCCCATGCCGCGCACCCCGCCCTGCCCTCCCGTCCGGCGGCGCGCCGCCCTGCTCCTGGCGACCCTGGGCCTGGCATGCCTCACCGGCTGCGCCTATCGGCAGGTGGCTCATCTCGACTATGGAGTCCGGCGTGGAATCGACGTGCCGGCCGCTCCGCCGGACCGGGCCCAGGTCGTCTTCTGGGTGTCCGCCATGAATCCCGCCCTCGAGCTCGCGATCTACGACGCCGACGAGCAGCTCGGCATCCTCCGCTATGCCACCTGGTTCGCGGTGTCGGTCGTGCCCGGAGACCATCGCTTCGCGGTGGTCGGTCCCAAGAGCGCCGACTTCACCGTGGGCTCCCTCGAAGCCGGGAAGACCTACATGCTCGAGGCCCAGCTCATCTTCGACGACCGCTTCCGGCTCCAGCCCGTGACGCCGAAGATGAGACGCTACGGTGGACCCATCACGAACCTCATGAAGGGCTGCTACCCGGTGGCGCCCAACGCGCTCACCGCCGCGGAGAACGCGCGGCTCGACGAACGCCGCCGCGCGATCCTGGAGCGCTACTCCGAGAAGTGGCTCACCAGGCCCGAATCCGACCGGCGCCGGCTCGGCCCCGAGCACGCGATCGACGGACCGGTCACGGCGCTGCTCGACGACGCGTCCTGAGGCCGGGGAGACCGGGGTCACCAGGACGCAGAGGCGGGCTCGGGAGCCGGTCGCGGCAGCGAGGCCTCTGG
The DNA here is from genome assembly GCA_050618075.1 of Myxococcota bacterium. Taxonomy (GTDB): domain Bacteria; phylum Myxococcota_A; class UBA9160; order UBA9160; family UBA4427; genus JBNLVL01. The sequence goes on from JBNLVL010000004.1 coordinate 178,554, forward strand.
GAGGGTGCGGACCGGTCTCCCGGGTGCTAAAACTGATCTCGATCATTTTTTGGAACGGACGCCCCGGGCCTCTCCGGGCCCGCCGCGAGCACGACGACGATGCCCGGATCTCCTCACCCGCCCCGGGCCGCTCCCCACCCGCCGGGCCGACGCGAGCGCAACAAGCGCGAGAAGCTCGAGCGCATCGTGCGCGCCGCCACCGGGCTCTTCCGGGCGCAGGGCTTCGAGGCCACGACCGGCCGGCAGATCTGCCAGCAGGCCGGCATCGCCACGGGGACGCTCTTTCTCTACGTCCGCGACAAGCGCGAGCTGCTGTTCCTGATCTTCCGCCCGCGCGCCGAGCGTGCCTTCGCGCGGCTGCCGCGCGGACTGGGGGAGGACGAAGGCGTCGTGGACGGCCTGATGCGGCTGTTCGGCGCGTTCCTGCGCATCTACGGCCGCGACGTCGCCCTCGCCAGGCTCTTCGTCCAGGAGCTGCTGTTCCGCAGCGACCCGGCGGAAGGCATGCAGGCGCTCTCGGCCGAGCTGCGCACCCGGGTGGCCCGCATCGTGGCGGACGCGGTGGAGCGGGGCGAGCTGCGGGCGGACGTGGCGCCCGACGAGCTGGGGCAGGCGCTCGGCGCCCACTACGTGTTGTGGATCCAGCTGTGGCTCGGCACGGCGGCCGTGGGCCGGCGCGCCGCCGAGCGGGGTCTTCGCCGGTCCCTCGAGCTGCAGCTCGAGGGCATCGCATCGACGAGCGCGAGGAGTGCGAGATGACGAACGACGGAGTGCTGATCGTGGGCGGAGGCATCGCGGGGCTCGCGACCGCCGCGGGGCTCTTGCGTGCGGGCATCCCGTGCGAGATCGTGGAGCGCGCCCAGGCCTGGGGACCCGTGGGCGCCGGAATCGTCCTGGGCGTCAACGCCATGCGCGTGATGCGCAGCCTGGGCCTCCAGGACGCGGTCGCCGCCCGGGGCGCGACCCTCAGGCGGGCGTCGATCACCGACCACCGCGGGCGCACCCTCGGCGCCACGGACTTCGCCCTGCTCGAGCCCGAGTTCGGACCGACCATCGCCCTGCACCGGGCCGCGCTCCACGAGGTGCTGCGGGAGGCGGCCTCCGGGGTCGAGGTCTCCCTCGGCACCACGGTCGAGAAGCTCGAGCAGCACGAGGGACACGTGGAGGCCCTCCTGAGCGACGGTCGCGTGAGGCGCTGTGCGCTGGTGGTCGGGGCCGACGGCCTGCGCTCGCGCGTCCGGGAGCTGCTCTTCCCGGGCGATCGCATCCTCTATTCGGGCTACACCTGCTGGCGGTTGGTGATCCCGTCGCCGGTCGAGCGCATCGAGTTGCGCGAGATGTGGGGGCGCGGCAGGCGCTTCGGGATCGTCCCGGTGGATGAGGAGCGCATCTACTGCTTCGCGGTCGCCAACGCGCCCCGGGGCGAGCCCGATCCCGACGAGGGTCGGCTGGACCGCTTCCGGCGGCGCTTCGCCGGGTTCGGCGGCCAGGTGCCCGAGATCCTGGGCGCCCTCCGCGGGCCCGACGACCTCATCCACAACGACCTCGAGGAGCTGGCCGAAGGTCCCTGGCACCAGGGGCGAGTGCTCCTCATCGGCGATGCCGCCCACGCCATGACGCCCAACATGGGCCAGGGCGCCGCCATGGCTCTCGAGGACTCGATGGTGCTCGTCGAGCTGCTGCGCGGGGGCGGCGCGGTCCGGGACGTGCTCGCGAGGCTCGTCGAACGCCGCGCGTCGCGGGTGCGCTGGGTGCAGAGCCAGTCGCGGCGCATCGGGCGGGTCGGTCAGCTGGAGGGCGGACTCACCACGAAGCTGCGCAACCGGGTGCTCCGGGCCGTACCCGACCGCGCCAACGCGCGCGCCCTGCGACGGATGGCGAGCCAGTCCATCTAGGACGAGCCGGCGCCGTCCGGGATCCACCCCTCGTAGAGCGGGTGCGAGGCGCCGATGGGGAGATCGACCGGCTCGCCGCTGCGCGACGAGTGGTAGATGGCCGTGACGAGCTCGATCGCGGCCCGCGCGTCGGCGACCGTCACCGGCGGATCCTCTCCCGCCTCGAGCGCGGCGTGGAAGGCCGCGAACTGCCCCTCGTAGAGCTCCCGGCCCGGCTCGAACCCCGTGAGCGCGGCGTCGATCGCCGCGCCGTCCGCGGGCGTCATCGGCTCGAAGGTCCAGGGCTCCGAGCCCGGCTGGTAGGGCCGCATCGACGACTCGGCGGAGAGGTGCTCGAAGCCCAGACGCAGGCGGGAGTACTCGCGCGCCGAGCCCAGGGTGGCCGTCAGCGTCGCCAGCGCGCCGCTCGCGAACTTCAGGGTCGCGACCGCGCAGTCCTCGGTCTCGATGTCGTTCACCCGCGTGTCCACGTGGGCGAACACGCGCTCGACCGGCCCGAGCAGGCTCTGCAGCAGGTCGTGGGAGTGGATCGCGTGGGAGACGCAGACACCGCCGAGCTCGGTGTCGAAGCGACCGCGCCACTCGACCGCGTAGTAGCCGGCGCCCCGCTGCCAGAAGGTCTCCACGCTGGCGACGTAGGGCTTCCCGGCCAGACCCTCGGCGATCAGCCGTCGCAGGCGCTCGACGCCGCGGCCGAAGCGGTACTGGAAGATGGGCATCAGGCGACGACCGCTCGCCTGCTCGCTGGCCGCGATGGCGTCGACGTCCGCCAGCGACCCGGCGAGGGGCTTCTCGCAGACCACGTGGAAGCCGCTCTCGAGGGCACGGGTCACCATGGGGCGGTGCCAGTCGGGCGGCGTGCACACGTCGATCACGTCGAGGTCGTCCATGGCGACGAGCTCGTCGAAGCTGGCCACTCCGCGCTCGACGCCGAGGAGCCCCACGGCCAGGTTGCGCTTGGCCTCGACCGGATCGCAGACGGCCACGATCTCGTAGAGCTCGGGCAGGTTGCGGAAGGCCGAGAGGTGCTGGAATCCGATCCCGAGACCCACCACGCCGACTCGCAGCCGCCGGCTCACGACCGCCCCCCGGCGAGGTGACCGAGCCGCTCGGCGCGTTCCTGGGCGCGCAGGGCGATCTCGCAGACCCGGAAGGTGTGCTCCTGGGGCATGGCCGTCTCGCTGCGGTCGCGCACGTCGTCGAGGAAGTGCCTCGCGAAGGGCAGCTCGACCTGGGCGCAGTCGATGCGACGCATCTCCTTGCCGTCGACCAGGAAGAGGTGGTTCTCCCCGGTGCGGCCGCCCAGGTCGCAGTACTTGCGCACCTCGACGTAGCCCTCGGTGCCGAGCACGAAGAGGCGTCCGTCGCCCCAGGTGGCGAGGCCGTCCGGGGTGTACCAGTCGACCCGCGCCAGCCCGTGGACCCGACCCGCACGGAGGTGGATCTCGCCGTAGTCCTCGAGGCCCGGGTGCTCGGGGTGCGCGTAGTTGGCGACCAGGGACGAGCGGACCTCGGCGTCCTCCGCCCCGGCAAACCACAGGAACTGGTCGACCTGGTGGGAGGCGATGTCGCAGAGGATCCCCCCGTAGCGCTCGCGCTCGAAGAACCACGGCGGCCGCAGGCCGAGGTTTGCGCGGTGGGGCCCCAGCCCGAGAATCTGCACGACGTCGCCGATGGCGCCGCCTCGCACCAGCTCGGCCGCCCTCACCGTGGCGCGGCTCTCGTGGCGCTCCGAGAAGAAGACGGAGTAGATGCGCCCGGTCTCGCCCTGCACGCGGCGCAGCTCCGCGACCTGCTCCAGGGTGGTCGCGCCGGGCTTGTCCATCAGGACGTCCTTGCCGTGCTGCATGGCCCGGACGCCGATGCCGGCCCGGTCGGACGGAATCGCGGCCGAGGTCACGATGCCGATCGACTCGTCCTCGAGGATCTCGCGCTCGTCGTCGACGCGCTTCGCCCCCGCGAAGGCCCGCGCGAAGCCCTCGGCCTGCTCGGGCAGGCCCGCGTGGAAGGCCACGAGCTCGGCGCCGGCCGCCATCAGGGCGGCGACCTGTCCGAAGATGTGCGAGTGATCGAGGCCGATCGCTGCAAAGCGGGGCGCGCTCATCGTGTTCCTTCCGTGGTCCTCGGGTGATGCTCAGGGCCGGAGCGGGACGGCGTCCGCCGCTCGGTAGACGCCCAGCGTGCCGCAGCAGCCCATGCGGCGCTCCTCGGACGGCGGAGCCAGTCGGTGGAGGGAGGCCTCGCCGAGATGGCCCGCCTCGCCCCGGGCGACGGCCGCGATCTGCCGCTCGGTCGCCCGGACGGCGGCGCGAGGTCCCTGGTCGTGGAGCGTCTTCCAGCCGGCCGCGCGGGGAGCGAGCAGCCGCGCGGCCTGCCGGTGGAAGCGCGCGAAGGGCTCCGTGTCGCCGCGCAGGGCGGCGTCGCGCAAGGCCAGGAAGCCCTCGACGCCCGCGTCGCGGCGGGCCCGCGCCGCGCGACCGCTTCCGCTCGTGGTCTGCTCGTCCTCGGGCAGGGCGTGTGCCCGGGCGTAGGCCGCGGGGTCGTCGAGCACCGCCGACTCGAACGAGATGATCATGTCGCCCGCCTCGGGGAGACCCGCGTTCTGCATCAGCACCAGGATCTCGAGGGCGCCGTCGCCGTTGACGAGGCGGTGGATCGTCCCGGGGGTGAACCAGACGAAGGCCCCGGGCTCGAGCGGCGTCTCGCGGTAGCCGCTCGAATCGATGGTCTGGACCGACCCGTGGCCCGCCACCACGAAGTAGGCCTCGGTGCACACCGAGTGGACGTGGGGCGTGCCGCCGCGCAAGCCGTCCGGGGCCTCGCTGTCGTACACACGAAGATGTGAAGCCCCCACAGCCCCCGGAAAGGGCGGAATCGCGGACCGCGGATTCATGATCTTCCCCCTTCCCAGCGCGGGTCGTTCGCGAGCAGCGCGAAGCATAGAGGATGACGAGATCGGATTGGAGCACGGCTCCATGGCGTGCCACTCCCGGGGAGCGGGATGGTAGGATGGCTCTTCGCAGGAGGGTCGATGGAGCATCGCGATCCCGGACCGTCGAGGCGCTGCCGCCTCCGCTGCATGGCCGCCTCCGCTGCATGGCCGCCGGCGCGGCCGTCCTGCTGGGCGCCGCCGCAGCCGTCGCCGGCGCACACGGATCCTCTTCCGCGCTCGACGGCGGGCAGGACCGGGAAGCGCTGGCCGCGGCCCTGGGGAGCGTCTCGATCCAGGTCTACCTGATCGGCATCGGAAACCTCCTGCCCATCCAGACGCTCGACGGCTGGAACCACGACGAGGACGCAGACGGAGTCGCGGACCGGCTCGATGCCTTTCCCCTCGACCCCACCGAGTGGTCGGACCGCGACGGCGACGGCGTGGGGGACAACGGCGACGCCTTCCCGGACGACCCGCGCGAGACCTCCGACCGCGACGGCGACGGACTGGGCGACGGGACCGACCCGTTTCCCGACGAACCCATCTGGCGCTGGATCGTGGGCGACGGGCAGCTGACGCTGGGGCTCGCGGGCCTCGGCAAGGTCCGCTGGACCTCCCTCACCGGTCTCCTGCTCAACCGGGACGGAACTTTCGCCCTGTGCGCCGAGGAGTGCTGGACGGGCACGTGGAAGGTCTCCCGTCGCGACCCGAATCGCTGAAAGCTCTTCCTCGACGAGTCGGCGCGGGCGGGATTCGGCTACGTGCTCGGCCGCTCCCTGAGCCGCGAGTGGTCCCTCGACCTGGGGTCCCTGCTCCACGTCGAGATCGATTTCCACGACGACCCCGCGATGCTGCTCGACCTGGGTCCCACCACCTCGAAGCTCGTGCTGAAGATGAAGCATCGCTCCCGGACCACGGGCACCCGCATCGACCCGAAGCTCGCGAAGTGGCGCCGCGGGAGACTCCGCCTCAAGCTCGAAGCGCCCCTGCAGCGCGGCGCCCGGGAGCCGGCGCCGTAGGAGCCGCGCCGCGCGGCGCCCCGCCGAGCCTGGGTTAGCCTCTGGACCGACGTTCCACAGGGGTCCAGGGTCGCCGCCATGAAGTTCCTTCCCTCCCAGCTCGCGCTCATGCTCGACGAGCGGGAGATGCGCCAGAATCTCCAGGCGCTCTTCAAGTTCCTGGCGCTGCTGATGGTGACGATCACGGTCTCGTCGGTGCTGTTCCACGTCATCATGCTGCACGAGGGCCAGCAGCACTCCTGGCTGACGGGCTTCTACTGGACGCTCACCGTGATGAGCACCCTCGGCTTCGGGGACATCACGTTCCACAGCGATCTCGGGCGCAGCTTCAGCATCGTGGTGCTGCTCACGGGCATCATCCTGCTGCTGGTCGTGCTGCCCTTCACGTTCATCCGCTTCTTCTACGCGCCCTGGCTCGAGGCCCAGATGCGGCTCCGGGCGCCGCGGGAGGCCCCCGAGCGGGCCGAGGGACACGTGGTCATCTGCCGCTACGACGGCATCGCCATGACCCTGGTCCGGCACCTCGCCGAGCGCGGCGTTCCCTACTACGCCATCGAGGCCGACCCGGTGGCGGCGGCGCACCTCCACGCGGACGGCATCTCCGTCATCGCCGGCGCCCCGGCGGCGAGCGCCACCTACGAGGCGGTCCACGCCAGCAAGGCGGCGCTCGTCCTCGCCAACCTCGGCGACGCCGCCAACACCAACATCACGTTGAGCGTGAGGGAGGTGGCGCCCGACGTGCCGGTCGTCGCGACCGCCGAGGAGATGGCGTCGGTCGACGTCCTCGAGCTGAGCGGGGCCTCGAAGGTCCTGCCCCTGAAGCACCGGCTGGGAGAACAGCTCGCGAGCCGCGTCGCGGGCGGCACCCCCCAGGCCCACCGCATCGGCCGCTACGAGGACCTCGTCATCGCCGAGTTTCCGGTGGAGAACACCTCCCTGCGCGGTCGCACGGTGCGGGACACGCGCCTCCGGGAGCTGACGGGGCTGAGCGTCGTCGGGGTCTGGGAGCGCGGGACCCTCCTGCCGGCCGGTCCCGACACGCTGCTCTCGGACCACAGCGTACTCGTGATCGTCGGCACCGAGGAGCAGCTCACGGAGCTCGACGCGCTCTTCATCATCTACCAGATGACCGACGACCCCGTCCTGGTGATCGGAGGCGGCAAGGTCGGGCAGTCGGCCGCCAGGGCCCTGAGGGCCCGGGGCGTGCCCTCCACCATCCTGGACAAGGACCCCGCCATGGAGCGCGAGCTCTCCCAGTGCGCGGACCGGGTGGTGATCGGGGACGCAGCGGAGCTGGAGGTCGTCACCGAAGCGGGCATCGGAAGCGCACCGTCGGTGGTGCTGACCACCAACGACGACGCCACCAACATCTTCCTGGCCCTCTACTGCCGCCGCCTGAATCCCGAGGCGCGCATCGTGAGCCGCATCAACGAGGAGTGGAACCTCGAGGCGATCCACCGCGCGGGGGTCGACTTCGCCCTCAGCCACGGCTCGCTCGCCGCCAAGTCGGTGCTGTCGATCCTGGATGGGGGCGACCTCGTGGTCTTCGGCGAAGGAGCGGACCTGTTCGTGGAGGCCCTCCCGGACGCCCTCGCGGGCAAGACCCTGGCCGAGAGCGGGATCGGCGCGAAGACCGGCCTGAACGTCATCGCCGTGCACTCGGGCGGCTCGTCGATCACCAACCCCCCCGCGGACACCGAGCTGGCTCGCGGCGCGGAGCTGGTGATGCTGGGCAGCGTGGCGCAGCACCAGCAGTTCAGCGAGCTGTTCGGCTGATCGGGAAGCGGACCGGCCGCCTCCCGCCCACCGATCCACGCTTTGGCCCGGCGCAGAGCCGCCCTTCGTGGCATCCTCGAAGCGCCGACGCTGCCAGCGGGCAGCGGTCCGGCGGAGGCACCCGGGTGACGAGCCGGCAGCGGATCCACAGGCGCAGCTTCCTCAAGCTCGGCGGCACGGCCGGGCTGGCCGCGCTCGCGAGCCTGCGGGCCCTGCCCGCCGCGGCGAGCGGGCAGGCCGACGAGCCCACCTCCCGCGAGGCGTTCTTCTCGAGCTCCCAGCAGGTGATCCTGCTGGCCATCGTCGAGCGCATGGTGGACACGGGCGACCCGCGCGCGCCGGCGGTTCGCGACACGGGAACCCTCGCGGTCATCGACCGCACCTGCGCGGGGCTGCCGGCCGACGTGACGGAGCTCCTGCCCACGGCGCTCTGGCTCTTCGAGTGGTGGCCCTTCCTGCTCGAGCTGCGCTTCCAGCGCTTCAGCCGGCTCGCGCCCGAAGAGCAGGACGCGAGCCTCCGGGGCTGGATGAACAGCCGCTTCGGCTTCCGGCGTCTCGCCTTCTTCGCGCTGCGGAACCTGTCGCTCCTGGGCTGGTGGGCCCAGGAGGAGACCTGGCCGCTGATCGGCTACCAGGGACCGCTCTTGCGGTCGGAGGCCGCGTCGTGATCGAGAGCGCCCTCGAGCGCGGCGAGCTGCGAGAGCGCGCCGACGTCTGTGTGATCGGCTCGGGCGCCGGCGGCGCCGTCGCCGCGGCCGAGCTCGCCGCCGCCGGCCTCTCGGTGGTGGTGCTCGAGCAGGGTCACCACTGGACGAGCCGCGACTTCACCCAGCGCGAGGACGAGATGCTGCCGCGCCTGTTCGAGGAAGGCGGCATGCGGCAGACGGTGGACGGCGGGGTGATCGTCCTCCAGGGCAGGAACGTGGGCGGCTCCACGGTGCACAACCTCTGCTACGCGTTCCGCACGCCCCCCGCGATCCTGCGCATGTGGCGCGAGGAGCACGGGCTGCCCGAGCTCACCGACGAGGCCATGGCGCCGTCCTTCGAGCGCGTCGAGCGGAGCCTCAAGGTCAAGCAGATCGAGGAGCGCGAGGTCAACACCCTGAACCGCCTCGTGCGCAAGGGCAGCGAGGCGCTGGGCTACTCGGGCTTCGTCACCCGTCACAACCGCGAGAACTGCGTGCTGTCGGGCTACTGCATCCTCGGCTGCTCCTACGACGCCAAGCAGTCGATGCTGGTGACCTACGTGCCCAGCGCCGACGCCGCCGGCGCGCGCATCTTCGCCAACGCCCGGGCCGAGCGCATCGAGCTCGAGGGCGGCCGCGCCCGACGGGTCGTGGGCCACGCGGTGGACGACTCGGGACGCCCGGGTGCGGCCTTCTCGGTCGACGCGAAGGTCGTGGTGCTCGCGGCGGGGGCCGTCGCCAGCCCGGACCTGCTGCTGCGCAGCGGCATCGCCAACTCGAGCGGCCAGGTCGGACGCAACCTCCACCTCCATCCCTCGGTCATGGCCGCGGGCGTCTTCGACGAGGAGATCCATCCCTATCGAGGGATCCCCCAGAGCTACTACGTGGACGAGTTCATCGACCTCGAGAAGGATCCCCATCGCGGCTACGTGCTGATGCCGATCACGGGCTTCCCGATCCTCACGTCGGTGAACCTGCCGGGCTTCGGGCGCGAGCACTACGAGCACATGCGCACCTTCTCGCGCACGGCCGGGCTGCTGGCCCTGCTCCACGACCAGAGCTCGGGCAGCGTCTCGCCGGGCGCCTCCCTCTCGAAGCCCACGCTGCGCTATTCGCTCACCGGGAGCGACGCCCGACAGCTCGCCGAGGGCCTCGCCCACTGCGTCGAGGTGCTCCTGGCGGCGGGCGCTCGGGAAGTGCTCGTCCCCTACTTCGAGTCGCCGCTGGTCCTGCGACCCGGCGACGACATGGCCGCCGTCACCCGCCGCGGGGTGCAGATCGGCGAGATCGCGATCGCCTCGACCCATCCCCAGTCCACCTGCCGGATGGGGGGCGACCCCGCCAGCTCCGTGGTCGGAGCCTTCGGCGAGAGCCACGACGTGCCGGGCCTGTTCGTGGCCGACATGAGCGTGTTCCCGACCTCCCTGGGTGCGCCGCCCCAGATCACCACGGCCGCCCTGGCCGACCGCACCGCGCGCCACGTGATCGAGCGCTGGGACGAGCTGGGCCGCGGGGTCTGAGCGACGGCGCGACGCCGGCTCGCCCGACTCCCGTCAGTGGAGCTCCTCTTCGATGGCCGCCCGCAGCGCGGTCAGGGCCTGGCCGCGCACGCGCAGCTTGGTCGCCGCGTGGGACGGGAAGTCGAGGGCGGTGAGCGCCTTCGCGATCTCCAGGGCACGACTCCGGAGCTTCTCCGGCGCGACCACCTCGTCGAGGAAGCCCGCGACCACGGCCTCCTCGGGCCCGTACAGGTCCCCGACCACGGCGCGCTGGAAGTAGGCCGGGGCGAGCCGCTGCCGGGCGATCTCGACGGCGAACAGCGGCAGGGTCAGGGCGATCGAGACCTCGTTCAGGCCGATCCGGAAGTCGCCGGCGGCACCCACCCGGCGGTCCGCCGCGAGCATCAGGAAGGCGCCCATGGGATAGGCGTGACCGTTGCACGCGGTGACCACGGGGTACGGGAACGCGAGCACCCGCTCGGCGAGGGTGGCGCCGAGGCGGAGCATCTCGAGCGTGGGCTGGCGGCCGAGGCGGAAGACCGCCAGGTCGAAGCCTGCGGAGAAGATGCCTTCGCGGCCCGTCAGCAGCACCACCGCCCCGTCCTTCTCGGCGCGCTCGAAGGCCCGGTGGAGGGCCCGGAGCATGGCCGGGGACATGGCGTTCACCCGGGCGTCGTCCATCGTCAGGGTGGCGACGCCGTCCGACAGGTCGTAGTCGACGAGCGAGGTCATGGGAGGCTCCTGTCCCGTCGTGCTCCCCGGGTCCCGGCGCGAGCCCGCGCAGGGCGCCGGCCGGAGGGGGGGGGAGAAGACGTGGGGGCGCTCGAACTATTTAGACCAGTCTGTATAATCCGTCAACGAGGAGGTGATGCCATGGCCAGGGCGTCCCAGCACAAGGAGAACCTGCTGCACACCGCCGTCCGGCTCTTCCGGAGGCAGGGCTACGCGTCGACCGGCCTGCAGCAGATCCTGGCCGAGAGCGGGGCGCCGAAGGGATCGCTCTACCACTACTTCCCGGGCGGCAAGGAGGCGATCGGAGCCGAAGCGGTCGCCCTGGCCGGGCGCCTGGTGGCCGAGACCCTCGAGACCCTCGCCAAGCAACACCGGTCGGCGAAGACCTTCGTGCGCGCGTACTGCCGGCAGTACGCCGACTGGATGGAGGAGTCCGGCTTCCAGTCCGGCTGCCCCATCGCCACGACGCTCCTGGAAGAGGCGCCTCGCTCGGCGCCGATCACCGCCGCGGGGAGGGCTGCGATCGATTCCTGGATCGCGATCATCGGCGAGGTCTACGCGCGCGCCGGCGCGAGCCCCGTCGAGGCGAAGCGCCAGGCCCGCTTCACCATCTCGGCCCTCGAGGGCGCGCTGATCCTCTCCCGGGTCACCCGCTCGAGGGATCCCATCCTCGACGTCGGGCATGTGGTCGCCCGAATGCTGTGAGCCGGCGGCGTCCGCGGCGTCGAGGCGCGCACCCGCGGCCGGAGCCGCTCGGACCGCCCCGCCGCGGCCCCCGCCATTGACACCCGAAGGCCGGCGCTGGAATCTCCCAGCGCCATGTCGAAGCCGGATCCGAGCCCCTGGCGCGTCGCAGCGATCGCGTCGGCCCTCGTCGTCGTCGGCGGCGCTCTCTATCTCCCGGTGCTGGGGCACGAGTTCGTCGGCTGGGACGATCCGATCTTCTTCGAGAAGAACCCGGCCCTCGCGAAGGGGCTCTCCCTGGACGGCCTCGAGTGGGCGCTCACCAGCACCCGCGCCGCGAACTGGCTGCCGGTGACGCGGCTGACGCTGCTCCTCGACCACGACCTCCACGGGCTGGATCCCACCGGCGTCCACGCCCAGAACCTGGCCTTCCACCTGGCCAGCGGTGTCCTCCTCTTCCTCGCTGGACTGCGCATGACCGGTCGCCCCTTCGCGGCGGCGGCGCTGGCCGCGATCTTCCTGCTCCACCCGCTGAACGTGGAGAGCGTCGCCTGGGCCAGCGAACGCAAGGGAATGGTGAGCGGCTTCTTCTGGATGCTCGGGCTCTGGGTCTATTCCGGCATGGGCGAACGGGGCGTGGGCGAACGGGGCCTGGGCTGGCCCCGGGGCCTGGCGCTGGCCGCCTGCCTCGCCCTCGGCCTGATGTCCAAGCTGGTCCTGGTGACGCTTCCGGCGATCCTCCTGCTGCTGGACTTCTGGCCCCTGCGGCGGCTGGGGGACCCCGGCGCCCGACGCCCGATCGAGCCCGCTCGACTGCGCCGGGCCGTGCTCGAGAAGATCGCGCTGGTCCCGCTTGTGCTGGGCGCGACGGCGCTGGTGTTCGTGGCCCAGCGCAGCGCCGGGGCGGTCGCCAGCCTCGAGCAGATCCCGGTGCTCCAGCGCATCGCCAACGTGCTGGTGTCGATCGGCGTCTACGTGGGGCACTTCGTCTGGCCCCGGGACCTGGCGGTGCTCTATCCGTACTCGAGCGCCGACCTCTCCACCGCCAACGTCGTCGCGGCCGCTCTGGGGGTCGGCGTGGCGACCCTCGCCGCCTGTCTGCAGTGGCGGCGCCGACCCTATCTCCTGGTGGGATGGACCTGGTTCCTCGTCAGCCTGATCCCCATGTCGGGGCTGGTGCAGCTCGGCTCCGCGGCCCTGGCGGACCGCTACATGTACATCCCGGGCATCGGGCTCGGCCTGATCGTCATGGGCCTGTTCGTGGAGCTGGGGCAGCGCGGGCAGCGCGCCCACACGGCGGTGGTCGTGGCGATCGTCGTGATGCTGGCGCTCCTCGCGGCCGCCAGTCGTCAGCAGCTCGCCACCTGGCGCGACACAGTGGCGCTCTTCGAGCATGCGATCCGCGTGACCCGCGACAACCACCTGGCCCACGGCCAGCTGGGCGACGCCTGGCTGGCCCGGGGCGAGGAGCGCCGGGCCATCGACGCGTACCGGCGCTCCCTCGAGATCCACCCCGAGCAGTGGAACCTGGCCAACAACCTGGCCTGGATGCTCGCCACCCACCCCGAAGGGGACGTCCGCAGCCCTCTCGAGGCCATCGAGCTGGCGCGCCGCGCCTCGGCCCGGCGCGGCGGCGCCGACCCCAGCGTGCTCGACACCCTGGCCGCGGCGCAGGCCGCGGCCGGGCGCTTCGGAGCCGCCCGCCAGACGGCCACCCGGGCCCTCGAGCTGGCGAAGCGCGACGCCCCGGCCCTGGTCCCGGGCGTTCGGCAGCGCCTGGCGCTGTATCAGGCGGGACGACACTACGTGGAGAAGCCGGCGCCCTGGCCCTACCCCTACGAGAACGAGCAATAGCGCGCTCCGCCCCGTCGAGGCGGAGCGCGGCGGCCGGCGGCCCCCGTCGCTCAGCGGGTCGCGGGCTCCGGGCGGTACCAGATGGCCGAAGTGATCGCGCGCTCCTGCAGGGTGGCGGGCTCGGGCGCCGGCACCCCCATCGCGCGGGCATCGTAGGTGGACCAGCGCGGGGTGGGAATCTCGATCACCCGCGCGTAGTAGAAGGACTCCACCGTGGCATCGAAGTCCGGGTCGCTCCAGACCGCGGAGAGCTGCGGAGCGCCGATGTTGTTCCGGTAGGTCGCACGCGCCACATCCACGCTGCTGCCCACGGGACCCACGCGATGCCGGGCGTCGGGCAGCCGGCCGCCGGACGCCGCGACGTCGTAGATGCGCTCGTGGCTCGCCCCCTCTTCGTCGACCCAGCCCTTGACGATCTGCACCCGGTCGAGATGGGCGCCCCGTGGATCCTTGAGGGCGACGACCGCGAAGCGCGGCGCGCCGGCGACACCGGCGTCCCGGTGCAGCGTGCCGCCCATGGGCACCCCCTCCGCGTAGGCTCGCGCGGCGAAGTCCGGCGCGTCCACCAGCCCGGGCTCGAAGCTCCAGCCCCCGAAGAAGCGCACGCGGATGCGCGGCCCCGAGGTGGCGTAGGTCTCCTTCCGGCGCAGGGCGTCGAAGAGGGACTCGCGGGTGTTCTCCTCGGCCCAGACCGCGGCCAGCCCCTGGGCGCTCCATCTCAGGCCGCGATGCTGGCTCTCGGGAATCAGCAGGCTCTCGCCCAGACGGATGGCGACCGTGCCGTCGAGGAGCGGAAGCTTGCCGTGGTAGTCGTCCTCCTCGACGGGCGAGCTGGCGTTGTGGGAGTCGCTGCTGCCGATCACGCCGAAGCGGTACGGATTGAAGCCCTCCCGGGCCGACAGCTCGAGGCCGGTGCGGAGGGCGTACCGCGCATAGCTGCCCCGGGGCTCGCTCATCGCCCCGCTCGCCGAGAGCAGCCGGTCGTAGAGCTCGAAGCCGGCGAACTCGTCCTCGCTGGACAGCAGGGGGTGGGTCTCCGAAGACCCCTTCACCTGCAGGATCTCGCTGATGGGCTCGTTGCGCATGCGCGTCTCGGCGTACTCCGCGGTGAGCGGCGCGCCGTCCAGGGTGACCCGGTCGTACATCAGGCCGCCGCTCACGTTGCCGTTGTGCGGAATGGCGATGACCTCGATGCCGTCGGCCCGCTGGGCCTCCAGCGCGCGCCAGAGGTCCTCGGGGTCGTCGGAGTCGAGCGAGCTGAAGGGAAGATCGGGCGCGCGGCTCCCGCGGTACACGACGTTGCGGTGGAGGTTCCTCTCGTCGGGCATCGAGCTCCACTCGTAGGCAACGAAGGTGGTGAAGCGCCCGGGCTCGTTGTGGCGCTCCGCCGCCGCCACGATGTCCCGCCAGGCGCGCCGCGAGACCTCGGCGTCCTCCCCTCCGAAGACCTCGTCGCGGGTCTCCAGGCTCCCCATCTGGAAGAGCGCGCGGTCGATGAACTCCCAGGTGATGCGCAGCCGGCTGCCGGTCTCGAGCACCGCTCGCAGGCTCGCGCCGGGATCGGGACCGCCCCGGCCGCGATGGCGAGCCACCCCCAGGTACTCGGCGTGGTCGGTCACCGCGGCGAAGTCCAGGGGCCGCGAGGCGCGGATGGGGTAGCCGATCCCGTGCTGGATGGTCCCGCCCTTGGCGAAGGTGTAGGCGTCGTCGGGAAGCGCGACCACACCGAACGTGTAGGCGTCGTACGAGTAGCTGGTGTGGATGTGGAGATCGCCCCAGAAGACGTTCCGATGCTCGTCGCGGCCCAGCGCGCGGAGCGGCGGCGCCGGCTCATCGAAGCGCGGATCGCCGACGGGATCGAGGGACGGGTCCTTCACCTCGGAGCAGGCCGCGACGAGGAGCGCCAGGGCCAGGAGGCGGGCAAAGGGGGTGCTCACGAGGCGGCGGACGACAGCTTCCATGGAGGCGACAGGGTAGACCGGATGGCTGGAGATGGCGGGCCGGGCTGGAGCCGTCCCGATGCCCGGCTTCCCGGAGTATGATGCACCGGTCTCTCTGCACAGGAGATCCCGTGGCCGCCGCCCGAACCCCTGGACCCGCGGACGACTCGGCGCTGTCGGTCGACTCCCACGCAGACGGCGCGAGGCGCGCCTGAGATGTGGTTTCCCATGCGCGAGGTCGACATGGACTTCCTCGACTCGGCGGACCGGGTCTGGGTGATGGAGGCCCACGTCGCCGCCCCCCGGCCGGCGGTCTGGCGCGCCATCTGCGACCCCGGCGTCTGGCACGAATGGTTCCCCGGCGTCGAGAAGGCCTGGTACGAGGGCGGCCCGCCCTACGGCGTGGGCACCACCCGCCGCGCGCGGGTCGGTGGCCAGGAGATGGAGGAGCGGATGGTCTGCTGGGACCACGAGGAGCGCTGGGCCTACACGCTGTGCGGCGCGAGCGTCCCCCTGGCCCGGGCCCAGCTGGAGTGCACCGAGCTCTTCGAAAGGGCGAACGGCACCTCCCTGCGCTGGACCATCGCCGCCGACCGGGGCTGGCTGCTCCGGCTGGCGACTCCGATCTTCCACCGCACGGTCACGCGCCTGTGGCATCGCGTCGCTCGCAACCTCGAAGCCTGGCTGCGGGAACGACCGGACCGCTGAAGGCCGTCCCGCAACGGAGAAGCCCATGACCCAGAGGATTCCCCCGGCCCGCCCGGACCAGTGGAGCAAGCCCACCCAGGAGGTTCTCGGCGGCGCCGTCCCCGCGGCCGACCACCCACGCGGCGAGGGGCCGCCCAACATCCTCTACACCATCGCCCACCACCCCGGGCTGCTTCCGCCCTTCCTGACCTGGAGCGCCACGCTCGCGATGAGAGGCGTCCTCCCCCGTCGCGATTCGGAGCTGCTGGCCCTGCGCGCCTCGCTGCTCTCGGGGTCGGCCTTCGAATGGGGGCACCACGTGGAGTACGGACTGGCCGAGGGGCTCGATGCATCGGAGATCGAGCGCATCGCCGAGGGCCCGGACCACGAGGCGTGGTCTCCCCGCGACGCTTTGCTGCTGCGCGCGTGCGACGAGCTGCACGCCCGGCAGCAGCTCTCCGACCCCACGTTTCGCGCCCTGCGCGGCGAGCTCGACGAGGCCCAGATCGTGGAGCTCGTCTTCGTGGTCGGGCACTACACCATGCTCTCGATGGTGGCGAACGCGACGGGCGTCCCCCTGGAGTCGCGGCTCCCCCCGTTGCCCGCGGAGGCCCGGTAGCACCCGGCCCGGCTCAGCCCGGCCCGGCCCGGCCCCGGATGACCCGGCGACCGGCGGGCCCGGCGGAGTCGGGGGGCTCGCCGGCTGCGACGCCGCCTACCGGGTGCCCGTGAAGTCCTTGTACTTCTCCAGCAGGCGGACCGGCTGCTTCAGCGCGTCCCGGCGGAAGGGGTCTCCGAGCTCCTGGGTCACCATCACCTCGAGCACCGTCGGCCGGTCCGACGAAGTGGCCTCGCGCAGGGCGTCGCCCACCTGGTCCGGTGCGTCGACCCGCACACCCTGGGCGCCCATCGCCCGGGCGATCTCGGCGAAGCTCGGGTTCTCGAGGTTGCTGCCCAGGAAGCGGTTGTCGTAGAAGTCGATCTGGTTGCGCTTCTCGGCGCCCCACTGCCCGTTGTTGAACACCACCGCGGTGACGGGGATGTTCTCGCGTACGCAGGTCATGACCTCGGCGAGGCTCATCCCCCAGGCGCCGTCGCCCACGTAGGCGACGACCGGCCGGTCGGGCGCGGCGACCTTCGCCCCCATCGCCGTGGGGAAGGCGTAGCCGCAGTTGCCGAAGCTCATGGCCGCGAGGAAGCTGTTGGGCTTCTCGAAGCGCAGGTAGCTGTTGGACACCGAGCAGATGTTGCCGATGTCGGTCGCGACGATGGCGTCGGCGGGCATCGCCTTCTCGAGCTCCCGCAGGCAGCGGCGCGGGGGAATGGGCGATCCGTCCCCCGACGACATCTGGTCGAGCTCGGCCTCCCAGCTCTTCCTCTGCGCGTCGATCTCCGCGCGCCGCGCGTCGGCCCCGTCGCGCACGGGCGCCTTGCGGTCCGGCGCCTGGAGCCGCTCGAGGATGCTCGCGGCGGCGGCCCGGGCGTCGCCGCAGACCGCCACCTCGAAGGGGCGCACCAGTCCGAGCACCCGTGCGTCGGTGTCGACCTGGATGATCTTCGCGTTCTCGGGCCAGTACTCCATGCCGTACTGGGGCAGGGTTCCGAACGGACCCAGCCGCGAGCCGAGGGCCAGGACGACGTCCGCCTGCTCGACGATCCGCATCGCGGCCTTCGACCCCTGGTAGCCGATCGGGCCGCACATCAGCGGGTGACTGGCCGGGAAGGCGTCGTTGTGCAGGTAGCTCGTGATGACCGGCGCCCCGAGCCACTCCGCGAGGGCGACCGCCTCGGCCTGGCCGCGGGACATGACCACGCCGCCCCCGGCCATCACCACCGGGAACCGGGCGCCGGCCAGCAGCTCGGCTGCGGCCTCGAGGCTCTCGGCGCCGCCCGCCGACCTCTCGATGGCCCGGGGCACCGGGATCTCGGTGTCGAACTCGCCGTAGAAGTGGTCGCGGGGGATGTTGACCTGGGTGGGACCCCGTTCGAGCTGGGCGATCGTGAAGGCGCGGTGGGTGAGCTCGGCGATCCGCGCGGGCGAGCTCACGTGGGCCTGGTACTTCGTGATCTTCGAGAAGATCGGGAGCTGGTCGGTCTCCTGGAAGCCGCCGAGCCCCATGCCCATGCTGCCGGTCTCTGGGGTGATCGCGACCACGGGGGAGTGCGCCCAGTAGGCCGCGGCGATGGCCGTCACGAAGTTGGTGATGCCCGGGCCGTTCTGGCCGACGCACACGCCGTGGCGGTCGGTGATGCGCGAGTAGCCGTCGGCCATGTGGGCCGCGTTCTGCTCGTGGGCGACGGAGATGAACCGGATTCCGGCGCCGGGGAACAGGTCGAGGGCGTCCATGTAGGCGGAGCCCACGATCCCGAATACGTCGGTGACACCGTGGGCCACGAGGGTTTCGACGAACGCTTCGCTGGCGCTGATCCGGGGCATGCTTTCTCTCCTTTGCGGGCGGTGCACGAGCTCGAGACGGGCCGCGCCCGGCCCGATAGTCTACTGCGAGTCGCCTCGGGGTCGACGGTTTTCGCGGCGTCGCGGCCGCTCGAGCGCGTCGCCGCGGAGCCTGCACCCAGGAGGCGGGAAACGGTCTAGACTCGGGCGGTCGCGCAGACGTGCCCCGCGCGAGGAGATTTCCATGGCGGACCGCGAGCTCTCGGCCCTCGACGCCGAGTCCATCTGGCACCCCCTGACCCAGCACCAGGGCATCGAGGCCGCCCCTCCCCGCTTCATCGAGCGGGGCGAGGGCTGCTACCTCTACGACGGCGAGGGCAACCGCTGGCTCGACGCCGTGTCGGGGCTCTGGTGCGTGAACGTCGGTCACGGAAGGGAAGAGCTGGCCAAGGTGGCGGGCGAGCAGATGCAGAAGCTCGCCTACCTGCCCATGACGATGAGTCACGAGCCCGCGATCCGCCTGGCCGCGAAGCTCGTGGAGCTGCTCGGCTACCCGGCGCGCGTCTACTACTCGAACAGCGGGTCCGAGGCCAACGAGGCCGCCATCAAGATGGCTCGCCAGTACCAGGCGCAGGTCGGCGGCGGCCCCGGGCGCTACAAGATCATCGCGCGGCACCGCGGCTACCACGGCAACACCCTGGGCGCGCTGAGCGCCACGGGCAACTGGGAACGCCGCCACGGCTACGAGCCGCTGGTGCCGGGCTTCGTCTTCACCGACGCCCCGGACCCCTATCGCGGCGTGGACCGCTGCGCCGAGAAGCTCGAGGAGACCATCCTGCGCGAAGGCGCCGACAGCGTCGCGGCCTTCATCATGGAGCCGGTCGTGGCCGGAGGCGGGCTCCTGATCCCGCCGGACGACTACCTGCCGCAGGTCCGCGAGATCTGCAGTCGACACGGAGTCCTGTTGATCCTCGACGAGGTCGTCACCGGGTTCGGACGCACGGGCCGGATGTTCGCCCACCAGCACTGGGGGGTGGAGCCCGACATCATCACCCTCGCCAAGGGCATCGCCAGCGGCTACATGCCGCTCGCCGCGACCGTCGCCCGCCGGGAGGTGTTCCGGGCCTTCGAGGGCACGCCGGCGAGCCACCGGCACTTCCGCCACGTGAACACCTTCGGCGGGCACCCGGTCGCCACCGCGGTCGGCCTCCGGAACCTGGAGATCGTCGAGAGTGAAGGGCTGGTGGAGCGCGCGGCGGAGAGCGGAAGGCGGCTGGAGGCGAAGCTTCGGCCCCTCGCCGACCATCCCAACGTGGGCGATGTGCGCGGCCTGGGGCTGCTGCTCGGCATCGAGCTCGTCTCCAGCCGGGAGACGAAGGAGCCCGCACCGGGCGAGCGCGTCGCCTCGCTCGTCGCCGGCTGCGCGAAGCGGGGCGTGATCGTCGGCCGCACCGCGGAGACCAGCCCGGGTCGGGGAAACACCGTCATCATCGCGCCGCCGTTCGTCGCGGGCGAAGCCGAGCTCGACCTCATCGCCGACGCCGTCGCGGCGGCCCTGGCCGAGAGCTTCGGCGGCCAGGCCGTCGCCTGAGCGCGCGAACCCACGACACCCTTGAACGTCCTCGTCACGAACTGCGGCAGCTCATCGCTCAAGTGCCGTGTCTTCGACGGCGCCGATGGGCTCCTGGGCAGCGGAAGCGTCGAGCGACTCTCCGGTGAACAGCAGGCGGAGCTCCGCTGTCGAGTCGGCGGGCGCGAGGAGCGGCGCGGGCTGCGCGCCTGCGGCCACGACCGCGCCTTCGACGCCCTCGTGGAGGTGCTGCTGCGTCCTCCCGCGGGCGGGCGATCGCCCGTGCTGGAGATCGACGCGGTGGGGCATCGCGTGGTCCACGGCGGCGAGCGCTTTCGCGAAGCCGTCCTGATCGACGACGCCGTCGAGCGCGAGATCGAATCGCTGATCCCCCTGGCCCCGCTGCACAACCCCGTCTGCCTGCTGGGCATCCGCGCGGCCCGACGACGCTTTCCCGAAGCGCGACACGTCGCCGTGTTCGACACCGCGTTCCACCAGACGCTGCCCGAGGAGGCCTTCCTCTACGCCCTGCCCTACGAGTGCTACACCGAGGACCGCGTGCGGCGGTACGGCTTCCACGGAAGCTCCCATCGGTTCGCCTCGGAGCGCGCCATCGAGCGACTGGGGGCGGAGACTGCGCCGAGCCGGGTGATCACGTGCCATCTGGGCGCCGGATGCTCCACGGCGGCCGTCCGGGACGGCCGGTCGATCGACACCTCGATGGGCATGACCCCGCTCGAGGGCCTGGTGATGGCCACCCGCTCCGGGGACGTCGACCCCGCGCTGCTCGTCGGCCTCGGCGAACGGCGCGGCCTCGACGCCCGGGAGGTCGAGCAGATGCTCCTCCACCGCAGCGGCCTGCTCGGGCTCTCGGGCCTCAGCGGCGACATGAAGACCCTGCTCCGCGAGGCGGACGCCGGCCACGCGCGCGCCGATCTCGCGCTGCGGGTCTTCGTCCATCGGGTGCGCAAGTACATCGGGGCCCACTGGGCCGTCCTCGGAGGCGCCGACGCCATCGTCTTCACCGGCGGCGCCGGCGAGAACAGCCCCGCCCTGCGCAGTCGCATCCTGAGCGGGCTCGAAGGACTGGGCGCCGTGCTCGACCCCGCCGCCAACGAGGCGTGTGTGGGGCGCGAAGGGACGATCTCCCGGGACGACTCGCCGGTCGCCCTCTACGTGATCCCGGCGAACGAGGAGCTGGCCATCGCTCGCGAGACCCGGGCGCTGCTCTCGTCCTAGCCGGGGATCCGCTCCGCGCCCGAGCCGGACTACAATCTCGCTCGGGCGCGCGCGTAGGCGCCGCCCGCACCGTCCACCGGATCGCTGCCCCAGGAGACCGCCATGTCCGAGCCCCCCGAGATCCGACCCGGCGAAGCGGCCGGCCGGCTCGCCGACTACCGCGTGGTGGACGTACGGGAGCCGAGCGAGTTCGAGGGACCGCTGGGTCGGGTCGCGGGCTCGGAGAACGTTCCGCTCGGCGAGGTCGGAAGCCACCTCGAGTCCTTCGCCGGGGGACCGCCGCTGCTCGTGGTCTGCCGCTCGGGCAACCGCTCCGGACGCGCCTGCCTGGCCCTGGCCGAACGCGGGGTCGCCGGAGCGACCAATCTGGCCGGAGGCATGATCGAATGGAACGAGCACGGGCTCCCGGTGGTGCGCCGGGCGCTGGCAGACGTCCAGTCGATCCTGGAGACCCTCGCGATCTGGCTGTCCCAGGTGAAGCGTCTCTCTGCGCAGGAGGCCCGCGCCTGCGTGCGCGGGCGGCTGCCCGACCCGGCCGAGCGCGCTCCGAGCCCGGCCGCCGCCCGCTGCGCGGTCGACGGGGTGCTCGACCTCCTGCGGGCGCAGGGGGAGCCCCCGGCCGATGCCGTGCTCGTGAACCGCGTGCTACAGAGCGATCTCGCCCGCCTGGAGAGCGGCGCGGAGCCATCGTGACGGGACTCGGTCTCGCGCTGGCGGCGGTCATCGGCCTCTCCCTCGGGTTCTTCGGAGGCGGCGGCTCCATCCTCACCGTCCCGCTGCTGGTCTACGTCTTCGGCCTGGAGCCCAAGGTCGCCATCGCAAGCTCGCTGCTCATCGTGGCCGTGGCGAGCCTGTCCGGAGCGCTCCAGCACGCGCGGGCGGGCAACCTCCAGCCGAGAACGGCCGTCGTGTTCGGAGCGGCGGGTCTCGCGGGCGCCTACCTCGGCGGGCGCGCCAGCGCGTGGGTCGCCGGCGAGATCCTGCTGGTGCTCTTCGCGGCCGTGATGATCGGCACCGCCCTGGCGATGTGGCGGGGTCGCCGGGCCGTCGACCCCGCGGCCACCAGCGTGGCCCCGATGAAGCTGGCGCTCCAGGGGACGATCGTCGGCGGATTCACCGGACTGGTGGGCGCCGGAGGCGGCTTCCTGATCGTGCCCGCCCTGGTGCTCTGGGCCGGCCTCCCCATGCCGGCGGCGGTGGGCACCTCGCTCGCCATCATCGTGGGCAACAGCCTGGCGGGCTTCGCGGGCTACGCCGCCCACGTGTCCGTCGACCCGGGGCTCGTGGCCTCGGTCGCCGGCGTGGCGGTGCTGGGCTCGTTCGGCGGCTCCCAGCTGGCCCGGCGCATCGACCCCGCCACCCTGCGCAAGGGGTTCGCGACGTTCGTGCTGGGCATGGGCGCGGTCATCCTCGTCCGGGAGGGCCAGCTGGTGGTGCAGACCGCCTCGGAGGCCCTGCCCTCGACCCTTCCCCAGCTCGTCTTCGTCCTCGTGGTGCTGGGCGCGGGCGTGGCCGCGGGCCGCGCCTCGCGCGCGGTGTCGTTCCCGCCGGTGGTGGATCTGCGCTTCGAGGAGGGCGACGGCATCTGAGGGGACCCTGCTCCCGAAAGCGCCGGCTCGCCGCAAGCGAGAGCTGGTAGCATCCTCGCCGAGGGGGAGGCCGCACTTGCTGAAGCGCGTCGATCGATTGCAGATGGCCGTGCCCGACCGGGCCGCGGCCGCGAGGTGCTGGACCGCGCTGCTGGGGGCCGAGCCCGAGGGCGAGGACCGGGTCGCGTCGTTGGGCGCACGCCGGACCCGCCTGCGGCTCGGCAACGGCTTCGTGGAGCTGCTCGAGCCCGACGGTGCGGGCCGCGTCGGCGAGGCGGTGGGCCGGCGCGGCGCACACCTGTTCGCGGCCGGCGCAGCCACCGACGATGTGGAAGCCCTCGTCGCCCACCTGCGCGGCCGGGGGATCGAGTGCGCGGAGGAAGCGGGCCAGGCCTTCGTCGACCCGGCCTCGGCGGGACGGGTGGGGTTTCGCGTGGTCATCAGTCGCGACGAAGAGCTCGCGAAGATCGGGGACGTCGACTTCTTCTACGAGACCACGCTGCTCGTCGACGACGCCCAGGCCGCCGCCCGGTGCTGTGCCGACCTGTTCGCCCTCGACCCCGGGGCCTTCGTGCCGATCGAGTCGAAGCAGTACGGCTATGCCGGCGTGCTCACGCTCTTCGACCCCGAGCGCCTGGGACGCTTCGAGGTGATCACGCCCCACGATCTGCAGAAGACCATGGGGCGATTCTTCTCCCGGTTCGGCGAGTCGTTCTACATGGCCTTCGCCGAGTCGAGCGACCTGGCCACGATCGAGGCCCGGGCGCGCGAGCAGGGCGCGGGGCACACCTCGGAGCCCCCGCCCGACGGCCGCAGGGGCGCGGCGGACACGGTCTTCCTCCACCCTCCCGCCCTCGGAGGCATGATGCTCGGGCTCTCGCGCCCGACCCAGGCGTGGCAGTGGTCCGGACACCCCGAGCGCGTGGAGCCCCGACCGGGGGCGTGAGCCGGTGTCGGGCTGCGTACCGAACGAGACGCCCGCGATGACGACGGAGACCCCGTGAGCGACGACGGCCCCATCACCTCGCCGCTCCGGCGTCTGGTCAAGCTGGGCGGCCTCGTGGGCCGGGTCGGGACCTCGGTGGCCACGTCCCGCGCCCTCGACTTCGTGCGCTCGGACACCGCGAAGCAGATCCACACCACCGAGAACCTGGTCCGGAACGCCGTCCGGATCGTCGAGACCCTGGGCGAGCTGAAGGGCGCCGCCATGAAGGTGGGCCAGATGCTGAGCCTGCACGAGGGCCTGCTTCCGCGGGAGGTGTCCGAGGTGCTTCGGGCACTCCAACGGGAGGCGCCGCGCGTTCCGTCGGAGGTGATGCGCTTCGAGGTCGAGGGATCCCTGGGCGGCCGCATCGACGACCTCTTCCAGAGCTTCGACGAAGAGGCGTTCGCCGCGGCCTCGATCGGCCAGGTGCACCGGGCGCGGCTCGCCGACGGAAGCCCGGTGGCGGTGAAGGTGCAGTACCCGGCGATCGACCAGATCATCAAGGCCGACCTCGGCAATCTGCGCCGACTGTTCCGGGCGATCTTCGCCCTGATCACCGACGTGGACTTCGAGCCGGTCTGGGAGGAGGTCCGCGACCGGCTCCTCGAAGAGCTCGACTACCGGAACGAGGCCGAGAACATGCGGCGCATGGCGGCGCTCCACGAGGGAGTTCCGGAGATCGTCGTGCCCCGGGTGATCGAGGACCGCAGCAGCGACCGCATCCTCACCATGGAGTTCATCGAGGGCATCCCGCCCGACGAGGCCTGCTCCGACGAGTACCCCCAGGATCTGAAGGACCTCTGGGGAAGGACGCTCTTCGAGTTCCAGGTGCGCGGGCTGTTCGAGCACCGCTTCCTGCACGCCGACCCGAACCTCGCCAACTTCGCCTTCCTGGAGGACGGGAGCGTCGTCGTCTACGACTTCGGCTGCGTGAAGCGCGTGCCCGACGAAGTGCTCCACGGCTTCGCGACACTCTTCCGCACCGTGCGCGAAGGTCACCGCGAGCAGGTGCCGCGCGTCCTGCTCGAGATGGGCATCTACAAGGAGGGCGAATCGCGCGCGCCGCTGCCCCTGGATCTCACGACCCCCTACGTGGACATCTTCGTGGACCTGCTCCGCGACGAGCCGGTCTATCGGTTCGGTGACGACGCGGAGTTCTACGACAGGCTGATCGCCCTCGGCATGGCGAACTGGTCGAAGGCCACGGACATCAGCTTCCCCGAGGACATCGTCTTCATCGATCGGTCCCTGTCGGGCCACCTGGGGAACCTCACGCGCCTGCGCGCCGCCGGACCCTGGGGAGAGATCGTCGAGCGCTACGTCGGTCGCGTTCAATAGGCCCCGACGGCGCTCCTCTCGCTTCCGATCGCGCCTGCTAGAATGGACGGACGGTCCCGGCCCAGACGGACCGGGCGACCCGATGCGACTCCGCTGCGTCGATGGACGTCGAGAGGAGGACACGATGGCCTGTGCACGCAAGGGCTGTAGCTGTCCGATGGGCGACAACACCTTCGAGTACGAGGGCAAGGTCTACTGCTGCGAGAAGTGCGCCAAGGTCTGCCGCGACGACCACTGCGAGTGCGGCCCCGGCGACCGCTCGGGCGGGTGATCCGAAGGACGGGTCGCGACTCGATCCGGGTCGACGAGAAGATCCGGCTCGCCGGGACCGTCTCGGCCGGCGACCTGCTTCGCGCCGTCCACGAACCGAAGTGAGAGCCAACGCGCCGGACACGACCGCGACGGACGACGACCGACGTGCCCGGGCGAGCGCTCGCGACCCGCGCGGCACCGGGTGGGCGCGCAGCTGGGAGTGGCGCGCGGTCACGCGCCTGCGTCTTCCCCCGGCGCTGGCGGGCCTGCTCCTGTTCTCGGTTCTGGTGCTCGTCTACGCCCTGGCGGAGAGGCTCTTCGGTGTCGTGGACTCCGGCCCGACCCGGTTCGCCGGCCCCCTCTCGGAGAGCCAGATCGGGTTCACCGTGGGCGCGGCCGTGGCCGGCTATTCGCTGGCGGCGGGCGCCGCGATCGCCGCGGGCAACGCGGTCGACGTCGCGAAGCTCCGCACGGGTGGCGCACTGCGCGGTCCGCCGGGCCCCGCCCTCCGCGCAGGACGGGTGGTCGGCGCAATCGGCCTGCTCGCAGCCTTCGTCTTCATGTTCTTCGCGGACGAGTCGGCGATGGACCTGCTGACCGGACGCCACATCAGCTCCGACGGCTTCTTCTCCGTGGGGGTGCTGCTGCTCGCCTTCTGGCTCGCGAGCCGCGCCAGCTGGTTCACCCTGGCCGACCTCGCCAACGTGGCGCGGACCCTGGGGCGCGGCGACCCCCTCGATCCGCTCGACAGCATCGAGCTCGAGCCGCTGGGCCGCATGGCGCTTCGCGCGGCCGTGCTCTGGGCGGGCGCCGCAGCCCTGGGCTCGCTCTCGCTCGTGCTGACCCGGGGGAGCCTCGCCGAGCTCGTGGCCCTGGGCTTCCTGCTCGCAGTCGCAGCGGGCTCGTTCTGGATTCCCGTACGGGGTGTCCACGCGAACCTGCGCGCGGCGAAGCGCACCGAGCTCGACCGGGTTCGGGGCGAGATCCGCCGGGACCGCGAGGCCGTCGCCGCCCTCGGCCCCGACTCCGCCGCTGCAGCCCGGCGCCTCCCCGGACTCCTCGCCTTCGAGGCGCGGGTGGAGTCGGCGCGCGAGTGGCCCTTCGACGCGTCCACACTCCGCCGCTTCGGGATCATCCTGCTGCTCCCGCTGCTCTCCTGGCTCGGCGGGGCGCTGGTCGAGCGCGCCGTGGACCGCCTGCTCGACTGAGCGCCGGCCTCCGACGCGGGCCTGCGCGATGTCCTCGCGGGCTCGCGCGACGCGCAGAGGCGCCGGGCGGATGCCTACCCAGGCGCCCCGTCCGGACCGTCGGGCAGCCAGTTGGCGTGGAACCCGATGGGGACCCGTCGCGGCATGTGGATCTGCGCGACCGGTCCGGCCTCCAGGTCGCGCGCGTCGAGCAGCACGACCTTCGATCGCATGGTCTCGCGATCGGAGACGTGGGTCATGAGCCAGCCGTCGTCCTCGGCCCGGGCGCCGGGCCTGGGGACGAACACGTGCTCGCCGCACACCTCGTTGCGGCCGTGGGCGAAGACGGTCGATCCGCCCGTCTCCAGGTCGTACTTCACGACGCCGTCGAAGTCGAACTCGAACTCCCAGCTGCGGGCGGTGGTGTCGTACTGGTAGCGGTGTCTGCGACAGGCGCGCTCGTCGTTGACCCGCGGAAACTCGCCCGGGCGATCGTCGGTCTGCTCGGACTTCACGCTTCCGGCGGACAGGTCGATCTGGAACCGCCGGGGGTACGGCTCTTCGGTCTGGCTCGGGTCGTCGAACTGGAGCCCGCCGGGCATCGAGGCGAATGACGGCGCGTGGATCTCGATCCGGTCACCCTCGTCCCAGGCGTTGAAGAAGTGGACCACGTAGCAGGGGTCCACCTCGAACCACCGGACCTCGTCGGCGCGCCCGAAGCGCGGAATCACACCCAGCCGCGTGCCCTTCTCCGGCTCCCAGCGCATGGCGGGTCCGTCCTGCATCATGGCCTCGACGTCGAAGATCGCCGGCGAATCGAGGAAGACCGTGTAGTTCTCGGTGGCCACGAAGTCGTGCATCATCACCGGGTTGGGGATGTCGATCACCTCGTGGTGGACCATCCGGCCCGAGCGGTCGACCACGTAGTACTGGAGAAAGGGCGGCACCGGGCTGTAGCCGAAGAAGACCAGGTCTCCGGTGACCGGATCGATCTTCGGATGGGCCGTCATCGCCCCGGGCAGCGCGCCGCCGAAGTCGTACTCGCCCAGGGTCTCGAGGTCGCGGCTGAGCTCGGTGGGCCGGCCCGCCTCCATCAGGGCGAAGTAGTGGCCGTCGTGGCGGACGAAGTGCGTGTTGGCGGTGTTCTTCATGAAGCCCGCCTCTTCGATCACGTCCTCGGGCGGCATGCTGAACTTCGAGAGGCTCCCGAAGCAGGCGCGGCCGCGCTTGCGCTCGGCCAGCAGACCCTTCGATTCGATCCAGCGGTTGCGGTAGCGGACCTCGCCATCGGCGAGGTAGAGGGCGTGCACCATGCCGTCGCCGTCGAAGGGGTGGTAGGCGTCCTTGGGCGCGAACCGGGGATTGGGACCGTTGCGCACGAAGAGCCCGCGGAGCTCGCCCGGCAGCTCGCCCTCCACCTCCAGGCCGACGTCGTCGCGCTCGTCGAGGACCGGCGCCATCAGGCCGGAGAGGAAGGGGTTCTCGGTCGAAGTCGGATCGGCACTCATCGCGTTCCCCCAGGATCGTCGGGCAGGCCCGGTGGCCTATCCTACAGCAGGTGAGACGGCCCGATGGGGCCGATGGAGCCGGCGGGGCCGGCGGGGAGGACGAAGTGGTAGAAGCGGTGGAAGCAGCGAGATTCTGGGACGTGCGCGCGGACAAGTACGCGAAGCGGCCCGTCAAGGACGAGCAGAGCTACCGCTGGACCCTGGACCGGACCCGGAGCCACCTGTCCGCCGGCGACGAGGTGCTGGAGGTGGGGTGCGGAACCGGGACCACCGCGCTCGGGCTGGCCGCGAGCGTGGGGCGAATCACCGCCAGCGACGTCTCCTCCCGCATGGTGGAGATCGCCTCGGAGAAGGCCGCCACCCAGAAGGTGGAGAACGTCCGCTTCGTGAACGCCACGCTGTTCGACGACGCGCTCGGGGAGCACCCCTTCGACGCGGTCCTCGCCTTCAATCTCCTGCACCTGCTCGAGGACCTCCCGGGCGCCGTCCGCAGGGTCCACCGGCTGTTGAAGCCCGGCGGCCTCTTCATCTCCAAGACCGTGTGTCTGGCGGAGCAGAGCCGTCTCTGGGGCGTCCCGCTGGCGGCCATGCGGCTGCTGGGACTGGCCCCCTACGTCCGCTGCCTCACGATCGCCGAGCTCGAGGAGGTGGTCACCGGCGCGGGCTTCGAGATCCTCGAGACCGGCGACCGACCGCCCTCCCCGCCCAGCCACTTCGTCGTCGCCCGCAGCTCCTGAGGGGCGCCTCCCCGGGCGAGGCCGACGCCCGGTGTGGAATCGCGTTAGGATCTGGGTGCGCGGGCGCCTTCTGCCCGAGCGGGAGACCGCCCATGGCTGAATCGATCGAGAACCCCTTCCCCTCGAAGGGCCAGGCCGGCGCCGACCCCGATTCCATCCCCCTCGACCGGATCGACGTCTCCGATGCCGAGCTCTTCGAGACCGATACGCTCTGGGGCTACTTCGAACGCCTGCGCAAGGAGGACCCGGTCCACTACTGCGCCGACAGCGAGTTCGGCCCCTACTGGTCGGTGACGAAGTTCGATGACGTCGTCTACGTCGAGAAGAACCCCGAGATCTTCTCCTCCGAGCCCACCATCGTGATCTTCGACGCGGACCCGGAGTTCCCCCTCAACCCGGGCTTCATCGCGATGGACGGAGCCCGGCACGCCGCCCATCGCAACACCGTCCAGCCGGTCGCTTCGCCGCGCAACCTCAGGCGCCTCGAGCCCCTGATCCGCGAGCGGGTGGTCGAGATCCTCGAGGGGCTGCCCGTCGGCGAGACCTTCGACTGGGTCGACCGGGTCTCCATCGAGCTCACCACCGGCATGCTCGCCACGATGTTCGACTTCCCCTGGGAGGAGCGCCGGAAGCTCACCTACTGGTCCGACGTGGCCACCATGGGCGACGAGCAGCTGGCCGAGATCGGGAAGACGCCCGAGGACCGGCAGACCATCCTGCTCGAGTGCCTGGACTACTTCAAGGACCTCTGGAACCAGCGGGCCAACCGGCCCGACGACGGCGAGCTCGACTTCATCTCGGCGCTGGCGAACTCGGAGGCCACGAAGGACGTCGCGCCCGACGTCTCGCCGCTGGAGTACCTGGGCACGCTCATCCTGCTGATCGTCGGCGGCAACGACACCACCCGCAACTCCATCTCGGGCGGTGTGCTGGCGCTCAACGAGAATCCGGCCGAGTACGAGAAGCTGCGGAACGACCCGGGCCTCATCCCCAACATGGTGAACGAGATCATCCGCTGGCAGACGCCGCTGGCGCACATGCGCCGCACCGCGACCCGGGACACCGAGCTCGGCGGAAAGAAGATCTCGAAGGGCGACAAGGTCGTCATGTGGTACGTGTCGGCGAACCGCGACGAGACGGTCATCCCGCGCGCCAACGAGTTCCTGATCGACCGCCCGAACTCGAAGCAGCACCTCTCCTTCGGCTGGGGCGTCCACTTCTGCATGGGGAGCCGGCTCGCGGAGATGCAGCTGCGCGTCCTGTGGGAGGAGATCACGAAGCGCTTCCGCTTCGTCGAAGTCGTGGGCGAGCCCGTGCGCGTGAAGTCCCCCTTCGTGAAGGGCTTCGCCGAGCTCCCCGTGCGCGTGCACCCCGTGTAGTCACCCGCTCCTCGCCCGCCTCGGACCCGATCGATGATCTACGTCTTCGGCGACTTCGAACTGGACGACCGACTGTTCCAGCTCCGCCGTTGCGGCGAGCCGTTGAGGGTGGAGCCGCGGGTCCTGGACCTGCTGCTCTTTCTCGTTCGCAACCCGGACCGCGTGGTCTCGCGAGACGAGCTCACGGCCGAGGTCTGGGAGGGGGTCGCGCTCGGGGAGTCCGCGATCCCGACCGCCGTGAACGCGCTCCGCAAGGTCCTGGCCGCCGCCGGTGACGAGGCACCGATCAAGACCGTCTACGGCCGCGGCTATCGCTTCTGCGCACCGGTCGCGGTCCGCGACGAGCAGGCTCCGGCCCGGGCCGGGCCGGGGCCGTCGGGCGGGGCGCAGGACGTCTTCATCGGGCGGCGCCCCGCGCTGGCCCGGCTGGGCGCAGCCCTCGAGCGCGCCCAGGACGGGCGCGGCGGGCTCTGCCTGCTGGTCGGCGAGCCGGGCATCGGCAAGACCCGGACCGCCGAACACATCGCCGGGCAGGCGCGCGCCCGGGGCTTTTGGACGGGAACCGGACGCTGCCCGGAAGAGGAGGGCGAGCCTCCGTATTGGACCTGGGCGCGTGCGCTGCGGCCGCTGCTGGCGACCTGCGATCCGCTGTCCGCGGCCGGGCGGCCTCTCGACCTGAGCGCCCTCGCCCTGCTGCTGCCGGAGGTCCCGGCGAACGGACCCGCCGGTCCCGAGGACGGCGAGCTGCACCGGTTTCGCATGTTCGACGCGGTCTCGGACTGGCTGGCGGTCGCCTCGAGGTCGACACCGCTCCTCGTCTTCATCGACGACCTCCAGTGGGCGGACCCGGCCTCCCTCGAGCTGCTGACCTGGGTGGCGCGGGACCTGGCCAGCCAGCGGATCCTGGTGCTCGCGACCCTGCGCAGCAACGTGCCGGAGGCACCGGCTGCGCTCACCCGGACCCTGGGAGCCATAGCGCGCCTCGACCACGCCGAGCGGATCGAGCTCGAAGGCCTCGACGAGGAGGAGGTCGGCGAGTTCCTGGACCACGCAGCGGGCTTCGCGGCTCCGGAGCTGGTGCGCGCGCTCCGCGAGCGCAGCGACGGCAACCCGTTCTTCCTGCGGGAGACCCTGCGGCTGCTGGCAGCCCGCGGCTCCCTCGACGTCGCTGCGACCCAGGAGGACTGGAGCGCGCAGATCCCGCCGGCCGTGCGCGACGTGGTGCGGGCGCGACTGGCTCCGCTCAGCGAATCGGCCAGCGAGCTTCTCCACCTGGCCGCGGCCGCGGGGCGGGACTTCCCGATCGCGCTGGTCGCCCAGGCCGCCGGCCGCCCGCGAGAGGACTTCCTGGGCGACCTCGATCGGGCCGTCGCCTCCCAGCTCCTGGTCCCGGTGCCGGGCCAGGCGGGCTGGCTTCGCTTCGGGCACGCCATCGTGCGCGACACGCTGCTGGCGGAGCTCGCACCGGGCGACCGGGCCACGCGCCACGAGCACATCGCCGACGCGCTCCTCGCCCAGGGCGGCGACGGACCGGATGCACCCGCCGCGGAGATCGCCCATCACCTGTACGCCGCGGCCGCCCGCGGACGCGCGGCCGAGGCGGCGGACTGGGCCGAACGCGCCGCGCGCGCCGCGGTCGGACGCTCGGCCTTCGAGGAGGCGGCGGCCCACGCCGCGACCGCCCTGGACGCCCTCGGACACACGTCCGATCCCTCGCCGGAGCGCAGGCTCGAGCTGTTGCTCCTCCGCGGAGACGCCCAGCTTCGGGCCGGCGACGCGGGCTCCACCCGTGAGACCTTCGCCGCGGCGGCCGACCTGGCCCGGAGCCTGGACCGGGTCGACGACTTCATCCGAGCGGCCCTGGGCTACGGCGGCTCGGTTCTCTGGGGCAACACACCCGACGGGTCGGAGCTCGCGCTGCTCGACGAGGCGGCCCGACGCACCGCCGAGACCGAGCCGGCCCTGCGCGCCAAGCTCCTGGCGCGCCAGATCGCGGTGCGGGCGGGCCCGGGCTCCCACGAGGAGGAGCGGCCGGCGACGGAAGAGGTGCTGAATGCGGCCCGGGAGTCCGACGACGCGGAGTCGATCTCCGAGGCGCTGCACACCCGCCACTTCGTACTCCAGGGACCCGATCATCTGGAGGAGCGGGAGGCGCTGGCCCTCGAGATCCTCGAGATCGGCGAGTCCCTCGGCCGCCTGGACCGGACCTTCGCGATCCGCGAGACCCTGGCCGCCGACCGTCTGATCCGAGGCGACCGCCGGGGCTTCCTGGAGACGCTCGCGTCGGCCGAGCGTGCGGCCCGGGCGTCCCACCACCCTGCGTTCCAGTGGCTGTCGACCGCCGCGGGCGCCAGCGCGGCGCTCCTCGAAGGGCGCTTCGCCGACGCCGAGCAGGCCATGGCGGAAGCGGCGGAGTTCGGCCAGCGCGCTCGCAATCCCCAGGCGCTCGCGCTCAACCTGGGCCAGACCATCGCGCTGCGCCGCGCCCAGGGCCGACTCGAGGAGATCCTCCCGGTCTACGAGCGCATCGCACCGAGCCTGGAATGGATGGGTCCGTTTCCGCGCGTGACGCTCGCGATGATCTACCAGGAGACCGGGGCGCCCGAAGAGGCCCGGCGGCTGATCGAGCAGCTGGCGCCGGAGCTGCCCGGACTGTCGAGGCGTGCGGACTGGCTGATCTCCCTGACGGAGCTGGCTCACGTGTGCGCGGGCGTGGGCGACCGCACCCGAGCGGGACAGCTGGAGGAGCTGCTCCGCCCCCACGCGAAGCGGCACGCCGTCTATCCGGGCCCGTTGCTCTACGCGGGGCCGGTGTGCCACGCCCTGGCCCGGCTGGCTGCGGTCCGGGACGACCGGGACGCCGCTGGCGCGTGGTTCGAGGACGCGCTGGGCCAGGCGTCGGGGGTCGGAGCGCGCCCGAGCGCCGCGCGCATCCGCTGCGACTGGGCGGAGATGCTCGGCGGCTCGCCCCGGCCCGAGGATCGGGAGCGCGCCCGGCAGCTCGGCGCCGACGCGGCGGCACAAGCGGAAGCCCTCGAAATGACTGGGCTTTCTGCTCGCGCGGCCGCGCTCGCCCGGCGCTCGGGCGCCTGAGGATCTCCCTCCAGGCTTCCTGAAGAACTCCTGAGGATCGGTCTCGTCGAATTCGCGACCCACTCCCAAAGACGACGGGTGAGCCGTCGCGAGAGGAGGTCCCGATGACGATCCGACCCGTGCACCGCGAGAACCGACCCCTGATGGGGCGAACGACCCTGGCTCTCTTCCTGGCGCTCGTGCTCGCCGCCACGGCCTGCGAGGAGAAGGCGAAGACCGACGACACCGCCGAGCTCGCCAGGGTCGGACTGCAGGCCAGACCGAAGACCCTGGTGGAGTACGCGGACGGCACCCTGGCGTTCGTCGGGAGCGACACCGAGGTCGCGCGCCGGGGGGTGGAGCCCGTCGCCGTCGAGACCGGGATGCTGAGCCTGTCGCTTCCCGCCGTCGAACCCTGGAGCGCCTCGGCCGACGAGGTCGTGGTGTTCGCGAACGAGGCCGAAGGGCTGGCGCTGCGGGCGCAGCACGGGATCGAACCGCCGGCCCCGGGAGCGGGCGGCGTGATCCTGGACTTCGTGCCCGGGGGCGACGACGACTGGCTGGAGCCGCCGGCCACCGCCGACGACTTCACGATCCTGGCTCGCGGCGCCGAGGACGACTCGTTCCGGGTCGCGACCATGGACCTCACCTCCATCAGCACCCACACCCTCGATCTCGCCGACTCCGACGAGCTCGTCAGCGGCGGCGGGGGCGGTGGGGGCGGGGTCGGCGGCGTGGGCGGCCTGACGGGCGGTGGTCCCGCGCTTCCGGTCCGCTACGCCATGTCCGACGGACTCGAGCTGCGCACGCTGCCCGACTTCGGCGGCTCGCTGGCGATGGAGCTCCTGCAGGGCGACCGGGTGTTCGTGCTCGACACGCTGCCCGTGCCCGGCAGCGGCGGTCACGTCTTCGTCGAGGTACAGGTGGCGGACCGCTCCCCGTACCCCACCGGCTGGTTCCCGCTCCACTGGCTGCTGAAGGTCGACCCCCAGAGCTCGGCCGATACCCTGGATCCGAAGGCCACCTACGGGCTGTTCGGCCGCCTGGCGCGCGACTTCATCCAGGAGCGCTTCTGGAAGGGCTGCAACACCTACCCGGTCTTCCCCCACGATGCGACCTTCTTCCAGACGCCCACGGTCGTCGACGTCTCGATTCCGGAGGCCACCCGCTACGACTGCGGCGAGCTCCCGTTGGGCGCCATCGAGAACGACACCACGAAGTACATCAGCACCTACGAGTTCTCGACGCCGTCGTACCACTACGACGTCGCCGGCATCGACCTGCTTCACATCGACTCGATCCCCCTCGAGATCCCGATCGAGCTCTATCGGCTGCCCTGGCAGACGCGCGGGGACGACTACGCGATGCTCGACCTCTCGAGCGGCTGGTACCAGCAGTTCGACGACTCGAACGCGGATGTGGTCGAGCACAGCCGCTACGCCCGCACCCCCGGCGTGCTCGAGGAGGACGCGGTGCGCGTCCACGACACCGACTTCTGGTACAACCTCGGCTTCGAGCCGCCGGCGGGCGTCGAGGACATCGGTGCCGAGGCGTACCTCAACGTGTGCATGGCCCTGCCGGGAACGCGGATTCGCGGCGGGTTGTCGCCCATGGACGTGTCGATCCACTCGGTGGCGGCGACCAGCCACGTCGAGGGCGTGAGCTGGGGCGCCTTCGACCTCTCGCCCTTCCGACTCTGCGCCACGGCCGCCGTCTCGACCGAGCCGGGCGACCCGGCCGGTGACTTCACGACCGGTCCCCAGTCGCCCCTGCGCCTGCGGCTGCTGCGGGCCTCGCTCCACGGCCTGTCCATCGAGATGGTCGAAGGCCTTCAGCTCTACGGCCACTTCGCCGGAGTGCACGGCGTCGCGTTGCTCGCGCTCACCGAGTTCCTGAACGGAGTGCTGCAGGAAACGGGGGTGCTCGGGCTCGTCTTCGACGCCTACTTCGAGGAGGGCCTGGAGGCCCGGCTGCTCTCGTGGCTGAACGACATGGCCGCCACGCTGGCCCAGGGCCTCCCGGACCCCGACGCGGAGCTGGCCGACGCCTGCGACCTGATGCCCGCGGCCTACGCGAGCCCGACCCATCGCTACTACCCGATCTACCGGCACTGCCAGGACGCGGTCCAGGCGGCGAGCGTCCAGCTGGCGACCAACTCCGACGAGGCGGCGTCGGCGTGTCACGCCGACCCGAACGCCTATGGCCGGGCCAACGACGTCACGAGCTTCACGAGTCCGGAGGACGACGAAGACCTCTACTACGTGGACCAGGGCGGAGCCTCGCCCCAGGCCACCGTGGTCGAAAGGCCCTGGTGGAATGCGTGCGGGCTCGAGTCGGAGATCGATACGGTCGTCCCCGACGACTACTGGCCGGTCCTCGAGTGCGCGGCGGTCACGCTCGAGGACGCGCTGAACTACCAGATGTCGAGCGGCTCGGCCCAGAACCGCCTGCGCAGCGAGTGCCTGATTCCCACGGTGAAGCTCCTGTGCGACTGGTACGGCGAGGGGGACGACCTGATCGAGCTCTGGTCCGCGGGGGGCGCGCCGGCCACCGGCAACACCTTCGGCTTCTGCGACTGGTACGCGGACCTGACGGCTCCGGACACCCCGGACTACACCATCGGAGGGAGCTGAGGACGCGCGACGCTCCCCGGAGACACGAGAACAGCGAGGGCATCGCGCAAGCGGTGCCCTCGCTTCGTCGCAAGGGCCGCCGTGGCCCGATCCAACGCTCGGCGAGGACCGCGAGGGCCGGGGGCGCCGCCGACCCGCTCAGCCCAGCAGCTCGCGGATCTCGTGGGCGAGCCGCGCGAGGGAGAAGGGCTTTGCCAGGGTTCGGACGCCCGGCAGCTCCGCCAGGTGGTCGAACTGGGCGGCCGCGTGGCCGCTCATGATCACCGCTGGGAGCTCCGGGTCCAGCCTGCGCAACCCGTGGAAGGTCTCCTCGCCCCCGAGATCGGGCATCGCCATGTCGATCAGGGCCACGTCGAAGCCCGATTCCGACGACTCGAGGATCTGCAACGCGGGTCGCCCCCCCGCCGCCTCGAGCACGCTGGCACCCTGGTTGCGCAACATGGCCGAGACCACGCGGCGCACGCTCGGGTCGTCGTCGACCACGAGGATGCGACGACCCTCGAGCCCGAAGCCCTGCGGGCTCGAGAAGGTCGTGGCCATCTCGGGCACGCCCGCCAGCGGGAGCAGGACGCGGAAGCAGGTCCGTCCGGGCTCGCTCGTCACCTCGATGGCGCCCTCGTGGTTCTCGGTGAAGGTGCGCGCCACCGCGAGTCCGAGGCCGCGGCCCACCTGCTTCCGCGAGACGAAGGGCTCGAACACCCCCTCGATCTCGTCGGAGCGCAGCCCGCAGCCCGCGTCGATGATCGAGACCGAGGCGTACTCGCCGGCCGGGTTGCCCGAACCGACCGTACATCCATCCAGCACCTCGCGACCCACCCACTCGCTCCGGGTCTCGATCCGCACCCGGGCGGTGTCCCCCCTGGCCGCCTCGAACGCGTTCTTGAGCAGGTTCAGCAGGACCGAGCTCAGGCCGTCGGGGTCGACGGACACCCACATCGGCCGGGCGGCCTGCGCCAGGTCCAGATCGATCGGCTCGTCGAAGGCGTTGCGCGAGACCTCGAGGACGTCGGTCACCGCGTCGCGCAGATCGATCGTGGTCCGCTGCGCTCCCCCGCGCCGGGCGAAGGCGACGAGCTCCCCGACGACCCCGGCCGCCTTGTCCGCGCTCTTCTGGATGGTTTCGAGGGATTCGCGGAGATCGGGGTCGTCGGCGACGGAGAAGGTGGCGATCTCCGCGTTGCCCCGGATCGCGGTGAGGAAGTTGTTGAAGTCGTGGGCGACACTCCCGGCCAGGATCCGCAGCCGATCGAACTCCTCGCTCAGCGCCCGCCTGCGCAGCTCGGCGCCCACCCGCGCGCTCGTCTCGCGCTCGGCCTCGCGCTGGGCCACCCGACGCATCTCGTGGTGGAGGAAGAGCGCGATGTACGTCAGGAACGGAAGCGACACGGCGGCCACGAACTTGGCCTCTGCGACGCCGGCTCGATCGACCGCCACGGGGAACTCGAACCCCGCCCGACGCAGCCCCCAGGTCAACCCGGCAATTCCGACCACGGCGAACGTGCTGGCGAGTCCGGTCCGCGCACCCAGCACGAGGACCGCGAAGAGGGGGACCAGATTTCCCGCGAACAGGACGCCCACGTTCTCGCCGCCGGTGCTGAGCACCACGACCGCCCAGGTCACGAAGAGCCCGCCCACCATCGTGGCCGCGCCCGGTCTCGGCCCGATGCCCGCGCGAAGCGAGATTACGCCGCCCACGAGCAGCAGGGCGAGGGCCGCCATGGCGAGGGCGCCGAAGTGGTTGTCGAACCTCCACATGGAGAGCGCGCCCAGCGTCGCGCCGAGACTGCCCGACACGCACGAGATGCCGACGAAGGCCACGAGCATCTCGTAGCTGGGCGAGTCGGTCGGCGGTGCCATCCACCGCGCCACCGAACGAAGCCAGCGATCGTTCCTCGCCGTCGACTCCTCCACCACACAGCCCTTCAGTTCCGTGGTCCTCCAGCGGATTCTGACAGCTCGGAGTCCCTGGCGCCCCCCGTGCCGGCCAGATCGATCGATTTCCGCCGGCGATCGGGCGTCCCGGAACGCCCCGGACTCCGCCATGGCAGGCGACCGAGTCCGGGAGCCGTCCGATGGTACGCTGCGAGAGAGCGCGCCGAGGCCGTTCGAACGACGCGGAGGGAGGCGGATCCATGGGCGCGGACCGGTCGGTCTTTCTCTGGCTCCTGAAGCTGGGCGCCGTGCTCGACCTGGTGCTGCTCGCGCACCTCCATTCCCTGGATTGGGACGCGCCGGACCCCCATCTGCTCATATCTGCGCAGATCCTCCTCGGAGTTTCTGCGTACCGGTGCCTGTTCCCGAATCGATACAACGACAACGTCGTCTTCCACCGCACCCGGCTGTCGTCGACCTTCGTGACCCGGGTGCTCGCCACCTTCTCGGAGATGGCCTACGTCTACCTGTTCTCCCACGCCCTCCGACTGCTGAACGTCGAGCGCCTGGCCTGGGTGGATGCGCTGTCCTGGCTCATGGTCGCCCAGGTCGCCCTGTCCCAGGTGTTCGTGTGGGGCGCCATCCTCGGTGGGCGGCGCCTGCTCTACGTCTACGAAGAGCTCGGCTGGGCCGTCATCTTCGCGGCCAACACCCTGGCCAGCCTGGGTCTGTACCGGACCCTCGACTCGCCCGGCCCGGGCGCCCTGCTCATCCATCTGAACCTGCTCTTCGGGGCGGTCTACCTGCCGTGGCAGCTCCTCCACCTGCGCAGCCTGTGGCAGGACGCCCGGAAGGACGCCCCGCCCACGACCGGAGGCTCTCCCTCGGGGCGCGAACGGCTGGCCGACGGCCTCCACCGCTCCCTGCACGAGCCGAACCGGCGCACCGACGCCGAATCGTGGGGGGGATGGATCGGCCTGTCCTGGATGACCGCCTACTGGGCGACGCTGATCCCGCTGTGGGTCCACCGGATTGCCGTGGTCTTCGCCGGGTCGTAGGGGCGACTCGGGCGGCGGGCGGGACCTCAGGCTCCGTGTGCCGAGACTCCCAGCACCGAGCGCAGCTCCGGCACCCGGTCCGTCATGGCCAGACGGCTCCGGCGCAGGCTCACCTTGACCGCGGCGCTCGACTTTCCGACCTCCCGGGCGATCGAGTCGATCGAGCGTCGCTCGGCGTAGCGGAGCCGGAAGATCTCGCGGTGGTCGGGGCGGCGCGCCGTGGCGAGAACCTCCTCGCAGCGAGCCAGCAGTCTCGCGGCGTCCACGCGCTGCTCGATCGCCGCGTCGAAGCCATACTGGCTCAGCTCCTCGACGTCGCCGTTCCCGCGCAGCCGGCGTGCGCCCTGGCGGAAGTACTGGCAGCAGACGTGGTGGGCGATGCCGAAGGCCCAGGTGAGCAGACTCGAGCGACCCTCGAAGGAATCGAGAGCGCGGTAGAGACGGGCGAAGGTCTCCTGGGTGAGGTCCTCGGCCTCCGCCGCGTTGCCCACGCGCTTCAGGCAGAAGGCGTAGACCCGCGGTCGGTACATCTCGTGGATCTCGTCGAAGCTGTGCTCGTTGCGAGTGGCTGCAGAGATCGGAATCGGCATCAGCATGGTCTCCTCGGTCCGACGGACCTGGCCGCGGATGGGGCGGCTGCGTCGATCCCCAGCTTGTGGGAGATCGCACGGCCGCACAGTGAAGCCCTTCACAGAGGGGTGGATTTCTCCCGGTTCCCGCGCGAGGGGCCCGGGAGCCGCGCGAGACGCCCCCGTGGCGACCCGCGAAGTCTCACGGCACCGGCGACCGAGGGCCCGGGCGGACCTCCGGCCGTCCGGCCTTCGGGACACCGAAGCCTGGCCTAAGCTTTTCGGGCGGAACCCGAGGACGGATGCAGGGCCGACCATGAAAAGCGATATCTACCTGGGCATGAGGCCGGGGGACCTGGACGGGAAGTCCTACGCGAAGTACTGGAACCCGGAGATGGGGCCCTTGCCGGAGCACGTCCAGCGGGCCCTGATGCACGGCGTCGAGGCGGCGGAGCTGGGGTTTCCCGTGAGCGAGGCCGGCCGGCTCCTCGAGCCGGGGTACCTCCCGCTGGAGAACGGCTTCACCCGGCTGGACGACGGACAGGTCTTCGTGTCCGTGTTGACCCGGATGCCCGGAGTCACGAGCCGGATGATCGACTGGTGGTTCGGGTGGCACTTCATGGAGTCCCAGCGCTACAAGCTGTGGCACCCCCGCGCGCACCTGTCGAACCGGGCCGAGCGGATGGTCGGAGACGATCCCGGGCTCTCCGACCGCGAGAAGTACCTGGGGAACCCCAACTACGTCAGCGAGTACGTGGGCGGCGACCGGCTGGACATCGTGATCACGTTCTCGGAGGCCTCGGACTTCTTCGACGTCTCACGCTTCCGGGCCGCGGGCGTCGGGACCGCCATCTGTGGCGTGGTCGGCTTCCAGAGCTCGCCGCTGGCCTTCGCCCTCCTCATCCACCTCATCCGGGAGACCGACGACGGCTGCGAGATGAGGAGCCGCTTCTGGCTGGGCCGGATCGCGGTGCGGGGGCTGCCCGCCGCGGGAGCCCTCGGCCGGATCGCGGGCTCCCGCTTCGTGGCCAGGCGCGCGGTGCCCATCGGGCTGGGGCGGGACATGGTCGTCCACTGCGCGGCCGAGATGAACCACCTGGCCGGCTTCCTGCCGGAGCTGTACGCCGACCATCACGCCGGCGGCTGAGCCGGGACCGTCGGGAGCCCCCCCGCTTCCGATCGGCAGATCGGATCGGCGGATCGGATTGGAAGATCGGATCGGCGGATCGGATCGGAAGACCGGAATGGAAGACCGGATCGGAAGACCGGAATGGAAGATCGGAATGGAATCGCCCTGGTGACGAAGAAGATCCTGATCGCGGTGGTCGCGTCGGCGGCCATCGTCGCCGCCGTCGCGGCCCTCGTCTACGAGCGCGAGCTTCGGCGGATCCAGTTCGCCCTCTCCCTGTTCACCGGCGCGGAGCAGTACGAAGCCTTCGCTCGCATCCCGGAGA
Source organism: Myxococcota bacterium (assembly GCA_050618075.1). Classification (GTDB taxonomy): domain Bacteria; phylum Myxococcota_A; class UBA9160; order UBA9160; family UBA4427; genus JBNLVL01. The sequence goes on from JBNLVL010000004.1 coordinate 219,095, forward strand.
TCTATCCCACGTCGCGCATGCCGGCCGCGGCAACCCCCCACTCGTTCCCGGAAGGGGAGCCGATCTCGCTTCCGGAGTCCTTCGACTACGCGGGCGCGACGGTCGACACGCAGACCTTCCTGGCCGAGACCGACACGAGCGCCCTGCTCGTGCTCGAGGACGGCAGGGTCCGCTACGAGCGCTACATGCTGACCGGCGGGCGGGACGTGGGCTGGCTCTCGATGTCCGTCGCCAAGAGCTTCGTCTCCGCTGCGGTCGGAATCGCCGTGGAGGAGGGGCACATCCGGAGCATCGAGGAGCCCATCACCGCGTACGTCCCCAGGCTGGCCGGATCCGCCTACGACGGGGTCCGCATCAAGGACATCCTGCAGATGTCCTCGGGTGCCCGCTGGAACGAGGACTACAGCGATCCGGAGAGCGACATCAACCGCTTCGGGCGCATCATGGCGCTCGGGGGCTCGATGGACGAGTTCGCGGCGACGCTCGAGCGCGAGCACGAGCCCGGCACCCTCAATCACTACAACTCGACCGACACCCAGGTGCTGGGCATGCTGCTCGTGGCCGCCACCGGTCGCAGCGTGGCGGACTACATGGCCGAGAAGCTGTGGCAGCCCCTGGGCATGGAGAGCGACGGCCATTGGATCGTCGACAGCGAGGGCATGGAGCTGGTCTTCGGGGGCCTGAACGCGACGGCCCGGGACTACGCGAAGCTGGGCGAGCTCTACCGCCTGGGAGGACGCTGGAACGGGGAGCAGATCGTGCCGGAAGCCTGGGTCCATGCCTCGGTGACGCCGGACGCGCCCCATCTCACTCCCGAATCCAAGGCCGACGACCCCTTCCCGGTCGGCTACGGGTACCAGTGGTGGATTCCCGCAGGCGACGAGGGGGAGTTCTCCGCCATCGGCGTCTACAACCAGTTCATCTTCGTGAATCCCTCTCGCGACCTGGTCGTCGTGAAGCTGTCCGCCTTCAGCGACTACGCGACGTCGCTGGACGAGTCGGCCTACCGTGAGGTCGAGAGCTTCGAGTTCTTCCGGGCGATCGCCCGCAGGATCGAGTCCCTGCGAGCGGCGCCTGCAGAGCCGCTGCGATGAGCGCAGGGCCCTTCCGCGCTAGCCTGCCGCCATGAGGATCCAGGTCGACGGGGCTCGCTTGTTCGTGGACGTCGATGGCGCGAAGTGGGTGCCCGACGGCGCCGTCATGCGCGAGCGCCCCACGCTGGTGCTGCTCCACGGCGGTCCGGGGCTGGACCACTCCAGCTTCAAGAGCGAGCTGTTCGCGCTGCGCGACGAGATGCAGCTCGTCTACCTCGACCACCGCGGCAACGGGCGCAGCGACCGCAGCACACCCGACCGCTGGACCCTCGAGCAGTGGGCCGACGACGTCCGAGCCGTCTGCGAAGCGCTGGGGATCGAGCGCCCCGTCGTGATGGGGCAGTCGTTCGGCGGCTTCGTCGCCCAGGTCTACGCGGCGCGCCACCCGGAGCATCCCGCGGGCCTGATCTTCTCGAGCACCTCGGGCCGCTTCGATCGCGCGCGCAACCTGGCCGCCTTCGAGCGCCTGGGCGGGCGCGAATGCCTGGAGGCGGCGAGCGCCTTCTACGACGCCCCGAGCGCGCAGACGCTTCCGGACTTCGTCACGAAGTGCATGCCGCTCTACAACCGGCACTTCTCCGACCCCGACGGCCTGGCGCGGACGATCGTGAACGTCGACGTGCTGCTGCACTTCTTCACCGAGGTGTACCCCGGGTGCGACCTGCTGCCGGGACTGGCGGGCGTGCGCTGCCCCGCCCTGGTGCTCGGCGGGGAGGACGATCCGACCACGCCCATCGAGGACCAGGTCGACATCGCCAACGCCCTGCCCCGGGAGTGGGTCGAGTTCCACCGCTTCGCCGACTGCGGGCACGGCGCCTACCGGGACCAGCCGGACCGGGCGCTTCCGATCATCCGGGACTTCGTGCGCAGGGCCTTCGAAGCGGTCGCCCAGCCCGGCGCCGCCCCTGCGATCAGCCGCCTTCGCCCGCCTCCAGCTGCTTCTTGATGGGCGTCCAGTGGAACAGGCCGTAGATCATCGTCTGGACGAAGTGGTGCCCCATCGTGCCCTCGGCCTTCTCGAAGAGCGATCGGTTCACGAAGAACTCGACGAGGTGGGCGACGAAGGTGAGCCCGAAGACCCACTGCCCCGCGGTGGCGACCCAGCCGCTGCCGAGGGCCATCGCGGCGATCGACCCGATCCAGATGGCCCAGACGCTCTGCTTCTGCATGGCTTTCCTTTCGAGGTGCGAATCCGGGACGCCTAGCGTCCGCGGTAGGTCGGTGTCCGCTTCTCCATGAACGCCTGGAGCCCCTCGCGGAAGTCCTCGGTGCGGAAGAGCTGGAGCAGCTCGCCCATCACGTGGTAGGCGTTGGCGTCGAAGCTCGACTCGAGACCGAGCCGCATGCTGCGCTTGGCCGCCGCCACGGCCAGCGGCGCGTTGGCGGCCAGCTCGACCGCCCAGTCCCAGGCGACCGAGAGCAGCTCGTCGTGGGGCACGATGCGGTTCGCGAGTCCGAGCCGGTCGATCTCCCCGGCGTCGAGCTTGCGGGCGAGCAGGATGACCTCGCTCGCCTTCTGCCAGCCGACGAGCCGCGGCAGGAGCCAGGTACCGCCGCTCTCGGGCACGACCCCGCGGCGCACGGGCGGCGCGAAGCTCGCCCGGTCCGACGCCAGCACGAAGTCGCAGGACAACGCCATGTCCATGCCGTAGCCCGAGGCGGGGCCGTTCAGCGCGCAGACCACGGGCGTGTCGATGCGGTGCAGGACGAAGGGCGGCATCTCGCCGATCTTGAGGGCGTCGGCGCCCGCGGCGGGGTCGCCCGGGCCCCCGGCCGCGGCGTCCTTGAGGTCGAGGCCCGAGCAGAAGCCCCGGCCCGCGCCCGTCAGCAAGATGACCCGCACATCGGGGTCCCGATCGCAGCGCAACAGCTCTTCGGAGAGCCGGGTCAGCATCGCGCCGCTGATGGCGTTGAGCCGCTCGGGTCGGTTGAGCGTGATGGTGGTGACGTGGTCCCTGGTCTCGACGAGCAGATCGGGCATGGCCGAGTCAGGGTATCACTTCCCCGCTCCCGTCCGGCCATGGCGAGGGCTCGCGGTCCCGGCCGTCCGCGGCGCCCCGGCGCTCAGACGACGTCGGTGTCCGCCCAGCTCAGGTGCCAGCTCGCGGGATCCACCAGCTCGGGCCGCCCCGCGAAGCGGCCGAGCCCGCGCACGCTGAAGCGGATGACCTGGGGGTGGAGGCGCTCGGGGATCCGGCGGAAGCCGAAGCGGCCCAGGGCCTGGCCGGTGGCGCCGGACCGCGGCCGCAGGGCCGAGAGCAGCTCCGCGCCCTCGCGGCGCGCCGTCTCCGCAAAGGTGTCGAGGAGCGCGCGACCCGCCTCCACCTCGCCCGGCGCCACGAGCAGGTCGACGATGAAGCCGCCCCGCAGCCCGCGCAGCTCGAGGGTGCGGTAGACGCCCCAGGCCGCCACGGCGCCGTCCCGGACGGCCATGGCGCCGCGGTAGCGGGCATCGGGGCGGGTCCCGAAGCGCCAGCGCGAGAAGGCCGCGTCGCGCACCCCCGCCATGTGCAGCTCGCTCTCGCAGCGCGCCCAGAGATCGTCGAGGCGGGCTTCGTCCGGCGCGCAGCGGGTGATCTCCACGCCGCTGCGGCGGCTCTCCGGCGGATCGGCCTCGGCCGGCCGCCGGGGCGGCCGCCCCAGCAGCGAGCGTGCGATCGAGAACGGGCGCAGGATCTTCACGCACCAGGGGAAGGGGCGGATGGCGGTGCGCTCCAGGGGGCCGGTCATCAGTCGATGGGACTGGGCGTTGGAGAAGCCCGCGACGAAGCCGAAGCCCTCGCGCTCCAGGCGCTCGTAGAGCGCGCAGCCGACGCGGTAGAAGAGCCGACGGCCGCGCATCGCCGGGTCGGTCATGGCGCCCACCGAGTAGCCGCCGAGCACGACCTCGTCCCCCAAGCGAAAGCGCATCGCCGCCACGCCGGCGTGGGCGACGATGCGGCCGTCGACCACGGCGACCGTGCGCGGGCAGTCGCCGGCCGGCCCCGGGCGGAACAGCCACTCCACGGTCTGGCCGCCGGAGGCATCCCCGAAGCAGCGATCCCACAGCGCGCGTACGCCGTCTTCGTCCTCGCCTGGTCGGAAGTCGCGCAGCGACTCGCTCATCGCCTCGCGCGCGCCTCGGCCACGGCGGTCTCGAGCATCTCCTCGAAGCGCTCCACCAGCAGCCGGCGGTCGAAGCTGGCCGAGTAGCGGCGACCGCGCTCGCCCAGCTGGCGGACCAGCTCGGGGTCGCCGCAGAGCCGCTCGACGTTGGCCACCAGGCCCGCCACGTCGGACGCGGCGGAGGCCAGGCCCGCCCCCGACTCCGCCACGATCTCCGCGGGCGCGCCGTCGGCGGAGAGCAGGACCGGGTTGCCGCTGGCCATGGCCTCGTAGATCTTGGAGGGAACGGTGTGCTTGTCCTTGCGGGGCCGCAGGGTCACCGCCACCGCGTTCGCCTGGGAGAGCAGGGGCGGCATCATGTCCCGCGGCTGCTCGGGCAGCAGGCGCACCTGATCGGAGAGCCCCTCCCGCTCGACCCGCTCCTCGAGACGCGCGCGCTCCGAGCCGTTGCCGACCAGCACGAACTGGACCCGGGCCGCCGCCTCCGGGCTCCCTTCGCGCAGGGCGGCGGCGGCGTCGAGCAGGATGTCGAGGCCCTGGGGCGGGTTGAAGATGCCCGCGTAGAGCACGATGAAGCGGTCCTTGGCCACGCCGTGCTCGCGGAAGAGCGCCTCCGCGGGATCGAGATCCACCGCGTCGAAGCGCGCGAGGTCGACGCCGTTGGGGATGACGCGGAGCTTGGACTCCTCGACGCCCTTCTCCATCAGCCGGGTCCGCTTGCCCTCGGTCACCACGCTCACCATGGTGGCGGCGCGATACAGGGCGCGTTCCACGCGCTCGAGAAGCCGGATCAGGGGCCCGCTGGCCAGGCGGCCCGAGAGCACGATGGCCTCGGGCCAGATGTCCCGCACGTCGAACACCAGGGGCGCTCGCAGCACCCGCGAGGCCAGCATGCCCGGGATGCCCACGCTCGGGGGCGGCGACGTGGCGACGACCACGTCGGCCCGCGGCCTGCCGAAGAGCGTCCAGAGCGCGGCGCTCAGGACGTAGGAGGCGAACCCGGCGCTTTTGGTGAACTTCGACAGGCGGGGCGAGGCGTAGATCCAGCCGCGCATCACCTCGATGCCGTCGATCCACTCGCGCCGGCGCAGCTGTCCGCGGTACGCCTCGGGAATCACGCCGGAGGGCGAGTTGGGGAAGCCGGTGATCACACGCACCCGGTGTCCGCGCTCCACCAGCAGTCGCCCGAGGTCGTGGAAGCGCGCCGCGGGCGCCCCCATCTCCGGGGTGAAGAACTGACTCAGGATCAGGATGTCCAGCTTGTCTCGCGAAGTGTCACTCACGCGTCGTTCACCGAGCCGTCGTGGGCCGGATCGGCCCCACCGCGCCGCAGCGCGGCCCCATTCTACCGTCGATTGGCGGCGCGCCACCCCGGGCCGGATCGCCCTCGTCACGTGGGCGCGTCGCCCCCCGACAGGCCCGGCGGGTGCGGGCCTTGCGACGGGCCCGCCGCCCGCTCCGCCCCGCTACTTCAGGATCGCCGCCAGGGAGACGCCCTTCCCGCCCTTCAGCAGCTTGATCTGGTGCTCGAGCCAGCCCACCAGCCAGAAGTTCCCCGTGGTGCGGAAGGTCCGCGCGTCGGCGAGGAGGGACTCGTGGACCTCGACGGCCAGCGCCTTCGCCGCCTCGCTCTCGGGATCGGCCGAGAGCACGATGTCGAGCAGGTGGAGCGCCTCTTCGCGGCGGCCCGAGGCCGCCTTCGCCCGCGCGCGCTCGACGAGGGCCTGGGCGCCGGCGAGCTCGACCAGGTCGGCATGGACCGCCTGCTGGGGGACGCTGTAGAGCTCGGTCGTGGACTCGTGCTTGAACCAGCCCGCGTAGCTCTCCCAGATGGCGCGCACGCTCCACGCGACCGTCCCGTAGCCCTCGCCCACCTCGCACTCGGCGGGCAGCGCGATCTCCTGCTGGAGCCGGGTGACGTCCCGGCCGTCGTTCATGCCCTCGACCACCCGGTCGTGCACGTGGACGATGGCGTCGCGAATCGCGGTGACCTCCCGCCGGATCAGGTCCGCCCCCACCACGGGAGCGTGGTGGCCGTACAGGATCACCTCCGGCTCGAGGTCGAGAACCGCCTGGGCGGCCTGGGCGCAGACCAGCGCGTCGCGGTAGCGGTCTCCCCGGATGGTCACCAGGTTGGGGAAGTGACCGAACGGACAGCCGAAGAGATTGCCCGTGAAGCAGATGCGGTGCTGGGGCAGCCAGACGATCAACGAGTCGTTGGTCTCGGCTCCCATCTGCCCGATCAGCACGAGCTCGAGGCCGCCCAGGGTGATCTCGTGGCGATCCTCGAAGACGATGTCCGCCGTCGGTCGGTCCTGGGGGTTGAGGTCGGTGTAGCCGGCCTCCGCGTACTCCCGGAACACCTGGGGGAAGACGTCGGCGAAGCGGAAGGCGGAGCGCGCCTGGCGGAAGCGGACGAGGCGGGCGTCGTAGGACTGGTGCTCCGCGTTGTTGGCGTGGGCGATCATCCGGAGCCCGGGGTTCCGGTCCCGGAAGTACTGGACGCCCCCCACGTGGTCCACGTGTCCCTGGGTGACGACGAGGTACGCGAGGGTGCCGTCGATCCCGCCGGCGAGCGTCTCGAAGTTGCGGTGGTGCACGGGCGCCTCGAACCCCATTCCGGAGTTGACGAGGACGTTGCCCTCCGCGGTCTCGATCAGGTACGTGTTCGAGTTGCCCTCGGACATGGAGATGAAGTCGTTGAAGCGGCTGCACCGGCCGAAGCGGGCGGCCTCGGGACCGGTGGGTCGGGTCTTGTAGAGAGGCTCTCCTCGAGCGCCCATGACGAAGCTCCTGCAGTTGAGGTCGCGGGTTCGGCCCCTCGGTTCTCCCGGGCTCCCGGGGCTCGCCGGCCTTCGCCGCTCGACTCGGCCGTGAACGCCCCGGCCCGGGGCGGGACGCTCGCGGCTACATCACCGAGTAGCCGCCATCGACGCACAGCGTCTGGCCGAGGATGAAGCGCGCGCCCGGGCTGGCGAGGAAGAGGACCGCGGGGGCGACGTCCTCGGGCACGCCCCAGCGTCCCATCGGGACCCGGGCCAGCTCGGCCGCCTCCACCGCCTCCATGCCTTCGGCCTTCATGACGGCGGTCATCCCGGTCTCGATCAAGCCGGGCGCGACGCAGTTCACGCGGATGTTCTCGCGCGCCCAGGTGACGGCCATGTTGAGCGTCATCTGGACGACTCCGGCCTTGGCGGCGCCGTAGCCGGGGACCAGGGGCACCGCCCGGAAGGCGGACATGCTCGCGCAGTTCACGATGCTGCCCCCGCCCTCGATGCCGCTCTCCACGAGGACGGGCTTGAGTGCGACCGCGAGCCGGAAGCTGCTGACGAGCAGGAGCTGGAGCGCCTCGGCGAAGGTGTCGGGGCTCCACTCGTTGCGGGCCACCAGGTTCGCGCCGGCGTTGTTGACGAGTACGTCGAGTCGGTCGATGCCGGCGGCCAGCGCATCGAGCGAGGCGGCGTCGGTCATCTCGGCCGAGCGGTATTCGAAGCGCGAGAGGTCGCGGTCGTAGTCCGATGCGGACGCCTTGCGGCCGGTGACCAGCACCTCCGCGCCGGCATCGGCGAAGGCGTCGGCGACCCCCAGCCCGATTCCCGAGGTGCCGCCGGTGACGAGCACTCGGCGCCCCCGGAAGTCGAAGCTCAAGCCCTCCATCGCGTCCGCCTCCTACCCATGGGGGTTCTGGTACAGCTCGAGCATCAGCCCGCCCCGCTCGGCGGGCCCTTCCAGGTAGGCCCACTCGATGTCCGACCCGGGAAAGCCGTGGGACCACACGACCTCGAAGCCCTCCGCCTCGAGCCGCGACCGGAAGCGCGCGAGGTCCTCCACCTTGAAGCGCACGTGGTGCACGCCTTCTCCGCAGCGGTCGAGCGCCTCCTTGTGGGGGCTGTCGCCCGAGACCCACTCGATGAGCTCGACCTCGAGCGGCCCCGAGCGCCCGAACGCCATGCGCAGCGTGACGTCCGACCGGCGACCCCGGTAGTTCGTTCCTTCCAGGGCGCTCTCCATGGTCACGAAGGGCCCGAAGAGCGGACCGAACGTCCGGAGGGCCTGCTCGAGGTCGCGCACCACGTAGCCGACCTGGTCGATGGGCGGCAGCCCGAGCTCGGCGGGGACTTGCTTCATCTCAGCTCACCTCCAGCTCGACGGGGAACCGGTCGAGGTAGAACCCGAAGCGCTCACGGACCGCCTCGGGCCCGGTGCCGAAGTCGGCGCGCAGGTCGTATACGACGCGGCCGTGCCGCCCGCGTGGGTGGCGCGCCAGGTGCCCCTGGATCCGGGCCCTGGCTTCGGCCGTCATCGGGAGCCCCGCGACCTGGTAGATGCGCTCGACGGTCTCGAAGTCGGCCCCCATGAACTCGTGGAACAGGACGTCGATCGTGCGGTCCGAAGGGAGCAGGTGGCGGTCCCGGATCGACGCCGCCAGGAGCATGCGGACGCGGTCCGTCCAGTACTCGAGGTACCACTCCGGGCGGGTGCGGGTGTAGCCGATGCGCGCCCCGTAGCAGAGCATCGTCGCGGCGGACTGCACCACCGACACGGGGTCGCGGTGGGTCACGACGAAGGTGGCGTCGGGGAAGGTCTCGACCAGGGGCCCGAGCTGCTCCAGGTGCTGCGGCGACTTCAGGACCCAGCGCTCCCGCGGCCGGACCCACTGGAGGATCTTGAGGACCGTCTTCAGGTATTCGTAGTGGGGTCGCTGGTCGTGGGCCAGGTAGTAGTCGCGCCAGCGCGGCGCCCGGGCGGTCCACTCCTGGTTGTAGCTCGAGAAGTCGGGCAGCTGGAGCTCCAGCTCCTCGTGGATGTGGTCCGGGTCCATCGGGTGCATGGCCGCCAGCAGGGGCACGAAGGCCTGCATCGCCTTCCAGGCGTTCGCGCAGCGCACGTAGCGCGGGTCCCGGGCGACCTCGGAGACCTCGGCCACCGGGACGGGCTCCTGTCCCTCCCAGAGCGGCATCGAGCGGAGCCGGGCGTCGGCCGCGATCAGGTTGACGAGGTGGGTCGTGCCCGAGCGCGGCAGGCCCACGACGACGATGGGCCTGGCGATCTCGACCTCGTGGATCTCGGGGTGCTCCTCCAGGAGCCGGTGGATGCGGAGGCGGTTCGACGCGTAGCGGACGCAGTCGTTGAAGTGGTTCAGTCGGCCCAGCCCGGTGAGCTCGGGGTCGGCGTCCAGCTCGGAGAGCCACACGCCGAGACGCTCCCGGAAGTCGTCGGCCCCGAAATCCGAGAGGCCGGTCTGTGCCGCGGCGGCCTCGAGCACGGCGCCCACGGAGAGCTCGACCTCGTTGGACTCGCCGTGGGCCAGCGCCGCCCTCTGCACGTCGTCGAGCCGAGGCCTGGCGAGGTCGTCGATCCGGATGATCTCTCCGGCCATGCCCCGCTCCTCCTCCAGGCACCCGGCGCGACGGTGCGACGGCGCGAGTTAATCCTGGTTTCTTATTCATTCTACACGTACTCTCCCGGCTGGATCCCGGAAAACAGGGCATATCAGGAACCGGGAGAGACAGCGTTGGCATCGATTTCAGAAGATCGTTCGATCCACTCGGTCCCTCGAACGGAGACGCTGGCCACTCGGCTGCGGATCCTTCGGGCCGCCGAACGCCTCTTCTCCGAGGCGGGCATCGACGCCGTCGCGCTCCATCAGATCGGCCGCGAGGCGGGCCAGCGCAACCGCTCGGCCGTCCAGTACCACTTCGGGGACAAGCAGGGGCTGCTCGTCGCGATCCTCGATCGCCACACCCCGTCGATCGGCGAGCATCGCAACCACCTGCTGGACGAGATCGAGGAGCGCGGCGAGACCCGCGACCTGCACCGGCTCGCCGAGGCCTTCGTGCTGCCGGTGGTGCGCAAGGCCCGGGACCCCGACGGCGGCATGGCGTACGTGCGGATCGCCGCCCAGCTGATCGGCCACCCTCGCTACACCCTGTTCCGACTCGACCAGCAGCGCGGGCGAGCGGGGTCGCGCCGCCTGCAGCGGCTCGTCACGGCCGCGGGCCCGGAGATCCCCCGCCCGCTCCGCCTCCCCCGCACGCTGACCGCCACCGGCCTGCTCTTCCACGGCATCGCCGACTGGTCGCGGATCGTCGAGGAGCGATCCGGGCGGATCGCAGAGGCTGACTGGTCGGGGATGACGTCCCACCTGGTCGACGCGGCGGCCGCGCAGTTCGCGATGCCGGTGGCGCCCTCCCGGGGCCGGCAGGAGCCCTGAGCCCGCCCGGGAGCGATCCGCCGGTCGCGGCCGAGCCCCCGCGCGCGCTTCAGCGTCGCGCGGTCCGGCTGGGGAAGAGCTCCTCCCGGGCGCCCTGGGAAATGGCCACGACGGCCGGGTGTCGCAGGCGCCGCTCGATCGAGACGGCGTAGAAGCGCTCGCGCACCTCCTCGACCCGGCCCACGGGCCGGACCGGGTACTGGCGCTCGACCTCCTGCTCGATGGCGCTGGGGACCGCGAACACGCCGCTCCCGGTGGCACCGAACACCTTGAGCAGGGCCGAGTCGTCGAACGAGGCCACCGCGCGCGGACGGATGTCGAGGTCCTGGAACCAGTGCTCCAGGGACGTACGCACCGCGGCGTGGGCCGTGGGGAGCAGCATGGGGGCGCCGTCGAGGCTCCGGGGGAATCCCGGGCGGAGCTTGCGGGCCAGCGGTGCGGTGGCGAAGAAGGTCACCCCGCACTCGCCCAGCTTGTGATCGAAGGCGCGCACCGCCACCTCGGCGCCCCGCGGCGCGTCGCTCAGGACGAGATCGATCGAGTGGGTGGCGAGCCCCGCCAGCAGCGCCTCGGGCTTGTCCTCGATGCACACGAGCTCCACCGGCTGCTCGAGGGTCAGCGCGGGCTCGAGCAGTCGATGGGCGATCAGCTTGGGGACCGCCATCGAGAGCCCCACCGTCAGCCGCGTCGCGAGCACCTCGTGGCCCGAGCGGACGACGCCCCGCAGCTCCTCGGCCAGATCGAAGATGCCGTCCGCGTAGTGGAGCACCGTGCGACCGAGGGCCGTCAGGACGAGCCGCCGGCCGGTGCGGAGGAACAGGGCGTCCCCGACCTGGTCTTCGAGCTGCTTGACCTGGGCGCTCACGGTCGGAGCGCTCACGTGCAGGTGCGCCGCGGCCCGCGCCACCCCGCCCTCGCGCGCGACCGCACGGAAATAGAGGAGGTGGTGCAGGTTCAGGTGGTCGAGGGACATGGCTCCTCCCGGCGTGGGGTCGCTGCCGTGGGCGACGGCCGGCCCATCCATAAGATATTACCTAATTCACAATTCCATATTTCGTCATTGTCTAAGATTTTTCCTGGACGAACCTCGAAGCAGTCGAGATGGGTCCCGTCGGGCCCCCTGCGAAACGCTGAAACGACCAGAGGTTCGCGATGAGCATCGATCCCATCTACGAGGGCATCCAGAGGTTCCGGGAGCACGAGTTCCCCCGACGCCGCGAGGCCTTCGAGGCCCTGAGCTCGGGGCAGCAGCCCCGCCTGCTCCTCATCACCTGCTCCGATTCGCGGATCGACCCCGCCCTCCTGACCCAGACCGACCCGGGCGACCTGTTCGTGGTCCGCAACGCGGGCAACCTGGTTCCGCCCTCCGACGCCGGCCCGGGAGGCGAGGCCGCCACCATCGAGTACGGCATCGAGGCCCTGGGCATTCGCGACATCGCCGTCTGCGGGCACGCCCACTGCGGCGCCATGGCCGCCCTGCGCGACCGGGCCTCGGCCGCCGAGCTCGCGTGCGTGCCGCCCTGGCTCGAGCACGCGCAGCCCGCCCTCGCGCGCCGCGTCCGCGTGGGCGACGGCCAGGACCCGCTCACCAACACCGTGGGGGCCAACGTGCTCGCGCAGCTCGACAATCTGCGAACCCATCCGTTCGTCGCGCGCGCCATCGAGAACGACGGCCTCCGGCTCCACGGCTGGGTCTACGACTTCGTGACCGGCGAGCTCTACGTGAGCGACGAGGCGGGGAAGTTCCACGCTCTCTCGGGTGGTGCGACCGAGGACCTCGCCTGGTGAAGCAGGTCGCCTCTCGCTACCGCAAGGAGCTCTCGGTGCTGCGCGAGAGCTGGCGCCGGGACGTGCTCGCGTCCGTCGTCGTGTTCCTGGTCGCGCTGCCGCTGTGCATGGGCATCGCGATCGCGTCGGGCGTTCCGCCCGCGGCCGGCCTCATCACCGGAATCGTGGGTGGGCTCGTCGTCGCGTTCATGGCGGGCGCGCCCCTGCAGGTGAGCGGCCCGGCGGCGGGCCTGGCCGTCATCGTCTGGGAGCTGGTGCAGGCCCACGGCGTGGGCGCCCTGGGCTGGATCGTCCTGGTCGCCGGAGCCATCCAGCTGGTGGCGGGGATCGCCGGCATCGGGCAGTGGTTCCGCGCGGTCTCGCCTTCCGTGATCTACGGCATGCTCGCCGGGATCGGCGTGCTGATCTTCGGCAGCCAGTTCCACGTGATGGTGGACGACACGCCGCGCGAGAACGGGCTCGCCAACCTGCTCGCGATTCCCGAGGCGCTCTACAAGAGCTTCCTTCCCGCGGATGGATCCGTCCACTTCCAGGCCGCGGTGGTCGGCGTGCTCACGCTCGTCGTGATGATCGGCTGGCGTCGCATGGTCCCGGGAAGCCTGAAGGTGGTTCCCGCACCCCTGGCGGCCGTGGTCATCGCGACCGCGGTGGCCGCCTTGGCGGGATTCAGCGTCAATCGGGTCGACGTGCCCGCGCAGCTCACCGATGCGATCACGTTTCCGACGCTGGCCGACCTCGACTCCCTGGGCCTCGGAGTGCTCGCCTCGGGCCTGGCGATGGCCTTCGTCGCCAGCGCCGAGACGCTGCTGTGTGCCACCGCCGTCGACAAGCTCCACGACGGCCCGCGCACGCGCTTCAACCAGGAGCTCGCGGCCCAGGGCGTGGGCAACATGATCTGCGGCCTGGTGGGTGGACTGCCCATGACGGGCGTGATCGTCCGCAGCAGCGCGAACGTCGAGGCCGGCGCCCGCACGCGCCTCTCGGCGCTGCTCCACGGGGTCTGGCTGCTGCTCTTCTGCGCGGCGCTGCCCCTGGTGCTGCGTCAGATCCCCACGGCCGTGCTCGCCGCGGTCCTGGTCTTCACCGGCTACAAGCTGGTCAACGTGGCGGCGATCCGCGAGCTCGCGCGCTTCGGACGCCGCGAGGTGTTCATCTACTCCGCCACCCTGGTGGGCATCGTGTCCGTCGACCTGCTGACCGGCGTCCTGATCGGCGTCGGACTCTCGGTGCTGCGCATCGTCTACGACATGTCGCATCTCGACGTCTCGCTGGAGAAGGCCGACGACGGCTCGGCTCGCTGCATCCTCCACCTGGACGGAGCCGCCACCATCCTGCGCCTGCCGACGCTGGCCAGGGCGCTCGAGGAGGTCCCGGCCGGCGCCGAGCTGCACGTGAACTTCGAGGACCTGGGCTACATCGACCACGCCTGCCTCGACCTGCTCATGAGCTGGGAGAAGCAGCACGCCACCTCGGGCGGCAGCCTCACGATCGACTGGGCCGCGATCCAGGCGCGCTTCCGTCGCCCGCCCCAGACCCCGGTCGCGCCCCTCGAGAGCGGAGACCGCGCGGCGGCCTGAGTGGACCGGGCATGGGCACGGGCGCAGGCCCGGCCCCGGGGGCGACGCTTGCGTGGTCCCCCGCACCTTCGCCTCCGTGGGACCACGCAGCCCGGGGCCCTCCACCTCGACCGACCGGGCTCCGCGACGCCGCCGGGGCGTTTCCGACTCAATCCCGACTCCAACACTTCCGATTGGTGTGTGGTGCATTCGACGCTTCGCGGTGCGGCCTCCTGCGCGCCGATGGGGACGAATCCGGCCGGAGTGGTCGGTGGGATGGGAGACCACGTGATCGTGTGCGGCTTCGGACGCATGGACTCGGCCAGCCGCGGTGGGGCGTGAGGCCGGCCGTGGAGCACGAGTCCAACCAGATCTTCGTGGCCCGACAGCCGATCCTCGATCGGCAGCGCCGCCTCGTCGCCTACGAGCTGCTGTTCCGGGGCTCTCCGGAGGCGACCGCGGCCCAGGTCGCCGAGCCCTCGCTGGCCACCGCCCGGGTGGCCGTCGACGCCTTCCTCAGCATGGGCATCGCAAACGTCCTCGGGCCCCACCGGGGGTTCCTGAACGTCGACCTCGAGATGCTGGCCAGCGAGGCGATCGAGGTGCTTCCGGCCGACCGCATCGTGCTCGAGGTGCTGGAGACCGTCCCGTCGTGGGCGGTCGCCCGCTGCCGCGAGCTGCGCGAGCGGGGCTTCGAGCTCGCCCTCGACGACTTCCAGCCGGACGACGAGCGCCGGGCGCTCCTCGATGTCGCGGACTACGTGAAGGTGGACCTGATGCAGGCCGAGCGTCGGTCGCTTCCGGCCTTCGTGCGCCGCGTCGAGTCCCTGGGCGCGCAGCCGCTCGCCGAGAAGGTCGAGACCGGGGACGAGTTCGAGGATTGCTCGCGGATGGGCTTCAGTCTCTTCCAGGGCTACTTCTTCGCGCGGCCCACGACCCTCTCGGGACGCAAGCTCGAGCCCGAACGCCACGGCCTCCTGTCCGCCTTTCGCGCCGTCTCCGAAGACCGGCCCACCGCCGAGATCGAGGACGTCTTCAAGCGCCACGCGCGCCTGGGGGTGCAGCTGCTGCGCATCGCGAACTCGGCCGCCCTGGGCTCGGTCCAGAGGATCGATACGTTCGCCCACGCGATCCTGTACATCGGGCGCGAGCCGCTGCGGCGCTGGCTGCTGCTCCTGCTCTACGCGAGCGACGGGGCCGACGCCAGCGCCAATCCGACCCTCGAGATGGCGGCGATTCGCGGACGGCTCCTCGAGCTCCTGTCCCCCATGGCCACGGGCATCCAGGGCAGCGACGCCGTGGCCAACGACCGGGCCTTCCTGGCGGGCATGCTGTCGCTCGGCGACGCGATCCTGAGCACGAAGCTGGGCGACATCCTCGACCAGATCGAGGTGGAGCCCGAGATCCGCACAGCGGTGCTGGAGCGGAGCGGTCCGCTGGGCCGACTCCTCCAGCTCGTCGAGGCGATCGAGGCCGGGCGGTTCGGGGAGATCAGCGAGCTGATGGAGCCGTTGGGCCTCTCACACGAGGAGCTCGCCCACGCCCAGCGCGAGGCCTACGCCTGGTATCGCCCTCTGGGAGCCCAGGAGATGCTGGGCGGCGGCATCTGATCCGGGTCCCGGAGCCTCCACCGCTGCTGCGGGAGCGGGAGCGGCGCCTTCGGCGACCCGCCGCCGCGGACTGCAGCGAATCCCCCGGACGACTCGCGCCCGTTCACCCGGCCGGCGCCAGGCGCCGGACGCCCCCCCGCAGCGCCTGCACCCTCAAGGCTCGGATCCGATCGCGGCGACCAACCCCTCGAGCTCGCCGCGCACCTCCTCGGCGTTTCGCTGGAACATCGCGAGGATCGGCGCGGGCAGCCCGTCCGAGATCATCGCGGGGTACGACTCCAGGGCCTGGATGCGCTCGAACCACGCGGCCGCGCGCGGGCGCGCGGCCACGAGATGCCCGAGCGCGAGATGCTCGAGGCGCAGGACGTAGGGCAAGGCGCACGCGTCGGCCAGGCTGAAGGCGTCCCCGACCAGCCACGGGTGGCTCGCGAGGAGGGTCTCCATGCGATCGAGCAGACCGATGAACGCCTCGAGCGCGCCCCGCATCTCCGGCGCCGCCACGCCGTGCTCGATGACGCTCCGGCGCGCGGCCCGTCGCGCCGGGTCGGGAATGTTCTCCCAGGACGCGCGCCGCCTCTCCGGCGGCTGACCGAGCACCACGGGCCGGGTCGCGATGCCGTAGGTGAGGATGCCCGCCGCCGGGTGGACGCCGTCGTCGATCCGCTTCACGAACAACCGCATCGCGTGGCGCGCCGCGGGATCGGCGGGGCGCATCGGACGCTCCGGGAACGCGTCGTCCAGGTACTCGTTGATGAGGGTCGATTCGATCAGCACGTGGCCGTCGTGCACCAGGGTCGGCACCACATGGTTCGGGTTCAGCTTCACGTACTCGGGATCGTGCTGACCGCCGCCCAGCAGGTCGACCTCGTGACCCTTCCAGTCGAGGTGCTTCTCGCCGAGCACGATCCGCACCTTCTGGGAGCAGCTGGAGAGCGCATTGTGGTAGAGCTCGAGCAACGGGCCTCCTCGGCAGCCATCGC
Organism: Myxococcota bacterium; assembly: GCA_050618075.1. Taxonomy (GTDB): domain Bacteria; phylum Myxococcota_A; class UBA9160; order UBA9160; family UBA4427; genus JBNLVL01. The sequence goes on from JBNLVL010000004.1 coordinate 235,442, forward strand.
CGCCTCGTCGGGCTCGGACCGGCCGGGCGCCGACGCGCCTGCGATCGTACTGCGTCCCATGCCGGGGCCCACGGCGCCGTCCGCGCCGACCCGGTGTGCGGCCGGGCCCGGCGCGGGCGCCGCGGCGTGGGGAGCGTGAGCCGGCCGGTCCTCCGCGGCCGGCGCGGATTCCCTCGGCCGCTCCCTCGACCTGCTCGCCGATCGCCCGGAGACCTCGCCCGGAGAGCCCCGGCCGGAGACCTCGCCCGGAGAGCCCCGGCCGGCCCCGTGGGGCAGCGCGCTTGCGAGGCCTCGGGGTCCGGTATATGAACTGAACTTCATGTCAGAAACTGCCGTTTCCAGCGAGAGCCCGGCCAGCGGACACACTTCTCGCCGCCTCGAGACCCGCCGCCGGCTGCTAGAGGCCGGCACCGAGCTGTTCGCCGCGGATGGGGTTCGCGCCGTCACCAGCACCGCGATCGCCCGCCGGGCCGGGGTGGCCACCGGAACCTTCTACCTCCACTTCCCCGACAAGCACGCCCTGTTCGAAGAGCTGGTCGACGCGGCGCTGGAGGAGATGCGCCCCCAGCTCGATCCCGAGCGCACCGGTCCGGAGAGCCAGGCGGCGATGCGCCGGAGCCTGGAGCACATGGTGGAGGTGGCCGAGCGCCGTCGGAACCTGATCCGCGCGGTCTTCGACCGCGGCGAGAGCTCGGGCCTGGCCGAGCGCATCCAGGACCGGATCGCGGGCCGGTTGGAGCGCCGCTACGCGCGGGTCTTCCCCGAGCGCGGCGTCCCGCTCCATCCCGGCGCGGCCGCCCAGGCGCGGGCGGCGGTCCTGGTGCGCGTCATCGCCTGGTGGGTGGAGGACCCCTCCCGCGCCAGCCGCGAAGAGATCATCGACACCCTGTTGGAGATGCACCCGCGACGTGCCCGGGATGGACGTACGCGGGCCCCGAGAACGACCACTGAACCGATGCCCACCCAGCGGGTCGGCATGGAGGAATCCGAATGAGCGAGACCGCGGCGGAGCAGGTCGCAGCCGGTGTCCCCGAGTACCGGACCCCCGAGCAGGAGCAGGCGGCGAAGGGCGCGGGCGTCGCCCCGGCCCACGAGCTCGCGCTCGAGGACGTCAACCCGTACAACGCCCACCTCTTCAGGGAGAACCGCTGGCAGGGCTACTTCGAGCGGCTGCGCAGGGAAGACCCCGTGCACCCGAACGAGCTCGACACCGCCGGAAGGTACTGGTCGGTCACGAAGTACGAGGACATCAAGACCGTCAGCTCGAGCTGGGAGACCTTCTCGTCGGCCAGGGGGATCACGCTGGGCTTCCGCGCGGGCACCGAGCCTCCGACGATGGCCCAGATGGGCACCCGCCCCCCGTTCATCTCCCAGGATCCGCCCATCCAGACCGAGCAGCGCAAGACGGTGCAGCCCGCGGTCGCCCCGCGCAACCTGGCCAGGCTGGAGCCGCTCATTCGCGAGCGCACATGCCGGGTGCTGGACGCCCTCCCCGAAGGCGAGACCTTCGACTGGGTGGACACCGTCTCCATCGAGCTCACCACCCTGATGCTGGCGACGCTCTTCGACTTCCCCCTCGAAGACCGCCGCAAGCTGACGCGCTGGTCGGACATCGTCTTCGCCATCCCCGAGCCCGGCGGCGTCGTCGAGTCGATGGGACAGAAGCGCCAGGAGCTGATGGAGTGCGCCCAGTACTTCTCGAAGCTCTGGGAAGAGCGCCGGAAGCAGCCGGGGCACGACCTGGTCTCCATGCTCGCGCTCGGGGAAGCCACCCGGGACATGTCCGCCGTCGAGCACCTGGGCAACCTGCTGCTGCTGATCGTGGGCGGCAACGACACCACGCGCAACACCATGTCGGGGAGCGTCTACTCGCTCAACCAGTTCCCGGAGCAGTACGACAAGCTGATCGCCGACCCGGGCCTCATCCGAAACATGGTGTCCGAGGTCATCCGCTGGCAGACGCCGCTCTCCTACATGCGACGGACGGCGACCCGCGACTGCGAGCTCGCCGGCAAGCCGATCCGGAAGCACGATCAGCTGCTGCTGTGGTACGTGTCCGGCAACCGGGACGAGGAGGTCTTCGAGAACGCGGACGCCCTCGACATCGAGCGCCCCAACGCGAGGAGCCACCTGTCGTTCGGCTGGGGCAACCACTTCTGCATGGGCAGCCGCCTGGCCGAGCTGCAGCTTCGCGTCCTGTGGGAGGAGATCCTCCCGCGGTTCGAGCGCATCGAGGTCCAGGAGGAGCCGAGCCGCACCTTCTCCTCGTTCGTGAGGGGCTACACCCGCCTGCCGGTGAAGATCACGCGCAAGTGAGCCGAGGGGCTTCCGGGCGCGACGACCCCCCGGAGGCCCGACCACGGCGCCCGCCGGCTCGGATCACCGGGCCTCGCCCCGTCCCCGGCCCGCCCGCTCCCGCACCAGGCGCAGGAGATATCTCGAGAGGGAGCGCTGCGAGCGGCTGTCGAAGAGCATCGGAGCGTCGTGGGCGCCGAGCGCGGTGAAGAACAGCACCCGCGCGAGGGGATGGACCTCCTCCGCGGGCACGCCGAAGCTCGCGAGGATCTTCTCCAGCAGGCCCAGGACCTGGCGGTCGGCGGCCTGTACGCTGCGGGCGGCGCGCTCGTCGGCGGCCGCCCAGGCGCGCATCGCGTGGTCCCGACGCCCGATGTCGCGATCCGCCACGAGGCGCGTGATCTCGACGAGCTGCTGCATGGGATCGCCTTCGGCGCGGGCGACGACGCCGGCGGTGTCCTGGGGCTGCGTCGCTTCCCAGTAGTCGGCCATCGCCTCGAGCAGGTCCTCGCGTCCGGCGAAGTGGTGGTAGAAGCTCCCCTTCGTCACGCCGAGGTCGCGACACAGCCGGTCGATCCGCACGCCCTCGATCCCGTCCGCCACGAGCGCGTCGAGGGCGGCCCCGATCCAGCGGCCGCGGGACAGGCGGCCCCGGCGCGCCCCTTCAGTCATCGAGGCCATGGGCGCGGAGCCAGCGTGAATGGGTCTCGACGCAGCGAGCGAGCTCTTCGCGCTGCCCCATATTGTCGTGGGAGGCACCCTCGATCTCGTGGATCTCCTTGTCCGCGTGGACAATGGCCTCGAAGAGCCTCCGCGTGTGGCTGGGCGTATGGCTGGGCGTACAGGCCGGGTCCGCGCCGTTCCCGACGACGAGCGTGGGCACGTGGGTGTTGCGGCCGTCGCGGTCGTCGGGACGCACCTGCATCCCCTCGATGAACACCCAGCCGGGCTCGCCGCCGTAGCTGTCCTCGAGCTTCGCCTGCTCGCGAACGCCGATCATGCAGGGGTGGCGGATCACCCGGCTCATGGATCCCTCTCCCCTGGTGGAGGCCCACTCGAACCATACCATATGGTATGTTATCGGCGCTCGAGCCTCCCGGCCCATGGGCCGGAGCGCGGGCGTGCACCGAAGCACCGGGGAAACGGCGATGAGCCAGCGATCTGGCGCGGATGCAGCACGGAAGGGGCGCACCATGGATGCAGCGAACGATCGATCGGGCGCCCCGAGCGCCGAGGGACTGCTCGAGCGCGTGCGCGCCATCGCGCCCTTCATCGCGGAGCACGCGGAGCAGGCGGAGCGCGAGCGCAAGCCGGTCGACGAGGTGATCGCGGCGCTCGAAGCGACGGGGGTCTTCAGGTCCTACGTCCCGCGCCGGTTCGGAGGCTACGAGCTCGGTCCCGAGGCCCTCGTCGACGTGGGCGTCGCGGTGAGCGAGGCGTGCACCTCGACGGGCTGGGTCACCAACTTCTACATGGAGCACAACTGGCTGCTGGCCCAGTTCCCGGAGGCGACGCAGCTCGAGGTCTTCGGACGCCAGCCCTACGTCCTGGCGCCCGCCAGCATCAGCCCGACGGGCACGGCCCGGCGCTGTGACGGGGGATACGTGCTCAGCGGGCGATGGGCCTGGGGCACGGGCGTCATGCACGCCGACTGGGTGATGCTGAACGGCGTCGTCCAGGACTCCGCCTTCGACATCCGCCTCTTCCTCGTCCCCCGCGACCAGGTCGGAGTCGACGACGACTGGAACTGCGCCGGGATGTCGGGCACCGGAAGCAACGACATCGTGGCCGAGGAGGTCTTCGTTCCGGCGGACCGCAGCGAGCCCATTCCCCGCATGGCCGAGGGCCGCGGCTCCGGGGCCGTCTGGCACGGATCGGCCTGCTACCGCCACCCGATGGTGCCGCTCCTCGCGATCGCCGCCGCCGCGCCGGCCGTGGGCGCCGCGCGCAGGGCCGTCGATCTCTTCACGGAGAGGCTCGGGTCGCGCACGCTCTACGGGACACTCAGCAAGCAGGCCGAACGGGCCTCCTCCCAGATCCGGCTCGCCCACGCGGCCGTGCGCGTGGGGGGCGCCGAGACCCTGCTGCGAAGCGTGGCACGCGAGCTGGCCGCCTGGGGGCAGCGCGACGAAGTCTGCCCTCCAGAGGAGCGGGCCCGCATGCGGCTCCAGATCGCCCAGGTCGTCGACACGTGCCGCGACGTCGTGCGCAGCGTCATGGAGGCCAGCGGCGCCAGTGCGCATCTGCGCCCCCACCCGATGCAGCGCATCCATCGCGACGTGCACACGCTCGCCTGTCACACGGTCTTCGACCTGGACCTCGGCGCGGAGAACTACGGTCGCCTGCTGCTCGGGCTCGAGCCCATCATGCCGGCGTGAGCCGGCGTCGGCCGTCGGCCGTCAGCCGTCAGCCGTCGGCCGTCGGCCGTCAGCCGTCAGCCGTCAGCCGTCAGCCGTCAGCCGTCAGCCGTCAGCCGTCGGCCGTCAGCCGTCAGCCGTCGGCCGTCGGCCGTCGGCCGTCGAAGGGAAGCCCACGACGACGAAGGTCCCGCACATCGAAGCGAGCCCGAGGGGCGCCCCCTCGGACTCGTCGCAGCTGGCGACCTGGTTCCTGGACGCCTTCCGCCGGGCGACGCGGCCGACTTCAAGCTTCCCTGCCTTCGCCACGTGCTGGGCTCGATCGGACTACGCGACATCCGCCCGATCACGGCCTGGCAGACCACCCAGCCGACCGCGGAGGCGCGCCAGGCCTACCTCGAAGGGTTTCGTGCGGAATACGAGGCGGCCGGCGCGCGCTTCTGAGACACGGCCCGCGAGAGCGGACCGACCACCCACCCGGAAGGAGCCGAACGCCCATGGGTCGAATCAACGGCGCGCACCACATCGCCCCCCGCACCCGGGACATCAAGGTGCAGATCGAGTTCTTCAGCGACGTCCTCGGCCTGGAGCTCGTCGCCCTCTACTGGATGCACGGCGTCGAGTGAGCCTGGCACGGCTTCCTCGAGCTTCTCGCCATGCGGGACCGGGTGCGTTCGCGCGGCGTCGCCATCATCGGCCCGATCGACCACGGGATGTGCCATTCGCTGTACTTCACCGGCCCCGAGGATCTCACCCTCGAGATCTCGACCTCGCAGAGGCCCATCGACGGGCGAGCCTGGATCGACCCCGAGGTGGCGGGGCTCGCCGGCATCTCGGAGGCGGACCTGGCCCGCGACCGCACGCCTCCCGCGTTCCACTCCCAGGACGGCGCCGTCCCGCGGCCGCCCATCGACCCGGACAAGCCCCACATGCGGGGCTACCCGGAGAAGCTCTATGCGACGATCGTCGCGACTCCGGACGAGGTGATCACCGCACAGGCGAGCGAGCCCGAGCCGCCGGTCCACGTCGAGGACTGACTCCGCGAGCCGCCCGGCCTCCCATCTCGGCCTCCCATCTCAGCCTCCCATCTGCGATGTGGTCCGGTGGCGCCCAGACGGGCCATCCCCGACACTTGCCGGCCAACACGGCTCCGGGTCTCCGGGCGTCGCCTTCGGGGCGCCCAGCGCTGAGAGCGAGGCTGAGTGCACGGCCGAGTGCAAGGCCTGGAGTGAGGCCGAGAACGAGGCCGAGAGGAGGAGGAATCCATGACCCACCACGACTACCGCACCACCCAGGGACGAGGCCAGCGATACGACAGCATCGTCGACACCATCGGCAACACACCCTGCGTGCGCATCAACTCCCTCGCGCCCGAAGGCGTCACCCTCTATGCGAAGGCGGAGTTCTTCAACCCCGCGGCGTCGGTCAAGGATCGCCTCGCCATCAGCATCATCGAGGAGGCCGAGAAGAGCGGCGCGCTCCGGCCGGGCCAGACGGTCGTCGAGGCGACCAGCGGGAACACGGGCGTCGGCCTCGCGATGGTCTGCGCCGCCAAGGGCTACCCGCTCGTGATCACCATGGCGGACAGCTTCTCGATCGAGCGCCGGAAGCTGATGCGCTTCCTGGGTGCGAAGGTCGTGCTGACGCCCCGGGCGGAGAAGGGCATGGGCATGGTCCGCAAGGCCCAGGAGCTGGCGGCCAGCAACGGCTGGTTCCTCGCCAGCCAGTTCGAGACCGAGGCGAACGCGCGCATCCACGAGAACACGACGGCCCGGGAGATCCTGGCCGACTTCGACGGCGAGCGACTCGACTCCGTCGTCACCGGCTACGGCACGGGCGGCACGGTGACCGGGATCGGTCGCGCGCTGCGCAAGTCGCGCCCGGAGACGAAGATCGTGCTCACCGAGCCGATCAACGCGGCGCTCGTCTCCAGCGGCGCTCCCCAGGAGCGGGGCGAGGGCGGGGTGCCCGCCGGCAGTCACTCGGCCTGGGAGCCCCATCCGATCCAGGGCTGGACGCCCGACTTCATCCCGCTCGTGCTCCAGGAATCGATCGACCGGAAGTACTTCGACGAGATCGTTCCCGTTCCGGGGCCGGAGGCGATGGAGTGGTCGCGCAAGCTCGCCGCCCGGGAAGGCATCCTCACCGGCATCTCCGGCGGCGCGACCTTCGCCGCCGCCCAGAAGGTGGCGGCGAAGGTGGAGCCCGGCTCGGTCATCCTGTGCATGCTGCCGGACACGGGTGAGCGGTACCTGTCTTCGCCGCTCTTCGAGGACATCCCCGAGGAGATGTCCGACGACGAGGTCGCGCTCTCGAAGTCGACGCCGGGCTACCAGATGCCCGACTGATCCGGGCGGCCGCCGGGGGGCCTCCGCCCCCCGGTCGCGAGCCCTGTTCCCGCCCTCTTCCGGACCGCCGGGGCCTCGGTCGTGCTGGCCTCGGCTCGACCTCGATTCCCACGGGGATCAACTCCCCTGTGCGCGGGGCCGGGTGGCCATTCTGGGCATCTATGATAAATGATGTCCACAGATGAGACTCAGTGTCAAAGATGTCGCCGGTCTGCTGGGCGTGTCGGAGAAGACCGTCTATCGCTGGGTCGGCGAGGGCCGGATCCCGTCCCTTCGGGTGGGCGACCAGCTCCGCTTCAGCCGGGGCGAGATCCTCGAGTGGGCCACCGCGCACCGGCCGTCGGTCTCGCCGTCGATCGGCCTCGAGCCCGACTCCGAGGGCCTGCCCCTGCCCAGCCTCGCGACCGCACTCGAGCGGGGCGGGATCTTCTTCCGCGTGGAGGCCGCCGACCGTGACGGCGCGCTCCGATCGGTGGTGAGGTCGCTGCGTCTTCCGGGCGACATCGACCCCGAGCGGGTGTTCGAGTCGCTGCGGGTGCGGGAAGAGCTCGCGTCCACGGGCATCGGAGACGGCATCGCACTTCCGCATCCGCGCAACCCGGTGCTCCTGGAGTTCGACGAGCCCGCCGTGACGCTCTGCCTGCTCGAGCGTCCGGTCGACTTCGGCGCGATCGACGGCCAGCCGGTGTTCGCGCTGTTCGCGGTCCTCAGCCCCACGATCCGCGGCCATCTCCACCTGCTGGGCCGCACCGCCTTCGTGTTGCGCGATCCGGGCGTGCTCCAGGCCCTGCGCGATCAGGCGAGCCGGGACGCCCTGCTCTCGGAGATCCAACGGGTCGAGCGCGACCTCACCTCGCCTGCGGACGGCGACGAACGGTGATCGCGCTCGTGAGCCCTGCCGGAAAACGGCGCCGTTCCCGCGCCGGCGTCCCGTCCCTCGAGGCTCCCGACTCGAGGGCGCCGCGATCGGGCTCGTTTGGCTCACGGGCGTGGGTGTCCTGAAGATGGCTGCATCGGCTCCCGAGGTCGGGGAAGAGAGTACGGACTTGCTTCGGACCGTCGTCGACGGCGTGGCACACCTGCTGCCCGGGCAGGGCCCGATCAACGTCTTCATTCACCACAACACGCTCCACGCGTTCGAGGACCGGGTCTTCGAGGACGCGGTCGTCGAGGCGGGGCGGCTCTTCGGCTGCCAGCCCTACCTCGGCGAGGCGAGCTACCGCGCCGAGATCGGGCGCGGCCGGATCACCGAGGGCGACGTCCGGAGCGTGCTCGCGGAGCAGCTCGGCTCGGAGGCTCGCCACGAGGTCGCAGGGCTCGTCGACCGCCTCGAGCTGCGGCTGCGCATCGCGCTCCACGGCCTCGAAGAGGTGCGGGAGCCGATGCTGTCGTGGCTGCTCGGGGAGGAGCGCCGAAACGAGCGGCTGCGCCCCGACCTGCCCGCCGACGCGCGCGCCGCGCTGTCCAAGGCTTTCGAGGGCTCGACGCACGCCAGGGAAGCGGGCGATCCCGGCGTGGCCCGCGCCCTCTGGGACGCCAGCCTCGCGGCCGCCCGGCGAAGCCGGCCGGGGGAGCCGCCCGCGCCCGCCCGCCCGCCCCGGCACCGCGACCTGCTGCGCGACGCCACCGGGCACGACATCGACGACTGGGTGAACCCCCTGCTGATCCGCTTCCTCGGCGCCTTCCTCGACCAGGGCATGGCGCACTGGGAGCTCGCGGGCCGGGAGCGGGGCATCTACCGCGTCTTCGCCGAGACCTTCCGCGATGGACCCGGGATCGCCGGTCGGGCCTACCGCGAGCTCGCGCGACTCCTGCGCGACGATGCCGCGGCGAAGCGCGGGGCGGCCGGGTCGCTCGAGCACTCGCTTCGGAGCCTCGGCGTGGACCGGGACGAGTGGTACGACTACCTGTCGGCCGACGCGCTCGCGCTGCGCGGCTTCGCCGGCATGGTGAGGCAGATGGAGACCCGGCCCGACCGCATGCCGGTGCGCTCGGTGCCGGCGTCGCTGCAGGACTACCTCGCGGTGCGCGCGCTGTGCGAGCGGGCCGCTCTCGCCGCGGTCCTGCCGCGACTGGGCTTCCCGGGCGATCTCGCCGGGCTGCGCGACCGGCTCCGCCCGGCCGCCGGCGCCCACTCCCCTGCCCCCAGCCTCGAGGAGCGGGCATGGCGCATCTTCCAGGCGGCCCAGCTCCTGGGCGTCGGCCCCGACCGGCTCCTCGACCTCGCGGACGCCGAGGTCGAGGAGCTCGAGCGGGAGATCGCGGCGTTCGACGAGACCGCCCGGAGAGAGCTGCTGCACCGGGCGTTCGAGCGCCGGCTTCGGGTTCGCCTGCTCGACGCGCTCGCGCAGCACCAGGCCTGGACCCCCGAGTCGCCCCCCGCGTTCCAGGCGGTCTTCTGCCTCGACGAGCGCGAAGAGTCGTTCCGCCGGCACCTCGAAGAGGTCGAGCCCCGCGCCGAGACCTTCGGCGCAGCGGGGTTCTTCGGGGTCGCCATGTACTACCGCGGGGCCACGGACGCCCGCCCGCGCCCGCTGTGCCCACCCGCCATCCAGCCGCACCACTCCGTGACCGAGCTGCGCACGAGCGACGGCAGCCCTCTGGCACGCCTCGAGAGCGTGATCGAGCGCGCCGTCGGCCTCGCCAACAAGAACCTCCACGTCGGCAGCCGCACCCTGGCGCGGGGCGCCGTCCTGATGTCGCTGCTGGGAACCCTCTCGCTCGTGCCGCTGGTCCTGCGCGTGCTGGCCCCGGGACTCGGGCGCAGGCTCGGCCGCTTCGCCCGGCCCCTGCGCGCTCCGGTGCGATCCGAGATCACCGTCCACCGGGACGCCAGCGCCTCGGGCGAGCCCGTGAAGAGCGGCTTCGACACCGACGAGATGGCGCAGATCGTCGCCGACCAGCTCTTGAACATGGGCATCGGTTCGCCGGCGCGGCTCGTGTTCGTGGTCGCCCACGGCTCGGTCAGCCTCAACAACCCCCACGAGTCGGCCCACGACTGCGGAGCGTGCGGCGGCGGCGCCGGCGGCCCGAACGCGCGGGCCTTCGCGCGCATGGCGAACGACCCCGCGGTGCGCGAACGCCTGGCCGAGCGGGGGCTCCCGATTCCGGAGTCCAGCTGGTTCGTGGGCGCCCAGCGCAACACCGCGAGCAACGAGGTGGTCTTCTTCGACGAGGACCGCGTCCCCGGGTCCCACCGCGAAGACCTGGCCCGCGCCCGGGCGGCCTTCGAGATCGCCCGCGAGAGCGAGGCGCTGGAACGCTGCCGGCGCTTCGACGGCCTCTCCCCCTCGATGTCGAGTCGGGCGGCGCTGCGCCACGTCGAGGCGCGGGCCTCGGACCTGGCTCAGCCGCGACCCGAGTACGGCCACGCGAGCAACGCCTTCTGCGTCATCGGGCGCCGGAGCCGCACGCGCGGACTGTTCCTGGACCGCAGAGCCTTCCTCGTGTCCTACGACCCCAGCCGAGATGGAGACGGCGCCATCCTGGGCAACGTCCTCGGCGCGGTCGTGCCCGTCGTCGCGGGCATCAACCTCGAGTACTACTTCAGCACGGTCGATCCGACCGGATACGGCAGCGGGACCAAGCTGCCGCACAACGTCACGGGCCTGCTCGGCGTCATGGACGGCGCGCAGAGCGACCTTCGCACGGGCCTGCCGTGGCAGATGGTGGAGATCCACGAGCCCGTCCGCCTCACGATCGTCGTCGAGTGCCCGCCGGCCCGCCTGGGCAGCGCGCTCGACCGGCTGCCCGACGTCGACCGCCTGTGCCGGAACCGCTGGCTGCACTTCGCCTGTCTCGACCCGGCCTCGAACGACGTCTTCGAGCGGGTCGGAGACCGCTTCGAGCGACACCGGGTGGAGGGCCCGCTGGCCGGGATCGACGGCCCCTCGTCGCGCTGGTTCCTGGGCCGCTCGGGCCACCTCCCCATCGCGCGCATCCGTCCCGCAGGCGAGGGGGGCCAGCCGTGAGCGAGCTCACCCTCGAGGTCGCAACCCTGGTGGCGCTGTCGTCGCCGGCCCTCCTGCTGGCCGCGATCTCGCTGGCCTCACTGGCTCCGCGGCCGCTGCCCGAGCGCTGGGTCGCCGGCGCGACGGGGAGCGCCATGGTCATGTCGATGCTGGCCCTCGCGATCGCGCTGGCGACCTGTGTCGCGACCGGCGGAGAGGCGAGGTCCTTTACGGCGAGGACCTGGTTCTCCTCCCACGAAGGCGCCTTCCGCTTCGACCTGCTGGTCGACACCGGAGCGCTGGCCTTCGCGTTGCTCGCGGCCACGATCTGCGGGGTCGTCGCGCGCTTCTCCTTCCGCTACCTGCACCGCGAGCCGGGCTTCCACCGCTACTTCGTCCTGTTCTCGGCCTTCGCGCTCGGCATGCAGATGGTCGCGCTCGCGGGAAGCATCGAGGTGCTCTTCGCCGGCTGGGAGCTGGTCGGACTCAGCTCCGCCCTGCTCGTCGCGTTCTTCCACGAGCGCCCGGTCCCGGTGACCAACGGCCTGCGGGTGTTCGCGTACTACCGGCTGAGCGACGCGGCGATGCTCATCGCGGCCGCCCTGCTCCACGTCTACGCCGGTGACGGGAGCCTGCACTGGGTCTTCGGGGCGGGCGACGTGCCGCCCGGCCTCTCACAGACCCAGACGACGCTGATCTGCGTCTTCCTCATCGTGGCCGTGGCCGGCAAGAGCGCGCTGCTCCCGCTCTCGAGCTGGCTTCCCCGGGCCATGGAGGGGCCCACCTCCTCGAGCGCCGTGTACTACGGCTCGCTCTCCGTGCACGCCGGCTGCTACCTGCTCTGGCGGGCGACACCCCTGCTCGAGCAGTCGCCCGTGGCCCAGGGGCTGGCGATCGCGCTCGGGGCGGCGACGGCGCTGTTCGCCACCCTTGTGGCGCGTGTCCAGACGGACGTGAAGTCGGCGCTGGCGTTTGCGTCGCTCACCCAGGTCGGGCTGATCGTGCTCGAGATCGCCCTGGGCCTCCGGACCCTCGCCTTCGTCCACATGGCGGGCCACGCATCCCTGCGCCTCCTGCAGTTCCTGACTGCACCGAGCGTGCTCCACGATCTGCACGCGCTGCAGGCCGAGCGCCCGGCGTCGAGTCCCCGGCCCGCGGAGGGCGGGCTCCGGCTGCGGCTGTATCGGTTCGCGCTCGAGCGCGGGCATCTCGACGAAATGCTCGACCGCCTGGTCGTGGCCCCCTTCCGCAGGGCCGCGACGACGCTCGACCGCTTCGACCGGGCCCTCGCAGGGGAGACCACGACGCGCCCGGAGGCGCCCCGCCGATGAGCGCCTTCGAGGTCTGGGTCGCCGTGCTGCTCGGCCTCCCCGCCCTGGTGGCGGTGGTGGCCGCCCTGCCCATCCCGGTCGAGAGGGCGCGCAGCATCGCCACCGGCGCCGGCGCCGCCATGCTCGCGTGGGCGGCCGCGCCGCTCTTCGCAGGCGAGCTGGCGGGCGACGGGCTCGCCGGCGAAGGCGCCCTCCGGCTGCTGGGAGACCCGCCGCTGCTGCAGGTCGGCGCCCTGTCGAGACCGTTGCCGTGCCTGGCGGCCGCCCTGTGGCTCCTGACCGTGGCCGTCACGCCCGGGACGAGCCTCGATCGGGGAGGACTCGTGCGCACCGCGGCGGCCACCTTGCTCACGACCCTCGGGTTCCTGACCGAGAGCCCGGGCCTGCTGCTCCTCGTCTGGACCGCCTCGGTGCTGACCTTCGGGTTCGGGCTGCCCACCGGCGAGCACCGCCGCGCACGACGGGTGGCGCTGGCCTATCTGGGAACCTCCGCGCTGGCGCTGGGCCTCGGGGTGGCCCTGGCCTTCGGCCCGGGCGAGGGGAGCTCGGCGGAGACCGCCGGGCTGTGGCTGATCGTGCTGGCCGCGGTCATCCGCAAGGGGATCTTCCCCTTCCACGCGTGGCTGCCCGCGGTGTTCGAGCACGGGAAGATCGGGCCGGCGGTGCTGTTCAGCTCGCCCCAGCTCGGCACCTACGTGGTCGCGGTCCTGGTCATCCCCCACGCCGCACCGGAATCGATCAGCACCCTGGCGGCGCTGGCCCTGGTGACCGCGGTCTACGGCGCCATGCTGGCCCTGGTCCAGCGCTCGGCCCGGCGCGCCTGCGGCTACCTGTTCATGAGCCAATCGGCCCTCGTCATGGCCGGGCTCGACGTGGGGAACACCGAGGGGCTCGCCGGCGCGCTCGTCCTCTGGCTCTCCTCGAGCCTGGCCTTCGCAGGCCTGGCCCGTTGCGTGCTGGTGCTCGAGGCGCGGCGAGGCCCGCTGGACCTCTCGAGGTACCACGGCGGCTACGAGAACAAGCCGCTGCTCGCCGCGACGTTCCTGCTCCTCGGCCTCACCTGCACCGGGTTCCCGGGGACCCTGGGCTTCGTGGGCGAGGAGCTGCTGCTGGGGGGCTCCTTGAAGGGGTTCCCGGTGATGGGGTTCCTGGTGGTGATCGCGAGCGCCCTGACCGGCCTGGCGATCCTGAGGATGTACTTCTCTCTCTTCTGTGGCGCGCGCGGCAGCCGCATGCCGCTCGAGCTCACGCGACGCGAGGCCATCGGATTCGCTTCGCTGGTCGCGTTCCTGGTGGTGACCGGACTCGCGCCGGCGCGGCTGGTCGAATCGCGCCTGGACGCGAGCGTCGAGCTGCGCGCCGGATCTGTCGAGGAATGACATGAACCTGGACGATGGACTCACCCGCACCGGCCGGCCGTTCGGCGGACTCGTCGACGACGTGCGTCGCCGGCTGCCCTTGTACGCCAGCGACTTCCGCGACGGACTGCACCCCAAGGTCGCAGCCTCGGCGCTGTTCCTGTACTTCGCGTGCCTCGCCAACGCGATCGCCTTCGGCGCCCTCACCGGAGTCGTGACCCATGGGCAGATCGGTACGGTCGAGATGGTGCTCGCCACCGCGGGCGGCGGCATCCTGTTCGCGTTGGCTGCGGGGCAGCCGCTCACCATCCTGGGCGGGACGGGCCCCATCGTGATCTTCACGGGGCTGCTCTACACGGCGTGCCAGCAGGTCGGGCTGCCGTTCCTGCCGGTCTATGCGTGGGTCGGCATCTGGTCGGGCCTCATCCTCTTCGTTCTGGCGGCCACCGACGCCAGCACCCTGATGCGCTACTTCACGCGCTTCACCGATGAGATCTTCGCCGCGCTGATCGCCGTGATCTTCATCATCGAGGCGGTGCGGTCGGTGAGCGAGTCCTTCGAGGGCGCGGGCGAGATCGCGATCGACGCGCGGGCGCTGATGACGCTGATCCTCGCGCTGGGCACCTATCTCCTGTCCCGCACGCTGAAGGCCTTCTCGGACACCCCGTACCTGCGGGCCAGGATTCGCGAGATGATCTCCGACTTCGGCCCCGCCATCGCCATCACGGGGATGACCCTGTTCGCCGTCGCCATGCCCGAGCTGCACCTCGAGGCCGCCGCCATGCCCGAGAAGCTCGGCACCACGACCGGCCGCGACTGGCTGGTCCCCCTGTTCGACCTGCCCGTCTGGGCGATCCTGGCCTGCTCCGGACCGGCCGCGCTCGCGACGATCCTCCTGTTCCTGGACCAGAACATCACCACCCGGCTGGTGAACAGCCCGCGCCACGCCCTGCGCAAGGGGCCGGGGTTCCATCTCGACCTGGCCGTGGTGGCGGTGATCACGGCCGGGTGCTCGGTCTTCGGCCTGCCCTGGATCGTGGCGGCCACCGTCCACGCGCTCAACCACGTCCGGAGCCTGGCGACCACCGAGAAGAACGGGTCGGGCACCCACGTCGGCGAGCGGATCGTCGGCGTTCGGGAGAACCGCGTGTCGCCGCTGGTCATCCACATCGGCATCGCTGCCTCGATCCTGATGCTGCCGTTGATCAGCCGGATCCCGATGGCCGTGCTCTTCGGCCTCTTCCTGTACATGGGCTTCGCCACGCTCGGGGGCAACGAGTTCTGGGAGCGGCTCCGCCTCTGGGTGACGGACCCGAACCTCTATCCCGCGAGCCACTACGTGTCTCGCGTCCCCCGCTCGGTCATCCACCGCTTCACGAGCATCCAGGCGGGGGCGCTCGCCCTGCTGTGGGTGCTCAAGACCAGCGCGCTCGGGATCCTCTTCCCGGTCCTGATCGCGGGGCTCGTGCCCCTGCGGCTCTCGATGAACCGCTTCTTCGACCCGGCGCACCTCGCTGCCCTCGACGGCGAGGAGGAGGCGTTCGAGACGCTCGAGCGCGGCAGCGACGTACACGCCTGAGCGCGCCGCCCGGGGCCGGGGAGTCGAGCCCGGGAGCCGGGCCCCGAAGCCGGCGCGTCAGCCCGATCCGGAGGTCTTCCTGCGCGCGGCGCTGCGCGGCTCGGGCTCGCCGGTCGCGGAGGCGGAGGCGGAAGCGGAGGCCGACCGGGTGAGGGTGCCGGTCTCGAGCATGGGCGCAGCGTCGATGGTCTCGGCGTCCATCATCGAGGCCAGCCGCTGGAGCAGGGCGAGGATCTGGGTCCGCTCCCACTCCTCCAACCTGGAGAGCTCGGAGCGGAACCGGTCCTGGAGCAGCGAGGGCGCCTTGGCGAGCACGCGGGCTCCCTTGGTCGTCACCGTGACGACGCTCGTGCGGCGGTCGTGGGCGCTGCGCTCGCGCTTCACGAGCCCCTGGGCTTCGAGTCGATCGAGGATGCCGCTGACCGTCGGCTGACCGAGGCTGGCGGCTCTGGCGAGGGCGCTGATGGACGACCCGGTCAGGCGGCTCGCTTCGCGCAGCACGACGATCTGCGGGCCGGTGAGGCCGCACTGGTCGACCATCCGCCGCGATTGGAGATCGATCGCGCGCACGATGCGGCGCAGGGAGGAGACGATTTCGTCCTCGAGGAGTTCGGGGTTCGCCATGACGTCGGGCACAGAGTAAACGCGCGGTGCGGGCCGCTCAACGACGCACCCGACTCCCGATGGGCGCGCCTCGATCGCGTCCGGGAGGCCGCCGGGCCGGGCGAGGCCGCGGCCCCCTCACCCGGAGCTCCCCGGAGGGCAGCCGGCTGCGGCCGGGACCGATCCACCAAAAGCGTAGAGTCGGACGTAATCCTGCGCTAAACAGTGGCCCCGGATCCAATCCGAGTGAATAGACACAATCCTCCAGAATCGATTCCAAATCAGCTACTTGAGCGACACGCCGGACACGAGAATTATCGACTCGAATGGGTCTGAGCCCGCACCAACTCATCGAGTTGACTGCGTTTCTCGGCAGGTCCGCCGGCCCGGCGCGAGCGATGCCGCGCGGATCTGGAGCCTGGTGAAGCAGACCTCGGCCCTGGACGAGAACTCGCCCTACGCGTACCTGCTCCTGTGCACCGACTTCGCGGAGACCGGGGCCGTCGCCGAGGGCGACGGGGGGCTCGCGGGGTTCGTGCTCGGCTATCGGCCGCCCGCGCGGCCCGAGTCGTACTTCGTCTGGCAGATCGGCGTCGCGAACGAGGCCCGGGGGCAGGGGCTGGGCCACGCCTTGCTGGAGTGGGTCGTCGACCGGGCGCGTCCCCTCGGCGTGCGCTTCCTGGAAGCCACGGTCACCCCCTCGAACCATGCCTCCCAGGCGCTGTTCGAGGCCTTCGCCCGGCGCACCGGCTCCGCCGTGAGTGAAGAGACCGCCTTTGCCGCCGACCTCTTTCCGGGCGCGGACCACGAAGCCGAGGTGCGCATCCGCATCGGGCCGCTGAACGACCCCTCTCGAGAATCCCAGGAGTACACATGAGCAGCATGGAAGTCTTCGAACAGCTCGAATCCGAGGTCCGTGGGTACTGCCGGTCCTTCCCGACCGTGTTCAGCAGCGCCCGCGGCGCCCGGCTGACCGACGAGGGGGGCCGGTCCTACGTGGACTTCTTCAGCGGCGCGGGCGCCCTCAACTACGGGCACAACGATCCGGCCATGAAGCGGGCGCTGCTGCGGTACCTCGAGGACGATGGGATCGTCCACAGCCTCGACATGGCCACGACGGCCAAGGCCGAGTTCCTCGAGGCCCTGGAGTCGTTCGTCCTGGCTCCGCGCAACCTCGACTACCGCATCCAGTTCCCCGGCCCCACCGGGACCAACTCGGTCGAAGCGGCGCTCAAGCTCGCGCGGAAGGTGACCGGCCGTGAGACGATCGTGAGCTTCACGAACGCGTTCCACGGCATGACCCTCGGCTCCCTGGCCATCACCGGAAACGGCTTCAAGCGCCGCGGGGCCGGCGTGCCGCTCACCCTGGGCGACACCATGCCCTTCGACGGATACCTGGGGGAAGACGTCGACACCCTCGACTACTTCGAGGCGCTGCTCGCCGACGACGGCTCCGGCGTCGACAAGCCGGCCGCCGTGATGCTGGAGACGGTCCAGGCCGAGGGAGGCATCAACGTCGCGGGCGTCGACTGGCTGCGCCGGCTCGAGCGCCTCTGCCGTGACCACGACATCCTCCTGATCGTCGACGACATCCAGGTCGGGTGCGGGAGGACCGGCCCGTTCTTCAGCTTCGAGCGGGCGGGCATCGCGCCGGATCTCGTCTGCCTGTCCAAGTCCCTCTCCGGGTACGGGCTGCCGCTGGCGATCCTCCTGATCCGGCCCGACCTCGACATCTGGGAGCCCGGAGAGCACAACGGCACCTTTCGCGGGCACAACCCCGCCTTCGTGACGGCGCGCGTCGCTCTCGAGGAGTACTGGTCGGGCGATGCGCTCAGCCACCTCGTGGCGCAGAACGGCGAAACGGTACGCGCGCGCCTCGAGACCATCGCGCAGTCCCGGGAACACGACGACATCGCCGTGCGCGGAGTCGGCCTGATCCAGGGGCTCGCCTTCGACGACCCCGAGGTGTCCTCCCGCGTCTGTGCGGCGGCCTTCGAGCGCGGGCTCATCATGGAGACCGCGGGGCCCGAGGGCCACGTCGCGAAGGTGATGCCGCCGCTCACCATCGACGAGATCGCCCTCAAGGAAGGCCTCGAGATCCTCGAGTCGGCGGTTCGCGCCGTCGCGGCACCGGCCCCTGCTGGAGTCGCAGGCGAGGTCGCAGCACGATGATCGTCCGCCACCTCGACGACCTCCGCGGGACCGACCGGGAGGTCGAGGCGCCCACCTGGGTGAGCCGACGTTTCCTGCTCGCCCGGGACGGCATGGGCTTCTCCATGCACGAGACCGTGCTCCACGCGGGGACCGCGACGGAGATGGAGTACAAGCATCACGTCGAGGCGGTCTACTGCATCGGGGGCGAGGGCGAGATCCAGCTCCTGCCCGAGGGCCGGAGCTACGCGATCCGGCCCGGGACGCTCTACGCCCTCGACGGACACGAGCGCCACGTCCTGCGCGCGAAGACCGACCTTCGAATGGTGTGCGTCTTCAATCCGCCCGTGACCGGTCGCGAGGTGCACGGCCCCGACGGCGCCTATCCGCCATCGAGCGAGGAGCCGGAGGAGTGACGCGCCGGGACGACTACCCCTCCCGCGTGGGAGGCGAGGCCTCGATCCTTCCGCGCAAGGACCCGGTCCTGCACGGCCACGGCCCCCGGCAGGGCCCGTTGTCCGCGGAGCAGCTGGAGTCCTTCGACCGGGCGGGCTTCCTCGCCCTCGAAGACTTCTTCGACGAGCCCGAGACCCGGAGCATTCGGGACGAAGCGGTCCGGCTGCGGGAATCGCTCTCCGGCAGCGGCGCGGCCGAGGTGGTCTCCGAGCCGGGGAGCGGCGAGCTCCGATCCATCTTCGCCGTCCACTCCTCGAGCGACGTCTTCCGCCGACTGGCCCGCCACCCGCGGCTCCTCGGGGCCGCGACCCAGATTCTCGGCAGCCCCGTCTACATCCACCAGTCCCGCATCAACTACAAGCCCGCCTTCCGCGGGCGCGAGTTCTACTGGCACTCCGACTTCGAGACCTGGCACGTCGAGGACGGCATGCCGCGAATGCGCGCCGTGAGCGCGTCCATCAGCCTGCTCGAGAACAACGTCCACAACGGCCCGTTGATGCTCGTCCCCGGGTCGCACCGGCACTACTTCTCGTGCGCGGGCGTCACCCCTGAACGCCACTACGAGCGGTCGCTGCGCAAGCAGGAGTACGGGGTTCCCGAGGCCGACGTGCTCGAGGACCTCGTGCGGCAGGGAGGCGTGGCGGCTCCCGTCGGGCCGCCGGGCTCGGTGGTCCTGTTCGACTGCAACACCATGCACGGCTCGAACGGCAACATCTCGCCGTGGCCGAGGAGCAACCTGTTCTTCGTCTACAACAGCGTCGAGAACGCGCTCGAGAGTCCGTTCTCGGGCCAGGCGCCCCGGCCGGAGCACATCGCGAGCCGCGACTTCGAGCCGCTCGAGCTCGGCGACTAGCCGCGACCCGGGCCGATGGACCGCTCAGGAGCCCGCTGCGGCCTTCGACGCCTCGACGGCGCTCTGCAGCGAGTCGAGGATCGCGCGCCCCCGCTCTCCGGCCATGTCGACGTAGGTCTCCCGGACCGCGAGACTCAGCTCCCGGAAGGCCGCCTTCTGCTGGTCGTCGAGCGTCACCACCCGGGTCCCCCCCTCGGAGAGGATCTTCTCCAGGCGCTCGTCGTTGAAGCGCTGCTGGGTCCGGGAGATGAAGGTGTCCAGCTCGGACACGACCCCGTCGAGGAGCGCCCGGCGCTCCGAGTCCAGCCCCTCGAGGAAGCGCGGACTGGCCACCACCGTCGCGATGAAAGGAGCGTGGTGGGCGAAGGTCAGGTAACCCTGGACCTCGTGAAAGCTCATCTCCTCGATCGCGAACACGGGATTCACCTGGGCGTCGATCATCCCGAGCTGGAGACCGCCGTAGACTTCGCCGTAGGGCATGGGCGTCGGCTTCGCGCCGTAGGCCGCGTAGGCCTCGACGAGCAGCGGCGAGACCATCGTCCGCATCTTGAGCCCCGCGAAGTCGTCCGGGGTCCGCAGGGGCTTGTTGGCGGTCCAGACCATCCAGCCTTCGGGAACGATCGCCAGGAGCCCGAGGCGCCGCTCCCGATAGGCTTCGTCCAGCAGGCGGCGGTACTTCCCCCCCTTCCCGCTCAGCACCTCCCGGTTGACCGCTTCGTCGTCGGAGAGCAGGAAGTGCAGGGAGAAGACCTGCACCTCGGGAATCACGGAGCCGAGGTGCCCGGGCGAGGCGAAGGCGAGCTGCAGGGCCCCGCTCTGGACCTGCTCGGTCACCTGGGCCGAGGTCCCGATGCTGCCGTACGGGTAGACCTCGACCGACACGGCGCCCCGGGTGCGTTGCGCGACCAGCTCCGCGAAGCGCTCGGCGTAGGCGTGCTGGACGCTGCCCTCGATCTCCTCGATGGCGAAGCGCCAGACCTCGGCGTCGCTCCCGGAGCGCTGGCCGCAGGCCGCCAGCCCGAGCACGGCGATCGCGACCACGAATCGAACGGCTGCCATGCGGTCCCCCTCCCCTGGATGCCGCCGAATGCTAACGAAGCCGCAGGCCCTCGACAGGACGTCATTCGATGAAACGAACGAAGGCGCTCCGGGCCGTCGATCGCGGCCTGCTGCAGGCCGAGAAGGCCATCCTGGGGCTGGGCGTCCTCGGCATCGCCGTCGTCAGCATCGTCAACGTCCTCGCGCGCAACCTCCTGGGCGGGAGCCTCTCCTTCGTGGAGGAGGTGAGCCAGGCGCTGATGATCTGGATCACGTTCGCGGGCGTGGGCCTGGGCGCCCGCCGGGCCCGGCACATCCGCATGGCGGCCTTCTACGACCAGCTCCGCGGCGCCAGGCGGAAGCTCGCGTGGATGTTCATCTCCGCCGGCACGTCGGCCCTGTTGCTCGCCCTCGCCTGGCTCGCCTTCCGCTACGTCGTCGACACCCGCTCCATCGGCGGCGTGACGCCGGCCCTGCGCATTCCGCTCTGGATCGTCTACTCGATGGCGCCCATCGGACTCGCGCTCGGCGCCGTGGAGTATGCGCTGACGTTCGCTCGCAACCTCACCGCGGAGGGCGTCCACGCATCCGTCGACCTCGAGGAAGGCGACGACGGCGAGGTGGACGAATCGTGACCGCCTGGGTCGTGCTGCTGCTCGTCCTGCTGCTGGCGGCGGGGTTCCCGATGATGGTCCCGCTGCTGGCCGCCGCGCTGTTGCTGGTGGGCGTCTTCCTGGCGCCCGTGGACCCGTCCCTGCTCGTCCAGCAGATGATCGGAGGCGTGAGCCCGTCGGTCCTCACCGCCGTGCCGATGTTCATCTTCGCAGCCGACCTGATGACGCGGGGACACACCGCGGAGCGGCTCCTGGACCTCGTGCTTCGCTCGGTCGGCCACCGGCGCGGGGGCCTCCCCATCACCACGGCGCTCTCGTGCACGCTCTTCGGCTCGGTCTCCGGCTCCACCCAGGCCACCGTGGTGGCCATGGGCGGCGCCCTGCGCCCGAGGCTCCTGGAACGCGGCTACCCCGACGGCTTCGCCATGGCGCTCATCATCAACGCGAGCGACATCGCGCTGCTCATCCCGCCGAGCATCGGGATGATCGTCTACGGGGTGGTCTCGGGCACCTCGGTGGGCGAGCTGTTCATCGCGGGCATCGGACCGGGACTGCTGATCCTGGCGGCGTTCTCGGCCTACAGCTGGATCATCGATCCGCGCTTCGGGGTCGAGCCCCTGGAACGCGCGAGCTCTCGCGAGTGGCTCGGCGCGCTGTCGCGCGCGGTCCTGCCTCTCGGCTTTCCGGTGATCGTGATCGGAGGCATCTACAGCGGCCTGTTCAGCCCGACCGAGGCCGCCGCGATGTCGGTCCTCTACGCCCTCGTGCTCGAGCTGCTGGTGTTTCGCGCCGTCCGCCTGGTCGAGATCCCCGACATCGCGGTCTCCACCGGCATCGTCACGGCCGTCGTCTTCATCCTGGTCGCCGCGGGCGCCGCGTTCTCCTGGGCCATCTCGTTCGCGCAGATCCCGAACGCCCTGCTCGCCGACATCGTCCCGATGGTGTCGGAGAGCCCCTGGAAGGTGCTGGCGATGATCTCGGTCGCCTACTTCGTGGGCTGCATGTTCGTGGACCCGATCGTGGTGATCATGATCCTCACGCCGATCTTCGCGCCGGCCGTGGACGCGTCCGGGGTGGATCCGGTGTGGGTGGGTACGCTCGTCACGCTCCAGGCCGCGATCGGCTCGGCAACGCCGCCCTTCGGCTGCGACATCTTCACGGCGATGGCGGTCTTCCGCAGACCCTACGTGGAGGTGATCCGGGGAACGCCGCCCTTCGTGCTCATCCTCCTCGGCATCAGCGTCGTGCTGATCCTGTTCCCCTCGCTGACCCTGGGACTTCGCGACCTGGCCTACCGGTAGCCTCCAGTCCGCGCCACGCCGGGCCCCGGACCGCGGGAAACGGCAGCATGCGGCGCGACCGCGATGCGCGACGCCCGCCTGCCAGCGCGCACCGGGCGACCGGCGCCTCAGGCGAGCTTCGCGATCGTGAACCGGGTATCGAGATCGCGCAGGGCGAACAGCGCGTAGCAGGCGGCGAGCATCGGCCACGCTGCGAAGAAGAGCAGGTTGTCGAAGCCCAGGTACTGGGGCCACGACGACAGGGTCGAGACGGCGTGCAGCGCCAGCACACCGCCGTAGGTCAGCGTCTTCTTGACGCCGAGCAGGAACGCACCCACCAGGGCCAGCTCGAGCGCCCCGACCAGCAGGAACGCCGCCTCTCCCAGGCCGGCCACCCCGTAGAAGCGCTCGAAGACGGCCCCTGCGTGCGCGGGGTCGACGAACTTGTCGAGCGTCCACATCAGCATCACGATGAAGACCCCGAGCCGCAGGGCGAAGAGCGGCATCTCCAGTCGCGAACTCGTATCCATCGTGCTTCTCCTCTCGTTCCTCCGGTCGTCGCTGGCCGGAGGGCTCGGCGTCAATCCGCGTCCGGGAGCGTCGCCAGGATGATGCGATTGGTGCTGCTCTGGTGCAGGAGCAGGTCGCCCTCCCGGGTGACGCGCATGTGGCGCACGATCCCGGCGTGGACCTCGCCCGATGGAATGGGCCAGCTCTGGAAGGCCTCGGTCTCCGGGTCGAAGCGCACCAGCAGGTCGGGCCGGACGCCGCTCTCGTTGTACCAGACGATGCCTTCGATCACGGCGATGGCGTAGGGGTGGGAGCCCTCGCCGCTCGGCGACGCCCACTCGCGGACGGCGCCCGTGCGCGGATCGAACACCCCCAGCCGGCCCCGGCCGGAGTTCACGTACCAGATGCGCCCGTCGTCGGCGATGTCCAGCCGGCGCACGTGGGTGCCCTCGCCCGGCAGGTCGACCAGCGTCGGCTCCAGCGTCCGGGGATCCACACGCACGAGGCAGTTGCTGCCGTTGCACGCGACCCAGGGCGTGCCGTCCGCCGCGATCTTGATGCCGTAGGGCCGAGCCCCCGGGCGCCCGATGGTCGCCAGGCGGATCTCGCCGCTCTCCGGATCGAAGCGGCCGATCCGGTTCGACTGCTGCAGCGTGAACCACATGATGCCGTTCGCGTCGAACTCCGCCGTGTGCGGGTCGCGCGCGCGCGGGTCGGGCATGGGATGCTCGGTGGTCTTCCCGGTGGCCGGGTCGAAGCGGCCGATCGTGCCGTTGCCGTTGCCCATGTACCAGACGCGGTTGCGCGCATCGACGTTCACGCTGTGCGGCAGGGCTCCCGCCGGCAGCGGCCATTCGCGGATCCGCCCCGTCCGGGGATCGATGCGCCCGATGGTGTTGGAACGCTGGCCGACGTACCAGATCGTGCCGTCGGGCGCCTGCACCGGATCCCGCGCCCGCTGGCCCAGGGTCGGAGCCACCCACTCGCGGAACGAGACCTCGAGGGGCCCCTCGACCACCCTGGACGGGCGCGGATTGTACGAAGGCGGATACTGCGCCGCGAGGTGGTCGAGCACCGCGGCCTCGTCCTGCGGCGGCAGATCCACCATGGTGCCGACGAGCGCATCCCACTGGGCGCGCGTGTAGCCGCTGCTGCGCGTGATCATGCGGGGGCCGTGGCAGGCCCCGCACTGCCGTGCCACGGCCTCGCCGCCGGCTCCCGGGGACGGGCTCGCGTCGGGGGGCGCCTGCGCCTGCACCTGGACGGACGCGAGCCATACGCTGGCGAAGAACAGGGCGATCGGGCCGGCGCTGACGAGGGGGACGACTCGGGATCGGGGCATGTCACGTCCTTGGATTCCGCAGCGGCGCGGAGGTTTTCGACGAAGGGGCAGAAGGCGGGGTCGGCCGTATCCGGGCAACCAGGTCCGACGCCATCGAACCGCGCGGGGGCAGCCACCGCGGCGTTGCCGGGACCTGCCTCCCTGTCGGTCGTCGTCGCCGGCTGCGCCGTCTCACTCCGGCCGCCGGAAGCGGAGGGTGAAGCGGTCGGTGTTGCCCGTGACGCTGCGGCGGCCGACCTCGTAGCGCAGCTCGTCGTCGGGGCGGTAGTGCAGGTCGCTCCAGCCGTCGAGGACGAAGCCGGCCGCGAGCGCCTCCTGGATCGCGACGACCGGGTCCAGACGCCGGCGGTTCTCCGGGCCGTCGGGCTCCATGTGACGCCGGGTGTGGTCCACCACCCCGTAGACGCCGCCCGGGCGCAGCGCCTCGAAGACGGCGCGGTGGAGGCTCGCCCGCGCGGCCGGCGTCAGGTTGTGCAGGTTGCGGAAGGTGAGCACGGCGTCGAGCCCCGAGAGACCGAAGGAGAAGGGCTCGAGCGCGAAGATGCCGCGCCGGTCGGTGGCCTCGAGCCGGACCTCCCGCGCGGCCACCCGGACGCCGTCGAGCCCGGGCTGCGACAGGCGATCCGCGAAGCGCTCGAAGCCGAGCCAGACGTACAGCTCGCCGCGCTCGCGCAGCGCCGGCGCCAGCAGCTTCGTGTACCAGGCGCCGCCCGGGACGATCTCGAGCACGCGCATGTCGTCGCGCAGGCCGAAGAAGGCGAGGGTCTCGACGGGCTTGCGGTTGGCGTCGCGTGCGCGCTCCTCGGCCGTGCGATGGGGGGCGTCCTGGGCAGCGCGAATCCCGGGGGAGATCGTGGCCTCCTGCGCCGCGGCGACGCCGGGCGCCCCCAGGAGCAGGAGGACGAGGACGAGTGCGGATCGGGTCGACGGAGCGGGTCTCAAGGCGGAATCCTCCTGGGATGCGGTTGCGGGCGGGCCGGGCCTTCGCGCCGGCCGACTAGGGTTTCAGCGACGGCTCTGCCGCGCGCGGAGCGCCCCGGTGCAGCGGCCGCCAGGCGCCCTTCCAGGCCTCCACGCGCGCCCGCGCATCCTCGGCGATCAGGTACAGCGCGGGGACCAGCACCAGCGTGATGACGGTGGCGAACAGGATCCCGTAGCCCAGGGAGATGGCCATCGGGATCATGAAGCGCGCCTGGCGAGAGGACTCGAAGATCATCGGGGCGAGTCCACCGAAGGTCGTGAGGGTGGTGAGCAGGATGGGTCGGAAGCGTCGCAGGCCGGCCCTCTGGATGGCCTCCCGAGGGTGGACTCCTTCACCCACCCGCCGGTTCGCGTAGTCGACCATCACCAGCGAATCGTTCACGACCACCCCGGCGAGGGCCACGATGCCCATCATGCTGATGACGCTCAGGCTGTAGCCCATGATCCAGTGACCGAGCACCGCCCCCACGATGCCGAAGGGGATCGCCAGCATCACGATCGCCGGCTGGAGGTAGCTGCGGAACGGGATCGCGAGCGCTGCATAGATTGCGACCAACGCGAGGATGAAGCCGCCTCCGAGAGCCGACAGCGACTCGCGCATGTCGGCTTGGCGGCCCTCGAAGCTCGCGGCGAGGCCCGGGTAATCCCGCACGAGCTCGGGGAGCACGTCACTGCGCACGGCCGCGAGCACCTGATTCGTCTGCTCCGGCGGCGTGACGTCGGCCGTCACGGTGACGGTGCGTCGCCCGTCCCGCCGGCTGATCTGGGTGTACGCGCGCCCGCGCTCCATCTCGGCGATCTCGAGGAGCGGCACGTCGGTGCCCATCGGCGTGCGCACGAGGAGCTGCTCGATTCCGGCCAGGCTCGCTCGTTCGTGCTCCGGGCGGCGGACCAGGAGCTTCACCTCGTCGCGACCCCGCTGCTGGCGGAGCGCCTCGGCGCCGTAGAATGCGTCGCGCACCTGTCGCGCGACGTCGGAGGAGGTGAGGCCCAGGCTGCGGGCTTCGGGACGCAGGCGGAAGTCGAGCTGGGGCTTGCCCGGCGAGTAGCCGTCGTCCACGTCGCTCGTGTTGGGGAACTGCTCGAGGGCGGCGGCCAGCCGCTGGCTGGCCCGATCGAGCACGTCCACGTCGCGGTGGGAGAGTTCGACCGTCAGCGCGGCGCCCCGGCCCGGGCCGCCGGCGTCGGACTCGAAGCGCAGGGACTCCACACCCGGCAGCGGCCCGACGGCCTCGCGCCAGCGCCGGGTGACCTCGGCGGTCGAGAGGGGGCGGACTTCCGGCGGCGTGAGGTAGACGTCGATCTCGACGGTGTTCTCGTCGACCAGCGCGAACGTGCCCTTGACCAGCTCGTCGCCTCCGCCGGCCTCGGCGACTCTGCGCGCGCCGGCCAGCAGCTCGTCGCGCACGCGCTCGGCGGCGGAGAGCGGGCTCCCGAAGGCGAGCCGCGCGGTGACCACCGCGCGGTCCGACTCCACCTTCGGCATCAACACGATGCCCATGCGTCCCGACAGGGCGTAGGCCGTCACGATGGCGAGGAGCCCCACTCCGGCGGCGACGACCACGTAGCGGTGCCGCACGACGCCGGCCAGGACGGGCGCGTAGCGCTCGTCGACGAAGCGGCGAAAGCGACGCTGGAAGCGGTCCCGGAGCGTTCCCATCCGTGTCGTGGACGCCCGCACCGCATGGGCCAGGTGGGCCGGCAGGATCCAGAGCGACTCGATCCAGGAGATCAGGAACACGCTTCCCACCACGAGCGGGATCGAGAACCAGACCTTGCCCAGCATGCCCGGGATGAAGGCGAGCGGCGAGAAGGCGATCACGTTCGAGAGGATGCTGATCCCGATCGGCGAGGCGACGTCGCGGGCTCCCCGGACCGCCGCGCTGGTCGGGTCCATTCCGCGTTCGCCGTGCTCGTGGATGTTCTCGCCGGCCACGATGGCGTCGTCCACCACGATTCCCAGGGCGATCAGGAACGCGAACATCGAGATCATGTTGATGGTCACCCCCATCCACGGCAGCAGCAGGAAGGCGCCGAGGAAGGAGGTCGGGATGCCCATGGTGACCCAGAAGGCCAGCCGCCCGTCGAGGAAGAGGCCCAGCACGGCGAGCACCAGCACCAGCCCCAGGAAGAGGTTCTTCAACAGCAGGTCGCGCCGCTGGGTGTAGATCTCCGAGTCGTCGTCGTCGATCGCGTAGTGGACGCCGGGCGGGAGGTCGGCCTCGACGTCGTCCAGGGCCCGTCGCGCGGCCTGGGAGACGCTCTCCGGCGTCTGGTCGCCCATGCGGTAGATCCGCATGCCGATGGCGGGCTGACCGTTGTACAGGGCGGAGCGCTGGGCGTCCTCGAAGCCCTCGGACACCCGGGCCACGTCGCCCAGGCGCACCGCCGCACCCGCGGCCGTGGTCACGATCGGGACCTCGGCGAACTGCCGGGCCCAGTCGCGCCGCTCGCTGACGCGCAGCAGCACCTCGCCACCGGGCGTCTCCAGGCTCCCGCCGGGCAGGTCGAGCGCCGTGTTGCGCAGGCGCGTGGCCACGCCCGAGAGGGTGAGCCCGTAGCGCCGCAGGTCGGCCTGGGCGATCTCCACGTGGATCTCCGTGGCGCGTGCGCCTCGCAGGTCCACCTGGGTGATGCCGGGCTCCTGGAGGAGCCGGTCGCGCACCTGCTCGGCGAGGTCGCGCAGCGCGAACTCCTCGATGGGCCCGTAGATCTGAAGGCTCATGACGTCCCGCCGGCGCAGCGCCAGGCTGATGCTGGGCTCCTCGGCGTCCACCGGGAAGGTCCGCACGCGCGCGACGGCCTCCTGCACGTCCAGCAGGGCCTTCTGGCCGTCGGCCCCTTCTTCGAGCTCGACCACCACCTTGCCCGAGCCTTCCGCCGCCGTGGCGGTCACCTCCTCGACCCCCTCGAGAGCGCGGACCGCCTCTTCGACGACCAGGACGATGCCCTCCTCCACCTCTTCGGGGCTGGCCCCCGGGTAGGGGACCGAGATCGTCACGGCGTCGAGCTCGAATTCGGGGAAGATCTCCTGGGTGGTGCGCGAAGCGGAGATCAGACCGCCCACCAGCAGCACGAGCATCAACAGGTTCGGCGCCACCCGGTGGCGCACCATCCAGGCGATGGGCCCCCGCTCCGGGGGAGCTTCAGCCGCCACGCCGCGCCTCGGCGGTGGCCGCGCCCGAGGGCGGGCTCTGCGGGCCGGTCGCGCTGCGCAGCGGCATCCCCGGCACCGGGGACGAGAGTTCCGAGACGACGACCTGCTCGCCTCCGGCCAGGCCCTCGCTGACGAAGACCTCGTCGTCGCCGCGGAACGCCACGACGACGTCGCGGATCTCGAGGGCGCCGTCGCGGCCCATCACCCAGACCCGATCGTGGTCCCGGAGCAGCGCGCGATCGAGGGCGACCACGTTCTCCATCGGCCGTCCCTCGATCTCCAGGTGGACGAAGGAGTCGAGCAGCAGGGGCGGCATCCCGGCGTGCTCGGGCGCGAGCGCCAGCGGGTCGTCGATGCGGACCAGCAGGCGGGCCATGCGCCCCTCGCTCTCCAGGTCTCCCAGCAGACGCTCCACCCGGCCCTCGCGGATCGTGACCGGCCCGCCACCCGGACCGTGCACGCGCGCCAGCGACCCCGGCTCGCCCGAAGTCCGGGGAATCTCGATCCAGCGCAGCTGGGTCACCGGGACCAGCACCTCGACCCAGTAGGCGCCGGTCTCGACGAGGGTGGCGAGGTCCGTTCCCGGATCGACGCGCGCTCCGAGCTCGGTGCTGCGCGCGCGCACCAGCGCATCGAACGGGGCGCGGACCTCGGTGCGCTCGAGGTCGAGGCGCGCCTGGGCCAGGGCCGCCTCGGCCGACGCCACCCGGGCCCGCACCGTCTCGAGCTGGGGCAGGCGGAGCACCAGCTCCCGGTCCTCGTCGGGCACCGCTTCGCCCAGCAGCTCGTACTCGAGGCGCGCCACCGACTGGTTGCCCTCCTCCATCTTGAGATCGGCGCGGGCCTGGGCCAGGTCGGCCTCGCGCTGGCGCACCGCCAGCTCGTAGTCCCGCGGCTCGATGCGCAGCATCACGTCCCCGGCGGCGAAGCGCCCGCCGGGCACGAACTCCGGACTCACCCAGACGATCCGTCCGCTGACCTGGGGTTGGACGTCCACCTGGCGGGTGGCCACGACGTTGCCCATGGCGGCGATTCGGGTGACCTCGGTGCTGCGCTCGACCGGGGTCACCTCGACCAGGCGGGCCTGGCGCGGGCGAGCCCTGCGCTCGGCGACGGGGCCGGTCTCGAGCAGGGCGAAGGCGATGGCTCCGCTGACCGCGAGGATGAGCACGACGAGCGCCGCGCTCTGCCGGCGCGACAGCGCGCCGCGGGCGCCCGCCGGGCGCTCCTCCACGGCGGCGAGCTTCGCCTTCGGATCGAGCGGTCGTCCCGGCTCGGGTCCGGCGCTCACGGCGTGGCCTCGGCGTTGGCGGAGGCGGGAGCGCCGGCCTCCTCGTCGAGCATCGCCAGGGCCGGCGTCTCCAGAGGGAAGCCTCCCGCCAGCGCCCGGTGGAGCGCGATGCGGAAGTCCAGGAGCTCCCGCCGGGCCGTCACCACGCTTCGCTCGAGCTCCTGCTGGCTGGAGAGCGCGGCGAGCACGTCGAGGTAGTCGGTCGCCCCTTTCACGTAGCGGTCGCGCAGGCGCGCGAGCGTCTGGCGCGCGAGGGTGAGCTGGGTCTCGAGGCTCTCGATCAGCCGCCGCTGCTGGCGCTCCTGCACCAGCGCGTCCTCCACTTCCTGGAGCGAGTCGAGGATGACCTGGCCATAGGTGTGGATCCGCTCGGACAGCGCGGCGCGCGTGCGCTCCACCTCGGCCTGGCGGCGGCCGGCGTCGAACAGCGGCGCCACGAGGCTGGCCGCCAGCCCCGCCATCCAGTTGTCGAGGATGTCCGCCAGCTCCGAGGCGTTGTATGCCGCGGACGCGCTCAGGCTCAGCCGCGGATAGCGGTCGGCTCGGGCCGCGGCCAGGCGGCGGTCGGTCGCCAGCACCGCGAGATAGGCGCTCCGCACGTCGGGCCGGCGTTCCAGGAGCGCCGACGGCAGGCCGGTCTCGGGCACGGGCCCCGGCACGGGCAGCGCCTCCGCCGCGGGCAGCGCCAGCTCCATCGGGGGCCGCCCGAGCAGGACGGCCAGGGCGTGGACGGCCACCTCCGCCTGCGCCGCCACCCGCTCGCGCTCGCCCCGACGCTGCTCGACCAGCTGGCGCTGTCGCAGCACGTCGGCGGCTCCGGCCTGTCCGGCGCGGAAGCTCATGGTGACGAGGGTGAGCACGGCCTCGTTGGTCCGGATCTGCTCGTCGAGCAGCCCGAGCTGCCGCGTCTGCTCGACGAACGCATACCACTGGGTCGCGACCTCGCCGGCCAGCGCGATCGCCGCTGCGCGGACCTCGGCCTCGCTGACCTCGGCGTCGAAGCGCGCGGCGTCGCGGGTGGCGCGCAGGCGCCCGAAGATGTCGAGCTCCCAGGACAGCATGAGGCCCAGGCGGAAGTCGTCCACGCGGCGACCGACGTGGGTCGCCGAGTCGGAGTACCAGGTGGTGCCCGCGCCGGCATCGCCGTCGAGCTCGGGCCAGAGCGGCGCTCCCTCCCGGCGGGCAATGGCGCGGGCCTGGGCCAGCCGGTCCCACACCACCGCCAGATCCAGGTTGTCCGCGAGCGCGTCCTCCACGAGTCGGGAGAGGGCGGGATCGTGCAGATCCTCCCACCACTGCCGGGCGCGCGGCTGCGCCCCTTCGGTCGAGAACGTCGGCGGAACCTCGACCGGAGGTCGGACCTCCGGCGCCGATGCGCAGGCCAGCGCGAGGCCCGGGCACAGGGCGAGCGCCGCCATGCGCGTCCGCCGGCGTCGCGGCAGCGGCGACGGCGACGACGTTCGGATCCGCCCTCGCGCGGACGTCGCGGACGCAGCCCGGGAGCCCGCTCGCGTCACGGTGCGTCCGGCGCCTTTGCGCCGGGAGCCTGGGGCGCGTCGAACGCGTGGCGACAGGGCTCCGAGAGCTCTTCCCAGGCTTCATGGAGACAGCCCAGCGCCGCCCGGCCGCTCTGCTCCCGGCAGTGGACCCAGCGATCCCGCTCGCAGGCCCCGAGCGCCGAACGCGAGCCGCTCCGGCGTGGATACTCCTCGTCGCGCATCCGCAGCATCTCCCGGCGCTGCTCCGGGGTCAGCAGCTCGCGGATCGCGAGGATGGCGCGCAGGCGGTTCTTGTGGACCTCCGCTTCGGCGGTCCCGATGGCCTCGGCCAGGGCCAGGACCGCGGCTTCGTCGGGATGGTGGGACTCGTTCATGAGATCGCGCAGGCGTTGCTTCGCGGCCCGGACCTCCTCCCACAGCGCCTCGTTGCGCACGCCCGAGCGAGCCACGATCTCCTGGATCCCGGCCTGGGCCTCCGCGTCGAGCCCCAGGCGCTCTGCATACAGGGCGGCGAACGACCCCGGCGGACGGTGCTGCCCCGGGTCGGCCAGCGCCGCGATCGGGAACCAGGCGCACAGCAGGGTGATGAGAGCGACGAGACGCGAGCGCGTCTGGCGTTCCACGGATCCGATTCCGACGACGGGGGAGGTTCGACTCATGGGCTCAGCGATCCAGGAACATGCGGTCGATCGCCGCATACTCGGGAGGCAGCGAGCCCATGGGCCCGGTCTCGTCGAGCCCGGTCTCGCTCACGTCGCCCAGGAAGAGCCGCTGCTCCCAGGGGTCGACGTCGAGGCGCGCGACCGCTCCGGGATCGGGCCCGACGCCGCCCGGGGGAAGCCCGATCCACAGCGACGCCAGGGCGGCGGCGGAGGTCGCGGCCACGGCGGTCAGCACGCCGTACGGCCAGCGCCGGCGTTCGATGCGCTCGCGCACGCGGGCGTCGAGCGCGGCGCGGCGCGCAGGGTCGAGCGGAGGCGGAGCGAACGAAGCGTTCAGCCGGTCGACGAAGCGCTGCTCCGGAGGCGAGAGCGCGGGGGGCTCACGGTGTCGCTGGGTCACGGTCTCTCTCCTCTCGGGTCCCGAGGGTCCCTTCGAGCTCCGAGCGCAGCCTCGAGAGGGCCCGATGCAGGTGGCTGTGCACCGTCCCGTCGGCCTTGCCCATGATCTCTGCGGCCTCGCGGAGGGTGAATCCCTCCATGTGCACCAGCACGAAGGCCTCGCGCTGGCCCCGGGACAGCGCGTCCAGGGCGCGCCCGATGCGTTCCCGGAGCAGCGGGTCGCCCTCCGGTCCAGGCGCGGGGTCACCTGCTTGGTCCGGGTCGGTGGCGGCGAACCGCTCCCGCACGCGGCGCCAGCGCACGTAGCTGTAGGCCTGCCGGGCGACGATCCGGTAGAACCAGGTGTCGAGCTGGGCGTCGCCGCGAAAGCTCCGCAGCCCCCGGAAGGCGCGCACGAGGGCCTCCTGCGTCACGTCCTCGGCGGCGGCCAGGTCGCCGCCGACCAGACGCCAGGCGAGCCGCACCGCCCGGTCGCGGTGGCGCGTCACCAGTGCCTCGAAGCGCGCTTCGAGCGAGGGCTCTACGGCCACCTGGTCCAACGCGATCACACCTTCCATTCGCGGCGCTCTACCTCGGGGGTTGGACCCGCGAGGCGGCCGGGCGTGTTACACGGGCGACGCGGATCGTCGGCTCCGGGAGGTCGGGGACCCGTGGGGATGGGCAACTCGGCGGCGGGGACGGCGCAGGGCCGCCCGGACCCACGCCCGGGGGCCGCCCGTCGGGCCGCCGGCCGCGCCCTTCCCTCGAGATTCCCTACGCCAGGGCCCGGCGCGTGTCGAGGTCGCGAGGCAGGGCGGGCGGGGTCACCGGGAAGGCGCTCTCCGGGTCCGCGTTCAGGCGAAGCCCAGCGCGGCCATGTCGACGGCGTTGCGCAGCGGCTCGCCGGCGGCGTAGCGCCGGAGGTTGTCCTCGAACAGGTCGAAGACGTCGTCGGCGTAGCGGTCGACCGAGACCGAAGAATGGGCCGAGACCCAGAGGTTCGGGGCGTCCCAGATCGGGCTGTCGGCCGGGAGCGGCTCCTGCTCGAAGACGTCCAGCGCGGCCGCCGACAGCTGCCCGGACGAGAGCGCGTCGACCAGCGCGACCTCCTCCACCAGCGATCCGCGCGCGACGTTCACGAGCACCGCGCCGGGCTTCATCGCCGCGAGCGCCGCGCGATCGATCAGGTGGTGGGTCTCCGGCGTCGCCGGCGCCGCCACGACCACGCCGTCGCAGCGGGCCAGCATCTCGTGGAGCTGGCCCGGACCGAACATCTCGTCGACGTCGCAGTCGCCGTCGCCGTCGCCGTCGGCTTGGGCTCTGGCCGACGGGCTGCGCTTCAGTCCGAGCACGCGCACGCCCATCGCCTGGGCGCGCCGGGCCACGGCCTGGCCGATGTGCCCGAGGCCGACGATCCCGATCACCGAGCCGGCGAAGCTGCGTCCGTAGGTGCGGACGTACTCGTGCCGCCGCTGGTAGGCCTCGGCTTCGGGGAAGCGCTTCCAGATCTGGAGGAGCCGGCCGATCACGAACTCGGCCATGGACCCCGCGCTCACCCCGGACGCGTTGGTGACGACGACCCGGTCCCGGGTGACTCCGGCCGCCGCGAACTGATCGACGCCGGCCCCGATCCCCTGCAGCCAGCGCAGCCGCGGCGCCAGGCCCATCAGGTCCTTCGGGGTGTGGAGCGCGATCAGCACCTCGGCCCGGGCGAGCGCGCTGCGCCGCTCGTCGGCGCAACCGACCGCCCAGGGCGGCGGCTCCTCGTGGGGCCGGTCGGGCGGCACCGTCACCCAATGGGTGTCCGGGTCGACGGGCAGCCCGACCACCTCCATGCGCGGATCGACCGCGCGCACCCGGTCGAGGTAGGGTTCGGCGATCAGGTCCGGGTAGCCGATGCACACGACGATCGGTTCGCTCACGATTCGGCGCCCTCCATGTCGCGATCCAGCGTGAGCGAGACGAGCAGATAGCAGGCGCCGGCCAGGGACAGGCAGACCGCCTGCACCCACACCAGCGACTGCCGGATCCCCGCGTCGCCGTACTCCGCCTGGAACGCGTCGTTCAGCAGGCCGACCACCCAGGGACCGACGCCACCGCCGAGGATGCTCACCACGAACAGGTGGGCCGCCACGGCCGTCGCGCGCATGCGCGGCCGGGCGAGGCCCTGGTTCATGGCGTACAGCGGACCGATGTACATCCCCGTCAGGAACGTCATGGGGGCGAACCAGGCGAGCGCCAGGTAGGCGTCGTCGCTCAGGACGAAGCCGATCGCGAAGGGCAGGGAGCCCAGCGCCGCGAACGCGGTCGTCCAGGCGTACCCCGCGCGGTTCGCGCGGGCCAGCCGGTCGGAGACCATCCCGCCGACCAGCGTGCCCGCCGCGCCCGAGACCCCGGTCACCAGGCCGAGGGAGAGGCCGACCTCGATGAGCGACATGTGGTGCACCCGGAGCAGGAAGGTCGGAGCCCATTGGGCGATGCAGTACGCAGCGGCCGCGTGGAAGGAGGCGGCCGCCAGCAGGATGACGTATGCGGGCTTCCCGACCAGGTACGAGACCACCTCGCGCAGGGGGTGGGACTCCACGGTCGTCGTGCGCGGCGGCTCGTCCACGGCCCAGTACATGAGCAGCGCGATCAGGAGTCCCGGCGCGCCGACGACCATGAAGGTGAGCCGCCAGCCCAGGTTCTGGCCGAGCCAGCCCGCCGCGATGTAGCCGAACATGATCCCGACATAGACCCCCATTGCGTAGACGGCCAGCGCGGTGGCCCGGCGCTCGGGCGGGAAGTAGTCGGAGATCATCGAGTGTGCGGTGGGCGTTCCCGCCGCCTCGCCGATGCCGACGCCCATGCGGGCGAAGAGCAGGGTCCCGAATTGACGCACCAGGCCCGAGGCGACCGTCAGCGCGCTCCAGACGGTGAGTCCGAGGGTGAGGATCAGCCGGCGGTCGCCGCGATCGGCCCAGCGCGCCAGCGGAATCCCGACCACCGAGTGCACGATCATGAACGCGAAGCCGGTGAGCGCGCCCATCCAGGCGTCGGAGACCTGGAACTCGTCCTTGATGGGCTGCAGGAGGACGGAGACCAGCTGGCGGTCGACGAAGTTGAAGACCGAGACGAGGAACAGCACGCCGAGGACGAAATACGGGTAGCCCGGTCCCCTCGCTCGATCTCCTGCGCTCATGCATCCCCATCTATAGAACGTTCGATCTCGCGACCGGCGTGCGATTTATCTTGCCGGAAAGCTTTCCCGCCAGTATAACGGGGAGACACCACACGAGGCAACGGAATGGGCTGGATCGACGACCTCTCGACGGCCTGGGAGCGCGAGTATCCCGAGCTGGATACGCAGACCTTCCCGCCGATGGTGCGGCTGGCGCGCCTCTCGGTGCTGATCGACGCTTTCCAGCAGCAGGTGCTCGCCCCCTTCGGCCTCTCGTCGGGCGACTACGGCGTGCTCGCCGCGCTGCGGCGCGCCGGGGCGCCCTACCAGCTGACGCCCAGCAAGCTCTACAGCCGGCTGCAGCGCTCGTCGGGCGGCATGACCAAGATCCTGAAGCGCCTCGAGGAGCGCGGGCTGGTGGAGCGGGCGCCCGATCCGCGGGACGGCCGGGGCTCGGTCGTGTCGCTCACCGAGGCGGGCGGCGCGCTCCACGAGCAGGTCTTTCTCGCGTATCTCGAGGCGACCCAGGACCTGCTCGATCCGCTCTCGGAGACCGAGCTGAAGGAGGCCGACGGCATGCTCACGCGCCTGCTCGACCTGTTCGAGGGAGGCGCCGCGCGATGACCTGGGATCTCGTCGTTCGCGGGGGCGTCGTGGTCGACGGAACCGGGCTCTCGCGGCGCCGCGGGGACGTCGCCGTGAGGAACGGCCGCATCGAGGCCGTGGGCCACGTGCCGGGCGCGAAGGACGCCGAGCGGGTGATCGACGCCGACGGCATGATCGTCGCCCCCGGCATCATCGACGTCCACACCCATTACGATCCCCAGCTCACCTTCGACCCCTGGGCGACCTCCTCCTGCTACCACGGCGTGACCACCGTGCTCGCGGGCAACTGCGGCTTCTCCATCGCGCCGACCCGCGAGGCCGCGCGGCCGTACATCAAGGCGATGTTCGCGAAGGTCGAGGGCATGGAGCCGGCCGCCCTCGACGGCGTGAAGTGGGACTTCGAGTCGTTCCCCGAGTACCTCACCGCGCGGCAGCGGAGCCTGGGCGTCAACCTCGCCTGCTACATCGGCCACTCGAGCATCCGCCGCTTCGTCATGGGGGCCGAGGGGTCCGAGCGGCACGCGAGCGCCGAAGAGGTCGCGCAGATGCGCGATCTGGTGCGCGAGGCGATGGCCGCGGGGGCCGCCGGCTTCTCCTCGTCGTCGGTGCCCACCCAGGTCGACGGCGACGATCGGCCGATCGCCAGCCGCTTCGCCTCCCGGGAGGAGCTCGTCGCGCTCTGCGAGGAGGCGGGGCTCGCCGGGGGCGGCAGCATTTCGTACCTGCCGAAGAGCGTGATCGGCGGGCTCGACGGCGAGGACGAAGAGCTCCTGATCGAGCTCGGCCAGAAGAGCCGGCTTCCCATCGTCATCCAGGGGGTCGGCGGCCGCGACAAGGTCGACGCGCCCACCGCCGGCTGGGACAACGCGAAGCGCTTCCTCGACGACGCAGCCCGGCGCGGCGCCGCGATCTTCTCGCTGCTCCGCAACCACCCCTTCGATCGCCCGATCGACCTCGACGCCGGGACGCCCCTCTATGCAGGGGTGTTCCCGTGGCACGAGCTGATGGCGCTCCCCCACGACGAGAAGATCGCGAGGCTGAACGATCCCGCGGTGCGCGACGTACTGCGCAGCGCGGTCGAGAACCCCAATCGCGACCCCGACGCGGGCTCGACCCTGCCGCCTCCCCACTGGGACGTGACGTTCGTCGACGAGGTGACCGACCCGCGCAACGAGAAGTACCTGCGCCGCACGCTGGCCGAGCTCGCCGACGAGATGGGCAAGGCGCCCGCGGACGTGATGATCGACCTCGCCCTGTCCGAAGACCTGAAGATGAAGTTCCGCTGGGAGAACAAGACCCCGGAGTGGGCGAAGAGCGTCGAGGAGAGCATGAAGCATCCGTCGATGCTGATGGGCGTGTCCGACGGCGGCGCCCACCTCGACCGCGACGATGGCGCCGACTGGTCGACCTACTTCCTGCGATCGTGGGTGATCGACCGCGAGGTGTGGACCCTCGAAGAGGGCATCCGCCAGCTCACCCAGGTGCCGGCCGCGATGGCCGGCTTCTCCTCCCGGGGCGCGCTGCTGCCGGGCTACGCCGCGGACATCATGATCTTCGACCCGGCGACGGTGGGTCCCGGCACCAAGCGGATGGTGTACGACCTGCCGGGCGAGCAGGGGCGGTTCTCCGCGCGACCGCGCGGCTTCGCGGCGACCATCGTCAACGGCGAGCCGATCGTGATCGACGGCAAGCTCCAGACGGCGCAGCCCGGGCAGCTGGTGCGCCCGGTCGGCACCGGGCCGCGCCCATGACCGAAGAACTCGAGCTGTCGGCGGAGACCCCCGAAGCGCTGCTCGAGCTCTTCGAGGCGAAGGGCTGGGGGGACGGCCTGCCCCTGGTCCCGCCGACGCGGGATCGCGTGGAGGCGATGCTCGCGGGCGGCGGCGACGGCGATCCGCCGGATCCGGACCAGGTGATCGCGACGCTCGAGCCGCGGCTGGGTGAAGCCACCCGGCGCGCGATCGCCGTCAACGCGGTGCTCGCCGGCTGCAGGCCCGGCGTGCTGCCGGTGCTCGTCAGCGCGGTGCGCGCCCTCGCCCGCCCCGAGCTGAACCTGCGGGGCGTGAACGCCACCACCCACCCGGTGGCGCCGCTGCTCGTCGTGCACGGCGCCGCGGTCGCCGAGCTGGGCTTCAACTCGGGTCTCGGCGCGTTCGGTCCGGGCACGCGCGCCAACGCCACGGTGGGCCGGGCGATTCGCCTGATGCTGCTCCACATCGCCGGCGCGAGGCCGGGCGACGGCGACGCCTCGACCCAGGGACAGCCGTCGAAGTACAGCTATTGCATCGCGGAGAACGAGGCCGCCTCGCCGTGGGAGTCGTATCCCCGCAGCCTCGGCGTCGACGCCGCGAGTGCGGTCACGATCCACTGCGGCGAGAACCCGCACAACTTCCACGACATGGAGAGCGACGCGCCCGAGGCCATCCTCGACAAGGGCGCCAGCGTGATGGCGACCCTCGGCTCGAACAACGCGCCGGTCTCGTCGGCCGAGTTCTTCGTGGTGCTCGGCCCCGAGCACGCGGCGACGATCGCGGCGGCGGGCTGGACCCGGCGCGACGTCCAGTCGTACCTCTACGAGCGCGCGCGGCTCCCGGCGGGTCTGCTGCACGGTGCGTTCGACGTGGTGCAGTATCGCCCGTGGCTGAAGGCGCTGGGCGACGACGACGCCATGCCGATGACCGAGCATCCGGACAACATCCGCGTGCTGGTGGCCGGCGGCGCCGGCAAACACTCGTGCGTGATCCCGAGCTGGGGAATGACCCGGAGCGTGACCGTGCCGATCGAGCCCTGAGCAGAGCTCGGCCCGATCGGCCCGCAGACGATCGAAGACCAGGAGGAGCAGACGATGAGGATCCTTTCACCCCTGGGACGCGTGGGCGAACGCCGCATCGCGCTCGCCGACGCGCCGGACACCCTCGCGGGCCGGCGTCTCGCCGTGCTCGACAACGGCAAGCCGGGCGCGGCGCTCGTGATGACCCACATCGCAGAGCGGCTCGCCGAGCGCACCGGGATCGAGTTCGTCGGCGTGCACCGCAAGCGCACGGCGGCGACGCCCTGCGCCGAGGCGCTGCTCGAGGAGATCGCCGGAGGGGCCGACCTGGTCCTGACCGGCACCGCCGATTGAGGGTCCTGCACGTCGTGGAGTCTCCACGACACGGCAAGGCTGGAGACGCTCGGAGCCCCCACGGTGGTGGTGGCGACCGACCGGTTCGCCGAGCTGGCGCGCCAGGCCGGCGAGCAGGCGGGACTCGAGGCCGCTCGGATCGTGGCCGTCACCCACCCCGTGGGCGGCGTGGCGAAGGGCGAGCTGCGAAGTCGCGCGGACGCGGTGATCGAAGACGTCATGAATCGGCTGCTCGGCCGCTAGCCGGTCGGCGCCGGAAGGCCGATCGGCCGGGGAGTATGGGATGGGAAGACACGGCCACTACGTGATCGACGCGGATGGGCACGGCGGCGAGCCGCTCGGCTGGCGCAGGCGCATTCCCTCGAAGTTCGCATCGACCATGCGCGACTACGTCGCCGCGATGCGCGCCAAGTACGCGAACGTGCCCGGCGCGGGCCTGCGCGCCCACGGCTCGGGCCAGGAGGTCGTCCCCGACGAGGACGACCTCGAGTTCGCCGTGCCCACCCAGCCGGGCATGTTCGACCCCGCGAAGCGCATGCCCGACATGGACCTCGAGGGGATCGACGTGGCGGTCCTGTTCCCCCCCGGCTCCGGCGAGGAGTGGGCGATGGACGACGTCGACTTCTCGGTGGCGCTCTGCACCACCCTGAACGACGCCCGGGCCGAGTACGCGAGCCACGCGCCCGACCGCCTCAAGCTCGTGGCGAAGCTCCCGATGATCGAGCCGTCGGCGGCGGCCGAGGAGCTCGAGCGCTGTGTGACCCGGCACGGGTTCGTGGGCATGGTCACGGCGACCCACATCCGGGAGAAGAACCTCGACGACCCCGGCTTCGACGTCGTGTGGGCCACCGCGGAGCGCCTGGGCGTGGCGGTGTGCACGCACGGGGGCGGGCAGGCGCCGGGGCAGACGCCGTTCGCCATCGACCGCTTCGACACGCGGCTGGGCATCCACGCCCTCACCCACCCGCTGGGTGCGATGCATGCCGTGTTCAACTTCACGGTGGGCGGGATCCTGGCGCGCTTCCCCGCGCTGCGGGTCGGGTTCCTGGAGGCCGGCGTCGGCTGGCTCCCCTTCTGGCTCGAGCGCCTGGACGAACACTGGGAGCTGATGCCGGAGCAGGCGCCGCAGATCGACCGCCCGCCGTCGGAGTACTTCAAGGGCCGCTGCTTCCTCACCACCGAGCCCGACGAGAAGATGGTCCCGTACGTGTTCGATGCCGTGGGCGACGACATCGTCTGCTACTCGTCCGACTACTGCCACTTCGACTGCGCGTTCCCGGACTCGGTGAGCATCCTCGAGAAGCGGAGCGACCTGAGCGAGGCGGTGAAGCAGCGCCTGTTCTCGGCGAACGCGGCGAAGCTCTACGGGCTCGAGGCTCCGGCGTGAGGTTCTCGGTGCAGCTGCCGACCGATCGCGTCGAGCGAGGCGACGAGTTCACCAGCCTCGCCGCCATCACCGAGATGGCTGCGGCGATCGAGACGGCCGGCTTCGACGCCTGCTGGGTCACCGAGCATCCGTTTCCCTCGGACGACTGGCTGGCGACGGGGGGCCATCACAGCCTCGATCCCTTCGTCTCGCTCACGGCGGCGGCCGCCGCGACGACGACCCTGCGCCTGCACACGAACATCCTGGTGCTCCCGTATCGCAACCCGTTCATGACGGCGAAGGCCGTCGCGAGCCTCGACGTGGTGTCGGGCGGACGAGTGATCATGGGCGTCGCCGCGGGCTACCTGAGGGGCGAGTACGCCGCGCTCGGAGCGGACTTCGAGGAGCGCAACGCGCTCACCGACGAGGCTCTCGCGGCGATGAAGCTCGCCTGGCGCGGCGAGTCGACGAAGCTCTCCGGGAGCGGCTTCGAGGCCGCCGGCAACACCATGCGGCCGCCCCCCCTCCAGTCCCCGCACCCGCCCATCTGGGTCGGCGGCAACACCCGGATGGCCATGCGCCGGGCGGCCGAGCACGCCCAGGGGTGGAGCCCCTTCCCCATCGCTCGCGCACACGCGGGGCGCGCGCGCACCGCCTCGATCGAGACGGTGGAGGATCTCGGCGAACGCATCGCGTACCTGAACGGCCACGCGAAGAGCATCGGGCGCAGCGACCCGATCGACGTGAACTTCGTCCCCTTCGGCTCGCAGATGAACTCCCAGGCGCCGCTCGACCCGGTCGCCTTCCGTGAGCAGGTCCAGGCCCTGGAATCGGTGGGCGTGACCTGGGTCTCGCTGGGCGTGCCGGGAGCGAGCCGGTCGGAGTACCTGGATTCGATCGCCCGCTTCGGGTCGGAGGTGATCGGGTGAGCGTCGTCGTGCATCCCGTCACCGGCGTGATCGGCGCCACGATCTCGGGGGTCGACCTCCGCCAACCGCTCGAGGCCGCGGACCGCGACGCCATCCTTCAGGCGCTGCTCGACCACGGCGTACTCTTCTTCCGGGACCAGGACATCACACCGGACCAGCAGGTCGCTTTCGCGGAGCAGTTCGGCGAGATCAGCATCCCGCCCATGGCGCCCGGCGCCGAGATGCGGCCCGAGGTGATGGTCCTGGACCAGGTCGCGCCCAGGGGCCAGGGTGCCGACAACTGGCACAGCGACAATACCTTCATGGCCGAGCCGCCCCTGGGCTCGATCCTCAAGGCGGTCGAGCTTCCCTCGGTGGGGGGCGACACCTGCTTCGCCAACGCCGTGGCCGCCTACGAGGGTCTCTCCGCTCCCATGCGCTCGTTCGTGTCCGGGCTGCGTGCGGTGCACGACATCACCAAGCCGATGATGCGCGCCGTGCGCGCAGGCATCTTCGACGAGGCCCGGCTGGCGGCCGCGCGCGAGCAGTGGCCCCCGGTCGAGCACCCGGTGGTGCGCACGCACCCGGTGACCGGCCGCAAGGCGCTCTACGTCAACGGCAACTCCACGAGCCACATCGTGGGGCTGTCCGAACGGGAGAACGACCTGGTCCTGCCCTTCTTGAACGACCACGTGCGGTCGCCCGAGTATCAGTGCCGCTTCCAGTGGGACGTGCACTCCGTCGCGTTCTGGGACAACCGCACCGTTCAGCACTATGCGGTCCCCGACTACACCGAGCGGCGCGTCATGCACCGCGTCACGCTGGCGGGCGACGCACCCGCCTGAGGAAGACCATGGCAGAACGAAACGAAGACAAGACCCCCGAGGTGCGCTTCCGTCACGCCGACGACGAGAAGTGGCAGGAGGTGCGCGCCCAGCAGCACGGAGACCGCCGGGTCTCGATTCGCGAGAAGTGGCTCGAGTTCACTCCGAACTTCCTGTGCCTCTACGCCAGGTGGGACCCGGGCATGATGGTCCACAAGCACGGTCACAACAGCGACCACATCCTGTTCGTGCTCGAAGGCGAGATGATGTGCGGGGACGTCCGGTGTACGAAGGGTATGCACATCACCCTGGAGCATGGCGCGGCGTTCGGTCCCTTCATCGCGGGACCGGAGGGCGTAGAGCTCTTCGAGGTGATGATGGGCGACCCGCGCTCGTGGGCGGCCGACCCCGAGGGCTTCGAGAAGCTGCTCGCCGAGAAGGGTGCGAAGAAGCTCCCGAATCCCCCGATCGACCTGCCCGACTGGCTCGAGGACACCCGGACCAGCTGAACCGTCCAGGCCCTCCGGGCCGAGCAAGGAAGCGAGAACGACATGCGAAACGGATTCAAGATCTTCGACGCGGACGCCCACGTCGTCGAGCCCAGGAACCTGTGGGAGCGATTCCTCGACGAGCGCTACCAGTCGCGGGTGTCGTGGAGGCAGCCCTTCGAGGGGATGGACCGCTTCCGGCCCGCCACCGTCGACGGCCGCTACACCCAGAGCCACAAGACCCTTTACGGCCGCCAGCAGGAGGCCGTGCGCTGGACCACCGAGGCCATGCGCGCGAAGTACGGTCCGGTGGTCGACAAGGGCTTCGACGGCGCGAGCGTGGCCGAGTCGGGCCGCGTCGAGGGCGTCGACATCATGGTCCTCTACGGCCCGGGCTACGACATGTGGGTCGACGGGATCGACCCCGACCTGCAGGCCGGCATGGCGCGCGCGTACAACCGCTGGGCCGAGGAGATGCGCGAGACCTCGGGCGGCATGGTCCTCGCCGCGGGACCGGTGCCGCTCGGCGACGTCACCCGGGCGGTCGAGGAGGTCCGGTACGCGTACGAACACCTCGGCACCCGCTGCTTCTGGGCGCGGCCCAACCCCTTCGGTCACCGCACCCTCGGCGATCGCTACTACGACCCGCTGTGGGAGCTGCTCCAGGACCTCGACGTGGCCTTCGGGACCCACGAGTTCATGGGCCTGGCCGGCACCTCGGCCGGCAACGACCGCTTCGAGAGCTTCGTCGAGTGGCACACCTGCGTGCATCCCATGGAGGCGCAGATGGCGATGCTGTCGATGATCGTGAACGGCGTCTTCGAGCGGTTTCCGCGGCTGCGCGTGGGCTACATGGAGGCCGGCTCGGCGTGGGTGCCCCAATGGCTCCACCGCATCGAGGAGCACGTGGAGCTGGCGGGCTGGCTGGAGACGCCGGAGTGCACCAAGGACCCGATCGAGTACTTCAAGCAGAACATCTGGGTCACCACCGAGTGCGACGAGCACCTCGTCTACCACACGATCGAGGAGCTCGGAGACACCCACATCCTGTTCGAGACCGACTATCCTCATCCGGACTCGAAGTACCCCCACGCGGTGGAGACGTTCCTGGGCCAGGAGCGCCTTTCGGAGGAGAGCAAGCGCAGGATCCTCTGGGACAACGCGGTCGACTTCTACCGCTTCCCCGAGAGTCACATGCCGAAGTCCTTCGAGTCGCCGCCGGAGGAGTCGAGCTAGTCGTGGGAAGCTTCCGCAGGCCGTTCGAGGCCGTCGACCATCAGGCGCTGATGCGGACGCACGCTCCGCCGCCGGAGTACTTCGAGGGCGACTGGCTCGCGGAGCCGGACCAGATCGAAGCGCGGCAGCTCGAGCGGCTGCAGGCCCGGGTGAAGAGCGCCTACGCGGTTCCGTTCTTTCGTCGCCGCTTCGACGCCGCAGGGGTGGGTCCCGCCGACCTCCGCTCGCTGGAAGACCTGTCGCGCTTCCCCTCCTATCGCGTCGACGACATCCGCAAGAGCATCGAGGCCCACCCTCCCCTGGGCGACTACCAGGGGGCGTCGCTCGACCGGGTGCTCGAGGAGCCGGTGCGCGTGTTCATGTCCGGCGCCACCACGGGCGCGCCGCGGCCGACGCTCTACACCCAGTGGGACCGGGAGGCCGGCGCCATCCTGATGGCGCGCGCGCTCTACCTCCAGGGTATCCGGCCGGGGGACGTCGTGCTGAACGCCTGGGCGTACTCGACGCACAACGGCGCGTTCGCCTTCGACGAGGCGCTCCACAAGTGGCTCAACTGCGTGGTGCTCACCACCGGCACAGGGAACGTGACCAGCAGCCGCCGCCAGGTCGAGCTGGCGCACCAGTACCAGGCGACGGCCATCCTCACCACGGGCGACTACCTGCTCCACCTCGCCGACGTCGCGAAGGAGATGGGGCTCGACCCCAGGACCGACTTCAACATCCGCGCGCTGCCGAACATCGGCGATCGGGAGAAGCTCGAGGCCACCTGGGGGGCGCCGAACTACCAGTCCTACGGCTTCCACGAGGTCCAGTGGGTCTCGGTCGAGTGTCCGGAGCGCCAGGGGCTCCACATCTTCGAGGACGCGTTCGTCGTGCAGATCGTCGACCCCGAGACTGGCGAGCCGCTGGCCGACGGCGAGCCGGGCGCGGTCTGCATCACCGAGATCTACAAGACGGGGAGCCCGCAGTTCCGCTACGACATCCAGGACCTCTCCGTCCTCTACCCGCGCGAACGCTGCGCCTGCGGAAGCTGGCTGCGCCGCATGGGGCCCTTCGCCGGCCGCGGCGACA
This sequence comes from Myxococcota bacterium, assembly GCA_050618075.1. Lineage (GTDB taxonomy): Bacteria > Myxococcota_A > UBA9160 > UBA9160 > UBA4427 > JBNLVL01. The sequence continues at coordinate 280,258 of JBNLVL010000004.1, forward strand.
ACATGGTCAAGCTGCGGGGCGTGAACGTCTGGCCCGAAGCGGTCGGCGAGATCGCCCTCGACGACCCCCGGCTCGAGGCCGACTACTTCGTGCGGGCGACGCGCGACGGGAACCGCGACGAGCTGACCGTCCACGTCGTGACCCGGAGCCCCGAGTCCGCCCATGGGGAGATCGCGACCGCGGCCGAGGCGCGGCTCAAGGAGCGGCTGGGGGTGCGGATCGCCGTCGAGGTGGCGCCGCCCGGAGCCCTCGACGAGTGGACCGAGCTGCACACGTCGCCCAAGCCCAAACGCTTCAGGGACGAACGCGAATGAGCGGCTGGATCGACTACTGGTGCAACGCATTCACCCCCGAGAGGCTCTCGCGCTGGGACGCGGCGATCGCCGCCCAGGGCATCCCGCTCAAGATCCGCCGGCGCGACGGCGACTCGTTCGCCGACGTCGACGCGATGCTCGCGCGCATGGACGAGCTCGGGGTCCAGACCCTCGTGCTGCCCTCGGCGGAGGTCCCCGAGGCCGCCGAGCCGACGAACTACGCGCTCTTCACGACCTCGTTCGAGGACGTGGTCGCGTGGGCGGACGCCCACCCGGGCCGCTTCGCCGGCCTGCACACCGTCGACCCGACGAGCGGCGAGCGCGGCCTGCGCCGGGCGGCCGCCGCGCTGTCCCACCCCGCCTTCGTCGGGCTCCAGATCCACACCCACAGCTGGAACCGGGGGTTCGACCACCGCGACTACTACCCGTACTTCGCGCTCGCCGCCGAGCGCGAGCTGCCCGTCGTCATGCAGGCGGGCGCTTCCGGGGGACGCGAGCCGAGCGCCTGCGGCCGCCCGATCGGGATCGACGCGCCGGCCCTGTACTTCGAGAGCGTCGATTTCGTGCTCTCCCACACCGGCTGGCCCTGGGTCGAGGAGGCGCTGGCGATGGCGGGCAAGCACGCGAACGTCTTCCTTGGCACGGCGGCCTTCCCGCCCCACCACTGGTCGGCCGAGCTGACGCGCTTCATCGGCGGGGCCGGCGTCGGCAAGGTGATGCTCGGGACGAGCTTCCCGGTGGTCGGCCACCGGCACGTCCTCGAGAGGCTGGCCGACCTGGACCTCTCCGAGGAGGCGCGCGAAGCCCTGCTCTCGGACACGGCGCGCCGGGTGTTCCGCCGGCTCGCGAAGGAGGAGCCCTCGTGACTGGAACCGTCTACACCGTCCCCCCGATCCCGCTCGATCCCGCCCACACCACCTACGTCGAAGCCGGCGCGATCCGCATCGGGGTCGAGTACCGACTGCTCGACGAGGCCGAGCTCGAAGCGAACTACGAAGGCGAGGCCATGGACGAGATCCAGGAGGCCCTCGACGGGGCCGCCGTGCAGGACAACGGCGTGTCGCTGCACGTGATCGGCGTCGAGGATGGCCACGAGTACCTCCGCTTCGATCTGTTCGAGCAGGAGCCGCACTACCACTACATCGACCGGTCCGGAGAGAGCCAGACGATCATCGACTTCGATCGGGTGGCGCACGGGCCCATGCTGCCGTGGGCCCTCGGGCAGCTCCGGGAGCGCCTGGTGCCGATGCTCGAGCACGCGGGGGGAGGCGCGCTGGTGCCGCGGATCGACGCGGACCGGGTGGCCGAGTCCCTGGTCGAGGTCGAGAAGCTCGCGCGCGAGGCGGAGGCCGCGCTCGCCCGAGGGAGGAAGTGATGGCGTCCGAGCCCACCGTACTCATCTACGACCGGATCGACTGGGACGACCCGCGTCGCACGGCCCGACCGGGGACCGCGCCGCCGAAGGAGCTCGTGGCCCGGGCGAAGAAGACCGGGGCGCGGCGCAAGAAGCTCGCGCGCGGCGAGGGGGGCTTCTTCATGAACCGCTCCGTGCTGCCGGCCGGCTTCCGGGTTCCGACCCATCACCACAACCACGACGAGCTGATGGTCGTGCTGAAGGGAGGCTGCGAGTTCGACGACGGGGTGGCGACGCTCGGCGCCGACGACTCCATCGTGATCCACGCGGGCTATCGCTACGGCTTCACCTGTGGTCCGGAGGGCATGGAGTTCCTCACCATCCGCCGCGGTGAGGCGGCCATGTCCGTCGGGTGATCGACACCCACACCCACGTCGTGGCCGCCGACCGGCAACGGTACCCGCTGAACCCCCGCAACCTGTCGGGGCAGTGGTACCTCGAGGCGCCGCACACGGCCGAAGAGCTCGCCGCCTGCATGGACGAGGCCGGCGTCGACCAGGCCGTGCTCGTCCAGGCAGTGGGCGCCTACACCTACGACAACGCCTACGCGGCCGACGCGGCCGCCGCGCACCCCGGCCGATTCGCCGGCGCCTGCTGCATCGACGCCGTCGCGAACGACGCGGTCGAGACGCTCCGCTACTGGGTCTCCGAGCGCGGCATGCGCGGCGTGCGGCTCTTCGCGCTGGCGCGGGAGGGCACGTCGTGGCTCTCCGATCCGGCCACGTTTCCGCTCTGGGAGGAGGCCACCCACCTGGGCATCCACGTGATCGTCACGATCTTCGCCAGTCAGCTCGACGAGCTGCGGGGCGTCCTGCGGCGTTTCCCGGGGACGCGGGTGTCGCTCGACCACTGCGCCTTTCCCGACGCCGCCGCTCCCGACCCGCTCTTCGAGCTCGCGAGCGAAGCGAACCTGCTCTGCAAGGTCTCTTCGGTGGTGCTCGAGTCGGCCGGTGACGAGGCCGAGCCCTTCGTCCGGGCGCTGGTCGGGCGCTTCGGCGCGGAGCGGGTGATGTGGGGCTCCGACTTCTGTCAGACCCACGACCGCTCGTACGCGGAGCTGGTCGCGCTGGCCGAGCGCAGCTTCTCGGGAATCTCGAGCTCCGAGCGCGAGCGCTGCTTCGTGACAACGCCGCGCTCGGTGTGGCCGGGCCTGCGCTGACGCCCGCGCGGTCCGCAGCGTGAACGGCCCGGCCCCCGCGTCGGCTGGCTCGGCTAGAGCTTGGTGCTCGCCCCGAAGCTGCCCCGCATGTGCTCGGTCCACGCGCTGAGCAGCGGCGCCGCGTCCGGCAGGCCGAGCGAACGCAGCTCGTCGGCGATCGGATGGTCGCCGAGCTCGAGCGAGACGCCGTCGCCGCCGGGCGTCGTCTTCTCGCCGCTCCCGCCGCGGGTGAAGACGTTGCGGTGCGGGACGCCCTCGATCAGCGTGTAGCCGACGCCCTCGGAGTCGGCGGTCTCACCCTCGCCGCCCCGGGGCACCGTGAGCGTGAGCACGTGCTGGCCGCCCATGGCGAGGCGGCAGGTGGCGCTGTGGTCCGCGTACGAGAAGTCGATCTCCTCGACGCTCTTCGGGAAGCCCCAGATCCGGCAGCCCGCCTCGCAGGTGAAGCCCTGGTTCACCGGCAGCTTGTAGATGTAGGAGCCGACCTCGGCCTCGGGCTGGCCCGCGGGCCTCACGAAGAAGATGATGCCCACCTCGTCGTAGTCGCCGAGGTCGTTGTCGCGATAGTCGACGATGACGAGGGTGAGCTGGGTCTTGCCCGGCGCCGCTTCGACGGCCTCGAAGGCGTCCGGGATCAGCTTCTGTGCCGGCTCCCGATCGACCATGTACATCACGCTGCCCGACGAGGCGTCCCGGACCACTGCCGGGAGCTCAACGACCTGCCCCTGGATCTCGTATCGCTCGCTCGCTGCCATGATTCGTCCTCCTCGTGTTCCCTGCTCGCTGCGTGCCGGGGCGCGCCCGGACGACGCGCGGGAGAGTCGTCCTTCGTGATGGGGGCCCTTCCTCCACCGGACGCCGGCCCGCGGCCTACGAGACGACGCCTGCGGACCGGAGCTCCGCGACGCGCTCCCCGAGCCCCAGCTCCGCCAGGATCTCGTCGGTGTGCTCGCCCAGGCCGGGCGCCGGAGGCCCGCTCTGCGAGGGGGTTCCGGCGAAGCGGGCGGCCGGCCTGGGCTGCCGCATCCGGCCGGCGAGCGGGTGCACCAGGTCCTCCAGCATGCCGATCGCCCGCGCGTGGGGGTCGTCGCCGAGCTCCGCCGGCGACAGCACCGCCCCGCACGGGGCGCTCTCCGCCTCCATTCCCGCGATGGCCTCGGCGGTCGTCAGCTCCCGGACCGCGGCCATCACGCGCCGGAGCAGCGCGGTGAAGGCGTCGGGGTTGCTGCGGCGCGCCAGGATCGTCGCGACCTCGGGTGCGTCGTAGCCGTCGACCCCGACCCCTTTGCAGATGCCCGCGACGTCGGCGTCGGAGACGGGCGCGGCGATCACGTACCCGTCCTTCGTGGGCCAGAGCTTCTGATCGCGCGCGAAGCTCGAGGGCGCGGATCCGTCGGACTCGAGCAGCACCTCGTTGCCCGCGGCGTCGGCCCACACGAAGTTCACGACGGATTCCAGCATCGAGAGATGCAGGTGCTGGCCGCCACCCCCCCGCTCCCGCGCGAACAGCGCCGCCGAGATCGCCTGCGCGGCGTTGAGCGCGGTGATCTTGTCCGCCGCGGTGTGTCGGATGAGCTGTGGCTCCCGGTCGACCCCTCCGGCCTGGGCGGAAGCGAGGCCTCCGTAGGCCTGGACGACCGGGTCGTAGGCGCTCTTCTGGGCATAGGGGCCTTCGGGGCCGAAGCCGCTGATCGAGCAGTAGACGAGGTCGGGGTTCACGGCGCGCAGCACGTCGTAGGAGAGCCCCAGCTTCTCGATCACGCCCGGTCGGAAGTTCTGGACGAAGACGTCGGCTTCGCGCACGAGCTGCTCGACGATCGTCCGGCCCTCGTCCTGGCGCAGGTCCACCGCGATCGAGCGCTTGCCGCGGTTCACCATGGCGGCCATGGCCGAGATGCCGCCCACGCGGACGCCCACCCAGCGCCCGATGTCCCCGAGCCCCGGCGGCTCCACCTTGACGACCGAAGCGCCCTGATCCGCGAGCATCGTGACGGCCCACGGTCCAGCCAGGGCGATCGAGAGGTCCACGATCTTCACTCCGCGCATGGGGCCTTTCATGCCGACGCTCTCCTCCTGGTCGGGCGCCATGGCCCGGTCACTCCTCCCCGGTCAGGCCGGCGAGGGCGAGGCCTGCCGCCGCTCCGATCACGCGCACCTGGCGCGCGAGACTCTCGGGCGAGAGCATGTCGCGGTCGAAGATCCTGGAGAACAGGGGCGCCAGGGCCACGTGGCTGAAGGAGAGATGGACGAAGAGCGCGGCCACGAAGGGCTCCAGCTCCTGCTCGACGCGTCCCCGGGCCCGCAGCTCCGCGCACACGCGGTCGACGAGGGGCTCGAACAGGGTCTGCGTCACCTCTTCGGACAGCGGCCCGCCGGCCACGACCTCGCGGTACAGGAGCCGTGTGGTCCGCTCGTGCTTCCCGAGGCGTGAGAGCACGTCGTGGATCGTATCGCGGGCCGCCTCCAGCGTGTCCCGCTCTCCGGGGAACTGGTCCAGCAGCTCGATCAGCGGGTCGATCGCGCGCTTCAGGACCGCCGCGTAGAGCGCCTCCTTGCCGGCGAAGTAGCTGTAGGTGGTCGCCACGTTGGTCCTGGAGCGCGACGCGATCTCCCGGGTGGTCGCGGCGTCGAAGCCGCGCTCCGCGAACACGGACTCGGCCGCGTCCAGGATGCGCTCGCGCGTCTCGACCGCCCGCGGCGTGAGCGCCGCCTGGTCGCCGTCCTGGAGGTCGGCCCCCATCTCAGTCCTGGAACTCCGGAGGGCGCTTCTCCTTGCGGGCCCGAACCGCCTCCTCGAAGTTCTTCGTGGTCATGCGTACGAAGAGCTGCGTGTGGCTCTCCAGCTCGACCGCCGCGCGCAGGCTCGAGGTCTCGAGGCCGGCCCACATCATGCGCTTCGTGAGTGCGACGCCCTGGGCGCTCCAGCCGTTGATCTGCCTCGCGAGGTCGAGCGCCTCGGACATCAGGTCGGCGTCGGGCACCGCCCGGGAGACGAGCCCGATCTCCGCCGCCTCGGTCGCGCTGACGTCTCGTCCCGACAGCATGATCTCGAACGCACGCGAGGAGCCGATGGCGCGGGGGAGCAGGAACGAGAGCCCCAGCTCGGTGGCGGTGAGCCCGTTGTTGATCCCGGCGGCCCGGAAGTAGGCGGACTCGCTCGCGATCCGGATGTCCGCGCCCAGGGTGAGGCAGAGGCCGCCGCCGATCGCCGCGCCGTTGATCGCGCAGATGACGGGCTGCGGCATGCGCTGCATGGCCGGCACCAGGTCCGCGAGGATCGTCATGGCCCGGGTGGCGATGCGCGTGAGCGTGAGCCCGGCGATGTTGGGCGGGGGCTCCGAGTGCTGGGTGTCCGCACCCGAGCAGAATCCGCGGCCGGTGCCGGTCAGGATCACGCAGGTCGTCTCGTTGTCGGCCGCCACCTGCTCGAAGGCTTCGTGCAAGGGAACCATCAGCTCGAACGCCATCGAATTCATCCGCTCGGGGCGGTCCATGACGATCACGCTGATCCCGGGCTCGGGCTTCTCGATTCGAAGGAAAGACATGGGAACGGGGTTCCCCTCCAGAGTTGTTGGGGCTTTTGGGGCTCTTGGCATCCTCAGGCGGGACGGAGCTCGACCCGCATCTCCTTGATGCCGTTGATCAGATTGGAGCGCAAGCGGCGGGGCGCGGCCAGGGGCACGATGTCCGTGGTGCTGCGGAGCAGCTCCTCGAACATCACGCGAAGCTCGAGCCGGGCCAGGCTCGCGCCCAGGCAGAAGTGTTCGCCGTGACCGAAGCTCAGGTGGGGGTTCGGATCGCGGCGGATGTCGAACCGGTTCGGATCGTCGAACATGGTCTCGTCGCGGTTGGCGGACGGGTACCACATGATGACCTTCTGGCCCTTCTGGATCTGCTTTCCGCGCATCTCCACGTCGCAGGTCGCCGTGCGCCGGAAGTGGTGGATCGGGGGCCAGTAGCGCAGCATCTCCTCGACCGCCGTCTCGATCCGCGAGGGGTCCTCGCGGAGGGCGGCGAGCTGCTCCGGGTGGTCGAACAGGGTCGCCAGGCCGCCGCTCATGGCGGTCCGCGTCGTCTCGTTGCCGGCGATGATCAGGAACATGAAGAAGGTGTTGAACTCCATGTCCGTGAGCTTGCGGCCTTCCATCTCGGCGTTGAGCAGGAGCTGGGTGAGATTGTCGCCGGGGCTCTGGCGCTCGCGGACGGCGAGCTCCTGGGCGGTCATGAAGACCTCGACCTGCGCGTTCCTCCGGAACTCGGGGGTGGCCACGACTTCGGGGTCCTGGTCGTCGATGAGGCCGCCGCTCAGCTCGAGCAGCCGTTCCCGCTTGTCCTCGGGAACGCCCATCATCTCGCTGATGGTGTGCATGGGGACCAGCGACGCGTAGTCGGCGACGAAGTCGATCTTGCGCGCCTCCAGCGCCCGATCGAGGGCCGCGCGGGCCAGGGAGCGGATCGGGGCCTCCAGCCGCGAGATCGCCCGGGGCGTGAAGATGGTGCTGACGAGGCCGCGGGTCAGGCGGTGCTCCGGCGGGTCCTGGGCGATCACGATCGCGCGATACGCCTCGAGCGCCGTGGGGTCCGCGACGTCGAGACGGGTGACGCCCGCCGCGTAGCTCGAGAAGCGCGCGGGGTCCTTGGAGACGGCGCGAATGTCTTCGTGGAGCGTGAGGGCCCAGAACCCCGGACCGTCCGGCTCCTCGTGCCAGTACACGGGATCGGTGCGGCGCAGCTCCTCGAATGCCTCGTAGGGAACGCCGCGCTCCCAGATGGATTGATCGATCAGGTCCATGCTCGAATCCCTCGCGCCTTGGCTCGCGCCATCTCTCGTGCCTCCCCCTCTTCGAAACCCGAAACTCGAAACCCTCGAAACTCGAAACCCGAAACTCGAAACCCGGAATCTCCGGAACTCCCCGGAACCCTCCGGACCTCGCCGGGGCGCGCTCCCTGGGGAGCCCGCGCGGGCGTGACCTCCCGGCCAGCCTGCGACGCGCCCACTCTACGAGCGAGCCTCCGGATAATCAAGCGCTTGTTTACCTGCCCGGCGAGCCGCATCGGGCCCGGACTGCCCCGGTCCCGAGGGGGCCCGCTCCGGTTCAGGAAGGTGCGGAGGTGACTTCGTTCCGGAGGGCCTCCCCGCGAACCAGGCGCTCGAGGTTCTCGAGGAAGAGGGCCGCCAGGCGCTCGTCGGCCCGCGGCGAGGAGCCCGCATCGTGGGGCGTGAGCACGCAGTTCGGGAGGGTCCAGAGCGGCGAGTCCGCGGGCAGGGGCTCCGCCTCGACCACGTCCAGGCTCGCGCCCCGGATCCGGCCCTCGCGAAGCGAATCGATCAGGGCCGCTTCGTCCACCACGCCGCCTCGGGCGACGTTGATCAGGACGGCGTCCGAACGCATCGCCGCCAGCTCCGCGGCGCCGATCCTGTGGCGGGTCTCGGGAGTCAGGGGCAGACACAGGACCACGTAGTGTGCTTCGCCGAGCAGCTCGTGGAGCCGCTCGGGCGGGACCAGCAGATCGACGTTCGGATCGTGGACCGGGCTGCGGCGGGTCGCGACCACGCGCATGCCGAATGCCTTCGCGATCCGCGCCGCCGCGGCGCCGATACCGCCCATCCCGACGATGCCGAGGGTCCTGCGGGTCAGGTCGTCCGAGCGGATGGCCTGCCAGGTCCGCGACGCCTGCTGCGCCTGGTGGCGGGCGACGTTCCTCTCCCAGTGGAGGACGTACGTGAAGATGTACTGGGCGATGGGCTCGGCGTGGATTCCGGCGGCGCTCGAGACGCGCACGCCCCGCCCCAGCAGCTGTGCCCAGATCGGGTGATCGACTCCCGCGCCGGGGCTCTGCACCCAGCGCAAGGTGGGCTCGCCGAGGATCCGCGCGGCGGCGGCCATGGCCTCGGGAACGGCGCTGAGCCCCACGGAGAACAGGAAGATCTCGACGCCGTCCACATCGCCGTCGAAGCGCCCGTCGCTCCCGAGCCGCACGATCTCGGCCCCCGGGACGATCCGCTCCACATCGGCGGCCAGGCGGTCGGCGAGGTCGCGGCTCAGACAGATCTTCACGCCAGACCGAAGAGGCGCCGGGCGTTGCCCGCCAGGATGAGCGCCTTGTCCCCGTCGCCGAGCTGGGATTCGAGGATCTGGGGGAGCAGGTGGCTGATCCGCCGACCGATGGGGTGCGAGTAGAGATCGGTCCCGAACACGACGCGCTCCGCCCCGAAGCGCCCCGCGAAGTCCTCGATGAAGTCGAAGTTGTAGCTGAGACTGGTGTCGAAGAGGATGTTCGGCGCCACGTCGGCGATGAAGAAGCACTGGCGGGTGGACTCGTAGCTGCCGAAGGCGTCGAGGGCGAGGATCTCCAGGTCGGGCAGATCGCGGGCGAGCTGCGCGAGCTTCCAGAGGGCCTCCTCGGGCGTCTCGTCCATCGCGTGGATCACCGGCACCAGCCCGAGCTCGCCCATGCGCTCGCAGTAGGCGCGAATCCAGCGGCTGTCCAACGACACGCCCTGAAACCGGGTGTGGAAGCTGATTCCGACGAGCCCGAGCTCTCGCCGCGCCCGCTCGAGCTCGGCGAGGCTCGCGCGGCCGTCGCGGGGCTCGACGATCCCTACCGCAGCGGGGAACCGCTCCGGCCGGCGATCGCGATAGGCGGCGATCGCGTCGTTCTCGGCCCGGGTGTCGGCGATCCCGTTCACCCGCTCGTAGCCGTGACCGGGGATCACCACCGCCTGCTGGACGCCGCCCCGGTCCATGATCTCGAGGCGGGATTCGACCTCGAGCCGCCGATAGTCGGCGACCGTGAGCCCGCCCTTCTGGTCCACGTCGCCGCCGAGCGCGGCGAACGCGTTGCCGACGTGGTGGTGCACGTCCAGCACATCGAAGCTTCGCGCCACGCTCAGGCCGCCTGCCGCGGGCCGGGGGCCCGCCGGCACCTCGACCCTCGAAGGCCTTCACCGGAGACGAAGCGGTCGAAGTGCAGCGAATCCGAGGGCGCGGACGCGCGAGAGCGGCCCGCCGCCGAGAGGTCGTCCATCCAGGTCATGGCGGCAGTGTAACGCTCGACGGACGGAGCGACTGAACGCGATTCGATGAGCGTGCAGATCGCCGCGGCGCGTGCACGCCCAGGGGACCGGGCCGTCGCGAGCGAGCCCGCGGACGGCTCGCGAACGACCCCGCCCCGCCGGCCTGTCGCGCGCCGTCCGCGACCGCTATGCCGGCGGCTTCGTCGTCCGGATCACAGGTCGAAGCGGTCGAGGGTCATCACCTTGGTCCAGGCCGCGACGAAATCCTGCACGAACTGCTCGCGGCCGTCCTCGGCGGCGTAGACCTCGGCCACCGCGCGCAGCTCCGAGTGGGAGCCGAACACGAGGTCGACCGGGGTGGCCGTCCACCGCAGCTCGCCCGTCGCGCGATCCCGCCCCTCGTAGATCCCCTCCATGTCCTCCGACTTCTGCCACTTCGTGGACATGTCGAGCAGATTCACGAAGAAGTCGTTGGAGAGGGTGCCCGGCCGGTCCGTGAACACTCCGTAGGGGACGCCACCGGCGTTGGCGCCGAGGGCGCGCATCCCGCCCACGAGCACGGTCATCTCCGGCACGGTCAGCGTGAGCAGGTCGGCCCGGTCGACCAGACACTCGGTGGGCGACATCCGATTGCCGGGCCCGTAGTAGTTGCGGAACCCGTCGGCCCTGGGCTCGAGCACCGCGAACGATTCGACGTCCGTCTGCTCCTGGGTGGCGTCGGCGCGGCCGGGCGCGAAGGGCACCTCCACGTCGTAGCCGGCGTCCGCGGCCGCCTTCTCGATCGCGGCGGCTCCGCCGAGCACGATCAGGTCGGCGAGCGAGACCTTCTTGTCCCGGCTGAAGAGCCCGCCCTTGAAGTCGCCCCGGATCTCCTCGAGCTTCGCGACGACCTTCGCGGTCTCTTCCGGATCGTTGACCGGCCAGTCCTTCTGAGGCGCCAGGCGGAGCCGCGCGCCGTTGGCGCCGCCGCGCATGTCGGTGCCGCGGTAGCTGGCGGCGGCCGCCCAGGCGGTGCGGACCAGCTCGGGCACGCTGAGGCCGGAATCGAGGATCTCGGCCTTCAGCTTCTCGACGTCGCCCTCGCCGACGAGGGGATGATCGACCTCGGGAACCGGGTCCTGCCAGACGAGCGCCTCCTCCGGCACCTCGCTCCCCACGTAGCGGGCGCGCGGGCCCATGTCGCGGTGGGTGAGCTTGAACCAGGCCTTCGCGAAGGCGAGCTCGAACGCCTTCGGGTCGTTCAGGAAGCGCTGGGAGACCTCGCGGTACGCCGGGTCGGCCTTGAGCGACAGGTCGGTCGTCAGCATGATCGGCGCGTGTCGCCGGCCCTGGACATGGGCGTCGGGGACGGTGTTCGCGGCCGCCCCGTCCTTCGGAATCCATTGGACGGCGCCGGCGGGACTGCGGGTCTGCTCCCAGTCGTAGGCGAAGAGATTGGTGAGGTACATCATCGTCCACTGGGTGGGCGCCGCGGTCCAGGCGCCCTCCAGGCCGCTCGTGACGGTGTCCTCCGCGTTGCCCTTGCCGCACCGGTTGCGCCAGCCGAGGCCCTGCTCCTCGAGGCCGGCGGCCGCCGGCTCGGGACCCACGCAGTCGGACGGCTCGTGCGCGCCGTGCACCTTTCCGAAGGTGTGACCGCCGGCGATCAGGGCGACGGTCTCCTCGTCGTTCATGGCCATGCGGCCGAAGCTCGCGCGGATCTGCTCCGCGGCGGCGAGCGGGTCCGGGTTGCCGCCGGGGCCCTCGGGGTTCACGTAGATGAGGCCCATCTGCGTCGCCGCCAGGGGGTTCTCCAGCTCTCCCTTCTCGTCGAACCGCTTGCGGCCGAGCATCTCCGCTTCCGGCCCCCAGTACACGAGCTCCGGCTCCCAGTCGTCCTCCCGGCCGCCGGCGAAGCCGAAGGTCTCGAAGCCCATGTCCTGCATCGCGACGGTGCCGGCGAGGACCATCAGGTCGGCCCAGGAGATGCGGCGGCCGTACTTCTGCTTGATCGGCCAGAGCAGACGGCGCGCCTTGTCGAGGCTGGCGTTGTCCGGCCAGCTGTTCAGCGGCTCGAAGCGCTGCTGACCGCCGCCGGCTCCGCCCCGGCCGTCGGCCACGCGGTAGGTGCCGGCGCTGTGCCAGGCCATGCGGATGAACAGCGGTCCGTAGTGGCCGTAGTCGGCCGGCCACCAGTCCTGGGAGGTCTTCATCAGCTGCCTGAGGTCCTGCTCGACGGCCTCGAGGTCCAGGCTGGCGAAGGCCTCGGCGTAGTCGAAGTCCACGCCATAGGGGTTGGAGGTCGGGTCGTGGTCGCGCAGGGGCGACAGGTCCAGCTGGTCCGGCCACCAGAACGAGTTGGGCCTGGGCTCGCCCTGGGCCAGGGCCGAGGTCGAGGGCATCACCGCCCAGATCGCGACCGCGAGGACGGTCATCACGCAAAGGAAGCGTCGTCGCATGGGGTTCTCCTCCTGGGAATCACGGGCAGGCACGTCGGGGACGGTCCAGGCGGGGCCGGACGAAGGGGCGAGCCGGGTGCCGGCCTACCTCTTTACCTCTTTCGTGTTCGCAAGCGCCGACCCATTGGATGCGGGAGGCCGTGGATCCAGGAGCTCGGAAGGCCAGAAGCGCCGTTCGCCCCCCCCGCAGAGGCGACAGGTGGCGTGAGAGTGGGATTGCGCGGCGGGGCCTCGCGGCCGCCGCGGACGGCGGGAGCTCAGCTCCGTTGGCGGGCTCGGGCGCGAAGTCTCGGGTGGAACAGGATGCCGAGGCCAAGCGAGAACCCGAGGAGCGCGCTGGGCTCGGGGATCGCGGGTCCGACCGGCGGCGATCCGACGGGAGGCGCGGCCCCGCTTCCCACGATGTTCTCCGGTGCGAGCGTGCCGAGATCGAAGACACCGGTGCGGTTCGTGTCGCCCAGCATGTCCGCCAGACTGTCGTAGGTGACCGTCTGGGCGCCGATCGTCGACTCGTCCTCGATGTTGAAGAGGTTCCAGTAGGTGGTGCCGTCGGACCCGCTCCCGACGATGTTCTCCGGTGCGAACGCCCCCAGGTCGAAGACACCGGTCCGGTTCGTGTCGCCCAGCATGTCCGCCAGACTGTCGTAGGTGACCGTCTGGGCGCCGATCGTCGATTCGCCCTCGATGTTGAAGACGTTCCAGTAGGTGGTGCCGTCGGACCCGCTCCCGACGATGTTCTCCGGTGCGAACGTGCCCAGGTCGAAGACGCCGGTCCGGTTCGAATCGGTCAGCATGTCCATGAGGTTCCCGTACGTGACGGTCTGGGCGCCGATCGTCGATTCGCCCTCGATGTTGAAGACGTTCCAGTAGGCGGTGCCGTCGGACCCGCTCCCGACGATGTTCTCCGGTGCGAGCGTGCCGAGATCGAAGACACCGGTGCGGTTCGTGTCGCCCAGCATGTCCGCCAGACTGTCGTAGGTGACCGTCTGGGCGCCGATCGCCGACTCGCCTTCGATGTTGAAGACGTTCCAGTAGACCGGCGCCGCCTTCGAGAGACCCGCTGGCATCGCCGCCAGGAACAGGATCCCGGACCACAGGGTGAGGTGACGAGCGGAGCAACGCATGGGCCTGTCCTCCCACACCATCGTCTCACATCCCAACACAGTCGTGTGAGCAGAAAGCCCTTCAGGAATCCGGAATCCGGCCGGCCGGGCGCAGGAGGTCCGGCTGGCCGAGCGCCCCGACATCCGGCGAAGTGCCCGAGAATGCGGTGGAAATGGGTCGAGGACCCGAGCCGCCGTGTCGGACTGGACGATGACCTCGCTGGCGACGGGGGTGTGCTGGGAGCGGCGCTCGGGCTGGCGACCGTCCAGCCCCCGGCAACAGGCCTGCCGTGCCCCCGAGGTCGTAGACGTCGACGCCGGTGTGGCTCTCGTCGGCGCCATAGAGGCTGCGAGCCGCAGAGTTCGGACGGGGCGCGGGGTCCGAGCGTTCGCAAGGAGCGCGCCACGCGGATCGGTGGCTCTCCAGGCTCGATCGTGCCACCGTGCCCCACGCGGTGGCTTTTCCACCCGACCATGCCTCCCTCGGGGCCGGGCCACCGTGGCCAGGGCGCCTCGGCGCCGGTCCGGGGACCCGCACGCCGGCCTGCCACCGACCCGACCCGGAGGAAGACCGCGCTCCAGCGCCTCCGACGGATGTCGCGGTCGGGGTCGAGGGGCGCGCCTCGGGCGGATGTCGGATGGTCGTGGGCGCGGCGCGGGCGACAGTGGCCGGCGTGTTCGGATTACGCCCCATTCTCCTGATGGTCCTCCTTGGACTGGCGATCGGCCCGGCGGCGCCGGCCGGCGCCAACTCCCCGGGAGTCGACCCGAAGAGCCCCGCCGCGACCGACGGTCATGCCGATCTGTCGGTCGACGCCTCGCTCTCCCTGGCCGAGGCCGTGCGAATCGCCGCGAGCCGCGAGCCGGGCCGGTTGGTGGTGGAGGCCCGCGGGGTCGAGGCCGAGGCGTTTCGCCGGGATGCCGGCCGCTGGCTCTCGGACGTCCCTTCCCTAGTGGGGGCGCACGTCACCGACGCCGTCGGCAGCGACCATGGCTACCGGCAGTGGGATGCGGCGCTGGAGCTGCCGCTCTGGTGGCCCGGGCAGCGCGCACCCCGGCGTGCCAAGGCCGACGCCGCCGGCGCTGCGGCCGGCCAGGCGGCGGAGGCCCATCGGCTCGAGGTGGCCGGCCGCGTCCGAGCGGCCGTCGCGGCACTCGATCTCACCCGCAATCGCCTCGAGCTGGCCCGGTCGGAGCTCGACGCCGAGGAGGCGCTCGCGGCGAGGGTGGCCCGGGCGGTCGAGCTGGGAGAGCTGGCCGAGCGCGATCGGCTGCTCGCGCTGTCTGCGAGCCTGGAGCGGCGCACCCGATACCTCGAGGCGCTCGAAGAGCACCGGCACGCCCAGGCCGACTACACGCTCCTGACCGGGCTCGACCGGAGACCGGCGCGCTGGGGGGAGACCCTCGCCCAGGAGACCGATCTCGAACGGCACCCCGAGCTGATCCTCGCCCGGACCGACGTGGCGGTCGCCCGCGCCGAGGTCGAGCGCCTGGAGCGGGCGCGCTGGAGCGGGCCGGTCGTCGCGATCGGCAGCCAGCACGAACGGGACGACCGCGGAAACGACTACAGCCATCGCCTGGTGGCCGGCATCCGGATTCCGCTGGGACGACGCGACGCGGTGAGCTCCGGCCTCGCCGGCGCACAGCGCCGGCTGGCCGAAGCCCGGCGCACCGCCGGACGGCTGGCCATCGACCTCGAAGGCCGGCGGATGCGCGCCGAGCATGCCCTGTCGCTGGTCGCGGATCGCATCGAGACCGACCGCCAACGGGCGCGCATGGCGGACGACCACCTGCAGCTGACCGAGCGCGGATTCGCCCTGGGCGAGGTCGACCTCGCCACGCTGGTCCGCGCTCGCGCCAGGGCGATCGACGCGCAGCAGTCCCTGCGAGAAGCCGAGATCCTGCAACGCATGCGGATCGCCCAGTACAACCAGGCCCTGGGAGTGGTGCCATGAACGGGTATGAATTCCGAGCATCCGGCCTCGTCGCCGCGATCGCGCTCCTCACGCTGAGCCACGGCGCGAGCGCCGAGCCGACCCTGAAGGTGACACCGGCCCAGCGCGACGCGCTCGGCATCGAGGTCACCTCCATCGAGGCGACGCCTCTCGTGTCGGGCCCTCCCCTGCCCGGCCACGTCCTCATCCCCAACGACCGGTCGTCCATCGTGTCGGCGCGCACGGCCGGGGTCGTGCTCTCCCTCGCCGTGGCGACCGGGGAGCCGGTCGCAGCGGGTCAGACCCTGGCGGAGTTCGAGAGCCCGGGGTTCGTTCTCCTGCAGCGCGAGTTCCTCGACGCCCTGTCCCAGCGCGACCTCGCCGACGCGACCTTCGAGCGCGAGCGACAGCTGGCCGACGAAGGCATCGTCGCCGGGCGTCGGGCCCTCGAGTCCCAGGCACGCCAGCGCGAGGCGCACTCCCTGGTGGAGGAGCGCCGCCAGGCGCTTCGGCACGTCGGAATGGACGACGACGCCCTCGAATCCCTGGCCCGGTCCCGGCGCATCGACCCCACCCTTCCCATCCGCGCACCGGTCGAGGGCTTCGTGCTGGAGCAGTGGGCCCACGTCGGAGAAAGGCTCGAGGCCGGCTCGCCCCTCTACCGGATCGGCCGGCTCGACGCCCTCCAGGTCGAGATCCACGTCCCCGTCGACCTCGCACGACGCGTCGCGGTCGGGAGCCGCTTCTCCCTCGTCGACCGCGACGCCTCCGGTCGGGTGATCGTCGTGGGGCGCGGCGTGCACACCCTCGACCAGGGCGTTCTCGTGCGCGGCCTTCTCGAGAGCGGTCTCGAGACGCTGCGGCCGGGACAGTTCGTCCGGGTGGTCCTGCAGACCGAGGACGCCGCGGTCACGGCCTTTGCGGTTCCCAACGCGGCCGTGTCCCGGATCGGCGAGCAGGCCTTCGTGTTTCGCAGCGTGCCGGACGGGTACGAACCCGTGCCCGTCGACGTCCTCGCAGGCTCCCGAGGCCGCGCCACCATCGCGGGCCCGCTCGCGTCGGGCGAGCGGCTGGTGACACGCGGCACCGCCGCCCTGAAGGCCCACTGGCTGAGCCTGGGCGGGCCGAACTGATGTTGTCGCGCATCGTTCAGTTCGCCCTCACCCAGAGGACCTTCGTCGTGCTGGCGACCGCGGTCCTGGTCGGCGCCGGCTGGCAGGCCCTGCGCGACACGCCCGTGGATGCGTTCCCCGACGTCTCCACCACGCAGGTGAAGATCATCGTTCGCGCGCCGGGTATGACCCCCGAAGAGGTGGAGGCGCGCATCACGGCGCCCATCGAGGTCGAGGTGCTCGGACTCCCGCGCCAACGGATGCTGCGCTCGGTCACCAAGTACGCCCTGGCCGACATCACGATCGACTTCGAGGACGGCACGGACGTCTACTGGGCGCGCCAGCAGGTCGGAGAGCGGCTCGCGGGGATCTGGGGCGACCTCCCGGCCGGAGTCCAGGGCGGCGTGGCGCCCATGACGACTCCCCTGGGCGAGATGTTCATGTTCACCATCGAAGGCGGTGACCTGGACCTGGGCGAGCGCCGGGCACTCCTCGACTGGGTGATCCGGCCGGCGCTGCGAACCGTGGAAGGCGTCGCCGACGTGAACGCCCTGGGCGGCCACGTGCAGACGTTCGAAGTGATCCCGCGACCGGAGGCGATGCTGGCCCAGGGCGTCGACCTCCAGGAGCTGCGCGCGGCGATCGAGCGCAACAACGGGAACGACGGGGCCGGCCGCATCGTCGACGGCGAGGAGGTGCTGCTGATCCGCTCCGAGGGCAGCGTCCGCCGCCTCGAGGACCTCGCCAGCATCGTCGTGCGCGGCCACCCCGTGGAGCCCGTCCGCCTCTCGGACCTCGCCGACGTCCGGATCGGCTCCCTCACGCGCTACGGCGCGGTCACCCGGAACGGCGAGGCCGAGACGGTGGAGGCCCTGGTGCTCGGGCTCCGGGGTGCGAACGCTCGAGACCTCGTGCGGAACGTACGCCGGAAGATCGAGGAGCTCGCCCCGAGCCTGCCGCCGGGAGTCTCCCTCGAGATCTTCTACGACCGCGGAGAGCTGGTTCAGCGGGCGGTGTCGGGCGTCCAGCAGGCCCTGGGCATGGCCGTCGTCCTCGTCGTGGTCGTGCTGTTCGCCTTCCTCGCGGACGTACGCGCCGCGGTCGTCACCGCGCTGGCGCTGCCCCTGAGCGTCCTCGGCACCTTCCTGTGGATGCGCGCCTTCGACCTGTCCGCCAACCTGATGAGCCTGGGCGGGCTCGCCATCGCGATCGGAATGCTCGTCGACTCGTCCGTGGTGGTCGTCGAGAACGTGGCGACCCACCTCGGCAACGCGGCCGGCGGCCGCCTGCCCCGCCTGCACGTGATCCACCGCGCAGTCCGCGAGGTGGCCACACCCGTGATGTCCGGCACGGTGATCATCGTGCTCGTCTTCCTCCCCCTCCTGGCCCTGGAAGGGCTCGAGGGAAAGCTCTTCATCCCGGTCGCCCTGACGATCGTGTTCGCCCTCGCGACGGCGCTCGTCCTCTCGCTCACCGTACTCCCGGTGGCGGCGTCGTTCGCGATGACCCGGGGCGGCGCCGGCTCGCCGGGCTTCATGGGCCGTCTCGAGTCGGCGCTCGAGGGAACGCTGGATCGAGCGTTCAGGCACCGCGGCCCGATCCTGGTGGGCATCGCGATCCTCTTCGTCGCCAGCGGCTGGATGTACCTGCGGATCGGGAAGATCTTCCTTCCGACGATGGACGAGGGCAACGTGATCGTCCAGCTGGAGAAGCTGCCGTCGATCAGCCTCGCCACCTCGATCGACCAGGACCTGCGCGTGCAGCGCGCACTGCTCGAAGGCGTGGACGAGATCGTGGGCATCGTTGCGCGGACCGGCTCCGACGAGATCGGCCTGGACCCCATGGGCCTCAACCAGACCGACACGTTCCTCGTCTTCCGCCCGCGCGACGAGTGGGGTGTCGAGACGCGGGACGAGCTGCTCGACCGGATGCGCGCGGTGCTCGACGAGTTTCCCGGCATCGCCTACGGGTTCACCCAGCCGATCGACATGCGGGTCTCCGAGATGCTGACCGGCGTGCGCGGCGACGTCGCCGTGAAGGTCTACGGCACCGACCTCTCCGAGCTGAACCAGACGGCGGCCGGGATCGCCCGGACGCTCGGCTCGATCGCCGGGGCGGAGGACGTGTTCCGCAGCCGTGCGGATGGGGCCGCGTACCTTCGGGTGGGGATCGACCATTTCGCCGCAGGGCGACTCGGCGTTTCGGTGGAGGACCTCCAGCGCCGGCTGCGCGCTCGTCTCGAGGGCATCCGGGCGGGCACGGTGTTCGAGGGCTCCCGGCGCATCCCGGTGATGATCCGCGGCTCCCGAGACCTGCGGGAGTCGCCGGCCGATTTCGTGAACCTCCAGCTCCCGACCGGCCGCAGCGAGCCGATTCCCCTGGCCGAGCTCGCGCGGCTCGAACGGGTGGACGGCCCCGTCCAGATCAACCGCGAGGGCGCGTCGCGGCTCGCCGTCGTGACCGCCAACGTCCGGGGCCGCGACCTGGTCGGCTTCGTCGCCGAGGCGCGGCAGCGCATCGAGACCGACGTCCCCCTGCCGCCGGGCTATCGGATCGAATGGGGCGGACAGTTCGAGAACCAGCAGCGGGCGGCTGCCCGGCTCGCGCTGGTGGTGCCGATCTCCCTGGGGCTGATCTTCGTGCTGCTCTTCTCGACGTTCCGCTCGACCGCCCAGGCCGGTCTCGTGCTCGGGAACATCCCCCTGGCCCTCGTCGGCGGCGTGTTCGGCCTGTGGGTGTCCGGTGAGTACCTCTCCGTCCCTGCGACGATCGGCTTCATCGCTCTGCTGGGGATCGCGGTCCTCAACGGTGTGGTGCTGATGAGCACCTTCAACCAGCTCCGCGCGGAGGGGCTGGCGCTGGACGACGTGGTCCGGCTGGGCACGGTCCGGCGGCTGCGCCCGGTGCTGATGACCGCCTCGAGCACGGCCCTGGGACTCGCGCCCCTGCTGGTCGCCACCGGTCCCGGGGCCGAGCTCCAGCGCCCCCTCGCCATCGTGGTGGTGGGAGGCCTGGTGACCTCGACGGCTCTGACCCTCGTCCTGCTGCCGCTGCTCTATCGATCCCTGATGGGGGCACGGCGCCCGGGAGGTGAAGGATGAACGAGCCGGCGCTGCTCACGCTGATCGCGACACCCGAGAACGAGGACCGCCTGGTCGACTGGCTCCTCGAGAACGGAATCGAGGGCTTCACGATCCTGCCCTGCGCCGGGCACGGCGTGGACGTTGCCGGGTTGAGTCCGGCGGAACGGGTGGCAGGCAGGCAGTCCCGCGTCGCCATCTGGGTCCAGCTCCCTCTGGGCCACGCGCGGGCGCTGGTCGGAGCCCTGACCGAGGCCTTCGGCGGGAGGGACATGCACTACTGGATCGCACCGGTCCACGAGGGAGCATCGCTGCGTGCGCCGGCGCCCGGAGCCGACGACCCGGCGGCCCCGGACGACCCGGCGGTACCAGACGACGGGGCGGTCCCGGACGACCCGGCGGCCCCGGACGACCCGGCGGCCCCGGACGACGGGGCGGGATGAGGTCGCGGATCGCCTGCCTGCGGCGGTTCGAGGGCGGGAGGCGAGATCCGGCTTGCACGGGTCCGACACCGATGGCGAGCACCTGATGGGTGCGGAGCGGCCGACCGAGGCGAGCTATACCCTCGGCGGGAGGCCCCGTGGTGCACACCGTCGACGACCCGTCTCTCCCCAGCCAGGTCACCCTCGGCTGCGTCAACTTCGAGAGCGTCCTCGAAGACGCGCCCGCGACCCTCGAGAAGCTGCTCGCCTTCGTTCGCGACGCGGCGCGCCAGGGCTGCGACCTCGTCGTCTTCCCGGAGCTGGCGCTCCACGCCTGGGCGCCGTGCGAGGAGTGCGAGGGCCAGCCCGGGCCGTGTGCCCTGCACCTCGCCCGGGCGGAGCCGGCGGACGGTCCGTCGTCCGACGCCGTGGCGGCCGTCGCCCGCGAGCTCGACATCCACGTCATCTACGGCTTCGCCGAGCGCGACCCGGACGACCCGGACATCCTGTACAACGCCGCAGCCGTGGTCACGCCCGACGGGCTCCTCGGCACGTACCGCAAGCTGCACCTCGGGATCCCCCTCGAGACCAACCGCTTCACCCCCGGAACCTCGCTGCCGGTGTTCGAGACGCGACTGGGTCCGATCGGCATCCAGATCTGTTACGACTTCTACAACAACCCCGAGCTGTCGCGGGTCCTGGCGCTGAAGGGCGCCCGGCTGCTGGTCAACCCCACGGCCCGCGGCGATCTTCCGCGGGCCGGCGAGAACCTCCGCCACGCCACGCTGGTGCGGGCCCAGGAGAACCTGGTCTACGCGGCCTCGGCGAACCGCGTGGGCCAGCGCGAGGACTCCGCCTGGGCGGGCCACAGCGTGATCGGCGGCCCCGCCTTCCCCGGCTTCGGCCGCGTCCTCGCCGAGGCGGGCCGCGGCGAGGAGCTGATCGTCGCCACTCTGAACTACACCCAGCTCGCCGCCTGGTACGACTGGCTTCCCTGGCGCGAGTGGCGACTGGGTCCGCAGCTCCCGGTGACGCGCCTGGTCGCCGACGAGCTCGCGGCGATCGTCGCCAAGGCGGAGCGCTGAGCCGGGTCCGGGCGCTCCCGCCACGGCCGGGTCTCCACTCCGGTGAGGCCTTCCCGGGGAGCCGATGCCGGCGCAAGCGTGACGAGAGGAGGATTCCTTGAGCGGAGCTTCCGACGCGTTTCGCGAGCGCTACGGGCCATGGGCGTTCGTCGCGGGTGCGTCCGAGGGTCTCGGTCGCGCCTATTCCCATCAGCTCGCCGACCGGGGCTTGTCCATCGTGGCGGTGGCGCGCCAGCAAGCCCGCCTCGAGGAGACCGCCGAGGAAGTCCGGGCGAAGGGCGTCGAGGTGAGGACCCTGGCGCTCGACCTCGCAGCACCGGACCTCGTCGAGCGGATCGCTCCGACGACGCGCGACCTCGACATCGGTCTCCTGGTCTACAACGCCGGTGTCTCGACGCAGCACGACTTCTTCGAAGCCGACGTCGAGGACCACCTCGAGCAGCTGTACGTGAACTGCCGGGGTCCGACCCTGCTCGCCCACCACCTGGGCCGCGCCATGCTGGAGCGTCGCCGCGGGGGAATCATCCTCATGTCTTCGGTGGCCGGGTTCGTGGGAAGCGGCCTGAACGCCCACTACGGCGCCACGAAGGCCTTCGACACGGTGCTCGGCGAGGGCCTGGCGCGGGACCTGGAAGGGAGTGGCGTCGACGTCCTCTCGATGGTCGCCGGAGCGACGCGGACTCCCCAGTTCACCCGCACCCAGAGCGGGACGAGCCGGGCTCTGGTCATGGAGCCCGAGGCGGTGGTTCGCGAGGCTCTCGACTCCCTCGGCAGGACGCCGATCCGCATCGCCGGCTCGAACAAGGCCGCCGCCTTCCTGCTGACGCGACTGCTGCCCCGCCGCCTGGCCAGCGCGCTGCTCACGAAGGCGAGCTATGCCGTCGCCGGTCGCCGGCGACCGGAGCGTTGAGGCCCGCGTCTTCGGCCGGCTCGGTGGGTGGGACGCGGGTGCGATCGGCGGCGGAAGGACTCCGAAGGCCCCGCCGCGTGGGCCGGTCTAGGAGTCGCTCGCGACGGCCGTTCGCGCCAGCCGCGCCTGATAGGCCCGAGGCGGGAAGAACGCGAGCCAGATGGTGCCTGCGGCCAGCAGCCCGCAGGCCGTCTGCAGGAGCATCATGGCCGCGATCGGCTCGGGGAACACGCCGCCCCCGCGGATCAGCTCGATGATCCAGCTCCCGTAGCACACCGAGGCGGCCGCGGCGGCCACCGACCACAACGCGAAGCGGTTCACGAGCAGCGGATCGGCCAGTCCCAGACGCAGCCGGCGTGCGAGGAGACGCTGGTAGCGCAGCGCCTCGAACGAGCTCCACGCGAACCCCCCGCAACGGAACGCGAGCCCGACGGAGTAGAAGGCGCCGCCGTCGGTCATCTCGGCGAAGCCCCCGGTCGCGGCGTGCCCCACCAGACACACGACGTAGACGAGCGCCACGCCGTGGGTGAGGAGCGCCGCCCGGCGGCTCGTGGGGCGGAACACGACGCGCGTGAACTGGTAGAGGAGGCTCGATCCCGTGCAGACCAGGAGCAGATAGAGGAGATTCGAGACGGCGGGCTCCGCCCCGATTCCGTGCTGCAGCGCCTGGTCGACCGCAGTGGGGATGGCGCCGGTCAGGAGGAACGACGTGCCGATGTAGAGCTCGGGCCGGGCGCGGGTGCGGGCATGGAGCGCGATCAGCCGCAGCCCCACGACGAACATTGCGAGCATGGCGGCGAGCTGACCGATGAACAGGACGGCATCCACGACCGGTCCTCCCTCTGCTTCGGAGCGATGGGCCAGAGGACTGGATCGGCGGCTCGTGCCGAGACTTGAGTCCGAACCGTGCACCCGCGGTCCCACCGGTGGACGCGGCGTCCTCGTCGGCGGTGCTCCCGGCTGGGTTCGCGCTCGCTCCGCCCGGAGCCGGGCCGGCTTCTGGCTCTCGCGTGCCGGGATAGTCGTCCGCGATGCGAGCGGGGGTCTTGATGAACTCCCGGACGCGCTCGATGGGTGCATCGATGATCAGGGGCTTGCGGTCGATGAGGGAATCATGGGCCATGGTCGCGTGTGTCCCGATGGTGTCATGGTGTCACCGTGGTCGGGTCGCGGCTCTGGACGGGAGATTGCAATCAGCGATCGGCCCGAATAGAGTGCCACAGCGCTGCCTCGAGGATCCGTCGATCGGGCGTCGAGGTCCGGCCGACGCCGGTGGCCCCACGCGTGCCGGCGGTTGTGGCCCACGAGCATGGCGAGACCCATCATGGCTGCTCCGACGAACCTGGCACGGAAGCTCAGACAGCGACTGGCCCGCAAGCCCACCGCCCCCCGGCAGGACCTCAGCGGCCGCAGCTTCCTGGTCACCGGCGCCGCCGAGGATTCCCTCGGCCATGCGACCGCGAGTGTCCTCCTCCAGTGGGGAGCCGAGGTCATCGTGACGCGCCGCCGGGGCTCGGAGCGCCTGGCCTCGCGGCTCGCGGCGGACGCCGGCGAGGACGCCGGGCGTCGCGTATCCGGCCACGACCTGGACCTCGCCGATGCGGGATCGGTCGAGCGCTTCGCGTCGTGGATGCGATCCAGCCGCGAGACCCTGGACGTGCTGGTCAACTGCGCCGGCATCCACCTGGACCTGCTCTCGCGCTGGAGCGAGCCGCGCCTCTCGGACGACGGCTTCGAAGTCCACTGGCGAACCAACTACCTCGGGACGACCCACCTGACCCGCCGGCTGCTGCCGCTGCTGCGGGAGAGCGCCCGGCGCACCGGCGATGCGCGGGTGGTCACCGTGGTGTCGATGCTCCACAGCCGGGGCCGCAACGCCGAGTTCTTCGAGCCGACGCGACCCTACGGCTCGTGGGACGCCTATGGGCAGTCCAAGCTCGGGCTGATCCACTTCACCATGGAGCTCCATCGCCGGTACGGCGCCCAGGGCCTGCACGCCTATTGTCTCCACCCGGGCGAGGTCTTCACCAACGTGGCGACCGCGGGCCTGGCCGGGCATCCGCTCATCGAGTCTCTCCGCAACGTGCTCTCACCCGTCGAGGCGCTCTTCCTGATGACGCCCCTCGAGGGCGCCCAGACCCAGCTGCTGTGCGCCACGGGGCCCCGGGTCGAGGGCGGCCACTACTACCGCAACTGTGCAATCGCGCGCGCCTCCGAGGACGCCCGCGACGCCGAGGTGGCTTCGCGCCTCTGGGATGCGAACGAAGCCTGGGTCGCCTCGCTGTAGCGAAGGCGCGCTCGGCTCGCGCCGCTTCGTGGCCCGGCGTGCCCGGCTGCTTCACGCCCGTGGAGGGGATCGGCGCGTTCAGCGATCCAGCCAGTCGACGAAGATCGGGGAGGACCAGGCCCTCGGCTCGGCGTCCCCGAGACAGTCGTCCTCGTCGGAGGCGCCGTCGCAGGGACGGGGCCCGGTGCATGCGCCCGACGCGTCGACGTCGCATCGAAGGCCACCGGCGTCGATCGTCGGCGCAGGGGCCTCGATCGCGCGGACGTAGTAGACCGTGTCCCGTCGGCCCGGCCCGAAGTCCGGGTCGTCGAACTCCACGCTGCAGCCTTCGGGGCGCCCGTCACAGGGCAGGACGCGCCAGGGGTCCTCGATCAGGGCGTCGAGCGGCTCGCCGGCGTCTGCACGGGGCCGGATGCGCACCACCTCGACGCGGCGGATCGGCCGGCGGCGGTCGCTCGGGTTCAGGCACTCGCCGCGGCACAGACGCGCGAGCTGTTCCGGGCCCAGTCCGCGCACCGCGTAGTCGGGGCAGCCGGGCTCCTGCTCGAACGAGCCCACCGCACGCACGCGGAACCGCGGGGTCTCGTCGGTCGCGTGGACGCCTCCCATGGGTGCAACGACCGAGCCGTCCGCGCCGACCAGATCGAACCAGAGGAGGATGCGCGGACCGCTGGTGCCGTACACCTCGCGGCGCACGAGCCCTTCCCAGATGGCCTCGCGGCTCCGCTCCCTGGCGTGGACGGCGGCGAGGCCACCCGTGTAGAAGAAGGAGCCCAGGCGCTCGATCTCGCCGCGCACGGTCGGGCCGACGCCCTCGAGGCTCACTTCGCGAGCGCGTGAGGCGGCTGGACCGCGACCCGCGAACGGCACCCTCACCCCGGCCAGGCGCGCGTCGGTCATGTCGACCCGTGCCACCTCCTTGTACCCCGAGCCGGCGCGCGCGGTGTGTGTGTCGCTCGAGCCGATGACGCCGAAGCGGAAGCGCTGGGGAGTCGTGGGCTCGCGCGCCGCGAGCATCGCCTGCACCGACGAGCCGGGCCGATGGTTGAAGGCGGGCAGGAAGCAGTCGCGGCACTGGCCGGCGTCGAGCCACTCGTCGGGGTCGTAGCCGCCCACGGCGAGGTGGCCCGCGCCGCCGGGCGCCTCGACGAAGTGGCGCCGGGCCTCGCGGGCGCGCACCTCGCACTCGCTCTCGGGCTCGCCCTCGGCGAGGCAGCGGCCGCGAATGATCTCGCCCGCCTGCCAGCACGACGGGAGATGCCCGTCGCTCGGCTCGGGACAGACCGGCGCCTCCTCTCCGTCGCGCGATTCGATTCGCGCGGCGCGGTAGGACCGGTGCTCTTCGGCGCTCCCGTGGCCGGAGAAGATCTCGACCAGGCGCTGGCGCTCGGGGTCGTGGTTGCCGCCGCGCAGCTGGCGACTGAAGCTCGAACCGGGCGGCGTGTAGTTGCCCCAGGTGGTTCCGTGTGGGATCACGATCGAGGCGAAGCCCCAGTCGTCGAGCTTCGCGAAGAGATCGGCCGGCGTGGCGGCCCACTCCCGGCAGTCGGCGGGCAGCTCGCGCACGGGCACACCGTCCGGGCAGCGCTCCACGTCGGCCATCTCGCGGAACGAGGCCGGCGCGTCGAGGAAGGGCTGACCCAGACCGCGCAGCAGCGCGAGCGCCCCGAGCCCCACGGCCGGGGGCAGGCTGAAGGGGTTGCCCGTCGGCGAGTCGGCGGCGATGGGTCGCGTGGGGATGTGGTCGTCGTCGAGGTCGCGCAGCACCACGTTCTTGTGGCCGAAGTGGTTCTCCGGACGCGTCCCCATCTGTGTCCACTCCCAGCCGAGGAAGGAGACGAGGTCGGGCGCGCCGTCGCCGGCAGCGCGGGCGTTGCATTCGCGCACGCTGTCGATGGTCTCGCGCCACCTTCGCGGTGTCAGGTTCATGGCGTGGTCGTTGATCGACCAGAAGTCGAGGGCGGAGCAGTAGCGCGCAAAGTCGCAGGCGTCGGCCACGGTGTAGGGCTCGCCGCCCGTGAATACGCCGGCGGCGAGTGCGTCGAGGGAGAAGCCCGAGTGCACGTGCAGGTCGCCGAACAGGATCTGCGCCGGGTCCGGGGCGCCGATGGCCGCCGCGGCGGCACGGACCCGCTCGGCACGATCGGCGACCCGGGCAGACGCCAGGCGCTCCCCGGTCGGTGTGCCGGCCGCGACCGGCGAGCCCAGCCAGCCTCGCCCGATGACGAAGAGCGCTGTGACGAAGAGCACGAACCCGGCAGCGATCCACCCGAGGACCCGGAGCGCACGCCTGGAGGTCATGTCGTTCGGGCTTCCTCGCGGCGGGCCGAGCGAGCGCGCGGGCTCGCTGCGGGTTCGGGACACGCGGGTCTGGTGGCTCGCCGCGGGATCATAGCCGCTGACGCCGTTGCCGGGGCGAGGTCGCTGGAGCCGGGCGCCCGCCGTCCCCACGCGTCCCGTCCGGACCGCGGCGGGCACAGCGCTGCGACCGCGTCTGCCCGGGCGCCACCGGCCGCGCCTTGACAAGCCCGCCCCACGCGGCTTGATTCACCGGGCGGATTCCGCACGGGCGCGATCGGGCGCCTCGTCGCGACCCCATGGGCTGCTCTTTGGGAGCGGCCGCGGCGAGCGCATCGGAGGGAGGTCCAGGGTGGTCGACACCGCCATGCAGAGCGACGTGGCCATCGACGTGGCCAGTGACGTGGCCATCGATCTGGGCACGGCGGCGACGCGCCTGCACGCGCGCGCCCGCAACGAAGCGCTGTGGCGGCCGTCGGTCGCGTGGCGGCGCAACGGCGAGCGCGCGGCGCTGCGCGGAGGCGTGATCGTCGACCCCGACGTCGCGGCGGACGTGCTCGGAGACCTGCTGCGCCGGGTCCGCCGCCGCTGGCGCCGGCCGCGCGTGCTCGCGTGCATCCCCACCGATGCGTCCGGGGACGAGCGCGAGGCGCTGGTCGAGGCCGTGCGGCGAGGGGGCGCCGCCAGCGTCTCCGTGGTGCCGGAGCCGCTGGCGGCGGCGATCGGCGCCGGGCGCGGCGGAGAAGCGCCGTGTGCGGTCGTCGACATCGGCGAGGGCGTGACCGACTGCGCGGTGATTCGTGAGGGTCGGGTCGTGGCCAGCGGCGCTTTGCGCGTCGCGGTGGCCGACCTGCGGGACGCGCTGCGCGTGCGCATCGACGAGAGCCACGGAATCCGCATCTCCCGCGGCGAGAGCGAGCGGGTGCTGCGCGAGATCGGCGTGGCGCCGGATGCACGCAGCCCGCGCTCGAGCATCGACGTGATCGGCAAGCCGAGTCGCGGCGAGGGGCCGGTGCACGCGGGGCTCGAGATCGAGGCGCTGCACGCGGCGCTGGCCCCCACCGTCGACCGCATTCTCGCCCACGTGGGTGCGTTCTTCGCCGAACTCCCCGACGACCTGGCCGAAGACGTCCGCGACCAGGGCGTCTGCCTGACGGGCGGGGGGACCCTGCTGCGCGGCATGCTGGACCGCGCCGTCGGCGAGCTGGCGATGGCCGTCCTGCCCACGCCCGACCCGCTGCGCGCGGTCGTGGACGGCGCTCGCGAGCTGGCGTTCGGCCGGAGAAGTCGGATCGCCTAGCCCACCCGTCGGGTCGGAGCGCGACGGCCGCGCCGCCCCCGAGCTCGAAGCCCGATCCAAACCCGAGAGGTGACGCGGGGTTGCGATGCCGGGCCGCGAGCCTGCGGCGGCGTTCGACTCCGATGGCGACATCCACCTGTGGCACCGGCTAGCATCCCCGGCCACGGAACGGCCGAGGTCGATCCCTCGATCGTCGCGGCCGTTCTCGCGATCGTCGTCTGAACGTTCAGGGTCTTCGGCCGGCTGCGCGAGGGGTTCGCCGCCCGGCCTGGAGGCCCCGTTCGCGCGCGAGCACCCAGGAGACCCGCTTTGGCGAGCAAGCAGCACGACGCCCTCATGTCGAAGATTCCCGGTCAGGACGTCGACGCGAACGACCCGGTCGACGTGGTTCGCGAGAAGATGCACGCGATCCATCCCACCTCCGCTCCGCCCGGCACGATCGTCGAGCCCGACTCGCTCGACGGCCTCGAGGCCCGGTGGATCTACACGCCGGACAACGCCGCATCGGACCGCATCGTGCTCCACGTGCACGGGGGCGCCTTCGTCTCGACCGTGATCGACCACTACCTCATGTACGGCGAGTTCATGTCGCGCAGGATCGGCGCGAAGGTCGTCTGCTTCCAGTGGACCTGGGCCGACGAAGCGCCCCACCCTCGGGCGATGGACGACACCGTGCGCGCCTTCCGCGCGCTGGTCGCGCGGGGCATCGCTCCCGATCGGGTGGCCCTGGTCGGCGACTCCTGCGGCGGAGGGCTGGCGCTCTCCGCCATGTGCGCCCTGCGCGACGCCGGCGGCCCCCTGCCGGCGTGCATGGTCGGCCTCACGCCGTGGCTCGATGCGGAGCAGACCGGCGATGCCGCCGTGAACCCGCGCGGTCGCGACCCCTTCGTCGAGGCCGAGTGGATCCGCGCCCGCTTCCGCGACTACGCCGGCCCGACGGGCGACCTGAAGGATCCGGGCATCTCGCCCTTCCACGCATCGCTCGCCGGCCTGCCCCCGATGTACCTGGCGGTCGGCGAGATCGACACGACCAGCGACGACTCGACCCGACTGGCCGAGCGCGCCCGCCGCGAAGGAGCGAGCGTCATCGTCGACGTCGCGGCCGAGATGGTCCACGGCTACATCGGCCTCTGCGACGCCTTCCCCGAATCGACCCAGGCCATGGAGCGCATCGCGCTCTTCGTGAACCAGCGGATCCCCTAGCCGTACCGGGTCCGAGGAACGCGGGGGTCGGAGCACGCAAGCAGCTTGGGAAATGGCACGCCGGGAGGGATTCGAACCCCCGACCCTCAGGTTCGAAGCCTGAACGGACCCGTAGGAAATCCAGATAGTTACGCGCTTTCGAGGGGGAGTACGCGGGAATGAGCGGGAATTCGGGCACGAAATGGTCACAGCGAACGAATCGGCTATTTAAAAATTAAATTTTGAAATAGCCGATTCGTTGGTATGATCTGCTGCGATGATGATCGAGCGCGATCTGACCCCACGCCTTCGAAGGGCCGCCCGCGAATTCCCGGCCGTGACTCTCACCGGGCCACGCCAGAGCGGAAAGTCGACCCTCTGCTGCAAGGTCTTTCCGAAGCTCGAGTACGTGAGTCTCGAAGCCCCAGATGTCCGCAGCTTTGCGATCGACGACCCGCGCGGCTTTCTCGCGCAGTTCCCAAAGGGTGCGGTGATCGACGAGGTCCAGCGCGCGCCGGACCTTCCCTCCTATCTCCAGGGGATCATCGACGACGACCCGACGCCAGGCCGCTGGATCCTGACCGGCTCCCAGAACCTCTCGCTCCTCGAGTCCGTCAACCAGTCGCTCGCAGGCCGCACGGCCGTCCTGAATCTCCTTCCGCTCTCGCGGACGGAGGTAACGCGGTTCAGGCGTCATCCAAAGACACTCGATGAGTCACTTTGCTCGGGTGGCTACCCGCGGATCTTCGACAAGCAGCTGGACCCGAGCGACTGGCTCGCTTCGTACGTGGCGACGTACCTGGAGCGGGACGTTCGTACGATCACGAACGTCGGGGATCTCTCGACTTTCCAGCGCTTCGTCGAGCTCTGTGCGGGTCGAACCGGACAGCTCCTCAACTACTCGGCGCTCGCCGGTGATTGCGGAATCACACAGCCCACCGCGAAGGCCTGGCTCAGCGTGCTCGAGACCAGCTTCATCGCGTTCCGACTCCAACCCTTCCACTCGAACCTCCGCAAGCGTCTCGTGAAGATGCCGAAGCTCCACTTCTACGACTCGGGGCTCGTCTGTTGGCTGCTCGGGATCCGAGAGGCGAATCAGCTCCGATCGCATCCGCTGCGTGGCGCGATCTTCGAGTCCTGGGTCGTGTCGGAGATCTTGAAGAGGCGGACGAATCGGGGCGAGGCGCGTGGTCTGTCTTTCTATCGCGACCGGGATGGTGTCGAGGTCGATGTCGTCGTCGATCACTCGGATCGGTTGGAGCTGGTGGAAGCGAAGTCAGCCGAGACGGCGTCGAGCAGCCTCTTTGCGTCGGCGATCCGCGTGAAGGGGCACCTCGAGTCGGGGCCCATGCCTTGCGATGTCGTTGCGGTCTATGGTGGAGATCGAGGGCAGCGCCGATCCGAGGCGAGCCTCGTGTCGTGGGCCGGCGTTGGCGAGCGATCCTGGGAGCGGTGACGTCTGGGTGAGAGTGGGGCGCACGGCATCAACCCGTCGCAGTCTCAACCATGTCCCCGGAACGATCTGTAAACCATGTGTCCGGAATGGACCGCTTGGGAAATGGCACGCCGGGAGGGATTCGAACCCCCGACCCTCAGGTTCGAAGCCTGATGCTCTATCCAGCTGAGCTACCGGCGCGCGGGGGAGGGGAAACCTAGCCGAGGGGGCGGGGCACTGCACCGCCCGGCGAATCTCCGGTATTCTGGGCTCCTCATGTGCGACTCCGTCGTGGCCACAGGGGCCCATACCGCCTCGGGCGCCACCCTCTTCGGCAAGAACAGCGACCGCAAGGAGGGCGAGTGCCAGCCCTTCGTGCAGTTCCCGGCCGCGCTCCACCCTCGGGGTGGACGCATCCGCTGCACCCACATCGAGATCCCCCAGGTGGCCGAGACCTACCGCGTCATGGGCCATTCGCCCTGGTGGGTCTGGGGCTTCGAGCACGGGGTCAACGAGCACGGCGTCGCCATCGGCAACCAGACGGTGTTCTCGAAGGAGCCCATCGAGGAGAGGCCGGGCCTCATCGGCATGGACCTGGTGCGCCTGGGGCTCGAGCGCGGGCGCGACGCCCGGGAGGCGCTCGAGGTCGTCGCCGGGCTGATCGAGACCTTCGGCCAGGGCGGCGCAGCCATCGCGCCGGACGGCGCGGGCTACCACAACAGCTTCATGATCGCCGACCCCCAGCAGGCGTGGGTGATGGAGACCTCCAACCGGCGCTGGGCGGCCCGGCGCGTGGAGGTGGGCTCCCTCACGAACCACATCACCCTGGGCGCCGGCTGGCAGATCGGCTCCCGCGACCTGGATTCGTTTGCCCGCGCCGAGGGCTGGTGGCAGAGCGAGACCCGCCTCGACCTGGCGGCCGCCTACCGCAACCCCCACGTGCCCGGCCGCATCTCCGAGGGCCGGCTGCGGCGCTCGACGGCGCTGATGGAGGCCGAGACGAGCCACGACGTGGCGTCCATCCAGCGGGTGCTGCGCGATCACGGAGGCGGCCTGGCGCCGCCCCGCGGCCTCACCTCCGACGACCTCGCCTACTACACGCTGTGCATGCACAGCGAGCCCGTGGGCACGACCACCGCGAGCATGGTGGCGCCGCTGCCCACCGATCGCACCGCGCCCTGGCCGACCTGGGTGAGCTTCGGGACCGCCTGCACCGGCATCTTCCTGCCGCTCTACATCGAGGGCGTGATTCCCGCGTGCCTGGCGCGGGGCGGGGAGTCCGAGAGCCCCGGAGACGAGTCGGCCTGGTGGGTGTTCGAGCGGCTACGGCGCACGGCGTCACGCGACTTCGACGCGGCGCTGCCGATCATCCGCGAAGGCTGGGCGATCCTCGAGGAGAAGATCGAGCACGACCGCGAGGCCCTCGAGCGCGAGGCGCGCCGCGCGGTGCTGGCGGGCGACGCCGACGAGGCGGCCGGCCTGCTCACGTCGTTCATGGCGCGCACGGTCGACTCCGCCCTCGAGCGCGCACACGAGATCGAGTCGCGTCTGGGCGACGCCCTGGCCTGACCGCTCGCTCGAGTTCGAGGAAAAACCGCTTACGCGGTGCGGGCTTCGCGAACCGCCGCCACACGACGCACGGTGCGCGCGGAGGCGAAGTACTCCTCGCGCAGCTCCCACGGAACGTTGAGTGCGTTGAGGATGCGGCGCTTGGTCGCCTGCCGGCAGGCGCGCCCCTTCTCGACGGCGTGAATCGTACGCGGCGACACGTTCGCCCGATGGGCGAGCTCGAGCTGGGTCCAGCCGAGAGCTTGTCGTGCTGCGCGGATACGGTTCATGGAAGGCCTCGTCCGTAAGGGACCTTCCCATTCTAGCGCCGAGCGCCTTCCTTTCAGCCCCCGAGAGCGGGGATCCCCGTGGGATCAAAACGCCGTTCCTCTTGGAAGCAGGCCCGGCGGTGCTAGCGGCCGGGGCGCCAACCCACCGGCATGACTAGGGTTTCCTGGGGCACCTGGGCGAGGATGAAGGTGTCGGTGTGGTCTAGCATGGGCGCCCAGGCGTCCACCGAGAACGCCAGGGTCAGCGCCACCACCACCCCCGCCAGGCTCAGCGCCGGGGCCGTCCAGCGTTCCCGCAGGGGCGGTCCAGGCTCCTCGCTCCACAGGGCCAGGCGCGCCAGGCGCGCGTGGGCCGCGGGATCGAACGCGAGCGGTGCCACCGTATGCGGCAGTCCTTCGACCAGCTTCGCCGAGAGCACCAGCTCGGCCCGATGACGCCGGCAGCGCCGGCAGCGGCGCAGGTGGCTCCGCACCTCCCGCGCCTCGGAGTCGGGGAGCGTGTCGTCCAGCAGGCCGGCCAGTCGGCGTCGCGCGCGCAAGTGGTTCATGGCTCGCTCCGATCCATGTCTCTCAGGAGCGGACCCAGCCCCCGGCGAAGCTCCTCGCGGCCGCGCCGCAGCCAGGTGCCGACCGTGGCGAGCGGCAGGCCCTCGCGCTCGGCGATCTCGGTGTTTGTCAGGCCGTGCATGATGCGCAGGGTGAGGACCCGACGGTGCTGGGGCTTCACGTGCAGCAGCGCCTGGGCCACCGAGGCCATGATCTCGCCCTCGAGCACCTTGGCTTCGGGGCTGGCGAACTCGCCGCGCGGCTGGGCGAGCCGCTGGTAGTCGACGAGCTGTCGCTGGGCCGACTCGCGCCGGCGGCGCGAGCGCAGCACGTTGACCGAGCCGTTCACGGCGGCGCGATAGAGGTAGGTCCACAGGCTGGCCTGGCCGCGGAAGCTGGCGCGCCGCAGGGCCATGAAGATCTTCTGGACCACGTCCTCGGCGTCGGCGTGGTCCTTGAGGATGCGGTAGGCCACCGCCTCGAGCCGCGCGCGGTAGCGCACGTGGGCGCGCTCCATCGCCGCGGGATCGCCGTCTCTCCAGAGCGCGTCCACGTCTGCGTCGTTGCTGGGGATGCGTTGCCGTCGATCCGCGTTCGCGGGGGCCATCGCGCTCCTCCCGTCCGTGGCCGCACCGGGCACCGGGGCCCGACGCTTCGGAGGGAGGCTCGCGGGGGTCCGCGCGCTCACGCGGCGCACCTCGAACCGGACCCGGGCGGCCGCGGGCGGGTCCTGGCGGACTCCCTCCCGGCACTCCCCCGACGCCTGTGCGACATGGGTTCGACACCCGGCGCGAGGCTTGCGTTTCGAGAGACGGCGACGAGCACGCCCCCAGTATGCCAGCCCCGGGCGGGGGCCGGTCGACGCGACCGCCCCGCCCTGGCCGGGCTGCGGAATCCCCAGCGCCGTCGGTCAGTTGCGCGGCGCCCGGGTCAGGGGAGAGGCGCCTTCTCGAAGCCCGGGGCCGCGGGCGGCGCGCTCGGCGCCTCGGCCGGATCGTCGGCGCTGCCGGGCGTGATCAGCTCGAGGCCGGAGATCATCGGGCGTCCGGCCTCGGGGCGAAGCTCGATCGTCAGCCAGCCGTCCTCGACCACCGCCTCGAGATCTCGCACCAGGGCCCGGTTCG
Source organism: Myxococcota bacterium (assembly GCA_050618075.1). Lineage (GTDB taxonomy): Bacteria > Myxococcota_A > UBA9160 > UBA9160 > UBA4427 > JBNLVL01. The sequence goes on from JBNLVL010000004.1 coordinate 314,257, forward strand.
CGCCCACCTCGGCGTAGACGTCGAGGTCATCGATGGCGGGCTCGCCCTCCACCAGGACGTCGAAGACCCGGGCGCCCACCTCCTTCGACGCCGGATCGAACTCGGCGAAGTGGAGGCGCACCAGCAGACGGGGCTCCGCCACGGGCACCACCACGAAGAGCGACGAGCCGTCGGCCTTCTCGGTCTCGCGAACGCTGGCGAGGACGTCGGAGTGGGCAGTGTCGGAGATGGCGCCCCGGCGACTGCGCATCGCGCCCACCAGCCCCAGGGCCGAGTCGGCCTCCCAGGTATGGGCGCGGAAGTCGACCAGGGTCGCGCCGCCCGAGTTCACCCGGTAGGGCGTGGCCCGCGGCGTCAGGTCCATGGGCTCGGGCTCGGGCGTCGGCCCCGGCGTCGGCTCCGGTGCGGGCTCGGGCTCCGGAGGCGGCTCGGGCGTGGGCTCGGGGGTCGGCTCCGGAGTGGGGGTCGGCTCCGGAGTGGGCTCCGGCTCCGGAGTGGGCTCCGGCTCGGGAGTCGGTTCCGGCTCGGGCTCCGGAGGCGGGGGCGGAGGCGGCGCCGGAGCCGGCGGCTCGCGCAGGATCTCGTTGCTGCGATCGCTCTCCAGTCCGCTCGCCACGGCGCTGGCCACCAGGTACACCGAGTCGCCGTCGGCCACCTCGAGGTCCACCGCGTAGACGCCGTCGATGCGAGAGGGGATGCCCTGGTACACCGGGGCGCCGTAGCTCTCGCCGGCGCGGCGCGCGTACACCCTGAACTGGTCCACGCTCGCCGGCTCGGGGTGCTGCCAGCGCACGGTCTCCACCCGCGCCTGCGCCGGCCCGCCGCCGAGGAGGAGCACCCCGCCCAGAACGAGGGCCGCCAGGCCCTGCAGACCGCGGTTCTCGCGATGGGTGGATCGTGTCATGGCGGCCTCCGGCGGCGCACTCCGCGCGCTCCCGGAACTCATCGCCCGGGCCGCCGATCCACCCTGTGAGTGGCCTCACCCGGCGTTGGTGATCCGACTCACCCCGTGCCCGCGCGCGTACCGGCGCCCGCTCAACCGCACCCCTCGATCCACCGATGAGTCCCGGAAACGTGATCGAGCACACCATGACCGACACCCACAGCCATCGATTCGCCTACGTCTCCGGCGACGCACTCTATGTGTGCGAGGGCGAGGGCGTGGTCCGCCGGGTCGAGAGCCGCTTCGGCCAGGCCGTCCGCGACCGCGCCCAGCGCATCGCGCAGCGCCACGCCTGGAAGCGCGAGGGCCAGCGCGACGGCCTGCTGAGCGGCCGCTCGCTGTGGGGCAGCGCCGCCGGGGAAGCCGACGCCCTGCGCGTGGCCATCGTGGGCGTGGGCCGGGGCCGCAGGCCCGGCGAGCTCCTCTACGCGCTCGACACCGACGAGGTGAGCGGAGTCTTCGCGGTGCCCACCCGGGAGCCCGACGACGGCGAGGGTCAGGGTGAGGGTGAGGGCCCCGAAGAGGACCGCCTGTTCCACAGCAACCACGTACGCGTGGACCAGCTGGCGGCGCATCCCAGCGCCGATGCGATCGCCTGCTCGGTGCGAGCCGACCAGGGCGCGACGCAGATCGGCGTCATGAAAGCCGACGGCACCGGGCTCGACCAGGTCACCGAAGGCGACTCGCTCGACCAGGCGCCGTGCTGGGTGCCCGGGCGCGAGCGGACCCTCGTCTTCCAGTCGGCGGGGATCGGCCGGGACTCCAACGGCGAGCCGGTGGCGCTGGCCCCCTTCGCCGTCGAGCAGCTCGACCTCGAGACCGGTGAGCTCCTGACCCGCGCCGAGAGCCCCCGCTTCGACTACCTCACGCCGCGCATCGGCCCGGACGGCCTGCTCTACACCCTGCGACGCCCGTGGCAGGGCGACGCCGCGCCCTCCCACTGGAACGCGCTCCTCGACTTCCTCGCCATGCCGTTCCGCCTGCTCCACGCGCTCTTCCAGTGGCTCAACCTGTTCACCGCCATGTACACCGGCCGCAAGCTCACCTCGAGCGGCGGTCCCGAGCAGGACGGCCCGGACGTCAAATGGATGGTGGTCTGGGGAAACCTGATCGAGGCCCACAAGGCGGAACGCCGCGGGCGGCTCCGCGGCGAAGACGCGCCGGACCTGGTGCCGCGCAGCTACGAGCTGGTGCGCCACCGTCCGGACGGCGAGCCCGAGGTGCTGGCGAAGGCCGTCCTGGCCTTCGACGTGGCCTCCGACGGCTCGCTGCTGGTCTCCAACGGGAGCGCCGTCGACTGCATCGCCCCCGACGGCGCCCGCAAGCGGCTGGTGACGGCGGCGCGCATCGGGCAGGTGGTGGCGCTCGACTGAGCGCACGCCACCCGGACGCTCCCCGGCTCAGCCCAGCATCTCGAGGGTGTCTCGCGCCCAGTCGGCGTCGACCCGGGCCAGGAGATCGCGGGCCAGGCTCATCACCACCGGCACCTCGCTCCAGACCGCGGTCTCGAGGAAGCGCAGGGTGCGCGGGTCCTGGGCCTCGCCGCCCAGCCACGCGCGACAGCGCTCGCAGAGCAGGACCAGCGTGTCGAGGGACGGGGCCGCCTCGGGCTGGGTGTCGTGGGTGCGGACGCCCTCGCGCCCCTCGCACAGCTCGCAGCGGCTGCGGGCGCGCCGGGCCAGCTCCTTGCCGAAGCCGGCCACCTCGGCCAGCCGCGCCTGGTGCTTGTCTCGGCCCTTGGAAGCCATGGCGGACCCCCGAACGAGGACGGCCGGCCGCGCCTGGGCGCCGACCGGCCGAAGGATGGGTGGGGTGGACGAGGGGATTCGAACCCCCGACTTCCAGAACCACAATCTGGCGCTCTAACCAACTGAGCTACGCCCACCGCAGGAGACGCGGGAAACTATACGCACGCCAGGAGGGTGTCAAACCCGCCCGGGGACCGCCCAGGGGCCCTCTCGGGAGCCCTGCTACCCTGCCGCCGGGCCCCGGTAGCTCAGCTGGATAGAGCGGCTGCCTTCTAAGCAGCGGGTCGCAGGTTCGAGTCCTGCCCGGGGCGCCAATGATCCCGGTGACTTGCGCTCGCCGCGCCGAACCCGTCTTTTCACAGGGGCCGTATAGGGCCGTTTGGGTGCGTCGGAGAGCGCGTCGGCGTAGCCCGTCGTCTCCGTCGGGAGGTAGTGCCCGTACGTGTCGAGGAGCACCTTGGCACTCGCCCAGCCGCCCTGAGCCTGGATCCACTTGAGGTTCGTGCCCCGAGCCAGATGCAGACTCGCGAACGTGTGTCGGAGCCCGTGAGGCGTGAACCGACGACCCTTCCCGAGCGCCTTCCGCACGGCCCGCCGGAAGATCCGATCGCGGAAGTTGTGCGGGTCGAGGAAGCCGCCTGCCTCGTTGGGGAAGACCAGGGTTTCGTCCCCGTGGATCTCAGGTTTGATCGCGCCCAGAGCCTCACGGACCCGGCGCGACAGCTCGACCCGGCGCTCTCGGCCCGTCTTGGTCGGGCTCAGGTAGCGGCCCCCCGAGAAGCTCCGAGCGATCCGCGCCGTTCCGCCAGCCAGATCCGTGTCGATCCAGCGCAGCGCAGACGCCTCGCCCAAACGTGCTCCAGTGTCGGCCAGAAACAGGAGCAGAGGCAGGTAGCCTGGGGACTGCCCGCGAACCGCCGTCAGGAGCGCCTCCAGCTCCTCAGAGGAGAGAACGTTCTCGGGATCGAGGGGCGGGGCTGCCGAGCGTCTTCGTCGCCCTCTGCTGCGCTTCCACACCTCCACTGGGTTGCGCCCGACGATTTCGTGGGCCTCGGCGTAGGCAAAGATGCGCCGGAGCGTCCCGAGCACCATCTCTCGGGATCTCTCGCTCTTGGGACGGCCGGTGGACAGCAGGTGCTGGTACAGGGCCTGCACGTCGGAGACGCGGATCTCGCGCACGTCGGCCTGGGCCATGAAGGGCACGAGGTAGCGGCGAACGTGGCGCTTGTGGAGAAGGGCCGTAGACGGGGAGAGCGCGCCCGCGACGTTCCGATCGATCGGCAGCTCGACCTCGGATTGCAGCCAGCTCTCCGCGTAGGCGGCGAAGGGCAGCGCCTCGCGCCGATCCGCGTCGGGCGAGAAGGTGCCGAGGACCAGGGCGGCGTTGATCTTCTCCGCAATCTTCTCAGCCCGTCGCTTGTCGGCCTTCGTCGGTCCGACGCGCCGCTTGCGACGCCTGCCCGCGTGGTGGGTGTGAACCCACCACGCGCCGCGATCCCATCTGACCTTTGATGCCATGCTGTTACCTCTCTAGGTAACCTAGGTCGTGCCCTGTGGGGGTGCAACCCCTTCGGGTAACATCGAGCCATGCGTTTGCGAACGACGCCGATCGAGCTTCGACCTCCCACGCCGGGCCTGTACCAGTGCGTCGTGTGTTCCGAAGCCTTCGAAGCCCTCCGCCCTCGCCTCTATTGCTCGGACCGATGCAAGGTCGCGGCGTCGCGCAGCCGCAACCGCAGCTAGCTTCCACCTGATAGAGCATCGAGCTCCTCCTTGACCGCTGAGTCGAGTTCGATTCCCGAGGCACGGGCCTCGCGGCTGAGCCACGCATTCAGCTCCGCCACCGGGTAGAGCACCAATCCGCCGCGATGAACGCGAGGGATCTCGGGTGCGAGCTGCCTCAGTGCGCGCTCGCTCAGTCCGAGTGCCTTGGCGGCCTCCCTGGGGCGCAGAGCCAGCCGATCGGCAAGGTGGAAGGAGCGGTCAGCCATCGCCGAGCGCCTCAGCGCGGATACTCGATCGGTTGAGCGATGAGCAAGGGGGAGGCGGCCCAGACGGTCGAGCCGCCACCCCCCTACCTGTGCTTCCGTACATTCCTGCGTTTCGGCCGATTACGCCCTCGGCCAGGGCTACATCTGTTCGAAAAGCGCCCGCTGAGCCTCGGGTTTCCCCATGAGCACCTGAGAGCGAGGCCGAGGCAGAGACCGAGACGGAAACTGAGGAAGAGGAGATTGCAGCAAGCAAGAGGGAAGTCATGCCTGCACCTCGCATTCCTTGGGGCAGCCGTCGACCCGCCGCACGAGCACTCGAATGACGGAGTATCGTGCCGGCTCCGGTATCTCGGTCCCCTGGAAATCCTGCTTCATCTGCCCCACTCGGGCCTCGAACAACGCCCCGCGGAGGAAGCTCTCCGGGTTCCGGCGCCAGAGGTCGCGGGGTGGCCGGCGGTCGGTCGCAATGCAGTAGACGCCGTACATCTTGTACCCGGGCTTTGGTCGACCGCCCTTGGGAAGCGCGGGGATAAAGAAGAAGAGCTCCTTGCCGGCCTCGGGCCCCTCGACGATCCGCCAGGTCGTCTGCCACCGGGGGGACCGATAGAGCACGCGCTTTCGGCACGAAATCAGGCCCACGACGTACGACCCAGCGGCAACGCGAGTGAACAGGGGATCGCCCGGAGGGGCGTACTCCTCCTCGGATTCGACTCGGTCCTTGCCCGCACACCCATCGTTGATTGAAACGATGTTCTCAGGCGCCATCGCTGCCCCACCCGCGCTGACGCTCGATCCAGGCCAGGACATCGCGCCACCGAACCCGGGGCCACGCGCCAATCGTGTAGACCGCGACCTCACCGCGGGAGACCGCTCTACGGAGCTGACGCCGCCCCAGACCCGTTCGGCGGGCTGCTTCTCCGATCGTGACCAACTCGTCCGTTCTGGCTAGTTCCATGCGGCTCAGCGTAGGAACGATCCGCTCGGGAAATAGGGAGGGGAACTTCGGAACTACCCCTCCCTTTTCTGGAGGGTGTCGACCGCACTCTGAAGGAGCCGCACCTTCCTCCTTCCAACCCCGATCTTCTTGCGGACCGCCTCTAGCCCAACCCCGTGGGAATGCTGAAGCACCAGGTACGCAGCCTCACTTGGAGGCGCGGTCTCGACGGTCACGACTTGCGAAGCGTTCAACTTCGGCAGTCGCTCCTTCAGCCAGTGCCGAAGGGGCCCCTTCCTTCCACCCTTGGATTGCTTGAGATGCGGCTTCAACTCGCTCCGGACCGTCTCGTACTCTCTGAAGAGCGAAACCTCGTCCGGTCCCACCCGGGCCTCCTTCTTGCCTCGGAAGTCGTACCGCCCGTGCGATGTCGCCGCCCTACGGACGAGGCGGATCTTCTCAAGCTGGCTCTGCTGGGCTCCCAGACTCGGGAACCCTCTCGCGGCGTCGAGCCAGGACTCCACAGAGTCCAGCGATCGCTCTACGACGGCGTCGCGCCTGCGGTCCTCGCACTCAAAATAGAGAGTCGATAGGAGTTCCCGAACGACATCCCAGAAGACCGCACGCTCGGGCGTGTCGGGCTCGCCTTGGCCCGCCTTGAGCCCCACCACGGCGAGTAGGGCCGGATCGACCGTTGACTTCTTTCCCATGAGCCGCGCGCTCCCTCGCGGCGCTCCGGAGGAAGAAGGGCCAGGCCGGCGGAGCAGCCAGCTCTTCGGGGTGCACGTCCCTAGGCCCTGGAGCGAATATAGTGGGTCACGAGAGAGAGCGTTCGACTGTCGCCCTGGCTTGCGAGACAAACGGCGTTGGACGAATGCTGTAGGGGCCTCGCCGCTAGACGGATGCTCTGGACCCCAACGCGCGCGACTCCCTCCGGCTCTCTAGTCTGTCGAGAGTCCGAAACCATCTATCGACCATTCGAACGTACCGTTCAGTGGCCGGATCTGGGATGTAGGGGCCGGCAGCTCTCGATTCTCGCAATCTCTCTCGAACGTCGAGCTCCCAGAGGAACGGCTGTCCGCGCCTGACCTCAGCCTGGCGCAAGCGGTGAGCCTCTCCGAGGCCGTGTCGCTTGAGAAGTCGCGCCAGCTCATTGTGGTCCCTGAAGCCGACCAGAGCGGCTGACCGACGAAGCGAAAGGCCCGAAGTCGCGAGAGCCACTGCGAGCTTCATTCGCGGACCGATGCGCTCGGAGCTCGCAATGACAGAAAGCTGACGGGCGATGTCCATGCTGGTGCTCCGCTCGCCTCTTGAAAGAGCCGGTCACGAACTCCCACAAGATACCACGCAAACCCCACATAGGGCGCCGCATCAGCCGATCACCTGCAGCGCCTTGTTGGGCGCCGCCCCGAGCCTTCCACCTATCTCCTCAAGTAGCGCGAAGAAATACGGCTCGGAATGGAAGAGCGCAGATGCAGCCTCCAGTACTCGATGGCAGAAGACCGTGTAGTGGACTCTCTCCTCAGCAAGGTTGCCTCCGTCTTGCTGGATACAAACGACCTCATCCAGGGCCGCATCGTAGCGCGCAGCGTTGTGGCCGATCCCGTTACGGAGGCTCGTTTCGAGGTAGGGCGAGAACAGGTCGTCGATCGGGTAGTTCTTGAGGTGGTTGGGCTTGTTGGCCGTGGGCAGTTTCTCGAAGGCGGCGAGGTCAAGCGATCGTCTTCTTGTCGGAATGGCGAGCCTTCCATGAAAAATGATCGCTTCGAAGCCAATCGCGACGACCGAAAGGCGCGCGAAGGTCTCGAACGCATCGATGTAAAGCGGCTTCAGTTCTGGGAAGCGCTTGTCGCACACAACGCATTGCGTCAGATCGGGTTCGGCATCGCGCCAGTAGATTCGAGCTTGAAGGACCGGGCTGAGGTAGGGAAAGTCGCGAACAAACTGTTGGTGGAATTGCTGAAGCTGTCGCCATAGCTCGGCGAGGCGACCGGACTTCAGGTAGTCGTAGGCCAATTGGGCAACAAGCTCTCCCTCCTTCGCACGTGCCAAGGCGATCCGTTGCTGGACACGGCTCTTACGTCCCGAGTCCGGATAGAGCATCCAACCGAATGGTAGGTCGTAGACGTGACGAAGCAGATCCAGGCGAGCGGCGGCCGAGTCCTCCGCGGGTTCCTGGCCGATCTTCTTTGCTTCGGCATCGAATAGATCCCAGTTCTCGTTCTGAAAGTGAACCGGCAGACGACTGGTCTCGGGCCAGATCTGCTTGCGCCAGTGGAGCCGCACGGCCTCGTGGCGCTGGAATGTCGGGATATCCCGCAGAAAGCTCGCAGCCGCAATGAACGGCGTCAGGGCCGGCGTGGAGAGTGCGTAATTTGGGAGCAGAAGCTCGGAATCGAAGGTGACTTCCGGCTCACTTCCATCCACTGAACCGACCCAAGTCGCATTCTCCGGACCAGATTCATAGTCGATCCCGGAGTTCTGTTGGTCGAGAATGACCTTGTAGGTAATGCCTACGCCGCAGGTTGGGCACGGGAACGAGTGGACCTGCGAGTCCCCGTGACCGATCGAAGTACGCGTGACGATCCGGGTACCGCACGCATCGCACTTGAGTGGGTTTCGATTGACCATGTTTGGTTCTGCGGGCGACGCTCAACGGAGTGGGCTTCAGCTCCAACAGACAGCGCTGATCGACAAAGTCATTTCACAGAGTCCCAGCGCCGAAATGCTACCAGAGTCGGGAGCCCAGCTGCCTGTTGGCAGCTCCGAGCCTTGCTAGCCGGCGTCTAGGCTCTGTAGTGCCTTCGGTGGCAGGCATTGCGGGCACAGTTCCCGAACCGAGATCCCAGCCTCCTTAAGTTCTTTCGCATGGATCGAATAGTCGGAGTCGAGTGCGTTCACTACCTCGGCGTCTCCTTCGCAGGCAGACGCCACCGCGACGAACTTCCGGTCGTTCCGATCGAAGCCAACAAGCCCCTCCACATCAGGGAACTCCTCGTAGCTACGATGCGGATCCGGTGTTATCGCGACCAGGATCCCGCTCGAATATGCTGTGTCGTGGGCCCACCTGAAGAACTCATCACCAACACCCGGAGAGCCCGACCAAGCACAGTATCTTGAGTATTCCTCGAGAATCTCCCCCGCCATATCAAGCGCAACAGTGCCAGAGGACTTGATTGCTTCAAGTTCCTCGATGCACTGAAGCTCGCAAATCGCGTCAGCTTGGGTGGTGTTGCCGTTCGCCGCAACTAGGACATTCGTGTCCACAACCGCGATTTTCACCTAGTCGAGCCCAGCCTTGCGCTTCAGGATGTTCTTTCGTATTGCCGCGGTCTCACCGAAGGGATCGCCGAAGAAATCCTTTGGCCAGTTCTCAATCTCGCCAAATAGGTTCAAATCGAGGTCGCGGACTCTCGACTCACCCAGATCCGCATCGCAGAAGTACAAGACGATACTGTCTGCACTGGCCGCCGCCTCCGATACACGCCTCTGCAATCGCCTAAGCAGGTGTTCACTATGGCTTTCAATGAGGACTTGAACACCCCTCACCTCAGCCGCTTCGATGATGACATCCGCCAGACCAGCTTGCACGGCTGGATGGAGGTGGATTTCGGGCTGCTCCAGCAACACCGTAGAGCCAGACGGCACGTACGCCAGGAGAACCAATACTGGCAGAACTTGCGATACGCCGAATCCCACGTCTGTTAACAGTACTTTGGTGGCGTCGGGCGTCCGTTGAACCCACACGCGATAGATGTCTGCGTCTTCAGCAATCTGTTCAACCGTGAAGCTACTTACGAGCCCCAACTGCTGCAACCATTCTGCTACGTGCTGTTCAACAGTGATCTTCTTCGTTGGTCGCCCGATTGCGTTGCGTTTTCGGAAGTTCGTTCTTCCCCTAAACCGCGACGCAAGGATCGCTTCGATCGCCCTGGCGCCCGCATCGCCAACGTCTCGCGGTTCAGTACCCGACCAGGTGTACTGCCGGTTCGGGTAGCCGCGGAGAGGCCCCAGATAGTAGGTCCGACCGAACTGTTGCTCGAGTTCAAGCTCAAGATCAGCAACGAAACTAGCATTCTGGAAGTATGCGAAGGTTTGATCCGGAAATCCGTAGCACTTATGCGGTGGGGGCAGCGGCCAAGCTCGCCCTCTGGCTCGCTTGAGGTAGCCGCCGTCTCCATTGATGGTGGCGTGCAGTTGATAGTTGTCCTTTCCGCTCGCACGCTTCATTAGGACAGAGTTCTCGTCTGCTTTGTACTGAAAGTACTCGACTACAGGCGCCCCCCCCCTGCCCAGCGACAGTCTCGTTTCGAACTGAATCGAGGCGGCCGAGAACAGCACTCCCTGCTGCGTGTCAGGGTCCTCCACTGTGAGCGGGGACTCACGACGCCACGTCAAGCCTATTTCTAGAGGTTCCGGCTCATGACCGAACAGCACCTCTATGAACGATCCAAGGCGAACATGGTCTCTATCGTCACCAAGGTTGAGTGGCTGCGAACGGTCGGTCGATTCCGTCGTCTGCTGCATCATCAAGATGAGCTGCAAGATGCTTGTCTTGCCGGAGCTATTCGAACCAAACAAGCCCGTGATCGGGGCGAGGCGTAGTTTTGGCAACTCTCTCCACGACTTGAATCTCAGAGCGCGGATTTCCGTGAACATCGTTGCTGGTATTCCCGCAGGCCCCGTCCGGCTAGCAGACTGGGCGCTCAGCTACGTCAGGCAGCACTGACCGTCAGCGCTGAGTCCGAAGCGCCCGCCACCAGAAGGCTAACACGGAGCGATGAGTTCGCGCTGCTTGGTGGCTGCCGCTGCACCTAGCCAGGAGGCAAGCAGAGTTAGTGTACTTCGAGCCCCTTGTCGCGAAGGGCTCGCACGAGGTACGTGGCTGTCTTCTTCGCCACGATTTCAGGTGAGAACAACACTCCCTTCCCAAGAAGTCTGCCTCCAGGACGCCGAAGTGAGAACTTCGCTTCCTCGGCTCGCCACAACGGTTATGCCGGCGACGTAGCGCCCCGTCGTCGCGCGCGGTCCAGACTTCGCAGCAGCAGATGAGCCCTCCTTCAGGGTGATTGTTCCCTCAAGCTGCAGGTCCGCGGGTCCTTCGCGAACAACCGAGACGTTCGTGTGCTGAATCAGCACTTCGATGAATACATTACGCACCGCCTCTGCGACCAGGTCATCATTGCATCGGAAGGCGGGGACTAGAATTGACTCGACAGGCGGCTTGATGCGGTCAGCCGTACGGCGCGCTGAGAACACGCAGCCCTCGCCTACTACAGCAAGCACAACAGCAGCTAGCGCGGCTGCGGTGTGTAGGCGATTGAATTTTGAGGTCATACCCACCTCGCGTCGCCGCCTAACGGACGGGGCATTCAGCGGCCGCCGGCTTTCTGGCGACCGCCCATGCCCGGCTGATGGACCCATGGTGCCACAGGCCGTTGTATCGCCGCAGCGCTAGACGGCGCCAGCCTTTGGAGCGAAACCCGGCTCGCCGTACCACGAGAAGACACGTACCGCGCAGTGCACGGCCGCTGTGGCACCAGGCGCATCGGTTGCGAAGACGCTGCTTGAGGGATCCTCAGCGCCTCGGTGCGCGATTTGATTCCGCGTCTCGTGGAGCCTTTTCGCCTCCACGTAGAGTTCCGGTGAGTCAGTGCAAAGCGACCGCCCAAGCACGTAGAGCGCAAGTTCGTAGTGGAGGCCCCGAAAGCTGCGTCGAGCGCTTGCTCGTAGCCGATTGTATACAGGATCGAATCGCTCCGAGGCGTCGGGCGTCTTGATCAATCGAATATTTTTGGGTTCCGGAACGCGTGCTCGGAGTTCCTCGAAGTTTTCCGAAATGCGTGAGTTCGCAAGAACTTCAACGGAGATTGCGGCATAGAGAACAGCCACGCGATACTCGCCCCGATCTAGAGCGTCGATTGCATCGAGCAACATCGAGACATGGGTTGGAATCTGGAAGTCTAGAGCGAATTCTGCCTCCGAAACCAAACCGAGAGTCGCCGCGGAGTCCCGGATATCTGGACGGAGCACCCAAGCACGTTCTTCGCCGGGATTCGCCAGTGGAGGAAGCGATTCGATTTCTGAGAACCCGGTGAGGGCGACCTCGGTTGGTAGGCTCGCCTGCCTTGTTTCGGCGCGGAGGTAGCGAAGAAACGCCTCCGTTCCCTCCCTGAAGACGACGTGATCCGCAGATGGCACTATGAACGACATTGTCTGGCAGGCAACGTATACGGTTTCGTCGGTGAGCGTCGCGATCTGATCGGACCCCAGCCGTGGATAGATCTGAACCAGCGGATGCACCAACGACCAGCCTGGGAGTGAACGGAGAGGCGTGAGCTCCGGTCCAGCTCGGTCGACTATCCAGTGGATCGGGCGATCAGTGCTTGCGTTTCCTACTAGCATCGTGGTGGTCTTTGAGCCCCGCCTAGCGGATTGGGCACTCAGCTGAAGGCAACACGCTGACCGCCAGCGGTGCAGCAATCCTGTCGCAGTGCCGGGAAGCGACCAAGTTCAGTTCGAGCGGCGTGTTGGTGGTCAGCTGCAGAAACTCGTTGGGCCGCGTAGCTGCTCACCGGCGCCGTCTCTGCAGGTCGCGATATGCCTGCAGCTGCTGTCGTTCCGCGTAAAGGCGCATTCTGAAGTCGGTGGGCCACTCAAGCTGTGCCCTATCTCGGATCTGGTTGAAGATCTCTGGTGGAATGTCGTTGGGAACGCCCGAACGCAGTTGTGCAAGCGCCTGCCGCTGCTGGTCTTCGCAGTGTTCCCGCATCCGGTAGTCATTGGGCCATTCGGATTCACAGTGCTCCATGATGATTCGCTCTGCATTCTGAAGTGAACCATGGGGGTCATCAGGTCCTGGTTGCTCAAGCGCGACTGTGGATACTCCCTCCAGGATCCGAGCAATGAATGAGTCGTACGAGTCGGGAGTGTCCGGTTCGACTCCGAGGGTTGCCGCGCAGTCGCGCACAAGCTGTTGTAGCTGTGCCCTACTATCGCACTGGAGAGCGTTGAGGCTGGCGATCGGACCCCGCAGCACTTCTGGGCCCGCGTCCGGTGCTAGAAGAGGGATAAGCTGCCTTCTCGCTCCCCAGCGAGCGCCGAGTTCGAACAACACATAGGCAGAGCGGATGCTTTCTTCAGAAATGAGTGCGATGAAGACAGGCGCCTCAAGCACTTCTCGACGCAGATGATCGTCTGTGTCGGCACCGGCGGGAAGGCGATAGCCATCCACGCTTGTACATCGAATAACTTCGGATGAGAGCTGAAGTGAGTTGCGGAGAAGGTGGATGAGCTGCTCCGCAAGACTGGCATCGGCGCTGCTGTGGCTTATGAAGATGTCCAGGGACCTGACGCTCCCGCTGGTATCAGGCTCGCTGGCGGGCTTGTAGGAGGGATCTCCGTAGACTCCTATTGCCTGCTCGACCATATCGGAGAGCATCGGAATCATCGATCGTCCGAAGTAAGACTCGAAGATGAAGTCAAACGGGTCTGCGTTCTTGAGGATCGGTCCGCCGACGGCCGGCGGCGGAGCGGCGCTGACCAGCTTGAGGCATCCAACCCTGCGGACAGCGTCCTGGGCGGCCCGGGTCATCCGGTTGATCGAGCTACGAAGGGCCGCATCCCCCTCGGGAGCGTATTCACCGTTGAACCATCGATCGATTGATCTCTTGAAGTTGGTCAAGAGCTCGATGGTCTTCGCAACTTCCGACTCCACCAAAATAGCCTCGTTCACGCCGCCTAGCGGACTAGGAGTTCAGCAGCCAGAAACAGCAGCGTTGAGCCCCGACCCAGCCACTGAAGTATGCCGTCAGACGGCAACCAGGGCCAATTGAACCCAGCTGTCGCTGGTCCGCTGCAACGCTTTGTTGGGCGGCGGTTCGCTCCGGGCTCCGCGAAAGCGCGTGCGCTACTCGTGCCCGGTTCCACCGCTTCTGTACCATTGAAGTCGGTCCGATAGTGCCTCTGAGCCTTGAGCGGCACGAACGGAATGGGAGGTGCGTGAACTATGGACAAGCCGATGAAGGAAAAACTCGTCGACAAGGTGCTTGTCTTTTCCAACACGGAATTGGAGACAGGCGGATCCACGATTTCGAACACGATGTTCAACTTCGGCGACGGCGAGGAGGATTTCGTCAACTTCCTCCAGCAGCACCCTGAGGTGAAAGCGGAGGACCTATTGGCCGCGATGAACGTGTGCCTCTCGCGAGGTTTGTTCAAGAGCCTAGTCAAGGGCGTCGGCAGACACTCGCACCTCCAATTGACGGAGGAAGGTCAAGGGCGAGCGATCTCAGTCGAGGCGGCGAAGCACGCGACTTCGTCGCCGCAAGCGAGCTCGGGCGATATTCACATAGGAACTTTGAACGCGAGTGGACCGACGCAGGTCGGGAACCAGAACGTCCAGAACATTGAGAACGCTCTAACGATGCTCATCCAGCAGATTGACGCAACAGAGGCGTCGGAAGAGGAGAAAAAGAGCGCAAAGGCATTACTCGTGGGCTTCTTGAAGCACCCCCTCACGAGTGCAGTACTCGGAGCTGGTGCTACGGGGCTCGCGGCGCTCGCGGGAGGTTCGTGATGGAGGAGAGCACCCGGCTGTCTCTGCAATGTTTGTTCTGTTCCGCAGTCGAGTTCGTCTTGCCAGAAGAAGGATACGATCCCGTCTCGGGGGACCAGCTTGAGTGTGCCAACTGTGGGCGAACGAACGACTACGATTCGATGATGCGGGTGGTGCAGAGGAAGGGCCGAGAATGGGGCGAGGCTCAAGCAAAGGAGTTGATCGACGACTTCACGAAGGACCTGAAGAAGCTGTTCAAGTAAGGAGCTGCTTGACCCAGCCGGCAACGTCTTCGCCGCACACTCGCAATGTTGCCCGAGGGGCTCGCAACGGATTGGGCGCTCAGCTGCCGGCGGCCGAACCGACGACGGTGCCCTGAGTGCCAACGTGCCCAGCATACCACCCAACGCCCATTTGGAGCGCCGCGTCAGCTGGTCAGCTGCAGCGCCTTGCTATACGGCTGCCTCGCCCCGATTCCGACCATTCGATCATGAAGCGAGATGGCTCGCATAGGAGGTACGTCTTGTCGAATGAGCTGTGCGGAAGGTCGATCGATGGCTCGGCTGGCGCAGAGAACATACCGGGGGGTTTGCTTCCGTCGGCGACGATGAGAAGCCAGACCGCATCCGCATTCTCGGAGTACTCAGTGTACAGCGCGTTCTTCGCGCTGAGAACTGACTCAACATCGGAGGGCGCAAAGACCTTGGCCCAGCCTGGAGGAATGAGCTGCCAGCGCGGGGTGATCGAGCCAGGTATGCCTCGTACCACAACGAAGCTGATCGGTGCGGGGGGCGCTTGAGCTGAGCGGGAGTCGATCCGGTGCTGATCCATGGGCTCAATTGAAACGGCGCTCAGGAGTATGGCTAGTGCATCCGCAATCGACGCCCGGTCAAAGAGTTCGAGTGATAGGCCTGGCCCGCTTCGAAAATATACCTGTGCATTGATGGGGGCGTGGCCTTGGCCGAAATAGATTTCTTGCGCTCTTCGGACGACGGCCTGCTGTAGACCGAGTTCCTTCTGCAGGGCCGAGCCGTACTGACCTCCTCGACCCCGATCAACCTGGAGCTCCGTCACCTCGAGCCCAACGATTCGGCCGGCGTATCTGAGGAGGAAGTCGGGTCGTTCCTTCCTCTCGCGGGAATCATCGATGCGAAAGTCCAGGCCGGACTCGGCTCGGAATCTCTCAACCCAGAACTGCTCACGCGACTTCTGGCGATCGCTGGTCATTGCGCGGCTGCAGCCGTACAACTCATAATGCCTCGCTTCATCCCCTCCTGAGGATCTGCAGGACTTCGCAGAAATTGTACCCGGCTTGGTAGGAAGCCTGTCGGCAGCGCCTGCAGGTGCGGCATCTCGATCTGGCGCAACGCTTCGGAGTTTTGCGGTGTTTGCACGGGCATCGCGCGCTCGAAGGCTTCGGATCTGCGGTTGGTGCTGGGTCTGTGCAGTGCACGGTCGGGGCCCGGTCCTGCTAGAGCGCCAGATCCGCTCGGAAATCACCCGATCAGTACGCGGAACAAACGCTGCGGCTTCGACGTTGGCTGACAGGATTTCGCAACTTCTTCCCACGGGGGCCTGGGCCGATCTCCGGTCTGAGAGCGTCGAACTGTCGACGACCGAGGCGGGGGGAGGGGCCCTGCCCCCCTGCGATCGAGGGGCCGCATAGGGCCGTGGAGCCGCGCGCGGAACCGCGTGGTGCCGCCGTGTGCCGCGCTCTGCCGCGCTGCTGGCGCAACCCTGCGTCACTCCTTAGGGTCTTGGGGATCTTCTAAGCAGCGGGTCGCAGGTTCGAGTCCTGCCCGGGGCGCCAATGCGGGGCGCCAGCACCCTGCCCACGGCGCGCGCACTGGCGGGACCACCTGCCCCGGGCGACGGGCGCGCTCCCACACGCTCGGGCATCGTTCGCAGGAAGTCCCCATGACGCGTCTCCAGCTCTTCGTCCAGCGCGCGCTGGCCCTTCTGCTCGTCGCCCTGGCGGGCGCCGCCTGCGGCGGCCGGGGCAGCGCGGTGCCGAATGTCCTGCTGATCTCGATCGACACGCTGCGGCCCGACCACCTCTCCGGCTACGGGTACGGGCGCGAGACGTCCCCCGCCATCGACGCGCTCGCCCGGGAAGGGGTGCTCTTCCGGGACGCGTCCAGCACGAGCCCGTGGACGCTTCCCGCCCACGTGAGCATGTTGACCGGACGCTACCCGAGCCGACACGGCGTCGTGGATCGGAACAAGGCGTTGAGCGCCGACGTCCCCACCCTGGCGACGCGCCTGGGCGCCGCGGGCTACGACAGCATGGCCATCGTCAACGCCTACTACGTCTCCAGACGCTACGGGCTGGACCAGGGCTTCGCACACTTCGCGGTGCTCTCGGAGTGGTCGAACGACCGGGGCCCGAAGCGCACCATCGTGAACCGAGGCGAGGAGATCACGGACGGGGCCATGGACTGGCTGCGGGGGCGGGGCGAACGCCCCTTCTTCCTCTTCCTGCACTACTACGACGTCCATACGGACCTCACGCCGAAGCCCGAGTACCGCGCGAAGTTCGTGCGCCCCTACGAGGGGCGGATCGACGGCTCGACGCGACAGCTCATCGGCCTGCGCTCGGCGGGCGTGCAGCTCCCTCCTGCAGACCTGCGCCACCTGAAGGACCTCTACGACGCCGAGATCCGGCAGCTGGACGATCAGATCGCGCGCCTGATGGCCTTCCTCGACCACAAGGACCTGGCCGACGATACGCTCGTCGTCCTGACCTCGGATCACGGCGAGGAGTTCCTCGAGCACGGGTCCCTGCTCCACAGCCGCACCCACTATCAGGAGCTGATCGCCATCCCGTTGATCCTGCGCGGACCCGGCGTGCCTCGCGGCCGGATCGTGGAGGAGCCGGTCAGCCTGGTGGACCTGGTGCCCACGATCCTGAGCCTGACCGGGCTGCAGCCCCACGCGGGGATGGACGGGCTCGACCTCAGCGCCCTGTGGTCCGGCGGAGCCCTCGAGGCGCGCGCCCTCTATTCGGAGGCGGACGACACCAACGAGGTCCCGGACATGAAGCGCATGATCCGACTCGATCGACACAAGCTCTGCTACGACCGGGTCTCGCAGGAGTCCGAGCTGTACGACCTGGCGGAGGACGCCGGCGAGAAGAACGACCTGTCCGCCGAAGACCCCGAGCGAGCGCGCCGGCTCCTCGAGAGACTCCGGGTCCACATGGCCACCGAGAAGAGCGCCGAGGCCCTGCCGGAGCTGACGCCCCAGGAGGTCGAGCTCCTGCACCAGCTGGGCTACGGCGCCGATCGATGAGCGCCGCGGCCCGGAGCCGCGTCGGTGCGACTCCGGGCCGTTCGTCTGCGCGCAGCGCGGAACGCTTCAGGGGCCGCAGTCGTCGGCCGTGCTGTCGTGTCCGCTCTCGGTGAGCCGCGTGACACACAGCCGCGAGGGCGTGTCCAGTAGACTCGCGATCTCGAGCGCGTCGGCCAGGGTCGCGTCCTCGACCACGAGGGGCGCGTCCATCGACGGCACGCCGACCGGGGTGACGTCCGGATCGTTGCTGCCGTCCCGGGTTCCGGTCTCGATGTAGCGGCTGGTGACGGCGTAGGGGTCGAGGTCATCGAAGCGGCCGCTGAAGCCGAATCGGCTCACCCAGAGGTGCCGCTCGTCGCCCAGCGCGTCGAACGAGTCGCTCCAGCCGCTCACCAGCATGCCCTCGTCGTCGACGGCGATGCCGTCGAACTGCTCGGCGTCCACCCCGTCGAAGACCGTGAACCACTCGGTGCCGAGCCGGCCGTTGATCTTCAGCGCCCAGGCGGCGTGACCGTCGTCCTCGTAGGGGTTGTCGGGCAGTCCGGTGTGGCCCACCACCACGAAGCCGCCGGTCACCGGCGCGATGTCGAGGAACCGGTCCCAGGAGGTGTGTCCCGCCGCGGTGTCGGTGTAGGCGTCGCCCTGCTCGGCCTCGAGCTCGAGCTCCCACTCCTCGTCCTGGAAGTGGAAGGCGACCAGCGGGTCATCGCCGTCCGACGCGATCCGCGCCACCAGCGCCGCCCCGGTGTGGGTCGAGCGCGGCGCCTCGCCCACCATGAAGAGGGTGCCGTCCTCGGCCTCGGCGACGGCGCCGAACCGGCCGCCCCGCTGGATCATCGGCAGGCTCTTCGCCCACTGCAGGTGGCCGTCGGCGTCGAGCTTCAGGACCAGCGGGTTGTCCAGGGAGAATACGTCGGGACCGGTCTCGGTCCGACCGACCACGGCGATGTCGCCGTCGCGGGTCAGCACCGCTCCGGCCAGGTCCTGCACGCCGTCGTCCACCAGGGTCCGCGCCCAGGCGAGGCTCGCGCCGCCCCACTCCACCCGGAAGGCGCAGCCGTCCTTCATGCGGATGTTCGAGCGGCCGAGCTGGCCGATCACGACCACGTCGTGCTGGCCGTCGCCGTCGGGCACGGCCACGAAGTCCTTCAGGGTGCAGCGGGCGAAGATGTCGTCGCTCTCGCCCACCTCGAACTCGCCGCTCCACAGCAGGTTTCCGGTGGCGTCGTGAGCGGCCAGCCAGCTGGGCGTCCCCCCGACCAGGATGGTGTCGCCGTCGAGGATCTTCACCTGGCTCGGCTGATAGCCGTCCTGGTACTTCACGCTCCACTGGAAGGCGCCGAAGCGATCGAGCGCCACCATGCGGTTGCGGCCGGTCACGCTCTCTCGCGACACCACGATGGCGGTCCCGTCCGAGAGCCTCCCGACCGACGTGCTCTCGAAACCCGAAGGCACGTCGATGTCGTCGATGGCCACGGCCCAGCGCTGGTCCTCGCCCGAGCTGCGGGGCTCGGCGCTGCCGGTGTCGTCCGCGGCCTCGGCCCCTCCGTCGCCGGGGAGCGCCGCAATCGGGCCCGAGTGCTCGAACACGTCCAGCCCGAAGACCGTGAGCTCGACGCCGGCCTCCACCTCGGCGCCGTGGACCAGCCGCCACCAGGGCTGCTCGAGAGGCGCCACCTCCAGGCCGCCCCAGGCCGAGGCGGCCAGGAAGGCGCCGGCCCCGCTGTCGCAATAGGGGTAGGCCCCGCCCACGCGGAGGGTCGTCTGCATGCGGGTCGCCACCCGCGCATCGGCGGCCGTGTCGTCGAGCAGGCCCGGCGGCGTGAACTGCACGGGATGCGGGGTGGCATGGGGCTCCGCGAAGAAGCGATCGCTGCCCGTCTCCCGCCCATCGAAGCCGAGGGTGTATCCGTTCTCGACGGACTTCTGGAAGCCGACGACCGCGCCGGCGCTGACGTTGCCCTCGAACTTCAACATGTGACCGAGCTGCAGGTGCATGGGAATCGCCACCGGGCCGGCTACCAGGTCGGGCAGCGGAAAGCAGAGGTCGTAGAGGGGCCACGTCTCGGGCAGGCTGTAGTCGACCTCGGCCTTCAGTCGGGCGGTCAGGGTGAGGTCGTTCTCGATGGCCACGCTCGCCATCAGCGTGCCCTCGCGCAGCCGCAGCTGGAGGCTCGGCTTCAGCACGTGGCCCTGGAGCTGGCCGCTCAACGTGAGGGCGCCGCCACCGACCGTGAGTCCGTTGAAGCGGATCGGCTGGGCGTAGCTTTCGCGGGCGCCGTCCTCCTGGACCACCCCGTCGATCTCGTGGAGCCTCGAGGCCTGGACGGGCCAGTCGATGTGGGCCTCCTCCCCGGTGCAGAAGCTTCCGTTCTCGACCAGGTCGAGGAGCGGGTCCTGCACGGTGCGCGCCACGGTGACGCCCCAGGTGGTGACCCCGTCGTCGTCACCGCTCTCGTCGCTCTTGATCACGTCGACCACGCGGACGTTGTGCAGCGCCTCGGGGAGGTTGACCGGCTGGTAGTGGTCGGGGTCGGCGCGGATGTAGAACCGGTCGCCGCCGTCGAAGTCGTCGAGCACCGACTCCTGGCCGTCGCCGTAGGCGACGAGGTTGAAGGAGAACTCCTGGGCGTCCGCGTAGGGCGGGGACGCCAGCGGCGGGTTCATCCCGAGGTCTTCGGCGATGGCCCAGTAGAGGTCCTCGGCCGATTCCCAGTAGACGAGCGAGACGCCGGGCTCCAGGTAGGTCTGCTCGGCGCCGTGGACGGCGAGCGGGATCGCGCCGGCGTTCAGGTCCGCCAGCAGGGGCGCGACGTCGCCGGCGTCGAGCTGCAGCACCCAGGGGTTGGGCGCGGTGGCCAGCTGGTGGGGCTCGATCACGCCCAGGTCGACGGGCTGGGCCAGGAGATCCGAATAGGCGACCTCGTGTCCCAGTCCCGAGGCGTCGCTGAAGGCGCTCGCCGAGGAGAAGCGGCCGGTGGCGAGGTTCTCCAGATCGAACTCGATGGCCACCTCGACCCGGTCGTCGCCGAGCGGCGTCTCGCTCGCCACGCGGAAGTTCGACAGCAGGATCTCGTCGGCGTAGTCCATGCGGCCGTCGCAGCTGGAGCCGGGGACGTACTGGCCCCGCGACGAGGCGTTGGGCCGACAGCCCGCGGCGATCGCGGTGACCAGCAGGGCCACCGCCAGGGCGCGGACGAGGTGGATGAACGGGAGGGAACCGGAGTCTCTGAAGATCGATCGATGAGACATGGCGTTCTCCATTTCGAGTGATCGATTGATCACTCACAGTTTGTCGATAAACAGTGAGTGATCAATCACTCAAAATGGTTACATCGAACGGATCGGCCGATTCGAGAGAACCGAGCCGGTGGGTCGAATGGGCCCCCGAGGGGGGCAGGCATGGCTGCTGGGGCCGCGAGAGCGCGTTCAGGCCGGGCTGGCGCTCAGGGAGTCCAGGTAGGTCTCGAGGGTCGCGGCGGCCTGGGTCGTTCCGCTCTCGTCGTCGCCCAACACCAGGCCCACGTCGCAGTCGTGGGCGATGCTGACCAGGGTGGCGGCGGCGGCGGCCGGCACCGCGTCCGAGCGCACCGAGCCATCCTCCTGGCCCTGGCGGATCAGCCGCTCGTAGGCCGAGCGCAGGGAGCGCCGTGCCGTGCGAACGAGTTCGCGAATCTCCTCGTCCTCCGCCGCGACCACGGCGGCCTGCACCCGGAGGCGCCCCATGTCCGGATGCGCGAGGGTCAGCTCCAGGGCGGAGCGGGTGAGGGCTCGGAGCCGGTCGAGGGCGCTGCCCGGATGCTGCACGGCGCGCACGTAGGCCTCGACGCCCTCCCATTCGCGAAGCACCAGCGCCTCCACGAAGAGCGTCCGCTTGGAGTCGAAGTAGCGATAGAGGGCGGGCTGGGTCAGGCCGACCTCCTTGGCCACGTCCACGGTCGTGGCGTTCCAGTAGCCGGAGCGGGCGAACACCCTCTCGGCCGCCTCGAGGATCTCGTGCCGGCGGGCGTCCCGCTTTTCTTCGCGGGTGAGCGTGGCCGCCGCCGGCGCCCGCGCTCCCGTTGCTTCCGGCTTCTCGCTCACATCCGCCCCGTGCTCAGCGACCGCTCCGGGCGCGGCGCCGGGAATGAGTAGCGCGCGGCTGCTCGTCGAGCGAGGAGAGGCCCGCGGACCCGGTCTCGGGCTCCAGTGGCCCCGACCACGCCAGCCAGACGCTGAGCGTCATCACGAGATGGGCCAGCGGCATCGGCCAATAGCGCAGCTCCGGCCAGATCACGATGAACACGAAGCTGGCGAGGTAGCCGAGGGCGGGCACCACCATGCGCCGGTCCACCACGACCGCGAAGTGGGCGGCGATCGCCGCGAAGATGAGCGCGTCGACGGCGTGGCAGAGGGCGATGGACGCGCCCATGTGCAGGAGCCCGGCGTGGGATGCGAAGGTCGCACCGAGGCCCCACACGAACGCCCCGAACGCCCTGCGGTTGATGGCGGTCCGGCGGATGCCCCGGCGTCCGATCCAGCCGAACAGCAGCGTCACGAGGACGAAGGCCCCGATCGTCACCAGGAGCTCCCATTCTTCCTGCTGCTGGCCGAGCGCGTACACCCGCACCACGCCGATCGACGACGCGACGATGAACCCCGCACCGAGGGCCGCTGCGATCCAGCGCCGGGTGCGCTGTGCCGCCAGGGGGTCGAGGTCGCGCCCGAGCCGTTCGAGGGCGGCGATGCGCTGGAGCTCCACGTCGCGGCTGCGCCCGGCTTCGGAGACGAGCGCCCGCAGCGCCTCGGGAGGGGAGTCCATCTCGGCGAGCCGGAGTCGCGCAGCCTCGAGGTGGTCGTCGCACAGCTCGAAGCGAACCATCGCCTCGAGGGCGCGCTCCTGTCCGGTGCGGGCCTCCTGGTTCTCGTCCCAGGTGGCCAGCGCCTGCAGGAAGCCGAAGCGGCAGGCGCCGAAGAGCGCGTGGACTCGGGCCCGCCGACTGGCGGGGTCGCCCTCCTCGGCCGCGGCCACCTCGCACCGGAGATCATCGAGCCGCCCGGCGGTCTCGGCCGCCAGCATCGACGAGGTTCGATGGCGCAGGAAGGTCTCGATCTCGACGCGGAGCTGCGCCGCGCTCTCCTGGCGATCCGCGGGCTCGCGGAACATCGCCCGACGACAGATCGACGCGAGCTCTTCGGGCACGTCCTCCGGAAGCTCGACGGAGGATCGCACGACGCTGTCGATGGTCTCCAGCAGGTCTTCGCCGCGGTGGGGAGGCGAGCCGGTGAGGAGCTCGTAGAGGCTCGCCCCGAGCAGGTACACATCGGTGCGCGCGGAGATCTCGTCGGCCCGGTTGCCCAGGAGCTCGGGGGCCATGTAGGCGGGGCTCCCGGCCATCTCGCGAGCGTCGGCGGCCCGGGGCAGACGGCCCCCGAGATCGTCGGACAGGCTCACCGCGATGCCCCAGTCGAGGACGTAGACCTCGCCGAACTCCCCGAGCATGACGTTGTCCGGCTTCACATCGCGGTGGACGATGCCCCGACTGTGGGCGAGCTCGAGTGCACGGCAGACCTGGATCAGCACGCGGAGGTGCCACTCGAGGAGCTCGGCCCCCTCGGCCCACAGCCGGGCGCGCCCGGGGTCGGCCATCAGCTCGCGCCAGCCGACCCCGTCGATGCGCTTGAGCACGATCACCGGCTGGCCGTCGGCGTCGAGCTGCAGGTCGTGCACCGGCACGACGTTGGGGTGCTCGAGGGCCCCGGTGACCCAGGCCTCTCGCAGCAGTCGGCGCGCCGATTCGCTGTCCCGGTGCTCCGGTCGCGGCGTCTTCACCGCCACCGGCCGGGAGAGCGAGCGCTGGACGGCGCCGCGCACGACCGCCATCCCGCCCTGACCGAGGGTGTCGCCCAGCAGGAGGGCGTGGCTGGACCGCTCCGGATCCGGCGCGGCCAGGTCCCGCTTCCAGCGATCGAGACGACCCGTCTCCGCGTCGGCCCAGGCTTCGGGTCGGACCGTCGCGCGCGGATCGAGCTCGACGGCCGGGGCGCGCTCGCCGAGTGCCTGGACGGTCTGACGCGCGATGGCCTTCGTCCCGACCTTCGAGTCTGCGCGGGGCACGCTCATCCAACCCCCCGCGACCGGGCGCCGCTGGCCGGAGCCCGGACGCTCGCCCGCAGGCCCCCATCCGGTTCCGGGGGGAGCCCGCTCGTCGTCTGGTGGTGGATGTCCCGGTCGTGGATGGGGAGACCTCCCCGGCCCGGTCTCCGAGGACGGAGCCGCTGGAACCGCATCTCCGGATCACCGCGATCTTAGTCTCCCAGGGCCGCGCCGATCGACGAAATCCGCAGTCCCGAGAGCTCGGGACCGCGGACGGCCGGCCGGATCGAGCGCGCGCGGCCCCGGGGTCGGGCCTGGGCGCCCGGTCCGACCCCGCCCTGCGCGGCGCGGCGCGGCGTGGCGCGGCGCGGGGGCTCGCTAGTCTCCGCGTCCATGAGATGGCACTCGCGGGTGCGGTGGAGATGGCCGGCGGCCGCGGGCCTGCTGGGCGCGTTCGCGGCCCTCGCCTGGGTGGCGAGCGACCGCCTCGAGCAGCGCAACGACTTCTGCAACGCCTGCCATCTGCCGGGCGGCACCCCGCTCCACCTGGAGGTCCGGGAGGACTTCGACCGTGTCATCCCGATCAGCCTGGCGGGCGTGCACGGCCGCGGCTGGGTGGAGGATCGCGAGGACTCGGCCTTCCGCTGCATCGACTGCCACGCCGGCTCGGGGCCGCTCGAGCGGCTGCAGGTGAAGCTCCTCGCCGCGCGCGACGGTGTCCGCTACGCGCTCGGCCGCTTCGAGGAGCCCCACGGCATGCCGTTTCCGCTGTCGCCGGACACCTGCCGGCGCTGCCACCCGACCTTCCGCCGCTCCGCCGCGCCGGGCTGGACGCTCGCGGCCTACCACGGCCGCGCTGCCCACGACGACGCCGCCGACGGGCCGCGCTGCGTCGCGTGTCACGCGGTCCACGAGGTGGACGGCGACGCCTTCGCGTACTTCATGGCCCGCCCGCGGGTCGATCGCCAGTGCCGCGGCTGCCACGCGCGGAGCGATGTCCCTGAGGTTCCGTCGCTGTTACGGCCGCGCTGAGGCCCGACCCCGCCTCGAGTCGACCTCGCCCCCTCTTAGGGGCTCCGGGCGCAGCGGAAGCCGAAGACATCCATGCGGCGGATCGCGTAGGCGCTGTGCCGCTCCGAGGCCCGAGCCCGGAAGGGGCTGTTCGCATAGCTCGCGCCGCGCAGGACCGGCCCCCCCTTGTCACCGGCCCACTTCGAGGAGGTCCACTCCCAGACGTTGCCCATCATGTCGAGCGCACCGTAGGGAGACGCACCCTCCGGATAGGAGCCCACGGGGGCGGTGGCCTCGTAGCCGTCGTCGTAGGCGTCGATGCCCTCCCAGCGGTCCGGCTTCTCCCAGGCCTCGCGCACGTTCTTGATGTTCGCGCGGCGCGGAGGCTCGGCGTAGCGCTCGTTGCCCCACGGAAAGCGCCGTCCGTCGACTCCTCTCGCGGCCTTCTCCCACTCGCGCTCGGTCGGGAGACGTCCGCCGGCCCACGTGCAGTAGGCGTTCGCCTGGTGCCAGTCGACGCAGTTGATGGGATGCTGCTCGCGGCCGGACTTGCCCCAGTTGCAGGTGCCCTTCGCATCGCCGTCGTCCCGATCGCCCCTTCCCTTGGTCCGCACCTTCGACCCGTCGCACGCACCCGCGTCCACGCAGGCGGCGAACTCGGCCACCGTCACCTCGGTGCGGTCGATCTCGAAGGCGTCCACGTGGACCTTGCGACCCGGCTTCTCGTCGTCGCCGCAGGCCGGATCGACCTCTTCGTTGCAGCCGAACCAGAACTCGCCCGCGGGCACGGAGACCCGGTCGTTCGACCCCGCCGCCGTAGGCGTGCAGGCCAGGGCGATGGCCGCGCCAAGGAGCGCGAGCCCGGTCTGCCGTGCCGTCCATGTGGAAGCTCTCCGCATCGGTTCGTTCTCCATGACCGTCGACATACAGCAGCGCGCCCGGGTCGCGGGGCTGCGGGTCGGCCGCCGCCGATGCGACGAGCGGGCCGCCCTAGCCTTCGATCGCCTCGAGCTCGACGCCGTAGTGGTCGGTGTAGGGCCGCATCTTCTCACGCAGCTTCACCGGATCGAAGCCCCATTCTTGGGCCGAGTACCTGTGCCGGCCGAACTTGCCCTGGGGCTTCTCGGCGAGGTAGCGGCGGATGGCGTCGGCGTGCTCGCCGAGCAAGGGCCGCCCCATCCGGCCGTAGAGCTTCTCCACGGCGGCCACGGGGTCGGCCATCAGGTCGCTGAAGTGGGAGTCGACGATGCGGTCGGGCAGCTCGCCCGCCTGCCGGCGGCTCGCCAGCCAGATCATCATCTCGCCGAGCCCGGTGCCGCCGTCCACGTCGGGCAGCTCCACGTGGTCGCTGCGCTGCCAGCGCACGGTGGCCAGGGTGCTGAGGCTCGACGGCTCGGTCCGCAGCGGGTCGCGGTGGGTGTGCACCACCCAGGCGTCGGGGTAGGTGGCGAACAACAGGTCGATGAACACCAGGTAGAGCGGCGTCTTCAGCACCCAGCTTCGCGGCGGTCCCCCGTGCTGCAGCGTCTGCAGCACTGCGCGGTGGTACGCCATCGACGCCGGATAGTCGGGGACCCAGTCGGGCATGCTGGCGATCATGGCCCAGTGTCCGCCGGTGAAGCTCGGCAGGGTGAGCGTCACGCACTCCACCGGAAGGTCCGCGCGCAGCTCGTGGATGGCCGCGAACTCCGGCTGCACGTCGGCCCAGAACTCCTGCTCGCACTCGGCGAGCACCCGGCATCGGGCCGCGGGGGCGCCCTCGAAGGGCACGGGGTGGATCCCCTCCCAGGCCAGCGGGGCGCGGGCGTTCGGGTCGAGGGCCAGCAGCTCGAACAGGATGGAGGTCCCCGAGCGCGGCGGTCCGGTGATGACGATGGGCGCCTCGATCCTCTCCTGGGCGATGGCCGGGCGCTCGCGGCGGGCGCGGGTCAGCAGCAGGCGCGTGCGCAGCCCGCGCAGGAGCTCCTGGCGGGTCATCAGCCGGCCGAGCGCGTGGAGCCTCGCGCTGGCCTCGAGCTCGCGAACCAGCGACAGGAAGCGCCCGTGCCAGTCGCCGTCGACATCGCCGAAGTCGTCGAGCCCGCCGGTCGAGCGGATGGCGGTCTCCACCAGCTCGTCGGGCTCGAAGGGAACCAGCCTCTCGGCGCCGCCCACCGACTCGCCCATGAGGACGATGCGGCGCGCCCAGTCGGGGCGGGTGTAGAAGTCCGAGAGGTTCTTCGCCCGGGCCATGGCGACCGCCGCCTAGCGCTTCGCCAGGGAGTCGACGTCGACGCGCTCGGTCTCCACCGGCGGGACGTTCTCCTCGGGCAGCAGGAAGCGCCAGAAGATCATGCCCGTGGGCAGCCCCGCCGCGTCGATCCAGTTCGGAACGCCAGGGTCGCGGTGGGCGACCACGATCTCGAAGCTCCCGTCCTCCCGGTACTTCACCTGGTTCCGGTTGAGCGAGACCCGCCGGTGGCGGTAGGGGGGCGTCTGCAGGCGGTGGTTCCAGACCACCACGTTGGCGAAGCGGCAGCGCGGGAAGCGGCCGCGCATCACCAGCGCCTGGTCGGGGCCCAGCTCGTAGCGGGTCTGCAGGTAGGCGTTGTCGACGGCGGCGTAGCCGATCTCGGTGTTTTCCTGGTCGTAGGCGGAGCTGTCGAACGCGTTCACCACGTTCGAGACCCAGGCAGGCATCACCTCGGGCGGCAGCTCGGGGAAGTCGATGGTCACGCCGCGCACGAAGTTGACGACCCGGCGGATGCCCGCGGCGATGGCGGCGTCGTCCATGGGCGGCGCCGGACCCGGGTCCACCACGGGCTCGATCCACAGGGGGACGTGGAAGGTGGGGTCGGCGGCGACGTTGCGCTCCCACTCCCAGTAGTGGCGGGTGGTGATGCCGCCGGCGCCGGGCTCGAGGCGCAGCCAGTTGCGCGGCGCGCCGGGCGGCGGCTCCGGGCCCGCGACGATCTCGTAGCTGCCGTCGGCGGCCACGTCGAACTCGGTGTCGTTGAGCGTGGAGACCACACCCTTCGAGAGGTGCCCCTCCTCGGCGCCGACCTCCACGCTGAACGACGTGTAGCAGGCGCCGTGCACGTTGCCGCGAATCCGGTACGTGCTCGCCGGGTCGGTGACCGCGCCGTAGTAGACGGCGTCCGGGTTGTCGCCCAGGAGCTTCTTGGTGGAGGTGAGCCAGCGCTGGAAGAGCGGCCTTCCCGGGTCCACGTCGAACCAGCACTGGAAGCCGTGCTGCAGGGCGTTGGCCACCAGGTAACGGCCGGCCGCCCGCTCCTCGGGCGAGTGCATGCCGCGCTCGGGCCCGATGTACTTCGCCTCGATCTCGCCGAGCGTGGCGGCGAGCTCGGCGTAGGCCCGGGCCGCCGCCTCACCGGCGCCGGCGCCCGTGCTGGAAGGGTCGGAGTTCATGAGTCGCTCCTTTCCGCGCCTGGGCTACAGGCGGCTCTCGAGGTAGGCGAGGGTGCGCTCCTCGGCGCCCTCCTCGCCGTGCACGACCACGGTCTCGAAGTCGCTGACGCCCGCGTCCTGCAGGCGTGCGAGTCCGGCGTCGAGCACCTCCTCGTCGCCGATCAGCGCGAGGTCCACGGGATGGACGTCTCCCTCGCGTTCCAGCATCGCGCGGTAGCTGGGCAGCGTGCGGTAGATGCCCATCCTCTTCGCGAGTCGCTCGAGGATCGGGGCGGGATTCGTGGTGAGGGCGATGTTCACGCCGGCCACGATGCGCGGCTCGGGCCGGCCTGCCTCCCGGGCGGCGGCGCGCACCCGGGGAGCGATGTGGCTCTCGATGGTGCGCGGCCCCGTCATCCACAGGATCGTCCCCGTGGCCAGGCGACCGGCCAGCTCGAGCATCCGCTCGCCCAGGGCCGCGACCACCACGGGCACCGGTCGGGCGTCGGGCAGCTCGAGGTCGAGGTCGACCCGGAACTCCTCACCTTCGTGGTGGACGCTCCGCTCGCCCAGCAGCGGCCCGAGCACCTCCAGGTACTCGCGCATGTGGGCGGCGCGGCGCGCGTAGGACAGGCCGAGGATCCTCTCGATCACCACCGGGTGCGAGAGGCCGATGCCCAGGGTGAAACGCCCGCCGCAGGCCACCCCGGCGGTCAGCGCCTGCTGGGCCAGGGCGGACGGGTGTCGGGGCTGGGTGGGCACCACGGCGGTGCCGATCTCGATGCGCGCGGTCTCGCGCCCGAGGACCGCCGCGGTGGTGACGGCGTCGAGCCCGAAGACCTGGGGAAGCCAGACCGTCGCGAAGCCCCGCGCGTCGAGGTCCCGGGCCTGCTCGACCAGGGAGTCGAGACCCCGGCGATCCTTGTGGGTGCCGATCATCACCCCGATGCGCATGGGCACCTCCCGCCCACGCGGTGGGGCCGGCGCCACCGGTGGCTGCGCTGGGCGAGCGTTTCGCAGCGGGCGATCCGGGGGATCTCCGCGGCCCGGCCCCGGCCCATGCTACTCCCCGCGATACACGGGCTTGCGCTTCTCGGCAAAGGCACGGGGTCCCTCCCGGGCGTCCTGGGACGCGAAGACCGGCCCGCCGATCTCGAGCTCCTTCGCCAGGGCGTCGGTCTCGTGGACGCTCTCGTCGACCTCGCGCAGCATCTTCATGAGCGCGCGGATCGAGAGCGGGCCGTTCTCGCAGATCTGCTCGGCGACCCGGCGCGCCTCGGCCAGCGCCTGACCCTTCGGCACCAGCCGGCCCACGAGCCCGAAGGCGAGCGCTTCCCGGGCGCTCACGTGGCGCGCGGTCAGCAGGATCTCCGCGGCGAGCGTGTAGGGGATCTGCCGGCGCAGCCGCACGCTGCTGCCACCGAGGGGGAACAGGCCGCGCCGGGCCTCGGTCACGCCGAAGGTGGCGTCCTCGGCGGCCACGCGGATGTCGGTGCCCTGGAGGATCTCGGTTCCGCCGGCCACCGCGAAGCCCTCGACCGCCGCGATGATGGGCTTGCCCGGCCGGTTGTGCCGCAGCAGCGCCTGCCAGTGGAGGTCGGGCACCTCCGCCAGCAGCTCCTGGAACGCCTCGTCCCTCTCGCCGCCGCCCATGGCCTTCAGGTCGGCCCCGGCGCAGAAGACGTCGCCGCGACCCGTGAGGATGGCCACGCGCAGCTCGGGGTCGTCGTCGAGCCGCCGCCAGGCGCGGTACATGCCCGCCAGCATTCCGCTCGACAGCGCGTTCTTCGCCTCCGGCCGATTGAGCGTGACGATCAGCACGGGGCCTTCGCGCTCGACCAGGCAGTGCTCGGCGTTCATTGCAGCTCCTCGTCAGCGCGTCTCGTAGTCTTCGAGGCGCGGGGCGGCCATCTCCTCGCGGAAGCGGTCGAAGGTCCAGGGCCAGGCCGTGGGAACCCCGTCGTGGTCGAGGTACCAGCTGCGGCAGCCGCTGGCCCAGATGGTCCGGCTCGCCGCGTCCCGGCGCTCGGCGTCGAAGCGAAGGGCGGCCTCGCGCGAGGCGCTCGCCTCCCGGAAGCGCCCGGACCGGATCTGAAGGGCCAGCTGCAGGATGTAGGCGACCTGGAGCTCGGCGACCTCGATGAGCGAGAAGTTCCCGACCGGTCCGTTGGGCCCGTTCAGCATGAAGAAGTTGGGGAACTCCGGCACCGAGAGCGCCAGGTAGGCCGTGGGTCCGTGCTTCCAGACGTCGTCGAGGTCGACTCCGTCGCGGCCTTGCACCTTCATCGGCCGCACGAAGCGGTCGACCCGGAAGCCGGTGGCGAGGACCAGCACGTCCAGCTCGTGGAGCGCTCCGTCGCGGGTGCGCACCCCGGTCTTCTCCAGGCGCTCGATGCCCTCGGTCACGAGCCGGGCGTTGGGCCGCTGGATGGCGTCGTAGAAGTCGGCGGACAGGATCAGGCGCTTGCAGGTCGCCCGGTAGTCGGGCCGCAGCTTCTCCCGCAGCACCGGGTCCTTCACGTTGTTCTCGAGGTTGGCCCGACACAGGTCGTGGATCGCCTGGAGGGCGGGGGACGTGGCATCGACCAGGACGTTGGCGAAGCCCTCGGTGAAGGCCCGGGCCGTCTCCTCCCGGATGGCCTGCATGGCGTCGGGACGCTGGCGGAACTCCGCCCTCTCGTCGTCGCTGTAGGCCGGGTTCTCGATGGGCGTGATCCACTGGGCCGTGCGCTGGAAGAGCCTGAGCTCCCCCACGCGGTCGACCAGGGCGGAGACGATCTGGATGGCCGACGAGCCGGTGCCGACGACGCCCACCCGCTGGCCCTCGAGCGCGATGTCGTGGTCCCAGCGCGCGCTGTGGAAGACCGCCCCCTCGAAGTCGTCCAGCCCCTCGAAGTCGGGATGGGCGGGGTGGTGCAGCACGCCGGTGGCGGCGATCACGAAGTCCGCGACGTCGCGGGTGCCGTCGGAGGCCTCCAGGTGCCAGCGTCCGTCCTCGAACGCGCAGCGGGTGATCTCCGTGCCGAAGCGGATGCGCCGGTCCACGCCGTAGCGGTGGGCCACCTCCTCGAAGTAGGCCTGGATCTCCTCGCCCGGCGAGAAGCGATGGCTCCAGTCGGGGTTGAGGGCGAAGGAGTAGCTGTAGAAGTGGGAGGGCACGTCGCAGGCGATGCCCGGATAGGTGTTCTCGCGCCAGGTGCCGCCCAGGCGGTCCGCCTTCTCGTAGATCTCGAAGTCCCGGAAGCCGGCCTCTTCGAGCTTGATCGCGCTCAGGATGCCCGACATCCCGGCGCCGATGATGACGAAGCGGAGATCTCCGCGGGGCCGGTTGGTGGCTACGGCAGGCTGCTCGGGGGTCATGACGCCATCCTAGACGGATCCGTGGGGTCCGTGCATAGAGTGCCCGATCCGCGCCGTGGACCGGAAGCTTTCGGCCCCCTGAACGAGATTCCAGCAGCGGCGCCGGGGTCGGGCAGGACGCTCCCTCCCCCGACGCCGACTCAGAGGTCGGCGATCCGCCAGAGCCCCAGGCTCTTCTGCGGATACAGGTGCGGCTTCCAGGTGTTGCCTTCGTCGATCAGCTCGAGGGGCGGCGGCAGGTCGTAGGGCGGCCGCTCCAGGTTGATCATGCGCCACAGGCCGGGGACGGGGATGTCGCTGTTCTCCTCGAGCAGCGGAAACGTGGTCGTGAGGAGATGGGTCGAGCCGCTGCGCTTGATGTTCTCGATGGCCGCGAGGACCGATCGTTCCGGCAGGTGGACCAGGCAGTCCCGGCAGAGGACGAGATCGACCCGGGGCAGCTCGTCCCGGGTGACGTCGAGCCGGGCGAAGCGGTGCACGTCGTCGCCCCAGCGGCGCTGGTTCTCCTCGACCATCCCACCGACGACGTCGGCTCCGATGTAGGCGTCGAGCTCGAGCGGGACCTCCTTCATCCAGTGGAAGTCTCCGCACGGAATGTCGAGCAGCCGCCGTACGCCCAGCTCGCGGGCCAGCCGGGGCAGCTCGCCGCGGATCACCCGTGTGATGGCCATCGTCGACCCCGGGCCGGATCGCGACTCTGCGTTGAACCAGAAGTTCAGCCGATAGAAGGTCGCGAACACGGTCTCCAGGGGCACCCGCTCGAACAGCCTGCGCAGCATCCGGCCCCACGGTCTCTCAGCCCGAGTCATCCCGGACATCCTACCCGCACCGCCGCGCGCGATGGAAGCCCTGGGAGCGGATCGCTCGCTCGGCCCTCGGGTGCGGCAGGCCCCCGCCATGGGCCGGGGGCTCGGCATGCTCCTGCGCGATCGCGGCCGGCGCGGCGTATCCGCGGCGGGCGGGGCTTCCGCATGGCGACCGCGAGCCGTACGATCACGGCCATGCGTCATACCTTCACGCTCCCGGAGTCCTCGAACGCGGACGAGATGATGCGGCGGCTCGAAGGCCTCGAGCGCTCCTACCACAGCTTCTACTTCGACGATGGGCGCTGCCTTCGAGGGGACTACGACATCGGGCTCACGATCTCGCAGTTCCCGTTTCCGAAGGACCTCGCGGGTCTTCGCGTGCTGGACGTCGGCATCGGTGCGGGCTGGTTTTCCTGCTACTTCGCCGAACGCGGCGCCGAGGTGACCGCGTTCGACGCGCGCGGTGCGTGCGATCGCGACTTCTACGGTCGCTGGGAGTACCCGGCCCTCGAATCGGAGAAGTCCGGGCCCGATCGTCTGGACGAAGAGGGGCGCCCCGTCTATCACGACCCGATCGACGAGCCTTTCTTCATCCTGCGCGAGTCCCTGGGCCATTCGATCCCGTTCCACAGCGGCCGTGTCTACGATCTGCCGCGCATTCTCGAAGGCCAGCAGTTCGATCTCGTCTTCATGGGCGCGATCCTGGGTCACCTGCGGGACCCCATCGGCGGGGTGATGGCGGCCCGCGCGGTGTGCCGCGGCCAGCTCGTGGCGACCCAGGTGGTCAACACCCAGGTCGACCAGGGCCTGCCGCTCATGTTCATGCCCTACACGTCCTTCAGCCGGCGGGCCTGGTGGGTTCCGAATCGCGAGGGCTTTCGCCACTGGTTCCTCGCCGCGGGATTCCGGGAGGTCGACGTGGACCACCAGGTGACGCTGATCCCGGACGTTCCCCAGGAGCACGAGAGCGGCACCGGCCGACCGGCGAACCCGCAGCAGGTGCACAACGTGGGTGTCGCGCAGGTCTAGGGTCCAGGAGGGCTCCGCTCGCAGCGGGCTCAGATGCCCGGGCCCACCTCCGGCTGGGCCCGGGCCGCCGAGGCCAGCGCCTGGGTCACGGCTCGCCGGCCCTCTTCGATGGCCTCGGGCACCCGGTCGAAGTCGAGGAGCGCGAAGTCCGCGAGTCGGGGCGCCACCAGCAGCTCGGGCGGGTCGCCGGCCATGCGGCTGCGGGTGATGCGCGCCTGCATCACGTTCAGGCTGCAGACCATGACCTCGTAGATCGAGGGGCGGTCGTCGGGCTCGTGGCGCTCGCCGCTCGCCGCCCGCTCGCGCAGGTCGCCCAGCATGCCCGCCAGGGCCGCGCGCCAGCCGTCCATGCGCTCCGCGACACCCAGCGTGCGGGCCACCGCCTCCACGTCCTCGCTCACCTCGTGATCCGAGGTCGACCGCGGAGGCGGCGGCGGACGCACGGCGCTGCGCGGGCCGTCGGTGCGCCGGCCCACCAGGGTGGTGTTGACGTCCACGGCGATCACCGAGTGGGCGCCCATCGCGCGACACAGCGAGACGGGCACCGCGTTGACCAGCCCACCGTCCACCAGCCAGCGCCCCTGGTAGTGGAACGGCGTGACCAGCCCGGGCACCGCCACCGAGGCGCGCACCGCGTTCAGCAGCGGTCCCTCGCGGATCCAGATCTCGCGTCCGGTGTCGATGTCGGTGGCCACGGCGGCGAAGTCCCGGGGCAGGTCCTCGATGCGCAGGTGGCCGAGCAGCCGCTGGAAGACGTCGAAGAGGCGCTGGGCCCGGATCAGGCCCCCGCGGAGCGACAGGTCGAGCAGCCCGACCACCGCCCGGCGGTCGAGCGTCCGCCCCCACTGCTCGAGCTCCTCGAGCTGGTCCGCGGCCCAGAAGGCGCCCACGATGGCCCCGGCCGAGCTCCCGGCCACGATCCCCGGGCGGATCCCGCGGACCTCCAGCTCGCGCAGCGCGCCGACGTGGGCCCAGCCGCGGGCCGCGCCGCTGCCCAGGGCGAGGCCCAGCTTTCCACCCAGTCCGTAGCGCTCCGAAGGGTCCACGGGGACGAGTCTGCAGGAGTCGCTCCAGCGCGTAAAGCGCCGGCTGGACCCGCCGAGCGGGTTGCCACCGGACCGGCCCGGCCGGCTATCCTCTGTCCATGCCGGCCAGCGAGCTCACCGCCCTCGACGTCATCGGCCCCGACACCTTCGCCCGCAACGGCTACCCCCACGCCGCCTGGAAGACCCTGCGCCGGGAGTCCCCCATCCACTGGTTCGACCTGCCGGGGGGCGTCGGGTTCTGGTCGGTGGTGCGCCGGGCGGACATCGTGTGGCTCTCGAAGCAACCCACCCGCTTCCTGAACGCCCCGCGGCTGGCGATCTTCGAAGAGGGCGCCCCGGTCGAGGGCGAGCGCACGTTCGTGCGGCAGCTCCTCAACATGGACCCTCCCGAGCACGCCACCTATCGCAAGGCGGCGAGCAGCTGGTTCACGCCGCGCTCGATCCAGCGCCGTCACGCCGAGATCCAGCGCATCACGCGCGACCTGCTCGCCGAGATGGGAGGCGACGGCGACTGGCGCGAGGCGGACTTCGTGGCCGACCTGGCCGCGCCGCTCACGCTCTCGGTGCTGGCGGACATGCTCGGCGTTCCGCGCGAGGACTGGCAGGACATGTTCCGCTGGACCAACCACATCGTCGGCTCCGCCGACCCCGAGTTCGCCAGCCAGGGCGAGGACGTGGCGCGCAACGCCCGGGACGAGCTGTTCCGGTACTTCGCCGAGCTGGCCGCCGAGCGCCGCGAGGCCCCGCGCGACGACATCGTGAGCGTCCTGGCCCGCTCCAGCATCGACGGCGAGCCGATGCGTCCTCTCGAGCTCCTGTCCTACTTCGCACTGCTGGTGGTGGCGGGCAACGAGACCACCCGGAACGCCGCGAGCGGCGGGCTGCTCGCGTTCGTCGAGAACCCGGGCGAGCTCGCGAAGCTGCGCGCGACTCCGGAGCTCCTCGACCCGGCCGTGGAGGAGATCGTCCGCTGGACCGCTCCGGTCATCCAGTTCTGCCGCACCGCCCGCGAGGACGTGGAGATCCACGGGGCCAAGGTGCGCGCCGGAGACTCCCTCTGCCTGCTCTACCCGTCGGCCAACCGCGACGAGGAGGCGTTCGAGGACCCCGACGTCTTCCGCGTCGACCGCCGGCCCAATCCGCACCTGGGCTTCGGCATCGGCGAGCACTTCTGCCTGGGCGCGAACCTGGCGCGCCTGGAGCTGAAGATGATCTTCGCCGAGCTCAGCCAGCGCATGGACGAGGTGGAGCTGGCGGGTCCGGTCGAGCGCATGCGCTCGAGCTTCCTGGGCGGCGTCAAGCGCATGCCCATCCGCTTCCGCCTCCGCCCCCACTAGCTCCCCCCTTTCCGTCGGTGCCGCTTCGCTCCCTCGTGCGCCACGCCGCCTCGCGCCACCCGACTCGCACCGCTTCGCTTCGCATGCGGCCCTCTGGGCGTGTCGGGGGAGCAGGGGGCCCCGTGCTCGGTCAGTCCTCGGCGAACGGACCGGGTTGCATCCCGGGGTAACCGGACTGCCTCGCGCTGGCCTCGGCGCCTGCGGAATCTGCGCGCGGAACCCCCGGCTCCCCCGACTCGGGGCCGGGCAGCCAACGACTCCGATCCGGTCCGCCTCGAAGGATCGGTTCTGCCATGGGCTGCCCAGCACGAGACCGGGGGAAGGGTTGGCAGCGGAGCGACCGCCGATGCGAGAACGGCGCTCGGGTGGCCGAAGCGTTCCTGCAACGCGGGGCGGCCGGGGTGTGGACGATTGAAGGGGTCTTGTTCTCTGGGGCCGCCGGCCCCGGCAAGGAGGGAGGGGAGGGAGACGGAGTCGCAACCCTTCCCCCGGTCGGGGCAACGGAGGACCTCAGGAGGAGCGAAGCGGCCTTGGCAGGTGCAGCGAAGCGGCCGCGGGGCTGGAGGGGGTGTCAGGAGGTGCGGAGCTGGCGTTGGGCGCGGGCGAGCTCGCCGAAGCCTTCGCGCGCGGCCTCGGGGCGGAGCGCCGCGATCGGGTCGCGCAGATCGTCGATGTAGCCCAGCGCGTAGGCGCCGCGGGCGTAGCCCATGAGGCGCAGCAGATCCTCGGGCAGCTCGCGCGCCACCTCGCGCGGCACCGACAGATACTGATTCTCCTCCTGGCGGAGCCACGACCGCGCGTAGGTGATGTTGAGCCCCATGCGGGGGGAGTCGCTGCGGTTGGCTCCGCCGCCGTGGTAGAGAGCGCCGGTGTAGAGCAGCACGGAGCCGCGCTCCATCTCGGCGGGCTCGGTGTCCGCGAGGCCGAGCTGGCGCTTGTCCTCGAAGTGGTTGCTCCCGGGAGCGACGCGGGTGGCGCCGTTGTCCTCGCTGAAGTCGCTGAGGGCCCAGATGCTGTTGCACTGCACTTCGTAGCCCTTGGGAAAGGGGAAGAAGTCGAAGGCCCACTGGTCCCGGTGGATGGCCTGGACCGGCTCGCCGGGGCCGATGGAGATGATCTGGGTGAGATGGAGCTGGAAGCTGGTGGCGTCCTCGAGGACCGCGCCGACGGTGCCGAGCACCAGCGGGTTCATCACGAACTCCCGGGCCGCAGCAGAGCGCGCGATGAGCGCGCCGGTGCGGCGGGTGTTGTGACCCGTGAAGTCGTCCAC
Source organism: Myxococcota bacterium (assembly GCA_050618075.1). Taxonomy (GTDB): domain Bacteria; phylum Myxococcota_A; class UBA9160; order UBA9160; family UBA4427; genus JBNLVL01. The sequence continues at coordinate 351,043 of JBNLVL010000004.1, forward strand.
ACCGGTGGGCGTGGCGTCGATGAAGGGCTCCATCTCCGCTTCGAGGCGCTCGAGCTGGGACTCCGTCGCGAGCCCGTCCACCACCACGCAGCCGTCCTCTGCGAGAACGGCGGCGAGCCGTTCGGGCGAATCCTGGGGCGTCAGGTGTTCGACGGGCATGGCTTCTCCTGGGGGCCCCGGGCCGGCGCGGCGCGGCCCGGTCAGTATGGCGCGAAGTCCGGCCCGTCGCTCCGGGACGCCCGGCTCAGGACAGGGTGGGCCGCAGGACGGCCAGCAGCACGATCCCGACCAGGAAGAGCGTGGGGACCTCGTTGCGGATGCGACACTGGCGTGACGTGAGATACAGGTCGCCCGCAGCGAAGCGCCGGAGCACGCGGCCCACGTAGACGTGGTAGCCGACGAGCCCCGCCACCAGGACGAGCTTGAGCTGCACCCAGAGGAGGGTGAGGTAGCCAGGGTGCCACGCCAGCATGGACAGCCCGAACACGAGGGTCGTCACCATCGCCGGCTGGGTGATGATGCGGTACAGGCGCTCGGCCATGCCCTGCAGCACCGCGCTCACCGCCTCGTCGCCCTGCTGCTCCACGCGGTTCACGAACAGCCGGAACATGTAGAAGAGGCCCGCGAACCAGGCGACCATCGCGATCAGGTGGAAGGCCTTCAGCCACAGGAGCACGCGTTCCTCCTTCGCGGGCGGGCGACGCTCAGACCGTGCGAGAGTAGCGGGGCGCGCGCTCGCCGCCCGGCTGGGCCGCCTCCAGGTGGGCGTCGAACACCATGGCCATGGGCCGCAGGAACAGGCGGCCCAGGGCCGTCACGCGCCACCCGGCCCCCTCCGGCTCGAGCAGCCCGTCGCGGGCGAACTCCGCGAGCCGGGGCTCGAGCACACCCACCCGGTCTTCGAGGCGCTCGCCGAAGCGGTCGGCGAAGCCCTCGGGATCGATCCGGCCGGCGCACATGAGCTCGGCGATGAGCCAGCGGCGGCGGCGGTCGTCGTCGTCGAGCCACCAGCCGCGCAGGGTCGCCAGGCCCGAGTCGCCGAGGCCCCGGCTCCAGTCCTCGGGCGTCCGCGCGTTCTGGGCGTAGGCGTCGGACAGCTCCGAGATGCCGCTGGCTCCGAGCCCCACCAGGTCGTCGGCGCGCCGGGTGGTGTAGCCCATGAAGTTGCGGCCCAGGGTGCCGTCGCGCGCCGCCCGGGACAGCTCGTCTTCGGGCAGGGCGAAGTGATCCATGCCCAGGAACAGATAGCCGGCCTCGGTCAGCCGCCGGATGGCGGTGATGAAGATCTCGAGCTTCGAGGCGGCGTCCGGCAGGTCCTTGCGCTCGAAGCCGCGCTGCTGCTTCGAGACCCAGGTGACGTGTGCGTAGCTGTAGAGGGCGATGCGGTCGGGCCGCACGGCCAGCACCGCGTCCAGGGTCTCGTCGAACGACGCGGGCGTCTGATAGGGCAGGCCGTAGATCAGGTCGAAGTTGACCGAGCCGAAGCCCAGCCGCCGGGCCTCGTCGGTGATGTCGCGGGTCTGCTCGAGGGACTGGATGCGGTTGATGGCGCGCTGGACCACGGGCGACAGGTCCTGGACGCCCAGGCTGATGCGGTTGAAGCCGCGCTCGGCCAGCACCGCCAGCTGCTCGCCGCTGGTGACCCGGGGGTCCACCTCGATGCTCCGCTCGGCCCCCGGAGCGGGCGGAAACGACCCGTCCACGATGTCGCACAGCTCCTCGAGCTCGGCGAGCGAGAGGTAGGTGGGCGTCCCGCCGCCGATGGCCAGCTGGGTGCAGGGCTTCTCGTCGCCCAGCGCGGCCGCCACGGCGCGGGCCTCCCGCCCGAGGTCGTCCAGGTAGGGGGCCGCCACCGAATGGTCCCGGGAGATCACCCGGTTGCAGGCGCAGTAGGTGCAGAGCTTCTCGCAGAACGGGATGTGGACGTAGACCGACAGCGCCTCCGCCCGGCTCTGCGCCAGGGCGCGGGCGTGGTCCTCGGCCCCGAACGCGTCGCTCCAGACCGGCGCGGTGGGGTAGCTGGTGTAGCGGGGCCCCGGCCGGTCGTAGCGCGGCACCAGGGCGCGCGCGCGCTCGGGGTCGATGGGGGTGAGGACGCCGTCCCGGGAGGCCATGCAGGAAGGGGTAGCACCCGGCCGGCGCCCGGCGCTCCCCGGCGGGCGCCGGCGGGCGGTCGTTTGCGGGGTGGAGGGGCGCGCCGTCCCGGGTCTCGCGGATCGGGCGCTCTCCGACGAGCGGCGGGGGGTCGATCGATGGGGTGGGAACGAGCGTCAGCGATGGTCTCGCGGGCCCAGCACGGCGCGCAGGATGGCGCCGGCGTCGCGCTCACCGGTCGCGTCCTGGTGGTCGCGACAGGCGTCGAGCAGGGCCCCGAACTCGGGCCCCGGACGCAGGCCGAGGGCCAGCAGGTGGCGCCCCCGCACCACGTCCGGGGTCGGCCGCCGCTCGACCTCCAGCGCGCGCACCTCCTCCAGGAACCGGTCGCCGGCCGGAAAGACGCCGGCGCGCGCCTCGTCGGTGGTGCGCCCCAGGTGGTCGGCCCGGGCCACGCGCTCGAGCAGGGCGGCGTCGACGCCGCCCGCGGCCAGACGGCGCGCCAGTCGCCGGTAGGCGCGCGCCCCGGCCTCCTGTCCCACCAGCAGGGCCGGCGCGAGGTGGTGGCGCACCAGGGTGGCCACGCGACCGCGCAGGTCGTTCGGTGCGCGCAGCCGCTCCAGGAACGCGTGACAGCGCGGCACCCCCGCGACGTCGTGCCCCGGCGAACGCAGTCTGCCCCGCTCGCGCACCGTGGTGGCGGGCTTCCCGAAGTCGTGGGCCAGGGCGGCGAAGCCCAGGGCCTCGTCCGCCGCGCGCTCCCCGGTGCGCAGGGCGACGGCGGCATCGAGCACCATCGCCGTGTGCACCCAGACGTCGCCCTCGGGATGCCAGGTCGGGTCCTGGGGAACGGCGATCAGGTCCTCGACCTCGGGAGAGAAGCGCACCAGCCCCGAGCGGCGCAGGAACTCCATGCCGCGGGACGGGCGCCGGCTTCCGGCCACGAGCTTCCGCCACTCCTCGAGCAGCCGCTCTCCCGGCAGGCCCGCGAGATCGAGCCCCGCGCACAGGGCGACCAGCCCGGGCTCGGGCTCGAGGTCGAGCCGCGCGGCGAGCTGCGCGACCCGCAGCCCGCGCAGGGGATCGTCCCCGAAGCGCGCGGGGTCGGCCGCGCGCAGGGTTCCCGCCTCGAGATCGCGCAACCCACCCAGGGGATCGAGGAGCTCGCCGGTGAGCGGATCGAAGCCCATGGCGTTGATCGTGAGGTCCCGGCGCCGCGCCGCCGCCTCGAAGCCGATGTGGGCCTCGCCGCCGGCCCGGGCCGCGGCGTCCCCGCCGCTGTCGCGGCGGGGCAGCGCGATGTCCCCATCGACGCCCTTGATGCGGAACACCCCGAACGACCGCCCCACCTCGACGACGTCGCCGAAGCCCTCGAGCAGCGCGCCGAGCTTCGCCGCCTCGAGGCCGTGGACCTCGAGGTCGAGATCGCCGGACGCGCGGCCCAGCAGCGCGTCGCGGACCCAGCCGCCCACCACCAGGGCGCGTCCACCCGCCTCGCGGACGGCGCGCGCGACGGCTTCGAGCACGCGTCCGTCGCGGGTGGACAGGAGCTGCGCGCGATCGGGCCGGTGGATCACCCCGGCGACCGCGGCCCCGCCGCCGCGGCGGCGGCCAGCGCCAGGACCGCGGACGGGGTGGCCTCGCCGCCCGTGACGACCCGCGCCCCGGCGACACCCCGGGCGCGGCTCCACCAGGGCGGCGCCTCCTCGAACGCCTCCACCAGCAGGAGCCGGCGCGCGTCCTCGGCGAACGACTGGGCGTAGTCGAGGGGGCGGATGTCGTCCAGGCCCGGGTCCGCGAGCACGGGGTCGGTGGAAGGCTCCGCCTGGATGCCCGGATCGGCGGTCCTGCGCCGGGGCCGACGCGGGCGGCGGGGCGCCGCGAAGTCGGGCTCGACGCCGCCTCCCACCAGCCCCGCCCCGGGCCAGAGGATCGCGCCGGCCACGCTGTCGGCGCGCGCACCGGCCACGAGCAGCGCCACGTAGGCCCCCAGGCCGGCCCCCGAGATCCAGGCCCCGGGGCCGAGCCTCGCCAGGGCCGCGTCGGCGTCGGCCGCCATCAGCTCCGGGTAGTAGGCCCCGCCGCTCACCCGGCCCGAGCGGCCGTGGCCGCAGAAGTCCAGGGCGTAGACGGGGCCCGGCCAGACGTCCAGACCGGGCTCGAGGGCGCGCGTCGCCTCTGCACCGTCGCTGCCGAGCGCGTGCAGCACCAGCAGCGGCGCCCCTTCGCCGTCGCGGGCGGGGTGGAGCCAGAGCGACACTCTTCCGTGAGCGATCTCCATCAGCGATCCAGATAGCCGAGGATCAGCTCGGCCGTCTCGCGCGGACGCTCCATGTGGGTGAAGTGGCCGGCGCCTTCCACCACGGCGCGCTCCACCCGGTCGAGATGGCCGAGCCGCTCCTCGCGCATGGGCTCGGGGATCGGCCCCCAGGTGTCGGGCTCCGAGCCGATCACCGCCAGCACCGGCGAGCGGATGTGGCGCCAGCCGGGGGCGATCCAGCGCGGCTCGAAGGGGCCGAAGCCCATGGCCGCGAACGGATCCGACTTCCACACGCGGCCGCCCTCCACCTCCCGGGAGCCGTGGAAGGCGAAGTAGCGCAGCCAGCTCCGCTCGAGCCGCGGGTTCTGGGCGAGACGGCGGTCCACCAGGTCTTCGAGGTCGGGGTAGACGCGCCAGCTCTGGCGGCCCGCCGCGCCGCGGCGGCGGTCGAGGAACTCGCGGAAGCGGGCGGAGACGGTCGCGGGCTGCTCCGCGCGGCCCGGGTGGGGGAAGCCGTCCTCGGACGGGGGGCCGAAGCCGTCGATGTTGACGATCTGGAGCACGCTCCCGGGCACGTTGGCCGCCGCGTCCATGGCCAGCCCACCCCCGCGGCTGTGGCCCACCAGGTGGGCGGGCTGCCCGAGCTCGAGCAGCACGGCGCAGACGTCCCAGACGTCCAGGGGCCAGAGGTAGGCGTCGGCCCAGGAGGAGTCGCCGTGGCCCCGGGCGTCCATGGCGATCACCCGGAAGTGCTCCGCCAGCCGGGGCGCCACCAGGTCGAAGCCGCGCCCGTGGTCCCACATGCCGTGGAGCAGCAGCACCGGCCGGGCGTCGGGGTCGCCCCACTCCTGGAGGGCGATGCGACCTGCATCGACGTCGACGAAGCGCGTGCGTTCCGGCGCGACCGCGCCGGGGTACCGGGGGGCGTGGGTCGGCATGGGAGAAGCAGAGTATCCGCTGGGACTTGCGGCGCCACTCCGCGGGGGAGGTCCCGGGGTGTCGCGGGCGCGGCTTTTTCGTAAATCTTCCCGCATGGGGCAGCGCAAGGACCGCCGCAGCACGGCCGACCTCCGGCCGTTCCAGTGGGACAAGCTGCGCCGGCGCTGGGGCCAGGTGCGGACCCCGCGCCAGGCGCTGATGCGCCTGGGCAAGGACGTGCGCCCGACGCTCGACCGCGCCATCGCCCGCTACTCCGAGGTGGGCGACCCGGCGGTCTTCGACCCGCGGATCTTCCCGTTCACCCGGGCCTTCGAGGAGCGCTGGGAGCGGATCCGCCAGGAGGCCGAGGCGGTGATGGCGCGCGGGCGTCCCATGCCCCAGGTCGACGAGATCTCCCCCGACCACGCGCGCATCGCCGACGGCGACGGCTGGCGCTCGTACTTCCTGGTCGGCTACGGCGACCGGCGGGAGCGGGCCTGCCGGCGTTGTCCGGAGACCGCGGCCCTGCTCGAGACCGTCCCGAACCTCCACTCCGCCTTCTTCTCCATCATGGATCCGGGCCAGAGGCTGGTCCCCCACCGCGGCCCCACGAAGGCCATCCTCACCTGGCACCTGCCGCTGTCGGTGCCCCACGAGCGCGAGCGCTGCCGCATCCGCATCGCCGGCGACTGGTACTCCTGGCGCGAGGGCGAGAGCCTGCTCTTCGACGACACCTACCGCCACGAGGTGCGCAACGACACCGGGGAGTCCCGGGTGCTGCTGCTGATGCACCTGCGCCGGCCGGTCCGCTTCCCCGGCTCGCTGGTCTCGAACGGCTTCCTCGGCGCCATCTCCCGCAGCCCCTTCGTCCAGGACGCGCGTCGCAACCAGGACGCCTGGGAGGACGCCTTCGAGGCCGCGGACCCCGGACCGGGCTCCGGCCCCTGAGCGCCGCATGGCGCGAGAACGCCCGCGGGTTCATCCTGGCGAACACCGTGGTGGCGACCTCCTATCTGTGTCCCGAGATCCGGCTGCACCTCGTCACCGAAGAGTGTCCCCTGTGGCGCGCCCGCGAGGAGGACCTCGAGCAGATGGGCCTGCCCTCCCCCTTCTGGGCGCTCTGCTGGGCGGGCGGCGAGGCGCTGGCGCGCTCGCTCCTCGACCATCCGGAGCGCGTGGCCGGACGCCGGGTGCTGGACTTCGGGGCCGGGGGCGGGGTGGAGGCCGTGGCCGCGGCCCGGGCCGGTGCCCGGGTGGTGGCCGTGGACGTCGACCCGCTGGCCGCCCGCTGCGCGAAGCAGAACGCCGCGCTGAACCGGCTGGCCCTGGACGCCGTGGTGGCCGACTGGGTCGACCGCGAGGACCTGGACTTCGACGTGGTGCTGGCCGGCGACGTCACCTACGACCCCGAGCTGGCCCGCCGGGTGGTCACCTGGCTGGCGCGCCTGGCGGACTCCGGCGTCGAGGTGTGGGTGGGCGATCCGGGCCGCGGCTGCCTTCCGGAGCACCTGCTGCACCGCTTCCAGCCCTTCGAGAACCATCGCGCACCGGCGGACAACGACCGCGGACACCGCTCGCTCGTCACCACCACGGTCTACCGGCTGGCGCCCAGCTGAGCCCAGAGGAGGAGCCCAGAAGAGGAGCCCAGAGGGGGAGCCCGGGAGGCCCCTGGGAGCGCCCTCTCCCCCTCGGGTATCAAGTTCCGGGCGCGGATGGACGACGAGATCGCCATCGGATCCGTCTCCGGAGGCGCCCATGACCGACGACACCCACAAGCCCCGGCACCCGCGCGTGCGCACCCAGTTCGAAGCCCTCTACTCCATGGGGCGCCGGGAAGGGGCCGGCGTGCTCGCCGACATCTCCTACTCGGGCGCCCACATCGAGGAGACCTCCATGGTTCCCGAGGAAGGCACCCAGGTGCGGATCTACGTCTTCGTGCAGCCGGTGAGCCCGTTCACCCTGGAAGGCAAGGTGGTCCGGGTGACCGAGCGGGGCTTCGCCATCGCCTACCAGGACCTCGACGACGAGGTCCGGCGCCTGGTCGACGACGCCGCCGCCCTGGTGGGCTGACCCCGCGTACGACCCCACGACATCCCCGAGCCAGACTCCGCGCCGCTCGCCGCCCCGGGGCGGTAGAGTACCGGTCGGCATCGCTGCCCGGTGCCCAGGAGGTCGGTCCGAAGATGGGCGAGTACACCCGGCAAGAGATCCTCGAGGCGTTCGAGCGCTACAAGCGCGCGCGGGACGAGGCGTCTCGGACCGGCGACTGGAGTATCTGGGCCGCGGTCTTCACCGAGGACGCCCACTACGTGGAGCACGCCTACGGTGAGATGCACGGGCGCGCCGCCATCGAGAAGTGGATCACCGGCGTGATGGCGCCGTTTCCGACGATGACCTTTCCCCAGGACTGGTGGGTGCTCGACGAGGAGCGCGGCGCGATCGTCTTCCAGTGCCAGAACCAGTTCCCCGAGCCCTTCGACGAGAACGGCGAGCCCTACCAGTTCCCGAACTGGACACGCATCGTGTACGGCGGGGGCGGCCTCTGGAAGGAGGAGGAGGACGTCTACAACCCGTCGCGCGACGCTCCGAGGGTGATCAAGGCCTGGATCGCCGCCGGCGGCGCGTTCGAGAGCCCCGAGATCGTGAAGATGGAATCGCGCTGAGCGGCGCCGCCCGATCGCGCAACGCCCGGCTCGTCCTGGCCTACCGGGTGGCGACCCACTCGCCTCTCTACTGGCCCTACATGCTCCACTACGTGACCGCCGTGCGCGGTCTCGAGGCCGTCGAGTTCGGCGCGCTGAAGGCCATCTACTACGTGGTCTGCACCGTCTCGGAGATTCCGACGGGTGTCGTCGCGGACCGGATCGGGCGCCGCGCCGCCCTCGTGACGGGTGCGGCCCTGGCGGCTCTGGGCACCGGCGCCATCGCCCTGGCCCACAGCTTCCTCGAGTTCGCCGCGGGTGAGGCGTGCATCGGGGTGAGCACGGCGCTCATGAGCGGCGCCGACTCCGCGCTGCTCTACGACTCGTTCGAGGGCGACGATCGCGACCGGCGCTACGCCCGCGCGGAGGGTCGCAGTCGCGCCGCCGCCATGATCTTCAGCACGGCGGCCCTGCCGCTGACCGACGCCTTCCTGGTCCGCGACGGCGATCCCGCCTGGGCCTATGTCGTCACCGCGGGGCTCTGCGCGACCGGCATCGCGTCCGCGCTGGCGATGGTCGAGCCCCGCGGCGCATCCCGTCCCGCGGCCGCGGAGATCACCCGGCGCGCCGTGGGCGACGTCGTGCGCGTTCCGGGCATCGCGTCGCTCTTCCTCTACGGGATCGCCGTCTACGTGATGGTTCGCGCGGCCAACATGAGCTTCTTCAACCCCGTCCTCGAGGGCGCGGGGTGGCCGGTCGACCGCTTCGGCAGCATCTTCGCGCTGCTCACCCTCATCGGCGCCGCCAGCGCCTGGCTGGCCCCGAGGCTCCTCGACCGCCTGGGGGAGCGCGCCGTCGTGCTGGCGGTTCCAGCCGCGCTCGTGGGGATGTTCATGGGGCTCACCTTCACCCGGGACGCCCTGGCCGTGCCGGCCCTCCTGTGTGTGGTCGGTGTGGTCAGCGGCCTGCACCAGCCGGTCCTGCGCGTGATGATCAACCGTCGGGCGCCCTCGTCGGAGCGCCGGGCCACGCTCCTGAGCATCGAATCCATGGGCTCGCGGATCGTCTGGAGCGCCGTGGTGGTGTTCACGGGCTGGGCCCTCGATCACTGGCCCCTCGACGGCGCACTCTGGTCTACGATCGGGGTGGGCAGCGTCGCGCTGCTGGGCGCCGCGGCGCTCCGACCCCGGAGAACCTGATGGCCGATGGCAAGCCGAAGATCCAGGTCGTGGAGCCGTCCGCTCCGCCCGAGCCCGGGCGGACGGGCGACGACGCGCCCGCCACGGGGCGCGCCCGGACCGCCCCGCCGCCCTTCTGGCTGCCGGGTCCGCTGCGCTCGACCTGGACCGAGCTCCAGGAGCGGGCCGCGCGCATCCCCTGCCGGCTCAACGAGTACGGCTACGACGCCTTCGGCTACGACCCGGCGCTGGCCGCGCGCATCCTGATGCCGGCCGTCTGGCTCTACCGACACTGGTTCCGCACCCAGGCGGTGGGCGTGGAGAACGTGCCCCAGGGACGCGTGCTGCTCATCGCCAACCACGCGGGCAACACCTTCGCCTACGACGGCGCCATCCTCAGCATGGCGCTCTTCCTGGAGGGCGAGCCGCCGCGCATCGCCCGGGGCATGGCCGAGTACTACCTGCCGACCATCCCCTTCTTCAACGTCTTCCTCTCCCGCATGGGGTCGGTGGTGGGCACGCCCGAGAACTGCGTCGAGCTGCTGGAGCACGAAGAGGCGGTGATGGTCTTTCCCGAGGGCGAGCGGGGCTTCGTCAAGACCTACCGCAACGCCTACAAGCTCCAGCGCTTCGGCCTGGGCTTCATGCGCCTGGCCATCGAGACCGGCACGCCCATCGTGCCCGTCGGGATCGTGGGCAGCGAGGAGCAGTCGCCGGGGCTGGTGCGCTCCGAGTGGCTCGGGAAGCTGATCGGCGCCCCGGTGGCCCCGGTGACGCTCACCTTCCCGTGGCTCGGGCCCCTGGGCATGCTGCCCCTGCCGGTGAAGTTCCGGGTGCACTTCGGAGAGCCCCTGCGCTTCGAAGGCGACCCCAATGACGACGACGACGCGATCCAGCGTCAGGTCGACGTGGTGAAGGACGCCATCTCGGGCCTCGTCGCCGACGGCCTGCGCGCGCGCAAGGGCTGGTTCTCCTGACGGCCCGCGGCGCCCCGGCCCTGCCTGCCACCCCGGTCGCCCGACCGGACCTTGGAGAAGCCCCATGTCGAAGCGATCTCTCGCCTGGATCCCCCTCGCCGGACTCCTGCTGGCCGCGCCCGCGGCCGCCGACCACCACGAGGACCTGGAAGACCCGGCCGGACCGGAGTCGGTGACCCGCGCGCTCTTCACCGCGGAGGTGGTGGACCGCGAGCCCGGCGACGCGCTCAGCCACGTCCCCGCCGACATCGGCGCGGTGTTCTTCTTCACCGAGCTGACCGACCTCGCGGGACACACCGTCGTGCACCGCTGGGAGTGGAACGGGCAGCTGATGGCCGAGGTGTCGTTCGAGGTGCGGGGACCGCGCTGGCGGGTGTGGTCGACCAAGCGGCTCCTGCCCGAGTGGCTGGGAGACTGGCAGGTCACGGTGGTCGACGGGGGCGGGGCGGTGCTGGCCACGCGCTCGCTGACCGTCGCCGAGGCCGCCGCGGCCGGGGACGTTCCCACGCCGGAGGAGATGTCGGCGCCCGCGGCGGAGCACCCCGGCGACGCGCTGTAGCGGCTCAGCCCGGGGGCGGCAGCGGGCGCGTGGCGGCCGCGGCGCGCACCCGCTCGTGGCGCTTGCGGCAGCCGTCCAGCACCACCTCGACCGTCCGGCGCAGGGGCGCCGTCAGGGCCTCGGCTCCGGTGGCGGCCGGGTCGCCGCGCAGCCAGCGGCGCACCCGCGCCTCGACGGCGCTCCACAGCAGCTCCGCCAGCTCGGCCGGGGCCACGTCGGCCCGCACCTCGCCCGATGCCTGGGCCCCACGGAACAGCTCTACCAGCTCGGCGGGCGCCGAGGGTCCGGCCGCGGCCTCGCCGCCCCGGGGAGCGCGCCCCCAGGCCGACTCCAGCTGGGCGCGGTCCGCGCCGGCCACCTCGACCACGGCGTCGGCGATCGCACGCCCGAGACCACGGGCGGGGCGCTTCGCCGTCTGCGCGGCGGCCCGGGCCGCTGCGCGGGCCAGGCGCCCGCGGGCCCAGACGTCCACCAATGCGGCCTTGTTCGCATAGTAGTTGTAGAGGGTGGCCTCGCTCACCAGCGCGCGCTCGGCGATCTCCCGCATGGGCACGCCGTCCACGCCCCGCTCCTCGAACAGAGCGGTGGCCGCGGCCTCGATCTCGGCGCGGGCCCGCTGGCGCTTGCGGTCCCGTAGACCCGGCTCGGACGTCGAAGATTCCCCTTTTGATTCCAGGATCTTATAGCGAATTCTGCCCATCCTTTGATTTCATACGATAACGAATTTCAGAGATTCTCTAATTTGCATCATTCACGAATCCCGGCGCCGCTCGCCCCGCTGGACCGCATGCGATAGAGAAGGCCCATGGCGACGTTGGAGTTCTTCTTCGACTGCTCGAGCCCCTGGACCTACCTGGCCTTCGACCAGATCGAGGCCATCGCGGACGAGGGCGAGGCCGACCTCGAATGGCGGCCGATCCTGGTGGGCGGCGTGTTCAACGCGGTCAACGGCTCGGTCTACGAGCAGCGCTCGAACCCCGTCCCGGCCAAGGCCCGCTACCACGCCAAGGACCTCCAGGACTGGTCGCGCCTCTACGGCCTGACGATCGACTGGCCCGAGGTCTTCCCGGTGAACAGCGTGAAGGCCATGCGCGCCTGCGTCGTCGCCGACGAGACCGGGCGGCTTCCGGCGCTCGCCCGGGCGGTCTTCGAGAGCTACTGGGGCGAGGGCCGGGACATCTCCCAGGACGCGGTGCTCGCCGAGGTGTTCGCGAAGGTGGGCTTCGATCCGGCGGAGATGCTCGAGCGCATCGCCGAGCCCGCGGTGAAGGAGCAGCTGCGGGCCAACACCCAGGAGCTCATCGATCGGGGCGGCTTCGGCTCGCCCACCGTCTTCGTGGACGGAGACGACATGTACTTCGGCAACGACCGGCTGTCGCTGGTCCTGGAGGCGCTCTCGCGCGCCCGGGGAGACACGGCGTGACGAGCGAAGGGCGCGGCGAGCGCCGACCGATCGAGGGATTGTTGAAGCTGCTCGAGCTCGAGCCCCTGGACCGGGACCTCTTCCTGGGCGACCCCGGCCCCGGCGAGGGCCGGCTCTTCGGCGGACTGGTGGCGGCGCAGTCGGTGATGGCCGCGGGGCTCACCGTCGAGAGCGGGGACGTCCACTCGATCCACGCCTACTTCCTGCGACCCGGGCGACACGACCTGCCCATCCGCTTCGTCGTCGACCGCATCCGCAACGGACGCACCTTCACCACCCGGCGCGTGGTGGCCCATCAATCGGGCGAGGCCATCTTCAGCCTCGAGGCCAGCTTCGCCAGGCCCGAGGAGGGCATCGCCCACCAGATGGTCGAGATGCCCGACGCCCCGGACCCGGAGGCCTGCGAAGACTGGGAGAAGGTGCGCAGCCGGCTGTTCAAGACCGCCGGGCGCCTGCACGGGAGCGCCGTCGAGGTGCGCATGTGCGACCCCGACGACTTCACCCCGAAGATGAGGGCATCCAACGAGCGGCGGATGTGGATGCGGCCGAGCGGAGCCATGCCCGACGACACCCTGGTGCACAGCGCGGTGATGGCCTACGCCAGCGACCGCGCCCTGCTCTCCACCGCCGGGCGCCCCCACGGCCTGGTCCCCGGCCAGATGCGCGGCTCCAGCCTGGACCACGCGATGCACTGGCACCGCAGGCCGCACTTCGACGACTGGCTGCTCTACGCCGCCGACAGCCCGGTGGCCCACTCGGCGCGCGGCCTGATCTACGGCGCGATGTACCGGCGCGACGGCACGCGCGTGGCGTCGGTGGTGCAGGAGGGCCTGATCCGCGTGCCGCGCGAGGTGGGCGCAGAGGAGGCCTGACGGGGCGCGTCCGGCTCGCCCCGCCCTACTCCGGCTTGGGCGCGAACTCCACCTCGCGCACCTCGACCGCTCCGTCCTCCACGGCGTCGTCCACCACCAACTGGTTCTTGCGACACCGCGCGGCCGACAGCACGTCCGAGAGGACGGGCGCCAGGTCGTCGCCGGTCTTCCCGTTGGCCGCGAGCACCAGGCTCGCCACCTCGCGGCCCATGGAGACCTCGGCGTCCGCCTTGGCCTTGTTGATGGCGGCCAGGGCGGTGACCGCCACGTCGAAGCTGCGCTCGCCGGCGGGCGCGGCGATGTCGGCGAAGTCCGCCTCCCCGGGCCAGGCGGCGCGGTGGATGCTCGGCTGGCCGGTCTCCTCGGCGAACACCCAGGACCAGACCTCCTCGGTGATGTACGGGATGACCGGCGCGAACAGCCGCAGCAGCACCGAGAGACCCAGCCGCAGCGAGGCCACCGCCGATCCCCGGGCCGCCGGGTCCTCGTCCCGGGCGCGGGTCTTCACCAGCTCGATGTAGGTGTCGGTGAAGTGGGTCCAGAAGAAGCTCTCGGTCTCCTGGAGCGCGTGGGCGTAGTTCCACTCCTCGTAGGAGCGGGTGACGACGTCGACCAGCCGGGCGAGCCGGGCCACGAAGGCGCGGTCGAGCTCGGCGGAGACCGGATGCACCTCCGCGGGCTGGGACAGCACGAACTTGCCGGCGTTGAAGAGCTTGGTCGCCAGCCGCTTGCCGATCTTCCAGACGCCCTCGTCGAAGGCGGTGTCCGAGCCCAGGCGCGCGCTGGCCGCCCAGTAGCGGGCGGCGTCGGCGGTGTACTTCTCGATGAGCGGGAGCGGCGTCGTCACGTTGCCCTTGCTCTTCGACATCTTCTTGCGGTCGGGGTCGAGCACCCAGCCCGAGATCAGCACGTTGGTCCAGGGCAGCTGGTCCTCGTGGAGCATGGCCTTGGCGATGGTGTAGAAGGCCCAGGTGCGGATGATCTCGTGGCTCTGCGGGCGCACGTCCGCCGGGAAGAGCCGGGCGTGGCGCTCGGGGTCGATCTTCCAGTGGGAGCCGATCTGCGGCGTCATCGAGCTGGTGAACCAGGTGTCGAAGATGTCCTCTTCGCCGGCGAACCCGCCCGGCTGGCCGCGCATGGACTCGTCGTAGCCCTCGGGCGTCGCCACCACCGGGTCGACGGGCAACTGGTCCTCGCGGGCCACGATGGGGCTCTCGTAGTCCGGTCGGCCCTGGTCGTCGAGCGGGTACCAGACGGGGATCGGCACGCCGAAGTAGCGCTGGCGCGAGAGGCACCAGTCCAGCGAGAGCCCCTCGGTCCAGTCCCGGTAGCGCGCCCCCATGAAGGCCGGGTGCCACGCGATCTGCTCGCCCTTGGCCAGCAGGGCGTCCTTCTTGTCGAGGAGCCGCGCGAACCACTGGCGCGTGGGCACGAGCTCCAGGGGCCGGTCGCCGTTCTCGTAGAACTTGACCGTGTGGGTGATGGCCTCGGGCTCCTCCACCAGCGGCGGTCCGTTGCCGGTGGCGCTGCCGGCGGGATCGCGCAGCAGCTCGATGGTGGCGGCCTGGGCCTGCTTGACGTTCTTGCCCTCGAGCTGGGCGTAGGCGCGGTTGGCCTCCTCGGGCTTCAGGCTCTCGAAGGCGCCCTCGCCAAAGGTCACCGGGACCAGCCGGCCGTTGCGCCCCACGAGCTGGCGCAGGGCGAGCCCCTGCTCGCGCCACCAGATGACGTCGGTGGCGTCGCCGAACGTACACACCATGAGCACGCCGGTGCCCTTCTCGGGGTCGGCCATGTCGCTGGGGAAGATCGGCACCGGGGCGTGGAACAGCGGCGTGATCGCGCGCTTGCCGAAGAGCCCCTGGTAGCGCTCGTCGTCGGGATGGGCGGTGACGCCGACGCAGGCGGCCAGCAGCTCGGGCCGGGTGGTGGCGATGACGAAGCTCTGGTCGCTGTCCTCCACCGCGAACTCGATGCGGTGGTAGGCGCCGGGGCGCTCCCGGTCCTCCACCTCGGCCTGGGCGACGGCCGTCTGGAAGTCGACGTCCCACATGGTGGGCGCGTCCGACGTGTAGACGTGGCCCTTCTCGAACAGGTCGAGGAACGAGCGCTGGGCGGTGCTGCGGCAGTGGTCGTCGATGGTCTGGTACTCGAGGCTCCAGTCCACGGACAGGCCGATGCGCTCCCACAGGTCCTTGAAGACCTTCTCGTCCTCCTCGGTGAGGCGCTGGCAGATCTCGATGAAGTTCTGCCGGGACACCAGGCGCGGCGGCGCCTTGCGCTGCTTGGCGCTCGGCTGCCCGACCTCGAGGCCCTCCTCGTAGGGCGTATGCGGGTCGCAGCGGATGTGGTGGTAGTTCTGGACCCGGCGCTCGGTGGGCAGCCCGTTGTCGTCCCAGCCCATCGGGTAGTAGACGTTGAAGCCCCGCATGCGCTTGTAGCGCACGATCACGTCGGTGTGGGTGTAGGAGAAGACGTGACCCACGTGGAGAGAGCCGGAGGCGGTGGGCGGCGGCGTGTCGACCACGAAGGTCTCGGAGCGCGGCCGGCCCGGATCGTAGGCGTAGAGGCCGTCGCGCTGCCAGCGGTCGTGCCAGCGCGTCTCGGCCTCGGCCGCGTCGAAGTGCCTGGGCAGCGCGGCCGGGTCCACGGTGCGCAGCGCGGAGCCCGGGGAATCGTCTCGATCGGTCATGGTCTCGCCTGTGGTCCGCGCCCGCGTCGTGGGGCGCAAGACGGTCTGGGGCCGCCTCGGGCGGCCCACGGGGCGGCCAAGCATACTGCAGGGCCCCGGCGGAGTCCGGACGGGGACGCGCCGCAGCCGCCGAACCTTGCGGAAACCAAGGGCTTTCCGGGTCGCTTCGGGGCTTGCGGCGGGCTCGGCCGACGCCTACAGTCTTGCCCCTCCCGCCCCCGGCGAACCGAACGGAGTCCTCCATGGCCAAGAAGTCGCAGGTGAACCGCGACCGCCGACGCAAGCAGCTCATCGAGAAGTACGCCGCCAGGCGCGCAGAGCTGCGAAGGATCCTCAAGGATCCCGAAGTCTCGGTGGACGACAAGCTGAACGCCCAGAACGCGTTCGCCAAGCTTCCGCGCAACTCGTGCCCCACGCGCCTCAACCGGCGCTGCGAGGTCTCGGGTCGCTCCAAGGCCTACTACCGCAAGTTCGGCATCTCGCGCATCGCCCTGCGCGAGCTCACCCTGCGCGGGCAGCTGCCCGGCATGCGCAAGTCCAGCTGGTAGGGGAACGTCGTGAAGCCCGACATCCACCCCGACTACCACAAGGTGATCTTCGTCGACTCCGCCACGGGCACCGAGTGGGTCTCGCGCTCCACCATGACCTCCAAGGAAACCCGCGAGGTCGACGGCGAGGAGGTCCCGGTGGTCAAGCTCGAGATCTCGTCCGTGAGCCACCCGTTCTGGACCGGCCAGCTCCGCGAGCTCGACGCCGACGGCAAGATCGACCGCTTCCGCAAGCGCTACGGCTCGAAGAAGGGCTGAAGCCGGCGAAGCCGGCCCCGAAACGCCGACGGGCGCGCGCCGGCGGGCTCGCGCCCTTCGTGCATCCGGGGGCCGTCACCGGCCCGGCGGCCGGCTCAGCCCGCGTCGGCGGCGGCCTTCGGTGCGCTCGACCGACCGAGCGCCTTCTTCACGCTGCGCTTCAGCCGCAGGGCCTCCTCGGGCAGCTTGCGGTCGTCGGTGCCCAGCAGGAAGGCGTCGAGCCCGCCCTTCTTCTGGACCGTCCGCAGCGCCCGGGTCGAGACCGAGAGCTTGACCGGGCGGCCCAGCGCCTCGCTCTCGAGCGAGACGCTCTGGATGTTCGGCAGGAACCGGCGGTTCGTCTTGCGGTTCGAGTGCGAGACGTTGTGCCCGAACTGGAGGTGCTTGCCGGTGAGCTCGCAGCTTCGGCCCATGACCCTGTCCTTTCGACGCGCTGGTGTTTCGACGCTCTGGTATTTCGACGCCCGGGAGTTTCGCCGCCCTGGGGACGCGCTCGGTCTGCGCGTGCGCAGGGGACTCCGCTGGCGGGAATCCGGGGAGCGGGAGAGGTAGCGATCTCGGCGCACAGGGTCAACGCCCCCACGGGGCCAGCCGGGCGCCCGGGGTGGACCCGGGCGCGGTCGCCCGGCGGTTTCGCCTAGAATGGCCGCCCGCCCCCATGGTCGGGTCGCGGATTCGGCGCTCCCGGCGCCTTCGGGTCTTCAGGAGGAGGGGTTCTCATGGCGTTCGACGGAAAGGTCGCCCTGGTGACGGGCGGCGGCAGCGGAATGGGTCGCCTGGCGTGCCGGAGGCTCGCCGACGGCGGCGCCCGGGTCGCCGCGCTCGACGTGAACGAGGCCGGGCTCGCCGAGACGGCGAGCCACGGCGACGCGATCCGGAGCTATCCGGTGGACGTGACCGACGCGCGCGCGGTGGAGACCGTGGTCGCGAAGGTCGAGAGCGACCTCGGTCCGATCGACCGGGTCATGAACGCGGCGGCCATCATGCCGACCGACCTCCTCATGAACCAGGACGCGGACCAGATCAACCGCATCATGGAGATCAACTACGGGGGCACGGTGAACGTCACCATGGCCACGCTCCCGGGCATGCTCGAGCGCGGCCGCGGCGACCTGGTGAACTTCGCGTCGGTGGCCGGCTGGCTGCCCTCCATCCACTTCGGCGCCTACAACGCGTCGAAGTTCGCGGTGGTGGCCTTCACCGAGGTCCTCTACCACGAGAACCGCAAGCGCGGCGTGCGCTTCGCCTGCGTGTGCCCGCCGCCGGTGAAGACGCCGCTCCTCGACCAGGCGAAGAGCCAGCCCAAGGTCCTCGACCAGGTCCCGCCCATCGCGCCCGAGAAGGTGCTCGACGCCATCGAGCGCGACCTCGACAAGGGCGTGCTGATGGTCTTCCCCGACTGGAACGCCGGGCTGATCGTGCGCATGCGCCGGTTCCTGCCCGGGCTGCTCTGGCAGAACACCCATCGGGTCGAGGGCATCTAGTGGCCGACGACGTCCTGCGGGTCGAGGAGAAGGACCGGGTCGCCTGGCTGACGCTGAACCGACCCGAGGCCCTGAACGCGCTGGACGGCGCCCTGGTGGGCGCCCTGCGCGACTACTTCGGCGCCCTGCCGGGCCGCCAGGAGGTTCGCGTGGTGGTGCTGCGCGGCGCCGGCCGGGCCTTCTGCGCCGGGCTCGACCTGAAGGACGGCGGAGGAGACGAATCGCTGGGCGACGGACCCGCCGCGGGGCTGCGCCTCCAGCGGCGCATCAGCGAGATTCCCATGCTGATGCGGCGGGCTCCCCAGCCCATCGTCTCCTGCGTCCAGGGCCCGGCCTGCGGCGGGGGCTTCGCCCTGGCCCTGGCCTCGGACGTGCGCATCGCCGGCGAGAGCGCGCGCATGAACGCGGCCTTCATCAAGCTGGGGCTCTCGGCCTGCGACATCGGCGTGAGCTACTTCCTGCCGCGCCTGGTGGGCGCGTCCCTGGCCTCGGAGCTGATGCTCACCGGGCGCTTCATCGACGCGGGGCGGGCGCTGGCCACGGGCCTCGTGTCGCGGGTGGTGCCCGACGCCGGGCTCGAGACCGCCGCCCGGGAGCTGGTCGACGAGATGCTCGCCACCTCGCCCATGGGCCTGCGGCTCACCAAGGAGTGCCTCAACGCGAGCCTGGACGCCGGCAGCCTCGAGCAGGTGATCGCCATGGAGGATCGCAACCAGATCCTCTGCGCCCAGAGCCCGGACGTGGCGGAGGGCTTCCGCGCCTTCCTGGAGAAGCGGGCGCCGAGCTACCGCGATCTCTGAGCCGCCGGGCGCGCTCGAGCACCCCTTCGTCCGAAGGCCGCACCGCACCCTCGTCGCGCTCTCGCTGCCGGTCCTGATCTCGCTGGTGGCCGAGCCGCTGGTCGGCCTGGTGGACACGTTCTTCGTGGCCAGGCTGGGCGCGCCGTCCCTCGCCGCCCTGGGCATCGCGGCCACGCTGCTGTCGAGCCTGTTCTGGGTGTTCAACTTCCTGGGCATCGGCACCCAGACCGAGGTGGCGCGCAACGCCGGCGCCGGACGTCTCAGCCTGGCCCGCGACCACGCCGGGCTCGCCATGGCGATGGGGCTCGCCATCGGGGTGGTCGTGGCGCTCGTCGGGGCGCCCTTCGCCGCCGAGCTGATGGGGGCGATGGGCGCCGGCGAGACCTCGCTCGCGCCCGGCGTGGAGTACCTGCGGATCCGGCTGCTGGGCGGCCCGGCGGTGCTGGTGACCCTGGCCGCCTTCGGCGCCCTGCGCGGGCTCCAGGACATGCGCACGCCGCTCTTCATCGCGCTGGCGGTGAACGGGCTGAACGCCCTGCTCGATCCGCTCCTCATCTTCGGCGCGGGCCCGGTGCCCGCCCTGGGTCTGGCGGGCGCGGGCTGGGCGTCCACCGGCGCCCAGTGGCTGGGCGCCGCCGCGGCGGTGGCCGCCGTGGTCCGCCGACTGGGAGCGCCCCGCGACCTGGACACCCGCAGCGCGCGCGACCTGCTGGTGGTGGGGCGCGACCTCTTCTTCCGCACCGGCGCGCTCATGGTCTTCCTCACCGCCGCCACCGCGGCCGCCAACTACGTGGGCACCGAGGCCGGCGCCGCCCACCAGGCCGTGCGCCAGCTGTGGACCTTCACGGCCTTCCTGCTGGACGCCTACGCCACCGCGGCCCAGTCGCTGGTGGGCTACTTCCACGGCGCCGGCCGGCGCGCCATGACCCGCCGCGTGGCCGCGGTGACCTGCCTCTGGTCCCTGGGAACCGGCGCGCTGCTGGCCGCGGCGATGGCCCTGGCGACGCCGGCGGTGACCGCGGCCTTCGTCCCCGAGACGGCGCGCGCGGTCTTCCCGATCGCCTGGTGGATCGCCGTGGCGTCCCAGCCGATCAACGCGCTGTCGTTCGCGACCGACGGCCTCCACTGGGGCACCGGCGACTACCGCTTCCTGCGCAACGGCATGGGGGCGGCCACGCTCCTGGGCGGAGCGGGGCTGCTGCTCTTCGTGACGCTGGGAGGGGCGGGGCTCGGCGGGGTCTGGCTCGCCACCACGCTGTGGATCGCCGTGCGCGCGGTCCTCGGCGTGCTGCGCGTGTGGCCCGGCATCGGGCGGAGTCCCTACGCACCGACGGGGGCGAACCGCGCCTGACCCGCGGCGCACGCCTCCGCGAACGGGTCCGAGCCCCGCCGGGAAGTGGCGGAGGCCTGCGATTTCCCCGCTCGCATCACCACCCAAGGACATGCAGAAGCTCGATATTCCGTCCGGACTCGCAAGATCGCGTTCCGGGACCGAACCCTTTCGCCTGGCTGCGGTGTCTTCCTGCGGGCTCGCGAGCCTGGCTGTAGTCGTCGCGATCCTGCTTGCCTCGGGCGCGCAGGCCCTGCCCGTCGACCTCGTCGACGACAACGCCAGCGCGCGCATCGACCCCACGAGCCCGATCGGGCTCGCGGGATGGAACGTCGCGGGCATCAACCACGTGAGCCGGCAGTCGCTCTACGTGCGCGTCGGCGACGCCGGCCCCGAGGTCCCGCTCTCGGACCTCCCGGCCTCGGCCCCGGTTCTCAGCGACTCCGACGGCGACGGCGACGACGACGTCCTCGCCCTCACCTACGCCAGTGACGCCCTCGCGATCGACGTGCGCTGGAGCCTCGACGGAGGCCCCCTGGGCCCGCCTTCCGCCGGAGCGTCGGCCAGCCTGGGGCTGCAGGTGAACGCGCGGAACCTCTCCGGCCAGGTCCTCGATCTGCACCTCTTCCAGTACACGGACGTGGATCTCTTCGGCACCTTCGCCGACGACGCCCTGGCGATCACCCCCGCGACCGGTTCGAACACCGCCACGGCGATCGACTCGACCGCCCTGGCCCTGTACGAGGCCGTCTTCACGCCGGCGGCCTCGGCCGTCGAGGCGGCGACGTTCGGCACGACCCTGCCCCGACTGGAGGACGGTCAGGCGATCGCCCTCGACGGCGCCCTCGACGCGCTCGGTGACGTCACCTGGACGGCGGAGTTCTCCTCCCTGCTGGCCCCGGGCGGCTCCCTCTCGCTGGCGCTCGGCCAGCGCATCGAGGTGGCCGGCGTCCCCGAGCCCGGATCCGCGCTGTCCCTCGGAGTCGCCCTGTGCGGCTGGGCCCTGCGGAGACGTTCGCTCCTGGACGCCGGAAAGCGGCGCGTGTAAGGAAGAGACATGAAGAGCTCCGCTTTCCTCAGCCGCCGCCACTTCCTCGCGCTGTCCCTGGCCGGCGCCGCCGGCGCGGCGCTGCGCTGTCCCGCCGCACCGGACGTCGCCTTCGACATCGAGAGCGAGCCGTTCACCCTTGGCGTGGCCTCGGGCGATCCGCTCGAAGATCGGGTGATCATCTGGACCCGCCTCGCGCCGGAGCCGGTGAACGTCGGAGGCGGCATGCCCGACGGCCCGGCCACGGTCGTCTGGGAGGTGGCCTCGGATCCGGACTTCGACCAGGTGGTTCGCAGCGGGCTCGCGGTGGCGCACCCGAGCCTGGCCCACTCGGTCCACGTGGACGTGCCCCGGCTCGAGCCCGACAGCTGGTACTGGTACCGCTTCACCGCGGGCCTGTACCAGAGCCCGGTCGGCCGCACGCGAACCCTGCCACCCCGGGACTCCAGCCCCGATGAGCTGCGCTTCGCCGTGGCGTCCTGTCAGAACTACAAGGACGGCTACTACACCGCCCACGCGGGGCTGGCCCAGGAGGACCTCGACCTCGTCCTGTTCGTGGGCGACTACATCTACGAGAGCGGCGCCGACGGCAACCCGCCGATCCCCGATCGCAACCACAACGGCTCGAGGCTGCGAAGCCTGGGGTCCTACCGGAAGCGCTACGGCCTCTACAAGTCGGACCCGGACCTCCAGGCGGCCCACGCCGCCTTTCCCTGGATCGTCACGTGGGACGACCACGAAGTGGAGAACAACTACGCCGGCTTCGTCCAGGACGTCGAGAAGCCGCCGACGGACATGGCGACGCTGCGCGCGAACGCCTACCTCGCCTACTACGAGCACATGCCCATCCGGGTCCTGCCGCCCAAGGGACCGGACCTCGTGATCCACCGCTCCTTCGAGTACGGAGACCTGGCGAAGTTCTACGTCGCGGACACACGGCAGTTCCGTAGCGACCAGCGCTGCAACGACCAGATCGGGCCCGCCTGCCCGGAGGTCGGCGACCCGGGCGACACCCTGCTGGGCGATGCCCAGGAGGCCTGGCTGCAGCAGGAGATGCTGGCCTCGCGCGGCCTCTGGAACGTGCTGACCCAGCAGGTCGTGTTCACGCCCACCGTGTTCGCGGACGTCTTCCTGAATCCGGACCAGTGGGACGGCTACCCGGTGGCCCGCCAGCGCATCAACGACTTCGTGACGGCCAACGACGTCCGCAACTTCGTGGTCCTGAGCGGCGACATCCACGCGTCGGGCGCCGCCTACATCTCGGAGACGGCGAGCGATCCGGCCACTCCGGTGATCGGAGCCGAGTTCGTGGCCCAGGGCATCTCGTCGGCCTTCGACCCCCAGCTGGCCAACATCGTGGAGCCGCTGGCTCTGCAGCTCCCTCACGTGCGTGCCTTCGACGCACGAAAGCGCGGCTACCTGCGCTGCAGCGTGCGTCGCGACCAGTGGGTGACGGACATCCGCGGCGTGGAGACGGCGCTCGAGCCGGTGTCGACGGTCTCCACCATCACGACCCTCGCCATGGAGCCCGGGAACCTCGACCCCCAGGTCGTCAGCTGATCCGCGCCGCCTCGGGCACCGCGCGCAGGGCACCCGCCACGTCGTCCACCAGCAGGAAGTCCACTCCGGCGGCCCAGGCCGCGGCGGCGGCGGGCGCCGCCGGGTCGGCGAAGTAGATCACCTTCAGGCCGGCTGCGTGGGCGCGCTCGACCAGCTCGGGCTCCGGCAGACCGCGCAGGTGGTGGAGCTGGATCCAGTGGGCGCCCAGGCGAACCGCGTGGTCGACGTAGAGCGCGCGGCTCGCCTGGCGCGCGAGGGCGCAGATCGGCACTCCGGGATTCACCGTGTGGGCGTCCCGCGCGGCGGAGTTGCCGCAGGCGATGAAGGCCCCCTTCTCGAGCCCCCGCGCGGCGAGCGCTCGCGCGACGCGCTGGCCGAGCGGCTCGCGCGCCTTGATCTGCAGGTTCAGCCACACGTCGGGCGGCGCCCAGTCGAGCACCTCTTCCAGGGTGGGGATGCGTTCGCCCGCGAAGCGCGCTCCCGCGTGGGAGCCGGCGTCGAGCTCCCGCAGACGGGCGAGCGTCCACTCGCCGACGTCTCCCTCGCCGTCGGTGGTGCGCTCCAGCCGCTTGTCGTGCAGCACCACGATGTGGTCGTCGGCCGTGCGGCGCAGGTCCAGCTCGACCATGGCGGCGCCCAGACGCACCGCCTCGGCGAAGGCCGCCAGGGTGTTCTCGGGAAAGGCCTGGGAGGCGCCGCGGTGGGCGCCGATGCCGCGCGCCGGCAGCGCAGGAGGCGGCGTAGCGGTCGTGGGGCTCGGCGCGCTCAGCGCAGGAGCTCCGGGTGGCGGCTCTCGAGCATGCGCCGCAGGCCGTCGCGCCACCCCACCTCGGTGGGTCCGATCCACTCGTGCATGCGCGCGGTGTCGGCCACCACCGAGCCGATGGTGCGCGGGGTCGTCTCGAAGCGCGGCTCGAGGCCCGTGAGCTCGCCCAGGTAGGCGCACCACTCCTCGATGCTGACGGGCTCGCTCCCGGCCCAGTTGACGATGGCCGCCGGCACGCTCGCGCGCTCGAGGAGCCGCGGCAGCATGCGCACCAGGTCGTCCTCGTGGATGGGGTTGAAGAGGCTGGGCGCGTCGGGATGGACGGGGATCGGCACGCCGCTTCTCATCATCTCCAGGTGGAAGGCGGGCCAGCCGCCGTTGTCGCCGTAGGGCACCGAGAGGCGGGCGATGGTGGTGGGCAGCTTCCATTGACGGCACGCGAAGCGGGCCACGGCCTCGGCGGCGATCTTGCAGAGGCTGTAGGTGGGCATCATTACCCGGTGGTTGTCGCCCAGGGGATCGCCCTCGCAGCGCGGCGCCTGGCCGGCGTACTCGTAGACCGCCGTCGAGGAGCAGTGGAGGAAGGCGCGCGCGCCGCGGCAGTGGGCCATCAGGCGCCCCACCCCCTCGGCGTTGGCCGACAGGTCGGCGTCGAAGTCGCCGGCGCCGCGCTTCACCACGGCGAAGTGCAGCACGTAGTCCACGTCGGACGGCGCCCCGGACAGGTCGTCGTCCTCGAGGTCGGCCCGCACGCACTCGACGCCCGCGGCCTCCAGCCGCTCGCGGTCCTTCTCGCGGCCGAAGCGCGCCAGGCCGATGACCCGGTTGTGCTTCGCCAGCGCCCGGGCGATGGGGAAGCCGACCTGGCTGGCCGGGCCGGTGACGAGAATGGTGGCGTTCTCTAGCATCGATTGCCTCCGGAGCGCAGGCTAGCACTGCGCCATGGGGAGGCGGAGCGCGGCGGGCGGGGCCGGGGTCGCGCCCGGACGCACGAACGCCCGGAGGCCGGGGCCTCCGGGCGCTCTGCGATGGGTCCCGGGCGAAGCCTGGAACGGGCTTCAGCCGGTGGCGACGGGAAGCGACGATTCGCGGCCGCTCTCCACGTCGATGACGCCGGGCAGCATCTCCTTCTTCAGCTGCTCGAGCTCGTGGCGGGCCGCGTCGTGACGGGCCTCGTCGCGCAGGGCGCGCAGGCGGTGGCGCATGCCGGTGTCTCCGCCGATCTCGCGGTCGAGCTCGCCCTCCATGGTCATGTGGGCGATGCGCTCGCGCACGCCTTCCAGGGCGCTCATCTCGGCCTCGACGGTCAGGCCCTCGACGGCCGCGCGCAGGCGCCGGCGCGCCCGGGCGTTGGCCAGGGTGGCCAGCATGCGGCCCTTCTCGCGCACCAGCTGCCGGATCTCCTCGCGGAAGCGCACGAGGTTCTGCTTCGACTCCTCGGCCTCGGCCCGCACGCCCTGGAGCTCCTGCTCGGCGCGCTCGAGGTCCTCGAAGAGCGCCTGCTTGTGGGCGATCAGGGTGATCGACATCTCGTCCTCCCCGCGCTTCACCGCCCGGCGGATGTCGTCGTGGAGCCTGGCGATCTCGGCGCGGCGCTCGTTGATCTCCGCCTCGAGCTTGTTGCGCATGTAGAGGATGCCGGCCACGGCGTCCTTCAGCTCGCGGTACTGCCGCGTGCGCTCGGTGATGGCCTGCTCGTAGACGGCCTCGGGGTTCTGCTCCTCGCGGTCGCGGACCCATTGGCCGAACACGCCTCGCAGCAGGCTCCGGAAGCGGGCAAACATTCCCTGCGGTCTCGCGGTGCTCATTGGTCGTCTCCTGTGGTCTGGGGCGCGCGACTCCAATCCTCGGAGCGCAGGCCGAGCTCGCGGATCTTCTGCTGAAGACTCTGGCGAACCATGCCGATGGCCTGCGCGGTCCGGGACACGTTGCCCTCGTTCTCCCTGAGGGCGCGCAGCAGGTAGCTGCGCTCGAACTTCTCCACGGTGGCCCGCTTGGCGTCGCCGAAGCTCATGTCCGAGACCTCGGCCTCGGCCGGCGCGTCGACGACCGCGGGCGCATCGCCCAGGTTGAGGTCGGCCTCTTCGATCCGCTCGCCGCTGGAGAGCACCATGGCCTGCTCGAGCACGTTGCGCAGCTCGCGCACGTTGCCCGGCCAGGGATGACGGGCGAGGCGCGCCAGGGCCGCCGGCGACAGCCTCTTCACGTCGCGCTCCAGGCGCTCGGCCACCTCGTCGAGGAAGCGCTGGCACAGGGCCGGAATGTCCTCGGGCCGCTCGCGCAGGGCGGGCAGATCGATCTCCACGACCTTCAGCCGGTAGTAGAGGTCCTCGCGGAACCGGCCGTCGGCGACCGCCCGCTGCAGGTCGCGGTGGGTGGCGGCCACCACCCGCACGTCCACGCCCACGCTGCGGGTGCCGCCCACCCGCTCGAGGGTGCGCTCCTGGAGCACCCGGAGCACCTTGGCCTGGGTCTCGGGCGCCATGTCGCCGATCTCGTCCAGGAAGATGGTCCCGCCGTCGGCGGACTCGAAGCGCCCCACGCGCCGGGCGTCGGCGCCGGTGAAGGCGCCCTTCTCGTGGCCGAACAGCTCGCTCTCCACGAGCTCGCGGTTGATCGCCGCGCAGTTGACCGCCACGAAGGGCTTGTTGCGCCGGTTGCTCTTGTTGTGGATGGCGTTGGCCACCAGCTCCTTGCCCGTCCCGCTCTCCCCGTGCACGAGCACCGTGATGTCCGTCTCGGCCACCTTCTGGATGGTCTCGAAGACGTTGCGCATGGCGGGGCCGGTGCCGATCAGCTTGTCGAAGCCGTAGCTGCGCTGGATCTGGTCCAGCAGCAGACGGTTCTCGCGCTCCAGGCGGTGGCGGTCCAGCGCGCGCTTGACGATCAGCCGGATCTCGTCGTTGTCGAAGGGCTTGGGCACGTAGTCGTCGGCGCCGGCCTTCATGGCCTCGACGGCGATCTTCTCCGAGCCGTGGGCCGTGATCATCACCACCGCCGTCTCCGGCCGGTGCTCCTTCGCCGCCTTGAGGACGTCCATGCCGTTGAGACCGCGTCCCAGGGCGAGGTCGGTCAGCACCAGGTCGTAGGCCTGGGCCGCGATGTGCTCGACGGCGCTCTCGCCGCGATCCTCCAGGTCGACCTCGTAGCCTTCCCGGGTCAGCAGGCCCTTCAGCGCCAGCTGGATCGCCTTCTCGTCCTCGACCACCAGGATGCGTGCGCTCATGATCGGGCCTCCCCACCGGTCCCGTTCCTGGGAAAGGTGAGCGTGAACGTGGTCCCGACGCCTCGCTCGGACTCCAGCTCGATCTCGCCGGCGTGGGCGTCGACCAGCTTCTTGGTGATGGCCAGCCCCAGCCCCGTGCCGCCCTCCTTCGAGGTGTAGAACGGGTTGAAGATCTTGTGGGCGGTCTCGTCGTCGATCCCGGGGCCGTTGTCGCGGATCCGGACCCAGACGGCGGTGCCCGCCAGGTTCTCGCCCAGGGCCACCTCGATGCGCGGCGCCTCGACCCGGGCCTCCTCCAGGGCGTCGATGGCGTTGCCCACGAGGTTGATGAAGACCCGGCGCAGCTTCTCCGCGTCGCCCTTCAGCGCGCCGTCGCTGTCGAACTGGCGGACGATCTCGACGCCGCTGCGGGCGCTGCGGTCCCGGAAGGTCTCGAGGGCGGAGTCGAGGACCTCGGACATGGCGATCGGGTTCTTGCGCAGGTCCTCCTCGCGGGCGTACTTCAGCAGGTGGGAGATCGAGCGCTCCACCCGCTCGAGCTCGCCGAGGGCGACCCGCGCGTACTCGACGTTGTCGTCGGCGGAGGGCTCCTCCTCCATCTGCTGCACCAGGCTCTTGGCCGCGGTGATCGGGTTGCGGATCTCGTGGGCGATGGACGCCGACAGCTCCTCCAGGGTGCGCGCGTGCTGGCCCTCGAGCTGCTGGCGCTCGCTCTGGACCGTCGTCTTGATGCGCTTCTGCACTTCGTCCTCGACGATGCGGCGACGCAGGCCCGGCTCGACGAAGGCGCTGTAGAAGCGGCGGCCCAGCTTGATGCCGCCGAAGATCAGGATGATCGCCGCGATGAACGGCCCCACACCCGGGATGAACGAGATGAAGAAGGCCGGGAGGCCGACCTTCACGGCCTCGCGGTAGAGCCCGACCTTCAGCTCGGCGGCGTTGCGCGCCTCGAGGTAGGTGCGCTCGTCCTCGGTGAGGAGCGACGCATCGAGTTCGGCGAGCTGCTCCGCCTGGTGGCGACGCGAACGGCCGGCGGGCGGGACGGGCGGCACCGGGGGGACCGGCTCGGCGGCGGGGGCCGGCGGCGGCGGGGGCTCGAGGCCTCCGCCTTCGGAGACCGGTCGACGGCGACGGCGGCGACGGACCGGGGGCCTCTGGTGGCTGTCCATGACGTGCGCGTGCCTCCGCTCCAGCCCACCCGAGGAGTCCGGGGAGTCCGGGGTGACCAGGCAGCCCGGGGAGCCCAGGACCCCCAGCGAGCCCAGGATTTCCGTGGGGCGCTTCACTGCCCGTGCTCCGAGCGGGCCGGCGTTCCGTGCTTGGGCAGCACCACCACGAACTCGGTGCCCCAGCCCGGCTCGGACTGCACCTCGATGGTACCGCCGTGGGCCTCCACGACCTTCTTCGACAAGGCGAGCCCGAGCCCCGTGCCCTCGCCCTTCGTGGTGTAGAACGGGCTGAAGATCTGCTCGCGCTGGCTGTCGTCGATCCCGGGGCCGTTGTCCCGGACGCGCAGCCAGACCTCGCTGCCGGCGAGGTTCTCGCCGGCGCTCACGTCGACCCGGGGCGCGTCCACCGCCGCCGCGCCCAGCGCGTCGAGCGCGTTGCCCACCAGGTTGATGACCACCCGGCGCAGCTTCTCCGGGTCGCCCTCCAGCTCGGACGCCCCGTCGAGCTCGACCGTCACCTCGGCGCCCGCCCGGTCGATGCGGTCGCGCAGCGTGTCGATGGCCGAGTCGAGGGTGTCGCCCAGCTGGAGCGGCTCGCAGCGCAGCTCCGTGTCCCGGGCGAAACGCAGGAGATGGGAGATCGAGCGCTCGACGCGGTCGAGCTCGTCCAGCGCCACCCGCGCGTACTCGATGTTGTCCCGGGCCACCGGGTCCTCGCCCATCTGCTGGACCAGGCTCTTGGCGGCGGTGATCGGGCTGCGGATCTCGTGGGCGATCGAGGCCGAGAGCGTCTCGAGGCTGCGGGCGTTGCGGTTCTCGATGGCCCTGCGCTCGCGATGGACGCCCTGCTCGACCTGCTGCCCCACTTCCTCCCGGATGAGCCGCCGGCGCAGCCCGGGCGCCACGACCGCCGCGAAGTAGTGGATGGCCAGGCCGATGCCCCAGCTCACCGCGACGATCATGCCCACCCGGGGGCTGCGGGTGATGAGGACCAGCCCGATCGAGACCGACGCCCAGGCCACCGCGTGGGTGTAGAAGGACAGGCGCGCGTTGGCCCGCTTCTTCGCGTCCCGGTACGCCCGCTCCTCCGGCGTCGGCGGCGGCCGGCTGGAGCGGCCGTCCCCATCCCTCGAGCGGGACCTCGAGCGGGACCTGCGGTTGCCCATGCGCTTCGGCCTCCGGTCCGGATCCGGGTCCAGCTCCCGGGTCCCCACGGTCCCGATCGAGATGGGAGTGGGGGCGCTGGGAGACGTCACCGAGATGGCCCTGAACATGGACTGGCACCAGAGCAAGGGGCGTGCCGATCGGAGCAGGGCCCAGAGGAGCCTTTCCGGGGACTTACGCGCCCCCGGCGGTCGCGCGGTGTCGGATCTTCCCGACACGTGCAGTCAGAATACTGCACCTGGAGCGGGGTCGAAGCCCGCTGGGGGGAAATCGAGGTCAAGTCCCCGCCCCGACGGGCCGATCTGCCTACCCGATTCCGGTTCCCGGATGCGCATACCGCGCTCCAAGCCGGCACGGGACGGACGGAAAATGGCCTGGTGGCGGCTCGACCTGGGATCCTTCTCGCGGGCGAGGAACGGACAGCACACGGCGCGGGCGGAAGACGCCGGCGCCGCGTCGCCGGCGCAGATCGCCGTCTCCGAGTGCTGCACCTTCCGCACCCCGGCCATCGTCCTCGAGCGCGACTCGGGCGAGCGCCTGGAGGCGCGCTTCGGCGGCCTGGGAGCCGACGAGGTCCGCCTGGACCTCCAGGCCGACGCCTCGACCGCCCACATCCGACCGCTGGCCATCTGCGTCGTGAGCTTCGCCCACCGCAAGCGGGCGGTGACCAGCCTGTGCCGGGTTCGACGCATCGACGAGACGGAGCAGGGAGCGGGAGCGCGCCAGCTGGTGCTCGAGATCCCGAAGCAGCTGGCGTACGAGGACCTGCGCTCCGCGCGGCGGGTGGCCACGCCCCAGGGCTGCGGGCTCTCCACCCGGCTCTACGACGGAGGTCGCGAGATCGGCCCCGTCGACCCCATGGACCTGAGCCTGAGCGGAATCCAGATCGGGCAGCGGGACGACCCGACCCGGTCGCCGCGGGCGGCCGATACCTTCGTGGGCGACGGCCCGTTCGAGATCGAGCTCCGCCTGGGCGATTCGCACCTGCGCCTGCGCGCCCAGCTGAGGCGACGGGAGGGCGCGAGCCTGGCGTTCTTCTTCCCCGACGCCCTGCGCGCCGGCCGGGTCGAGCCTCCCGAGGAGCTGGCCCGCATCGTCGGCGAGCTCGAGCAGCGTGCGGAGCGCCTGCGCGGCGCCCCGGTCGACCGCGCGCCCGTGGCCGCGCTGGCGAAGGCCGCGGCCTCCGCCTGAACCGGCCTCACCACCGGATCGCCTGAATTTGCGCACGCCGCCGCGCCGGCCCGGCGGGCTGGTATCCTCGCGCCCTCGCACCCGACCCCCACCTCGAGTCGTGGGCGGCGCTGCGGAGGAATCCGGTGAAGACGATCGCGATCGCGGGCGCCTCGCTCGCGGGACTGCGCGGAGCGGAAGCGCTCCGCTCCACGGGCTTCGACGGCCGGCTGGTGCTGATCGGCGAGGAGGAGCACCTCCCGTACGATCGCCCGCCGCTCTCGAAGGAAGTGCTGCGCGGGGACTGGGGGCCCGAGAAGGCCTCGCTCGTGCGCGGCGACTCGCTCGAGAAGCTCGAGCTCGACCTGCGGCTGGGGCGCCGGGCGGTGGCGCTCGACGCCGACGCCCGGGAGGTCCGGCTCGACGACGGCGACCGGGTCGCCTTCGACGGGCTGCTGATCGCCACGGGCGCCTCCGCGCGGCGGCTCCCCGGCGCGCCGGAGCTCGAAGGCCTGCATACCCTGCGCACCCTCGACGACGCCCTCGCCCTGCGGCGCGAGCTCGAGCAGAGCCCCCGGGTGGCGGTGGTGGGCGCCGGCTTCATCGGGGCCGAGGTGGCGGCGTCCTGCCGCCAGCTGGGTCTCGAGGTGACGATGATCGAGGCCCTGCCCGTTCCGCTGCCGCCCGCCCTGGGCGAGGACGTCGGCCGCGCGCTGGCGCGCGTCCACGAGGAGCACGGCGTTTCGCTGAAGCTGGGCGTGGGCGTGGACGAGGTGGAGGGCGACGGCCGGGTCTCGGCGGTGCGGCTCGTCGACGGCACCCGGGTCGACGCGGACGTGGTGGTCGTGGGGATCGGCGTGGTGCCGAACACCGACTGGCTCGAGGGGTCCGGCGTCGAGGTCTCGAACGGCGTCGTCTGCGACGAGGCCTGCAGGGCGTCGGTGCCGGGCATCGTGGCGGCGGGCGACGTGGCGCGCTGGAGCAACCCGCTGTTCGGCGAGTCCATGCGCATCGAGCACTGGAGCAACGCCGCCGAGCAGGCGATGGCGGCCGCGGCCAGCCTGCTCGCCCGCGAGGCGCCCGCTGCCTACGCGTCGGTCCCGTTCTTCTGGTCCGACCAGTACCACGTCAAGATCCAGTCCGCGGGCTTTCTCGCGGGCTCGGACGCCTCGAAGGTCGTCCACGGATCCATCGAGGAAGGGCGCTTCCTCAAGCTCTACGGCCGGGCCGGGCGCTGGGTCGGCGCCCTCGCCTTCAACGAGCCGCGGCGACTCATCAAGTGCCGGCGCCAGCTGCGCGAGGTCGTCTCTTTCGACGACGCGGTCGCCCGGCACACGGGCGAGTAGCGGCGCGCCGGGAAACCTGGAAACGAAAGGACGATCATGGTCACGATCGGAATGAACTACTTCGTCATCGAGGGCAAGGAGCAGGTCTTCGAGGACGCCTGCGCGAAGGTGGTGAAGACCATGGAGGGCATCGAGGGCCACGACTCGTCGCAGCTCTACAAGCAGGTGGGCGACGGGGCTCCGGTCTACCTCATCGTGTCGAGATGGCAGAGCGAGCAGGCCTTCAAGGACTTCATCGCGTCGGACACCTTCAAGAAGGTCACCGACTGGGGCGCCCAGAACATCCTCAGCGGGCGTCCTCGGCACACCACCTACAAGGAAGACTGAGCGCGACGGCGCTCACAGGAACACCGGCGGCTCGCCCTCCTCCACGACCTCGATCGGATCTCCCACGGCGATGGAGCCGCTGGCGCGGTGCACCGCGTTCACGCCGAGGAGCACGTCGCCGTTCTCCACCCGCCGGTAGCGCGCGAGGGTGGCCAGGGGCTCCTTGACCCGCGCGGCGGTGGCCTGGTCGGTCACGGTCACCGCGCAACGCTGGCACGACTTCACCACGTCGAGCGGGATGTCCGCGATGCGGATGCGGCGCCAGCGGTCCTCGGCGTAGGCGGGCGCCCCGGACACCACGACGTTCGGGCGGTAGCGGTTCACCGGGACGGGCTCTCTCATGCGCCGGTCGAGGTCGTCCAGCGACGAGCGGTTGATCACCAGGAACGGATAGCCGTCGGTGAAGCGGGTGACCGCCCGCTCGGGACTGCGCGCGGGGTTCACCTCCCGCACGGTGTCGGCCGCCATGCGCACCAGCGCCGCTTCCTGGCCGAGGCCCTCGGAGAGCCAGCGCGCGAGCTCCGCCCCCTGGTCGATGCCGTCGCCCTCGAACCACCAGCAGACCACGCGCCGCCGCGCGCCGTCGCCGGCCTCCTCGGCCAGCGGCACGCGGACGGAGCCCCGGCCCTCGGCGGAGAGCTCCAGGTGGTCGGCGCCGACCTCGACGTGGATGAGGGCGAGCCGTGGGCACGCGCGCTGGGTCATGAACCGACCGTCCCCGTCCACCACCATCCAGAGGCGGTCGAGGAGCGGTCCGTGCTCGTCGAGCTGCATGCGCTCGAGCTCGACTCCGGCGCAGCCCTTCACCGGATACACGAAGAGTGATTCGACCTGCATGGACATCCTTCAGTTCACCTGTCGATCCCGACCCTGCCAGTACGGCTCGCGCAGCTCGCGCTTGAGGATCTTCCCGGTCGGGTTGCGCGGCAGCGCGTCGACGAAGTCCACCGAGCGCGGCCGCTTGAATCCCGCCAGCCGGTCGCGACAGTAGTCGATGACCGCGTCCTCGGTGAGGTCGGATCCCTCGGCCGCCACCACCACGGCCATCACCGTCTCGCCCCAGCGCTCGTCGGGCACGCCGATGACGGCGACGTCGGCCACCTGGGGATGACCGGACAGCACGCTCTCGACCTCCGCCGGGTACACGTTCTCGCCGCCGGAGACGATCATGTCCTTCACCCGGTCGTGGATGTAGAGGTAGCCGTCCTCGTCCAGGTAGCCCGCGTCGCCGGAGTGGAACCAGCCGTCCCGGATGGCGCTCGCCGTGGCCTCGGGACGGTTCCAGTAGCCCTTCATCACCATGGGACCCGAGATCGCGATCTCGCCCACCACGCCCGGCGGACACGGTCGGCCCTCGGCGTCGCGGATCTCGAGGCGCGTGCCGAAGATCGGCAGCCCGCACGCCTTGAGCCGCGGGTGGCCCGGCACGTGGTCGTCCGGGGGCAGCAGGACGACGGCCCCGGTGGTCTCGGTCAGCCCGTAGGCCTGGATGAACTGGCAGCCGAACCGCTCGATCGAGGCCTTCAGCACGGCCTCCGGAATGGGCGAGGCGCCGTACAGGATGGCCCGCAGGCTCGTGAAGTCGGCCTCGGCGCAGCCGGGGTGCTGGAGCAGGAAGTTCAGCAGCGCGGGCACGAAGAAGCCGTGGCTGATGCGCTGCTCGCCGATCAGGCGCAGGATCTCGCCGGGCTCGGCCTCGCGGGTCACCACCAGCCGGGCGCCGCCGTAGAAGGCGGCGAGGGCGTAGCCGGACCCGCCGATGTGGTAGAGCGGCATGCAGATGAGGGCCGAGTCTCCGGACTGCATGCCGCCGAAGCCCACGACCCCGGCCGCCACCACCTCGGTCAGGTTGCGGTGGGTGATCTCCGCGCCCTTGGGATGACCCGTCGTGCCGCTGGTGTAGAGCTGCCAGGCGGTGTCGTCCTCGGCGCCGTCGGCCTGGGGATCGACGCCCTGCTCGGCGTCGCGGTAGGCCTCGTAGGAAGCCCAGCCGTTCTCGGGCCCACCGAAGTGGACGACCTGGCGGACCCGCCCGAGGTCGCCCTCGACCTGTCGCACCGCGGCGGCGAACTCCGGGCCCACGAAGAGCACCGGCGCCGCGGCGTCGTCCACCACGAACGCGATCTCCGGCGGCGCCAGCCGCCAGTTGACCGGGGTGTAGACCGCTCCGGCCTTGGCGATGCCGAACATCACCTCGAAGAACGAGTCGTGGCTCTTGTCGAGGACGCAGACCCGGTCGCCGGGCTTCACGCCGGAGCGGACGAGCGCGTTGGCCACGCGACTGGAGCGTTCGTCGAGCTCGCCGTAGGAGATCTCTCGCTGGTCGTGCCAGAGGGCCGGCCCTCCGGGCTGCTGGCGGGCTCGCCAGCGCAGGATCTCCGCAATCGTCTTCATGGGTGGGCGCCTCCGCGGCCCATTCTAACCGGATCGGGGAGGTCCCTGGCAGGCGCGCCGGGCAGCGCCGCGGCCGCGCAGAGTCAGAGGTCCGCGCAGATCAGCCCGTAGAGCGTGTTGCGGATGGCCAGCGGGCCCGTGCCCTTCTCGTCGATCCACTCCATCTCGAGCTGGTCCGCCGACTGCGCGGCCGCCCGGGCGCGCTCGGTGGCCGAGAGGGTCGAGTGCTCGAAGACGCGATGCCGCTCGTCGTCGACGACGATCTGCTGGACGTCGCTCTCCAGCGCCTCGGCCAGGGCGATCCGGCCGTCGGCGATGGCCGCCGGCCGTTGGTCGCTGGGAAACAGCGTGGGACCGGCGACGGCGGGCGCGCAGATCCGCCCCGCCTCCGACGGCGGGTTCAGGAACCAGTCGGGGGTGTCGAGCAGGGGCGCGGCGTCGGGCCGCACGCCCTGCTCGCAGGCCAGCGCGTACACCCGGGCGCCCATGTGGACCCCGCCCGGGTCGCTCCACAGGGCGACGACCCGGCTGCGAGCCAGGCGGCCGCGGCTCACCTGGTGGGTCCAGGCGTAGCGCTGGTCTCCGTCGTCGAACGATTCGCTCTGGAGGTCGGTCTCGAGGAAGCTGCGCAGCAGGCCGGTCAGCGCGTCGACCCGCGCCTGGCGCAGGGCCTCACCGGGGTAGAGCGTGGCCCCCGAGAGGCCGAGGGCGCAGCCCTCGGGCGGATCGACCAGCCAGACCAGCCACTCCGGCGGATCGGGCGGCGTCGACCGGCAGGCCGCCGGGCCGCAGAGGCCCAGGAACGCGATCGCCCCCGCGACGGCGGCCGCTCGCAGAGCGGCCGCCCTTCGCGGGGGCGAAGGGGCGTGCGTGGCGGGCCGGGCCTCCACGCGTCAGTTGTTCGCCGTCGCCTCGTCGAGCTCGTCGAAGGCGGCCTCGGCGCGCTCCTGAACCGCCTTCCGGATCGACTCCGAGAGGTTGTTCATCTTGCCCACCGAGTCCTCGAACTTGTCGAGGTCGAGGACCACCAGCGCGTACCAGGTCCCGCTGTTGGAGATCCAGGTGTCGCGGTGCTCGGTGCCGGCCAGGGAGAAGTTCGTGATCTGCTTGCTGACGTCGACGATGTGCTGCTCGTCGGCGGCGGCGGTGCCGAACTCCTCACCCCCGGTCGTGGTGGCCTGGTAGTCCTTCAGCATCGACTGCACCTTGACGCCCAGGGTCCGGGCGATCTCGGTGCGCGCCCGGGCCACCGCGGCCTTGCGCATCATCGACGGGTTGTTCGAGCCGCCGGCCGAGCCGACGCCGCAGATCCGCGCCTTGCCCTCGTCACCGGGGTAGGCGGCGCAGCCCTTGACGACCCACTCGGGAGCGCCCGCGAACTCGTTGGGCATGTTCTCCGCCGGGGGGGTCACATCCTTCTCGCTCGTGCTCGAGCACGCCGACAGGCCGAGTGCGGCGATCGCAACCGCGCACACCAACGCCCGAGCCATTCGTCCCTCGTTCCGCATCGTGGTCCTCCGACTCCCGCCCGCTCGTGAGCCGGCGCAGGAGTGCTGTGCGTCCGGACCCGTAGGACGGATCCCCCGCGTACGGCATTCACTCCCAGGAAGACCTCCCCCGGGAATCGCAGCGCCGCGCGTCTGCCCTGAATGTAGCGCCGACGTCCGAAAAGGTTCCGCGAATCCGGGCCGGGAGTCGCGGGGTGCGGCACCTTGACCCCGAGCCGCCGCCGCACCTACCGTCGGCGTGTCGAGAAACCTGCAGCCCTCGCGCCGGCACCCAGCTGGAGCCGGCTGCCCCACCGCAGGCCGGCACACGGACCGGCAGATGGACCGGCAGATGGACCGCCACACGGACCGTCGAGAGGGCAGGAGCTTGGGCGTGGGCTTGGATTCGGACCAGGGAATGGACCTGGGGATGGACCTGGGAATGGACCCGAGGATCGGGATGGAGAGCAGCGCCGGCCGACCCCGCCAGCCGTGGGCACGCCGCGGGGCCCTGATGGGACCCTGCGCCGCGCTCCTGGCGGCCTGCGGCCTGGTCCTCGGCTGTGCTTCTTCCTCGGGGAACGCCCCGCCGCCGGCCGTGAAGCGCCAAGGGGAGATGCCGGACTGGGTGAAGACCGGGGGGAAGTCCCTTCGCTTCCCCGAGTCGCGCTACCTCACCGGCTTCGCCATGGAGGTCGGGGAGGTTCCGCTCGAGGGGGCGAAGAACGCCGCCGCCGCGGACCTGGCCAACCGCATCTCGGTGCGCATCGAGCACGAGCTGCGGGACGTGAGCGTCGAGGAGAACGGCGAGACCCAGTACAAGATCTCCGCGATGGTGCGGGCGAGCAGCGACGTCCGGCTCTCGGACCTGCGCTACGAGACCTGGGAGCTCCAGGGCAAGGGGAGCCAGCACCGCGCCTATGCCCTGGCGGTGCTCGAGCGCGCAGGCGCCCTGGCCCGCCGGCGCGCCGAGCGCGACCGGGCCATCGACGACCTCCGCGCCTGCCTGTCCTCGGCCGCCCGCCAGGAGGCGGCGGGCCAGGCGTCGGCCGCCGTCGAGACCTACGCCAGCTGCCGGCGGACCATCGCGGTCGCGCTCGACCACGACGCCGTGGTGATCGCGGTGCTGCCGCGAGGCGGAGGTCGGACCACCGCCGATCGCGCGGCGACCGAAGAGGTGATGGCCGCGTCCCGGCTGGTCGACGAACGGATCGCCGCGATCTTCCGCAAGCCGGCCAACAGCCTGCGCGACGCCGTCGAGAACCTGGCCGTCCAGCTGGGCCAGCAGGGCGTGTCCGGGACGGCGTCGATCACCGTCGCGCCCCTCAGCTACGGCAACACCGACCTGTCGAGCAACTTCGGGCGCCACGCGAGCCTCGCCCTCGAGGGTGCGCTGGTGCGCAAGGCCCGGGGCGGCGCGAACGGCACGCGCGGACAGCTGGCCCTGCGCGGCTTCTACCTCGACCAGGGCAGCGAGGTCCAGCTGTCCGCCACCGTCCGCGAGGCGGAGAGCGGGCGGATGCTGGCCGCGGCCGAGAGCCGCCTGGCGCTGTCGGCGGTGCCCCCCGACCTCGAGCTCAAGCCGTCCAACTTCAACCAGGCCCTGGCCGACCAGGGCACCCTGGCCGAGGGCGAGCTGCTCTCGGGCGACCTGCGCGTCGAGCTGTGGACCGACCGGGGCAAGCGCCGGCTCCTGTACACCGAGACCGAGCAGCTCCGGATCTACTTCCGGGTCAACCAGCCGAGCTGGATCCGTCTGGTCTACGTCCTGCAGAACGGGGTGCAGGTGCCCATCGAGCAGGGCTACTACGTCGATGCCTCGAAGGTGAACTTCGCGATCGAGTATCCGGAGAGCTTCGAGGTGGTGCCGCCGTTCGGCGTGGAGCACATCTACGCCACGGCCTTCACCGAGGAGCCGCCGCCGCTCATCACCGAGCGCACCTGGATCGACGGTCAGGCCTACGACGTGGTGGCCGGCGGCATGAAGTCGCTGGTGCGGACCCGGGGCATCCGTCGCCAGCAGCGCCAGGAGATGGCGGAGTCCTACGTCAGCCTGACGACGACGCCGCGCAACTGAGCTCCGGGAGGACCCGACGTCCAGCATGGGCATCTTCTACGATTTCTACGAGAGGCGGATCTTCCCCCACCTGATGGAGGCGGGGATGAAGTCCATGGCCAGGCTCCGCCCTGCGGCCCTGGCCGACGCCCGGGGCGAGGTGCTGGAGCTCGGCTTCGGGACCGGCCTCAACCTGCCCCACTACCCCGAAGGCGTGACCCGGCTCTCGACGGCGGACCCGATGAACGCCCTCGGCGAGCGGGTGCGGGAGCGGATCGACACCGCTCCCTTTCCCGTGGACGTCCACCACCTGCCGGCCGACGGCGTGCTGCCCTTCGAGGCCGATCGCTTCGACTCGGTGACCATCACCTGGACCCTGTGCACGATTCCCGACCCGGTGGCGGCGCTGCGGGAGGCCCGCCGCGTGCTGCGGCCCGGGGGTCGCCTGCACTTCATCGAGCACGGCCGCAGCGACGACCCGTCGGTCGCCCGCTGGCAGGACCGGGTCAACCCGGTGCACCGGCGGATCGCCTGCGGCTGCCACCTGAATCGCCGGATCGACGCGATCGTCGAGGAGGCCGGGTTCGCCATCCTGCGGCTCGAGCGCTTCCAGCTGGAGAAGGCCCCGCGGATCTTCGCGGAGACCTATCAGGGCGCGGCGGCCGCGAGCGCCTGACCCCCACCCCACACCGGCCGGTCAGCGGAACGCGTCGGAGAGCAGCTTGCTGACCCGCTGGGAGGTCGCCGGCTCTTCGAGGATCCCGATGTGGCTCGCGTCGACCCCGAAGCGGGACGTGGCCTGGAGCTGGGCCTCCATGCGGAGCTGGCTCGTGAGGTCGATGGTGCCGTCGCTCGACGGACCCGTGCGCAGGTTGCGCCGCTGGTAGCCGAACACCAGATGGTGCTCCGTTCCCGCCGGGAGCGGCCGCGGAATGCCGAACTCCTCGGACACGTAGAAGAGCTCGCTCAGGAACTCGCTCCTGGGAGCCATGTCGAGGAACGAGGCGGGGATGGCCACGTTCGACGGCAGGTCGCCCACCCGGTCCGCACCCGTCTGGGCGGCCGCGTTGCCGCCGAACGGGGTGGAGATGGAGATGAACAGGGGCACCAGGTTCTGCCGCCGCACCTCTTCGAGCTGCACGATGAACGAGCGGGCGACGAGCCCTCCCATGGAGTGGGCCACCAGGCCCATGCTCTCGAAGCCCAGGCGGTGGTGCAGATCGAGGATGGTGTTGGCCAGGACGCGGCCCAGGGTCTCGAGCTTCATTCCGGACGGATAGAAGTACACCCACGGCTGGAACCGGTTGGCGTCCAGCTCGCCGATGAGCGTGCGGAAGTCCTGGGGAGAGCCCGCGATGCCGTGGACGAAGAGCACGGGGACCCGACCGGGGTCGTACTCCTGCAGGAAGAAGACGCCGAAGCTCTCGTCCTGGAGCAGGAAGTCCGCCGGTCGCCACAGCCCCCTGTCGCCGTTCTGGGCCGTGAAGCGCGGATCGTCCAGGGAGGTGACCGCACCGCCCATGACCTTGCTGCGCAGGGTGACCGCCTGCTCCCGGGCCGCGGCTTCGTCCGCCGCCTCGACGATGTCGAGCGACCTGGGCACCTCCATGCCCGAGTCGGCCTCGATGACCAGCTTCAGGAAGTCCGACCTCTCCCCCCAGTCGAGCACGAGGCTCTCCTGATCCACCGGGCGCACCAGCGGCTCGCCCGAGTCGTACTTGAGGTTGCGGTTGAGGTCCTGGTAGGCGCCGACGCGATAGGTGCCCGCCCGGACGCCGAAGGCGAAGGCGCCGGGTCGCTCGCGCACGATGTAGTCGACGATGGACCAGCTCTCGGGGTCTTCCGGGTCTTCGCCTTCGAGGTGCTGGAGGATCACCACGAGCGGAGCGACGGAGTCGGTCCTCGCGCTGACGTCTCCGCGAATGGCGACGATCCGACCGAGCTGCTCCTGCTGCTTGGCG
The DNA here is from genome assembly GCA_050618075.1 of Myxococcota bacterium. GTDB lineage: Bacteria > Myxococcota_A > UBA9160 > UBA9160 > UBA4427 > JBNLVL01. The sequence goes on from JBNLVL010000004.1 coordinate 390,749, forward strand.
ACCTCGAGCAGGGCGCAGCCCGCCAGCGAGCACGTGAGCCCGGCGACCCAGGCGAGCGCCGCGACCTCGCGGAGCCGTCGAGCCCGGGGCCGGGCGTTGGAACGCTGCGAGCGATCGGGCATCGAGGACCTCCCGGCGTGCGAGGACGACTGCGGCTCCCGGGGCGGAGCGTAGCTCGCCCTGTGTACGTCGCGGAGTCCCGGATCGCGCCCTCAGGGTGCGCTCCGGGTCGCACCCCGGGCGGCGCGGGCGAGTGCCCGCTTCGCGACCGGGTCGCCCGGCTGGGCCGCCTGCACCAGCTCGTAGATCGCCTCTGCCGCCCCGGCGCGTCCGTCGGCCAGCAGCGCGTCGGCGATGGTGTCGTGGAGACGCGCCTTGCGCGCCGGCGCCGGGCGCCCGGCCAGGAACCGGGCGATGGCGCCGGCGGCGATGGCGTGGGCCCGCTCGTTGGGGTGGGCATCCCAGCGGTTCACCACCAGGTCTTCCCCGGCGTGGGCGCGGAAGACGTCGAGCAGGTCCAGGTGGGCCACGCCGCTCGACTCCCAGAACGCCCCCAGCGCCTGGTGGGCCGCCGCGTGTGGATAGGGACCCTCCAGGGCGTGGACGAAGGGGAACGTCACCACCAGCAGCTCGCCTCCCCCGGCCTCCACCACCGCCTCGAGCAGCTCCAGCCGGCGCCGCTGGCCGCGCCAGGCCTCGCCGGCATAGGCGTCGCCCAGGAAGTCGAAGTAGCGCAGCAGCTCGGGCTCGCGGCGGGTGAGGCTCCGGAAGTAGAGGGTGTTGAGCGCGAAGCTGTGTCGGAAGGGGAACGCGAGGTCGCCGGCCGCCTCGTAGATGCGCCGGTGCAGCGCCTGCCACTCGGGGATCAGGGGCGAGATGTCGTTCAGGCAGTACACGAGCACCACCCGATCCACGCGATAGCCGCGATCGATCGCGCGGGTGAGCAGGACGATCTGGTCGTGGGTATCGAGCCCGCCGTAGGCCAGGACGTGGGTCTCCCAGCCGGGCGCGAGGACGTCGCGCACCCGGTTCGCGAAGCGGTCGGCCGGTCGCTTCACACCGGCGCCCATGGTGAACGAGTCGCCCAGGAAGCTCAGGCGCCGGCGACCGTCGGGCAGCGTCATCGCGTAGTCGACGTCGTCGCGCACGTCGATGTTGTTCAACCGGAAGTGCCGATCGTACCAGCGCTCGTCGGTGCGGGTGACGCCCCAGGAGTCGGTCTCGTCGTAGACGAAGCGGTAGTAGACCTCGGCTCCCAGGAGCGCGACGGAGAGCAGCAGGGCCAGCACCAGCGCGTTGCCGACCACCAGCGCCAGCCCGCCCGACCGGCGAGCCCGGACTCTGCCGCGGAAGAACCGCCGGAGTGCCAGCGCGCACAGCAGGGGGGCCGCGGCGATGGCGGCCCCCATCAGGAGGTCAGCCATGGGACGGACGCGGGCGGCGCAGCCTCCGGACGACGAGGACGGCGCCGCCAGCGAGGAGCCCGACGAGCAGGAGCGCCAGCGCGCCCAGCACGAGGGCGGCCCGCCGGTAGACCGGAACGGCCCAGGGCCAGCCCTGCACACCCACCCCTTCGGCCCAGACCTCCCAGGCGGCGACCAGGCGGGCGAGATCGTCCGGCCGCGCGTCGGCCAGGTCCTTCAGCTCGCTGCGATCGCTGGCGAGATCGTAGAGCGACCAGTCGCCGCGAAAGGGGCGCACCGCCTTCAGGTCGCCGTCGCGCACCGCGGCCCAGCCCTCGTGCTCCCAGAACATCGGGCGGCGCTCCCGGGTCCGCCCCGCCAGCACCGGAGCCAGGCTCTGCCCCTCCAGGCCGCGCGGCGCCGGCACGCCGGCCAGGTCGAGGATCGTGACCGGGATGTCCGTCACGTGGGCGGGCTCGCGCACCCAGGAGCCGGTGGGGACCGCCAGGCCCTCGGGCCAGCGCACGATGAGCGGCGAAGCGATGCCGCCCTCCAGCAGCCCCGACTTGTGGCCGCGGAACGGGGCGTTCGAGACGTTGGACCAGCCGCGCCCGTAGCTCTGGAAGCTCTCGGGACCGCCGGGCGCGACCCGCGGATCGTCCCCGTAGTGCTCCGGCATCCAGAACCCGCCCGCGCGGCGCAGCCAGCGCGACGCCCGGGACAGCGTCTCGGGGCTGCCGCCGTTGTCCGAGAGGAAGAACACCAGCGTCCGGTCCTCCCGACCCGCGTCCCTCACGGCGGACAGCACCGTGTGGATGGCGCGGTCCATGGCCCGCACGGCGCCGGCGTAGGCCCGCATGCGGGCGCGCTCCCACTCGGGGTGCTCGACGTCCTCCCAGGGCGGGACGTAGGGGTCCCGCGGCACGAGCGACCAGCCCGACTGCAGGACCCCGAGCTCGCGGATCCGCTCTGCGCGTCGCGCGCGCACCGCGTCCCAACCCTCGCGGTAGCGGCCGGCGTGGGCATCGATGTCGGGGGCCGGCGCCTGCACCGGCCAGTGGGGCGCCGTGAAGGCCACGTACAGGAAGAACGGCTTGCTCCGCTCCTCCTCCAAGTGGTAGCGGAGCGACTCGACCGCCTCCCGCGCCAGGGCGTCGCTCAGGTAGAAGTCGGCGTCGTCGGGCGGAGGCAGGCGCGCCTCGTCCCGGGCCAGCGACTCGGGGCGGTAGAAGTCGTCGGCTCCGCGCAGCACGCCGAAGTAGCGCTCGAAGCCGCGCGCGATGGGCGCATCCGGACCGGCCGCGTCCAGCGCGGGGTCCAGGTGCCATTTGCCCACGGCGTAGCTGTGGTAGCCGGCCGGCGCGAGGGCCTCGGGCAGGGTGACCACCTCCTGCCGGATCGCCCCGCGGTAGGCCTCGTGCTCGCCGGGCGAGTCCGCCAGCCAGCCCACGCCCGCCGCGTGGGGACTGCGCCCGGTGAGGAGCGCCGCCCGGGTGGGGCTGCAGCGCGGGGTCGCATAGAACTGGCTGAAGCGGGCCCCGTCCCGGGCCAGGGCCTCGAGGTGGGGCGCGTCGATCTCGCCTCCATAGCCCGGGAGATCGGAGAATCCCATGTCGTCGGCGAGGAAGATGATGACGTCGGGCGCCGAGAGCGCCCCACTGGTGGGCGTCGAGCCCGGGGCGAGGCCGAAACCGGGGAGCTGGGCCCCGGACGGCCCCGAGGCCAGGAGGACGGCGAGCCCGGCGGCCGCTCCGATCCAGCACCGACCCCGGCAGGGCCTGCGAAGCGCGGACGGATTCTCCGGTCCGGGACGAATCGGCGATCGGATCACCGGCATCTCCTCCAGGTGGGTGTGCCCTGCGGGCCGCGGCCCCACCATCCTAAGCCACGTTTTGTAGGCTCATCAGAACAGAATCGGGGGGTCCCATGTCGAAAGTCGTCGACGCCGAGAAGGCCGAAGAGTACCTGCAGCGCTTCCGCGCCGGAGTCCGCAAGCGCAATCCGGGAGAGCCCGAGTTCCACCAGGCGGTCGACGAGGTGGCCCACAGCATCTTCCCCTACCTGGCCGACAAGCCCCGCTACCACGACGAGCAGATCCTCGAACGCATGACCGAGCCGGATCGGGTCGTGATCTTCCGGGTGTGCTGGGAGGACGACGAGGGCAACGTCCGGGTCAACCGCGGCTACCGGGTGCAGAACAACAACGCCATCGGCCCCTACAAGGGCGGCATCCGCTTCCACCCCAGCGTGACCCTCAGCGTGCTGAAGTTCCTGGCCTTCGAGCAGACCTTCAAGAACTCGCTCACCGGCCTGCCCCTGGGCGGCGCCAAGGGCGGCTCCGACTTCAACCCCAAGGGCAAGTCGGACCGCGAGATCATGCGCTTCTGCCAGTCGTTCATGACCGCGCTCTACCACCACATCGGACCCGACATGGACGTGCCGGCCGGAGACATCGGCGTCGGCCCCCGGGAGATCGGCTTCATGTTCGGCCAGTACAAGCGGCTCACCCACGAGTTCGAGGGCGTCCTCACGGGCAAGGGGCTCGAGTACGGCGGCAGTCTCATCCGCGCCGAGGCCACCGGCTACGGAACGGCCTACATGATGCAGAACATGCTGGCCCACCGGAACGAGGACCTCGAAGGCCGGACCTGCCTGGTGTCGGGCTCGGGCAACGTGGCCACCTACTGCGTCGAGAAGATCAACCATCTCGGCGGCAAGGTCGTCACCCTCTCCGACTCGGGCGGCTTCGTCCACGACCCGGACGGCATCGACGAAGAGAAGCTTGCGTGGGTGATGGAGCTGAAGAACGAGCGGCGCGGGCGCATCGCCGAGTACGCCGACGAGTTCCGGGGCGCCACGTTCCACGAAGGCGAGCGCCCGTGGGGCGTGCCCTGCGACCTGGCGTTTCCCTGCGCCACCCAGAACGAGATCGACGGCGATGAAGCCAGGACGCTTCTCGACAACGGCTGCGCGGGGGTTGCCGAGGGCGCCAACATGCCCACGAGCCAGGAGGGCGTGGATGCCTTCCTCGCGGCGAAGATCCTCTACGCCCCGAGCAAGGCGGCCAACGCCGGCGGCGTCGCGGTCTCGGGCCTCGAGATGAGCCAGAACAGCGCGCGCATCTCCTGGACCGAGGAGAACCTCCAGAAGCTCCTCGAGGAGACCATGGCCGGCATCCACGACAAGTGCGTCGAGTACGGCCAGGAAGACGACGGGCACGTGGACTACCTGAAGGGCGCCAACATCGGCGGCTTCGTGAAGGTCGCCGACGCCATGCTCTCCTACGGAATCGTCTGACACGCCGCGCCGCCCCGCGCGCGACGGCCCTCACCGCTCCGGGGTGCGCCAGCCTCGCGGATCGTCGAAGAACCCGGCCTTCCAGCGGGAGAGCTCGCCGGCGAGCCGATCCACCACCTCGGGATGCCGCTCGGCGACGTTGTACGCCTCCTCCGGGTCGCGCTCGAGGTCGTAGAGCAGGGGCCAGGTGCCCAGGGTCGGAACCGACTCGTCGGACCCGGGCGGCTGGTAATCGCGACCCGTCAGCAGGCGGCCGCCCGGCGTGTCCGGCTTGTCGAGGGGCGCCGGCCAGACGTAGTGGCTGGTGCGGTGGATGTACTTCCAGCGGCCGACCCGGACCGCCTCGACGTCGTACTCGTGGAAGAAGTAGATGGGCCGCTCCGGGAGCGAGGCCTCCGGATCGGCGAGCACCGGAGCCAGGTCGATCCCGTCGATCACCCGATCGGAGGGCAGGGACAGACCCGCGAGCCCGAGGAAGGTCGGGAAGAGGTCGAGGTTGGTGGCGGGGACGTCGCTGCGGCTGCCCTCCGGCACCCGGCCCGGCCACCAGGCGAGGAAGGGAACCCGGAAGCCGCCCTCGTAGCTCTGCCCCTTGCGGCCGCGCAGTCCCCCCGGACTCCCCTCGAACCACGGGCCGTTGTCGCTGGTGACGACGACCAGGGTGTTCTCGGCGATGCCCGCGCGCCGCAGCGCGGCGACCACCTGGCCGACGCTCCAGTCGAGCTCCGAGACCGCGTCGCCGTAGGGCCCGCCGGCGGAGCGGCCGGCGAAGTCCGGCGAGGGGAAGAACGGCTGGTGGGGGTCCTTGTGGGAGAGATAGAGGAAGAAGGGCCGGTCGTCCGAAGTCTCGATGAAGCGGACCGCCTCCTCGGTGAAGAGACCGGTGTACCTCTCCTGGTCGAGGCCGATGTCGCTCACCACCTCGGTGTCGTCCCGCCAGAAGGCCACGGGCCAGTCGTCGTTGGACATGTTGAAGCCGACGAAGCGGTCGAAGCCGTGGTTCGAAGGGTGGTACTCGGGGGCGCCGGTGAAGTCGCCGAGGTGCCACTTCCCGATCGCCATGGTGCGGTAGCCCGCGACCTGCAGCGCCTCGGCCAGGGTGATCTCCGAGGGCGGCAGCCCCGCGACCGCGTTGCCGCCGCCCGCCAGGTCGACCGCTCCGAGCTTGGCGAAGGCCCCGCCCGCGCGATAGGTGATGCGCCGGAGCAGCGAGTCGTCCGCGGCCTGCAGGGCCGTGACGATGCCGCTGCGCAGCGGATGGCGCCCGGTCAGGAGCCCCGCCCGGGAGGGCGAGCAGATGGGCGCGCTCGCGTAGAACTGCGTGAAGCGCATGCCCTCGGCGGCCAGCCGGTCGATGTGGGGCGTCTCGATCGCGCTGGCGCCCTGGACCCCCAGGTCGCCGTAGCCGAGATCGTCGGCCAGGATGATCACCAGGTTCGGCCGGGGGCCGGGGGAGGCTGCTGCGGGCGGGAGGACCTCGGCCGCGGGTCGCCCGCTCCCGCCATCGAAGGCGCTGCGGTCGAACCCGTGGTCGATGGGCGCGACCGCCGCACTCACGAGCCAGGCCAGCCCCGCGACCACGACCGCCAGCGCGACGAGCAGGGGCTTCACGCTCGCCCCCCTCCCCGGGCGCTGGCTTCGCCTGGGCCACGGACGTGGCCGTCCGCGTTGCCGGAGGGGAGCAGGATCCTCGCCCGGGCATCCTGCAGCCCGATCGCGACCCGATCGCTGGCGGCCATGGTCGATCCCCACGCGGCTCGTGCGACGGTCGTCGCATCCCGAACGAGACGGATGGAAGCACAGCTCGTCGGAGCCGCAATCGACTCCAGCGAGTCTGACCGTCCGGTGTCCCAATCTGGATCTTGCCGGGGATGGGCCGACGGCGTATCGAGCAGACAGCGCCCGACAAGGAGGTCTCCATGCGAACCCGAAGCCTTTCTCTGATTGTCCTGCCGTTCCTGTGCGCGATGCTCGTGTCGCCCATCGCGGCCCCGATCGCAGCGGCCGCGGACTCCGAGCCCGTCATCGTCCACCTGGGCCACTTCACCGACGACCTCCACGCCGCGTCGATGGCGCTGGGCATCGCCAACATGCTCCAGAAGGGCGGCTCTGCAGTCACCCTCTTCCTCGACCGCGAGGGTGTGCGACTCGCCGACTCGCGTGTGCCCCAGGACCTGCGCTGGGGCAAGGCGCGTCCGATCGCGGACGCCTACTCGGGCTTCGTGAAGGCGGGCGGAACGGTCCTGCTCTGCTCCCACTGCGCCGAGGCGGCGGGCATCGACGAGAGCCATCTCCGCCAGGGCGCCCGCCTCGGCAGCGACGAGAGCGTGGCCGCGGCCTTCGCGGCGGCCACGAAGGTCATCGACTACTGAGGTCGGGGACGCTCTGGTCGGGGAACGAACGGGAAGGGAAGGATTGGCGCGCCCGGCACGACTCGAACGTGCGACCCCCAGCTCCGCAAGCTGGTGCTCTATCCAACTGAGCTACGGGCGCGAACCCGGAATCGCCAGGCCGGGAAGTCCGGGCCAGTCGATTCGAATGGGCGCGGGAGTCTAGCCGATTGTCCGGCGTTCGCTCCCGGCGCCGCGAGGTGGCCGGGGAGATGGCGGAGAGAGTGGGATTCGAACCCACGGTAGGTTGCCCTACACACGCTTTCCAAGCGTGCGCCTTAAGCCGCTCGGCCATCTCTCCGCGGAATCTCCGCGAAATCTCCGCGCGCGGAATCTCCGCGTGATCTCTGGATCGATCCCCGGTCTGGCTGTCTGGCGGAGAGGGAGGGATTCGAACCCTCGATAGGGGATTAGCCTATACTCCCTTAGCAGGGGAGCGCCTTCAGCCACTCGGCCACCTCTCCGCGAGGGGCAGAGAATAACGTCACCGCCCCCCCGGTCAAAGGCGCCGCGCAGCGCCCCGGACCTCGGAGCCGGCCCCCCTGCGATCCGCCCGGATCCCGGAATTCCCCACCTCCAGCGGCGGGTTGCGAAGCTGCCGCAGCGGCGCCCCGGGCTCAGCCCCGCGCCTCGCCGCCCAGCGATGTCGCCAGCGAACCCCCCACCACGCACAGCGCCCCGATCCAGCTCAGGGGGGAGAGGTGGGCCGGCGGCTGCAGGCCGGGCCACACCCGCTCGGCCAGGGCCGAGAGCGCCAGGGTGGCCAGGGGCGTCAGCGCCAGCACCGCGCTGACCCGGGTGGCCTCCCAGTGCTGGAGCGCCTCGGAGAAGGCGCCGTAGGCGACCAGCGTGTTGAGGCAGCAGAAGACCAGGAGCCCCATGCCCGCGGCGTCGAGATCGAGCAGCGCGGCGGGCTCGGCGGCGGGCCAGAACAGCAGGGCGCTCCCCGCGTAGATGACCAGCATGATGTGCTGGGAGGACCAGCGCTGGAGCAGCTGCTTCTGGGCCAGGCCGTAGCTCGCCCACGTGAGCGCCGCGACCACGATGGTCGCGTTGCCGCGCAGGAACACGGCGGGGTCGCTGACGAGGCCCGCCAGGCGGCCGGAGAAGAAGAGCCCGAGGCCCGAGACCAGGATGCCGAAGCCCAGCCACTGGACCCGGGTGAACCGCTCGCCGAACAGCACGATGCCTCCGAGCGACAGCAGGATGGGCGCCAGCTGGATCACCACCTGGGCGTCGGCGGCGGTCGTCCAGTCGAGGCCCACGATGTAGGCCAGGTAGTTCGCCGCCAGGAAGAGCGTCGCCGCCAGCAGCAACAGCGCGCCGCCCCGGCCCAGGCGCGCGAACCGGGGCCAGCTGCCCCGCGCGCCCAGGATCGCCGCCAGCAACCCGGCCGAGACGAGGAAGCGGACCCAGGTGATGGTCGCCGGGTCGGCCCTTCCGAGCACGCCCTTGAGCGCGAGCGGGAGTGCCCCCCACGAGCTCATGGTGAGCAGGGCCAGCGCGAATCCGAATCGGCTGCGGCCACTCGTCCGGTGAAGCTGCACGGCACGGACGATACCCGAGAACCGGGGCGGAACGCCCCGCAGACCGCGTGACACGGACGTTGCGGTCGGGACCCGGTTCGGGCGATCCTGGGACCGTGGTGCCGACATGAGCTCACCTCTGCACCCGGCGGAGCTCGCGTCGCTCTCGGGCGGTGCGGACTCGCTCGCCGACCGGCTCCTGACCGGCCTCGGCGCGGCCATCGACGGCAGCGTGCTGATGGGCATGCAGCGCGCCGTCGACTCGCTGATGATGCCGTCCGACGCCGAGCTGCCCGAGCTCATGCGTTCGGCCGAGGAGATGCGAAGCGACGCGCTGCTGCGCGACCCCGGCCTCTTCTTCGACTTCGACGAGAACGACTTCGAGCCGCTCGACGTGCGGGTGCGCCGCACGCGGCTTCTCACCCGCGGCCGCGTGGAGCGCACGCGCCTGCGGCTCCGCTATCGCCCCCACGCCGCCACGGCGGCAGGCGCCGGCGCGGGCGAGCCCGGCGAAGTCGAGGTGCCCGTCGAGCGCTGGCGCCACGACGGCGTCCCGGCGGCCACGGTCATCGCCCTCCACGGCTTCACCATGGGCAACCCGCGGATCGACTCGGTGGTGCTGATGGCGGGCCACTGGTATCGGGCGGGCCTCGACGTGGCGCTGGTGACCCTGCCCCACCACGGCGTGCGCACGCCCGAGGGCGCGCGGTTCTCCGGCGAATCGTTCGCCGTCCCCCACGTCACCCGCCTCGCCGACGCGGTGCGCCAGGCCAGCTTCGAGCTGCTGGCGCTCCGGCGCTGGCTCGCCGGAGACCGCGGCGCCCCGGCCGGCGCGCTGGGTCTCAGCCTGGGCGGCTATCTCACGGCGCTGCTCGCGGCCCTCGACCCCGGGCTCGCCTTTGCGGTGCCCATGGCGCCGCCGGTGTGCATCGGCGACCTCGCCTGGCGGTTCTTCGAGCGCAGCGGTCGCCGCGAGCGCGGCGCGGCGCCTGCGCTCGCGCGCTCGGACCTGCGCGAGGCGTTCCGCGCGCACTCGCCGCTGGCCCACGGGCTGGCCATCGACCGCAGGCGGCTGCTCATCGTGGCCGGGCGCGGCGACCGTATCGTTCCGCCCGAGCACCCCCAGTCGCTCTACCTGCACTGGGGCGCGCCCGACATCCACTGGTTCAACGGCGGACACCTGGCGCCCTTCGGGCGCAGCGCCATCATCCGCGCCGTGCAGCGCCACTGGCGGCAGCTGGACCTTCGCTAGTGCGCGACCCGCGGCCGCGGGATGTAGTGGTCGCCCTCGAAGCGCTCGAAGACCGCGTCCACCATGGGGTGGCGGCAGGGGAGACCGGTGTCGTCGTCCTCGAGGTTCTGCTCCGAGACGTAGGCCTCGTAGGTCGTCTCGTCGTTCTCGGCCAGCAGGTGGTAGTAGGGCTGGTCCTTGCGGGGCCGCACTCGCTCGGGAATCGAGAGCCACCACTCCTCGGTGCCCGAGAAGGTGGGGTCCACGTCGACGATCACGCCGCGGAAGGGAAAGAAGCGATGCCGGACCACGGCCCCGATGGCGTACCGGGCCCTGCGGGCGACGTGGTCGGTCCGGGATTCCTCCAAGCGGAGCGTCCTTCCTCTTTCTGACAGTCAATCAGACCCGCGCGGCCCACGCCACTCCGACGATCCTCGGTGATTGCACCCGAACGCCCTTCGATGGCGCGAGTCGATGTACCCTGAGTGCGTTCGGGAGACACTCCCGACGGCGGGCGAGCGCGAGGGTCGAGGGTCATGAGACAGGTCCAGGTTCACGGCCCCGACGACGTCCGACTCGTGGAGGTGGACGAGCCCGAGTGCGGACCGCAGGACGTGGTCCTCCGCGTCTCGGCCTGCGGAATCTGCGGCACGGACCTGCGCTACATCCGGCTCGGCGGGCTGGCCGGACCGGGCCCCGCCCCCATGCCCCTGGGCCACGAGCTGGTGGGGGTCGTCGAGCAGGCGGGATCCGCGGTCGAGGGCCTGGCTCCCGGTGCGCGGGTGGTCCTCGACCCCACGGCCGGCGGCAACATGATCGGCAACGGCGGCCGCGAGGGCGGCTTCGCTCCGAAGCTCCTGGTCCGGGGTGCGGCGGCCGGTCACAACCTGTTCGAGGTCCCGGACGCCCTGCCCGACCACCTGGCCGCCCTGGCCGAGCCCCTGGGCGTGGGCATGAACGCCGTCGACCGCAGCGAGGCCCGCAGCGGCGAGAAGGTGGCCGTGTTCGGCGCCGGGCCCATCGGACTCGCGGCCATCGCCTCGCTCCGCGACCGCGGCGTCGAGGACGTGGTGGCCATCGATCTGTCGCCCCGGCGTCTCGAGATCGCCCGGGCCCTGGGCGCCCGGGCCGGCATCGACGCCTCGGTCGAGGACACGTGGAAGCGGCTGCGGGCGCTCCACGGCGAGTCTCCGCTGATGGGCGCCCCCATGTGCGCCACCGACGCCTACATCGAGGCCTCCGGTGCCAGCGCCGTGATCCCGCAGATCATCCAGAACGCCCGCGGCGAGGCGCGGCTCACCGTGGTGGCGCTCCACGACCGGGAGGTCCCGGTCCACTTCCTGCTGGTGATGATGAAGCAGCTCACCCTGCGCGGCGCCATGGAGTATCCGGAGGACTACGAACGCACGCTCGCCCTGCTGGCACGCCACGATCTGTCTCCCATGGTGAGCCACCGCTTCCCCCTCGACCGCTTCCACGAAGCGCTGGCCGTCGCTCGCGAGCCCAGATCCGGCGGCAAGGTGATGATCGAGCTCCCCTGAACCCGACCGACCTCCAGAAGACACCCCCCCACCACCACGCCGCTTCGCTTCGTCTCCGGGCCTCCGTTGCCCCGACCGGGGGAAGGGTTGCGACTCCGTCTCCCTCCATTCTCTCCTTGCCGACGCGGGCGGCCCCAGAGAACAAGACCCCGAAGCTCGTCCACGCGCTGGCCGCCTCGCGTTGCAGGAGCGCTTCGAGTGCGAGAGCAGCGTGCTCGCCTCGGCGGTCGCTCCGCTGCAACCCTTCCCCCGGTCCCGCACTGGGTGGCCAACGGCAGGTGCGATCCTTCGAGGCGGCTCGAACCGGAGTCGTTGGCTGCCCCTTCCCGGGTCGGGGGGTACAGGGGGGTCCCGCGCGCAGTTCCGCAGGCAGGTAGGGCCAGCGCGAAGCAGCCCGGTTTTCCCCGGGAAGCCACCAACAGGTTCGCCGAGGACTGTCTGAGCACGGGCGCCCCCCTGTACCCCCCGACACGCCCCGACGACCGCAAACGAAGCAACGCAGCGTCGCTGGGAAAGAGCGAAGCGACCTTGGCAGGAGGAGCGAAGCGGCGCGGCGAACGATGAGCGGTGTGGCGTCAGAGCTTGTGGATCACCGCGTCCGCAAACTGGCGCAGCGGTCCCAGCTTGTCGTCGAGGCTCTGGGTGTCGGGCTCGGGCGTGTAGGCGTTGCGGAACCCGATCACCACGTCGGTCACCCCCTTGTCCTCGAGCCGGCGCACACCGTCCAGGCTGAACCCGTCCAGCGAGATCACGTGCACCTCGAAGGGCTCGTCCGCGCGCCCCTCCTCCTGCCGGAGGGCGCGGAGGCGCTCGAGGCAGGCGTCGAGCTCCGCCGCATCGCCCCCCGCGTGCATCCAGCCGTCACCCAGGCGCGCCGCGCGTCGCAGGGCCGGCTCGGCGTGCCCTCCGACCAGGATGGGGAGCCGCTCGCTCGGCGCGGGACAGATCTTCACCGATGGGATGTCGTAGAACTCGCCGTGGTACTCGAAGTAGTCGCCGGTGCACAGGCCGCGGATGATCTCGATCATCTCGTTCATCCGCCTGCCCCGGCGCTTCCACTGGGTTCCGGTGATCTGGAAGTCCTCGGGCCAGGGCGACAGGCCCACCCCGAGCCCGAAGCGGTTGCCGGTGAGCACCGCCACCGAGCTCGCCTGCTTGGCCGTGAGCACCGGCTGGCGGATCGGCAGCTTCAGCACGAAGGTCGCGAAGCGGAGCCGGGTGGTGACCGCCCCCATCGCCGGGACCAGCGAGAAGGGCTCGAGGATGGGCTTGTCTTCGAGGAAGTTGCGATTGCCGTCGGCCGTGTAGGGGTACTTCGTGTCCGAGTGCTGCGGGTAGGCGATGCTGTCGGGCAACACGTAGGTCGAGTAGCCCGCCTCCTCCGCGGCCACGGCCAGCGGCAGGTAGAACGACGGGTCGCACAGGGTCTCGATGTAGGAGAAGCGCATGGCTCAGGCCGGGCCCTCGCCCTTCTCCACCTTCGAATCGGCCAGCGACCAGTAGCCGCGCAGGGCCCGGATCTTGCGCTCGTCGTCGATGGTGTAGGTGAAGATGCCGTGCACCTTCATGGTCACGCCGTTGGCGAACTTCGTGGTCAGGGTGAGCAGGTGGGCCGACTCGTTGCCCGCCGCGAACGACTCGTGGACCTCGAAGTCGATGCTCTCGGTCTGCGCCACCTGGCCGTCCCAGAACTGCTCGGCCTCCTGCCGGCCGCGGAAGCCCTTGCCGGTGGGGTTGGTCGGCGCCACGCCGATGGGGTCCTCGATCGTGACGTCCTCGGCCAGCAGGCCGAGCCACTCCTCCTTGGCGCGGGTCCGGACACAGCGCCAGGAATCGTGGGCGGCCGCGATGGCCGGGTGGAGCTCGCTGTTCTCGCTCATCTGGGATCCTCCTGTGATCGGGGGTGCGCGACGCCTAGAGCGCCGCCGCCACCCGGGTCGCTTCCTCGGTGGCCTTGCGCACGAGCCCCAGGCCGGTGCAGTCGCCCACGGTGTGGGCCTCGGGAACCTCTCCCTTCACGGCGTCGAAGAAAGCGGTGTCCGCCTCGAGCGTGCCCGCCAGGACCACGGTATCCACGTCGAGGGTGCGAGGGGAACCCTCTTGCGGACGCACCCGGACCCAGCGGCTCCCGATCTCCTCGCAGGCGATGCCGGTGTTGACGGCCACGCCGAGCCGGTCGAGGCGGTCCATGTGCTCGGTGAGCCGCTTGAGGCCGACCTCGGGAGCCAGGCGCTCTCCCGGCTCCAGGACGTCCACCCGGCGGCCGCGGCTGGCCAGGAACTCCGCCAGCTCGAGCGCCGCCAGGTCGGCGCCCACGATGGCCACCCGCCGGCCGAACGGCATCCACAGCCGGGACAGGGCGCGCAGCCTCGCGGGCGTCGCGAAGCGCGCCAACGGGCCCACCAGGCCGCCCGACAGCATGCGGCGAAGCCAGGCGCCGGTGCGCACGCCGGGCCGCTCGGCCCCGGGGATCGCAGGCACGACCAGCCGCCCTCCCGTGGCGACCACCACCGCATCGGGCGCCAGCCCGGCGACGTCCTCGGGCGCCAGCGCCGATCCCAGGCGCACCTCGATGGGCAGCCGGGCCAGCTCGCGCCGCAGGAATGCGAGGAAGGGAGCGTTCTCGGGGTGGACCACCGAGGCCGCGAGCAGCGCGCCGCCGAGGAAGCGGTGACGCTCGTGGAGCGTCACCCGGTGACCGCGCAGGGCGGCGAGGCGGGCGGCCTCCATTCCGCCGGGTCCGCCGCCCACCACCAGCACGCGTTTTTTCGACGCCGTGGGCTCGAGGGCGAGCTCGCCCTCGCGGCCGGCGCGGCCGTTCACCGCGCAGTTCATGGAGGTGCGCTCCATGGAGTCGATGCAGTTCTGACAGGAGATACAGGGGCGGATCTGGGCGCTCCTGCCGGTCCGCAGCTTGTCCGGGAGCTCGGGGTCCGCCAGCAGCGGCCGGGCCATCACGATGAGATCGGCGTCGCCCCGCTGCAGGATGGCCTCGCCGAGCCGCGGGTCGTGGATGCGGCCCACGGTCATCACCGGCACGTCCACGGCGTGCTTGACGGCGCGCGCGCCGGCCAGGTTGTGGGCGTCGCCCCAGGCCGGGCCGGTCACGATCATCGAGGTGAGCCGGTCGATCACGCCCCCCGAGACGTGGAAGGCGTCGACCCCGGCCTCCACCAGCGCGGGCGCGATGCGGGCGGTGTCGTCGAGGCTGCGACCGCCGGGCACGCGCTCGTAGCCCGAGATGCGCAGCGTGATGGGGAAGTCGTCGCCCACCTCCGCGCGGATCGCCCCCAGCACCTCCAGCAGCAGACGAAGTCGGCCCTCGCGGCGGCGCCCGGCGTAGTCGTCGTCGCGCTTGTTGCGCCACGAAGAGAGGAACGAGCCCAGCAGCATGTAGCCGTGGGCGGCGTGGAGCTCGATGCCGTCGTAGCCGGCCTCGCGGACCCGCCGCACCGCCCTTGCGTACTGGTCCAGTAGCGCCGGCAGCTCCTCGGCGGCGAGCTCCCGGCAGGGCGTCCCCGTGAGATACGAGGGAATCACCGAAGGCCCGAGGCTCGGGATCTTCTCCATCTGGGGCGAGAGCGCGTCGGGCCCCGCGTGGACGATCTGGGGCTGCAGCCGGGCGCCGTGCTCGTGGACGGCCTCCACCACGGCGCGGTGGGCGTCGACCACGTCGTCCGACGCGAAGTGCATGGACTGGGGCACCTCCCGGTGCCGACGGTCCACCACGCAGGCCTCGAGGGTGATGAGCCCGACGCCGCCGCGGGCGCGGGTCGCGAGGAAGTCGACGAGGCGCGGAGTGGGGAGCTGGTCGAGGCCCGCGTAGCCGGTGGTCATGGCGGACATCACCATCCGGTTGCGGAGCTCCATGGAGCCGATGCGCGCGGGCTCGAGCAGCTTCACGGCGCCCTCACTCCCAGGGCTCCAGGGCCGCGGCATGGCGCCCGGCGAGCCGGCCGAAGAAGGTGGCGTCGCCGATGGAGAGCCCGCTGGCATAGGTGCGGCCCTCGAGGGTGAGGCCCGCCGTGTTGCGTCCGGCGGCGAACAGCCCCGGCACGACGTCGCCGTCGGGCGTCTGCACTTCGCCGGAGGCGCGCACCGCGAGCCCGCCGAGGGTGAGCACGCCGTAGATCGAGGTTTCGGTGCAGCAGTCGAGCGCGGCGAAGGGGGGCTCCGACAGCGGGCGCAGGTGCTCCGCCGCCTTGTGGTGGAGCGGGTCCTCGCCTCGGGCCGCGTAGCGGTTGTAGCTCTCGAGGGTGTGGACCAGCTCGCCCTCGGGCATGCCGAGGGCGCGCTCGAGGTCCTCGAAGGTCTCCTCGACGGCGGCGAGCTTGTGGAGCGCCTGGGTGGGCCCGTAGATCGCGTCGTCGACGATGAGCCAGGCGCGGCCGTCGGCCCGGCGGAGCATGGCGTCGCTGGTTCGCCCGAGGTACGCGTCCTCGCCCACGAAGCGCTGGCCCTGGGCGTTCACGAACACCCCCTTCAGGTGGTCGCCGGGCGGGTAGTAGGCGTTCAGGACCAGCCCTTCGTGCATGTTCGCCGTGCCGCCGCCGGCGCCCACGCCGATGCGGATGCCCGAGCCGTCGTCGCCTTCGGACGCCGCCTTCCAGTTGCAGCGCAGCAGCATGGGCGCGTGCCGGGCCAGCATGGCGTCGTTCATGACGAAGCCGCCGGCGCACAGCACCAGCCCGCGGCGCGCCTTGATCGCCTGGTCCCGACCGTCGCGGCGGGCGATCACGCCCACCACCCGGCCGTCGTCGCGCTGCACCAGACGCAGGGCCATGCAGTCGGTGAGCACCTCGGCCCCCGCGTCGTCGGTGCCGCGCAGCAGAGACTCGGCCAGCAAGCCGCCGGCCTCGCCGGGCCGGGCGGGCTTGTGCCCGCGCGGCGCCGGAACGGCGTGCCGGGCGAAGGGGTGGACCTGCTCGTTGCCGCTGTAGAAGAGACCGTCGTCCCCGAACGGGTGGGTCGTCTTCTCGGCGACGAAGCTCTCCTTCCACTCGACGCCCAGGTCGCAGAACCACTCGAAGTGCTCGACGCTGCCCTCGGCGTACAGGCGCACCTTCTCCGGGTCGGCCTGCTCGCCGGCCGCCATCTGCAGGTGCTTCGCCATCTCCTCCACCGAGTCGTCGAAGCCGCACGCCTTCTGCAGGCGCGTGCCGCCCCCGAAGTAGACGACCCCCGTGGACAGCGCGGTGGTCCCTCCGCCCCGGCTCATGCGCTCCAGCACGAGCGTGTCGGCGCCGGCGCGGGCGGCCTCGATGGCGGCGGCGGCTCCGGCGCCGCCGTGGCCGACCACCACCACGTCGTGCTCCCGGTCCCAGCGCGACACCGAGTCGGCGCGCACGGAGCGGGTGGAGTGGGAGGAGGGGTCGCTCAACCCGGACCTCCTTCCGCCGCCAGGGGAGCGATCACCTCGTCGGCGAAGCGCGCGATGCCGGCGCACTTGCGCTCGAGCGTCTCGGCCGGGCCGTAGAAGAGCCAGGGAACGGTCACGAGATGGGTGACGCCCTGCTCCTCCAGCCGGCGATAGGCGTCCGGGGTGAAGGCGTCGGCCACGGCCGCGCACACCGAGAACGGCGTCCCCGCCCGCGGCGAGTCCTGCCTCGCCTCTCGCAGGGTCTTCAGGATGCCGGGGAGCTCGTCCTGCCGGTGGATCTCCGAGAGCCAGCCGTCGCACAGGCTGGCGGCGCGGCGCAGGGCGGGCCTCGAGACGCCGCCTCCCCAGACCGGCAGCGGCGCGTCGGGCACCGGGCTCATCTGCACCGCGTCGAAGCGGTAGAACTCGCCCTCGTGGGCCACCGGCTCGCCGGACAGGAGCGCGCGCAGGATGCCGAGGCTCTCCTCCAGGCGGCGGCCGCGCCGCGCGAAGGGCTGGCCCACCAGCTCGAACTCCTCCTTCATCCAGCCGGCCCCGATGCCCAGCACCACGCGGTCGCCCGATAGGACCGCCGCGGTGGCGATGCTCTTGGCCGCGATCACCGGGTGGCGGAGCGGCAGCACGTAGATGCTGGTGATGAAGCGCAGGCGCTCGGTGGCGGTGGCCAGGGCCCCGATCGTCACGAACGGGTCCGGCCAGGGCGTGTCGGGCTCCCAGCGCGGGCGGCCGTCGCTCGTATAGGGGTAGGGAGTCGCCAGGGTCTGCGGGTAGACCAGGTGGTCCGACAGGATCACCGCCTCGAATCCGCCGGCCTCGGCCGCCCGGGCCAGCGCCACGAGCTCGCGCGGATCGTTGTAGGCGAGTGCGATGCAGAACTTCACGGTGGCCTCGAGGCCGGCATTATAACTGGATTTTTCAGCTTGTAATCAAATTCTATTTTTCGTAGATTGAGTACATGGCGAGTCCCGGCCGCACCTCCGCCCCCTCTCGGGCCCGGCGGGCCCAACAGGCCCGCCAGGCCCTCTACCGCGACCTCGTGATCGAGGCCGCGGAGTCCACCTTCGCCGAGCACGGCGTGGAGGGCTCGAAGATGGAGCAGATCGCCGAGGCGGCGGGGCTCTCGCTCGGCACGGTGTACGCGGTGTTCCGCGGCAAGGCGGCCATCGTCGACGCCCTCCACGAGCGACGCCTGCGCGAGGTGTTCGACCGCACCAGCGCCGGGGCTCAGGGGCTGCGCGACCCGCTCGAGAAGCTGATCGCCGGCGTGCGCGCCTACGTCGAGTACTTCCTGGCCCATCCCGACTACCTGCGCATGTACATCTCCGAGGGCACCAGCTGGGGCATGCACTCCGGCGTCGACGCCATGCCCGCCCGCGCCCGGGCCTGGGCCGAGGGCATCGCCCGCCAGGAGCGCCTCTTCCGGCAGGGCGTCGACGCGGGCATCTTCCATGCCGGCGACCCGAACCGGATGGCGCGCACCATGGCGGCGATGCAGCAGGTCCGGCTGGCCGACTGGCTGGACGACGACATGCGAGAGGACCCGGACACGCTGGTCGCCGAGCTCGAGCTGCAGCTGCGGCGCTGCTTCTGCCGGCGCGAGTCCGACCGCAAGCTCCGATCCGACGAGTGAGGTGATCCCATGGCCGCCGCGACCGACCTGCGTCCGACCGGCGCCCCGCCGCCGGTCCTCTCCAGGGGCTGGCCCGTCCTCGGGCACCTGCTCGAGCTGCGGCGCGATCCCCTGGCCCTCATGGGGCGGCTGCGGGAAGAGTGCGGCGAGATCGGCGAGTTCAACCTGGCCGGCAACCGCATCACGCTCCTCACCGGCGCCGAGGCCCAGGAGGCCTTCTTCCGCGCGCCGGACGAGCAGCTCGACCAGGCGGCGGCCTATCCGTTCATGACGCCCATCTTCGGCGAGGGCGTGGTCTTCGACGCGACGCCCGAGCAGCGCAAGCAGGCCATGCGCAATCAGTCCCTGCGCGACAAGTTCATGCGCGGGCACGCAGAGGTGATCTCCGCCGAGGTGGAGCGGATGATCGCGGACTGGGGCGAGAGCGGGGAGTTCGACGTGCTCGACTTCTTCTCGGAGCTCACGCTCTACACCTCGAGCGCCTGCCTGATCGGCCGGCAGTTCCGCGACGAGCTGGGCCCCGAGTACGTCCCCATCTTCAAGGACCTGGAGCGCGGCACCGACGCCCTCGCCTACGTGAACGCCCACCTTCCCATTCCCGCCCTGCGCGCCCGCGACCGCGCGCGCCGGGAGCTCGCGGCGAAGATCGAGGAGGTCTTCCGCCGTCGCGACTCCGACGGCGTGGAGTACACCGACCTCTTCCACATCCTCCACCGCCTGAAGGACGAGAACGGGGTCCGCCGCTACAGCGACGACCAGATCACCGGCATGTTCATCTCGATGATGTTCGCCGGGCACCACACGACCTCGGTCGTGTCGTCGTGGGGCCTGCTCGAGCTGCTGATGAACCCGGAGTGGCTCCACCAGATCGTGGCCGAGCTCGACGAGCTGTACGGCGACGGACGCGACGTCAGTTACCAGGCCCTGCGTGAGATTCCGCTGCTGGAGTGCGCCCTGAAGGAGACGCTGCGGCTGCATCCGCCGCTCGTCATCCTGATGCGCAAGGTCATGCACGACTTCCACTACAAGGGATGGACGGTGCCCGCGGGCCGCACGGTCGCGGCCTCGCCGGCCATCTCCAACCGGATGGCCGAGCACTTCCCCGAGCCGGACCGCTTCGCCCCCGAGCGCTACCTGCCCGGACGCGAGGAAGACCGCCAGGTGTTCGCGTGGCTGCCCTTCGGCGCCGGCCGGCACCGCTGCGTGGGCGCCGCGTTCGCCATGATGCAGCTGAAGGCGATCTTCTCGATCCTGCTCCGCGAGTTCGAGTTCGAGCTGGCCCAGCCCGCCGCGAGCTACGGCAACGACCTCTCGAAGATGGTGGTGGCCGTCCGCCAGCCCTGCCGGGTGCGCTACCGGCGCCGGAAGGCGGCGCGAACGCGCGCCGCGGCGAACCACCGGACCGCCGATGAGGCGAATATCCGGGGCGACTTCCGCGTCCGGGTGGACCTCGACCTGTGCCAGGGCCACGGCGTCTGCACCGGCGAGGCGCCCGCGGTCTTCGACATCGACCGCGAAGAGAGCAAGGTGGTCCTGCGCATGGAGTCGCCGGACCCCGAGCAGCGCGAGGCCGTCGAGCTCGCCGTCCGTCACTGCCCGACCCGGGCCCTTTCCATCGAGGAGTAGCCGATGCCCCCCTTCCCGCGTGAGGAAATGGAAGAGATGGTCCGCCGCTGGGTGGCCGCCAACGACGAGTCCGGCCGCACCGGCGACTGGTCGCGCATGTCCGCCTTCTACACCGAGGACGCCGTCTACAGCTGGAACACCGGCCAGAACTGGGAGTTCGTGGCCCGGGGGCGGCAGCAGATCCACGACTGGGCCTTCGGCACCGAGATGTCGGGCCTCGAGCACTGGACCTACCCCTACGTCCGCACCCTCATCGACGACCAGAAGGGGGAGTTCCTGGGCATCTGGCGCCAGATCGCGCCGGTGAAGGACGCGGACGGCGCGCCCTACGAGATCGCCGGCACCGGAGGCTCCTGGTTCCGCTACGCCGGGAGCTACCAGTGGAGCTGGCAGCGTGACTTCTTCGACCACGCCAACGCCGGCGCGGTCTTCGGAGCCATGGCCCAGAACGGGCAGCTCACCGAGCGCATGCTCGAGCGCATGAAGAAGGGCTCGAAGATGCCGGGCTGGACCCGGCGCAGCGACTTCGACTGGTTTGCCACCCTGGCCGACCCGGAAGCCTGAGCCGCGCCCCGGTGCTCTTCGACGACTACAGCGGTCCCTTCGATCCCGAGCGCAGCCTCGAGCGGTTCTCCCGCCAGGCGCTCGCCGACCTGGGCCGCGAGTTCCTGCTGAACGGCCATCTCCAGGACCGGGTGGGCCTGCCGCGGGTGCTCTTCCGCTACGGAGGGGATGCGCTCACCCAGGTCTCCATCGAGGAGTGGATGGCCGCAAGCCCCCTGTATTCGAAGCGCATGCAGCGGGCCCTCGGCTTCGAGGGCAACGACGTCGGTACGATCTTCAAGAACCTCCAGCTCGAGATCGGCGCGCCCCACCGCTTCATGGAGTTCCGCTTCGACCTGAACGGCCCCAGGGAAGGGGAGTTCTGGCTCGAGTGCTGCGGACCGCTGCTGGACGTCGAGCCCTTCGGCGAGAAGCGCGTGAAGCTCATGTGCCACGACGTCGAGGACCCCACCTTCGACGCCACCGCCGCCGCCACCCACCCCTGCGCGAAGATCCGACCGATCCACCGCCCGCCGCGGGTTCCCGCGGCGCGGGTGCCCCACTGCCGCTGGCGGGTCTTCATCGACGACGAGGGGCAGGCCTACGAGCAGCACCCCAACCTCGAGATCGTGGGCGGGTCGAAGATCGCCGGGCTCGAGATCGCGCTTCCCGAGGGCGACGCGGAGCCGGGCGGCTGGCCGGACTACTCGGGCCCCTTCGATCCCGAGTGCCAGCTCGAGGACTTCTCGCACCGGGCGCTGGTGGCGGCGAACCTCGAGTTCGCGCTCCAGAGCCACCTGCTGGCCCGGGCCTTCCTCTTGTGCGTGGGCCAGCGGTTCGGGACCGAGAGGGTGCCGGAGATCGCCAGCGAGCAGTGGACGGGCATCGCGGGGCTCACGGCGGAGCGCCTGACCAGGGCGTTGGCCATCGGGGACGACGGTGCCGAGGCCATCGCCAAGGTCTTCCAGACCCACCCGTGCTTCCACCCCCGCGACTACGTCGACCTCCGGGTGTCCCTGGAGGACGGCGCGGCGCGCGTGGCCTTCGGACCGTGTCCGGCCTTCGAGGAGGACGACCCCTACTCCTGGCTGGCCCATCTCGAGCCCGACTCGCACCCCGCCCTCGACGCCATCGCCCGGGCCGTGAACCCGCGGGCGAGCGTGTTCTCCGTGGAGACGCGCGGGGACGAGAGGCTCGCCTTCCGGGTCGACCTCGACGAGGCGGCCGACCCGCATCCCGAGAGCGAGGACGTGAAGCTGGCCAAGGTCAGCCGCGGCGCATCGATCGTCCTCGATCGGCGCCGTCCCCTGCGCATGTGAGCCGCGGGTCCAGCCCGGGCTCAGCTCCAGATGACGTCGAAGCGGTTCTCCAGGATGAGCCGGAGACACACGTACAGACCGATGGCCGGGAACACCAGCCACACCCCGTTGGTGCCGCCGACCATTGCGATCACCGACGAGAGCGAGCGGCTCTCGTAGCGCCGGTTGTACAGGTACTGGAAGAAGTAGAGACAGGTGCCGTAGAGCTTCTGGTAGAAGATCAGGAGGCCGATGATCCCCAGCACGACGGGCGAGAAGATCGGCACCGTCATGCCCACGTGGAAGAGCACGCTGGGCACCAGGGTGCTGAACCCGTTGCCCACGTCGATCGCGAAGCCGAACGACTTCGGGTCGGCGTAGCCGTCGTCCCAGTGGGCGTAGCCCAGCCAGGTGCGCGCCCACAGCCGGCTCGACCAGAACTCGCCCAGGGAGATGGGCTTCGTGTAGAGGTTGCCGCGCGGCCGGTCGCCACTGCCCTTCGGTGCGTGGAACCAGCGCCGGATGTCGTCGATGCGGTGCCAGAGCGAGATCTCCCAGACGCAGATCAGGAGATTGATCGCCAGGAAGGTGGCGAGCGCGACCTGCCAGCCGTTCACCACGCCGTGCATCGCGAAGTGGGCCGCCACGGCGCCTCCCACCCAGAACACCATCCACAGCACGAGCCACACCCAGACCGGGAGCCGCAGGTCGGCGCAGCGGGGCGCGTCGTCGGGGGTCATCACGATTCTCCTCGCTGCATCTCGCGGACCAGGGTCTGCTTCAGCAGCTCCAGCTCGGGTCGGCCGATCGGGGCGCCCTCGGCGCCCAGCATCTTCAACGAGGCGATGCCGGCGAGCGCGGCGATGGTGTAGCGCTGGAGCGCGGCCGCGCGCCGCCGGGGCAGCTGCACGTCGCCGAAGAGCCGGGCCCAGACGCCTCCCCACGACCGGAACATCGCCTCCTGCCAGTCGGGCTCGCTGGCGGCGCCCTCCCAGCCGGCGTGGTTGAGCAGGATCTCGAAGGTCGACCGGTAGTGGGCGCTGGCGAAGTGCTCCCACGCCCGGTCGACGAACAGGGTCACCCGCTTCTCGAGGGCCATGTCCTCGGCGTCGATGTCGGCCAGCCGATCGGCGAAGCGCTCGAAGGAGTCCTCGAGGACCGCGACCAGGATGCCGTCCTTGCCGCCGAAGTGGTGCTGGACCGCCCCCCAGGTCACCCCGGCGCGGCGGGCGATCTCGCTGGCGGTGGTCCGCTGGTAGCCCACGTCCGCGATGCTCTCGACGACGGCGGCGATGATGCGGCCGCGGGTCTCGGCGGTGCGCGCCGCCTGGGAGCGTCGCTCGCGAGCCGGCTCCGCCCTCGGAGCCCTTCCCCTCACCGGCGCCCCGGGTCTTCCACGCCGTAGAGGCGGGCCATCAGCTGGGAGACCAGACCGCCCACGGGCAGCGCGACCTCGGCCTCGCGACCCAGCTTGAGCGCCCAGGCGAGGTCCTTCTCCGCGATCTGCATGTGGCCGCGCATGAGGGCCTGCATGCCCTCGGACCGGCGCGCCTCCTCGGGCATCTTGTGGGCGGCGAGGTACTGCACCATGAGCGGCGTCATCTGGCCGTTCGACTGACCCGCCTCCTCGAGGACCTCCTGGGGAAGTCCGACGGCCTGGGCCAGCTTGAACGACTCGAAGGCGGCCGCCCACTGGATGTACGTGATGAGATTGATGCACAGCTTGAGCTTGGCGCCGTTTCCCAGCTCGCCGGCGTGGATGATCTTCGCGGCGCTCGTCTCGAGCACCGGACGCGCCTTCTCGAGGGCCGCGGCGTCGCCGCCCACCAGGTAGGTCAGCTGCTTCTGCTGTGCGCGGGCGGCGCCTCCGGTGACACAGGCGTCGAGCACCTCGACCCCGCCGCGCGCCGCCTGCTCCGCCAGCTCCCGGGCGGTGTCCGGCAGGATGGTGCTGTGGATGGCGACGACCGTCCCCGCCGCCGCGCCGGCCAGCACTCCGTCGTCCCCCAGCAGCACGGCGCGCACGTGGGCGTCTTCGGGAACGCAGATGCCCACCACGTCGGCGCCCTCGCCCACCTCCCGCGGCGAGCGCGCGGCCGTGGCTCCGGTGGCTACCAGCTCGGCCACCGGCGCCTCGGCGATGTCGTAGACGACGGTGGCGAAGCCGGCGGGCACCAGGTGCGCGGCGATGGGCTTGCCCTGGTTGCCCAGGCCGATGAAGCCAGCTCGGATGGCCACGGCGCTCCTCCCCTCTCGATCGACGCCGCCCAGGCTATCACAATTTACATTGTGCGTGTTATGCAAATGGGATAGGGTGCTCGGAGACGGAGGACCGGCCGCCCATGGCTCACCTCGACCCCTACGCCTACGCGTTCCACGAAGACCCCTACCCCTTCTACGCCGAGCTTCGCGAGCGTGCGCCGGTCTACCACAACGAGGAGCTGGGGTTCTGGGCGCTGTCCAGGCACGCCGACGTCTTCGACGCCTTCAAGAACCCGCGACGCTTCTCGAACGCCAAGGGCGTCAGCATGGACCCGGCGTCCTGGGGTCCCCAGGCCCGGCTCTTCTCGTCATTCCTCGCCATGGACCCTCCCGAGCACACGCGCATGCGCGGCCTCGTCGCCCGCGGCTTCACGCCGCGACGCGTGGCCGCCCTCGAGCCGCGCATCCGCGAGATCGCCGTCGCCCACCTGGACGCGCTGGTGGGAAGCGGCGGCTTCGACGTCATCGACGAGTTCGCGGGCAAGCTCCCCATGGACGTCATCAGCGAGATGCTGGGCGTCCCCGAGGCCGACCGCGCCATGCTCCGGACCTGGGCGGACCTGCTCGTGCACCGCGAGGAAGGCACCCAGGACGTGCCGGCCGAAGGCGTGGAGGCGTTCGGAAGGATCCGCGGCTACTTCAAGGACCTGCTGGCCGAACGCCGCAAGCGCCCGGGAGACGATCTCCTGAGCGCACTGCTGGTCGCCGAGACCGGCGGCGACCGTCTGGACGACAACGAGCTCCTCTCCTTCTGCAACCTGATGATCGTGGCGGGCAACGAGACCACGACCAAGCTCATCGCCAACGCGCTCTACTGGCTGTGGCGGAGCCCCGAGCAGCGGGCGCGGGTTCGTCGGGATGCCGCCTGCATCCCGGGCTGGGTGGAGGAGACCCTCCGCTACGACAACTCGACCCAGATCCTCGCGCGCCTGGCCACCGAGGAGTTCGAGCTGCGCGGGGTCACCGTACCCGAAGGCGTCCCGGTCCTGCTGCTGGTGGGATCCGCCAACCGGGACGAAGAGGTCTTTCCCCGGGCCGAGGTCTTCGACCTCGAGCGGGACACCTCCGAGATGCTGTCCTTCGGCCGGGGCACCCACTTCTGCATGGGCGCCTCCCTGGCCCGCCTGGAGGGCCGGGTGGCGCTGGAGGAGTGGTGGTCGCGCTTCGGCGACTACGAGATCGAACCCGAGGGCGCGGTGCGCGTGCACTCGTCGAACGTGCGGGGCTTCGCGCGCCTGCCGGTGAAGGTGTGAAGGCCACGTGAGCGACGCCCCCCGCACCGCCATCGTCACCGGCGCCTCCTCGGGCATCGGCGCGGCCACCGCGGTCCTGATGGGACGCCGGGGCTGGCGCGTCGCGGTGGGCGCGCGGCGCAGCGAGCGCATCGAAGAGGTCGCGGCGCGGGTCGAGGAGGCCGGCGGACGGGCCTTCGCCCACGTCCTCGACGTGGCCGACCCGGCCTCGGTCGGCGCCTTCTGCGCTGCGGTCGACTCGCGGCTGGGCGCCGTCGACCTGCTGGTGAACAACGCCGGCCAGAACCTGTCCGCGCGCCTCGACGAGGCCAGCGACGAGGAGCTGCGGCTCGACGTCGAGGTCAACCTCCTGGGCGCGCTCTACATGACCCGGCGGATCGTGCCGGGCATGATCGAACGCCGCCGGGGCGACGTGGTCTTCGTCGGGTCGGACAGCGCGCGCTCCCCCCGCCCCTTCCAGGGAGCCTACGGCGCGGCGAAGGCCGGGCTCGAGGTGGCCGCCCGGGTGCTCGAGATGGAGACCGAGGGCACCGGCGTGCGCTCCATCCTGGTGCGCGTGGGACCCACCGGAAGCGAGTTCTCGAGCCAGATGCCGAGGGACCGCATGGCCGAGATCCTCGAGTCCTGGAAGTACTGGGGCGTGCTGCGCAAGCTGCACTGGATGACCGCGGAGAGCGTGGCCGAGACCATCGTGCGCACGGTCGAGACGCCGGTCGAGGAGTCCTATCCCACCCTCGTCGAGGTCCAGCCGGGCGGGCGGAGCAAGGAGTACGCGAAGTGAAGTTCGACGGCATCGAGGGCAAGGTGGCCATCGTGACCGGGGCCGGCGGCGGCATCGGAGAGGGCTACGCCCGCGGCCTGGCCGCCCAGGGTGCGAAGGTGGTGGTCGCCGAGATCCAGAAGGAGAACGGGGAGCGGGTGGCCGATGACATCCGGGCCTCCGGGGGCGAAGCCCTCTTCGTCGAGGCGGACGTGGGCTCGGAGGAGTCGACCAGGGCGCTGGCCGGGCGCGTGACGGAGGCCTTCGGCGGGATCGACTTCCTGGTGAACAACGCGGCGATCTTCGGCGACATGAAGATGGACTCCCTGCTGCGGGTCGACTGGGACTACTACCAGCGCTTCATGAACGTCAACATGAACGGCGCCCTGCTCTGCAGCCGGGCGTGCTTCCGCTCCATGCGCGAGCGCGGGGGCGGCGCCATCGTGAACCAGTCGTCCACGGCCGCCTGGATGGGAGTCGGCTACTACGGCCTCGCCAAGCTGGCCATGAACGGCCTCACCCAGTGCCTGTCCAAGGAGCTCGGGCCCCAGGGCATCCGGGTGAACGCCATCGCGCCCGGCCCCACGGACACCCAGGGCCTGCGCAACACCGCGGGGGCGTTCGCCGACCAGCTCGTCGCGCAGCTTCCGCTCTCTCGGCTGGGGCAGCCCGAGGACATGGTCCAGGCCTGCCTCTTCCTGCTCTCGGACGCCGCCTCCTGGATCACCGGCCAGGTCGTGAACGTGGACGGCGGCCAGATCTCCCGCCCCTAGAAGGAGCAACCACCATGGCCCTCGCAGAACTCGCGCCCGAGACCCGCAACTTCATGGGCGGGCGCCTCACCGGATCCTGCACCGGCGCCACCTTCGAGAACGTGAACCCCGCCACCGAGGAGGTGCTGGGGACCGCCGCCGACTCGACGAAGGAGGACATGCTGTTCGCCGTGGGCGCCGCGCGCCGCGCGTTCGACGAGACGGACTGGTCGGAGAACCACGAGCTGCGCGCCCGCTGCATCCGGCAGCTCTACGAGGGGATGCTCGAGGAGAAGGAGCAGCTCCGCTCCATCGTGGTCCACGAGGCCGGGGCGCCGGTCTCGCTCACGGGCTACATGCACGTGGACGACCCCATCGAGATGATGGCCTACTGGGCGGAGAAGGCCGCGAGCTACCCGTACGAGAGCCGCATGCAGGACGTGCCCTTCATGGGGACGCCCCAGGGACGCATCCTGCGCCGGGAGCCCAGCGGCGTGGTCGGCGCCATCACCCCGTGGAACGTGCCCCTCTACCTGAACATCGCGAAGATCGGGCCCGCGCTGGCCTCCGGCTGCACGATCGTCCTGAAGCCCGCGCCGGACACGCCCTGGTCGGCGACCCACCTGGGGAAGATCCTCGCGGAGCGGACCGACTTCCCGCCCGGGGTCGTCAACATCGTGTCCTCCTCGGACCACCAGCTCGGCGAGATCCTCTCGACCGACGAGCGGATCGACCTGGTGACCTTCACGGGCTCCACGGCCGTGGGCCGGCGGATCATGCAGTGCGCCGCGCCCACCGTGAAGAAGGTGTTCCTCGAGCTGGGCGGCAAGTCGGCCAACGTGGTGCTGGACGACGCCGACTTCGCGTCGGTGCTGCCCTTCTGCACCTTCACCTGCACCCACGCCGGACAGGGCTGCGCCATCACCACCCGGCTGCTGCTGCCGCGCTCGCGCTTCGACGAGGGGATCGGGATCCTCGAGGCCGCGTTCCGCAACTGGAACTACGGCGACCCGACCGACCCCGCCAACATGCAGGGCCCCCAGGTGAGCCGGAAGCAGCAGGAGCGGGTGCTGGGCTACATCGAGCAGGCCCGGGCGGACGGCGCGAAGGCGCTGGTGGGCGGCGGCGTGCCGGAGCACCTCTCCCGGGGCTACTACGTCGAGCCGACCGTCCTGGTCGACGTCGATCCGTCGTCCACGGCGGCCCAGGAGGAGATCTTCGGTCCCGTCCTCTGCGTGCTCCCCTACGACGACGACGACGACGCCGTGCGGGTCGCCAACGACTCCATCTACGGGCTCTCGGGCTCGGTGCACTCGGCCGACCTCGAGCGCGCCCTCGCCGTGGCGCGCCGCATCCGCACGGGGACCCTGAGCGTGAACGGCGCCCAGTGGTTCAACGTGGACACCCCGTTCGGCGGCTACAAGCAGAGCGGCCTGGGACGGGAGAACGGAGTCCAGGGGTTCGAGGAGTACCTCGAGACCAAGGTGATCGCCGTGCCCGCCCAGGGCTGAGCGGCGCGACGACGGGAGTGCAGCCATGGGCGAGACCGCGCACGTCTACGATCCGTTCTCCTACGAGCTGGACGAGGATCCGTACCCGGTCTACCGCTGGATGCGCGACGAGGCCCCCCTCTACCACAACGAAGCGCTCGACTTCTTCGCCCTGACCCGCTTCCAGGACAACCTGGACGCGTTCGTCGACAAGACCACCTACAGCTCGGAGTGGGGGACGAGCCTCGAGCTGATGGACGGGCCCAAGCCCGACTCGGGCCTGATGATCTGGATGGATCCGCCGGCCCACAACCGCTACCGGGGCCTGGTGAACAAGGCCTTCACGAAGCGCCAGATCGGCAGCCTGGAGCCCATGGTCCGCGGGATCGCCGTGGACTACCTCGATGCCCTGGTCGGCCGCGAGCGGTTCGACGTGGTGAAGGACTTCACCGCCCGGCTCCCCATGGACGTCATCAGCACGCTGCTGGGCATCCCCGAGTCCGACCGGCGCTGGGTGCAGGAGAGCTCCAACTCCATGCTGCACCGCGACCCGGGCAACCCGATGCCGCTGCCCGAGGCCATGGACGCCTCGCGCCAGGTGCACGCGTACTTCGACGAGCAGATCGCCGAGCGCCGCGCGCGGCCCCGGGACGACATGATGACCCACCTGACCCAGGTGGAGTGGGAGGACGAGACCGGCAGCGTGAGCCGGCTGTCGGACCACGACATCCGCATGTTCCTGACCCTGCTGGCGACGGCCGGCAACGAGACGGTGACCAAGTTCCTGGCCACGGTCTACTACGAACTGTGGCGCAACCCGGACGAGCGCCGGGTGCTGCTCGACGAGCCGCGGTACATCCCCAACTGCGTGGAGGAGACGCTGCGCTACGACCCGCCCTCCCAGTACCAGGGTCGCGTGACCACCCGCGAGATCGTGCTCCACGGCCGTCGGGTCCCCGGCAACGCGCGGATGCTGCTGATCAACGGGGCATCGGGACGCGACGAGCGCCGGTTCCCCGACCCCGACCGCTTCGACGTGCGCCGCGAGATCGAGATGCACCTGGGCCTGGGCTGGGGTCGGCATCTCTGCCTGGGGGCCTCCCTCGCCCGGCTCGAGTCGCGGATCGCGATCGAGGAGCTGCTGCGCCGCTTCCCCGACTACGAGATCCCCGCCGACGGCATCGAGCGCATGCACTCGAGCAACGTGCGAGGGCTCTCGGGGCTCGTGCTGGAGCCCGTCCGGACCGGCTAGCGCCCAGCGCGCCGCGCGGGTCGCGGGACCGGTGCTCCCGTGTATCCTTGTGACCCGGAGCCGGGCTTTCCGGGTCCTGGCAGATCGCGACCGAGCGAGGAGACCCGTGCGCTGGCTTCCCCTTCTGTGCACAGCCGCCTTCGGCGTCCTTGCCGGGATGGGGATCGTGACCTTCGTCTACGCCGAGGGTTTCTCCTACCTGAGCACCGACCCCACGGCCTGCGTCAACTGCCACATCATGCAGAGCCAGTACGACTCCTGGCAGAAGGCGAGCCATCACACCGCCGCCCGGTGCGTGGACTGCCACCTGCCCCACGACTTCGTGCCCAAGTACATCGGCAAGGCCGAGCACGGCTGGAACCACTCGGTCGGATTCACGCTGCAGAACTTCCACGAGCCCATCCAGATCTCGCGCCGCAGCGCGGAGCAGCTGCAGGGCAACTGCCTTCGCTGCCACGGAGAGCTGCTGCACTCCCAGCTGGACCCGGTGCGCGGTGCTCCGCGCTGCGTCCACTGCCATGCGGACGTGGGACACGGAGAGACGGCGGGGCTGGGCGGACCGCTCGAGAGAGGGAGATAGATCGATGAACGGCCTGCGACCCATCCACTATCTGCTGGTGCTCGTCGTCGTGGCGCTCGCCACGGCCGGCGTGACGGCCCTGCTGCTGAACGTGGCCGAACGCAAGGCCGAGGGCCGGGAGCCCTTCGTGCGGCTCGTGGAGGTCGACGAAGACACCACGGACCCGGCGGTCTGGGGCGTCAACTGGCCCAAGCAGTACGACACCTACAAGCTGACCTCCCTCTCGACCCGCACCCGCTTCGGCGGCCACGGCGGCAGCGAGGCGCTGCCGGAGCAGAAGATCGAGCGCGACCCCTGGCTCAAGCGGATGTTCCTGGGATACGCCTTCTCCATCGACTACCGCGACCGCCGCGGCCACGCCTACATGCTCCACGACCAGGAGGAGACGAAGCGGCTGAGCAAGCCGCAGTCCGGGTCCTGCCTCCACTGTCACGCCTCCCTGATGCCGCTCTACCGGGAGCTGGGCGACGGGGACGCCGTGGCCGGCTTCGAGAAGACCTACGCCATGAGCTACCAGGAGACGAACGCGAAGCTCCACGAGCTGGGCCACGGCCACCCCGTCTCGTGCGTGGACTGCCACGACCCGGACACCATGGCCATTCGCGTCACCCGGCCCGGATTCCTCCAGGCGATGCAGGCCCTCGCCGAGGGCGACGGCGAGGTGCCGCACCTCCCCTCGGTGGAGCGCTGGCGCGAGGGCCCGCGAAAGCAGCCCTACGACCCCAACGAGGAGGCCTCCCGCGGCGAGATGCGCTCCTTCGTGTGCGGGCAGTGCCACGTCGAGTACTACTGCTCGAGCGGATTCAAGCTCACCTTTCCCTGGGGCAACGGCCTCACGGTCGAGGACGCCGAGCAGTTCTGGAACGACACGAAGCTCCCCGGCGGCGAGCGCTTCTACGACTACCGGCACAAGGAGACCGGCGCGCCCATCCTGAAGGCCCAGCACCCGGAGTTCGAGCTGTGGAGCCAGGGCATCCACGCGCGGAGCGGCGTATCGTGCTCGGATTGTCACATGCCGTACATGCGCGACGGCGCCACCAAGATCTCGGACCACTGGGTGCGCAGCCCGCTGCTCGACATCTCCCGCGCCTGCCAGACCTGCCACCGCTTCTCCGAGGACGAGCTCGCGGCGCGGGTGGACGGCATCCAGTCGCGCAACTTCGAGCTGCTCCAGAACGCGGGACGCGCCCTCATGGACCAGCTCGACGCCATCCTCGAAGCCCGGGCGGCGGGCGCCAGCGACGCCCAGCTGGCGAAGGCCCTCGAGCTCCAGCGCAAGGCCCAGTGGCGCCTCGACTTCATCGCGGCGGAGAACTCCATGGGGTTCCACGCGCCCCAGGAGGCCGCCCGCATCCTGGGCGAGTCCGCCGATCTCGCCCGGCAGGGCCAGGTGGCCGCGCTGCGCTGGAGGAATTCGGGAGAACCCTGAGCTCGACTTGGCGGGCCGATGGAGGGCTCGTACAATCGCCGTCGCTGCTCCAGGCTCGACGAGCGGAGACCCGAGGTATCCATGCGCACGAACTCGCTGACCGCGGTCCTCATCCCCGTGGTCCTGGCCGCCCTGCTCTCGGGAGGAGCCGCCCGCCAGGCCGCGGCCGAGCCGAACGCAGAGGACGGCAGGCAGTACTACACCCGCTACTGCGGCTCCTGCCACGGCGCCACGGGCAACGGCAAGGGGCCGGTCGCCTCGGTGCTCAAGACGCCTCCGGCGGATCTGACCCGGCTGAGTGAGAAGTACGGGCTCCCGCTCCCCGAAAAGCCGCTCCTCGCCTACATCGACGGGCGCACCGAGGTCGACGCCCACGGTCCGCGCGAGATGCCGGTGTGGGGACGGCGCCTGCGCCTCATCGAGTCCACGTTCAAGGAGGCGCCCACGGAGGAAGACGTGCAGAACGTGCTGCGCGCGATCTTCCTCCACCTGGAGGCCATCCAGCCGGGCGGCCCGAGGGCGCCGCGCACCACCCTCCCGTAGGAGCAGACTCCTCGCCGCCGCGTCAGCGCTGGAGCGCCGCGCCGGCGGCCATCTCCCGGGGCAGCAACAGGCCCGCTGCGCTGTCGGGGTCGAGCCCGAGGTCGGGCTCCAGCCCGTCGGCCAGGCGGAAGAGCTGCAGGTAGAACCAGAAGATGTTCGCCTGGCAGGGAAGCGCCCGCTCGATCGAGCCGTCGAGGAGCCCGGCGGCGATCTCGGGCTGGATGCAGAAGGGCCGCCCGATGCCCACGAGGTCGGTCTCGTCGGCCTCGATCGCCTCGATCATGGCCGCGCGGCTGCGGAATCCGCCGCTCACCATGAGCGGCATGGTCGCCACCTTCCGGAGCTCCTGGGCGTAGGTCAGGAAGTAGGCCTCGCGCCTGCGGGTGCTCTCCTTCACGGGCGGCGCGTCGTCCGCGTCCACGCCTTCCATCATCGCCGGCATCTCGTAGCTGCCCCCCGAGACCTCGACCAGGTCGACGCCTTCCTGGCCCAGCCACTCGACCACCCGACAGGACTCCTCGAGTCCGAAGCCGTCCTCCTGGAAGTCGGCCGAGTTGAGCTTGACCGAGACCGGGAAGTCGGGCCCCACCACCGACCTCACCGCGCGGACGGTCTCCAGCAGGAGTCGCGCGCGATTGGCGAGCGAGCCGCCCCAGGCGTCGTCGCGGTGGTTGACCCGGGGCGAGAGGAACTCCGAGAGCAGATATCCGTGGGCGCCGTGCACCTGGACCCCGGTGAACCCCGCCCCCTTCGCGGCGGCGGCGACCTTCGCGAAGCGGCCGATGACGTCGCGGATCTCGTCCTCGCCGAGCGCGCGCGGCGGAGCCGAGAAGCCCGCGAGCGGGCCCTCGAGGGCGACGGCCGAGGGCGCGACCGGCTCGGTCGCCACGTAGCTCGGGCTCTGGCGGCCCGCGTGGCCGATCTGCATCCACAGCGCGTTGCCGGCCACGCTGCCCGCCTCGGCGTAGGCGGCGAGCTCCGCCTCGCCACCGTTGCCGTCCACCGCGACGTTGCCGGGCCGCTCGAGGAAGCGGCGGTCCACCTGGACGTTGCCCGTGATGTGGAGCCCCGCGCCGCCTCGACTCCAGCGCTCGTAGAGGACCTGGTGACGTCGGGTCGCCCGGTTGCGGGGATCGGCGAGGCCCTCGGTCATGGGCGCCTTGGCGATCCGGTTGGCGAGGGTGACGCCGCACGGCAGCACGAGCGGACGCGAGAGCGCCGAGGCGCCGGGTCGGCTGGACGAGTCGGACATGGGAACCTCGCTGGCAGGCGGCGCCGCGCGAGCCGGCGGGAGCGGGCGGGCCGGACGGGGACGCGGCGCGCGAGCATAGCGCCTCGCGCTCCAGCCGCTCTGCGCGGGCGCCGCGCCGCCTTGCTAGGGCGCCGCCACGCCGCCTGCGTGCACGACGATGGTGCCGCGCAGCCGCTCGGAGAGCGCCCCTCGGCGATCGGAGAGCCGGTCGCGGGCGACCTTGTAGCGGTAGGTCCCGGGCGCCAGGGTGCAGAAGTGCGCGGTGTCACCGTGCTCCAGCCGGGCCGACTGCAGGCGGTCGTCCTCCAGGACGAAGTTCACGACCGAGGTGCAGAGCATCGAGCGCGCGACGTCGCGGTCGAACAGGATGCGCATGCCCCCGGACGTCTCGCTGCGCCAGGCGATCCGGGTGGACTCGTGCACCTCCACGCGCGCCGGCGTGAGCTGACCGTCCCGGATGACCACGGTGCGGACCGCGTCCCGTCCGTGGTCGAGAGCGAGCAGGGGGACGGGCCCGGGGGTGTCGAACTCGAGCTGGTCGGTGGACGCGGAAGACGGACCGCTCGCGAGCGCGGCGAAGAGCAGGAGGCGGGCGAGCCCGCGGAGCGCGGTTCGGAAGTGCGGCCTCCCGAACGAGATTCGGACCGTGAACGACATGGCATGACCTCGTGGGGGGGTGGGTTGCCCGACCCCAGTGCAACGGCCGTGCCTGGGCCGCTCGGCGCCGAAGCGTGTGCCATCGTGCGGGCGTGGGCCGGCCGGCGCGCGGACCTGCGCGCGCGCAAAGCACGGCGTGCACGCCGGCTGGGCGGGGCAGTGGGGAACACCCCTCGACGAGGGGCCGCTCGATCACCCCCGGGCTGGATCCGGTGCCGTGCGACGACGCTTCGGGCGGGGCGCGGTGGTCGACACCGATCCGTTGCACGGGTGGAGCTCGCCGCTAGAGAGTCAGCGCCGCCCAGAAGATGGCCACGACCAGCAGCAGGCCGATGGTCACCGCGATGCCGCCGGAGATGTGCGCGCGCCGCAGATCGTTCTTCGACGGCGCCGACTCCAGACGCGACTCCAGCTCGCCCGCCGAGACCAGGCGCTCGTACTCGAGCGGTCGCTCCTCCCGGAAGCGCGCGAGCGGCATCTTGCCCGTGAAGATCACGGGATCCATGGGGAAGCTCTCCGGCCGGAGGTGCGTGTGGAAGAAGTGGAACACGAAGATGAACCCCACGGCGAGGAGCGCCTCGTCGCTGTGCACGACGTGACCGGCGTTGAGGACCCAGCCCGGCAGCCACCGGGTGAAGAACTCCGGGAACCACAGGATGAGGCCGGAGACGCCGATGATGGGGATGCCCCAGAAGACGGCGAAGTAGTCGAACTTCTCCCAGTAGCTCCAGCGGTCCAGCCGGGGCCGCGGTCCCAGATAGAGGAAGAAGCGAAGGTTTCGCAGCAGGTCGGTCAGATCGCTCGGCCGCGGGACCAGCGACATCGGCCCCCAGAAGATCCCGCGCTCGCGGACGAACAGCGATCGATACGCGAGATGGCCCACGTGGAAGAGGCCGTAGCCGAACGTGGCGATGGCGGCGACGCGGTGCAGCAGGCGCATGAACTCGATGCCGCCCAGGGCGTCGGCCACGGACCGCGCCCAGACCGCCGAGTGGAACTTCAAGGGCAGCCCGGTCGCCGCGAGCACGAGGAAGGTGACGACCACGACGACGTGGACGCGGACGTGCACCGGCGAGAAGCGCCGCACGTACGGGCCCGGCTCCACGGGCCGGCTCTCGAACTCGCCGCGCCACCAGCCGACGAGCGCGCGCTGCAGCCACAAGAGGTCGTGCACGGCGAAGAACCCGAACACGCCGAGCAGGAGCGCGGTCATGAAGAGCCAGACGTAGTAGACGGGCGGATTGTCCGTGGGATCCGTGGGGTCGACGTGGGGGTCGAAGGTCAGGAACGACCCGTTGGCGCTCGGGTGGCAGGCGCCGCAGGTGCCGGCCAGATTGGAGGGGTGGACGCTCGATCCGGGATCGCTCGCCGGGAGATTGCGGTGCGGCGTGTGGCAGTCGGAGCAGGTGGCGCCCGTCAGGAACCCGAGGCTGGTGGCCTGGCCGTGGAAGCTGTCGCCGTAGGTCGCGGTGTGGTCGGGGTGGCAGCCCCCGCAGCTCTCCGGAGCCTTCAACGCGAGACCTCGGGCGGACGACGGCGCCACCTGGTGCGAGGTGTGGCACGAGGTGCAGACCGGTCCCTCCTCGCTCCCCTCGATCCAGAGCCGGCCGTGAATGCTCTGCTCGCGCCAGGTCTCGAGCACGAAGACGTGGCACCCGCCGCAGGTCTCCGGCGAGTGCCGGTGACCGAGCCGGGCCTCCGGGTCGGAGGCGGCGGCCACGTCGTGGGCGCCGTGGCAGCCCGAGCACGACGGCGCCATCTCGAGCCCCTTGACCAGCAGCGCCCGCGCGTGGGGACTTCCCAGGTAGCGGCCGACGAGATCGTCCTCCGCGTCGTCGTCCGTGTGGTGGCAGCCGCCGCAGGTCCGGAACTGCTCCAGGGGAGACATGGGGGCGCCGCGATCGGTGGACCGCCCGATCTCGTGCACGGGCCCGTGGCAGGCCTGGCAGGTCACCGCCCCGGCGTGCACGCTCGCCGAGAGCTGGCCGGTGGCCTCCGGATGGCAGGTCGCACAGACCTGCCCGGCCGGAGCGGGCTCGGGGTGCGGAAAGCCCTGGAACCCCACGTGGCAGCCGGAGCAGTCGAACAGCTCGGCGTGCACGGAGGAGTGCTCGGCCACCTCCGCGTGACAGGTCGCGCAGGCGACCTCCTCGGACGCGAGAGCCGGCGAGACAGCGAGGTGCAGCAGGGCCAGCCCCAGGACGATGCCCAGGGCGCTCGGGGAGCCGCCGGATCGCCGTGACTGGCAGGGGCGATTCGGGCTCAAGGCCTAGTGTCCCCGCTCGAGCCTCAGCCGGGCCTCTTCTTCCAGGAGATCGACGAGCTTGAGGATCGCCCGACTCTCGCCCGTGGTCTTCTCCATGTCGAAGGTGTGCCACGTGAGCGCCAGTGCGGCGTAGTCGCGCTCGAGCGACTGCAGGCGTTCGGCCGCCTCGGCGTGCCACTCCGACTGGGAGGCCGCGACCTTCTCGATGAGCTCCGCCGCGCGGTGGAGGTCGATCTTGGCCTGGGCGAGCATCACCAGCGCCACGTGGGCCTGGAGCGGCTCCTGGTGACAGGCTGCACAGCGGGCGCCCAGGGCCGCGGGCGACGGGAGGCTGGCGGCCATGGACCCGTGGCAGGTCATGCACGTGGCCCCGGTGTTGGACTCCTGGACCTGCTTGGAGTGGACCGTTCGGGAGTAGGCCTCGGACTCCGGCTGGTGACAGGCGCCACAGGTCGCCGCGAGGTTGCGCGGGTGGACCCGGCTCTGGGGATCCCGCGCCGCGCGTACGCCCCGATGGGCCCGCTCGAGCTCGCCAGCCGACGGATCGCCTCCGTGGCATTTCTCGCATCCGACCCCGACGGAGGCGTGGGACGACACGCGCCACTCTTCGAAGCTGTGTCCGAGCGCGATGGGCAGCCGCTGGGAATCGTGGCAGCGCACGCACTGGTTCGCGGCCTCCGGCCCCTCGGCGATCGCGACCGGCGCCGCGGCGAGCCAGAGCCCGAGGGCCCCGAGCGCGATCGCTGCGCGCTTCCTGCCGCACGCGTCAACCGGTCCGTTTCGACGGCCACGGTGGTGGCGCCTGGAGACCCGCTTGGAAGTGTGCTCGCAACGCATGGCGGTTCGCAGCTCCATGGATCGCATTCTGTCCCGGTCCCAGGTCTCAGGGTCCAGGTCTCAGGGTCCAGCGGGACGACGCCCAGCAGGACGACGAGCGTTCCGACCGGCAAGGGGCCGGCTTCGAACATCCCTATCGTGCAGGTGACCGCTGGAAAGCACAAGCCGCGGTCGGCCGGTGCTGGGCCTTTAGCGCCGACGATCTCCGGGCCGGGGAGGACCATCCCGCCCCAGGTGAAACGTCCCGCGCAGCGTGCCGGCTGGTTGGGCGGACTGCCTGCCGCGTGTGCGGGGACCCGACCGGCGGCCGCCACGGGCCGCGCCCAGGCGCACACCATGTGGCACTCCGATTGCAGAAGGCTGGAGCGCCGTGTCGTCCGGAATGCGCAGCCTGGGCCGACCGATCCGCCGGGTGGTCACCGGGCTCGTCTTCTTCGGCGCCACCTGTGCCGCGGGGGTCGTGGGCTATCGCGTGGCCGGCTGGAGCGCGATGGACGCGCTCTACATGGTCATCATCACCATCTTCGGAGTGGGCTACGGCGAGGTCCAGCCGGTGGCCTCGGTGGAGCTGCGAAGCTTCACCATCGGCATCATCGTGGCGGGCTACGGCGCGGCCATCTACGCGGTGGGCGGCTTCGTCCAGCTCGTCACCGAAGGCGAGATCAACCGGGCGCTGGGAGCCAGACGCATGACCCGCCAGATCGGCAGGCTGCGCGACCACACCGTCGTCTGCGGCTACGGACGGGTGGGCCGCATCCTGGTCCAGAGCCTCGCGGCCGCGAGCGCCGAGCTCGTGGTGGTGGACCGCGACCGCGACAAGATCCTCGCGGCCGAGTCCGCGGGACACCGGGTGGTGCTGGGCGACGCCGCCGGCGAGGACGTGCTGCGCGAGGCCGGGGTCGAGCACGCGTCGCAGCTGGCAGCGGTCCTGCCCAGCGACGCCGCCAACGTGTTCGTCACCCTGACGGCCACCGGCATGAACCATCACCTGGTCGTGACCGCGCGGGCCGAGGACCCCGCCAGCGAGTCGAAGCTCCGGCGCAGCGGCGCCGAGCACGTGATCCTGCCCGCGGCCATCGGCGCCCACCGCATCGCCAACCTCATCACCCGACCCTCGGCCGAGGACTTCCTGTCGAGCCGGGAGGGCCTGAGGGGCGACCTCCAGGAGGAGCTGGCCCAGCTGGGACTCCAGGTGGAAGAGCTTTCGCTTCCGCCCAGCTCGCCCCTGGTGGGCCGGCCGCTCGACGCCATCGAGATCGGCGGCAACCACGGCTTCCTGATCGTGGGCCTGCGCCGGGCCGGCGGCCGCGTCCTGGTGAACCCGGACGACGGAGAGACCCTGCGCGAGGGCGACACCGTCATCGTGCTGGGCCACGCCAACGACCTCCCGGCCCTGCGCAAGCGCTACGAGCTGGAGCGGCCCATCTACTACCGGGGAGCGCGTCTGCGCTGAGACGGGGAGATGGCGGAGAGGGTGGGATTCGAACCCACGAGGGCTCTCGCCCTGGCGGTTTTCAAGACCGCTGCCTTCGACCGCTCGGCCACCTCTCCGCGAGAAGTATCGGGAGGTTAGCGCGATGCTGGATCGGTGATGCAAGCAAGATGCAATCAACTCCACCCGATCCAGTCCAGGCGTCCTCGGCCCCGTCCCGAGAGCCAGGTGATGAGTCCCCTTCGCGCAACCCCCGGCACACGGTCGCCGTGATTCGGCCTTTTCGCCATAGCAATACCTCGCGAGTTATTACGTCATGAAGATCACCTCCAAGGGCCAGGTCACGATCCCCGTGGAGATCCGCGAGAAGCTCGGCCTGCTCCCCAACAGCGAGGTCGAGTTCGAGATCGTCGGCCAGGCCGTGCGCATCCGGAAGGTCCGCCGACGCAAGTCTCACGAGACGCGGGGTGAGTCCCTCGTGGCCCGCCTCCGCGGGAAGGGCAACGTTCGGATGAGCACGGACGACATCCTCGAGCTGACGCGAGGCGAGCGCTGAGCGTCGTTCTCATCGATAGCAACGTCCTGCTCGACGTGCTCACCGCCGATCCCGAGTGGAGCGCGTGGTCCGAGCAGGC
Source organism: Myxococcota bacterium (assembly GCA_050618075.1). GTDB lineage: Bacteria > Myxococcota_A > UBA9160 > UBA9160 > UBA4427 > JBNLVL01. Next base: position 430,014 of record JBNLVL010000004.1, read on the forward strand.
GCTCGCCACCTGCGCTGACGAATCGATGCTCGCCATCAACCCGATCGTCGACGCCGAGGTCTCGATCCGGTTCGATCGGATCGAGGACCTCGAAGAGACGCTCCCGGAGACGGATTTCCGTCGACTCCCCTTGCCCTGGGAAGCGGCCTTCCTCGCCGGGAAGTGCTTCGTGCGCTATCGGCAGCGCCGAGGCGCTCGGCGATCGCCGCTTCCCGACTTCTACACCGGTGCGCACGCGGCCATCGACAGCCTGACCTTGTTGACGCGCGATGCGCGGCGCTACCGCAGCTACTTCCCCGCGCTCGAGATCGTCTCGCCCTGAATCGCGCACCCGCTTCGGAAGGAGAAGCGCTGGGTGGCCAGGAAGAACAAGCCCCGCTTTCAGCTCAAGGTCCGATAACTCCACGCTATGTCAAGCAGGAGCCTGAGGGGTTCGAGCTCCGTATCGGGCCCGGGAGGCCGCATGAGCGCCCCCTGGATCCACGCTGGAAGCGGCGGCGGGACTCCTTGCGAGGGGAGCGCCGGCGTCTCGCCGAAGGGGTCGCCTGCGCGCCGCACCGTCGCCGCGGTCATGGGAGCGGAAAGGCGGCCCACCGGCGCCGCGAGCGGCCGGCGTCCCTCCACCGGGGGGTACGTCCGCCGGCCGCTCGCGTCAGCGTGGGCGCGAGGCGCTCAGTCATCGGCCGACGGCTCGAGCATCCGCGCAGGCCAGCTGGCCCGACCGAACGCGACGAACCACCGGCGCTGGGGCCCAGCTGAACCGTCGACGACCTCCAGGCGAGCGCGGAACTTCCACGCGACCACGAGGGCCACAGCCCATGCCGGGTCTAGCAGGGCGGGAATCAATTCTGTCACGGGGGTGCGCCTTTTCCGTTCGTCACGACGAATCCAAGGGGAGGCCCTGTCGGGAAATGCGCACCAGAAGGCTAGCGCCGCCCCGAAGGGCGGTCGAACGCGCCTGGAACCGACTGATTTCCAAGCGCTTTCTTCAGGGTCTTCAAAGGGACATTAAAGCGACTTGAACCGGCAATACGGACGCACAGGCGCAGACTCGATTCGCAATCGAACCTCAGCGGCCCGACGGTGCTCTGGCTACCTCACGCGCTCGTTCGCGTGCGCACTCGGCCCGGTCGCCCAGTTCGACTTGGTCGTAGAGGACAGCCGCAAGATGAAAGAGTTCAATGGATCGGTCTGGGTCGACCGAGGATTCCAGCTCTGCCTGACCTACGAGCACGTTGGCCTGGCCGAGTCGATCACGTACCTGGCGGAAGAGCGCACCGGCATCGTTGTATGCCCTGCGCGCAGCGTCTCGGTTCCCGAGCCGCTGTTCGAGGTGGCCGAGGCCGCGGAGCACATTGGCCTGTCCGAGCCGATCACGCTCCTGGCGGTAGTGCGCAGCGGCCTCGTGGTAGGCCGTACGGGCTGCGTCGGGATTGCCAAGCAGCCGCTCGAGGTCACCGAGGCTGTTGAGCACGTTGCCTTGTCCAAGTGGACTGCGTTCTTGGCGGTAGAGCGCGGCGGCCTCGCGGAAGGCCGCGCGAGCGGCATCGGGGTTGCCCAGTGTTCGCTCGAGCTCGCCGAGACCGCGGAGCACGCCGGCCTGCCCGAGCCGATCACGTTCCTGGCGGTAGAGCGCGGCGGCCTCGTGATAAGCCGTGCGGGCTGCGTCGGGGTTGCCAAACATCCGCTCGATATGTCCAAGGCTGAGGAGCACGCCGGCCTGTCCGAGTCGATCACGTTCTTGGCGATAGAGTGCGGCGGCATCGTGGAAGGCTGTTCGGGCCGCGTCATGGTTGCCGAGCTGACGCTCGATTTCCCCAAGGCCGAGGAGCACATTGGCTTGTCCGCGTCGATCGCGTTTCTGAAGGTAGAGAACAGCGGCATCGTGGAAGGCTATTCGAGCAGCGTGATGGTTGCCGAGCTGCTGCTCAAGATGGCCGAGGCCGAGGAGCACGTTGGCCTGTCCGCGTTGATCGCGGTCTTGGCGGTAGAGCGCAGCGGCCTCGTGATACGCGGTGCGGGCGGCGTCGAGGTTTCCGAGCTGCTTCTCGAGATGGGCGAGGCCGAGGGTCACGTTGGCCTGTCCGCGTTGATCGCGGCCCTGGCGGTAGAGCGCGGCGGCCTCATGGTAGGCCGTGCGGGCTGCGTCGGGGTCGCCAAGTCTATGTTCGAGCTGGCCGAAGCCGAGGAGCACGTTCGCCTGTCCGCGTTGATCGCGGTCCTGGCGGTAGAGCGCGGCAGCCTCGTGATAGGCCGTGCGGGCGGCGTCGACGTTGCCCAGGCTTTGCTCGAGCGTTCCGAGGCCGAGGATCACGTTGGCCTGTCCGCGTCGATCGCGGTCTTGGCGGTAGAGCGTAGCGGCCTCGTGATACGCGGTGCGGGCGGCGTCGAGGTTTCCGAGCTGCTTCTCGAGATGGGCGAGGCCGAGGGTCACGTTGGCCTGTCCGCGTTGATCGCGTTCCTGGCGGTAGAGCGCGAAGGCCTCGTGGTAGGCCGTGCGGGCTGCGTCGTGGTTGCCGAGTCTCCGCTCGAGCTCGCCGAGGCCGAGCAGTACGTTCGCCTGTCCTCGTCGATAGCGGTCCCGGCGATAGAGCGCAGCGGCCTCGTGATACGCGGTGCGGGCGGCGTCGAGGTTTCCGAGCGATCGCTCGAGTTGGCCGATGCCGAGCAATCCATGGGCTGCGTCTTCTGGGCTTCCGGCCTGTTCGCCGAGTTGCTTCGCCCTTTCAAAGGCCAGTCGAGCGGATTCGTAGTCACCTTTGAGCAGGAACTCCTGCCCCATGACGGCCTCGCGCCTCGCTGCCGATCCGACGGCTCCCTCGGGTCGGGAGCGGACCAGATCCCAAGCGGCCTGAATCCATGGATGGTCTGGACTTGCGAGAGCGAACCCGATTGCGCCGACGACCGAGACAAATGCGATCAATCCCGGCCACCCTCCACGGCGCCAGGCCCAATCGCGACCGGTCTTCATCAACTCGGGTGCAGAGTCCGAGTTCACCGGATCAAGTCGCGTCGGATCAACCGGACCGGATGCCGGAGCGTCTTCGGTCGCCCTGCCGCCTGCCGCAACGTCCGAAAGTTTCGGGCCGCGTCGTTGGGCGCGGTCGTCCAAGTCGGGAGGTTCAGCCATTGCAGATAGTCTACACCTGGGAGTTCCACCGCGAACGGGAGAGATCGAGACTGGGTCACCGTGTCTCGCTTCCCCGAGTTCCGGCCTACGCGCTCCGCCTCCGCGAGCTCGGAATGCATCCGACCGCGCCAGAGCGGCTCAAGCCCGGCGATCAAGTTCGAATTGCACGACCCCATGAGCTGTCGGGACGTTCCGCGCGGGTGCTGCGCGTGGAAGCCATCAGCAGGCGCTCGCGTCACTCCACGCAGAGGCTCCGATGAGCACGCGCCGGCTCACTACGCGTGGCCACGGTATCGCTCAGTCGACTCGGATCAGCTCGCTGGGGGCGCCGCGATACGAGCGCCCGCCGCTTCCGGCTCGTGGCGAGATGGTGAGGCTTTCCGACGTGGTCGGCGAGCAAGACGGTTCGAGCGTGGCGCGTGTGCTCGACGCCGTCTAGGACGGCGAAGAGCCGACCTTCTTGGTCGAAACAGAGAAGGGGAGGCAGACGTGGGTCTCCACGAAGCAGGTCAGCAGAGCACCCGAAAGCGTGAGGCACCCCCCGTCCTCCGCGGCCTCGAGGCCCACGACTTCGAGCCCGACGCGAACCCCGTCGACTCCTACCTCGAGCGCCTCCGGAGCAAGGCGTCGCGCACCTCGGTCCGGTCCTCGTTGAAGGTGCTGGCGGACATCGCCTCAGGTGGCCGAATCGAGGCCGAACAGTTCCCGTGGCACCGGCTCACCTACCGTCAGGGGCTCCGACTCCGTTCTGCGCTCGTGGAGCTGTACGAGCCGGCCGGCGTGAACGCCAAGCTGTCCGCGCTCCGCGAGGTGGTCCGCGAGTGCTTCGTCCTCGAGTTGGTTCGCTCCGACCACCTGGAGCGCATCCTCCACGTGAAGAGCGTTCCGGAGTCGACCGTCCTTCGGGGGCGCGAGGCGCGTCGGGACGAACTCGTGCGGCTCGCGGAGGTGTGCCGCGCCGACAAGCGCGCCCAAGGCCCCCGCGACTTCGCGGTGTTCTCGCTGCTCGCAGGCCTCGGCGTCCGCTCGATCGAGCTGGCGCGCGCTCAGCTGTCCGACGTCGACCTCGAAGGCGGTGTCTTGACCGTGCGGCGAAAGGGAGGCCGCGTCGACCAGGCGCCCCTCTCGGCTACGACGGTTCGAGCGCTGCGAGCGTGGATCGAGGTGCGCGGAAATGAGTATGGCGCGCTCTTCTACGCCTGCGACCGCTCGGGCGGAGTTCGGCCAAAGCCCATCGGCCGCCACGCCATCCGCCGGCTGGTCGAGCGCCGGCGCGCGGAAGCCGGTCTGGAGAAGCTCACCCCCCACGATCTCCGTCGGACTCTCGCTGGCCAGCTGCTTGACGATGAGGCGGTGGACCTCGGCACCGCCAAGCGAATATTGGGACACAGGAAGACCGACACGTTGCTCCGCTACGACCACAGGCCGCTCCGGGCGGATAGGAAAAAGAAGCCCGGTTTTCGGGTCCGGGTCCGATAACTCCACGCTAGGTCAAGCAGGAGCCTGAGGGGTTCGAGCCCCGTATCGGGGCGATTTCAAGCCCCTTTGCGTGCCGCCGGCTGGCGCGGCGCGGCCGGCTGACTGCCCGCCAGCCCGCCGGCCGATCGCCGGGCAGACGAGTGCCCGACGGGATCGGGATGGGGCGACGTGGGTAAGGCGTCGTTGCGCCGACATCGTCAGGCGCCGACGTCCCACTCGGCCGGGGTGCTCTGGTCGAACTCGAACGCGGGCCCGCCGGCATCGGCCTGGCCCGCGCTCGGGGATTCGTGCGCCGGCCATGCGAGCGTCCGGCCGTCGGGACGGCTTCGCGCGAGCGGAGGAGCCCGTGTGGGTAGGTTTAGGCAGGCGAGGATCCGCCGTGCGACATCCGGATCCGTAATCGCGGCGAGCACGCGCATGCGACCGCCGCAGCGCGGGCAGCACAGAGCGTCGACCTCGAAGACTCGCTGGAGGAGGTCTGCCCGCCGGGTGCGTCGGGTGAGCCTCTTCGACCGCGCGTCACCGCGGCTGGGCTCTGCCTCCTCGCCAGCCGCGCTTTCCGCGCCCCGGTCGGTGTGGAGGGCGTGGGGCGGCGAGCTGTCTTCGTCCACCAAGCGTCGCGGCGATTCGACGCTGCGCAGCGCAGCCGCGTCGGCGGGCACGCTGCGGTTCGCCTCGTCGCGCGGCCCGAGTCGCACTCCTGCAACCGGAGCCGGCGCCACCGCTTCCGCCTCCTCGAAGCCCAGCGTTCGCGGCACCACCCGATTCCTTCCGCTCGCACATGGCGCCAGCAGACCGTGGTATCGCACCTGGTGCGCGCGAGGCGGCGGGATCAGCGGCGCCAGTCGCTCGAGCAGCTCGTGACGCTCCATCAGGACGTGGGTCGTGCCATCGCGCCAGCGGGTCTTCAATCGGTAGGCCAGGCGACCGTCGGGTAGGGCCTCGAGTCGATCGATCGCGATCGGGGGCCGAGCGACGTACCGGCATAGACGTTCGAGCCGCTTGCGGTCTCCTGGCTATCCGATTGATTCAACCGTGTGACCGCGGCTGACACGCTGGTGGAGGGCGTCGCCGCGGGCGCCATGCTGACGATGATCGCGCAGACCATGGCCCCCGAGGCCTATCTCAAGGGCGGCTCCCTGGTCGGACTGGCGACCTTGATGGGCTTCCTCGTCGCCATCTTCTTCAAGACGCTGGAGTAGGTGCGGCCGGCCGGACCCGGCCGGATCGTCGGCTCCAGCAGCCGTTGCGGCCCGGGCGATGCAACGGTGTGGCCCGCGCCTACGCCGCCTCGTGCTCGCGGCAGATCTTCTCGCTGTCGGTGCGGGTGAGCGGGACGTCCAGCAGCCCGCAGCGGAAGGACGACCCGCGGCCCGCCTCGAAGTAGCGGCAGGTGCGGCACACCCCGAAGCTGCGCCCGCCGTTCGCCTTCTGGAGCGAGCGCAGGAGGAACTCGAGACGCTCCTCGAGGTCGCCGTGCCGGGACTCCACCTCTCGCAGGGCCGCTTCGAGCGGGCCCTCGCGCAGGGACCGGAGCACGCGTCGCCCCTCGCCGGTGAGCAGGAGGTGGCGGACGCGACCGTCCTCGGGGTCGGCCTCCCGGGCCAGCAGGCCGCGCTCCTCGAGGCGCAGGATCGACTGGGAGACCGTGCCCTTCGTGAGCCCCAGGTACCCGGTCACCCCGGCCGGCGTATTGCTGAAGCGGTTGCTGCGATCCAGGTAGTCGAGGATGTCCAGGTGCACCAGCTGCAGGCCACGGGCCTGGGCCGCCGCGCGCGCCTCCGCGCGGAGCAGGTTCGAGATGCGTTCGAGCAGGGTCCGTTCGCGTCGACGGGACATGGCGAAATGGTATCGAATCAAAACTTTTTTGCCCGGATGCCTTGACGAGCGGCGGCCGGTCGATATTGTCGTATCGAATCGATACTATTTGTCGGCCCACAAGGAGTCGCACCATGCGTGCCCAGATACTCGGAGCCCTCGTCATGACCCTGTCTCTCGGAACCGCTTCCCAGGCTGCAGAACGACCCGATTCGACCCGGATTCCCGGCTACACCTACGGCGAGGCGCAGATTCCGGCTGCGCCGATCAGCCTGGCGGAGCTCGAGCTCCTCCAGGGCTCGATGCTCTTCGGCGAGGAGGACGTCCGCTACCTCAAGATGTCGCGCGAGGTGCTGGCCGACCAGGTCGAGGACGTGCTCGACGTCTGGTACGGATTCGTGGCCTCGACACCGCAGCTCGTGCGCTACTTCTCGAACGCCGAGACCGGCGAGCCCGACCCCGCCTACCTGGCGGCCGTCCGCAAGCGCTTCGGCCAGTGGATCCTCGACACCGCCGAGGCCGAGTACGACCAGGACTGGCTGGACTACCAGTTCGAGATCGGCCGGCGCCACCACAGCGTCGGGAAGAACCGGACCGACGGCGCCCCGAGCGTCCCGTTCATCCACTTCCGCTACCTGCCGGCCCTCCACTTCCCGGTGACCGCCACCCTCGAGCCGTTCCTCGCCAAGAAGGGACACTCGGCGGAGGACGTCGCGAAGATGCACGACGCCTGGCGCAAGGCGGTGCTGCTTCAGGTCATCCTGTGGTCGTATCCCTATGTCGACCGGGAAGTCTTCTAGGAGCCCGGCCCGCAGAGCACCCGAGTCCGCCGAGCACCCGAGGGAGGACGACATGTCGGACCGCTTCCGTCTCGCGATCGGTGAGATCCTGCAGGGCGACCTGCGGCCCGACGACCGCGCCCTCGTCCTCGTGTTCCAGGTGAACTGTCCGGGCTGCTTCCACTACGCCCTCCCCACGGCCGAGGCGATCCACCGCGATCGGGATCGCCTCGGCCTGTGGGTGCTCGGCCTCTCCACGGCGTTCGAGGACTTCGAGCTCAACACGGTCGAGAACACGCGCCAGCTCGTGGAAGACGGCCGCCTCGTGGGCGAGACCCGTCGCAGCCTCGATCGCGACACCTACCCGGGTCCGATCTCGTTCCCCATCGCGACCGACGCCGGAATGGACCGCGGCGTCGGCGAGACCTTCGCGAGCAACGCGCTGCCCGGAACCCCGAGCTGGATCCTGCTGGAGCCCGACGGCCGCAGGCGGGCCCAGGCCTTCGGTCGCATCGATCCCGCGATGCTGGGCGAAGCCCTCACCCGTCTCCCCTGAGATCGCCCGGCGGCCCGAGCGCACGGCGGCGCTCACTTTCCGGTGTGGGCTGCGCTCGATCGCGCCCCCGCGCCCGCGCCGCCTCGCCCATCGCCTGCCGGATATCCCTCGACTCCGGCCCGTGTACGGTGAGATGTTGCATCCGTGCGTCCCATTCCCGACGATCGCACACGATCTTGCAGACGAAGCACCTGACAGCTGTGAGCAAAGCGGAGGCACCCATGAACCTGCGAGTCCGGACCCTGCCCCTTTCGATTCCGATCCTCGGCGTCCTCATCGCGCTGGCGTCGCTCGCCGTGACGATTCCCGCGAGCGCCCACGACTTCTCGGCCGTCTACAGCTTCGGCGACAGCTTCACCGACCCCGGGATCCTGGGCAGCGGCCGCTCCACCGAAGGGCCCCTGTGGATCGAGGTGCTGGGCGACCGGCTGGGTCTGCCGAAGGCCGGCATGCCCTCGGCCCTGGGCGGCGACAACTACGCCCGCACCCCCGGCACGGTGCTGGACACCGGCTGGCCCGGCCTGGCCTCACAGGTGTCCGCCTTCCAGGCCGCCCACCCGGCGGCCGACCCCGACGCGCTCTACGTCATCTTCATCGGCATGGGCGACCTGGACGACGGCGTCATCGTCGCGCGCCAGGACCCGAGCGACGCCATCGTGGCGGGGATCGTCGCGGCCGTGGAGAGCCTCGCGGACTCCGGCGCGGAGAAGTTCCTCGTCGGAAGCCTGTGGGACCGGATGCGCTCGCCCGTGGTCCAGCTCGCCATGGCGGGCGGCATCCTGGACGCCGACGACGTCGCCTACGGCCTGTCCCTCTTCGAGCAGGTGAACCAGAAGCTCGACATCGCCCTCGCCGCGCTGCCCCAGACGATCCACCGCCTGGACGCCTACACCCTGAGCCGCCACGTCGCCCTCGAAGCCGAGCTCATGGGCTTCCCGGAAGGGCTGCAGATCTGCTGGAACTCGCTCTCCTCGGACCCGAGGCCGGAGAGCTGCCCGGGCCACGCCTACTTCGACTGGGTGCACCCCGCCGCGGATCTCCACTCGATGCTGGCGGCCCGCGCCCTCCGGGCGCTGGAGCCCGAGCTCGCCCCCGACTGCGACCCGGCCCTGGACGGCTCGGAGCACCCCGCCAGCCACTGCCGGGCCCGGGTGCGCGTTCAGTACCAGGGCAGCGACCCCGACCCCGTGCCCGTGCCCTGCGCGCGCCTTCGGACCAAGTACAACGTGCTCCTCGAGACCGACCAGAACGGCGTGGCGACGCTCTTCGAGCCGGGACTCATGGGCAGTGATCACCACTTGGAGTTCGTGGGACCGACGGGATACGCGCTCGCCGGATCGCCCAACAGGCTCATCGAGGAGGGCGGCGAGCGCGTGGTGACGCTCCAGCTCGATGCCGGCGCCACGCCCGAGCCCGCGGCCTGCACCAGGAGTTCGAGCGAGACCGCCCTCGCGCTCGCGCCGGTGGCCGCCCCCGGCGAGCGCTTCCGCATCCGGGTCGAGGACGCGCAGACGGGCCGGCCGGTGCCGCGGGTGGCGGTGAGCTCACCGGCGGGCACGCGCTACACGGACAACCTGGGCGTCGTGGCCTTCCACGACGCCGGGCTCATGGGCCAGACGGACGTCCCCTTCGAGATCGCGAGCGCGGGCTACGAGCTGGCTTCGAGTCCCGGCGGCCTGATCACCCTCGACCCCGTGGCCGGCGGGCAGGTGACCCTCGCGATGGAGCGCAAGCTCGCCGCCCAGCGCCTCTACCGCATGACGGGCGTCGGCCGCTATCGCGAGAGCTCGCTGCTGGGCGATCCGCTGTCGGACCCCCATCCCTTCCAGAACGCGCGGGTCGCAGGCCAGGACTCGGTGCGCATGACGCCCTACGAGGGCGAGCTCTTCTGGATCTTCGGCGACACCCCCCTGACCGGGCCCGGATCGGTCTACCACACCTCGGCCGCCAGATCGGCCTTTCCCGACCCCGAGACCGGCGTCGACCTCGCGTACTACGCCCACCCCTCAGGAACGGCTCGCGGTGTCGCGGACATTTCGGGATCGGGGTTCACCTGGCTGGGCGGCCTCGTGGCCGTCCCCGACGCGGACGGAGTGGAGACCCTCACCGCCCGCTACCTGAAGGTGAACATCAGGCGGGGGGAGGAGGATCCGGAGGAGCTCTTCTTCGACATCCACAGGGCGGGGCTCGCAGTGCTCGATGAGAGCGACCGGTTCAAGGATGCCAAGAACGAGACCGACACCTTCTACCCGAGCGGCCACCCCACCCGCTTCTTCCACGATGGCAGCGAGTACGTCTACTTCGCCGGAGCCGAGGAGGTTCACCCGGCACCCCCTGGCCCGCTCGACTACACCCAGCACCACGGCGTCATCGCCCGCACGCCGCCCACCCTGGCGGGCGTGACCGATCCCAGCGCGGCCGAGTACTTCACGGCCTGGAACGGCGGCGTGCTCGAGAAGGATGCCAATGGACACCTGGTCTACGCCTGGCGCTCGAACACGCGGCCGGTGACCGACGCCGACGTGGACGCGGCCCCGGATGGGTACGACGATCCCGTGCCCGCCTCCGAGCACCTGCATCGACACATGCGCAACGTGGACGACGGTCGCGACTTCGCGATGGCCCAGAACTCGGTCCACTGGAACGCCCACCGCGGCCGATTCGTCCGGATCGCCACCGAGTTACACAAGGGCGACCTCACGCCGGAGACCCCCTCGGCCCTGGGCGAGACCTGGTACGCCGAGGCCGACACCATCGTGGGCCCCTGGGTCTACTCGCGAAAGGTCGTCACCCAGGACGCCTACAACTTCTACCAGCCGGCCCACTTCCCGGAGTTCGACGCCGACGGCGGACGCGAGATCTTCTTCATGGGGACCTACACCCAGGTGCTCGCTGGCAAAGGCGAACCGACCCCCCACTACGAGTACAACCAGATGATGTACAAGCTGGCCCTCGACGACGATCGCCTGATCCTGCCCGTTCCGGTCTACGACGTCTCGGGCTGCAGCTACACCAGCTGCGGCGCGGCACCGGGCGAGCCCGCGGGCGACTTCGTGACGAAGCCGGGCGTGCACCCGCTGCTGGCGGGTCCGCCGCCCCTGACGTTCTTCGCGGAAGATCGTCTGGCCAGCGAGGCCCGGACCCCCGCGCGGGTGGCGCTCTCCTGGTCGTCGAAGCAGGCCGACCGCCAGCTGCTCGCCGGCACGGCGCCCGCGGGCGAGGCCCTCTTCTACGGCATCCAGGCCGACGCCTACTCCGACGCGCCGGGGGCTCCGAACCCTCCGCCGGCCGACCACATCGGCCTCTACGCGTGGACACGTGATAGCGACGGCGTCGTGGCCTACGGCGTGGAGGGCGGCTTCGACGCGACGGGCTACACGCGCGCGGCGACCCCGCTGGCGTGGGTCTGGCGCAACCCCATCGAGGTGCGCTTTCCGGTGACCGACTACCTGGACCCGTCGCTCCTCGAGGCCGACGCCGACGGAGACGGGGTGCCCGACCTGCTCGACAACTGCAGCGCCGTGGCCAACGCCGACCAGCTCGACGTCAACGGCGACGGCTTCGGCAACCTCTGCGACGCCGACTACGACCAGGACGGCTTCGTGGACGAGGACGACTCTCTCATCTACTCGAACGCCCTGGGATCGTGCACCGGCTGGTCCACCTACGTCCCCGAGGCCGACCACAACGGCAACGGCTGCGTCGACCTGGCCGACTATCTCGTCCTCTCCAGCCACCTCGGATCGAGTGTCGGGCCGTCGGGGCTGAGCTGCGCGATCCCGTACCACGACGGCACCACGCCCTGCGCGGTGCCGGGTCCCTGAGGACACGGCGCCGGGAGCGTTGGGCCGGAGCGTGAGCCCCGAGCGAAGGGCCCGGTCCGAGCCCGACTCGCGGGGACTACCGGGCGTCCTCGCCTCGCCGCGCCCCGAGGGTCCGACGCCGGCGGCGCAGGCCATCGATGACGAGCAGCGCGAGTCCCAGCTCGGCGCCCAGGCCGCACTGGCTCGGGCTCTCCTTCTGGCGCCAGGGCTGGCCGGCGCACTGGGGGTCGGCGTCGCCCACCCCGCCGCCGTCCCAGTCCACGAGGCCGTCGAGGTCGTTGTCGGAGCCGTCCTCACAGGCCGGGTTCTCGACCGGCCAGCTCGCGTTCTTGCAGCCCGGGTCCGCGGGGAAGTCCACCAGTCCGTCGCCGTCGTCGTCCCAGCCGTCCTCGCAACGACCCCGGATCGGGGCGATCTCTCCGCCGTTCAGCAGCGGGTAGCTGAGCCCGCCGAGGTAGTCGTTCTCGGGCCGGGTCGGGTCGTAGTAGATGTCGATGCCGTTGCCCGTGATGGTCGCGGCCTGTCCGACCCCTCCCTGGAGGTCGAGGACGCCCACGTAGAGGGCTCCGCCCGGGACGTCGTTGCCGTCTTCCAGCGTCACCGGATCGCCGTCGGCGATGGTGAGCCTGCCCCAGGCGAAGTTGCGCTCGGTGCCGGCGTAGGTCGGCCCGATGTTGCGGCCGGGATGTCGCAGGATGTGGCCGCCCGGACCGTCGAGCACCAGCTCGGCTTCCGAGGTGTCCCAGAGATCGTTGCGCTCGCTCGTGGCGAGCATGCTGACCGTGACCACGAAGCGACTGTCGGGCCCCGCCTCGATCCACGCGTCGGGCGCCACGCCGAGATGGAAGAACTCGCTGCTCGAGACCCCCTGGCTGACGTAGACCTTGGAGTTCGTGAACAGGTCGCTGTAGACGACCTCGCTGTCGACGACCTCGACGCGGCCGTTGTTCACGACCTCGGCGTCCACGACCCGCGTGCCCTCGCCTGAGAGCCCCAGGGTGCCGAGCACGTCGATCCGGTCGACGGCGAGGGCTCCGCCCGAGAACTCGAGGCGACCGGTCGGCTCCACCGAGACCCGGGGTGTGTCGAGCGTCCCGCCGCGCAGCCAGTAGAGGCCGCTCGAGGTCGCGAAGATCGCGATGTCGATGCCTTCGTGGACCGTCGCCAGACCTGCGTCCTGGATGATCTGGCCCGTGCCGAAGTCGCCCAGCTCGACGGAGTCCGCTTCGAGCTCCCCGCCCGAGATCTCCAGGCGACCGTAGGCGCTGCCCCAGAACCCCAGGCGCAGCCGGCCGTCGATCAGCCAGGAGCCGCCGCTCTGAGAGAAGGTGCCGCTTCCCCAGACGCCGACGTCCGCTGAGCCCGTCGTGAGATCGCCGCCCGAGAGCTCGTAGCGCGAATGGGATGGGCCGCCGTCGGCCAGAGCGAAGTACCCGCGCACGTCGTTCGTGCCGCCGCTCTGCTCGAAGGCGGCGTTGCCGAAGACGCCCACGCGCTGCTCCAGCACATCGAGCGTGCCGTCCACGAGCCGATAGCTCGACACGGAGGAGCTGTCCCGGGCGACGACCATCCCGTCGGCGGTGTGGACGCTTCCTCCGGTCTGCACGAAGTCGGCACGGCCCCCCTGGCCGACGTGCAGGGAGGCCGCTCCGACGGAACCCGCCGAGAGCTCATAGCGCGAGGTGGCGCTGGCGAACTGGCCCATGACGATGGTGCCAGCGACGCTGTTGCTTCCCCCGGATTGCACGAAGGTGGCGTGGCCACCTGCACCGAGGTACTGGCGGGCCGACCGGAGCTGACCCGCCCCGGAGAGCTCGTATCGCGACGCGGCGCTGGCGAAGAACGCGAGGTCGAGATCTCCGTTCGCGTGGTGGGTGCCGCCGGTCTGGATCATCGTGCCGCCACCGGCCACGCCCACCAGGGTGTCGTTCGTGGTGAGCGCCCCAGTCCCCGAGAGCTCGTAGCGCCCGTAACCGCTCCCCCAGACGCCGAGCCTCAGCTTTCCCGGAACCGTGTTGCTCCCCCCGCTCAGACGGTAGGTGGCGTTGCGGCCGTCGATGCCCACGTTCTGGGTGATGGCGCGCAGCGAGTCCCGGGTCTGGAGGAAGTCGAGGGTTCCGCTGCCCTGGGTGTCCACGTTGAAGGTATCGAGCGTCGGGTCGAGAGCGTTGCGATAGGAGACGGAGAGCGCGCTCCCGTCGGGCGCCTTCACCCAGGCGAGGTCGCCGTCACTCGGGAGCTGGAACGGGTACCAGTTGGCGACGACGTCCCATGAGCCGTCTCCCGCGAACCAGGTGATCTCGGCGGCGGCGGCGCTCCGGGCGCTGCCCGAACCCACGAGCGCGATGGCCATCGCGATCCAGGACAGCGCCCGGGCGCCGCCCTCGCGTGAACGCCGACGCCGCCGGCCCAGACACAGGAGCCCGGCGAAGGCGACCAGCTCGGCCCCGAGGCCGCAGCCCCGCGTCTCCCTGCCGGCCGCGCTCTTGCACTGCGGGTCGTCGGGGAAGTCGACCAGCCCGTCGTCGTCGTTGTCGAGGCCGTCGTCGCATTGCGGATCCTCGAGCTGGAGGTCCGGCTCGACGCAGGCGGGGTCGGCTGCGTCGATCGCGCCGTCGCCGTCGTTGTCGAGGCCGTCGCTGCAGTCGGGCGTCTCGCTGGGGTCGGCCGGGCCGCGGCAGTCCGGGTCCTCGACGGCGTCGGTGGCGCCGTCGCCATCGTCGTCGGCTCCGTTGTCGCAGGCCGCGGTGCCGTGCTCGGATGCGTCGCCGGCTGCGGCGCAGCCGGGGTCGGCGAGGTCGACGAGCCCGTCCTCGTCGTCGTCCTGACCGTTCTCGCACGCCTGCAGCAGCGCCACGCTGACCACCGAGGGGCCGGGGATGGCTCCGCCCTCGAGCACGCTCGAATTGCCCGCCACGTCGGCGAGCGAGAGCCGGATGGACCAGACGCCGAGCGGTGCGTCCCCTTCCAGGATCACGGTGCTCTCGTAGATGCCGTCGCGGGCGTCGCCGGAGATGCGGTGGTCGGCGTCGAAGGCCGCCGCGCTGCCGACCGCCTCCACCGGGCTCTCGAGCAGGACGCCCGCGGTGCGAAGACCCGTGACGGCGTCGGTGATGCGGGCTCGCAGGGTGAGCGTGGCAGGAGGGGCGAGCACGTTCACGGGCGTGGGCTCGGCGGTGAACCAGACCAGGGTCGGAGGGACGTCGTCGTCGCTCGAGGCAACGCTGAAGCTCGGTGCGGCGGCCGGGGGCAGAGCGCCGCCGTCGAGGTCGCCGGCGTAGCCGAAGCGGTCGACCAGGTGGACATCCGCGACCGTCCAGCTGCCGTCCTCGGCGAGCTGCGGGACCTCGAAGGTGGCCTCGTAGGTGCCCGAGCGCCCGTCGCCCGAGACGAGGTCGCCGGCATCGATCGGGACGTCCACCCTCTCCTCGCCGCTGGGACTCGCGAAGCTCACGGTTGCGGTCGCGACCCCGGACTCGTCGTCGGAGAGGACGGCCGAGAGGGTCAGGACACCGGGCCCCGCCGTCACGTCCACCGCACCGGACGAGAGGGAGAGCGCCCCGAGCACGGGCGGCCCGTCGTCCTCGATCGACACGACCTCGAAGAGCGAGCCCGGCGGCAGGACCGTGGCTGGAAGATCGACGGTGTTGCCGGCGAGGTCCGTCAGGCTGACGGAGTGGACCGACCAGGTGCCTGCGCGGGACGATTCGGGCAAGTCGAAGGGCGACGCATAGGCTCCGTCGAGGGCGTCTCCCGACACCCGGTGTTCGCTCTCGATGGCGACGAACACGAACCCGTCCTGGGCGGGTGAGACGAGGAACGCGCCGCCGACCGAGAAGCCCGACACGTCGTCGCGGACGTGGGTCACGAGTGTCCCTCCGGCCGCGCCGGCGACCACGTCGATCACGGCGGGTGCGATCGATGCGTCGGCGAGTGTCGGTGCGCTGGAGTCCTGCGCCCGTGCGGAGGTGGCGACGAGCAGCGCTACGGTTGCGACGAGGGCGGCGCGCATCACGGGCTCACCTCCACGGAGAGACCGAATCCCAGTCCGAGGTTGTCCCTCCAGGCCCGCCAGCCGTCCACGGGCGCGACGATCAGGTACTGGGCACCGGTGGGGACGGTGATGGTCCGCTGGGGATCGATCGGGAAGTCGTAGGGCACGTCGTCGCCCCCGTGGTCCGTGCAGATCCCCCAGCGGCACACGATGCTGACCCAGGTGTCGAGCTCCGGACCGGTGTCGATCGCACCGGGGATGCGGAACAGCTGCTCCGAAGGGAGCACGACGTCGCTCGAGCTGAAGACGCCGCCCAGCCGGGTGTCGGCGCCGTCCTTCAACGCGGGGATCGCGGCGAAGGTCCCGACGTTGCGAAGGGTCAGCACGTCTCCCGGCCCTGCGTCGAGCGCTGCGAGGTCGAGGACCAGCGGGTCGAGGGGACGGTCGTTGCCGTGGTGGCGCAGGTAGCTCGACTTCACGTTCAGCATCCGGACGTACCGGTCGCCGACTCCCTGTGTGGCGAAGCGCTCCTGACAGAAGGCCTCGAGGTCGTCGTCGATGGTGGGCGGCTCGGATCCGTTGGTGACCGAAGCGTCGAGATTGAAGATCGACGTGATCGCCGGCGGTTCGGGCGGCGGCGGCATCACGATCGTGCTCGAGATGGTCGCCGAGGTCGCGAACAGTTCGTCGGCCGAGCCGGTGAGAAAGGCGTCGGCGAACGCCTGCAGGTCGAACACGGCTCCGAGGTCGAAGTCGATGGGCTGCTCGAAGTCCATCGGCTCCCAGTTCAGGACGCGCTGGACGTCGGTGAACGCAAGGGCATCGAGCTCCATGGTCGACTCGGCGTTTCCGCCGAGCACGTCGATCACCAGGCTGCCTTCGGACGTACCACTCGGGTCGTTCCAGGCGCAGAGCCGCCCGACGAGCCCCTCCACCTGGCCGGCGATGCGCACGTCGGTGAGAGTGATCGATCCGGTCATGGGCCCGGGCAGGTCGGCCAGGTTCACGACGACCTCGGCGAGGAAGCCGCCCTGGAGCCGCACGATCGGGTAGTCGACCGGCGGCCCGCCCAGGAACTGCACGTTCACGAAGCCGCCGCTCTCGTCCTCGACGATCGTGATCCAGGTCCGGGTCGTGAGCTCGCCGCACCCCCCCAAGGCGATGACCAGCAGCACCAACGCGGTGAGGCCAACGGTCCGGGTGGCTCGGAACGGTCTGGGGTCCATCGCTGCTCCCTCGGGTCGTGCCCGCACCGATCGGTACGGTGTCGCCGCCACTCTTTCACGAGCCGCAGCGAAAGGAAACAGAAATCGGTAATCAGGTTTTTACAATATAGCCCCGACACACTATCGCGGAGCTACCGGAGCTTCCGGAGCTACCGGAGCTTCCGCGGATTCTCGAGCCACTTCGGGAAGAGCTTGCGGACCGCCGCGAGGATCTGGGGCTTGAGGGCGATCATGGCCGCTCGGCGGTCGGGCCCGCGCGGGGTCTGCGTGACCAGGCTCTCGATCCCGTAGATGACGATCAGCACGCCCAGCGGGTCTGGGACCTCATCGACCACGCCCTGCTTCAGCGCCCGGTCGAACTCCCGCAGGAAGGCCGCCCCCATGCGCATGCGGTAGCCCTCGACCGCTGCGCGCACCCGGTCGGCGTCGGGCCCGGATGCGTTGCGCATCTCGATCACCACCAGGGGCAGATCTTCGAGGAAGGCGGTCAGCGACCGGTCCACACCCTCCAGGATGGTCGTCGCCTCGGCGGCCATCCCCTCGAGGCTCTGCAGGTAGACCTCGGCGCGCGCCTCGGTGAGGGCGACGGCCAGGTCGACCTTGCTCTGGAAGTGCTGGTAGAAGGAGCGCGATGACATTCCTGCCTCGCGCACGATGTCCAGGACGCCGACCTCGGCGTACGCCTGGCGTTCGAAGCACCGCTCGGCCGCGTCGATGAGACGCGCCCGGACCACCTCGGGCGGGGTACCGGGACGTCCGCGCCGCCGCCGGGCCGGCGCTCCGGCTCCGTCGCTCTCGGGGGTGCCTCCTGATCCGGCTCGAGCGGGCATCTCGACACTCTCGGCGAGCGGCAACCGGAGATCAAGTCGGCGTCGTCGCTGAAACGCGAATTCGCGCGGGCTCTCCGCCCCCGCGCTCCACGGCCCGGGGGCGCCAGGGCAGGAGCGACGCCGGCGACGACCCCGGCGCGGGCCAGAGCGTCATCGGGGCCGCCGCCAGCGCCACCCCCGACGTCCGCGCACGCGAGCAGCGGACACGGGCAGCACTGCGTCCCTAGAGCGCCGTGAGCCGCGCGGGCACCGACTTGTGCCAGGGCGTTCCGGCGAACTCGTCGCGGTCCTCGCAGCACGTGAGCTCGTTGGGCGCGATGCCCACCGGGTCCTGCTCCCGGTTCGAGAGCCCGAGGCCGTTGGGGAGCGAGACGTGTCCCGGCCGCATGCGGTCGGTGACCTCCACCTGCACCTCGACGCGGCCCCGCTTCGTGGTGAGGAGCGCGCGGGAGCCGCTCTCGAGGCCGATGGCGAGGGCGTCGTCCGGGTGGACGAAGAGCGCGCCCTCGCGGTCCTTCTTGCGCCAGTCGGGGTGGCGGAAGATGGTGTTCGCCGTGAACGAGCGCCGCTCGCCGGCCGACAGGAAGAGCGGGAACTCGTCGCTGGGCCGGGCGGGCTCGCTGGTGGCGAGGGAGCGGAGGCTGTCGAAGAGCTCGGGGACCGCGGCGTCGATCTTGCCGCCGGGTGTGGCGATGCGGTTCCAGCTGTCCTCGTAGCCGTGCTTCGCGTACACGACCGCGGTGGGCGAGTCGAGGATCGCCTGGAAGAGCGCCTCGCCGCGCGCGGTGCCCTCCCCTTCGAACCCCGCCGCCGCGACGGCCTCGGGGCTGCGCAAGGCGCACATGTGGGCGAGGCCCCAGACGGCGGCCGCCGACTCGGCGCCCCTGGGCAGCACCTCGCCGAGGGTCCGGTAGAGGATCGACGGCACCACGGCCATGTGCTCCGGGTTCGAGGCGACCTCGGCGAAGAACACTTCGGTGAAGCGCTGGCGGCTCTCACCCAGGGCCTCTCGCAGCTTCGCCACCACGTCGAGCGGCAGGCGCCCCAGCGCCTCGACGATCCGGGTGTGGATCTCCGGCTCGGGCAGGACACCGGGGACCGGCTCGAGCAGGGGCTTGCGCAGGAAGAAGGCGTTCTCCGGGAACTCGAAGTTGAAGAAGGTGGCCTCGGCCTTCTCGAACTGGGTGGGCACCGGCAGCACGTAGTCCGCGCGACGCGCGGTCTCCGTGAGGGCGACGTCGATCACCACCACCAGGTCGAGGGCGTCCAGCGCCTCGCGGAAACGGCGACTGTCGGCCAGCGAGTGGGCCGGATTGCCGGATTCGATGAGCATGGCGCGGTAGCGGTCCGGATGGTCGGTGAGGATCTCCTCGGCGATGACGTTGCAGGGAACGAGGCCCCCGATGATCCGCGCTCCGGCCACCGGGCTGCGGCGGCCCCGGGGTCGGGGACCGTCGCCGTCTCGCCGGCTGCGCTCCGTGCTGACCAGGGACTGGAAGGGGATCGGGGCCCCCATCGACCCCTTCTTCCCGTAGCTCCCGGTGACGATCCAGAGCAGGCGGTTCAGGTAGCTCACCAGGGTCGAGTGGCGGTTCATCTGGACGCCCAGGTCCTCGAAGAAGGCGGCGCTCGAGGCCGCGGCGATCACCCGCGCGGCCTCCCGGACCGAGTCGGCGGGAACCCCGGCCCTGCTCGCGTACGCCTCCACGGGCAGCGCGTCGAAGAAGGGGACCACCTGGTCCCAGTTCACCACGTGCTCGTCGATGAAGGTCTGGTCGGCGAGGCCCTCCTGGACGATCACCGCGATGAGGGCGGACAGCAGCCAGGCGTCGGCGCCCGGACGCACCGACAGGTGGATGTCGGCCAGGTCGGCCGTCTCCGTGCGCTTGGGGTCGATCACGATCAGCTTGCGCGCGGGGTCCTTCGCGATCTCCTTGAGAGTCACCCGGGCGCGGGGCATGGAGTGCGACTGCCAGGGGTTCTTGCCGATGAAGACGCCGACCTCGCAGTGCTCGAAGTCCCCGCGCACGATGCTGCCGAACATCTTCCCGTTGACCCAGAACTCGCCGGTCTTCTCCTGGGCGAGCGCGTTGGAACGGTAGACGCTGCCGAGGGCCGCGAGGGTGGAGCGCGCGTAGCCGCCGGGCAGGTGGTTCCCCTGCCCGCCTCCGCCGTAGTAGAAGATCTTGTCGCCGCCGTGCTCGTCGCGGATGGCCGCGAGCTTGCCGGCCACCTCGCGGATGGCGGTGTCCCAGTCGATCTCCTCGAAGCGGCCGTCGGGCCGGCGGCGCAGGGGCGCGGTGATGCGGTCGCGGCCGTTCTGGTAGAAGTCCAGCCGGTTCGCCTTCTCGCACGCATAGCCCTGCGAGAGAGGATGCTTCTTGTCGCCCCGGATGCGCGTGAAGCGCCGGCCGTCCTCTCCCCCCAGCTGCACCTCGATGCCGCAGTTGCACTCGCACAGGATGCAGGCCGTGGACTTCCACTCGGGTGTGGCGGTTGCGGTGGGCGGGGTGGAGGGCGCGGACGACGGTCGGTGCGACATGGGGATCCTCCTGGGGCGTCGACCGAGCCTCGCACAATTGGTTGCATTACGCAACCAATTGTGCGAGGGTCCCGGCGTGGCCCGGAAACGCTTCGACCAGATGAACTGCTCCGTGGCCCAGGGGCTCGAGGTCCTGGGCGACTGGTGGACCCTGCTGCTGGTGCGGGAGGCCTTCTTCGGAACCACCCGCTTCAAGGACTTCGAGCGGAACCTGGGCATCGCCAAGAACATCCTCGCGGCGCGCCTCGAGCACCTGGTGGAGCACGGCGTCTTCCGCCGCGAGCCCCTGGGCGACGAGGGCAAGCGCTGGGAATACCGGCTCACCCCCATGGGCAAGGACCTCCTCACGCTCATCACCGCGCTTCGCGAGTGGTCCGATCGCTGGATCTACGGCGAGGGCAACGAGCCCCTGGTGGTCCGCGACGCCCGCACGGGAGAGCGCCCGCCGCCGCTGCGGATTCGCGACGAGGACGGGTGCCCGATCGATGCGCGCCGCCTGGTCCCCGAGCCGGGGCCGGGCGCCGACCGCGAGACCCGGGCGCGCTTCCGGGCGCTGGCCGAGGGGCGCTGAAGCGCAGCAGGGCCCGGACCGGCGATCCCGCCCGAGCAGCACGTCGCGCGACCCGCGCCGGCGAGGAGTCCGGATCGATCGCCCCTGGCCTTGCGGCCGGCGGAGCGGCGGCATGCGCGAGAGACGACGAATTCGCTTGCGATTCTGCTAGTCAAGACCGTGTGAAGCATCCGGCCCACCGCTTCGGTCTCGGCCGCCCCGTCGGACCCGTCCGACCTCCGCGGGCGGCCCCATGGACGGCCCCATGGGCGATCGTCTGGACGATCGATTGGACGTCCGTCTGGACGTCCGTCTGGATGCTCGTCTGGATGCTCGTCTGGACGATCGTCTGGATGCTCGCCGCCGGAGCGTCCGGCTCCGAGGCCGACGAGCTGCTCTTCGTGGGCGAGGGCAACCGGCTGCGGGTGCTGGATCTGGGCCCCGGGGCCTCCGCCAAACCACCGCTCGAGGAGAGCGTGCTGATCGAGCGCGCCTCCCTCGACCCCGAGCACGGGCGCGACGTCAACGGCATGGTCTGCGGACTGCCCGACGGCAGCGGCCGCTTCCTGGCCGGAGAGGACACCGGCCAGCCGGCGGTGCCGGGCGGCTGGGGTCTTTTCGACCGCCAGGGGGTGCAGCGGGGCAAGCTCACGGCCACGGCCTTCGCCTCGGAGTACCCCGAGCCCTTCGGCTGCGCCTTCGACGCCGAGGGCCGGCTCTTCACCACGGAGATGGGCGACAAGGGCTTCGGGAACGCGAACGGACAGCTCCTGCTCTGGTTCCCACCCGACGGGGGCTTCGGGGAGGGGGCCGCGTCCTACTGCAAGCTGGCCATCGACCTGCGGACACCCGGCGGTGTCGCCGTCGACGGACACGGGCGCGTCTATGTGAGCGAGTCGAGCGGTCTGCAGATCCAGCGCTTCTCCCCGCCCTTCCCCACCGGACCGACCGCCGAGGGCGGCTGCGGCGAGCGCGACGCCACCGGCGCCCCGCTGGCCGGTCGCGTCGGGCGCGAGGTCTTCGCCGGGGCCCACTGGCGAGCCGGGCTCCTCACCTTCTCGGGCCTGGCCTTCTCGCCGCGAGGCACCCTGTACGCCGCCAGCGTGGCCACCGGCCGCATCGGCGAGTTCGACCTGGAAGGGCGCCTGCTGCGCGTGGTGCTGGCGCCGGACGAGTGGCTCCCCCCCTATCGCACGGGGACGCCCCAGGGACTCGCGGTGGATTCCCGGGGCCGGCTCTACTACGCGGACCTCGATCTCCAGTGGGAGGACTGGACCCTGTCGCCCGGAGACGACGGCCGCGTCTGGCGCATCCCCATCGACGAGCACGGCGAGCCGGGTCCGCCCGAGCTGCTGCGCGACGGCCTCGCCTTTCCGGACGGCCTGGGCGTGCTCGAGGGCCGGTTCGACGATCTGCCCGCATCGCGCGAAGCCGGCGTGGGCAGGCCTCGGGAACATTGATCGCAGCCCCAGGAGAGGAACCGACATGAAGAAGCTCGAGAACCGGGTCGCGGTCGTCACCGGCGCGGGAGGCGGCATCGGTGGCGCCCTGGCCCGCGAGCTGGCAGGGCGAGGGTGTCACCTCGCCCTGGTGGACGTCGGCGCCGACGCGCTCGCGGCGTCCGCCGAGGCCGTCGCCCACAGCGGCGTGCGGGTCTCGCAGCACGTGACCGACGTGAGCGACCGCCAGCGGATGTCGCGCCTTCCCGACGCCGTCCTCGAGGCCCACGGCGCCGTCCACCTGCTCGTCAACAACGCGGGCATCACGCTCCAGAAGAGCTTCGCCACCCATTCGCTCGAGGACTGGGACCGGGTGGTGGGCGTCAACTGGTGGGGCGTGCTGCACGGCTGCCACTTCTTCCTCGACGCCCTGCGCGCGGCGGAGGAGGCCCACATCGTGAACCTGTCGAGCATGGTGGGCTTCGCCGGCCTGCCCATGCAGAGCTCCTACTGCGCGACCAAGGCCGCGGTGAAGGGGCTCTCGGAGTCCCTCTGGGCGGAGCTCGCCAACGAGGGCATCGGGGTGACCGCGGTCCACCCCGGCGCGATCCGCACCGAGATGATCCAGGCGACCCTCGCCGAGTCGGACGACCTCGAGTTCGCGAAGCGGAGCTACGACCTGGCCCAGCGCGTGGGCTGCTCGCCCGAGAAGGCGGCGAGGCGCATCGTCGACGCCGTGGTGCGCGGGAAGCTGCGGGTGCGCATCGGCGCGGACTCCTTCCTCCTCGACTGGCTGAAGCGCTGCTTGCCGGTGGCCATCCACAAGCCCATGCGGCGCATTGTGGACGCACCCCCTGCCTCGCCCGGCTGAGGCCGCGGCCCGCCGACCCCCGGGTGGCCGGCGGGGGAGCCGGTGGGCGGCAGAACGCGCCGGGCGATCTCCAGGTCCGGAAGAGGGCGATCCCGGGCGGGTTGGCTAGGGTCTTCGCCTCGACCGCGCAGCCGGCGACGGCGGGCGCGCCCCGCATCGCGCCCCTCACCGAGGGGATCGGGAATCAGCGAGATCGGGAATCAGCGGGATCAGGAATCGGCGAGATCAGGAACCAGGGAAATCCGGAATCAGGGAAATCGGGAACGAAGGAAGGATTGAAGAATGGAACTCGAAGGAGCATCGGCTCTCGTCACCGGCGGGGCCTCGGGCATCGGAGAGGCCTGCGCCCGCCGACTGGCGGTGCTGGGTGCGAGGCCGGTCATCGCAGACCTGAACGAAGAGAAGGGCAAGGCCGTGGCCGCCGAGCTCGACGGCGAGTTCGTGAAGACGGACGTCGCCGACGAGGCCCAGGCCCAGGCGGCCGTCGACGCGGCCCTCGCGCTCGGGCCCCTGCGCGCCCTGGTGAACGCGGCGGGCCTCGGCAACGCCAACCGCACGGTCAACCGGGACGGCGAGCCCTTCCCCCTCGACCAGTTCAGCTTCGTGATCCGGGTGAACCTGATCGGTACCTTCAACTGCCTGCGCCTGGCCGCGGCCGCCATGTCCAAGCAGGACCCGGTCGACGCCGACGGACAGCGCGGAGCCATCGTGAACATCGCGTCGGTGGCCGCCTTCGACGGGCAGATCGGCCAGGCCGCCTACTCGGCCTCCAAGGGCGGCGTCGTGGGCCTCACCCTGCCGGTCGCCCGGGACCTGTCCGCCATCGGCATCCGCGTCAACACCATCGCGCCGGGGCTCATCGACACGCCCATCTACGGCCAGGGCGAGGCCTCGGAGAAGTTCAAGGCCAACCTCGGACGCAACGTGCTCTTCCCGAAGCGCCTGGGCGTGGCGAGCGAGCTGGCGTCGATGGTCTCCGAGTGCATCACCAACGACTACATGAACGGCGAGACGCTGCGGGTCGACGGCGGCATCCGCATGCCTCCCAAGTAGTCGGGTCGAAGGAAGCGAGACATGGCCAACGAGATCCTCACCGAGACCCGCGGTCGGGTCCGCCTCATCACGCTCAACCGGCCCGAGGCCCGCAACGCGGTCGACACCGCCCTGGGTCAGGCCCTGGTGGCGGCGATCGGGGAGATGGACTCGGACGACGGGATCACCGCCGGAGTGCTCACGGGCGCGGGCAAGGGCTTCAGCGCCGGCATGGACCTGAAAGCGTTCGCGACCGATGGCCCGCCCAAGGGCTTCCACGAGTTCCTGAGTCAGGGCAGCCGCAAGCCGCTCATCGCCGCCGTCGAGGGGTTCGCCCTCGCGGGCGGCCTGGAGATCGCGCTCTCCTGCGATCTCATCGTCGCCGCCAGGGGCGTGAAGATGGGCATCCCCGAGGTGAACAAGGGGCTCTTCGCGGCCGGAGGCGCGCTCTTCCGACTGCCGGAGCGCGTGCCCTACGGCGTGGCCATGGAGATGGCGCTCACCTCCGACCCGATCACCTCCGACCAGGCCCACGACCTGGGCCTGGTCTGCCGGCTGGCCGAGCCGGGCCAGGCCGCCGCGGTGGCCCTCGAGCTGGCCGAGCGCATCGCGCGCAACGCACCGCTGGCGGTGGCCGCCAGCAAGCAGATCCTGCGCAGCACCCGGGGCCTCACCGAAGCGGAGGCGTGGGAAGTCCAGGCGCCCCACACGGCGAAGGTCTTCCGGAGCGAGGATGCCAAGGAGGGGCCGCGGGCCTTCGCCGAGAAGCGCGAGCCGAACTGGACGGGACGCTGACGGCCCCCGGTCCTCAGCAGCCGGTCGCGGCGGCCCGGGCCGCCGCGACTGCGGCCTGACCGACCGCCAGGCCCCCGTCGTTGGTCGGCGTCCGACGATGGATCAGCACCTCGAGCCCCCGGGCCTCGAGCCGGCCCACCAGCTCGCTGCGCAGCAGGCGGTTCTGCAGACAGCCGCCGGAGAGCGCCACGCGCCGCAGCCCCGTGGAGCGCGAAGCCGCCTCCACGGCGCCGGCCAGCCGGGCCGCCAGACCGCGGTGGAAGTCGCGGGCGAGCACCGCGTCGCACACGCCCCGGGCACGCGCCTCCACGAGGTCGCGGACCAGCTCCCCGACGCCCATCTCCAGCCCTCCGCCCGCGACGCGGACCGCGCTCCCGGAAGGGGACGGGGCGCTCTCCGCCAGGTCTTCCAGCGCCATCGCCAGCTCGCCTTCGTGGCTCGCCCGGTCGCCCAGGTCGAGCAGCGAGGCCACGGCGTCGAAGAGCCGACCGCAGGAGGACGTCCAGGGGCTCGCCACTCCGCGCTCCACGGCGCGCGCCAGCAGCGCGAGCTCGGTGCCGGCCCGCCGCTCGTGCCAGGGAAGTCGCGGCGCGTCGCCGTCCGGGAAGGCCCGGCGCAGCCACGACCACGCGACGCGCCAGGGCTCCCGCACCGCCGCGTCGCCGCCGGGCAGGGGAACGCGATCGAGGTGAGCGAGGCGCTCGGCCCGGACGCGGTCGACTCGCAGCAGCTCGCCGCCCCACACGCTGCCGTCGGGACCCCAGCCGGCGCCGTCGAGCACGAGCGCGAGCGCCGGCTCCTCGCACGCGTTCTCGAGCAGGCAGCTCGCCGCGTGGGCGTGGTGGTGCTGGACGGCGATCGTGCGCGCGCCCAGGTCCGCCGCGAGTCGCCGGGCGATCGCAGTGCCGACATAGTCCGGGTGCAGGTCGTGGGCGACGAAGTCGGGGCGGGCCTCCAGCACCTCGCAGAGCGCCCGCGCCCTCTCCTCCAGCGCCTCGGCGGACTCGACGTTGGCGAGGTCGCCCACGTGCTCTGCGAGCACGGCCTCGCCGCGCGCCCACAGCGCCGGCGCCGCCTTCAGGTCCCCGCCCACCGCCAGCACGACGGGCGCGGACCGGAGCGCGCGCGGCCCCGGCAGGACGAGCGGCGCAGCTCCGCGGGAGAGCCGGATGGGAATGGGCGTGCCCGGCGCCGCGCGCACCACCGGGTCGTCGCTGGGCCTCGCCACCGCGCGATCGTGGGTCACCACGAGATCGGCCAGCCCGGCGAGGCGCTCCCGCACGCCGGTGTCGTCGTGGACCGTCGGCTCCTCTCCCAGGTTGGCGGACGTGAAGACCAGCGCTTCGAACCGGGCCGGGTCCCGGCGCGGGTGTGCACCGGGCGCGTAGAGCAGCAGCCAGTGGACGGGCGCGAAGGGAAGGACGACGCCCAGGTCCGCGCTCCGCGGCGCGACCTCCCGGGCGATGGCGCTCGCCGCGGCGTTCGTCTCGCGGCGGGGAGCCACCACGACCGCCCGCGCCGGACCGGCCAGCCACGCCTCGGCCGCCGCGGTGAGCTCGACCTGCGCCCGAGCGCGCTCGAGGTCGGGCAGCATCACCGCGAAGGGCTTCACCGGGCGCGCCTTGCGCTTGCGCAGGCGCGAGACGACCTCGCCCCGGGTCGCGTCACACAGCAGGTGGAAGCCGCCGTAGCCCTTGACGGCGACGATGCCTCCCGCGCGCAGGCAGTCCGCCGCGGCCTCGACGGCATCGTCGGGCGCCCGCCCGGCCGACGCGCCCTCGCCGCGCGGACCCCGAACCTCGAGGGTCGGTCCGCAGCCGGGACAGGCGATCGACTCGGCGTGATGGCGGCGGTCGCCGGGGTCGCGATACTCGCGCTCGCAGGCCTCGCAGGGCGCGAACGGGGCCAGCGTGGTCCGCTCGCGGTCGTACGGCAGTCCGCGGATCACCGAGGCCCTGGGGCCGCAGCTGGCACAGTGGCCGAAGGCGTAGCGGTGACGCCGATCCGCCGGGTCGAAGAGGTCGTCGAGGCAGTCGCGGCACAGCGGACGGTCCGGCGGAATCCGCGTCGGATTCCCCTGCGGCGACACCCGGCTCTTCTCGATCGCGAAGCCGCGCCGGCCCGTGGGCGCCGACTCGCGAACCTCGACCGAGTCCACGCGAGCGCCCTCCGGCCCGTGGGTCCCGAGCGACTCGAGCCACTTCGCAATGGACGCGGAGCGGCCCTCGAGCACCACCCGCACACCCCAGGATGCGTTCCGGATCTCGCCGGCGAGGTCGAGGTCGGCCGCCCGGCGCGCCGCCCAGGGGCGGAAGCCGACGCCCTGGACGATTCCCCGCACGAGGATCTCCCGGCCCACCTCGCGCTCCATCAGCAGATCCGGGGCAGCGGGTCGCCCGCCGGAAGCGGCAGCAGGCGGCGTGTCCCCAGGGCGGTCCGGATCACGACCCGGGCTCGCCCCGGGTGGACGCGGCCGATCCGCGCTGCGGACTTCCCCTTCGGATGGCCCTGCAAGACCTCGAGGGCTGCGGCCGCCCGGGCCTCGGGCACGAACGCGACGAACCGCCCCTCGGAGGCCAGGGAGAGCGGATCGAGCCCCAGGAGCTCGCAGGCGGCGCGGACGGCGTCGGTCACGGGCACGTTCGAATCGTCGAGCTCCACCTCGGCCCCGGCCCGCAGGGCGATCTCGTGGAGGACCGCCGCCAGGCCTCCGCGCGTGGGATCGCGGAGGCAGCGGGTCTCCGGCACCGCGTCGAGCAGGGCCTCGGCGAGATCGCAGAGGGGCTGGGAGTCGCTGCGGATCTCCGACTCGAACTCGAGCCCCTCCCGGACCGAGAGCACCGCCGCGCCGTGACAGCCCAGGGGACCCGAGACGAGCACCACGTCCCCCGGCTCAACCCGGGCGGGCCGCAGGTCGCGGCCGGCGGGCACCTCGCCGACGCCCGACGTGTTGACGAACAGCCCGTCGCCCTTGCCGCGCTCCACCACCTTGGTGTCGCCGGTCGCCACGGGCACTCCGGCCTCGCGAGCGGCCTCGCCGAGCCGGCGCGCCACCCACTCGAGGGTCTCCAGCGGCAGGCCCTCCTCGAGGACCAGTGCGCAGGACAGGGCCAGCGGCCTCGCCCCGCACATGGCCAGATCGTTGAGCGTGCCGTGCACCGCGAGCCTTCCGATGTCGCCGCCCGGGAACTCGAGGGGGGACACGACGAAGGTGTCGGTGGTGAAGGCCAGGCGCGTCCCGCCCAGCTCGAGAACCGCGCCGTCGTGCTGCTCGTCGAGCCAGCGGTTGGCGAGCCGCGGGATCACCCGCTCGGCCAGCAGTCGCGCCGAGGCGCCGGCGCCGGCGCCGTGGGCCAGCACCACCCGGTCGGGCTCCTCGGGCAGCGGGCAGCTCGGGCTCGCCAGCCGCTCGGGGTCGAGCCGGCGCGTCACGGCGCGGCCCGGTCGGCGGTCGGGTCCGCCAGTCGGTACCGGAAGTAGGCGGCGCACGCGCCCTCCGACGACACCATGGGCGCGCCGAGCGGGTGCTCGGGCGTGCAGCGTCCGCCGAAGGCCGGGCAGTCCGGCGGGCGCAGCGCCCCGCGCAGCACGTCGCCGGCGTGGCAGTCCGCCGGCTCGTCGGGCGTCTCGAGGGCCAGCTCGGGAAAGCGCCGCTCGGCATCGAACCCGGCCCAGTCCTCGGACAGCGCGAGCCCGCCACCGGGGACCACGCCGATGCCTCGCCAGGGCCGGTCCACGATGCGGTAGACGTCTTCCAGGAGCCGGCGGGCGTGGACGTTGCCCTCGGGCCGGACCGCACGCCGGTACTGGACCTCGACGCGCGCCTCTTTGCGCTCGAGCTGATCCACGGCGAGCGCCGCTCCCTGCAACAGATCGAGGGGCTCGAAGCCCGTCACCACGATGGGCACTTGCAGCGAGCGGGCGATGGGCTCGTACTCCCGGGTGCCCATCACCGTGCAGACGTGCCCCGCCGCGAGAAAGCCGTCCACCCGGCACTCGGGCGCCGACCGGATCGCCGCCAGGGCCGGCGGGACGCGGACGTGGGACACCAGGGCCGACAGGTTCTCGACCCCCTGCGCCCGGGCGGCGCGCAGAGTGCCCGCGACGGCGGGTGCGGTGGTCTCGAAGCCCACGGCCAGGAACACCACCTGACGCTCGGGCCGCGCGCGCGCCAGCCCGAGCGCATCCAACGGCGAGTAGACGACGCGGACGTCCGCCCCCCGCGCCCGCGCGCCGAACAGGTCTCCGCGGCTCCCGGGCACGCGGAGCATGTCCCCGAAGCTCACGAGCGTGACGTCGGGCCGGTCGGCCAGGGCGAGCGCCCGGTCGAGGGTCTCGAGCGGCGTCACGCAGACGGGGCAGCCCGGCCCGTGGAGGAGCTCGACGGCGCCTTCGAGCAGCGTGTCGAGGCCGCTCTCCAGGATGGAGTGGGTCTGGCCCCCGCAGACCTCCATGATCCGCCAGCACCGGCTGGCCCGCTCTCGCACCCGAGCGGCCGCGCGCAGCACCGCCTGGGGGTCGCGGTACTCGTCGACGAACTTCATCGCCGCTCGCTCCCGCCGGAGGCCGCCCACTCGAGCACCTCGAGGGCCGCCGCCTCGTCCACCACCTGCAGCGCGAAGCCCGCGTGAACGAGGATCCAGTCCCCGGGGCCCGCCTCGGGCAGGGTCTCCAGGCACACCTGCTTGCGCACCCCGCCGAAGTCCACCCGCGCGGTTCGCAGGCCCGCTTGACCGGACCGGGCGTCGACGACCTCGAGGATCCGACCGGGAACCGCCAGACACATGTCAGGGCCTCCCCCGCGCCGACGCCCGCCACGCGTCGCAGCGACCGCGCACGGCCGCCGCGGCCCGCTCGAGCGCCTCGCGCACCGGCGCCGACACGTCCGGTCCGGAGGTCGACAGGGCCTCGACCCCCACGATCGCGATCCGCTCCGGGGCCCTTCCCAGGGCCTTCGCCATGGAGAGCGCCTCGCGCACCCCGAGGCCGTGGGAGGACACCGGCCGCGCCTCGCAGAGCTCGTCGAGGGCGGGCTCGTGCACGGTGCCCGGCGGCCGACCGGAGACCGTCGCGTCCACCAGCACGGCGCCGTCGAAGCCCTCGAGGAGATCGACGAGCTCGATGGGGCGGCTGCAGCGGACCGCTTCGACGTCCTCGGGGAGGGCCCCGCGCGCGGCCAGCAGCGCGACCACCCGCGGACCCGCGGCGTCGTCGCCGAAGTCGCTGCCGATGCCTACGACCCGGATGCGCACCCGGGCTCCTTCCGCTCGATGTGCAGGGTCAGGAAGTGGGTGGCGCACGAGATGCACGGGTCGTAGTCGCGGATGGCGGCCTCGCAGGCCTGGCGCACCTCGTCGTCGCTGCGGCCCAGCAGACCGGGAACGAGCCCCGCGAGGTCGTCCTCGATCCGCGCCTGGTTCTGGGAGGTCGGAGGCACGATGCGGATCTCTTCCACGTGTCCGGTGTCGCGGGTCGCCACCTCGATCCAGAGGGTTCCGCGCGGAGCCTCCGTGGCCCAGGCCGCGCGGCCGGCGCGGGGTCGCCAGTCCGGGGCCCCGGCGCTCGACGGGTCCACGGCCTCGATGGCGACGAGCGCCTCGTCGATGGCCTGCAGCACCTCCACTCCCCTGGCGAAGACCGAGGCGGCGGGATCGGGCCGCTCGAAGCGGTCGGAAAGGGAGTCGAAGGCCGCGGACGCGGCCGGCAGCAGGTGGTCGCGGTTCAGGACGACGCGCGCGAGCGGTCCCACGAGGTAGGCGCCGCGGCCGCGAATGTGGCTGTGGAGGGCGGTCGAGTGCTCGACCTGGAACTCCTCGAAGACCTCGTCGAACTCGGACGGCGCCACGTCGAGCCCGCCCGACGACAGGATGCGGCCCTCGTTCATGGGGTACTCGTCGGGGTGGCGCACCGAGACCAGCTCCACCTCCTGGGGTCGCCGCGGAACCGCCAGCTCCCGGAACCACACGAGCAGCGCCTCGGCGTCGCCGCGGGCCTGGCGCAGGGCGTCGGCCAGGTCGGCCAGCTCGCCGGGCCGGGGCATGCGCGCGAAGCCCCCGATCACCACGCCCACCGGGTTCACCGAACGCGCGCCCAGGAGTTCGAGGATGCGGTTGCCCAGCTTGCGCAGGCGCAGCGCGCGCTCGACCTCGGCGCGGTGCAGCCCGGCGATGGCGAACGCGTCGTCGAGCCCCAGGTAGTCGGGCGCGGCGAGGAACATCATGTGCAGGAGGTGGCTCTCGAGCCACTCCCCGGCGTAGTAGAGCCGCCGCAGCGCCCGGGTCGTCGGGTCGATCGTCACCTCGAAGATACGCTCGAGGGCGTGCACGGTGCTCATCTGGTAGGCGACCGGGCAGATCCCACAGACCCGCGCGACGAGGTCCGGGAGCTCGGTCGCCTCGCGACCGCGCAGGAACGACTCGAAGTAGCGGGGCGGCTCGTAGATCTCGAGCCGCAGGTCCCGCACCTGGTCGCCCTCGATGGTCAGGTGGAGCGCTCCCTCGCCCTCGACCCTCGCCAGCGCTCCGACCTCGATCGTGCGGCGTTCAGTCATGGCGGTTCTCGAGGCGATCGGCGGCCCGCCGGAACTCCGGACGCCAGCCCGTCATGCCCCGCAGCCGCAGCGCCACGCTCCGCCGGGACAGGCCCTGCCCCATGAGCAGGTCGACCAGGGCGTCGACGTTGGGGGTGTCCGAGGGTCCGAAGCACCCGTAGCAGTCGCGGCCGAGGCTCGGACACAGGGCGCCGCAGCCGGCCCGGGTCACCGGGCCCAGGCAGGGCGCGCCCCTGGTCACGACCACGCACGCGTGGCCCGCGCGCTTGCACTCGAGGCAGACGCTCGCGCCCGGAAGGTCGGGCGCCGCGCCCAGCAGGGCGCGCAGGAGCACCCGCAGCACCTGGGCCTTGTCGACCGGGCAGCCCTGGATCTCGGCGTCGACCTTCACGTGGTCCGAGATCGGGGTCGAGGTGTCGAGGGCGTCGAGCCACTCGGGATGGGGGTAGACCTGGCGCTTCCAGCGAGCGCCGTCACCCAGGTTGCGCAGGGCCTGGATCCCGCCGCTCGTCGCGCACGCGCCGATGGTGACCAGGGTCTTCGCGTTCTCCCGCACCTGCACGATCCGCCGGGCGTCGCCGGGCGTGGTGATGCTGCCCTCCACCAGCGCCACGTCGTAGGGGCCGGGGTCGACGTGGCTGGTGGCCTCCAGGAAGAACGCGATCTCCACGCGATCGGCCAGGGCGAGCAGCTCCTCGTCCAGGTTCAGGATGGAGACCTGGCAGCCGTCGCAGGACGCGAACTTGAACACGGCGAGCTTGGGACGATCGGTCACAGGCCTCGGACTCCGAAGAAGCGCGCCACGCGCGAGAAGGGGAAGATGGGGCCGTCCTTGCAGACGAACTCCGGCCCGAACTGACAGTGCCCGCAGAGACCCACGGCGCACTTCATGTTCCGCTCCATCGACACGAAGATCCGATCGAGGGAGACGCCCCGGCCTCCCAGGGTGCGCACCGCGTAGCGCATCATGACCTCGGGCCCGCACATGAAGACGATGGTGCGGCCGGGATCGAGCTCGACCTCGCTGAACAGCTCGGTCACCACGCCCTGGCGGTCCCGCCAGGTGCGATCGGGCTCGTCGGCGGTGAGGAGCACCTGGGTGTCGGGCTCGCGCCTCCAGGCCTCGAAGCGGTCGCGGTGCACCATGTCGGCGGGCTTCTTGACCCCGTGGAGCACGACGATGCGTCCGTAGCTGGACCGCCTCCGGAACATGTAGTCGATGGCGCCGGTCACCGGCGCGCAGCCCAGGCCACCGGTCACCACCAGGACGTCCTTGTAGCGCGCCTCCTGCAGGGGCCACGCGGAGCCGTAGGGCCCGCGGATCCCGAGGATGTCGCCGACGTCGAGCGACTCGATCACCCGGGTGGTGCGCCCGACGATGCGGATGGTGTGCTCGAGGTCGGGGTCCTCCGGGTCCGACGAGATCGAGATGGCGACCTCGCCCACCCCGGGCACGTAGACCATGTTGAACTGGCCCTGCATGAAGTCGAAGCGGGGCCGCGCGGCCGGGTCGCAGAGGCGCAGGCGGAAGACGTGGATCTCCGGTCCGTAGGAGCGCTTCTCCACGATCTCGGCGTTCTCCGGGACGAGCGCCCGGGCCGAGGCCTCGATGGCCGTCGTCACGACCCGCCTCCACGGATGGCGGCCACCTCCTCGGTCAGGTCGATCCCGGTCGGACACCAGGTGATGCAGCGCCCGCAGCCCACGCAGCCCGAGGATCCGAACTGGTCGATCCAGCTGGCGAGCTTGTGCACGAGCCACTGGCGGTAGCGGTGGCGCACCTGGGGCCGGAAGTTGAAGCCGTGCACCTGGGCGTGATCGCGACTGAAGCACGAGTCCCACTCGCGTACCCGGATGGAGCCGCCTCCGTCGAGGGCGGGCTCGTCCCGCTCGTCGTGGCAGAAGCAGGTGGGGCAGACCTGGGTGCAGTTCCCGCACGAGAGACATCGATCGGCCACGTCGTCCCAGCGCGAGTGGTCGAGGTTCTCGTAGAGGAGGTCGGGGAGGTCGCCGGTCTCCAGCCGGCGCTCCATCCGGGAGGCGCAGGCGTCGAGCGCCCTGCGCTCTTCCAGCAGCCGCTCGGCGTCGGCCGGCCGGTGGGAGAGCGCGTCGAGGATCTCGCGGCCGGCCTCGCTCCCGCAGCGCACGACGAAGCCGCCGTCGAGCTCGGTCAGGGCGAGGTCGAAGCCCTCGCGCGCCTCGGGACCCGTGCCCATCGAGGTGCAGAAGCAGGTCGACACCGAGCGGGTGCAGTGGACGGCGACGAGCAGCAGACCCTTGCGCCGGCTGGCGTAGTAGGGGTCGGGGTAGCGATCGTGCAGGAAGACCCGGTCCTGCACCCGCAGCGCGGCGAGGTCGCAGGCGCGAACGCCCAGGACCGCGAGCTTCTTCGGCTCGGGGAGCGTCGGCGTGGCGGTGAAGCGGCGGCCAACCCCCTCGGTCTCGATCTGCAGCAGGGACTCCCGGGGAGCGAAGACCAGTGGCTTCAACCCGCCGTGCCCGTGCACGACGTCGAAGACCCGCTCGCCGCCGACGGATTCGAGGCGATAGCGCCCGGGCTGCTGCTCGTCGCGCCAGCCGACGGGAAGCTCCTCGACGCGCTGCACCGCTTCGAGCGAGACGGCTCCGTCCCGGGCCACGGGGCCGAGGGTCTCGTAGCCGCGCGCCTCGAGCTCGTCCAGCAGGCTCTGGAGGGCGCTTCGCTCGAGCCAGGAGGCTTCAGGGATCGACACCACCTCCGCAGACCTCCGACTCGGGATGACCCGGGGCATCAACGGTATCTGGAGTGCTCGCACCGACGCAAGCGAGCAGCGCGACGCCGCGCGAACGGCTCGGCCGCGCTCCCGGGACGCGGGGCGTGGTCTCGGGTGAGCCGACTGCATCGCTCGGAGCGGGTCGCGCCGTCGGCCTGGGGCGTTGCTCCCCAGCGGAGCCCGGAACGATCGTTCGCCCCCCGACTCGGGAAGGTCGCGGTGGGCCGCCTCGGGACGCGGATTCGCGCAGAGCGGGACCCCGCGCCTTCAGTCGGACGCGGGCGCCACGGCATCGACCAGGGCGGAGACGAAGCGCGCGCGGTCGACGTGGCTGGGCGCGCTCCGGAAGAACTGGTTGGCCAGGTGGTAGCCGACCAGGGACGACATGATCACCGACGCCAGCCCCTCCGCGTCGCGGCTCGGGATCTGACCCGCCTGCATGCGCGACTGGATCCGCTCGGCACTCCAGCGCAGACCGCCCTCCATCATCACTTCGTTGATGCGCGGCGCGAGGTCGGGCATCCGGTCGCGCTCACGACCGAGCAGTGCGATGAGGTGCCGCATGCGTTCGAGCCCTTCCAGCGACTCGGTGAACTCCACCGCCAGCGACACGCGGGGATCGCCCTGGGACACGGCGTCGGGCGGGGGCCCGCTCTCGCGACGCTCGCGCACGCGGTCGATCTCCCGCTCCACCACCGCGTCGAGGACGTCCTCCTTGGATCGGAAGTGCCGGTAGAAGCTGCCGCTTCCCGGGGAGAGGCCGGACTCGGCCTCGATGTCGGTGACGTGGGTGCCGTCGACCCCGCGACCGGCGAAGAGGCGGAGCGAAGCGTCCAGGATGCGGTCTCGGGTGCCCTTGCCCATGCGATCTCCGGGCGCGCGCCGGCGCCTGATTGCAAGAGGTGTCTTGCATCCATACAATGATGCCCTACCCCGCGTGCCGAGGCCCGGAGGTGCCCCATGTCCGTCGATCTGCGAAGCCGCGCCGATGCCGAGCAGCTCCCGATCGAAGCGAGCCGCTTCTTCGGGGACACCCTCCCGCCCCTGCTCGACGCCCACCGGGACCTCATCGCGCCGGGCGCGGGCGAGCTCGCGCTGAACGATCTGTGCATCGAGACCGACGGCGAGCCCTGGACGCTCCGCTGGTGCGGGGACCGGGCCGAGGTGCGATCCGGCCGCCGCGGTGGGGCCCGGGTCCGGCTGTCCGCCGAACAGCTCACCGACATCGTCAACGACCAGAGCACGCCCATCGCGCTCATGAGCAACCAGCTGCTCGACATGCCGGAGGGGGGCCTTCCCGACTTCCTGAACTGGTGGCTGGTCCTGCGCGCGGCCCTCGACGCCCGCCGCATCCACGCGCCCGGCGACGTGAGGCTGCGCGAACGGACCCGCCGCTCGTTCACGCCCGACGACTCCGACGAAGAGATGCGCGCGTTCCTCGAGGACGCCGGCTACCTGCACATAGAGGGCGTGTTCAGCGAGGCGGAGATGGCGGAGGTCGAGGCCGACTTCGCGCCGGCCGTCTCGCACTACGAGAAGGGCGACCCCCAGGCCTGGTTCGCGACCACCCGGGACGGAGTGGAACGCCTGGTCCGCATGGAGGGCTTCGACCGCTACTCCGAGGCGACCAACCGGCTGCTCGACGACGACCGCTTCCAGCGCATCGGCCGGATCCCGGCGGCGGGCCACGTCCAGGCCCGGAAGCCGGGCAACCGGGTCGGCGCGCTGGTCAAGCCGATCGGCGTGGTGAAGGGCATCTCCGACGTCCCGTGGCACAAGGACTGCAGCCTGGGACGCCACTCCTACGAATGCTGCACGCTCACCGTGGGCATCTCGGTGACCGGCGCTGACGCGCGCTCGGGTCAGCTTCGCGTGGTGCCGGGCAGCCACCGCGCCCTCGTCTGGCCGGCGCCGTGCGTGCAGCCGGGGCTCGACCTCGAGCCCATCGACCTGCCCACCCGCACCGGCGATGTGACGGTCCACCTGAGCTGCACGCTCCACATGAGCCAGCCCCCGGTCGATCGCGAACGCAAGGTGCTCTACTCCGGCTTCGCCCAGAAGCCCGTCGATCTCGCGGCCGCGGACCGCAATCGCGGACGCCTCCAGGCCGTGCGCAGCAAGACCCACACCCACGTCTCCCAGGAGCCGGGCTACCTGGGCGAATGAGCGAAGCGGACGTGTCGACCCTCTCCCAGTCCGCTCGCCGGTGCGCCGGCCGCCTCCGCCAGGGGCGATGGCCGGCCCTGCTGCTGTTGGCGACCGTCCTGGCGTCCACCGCGCACGGCGTCGAGAGCGCGGTCGAAGCCGGCGGCAAACGCACCGATGCGGTGATCCTCGACCCGGAACGCGTCCCCTCCCTCGAGGGCCTGATCCGCGCCGGGCTCGAACGCTCCGCCCACGGCGACCTCGCCGGCGCGGAGCGCTACTGGGCGCAGATCCGCGAGTACCACCCGGACCATCCGGCCGGCCCGCTCTTCGAGATGCAGACCCTCGAAGCCCGCAAGTCGCTCGACTACCAGGACGACCACTACGACGCGCAGCTGCGCGCCAAGGCCGAGGAGGCCATCACGCTCTCGGAGGAGTGGCTGGAGCGGGCTCCGGACGACCCCCAGGCCCACTTCTATGCCGGCCAGGCGAAGGTCGAGATGATGATCGTGGCGGGGGTGGCGGGCCAGTACTACAAGGCGGGCACCATCGGCGAGCAGGGCCGCAAGCACCTGGAGCGGGCCCTCGAGCTCGACCCCGACCTCGTGGACGCCAAGCTCCCGCTCGGGAGCTACCACTACTATACGGCCATCGCCACGCGCTTCATCCGCCTCTTCAGCTGGCTCTGGTTCGTCCCCACCGGCGACCGCGAGACGGGCCTCGCCTACATCGAAGAGGTCAGCCGAAAGGGCGACCTCTATCGCTTCGACGCCTCCGCGCAGCTCGCGAACATCCTGCTCTACATGGAGGACGCCCCAGAGCGGGCCGCGCCGATCCTCGAGCGCCTGCACCGGACCCACCCGGAGAGCGGCTACCTGGCGTTCGAGGTGGTGGAGCTGAAGATGATCGAGGGCGACTACGCGGGCACGGTGGAGAAGGCCCTCGAGCTCGAGCAGAGCCACGGGAGCCAGTTCGGGGACGCGACCCGTCGCACCATGGCGAAGATCTGGCGTGCGCGCGCCGAGCTGCACCGGGGTCATCCCGAGAGGACCCGGGCGATCCTCGCCGAGATCGATGCGAGCGGACAGGACCTGTCCGGCTGGTGCCGCCGCTGGATGCTGCTCACCCGGGGCAACCTCGAGGACCTGCTCGACCGGCGCGACGAGGCCGTCGAGTACTACGAGGACGTCGTCGCCCTCGAGTCCCGATGGCAATCGGGCCGCTCCGTCGAGCTGGCGCGGCAGTTGCTGGAGACCCCGTTCCGCCTGGATGCAGCCGCGCAGCCGCCGTTCGTGAGCGCTTCGCCTCCGGGCGCCCCGCCGGCCCGGAACTGATCGCGCTCGCGGCTCCGCCGCGCGCGGCCCGGGACGGCGCGCGCCGGGTCAGCGAGCGGTCAGGCGTCCGTAGACCGCGGTCAGTGCTTCGACCAGCTGATCCGGCTTCGGGAGGATGTCCCAGCCGCCCTCCCCGAACAGCGCGGGCAGGTAGTCGCGGGCGATCGTGTCGATCGCCAGGGCATGGGTGTGGATCTCCCGGGCCTCGGCCTCGCGCAGGGCCTGCCGGACGTCCGCGATCCCGTACCGGCCCTCGTAGCGGTCGTAGTCGGTCGGCTTGCCGTCGCTGATCAGCAGCAGCAGGCGGCGCTCGGCCGGCTCTGCGGCCAGGAGCGCGCTGGCGTGGCGCAGGGCGGGCCCGATCCGCGTGTAGCCGGTCGGTCGCAGGGACGCGAGCCGCAGCTTGGCGTCGTCCCAGCGGCCTCCGAAGTCGAGCACCTCCCAGACGTGACATCGATTCCGGGTCTCGGAGGCGAAGGCGAGAACCTGGATCCGGTCGCCCAGCTGGTGGGCCACCTCGCCCAGGACCAGCGTCGCCTCGCGCGCCACCTCCAGGATGCAGCGACCGTCGATCCAGGAGTCGGTCGACATCGACACGTCCAGCAGGACGCTGGTCGCGAAGTCCCTCCGCCGCCGCCGGGAGCGGATGTAGAGACGCGGGTCGCTGGAGCGACCCGCTCGCCGCGCGACCGTGTCGTCCACGGCCGCCGCGAGGTCGATGTCCTCGCCGTCGAGCTGGCGCGGAGCCGGGCGAAGGCCCGCCCGGTGCACCTCCAGGCGATGTCGGAGGTCGCGGACCAGCCGGCGATGGGTGACGAGGCAGCGCGCGGCCCAGCGCGCGTCGCCCCGCTCCGCGCGATCGGGGAACACCGTGCACCAGTCGCGCCGGTAGACCCGCTTGCGGCCGTCCCACTCGTCGTAGGCGATTCCGCGAACCACGCCGGGTCCGTCCTCCAGGTCCGCGACCTCGAGGCCGAGGTCGAGGTCGGCCTTCAGGAGCGACTGTGCCGACTGGGACCCGCGAAACAGGTCTCCCAGCTCGACCTGGTCGAGGGCCTCCAGATGCTCCTCGAGCTCGTCGGTCCCGTCGAGGTTCCGATGCCCCCCTCCGCGATGGCTGTCCAGGCTCTCCGCTCGCTCGAAGGGGGCCGTCGGCACCGGATCGCGCGCCGCTTGGGCGTCGAGCTCGACCACCCGCAGCGCGTCCACGTCGGGCGCGTCCAGCTCGGTCGAGGGCTCGTCGGAGCTCGGGGAGGCCTCCGGCGACCCGGCGTTCGCGACCTCGCCGGGGGTATC
This sequence comes from Myxococcota bacterium, assembly GCA_050618075.1. GTDB lineage: Bacteria > Myxococcota_A > UBA9160 > UBA9160 > UBA4427 > JBNLVL01. The sequence continues at coordinate 468,957 of JBNLVL010000004.1, forward strand.
GAGCCAGCTGCCCCAGATCGGCAGGTCCGGACTCCGGTGCCGGCCGGCCCGGGGGCCCGTGAGGGTCGCGCGGTCGTCGGCGTCCTCCCAGACCGGCACGCCCTCGAGCGCTGCGCGGCGCGCCCGTTCGAGACAGGCCTCGCGACCCCGAAGTCGGCCGGCCTCCGTGGCGAGGCGGCTCTCCAGCACCTTCGCCATCACCCGGTCGTGTGCGGTCCGGAAGCCCGGCAGCTCGCCGGCCATCAGCTCGACGGCACCGGCTGCGACCCGAAGCATCTCGAGCGCGCCCTCGTAGCGATCCGCCCGGGGCGCGGGGCGCCCGCGCGTGAGGCGCCGCATCCCGGACGCCACCACGACCTGGACCCGATAGGCCGCCCGGTTCTCCTCGAGGTCCTTCCACACGGCGAGCGTCGCGGGCAGCATCAGCTCCGCGCCCCGCACACCGCCCACCCCGCGCGCGCGCCGCAGCCGGACGGACTCTCCCGTCAGCAGCTGCGCCAGCACCGACAGCGAACGGGCCTCGTCCTCGAAGGTCGCGCTGCCCGCGTCGGGCGCCCGGGACGGCCGAAGGCGCTGCCACCCGGCGAGCAGCGCGCGGAACACGCCTTCCTCGACGTCGAGGAGGTCCCGCAGCGCCACGCTCAGAAGACCAGGGCGACCAGATCGCGCAGCCCTTCGGCGATCTCGCCGTCGTCGGTCAGCGCTTCGACGATCGCGTGGTTGCAGGCCGCGCGGCCGGGGACGCCCGCCCGCAGGAGTCGCGCGGCGTTGACCAGCAGGCGCGTGGAAGGACGCTCGGCGAGCCCCAGCGCCTCGGCGCTCCGGAGCTTCCCGGCCAGCGCCACCAGCTTTCGCGCCGCGCGCTCGTCGACATCGCTCTCGCCCACCACGATCTCGACCTCGACGTCGGGCTCCGGATAGTCGAAGGCGAGCGCCAGGAACCGCTGGCGCGTCGAGGGCTTCAGCTCCTTCAGCCCGCGCTGGTAGCCCGGGTTGTAGCTCACGACGAGCATGAACTCGTCGGGCGCCGAGAGCAGCTCGTCGTGGCGGTCGACGAACAGGAAGCGCCGGTGGTCGGTGAGCGGGTGCACGACCACGATCACGTCGCTCCGCGCCTCCGCGAACTCGTCGAGGTAGAGGATGGCTCCGCTGCGGACCGCGCGGGTCACCGGGCCGTCCTGCCAGACCGTCTCCCCCCCCTCGAGCAGGTAGCGTCCGGTCAGGTCGATGGCGGACGTCTCGTCGTGGCAGGCCACGGTGACCAGCGGGCGTCCGAGCCGGGCCGCCATGTGCTCGACCAGCCGCGACTTGCCGCAGCCCGTCGGCCCCTTGAGCAGCAGCGGCGTGCGCAGCTCGAAGGCCCGTTGGAAGACCTCGCACTCGTCGCCGACCGGCCTGTACCAGGGGAGCTCCGATCCGGCGGCAGCCGGCATGCCCATCTCCCGCTCAGCCCCGGCCGACCATCTCGTCGGAGGGGAGTCCGTACTGCACGAAGTTCGCGATGAACATCACCACTCCGAGGGTCAGCAGGCAGGCCGCCAGGACCAGACCGAAGAAGTGGACTTCGATGGCCTCCTGCACCGCGAGGAAGTCCATCCCGAGCTTCCGCTCCATGTAGACCTGGGCGATGCCCGCCACGGCGAAGGCGCCGGTCATGCCCATCATGCCCACGTTGGACGTCCAGAAGGCCCACTCCGGGAGCCAGCCCACGAAGAGCTTGCGACCGGTCATGTTCGGCATGGCGTAGGAGATCATCGCGAGCACGACCATCGCGTAGGCGCCCCAGAAGGCCATGTGACCGTGCATGGCCGTGATGATCGTCCCGTGGGTCCACAGGTTCACGGCGGGGAGGGTGTGCGAGAACCCGAGGAAGCCCGCCCCGACGAAGGACATCACGCCGCAGCCCACCGTCCAGAAGAGTGCGATCCGGTTGGGGTGGTTCATGCCGCCGCGCCGGGCCATGGTCACCGCGTAGAGCGCCATACCGAGGAAGGCCAGCGGCTCGAGGGCGGAGAAGACGGCGCCGATGGGCAGCCAGTACTCGGGAGCGCCGATGTAATAGTAGTGGTGGCCCGTTCCCAGGATGCCGGACAGGAACGTGAAGCCGACGATGACGTACAGCCACTTCTCGATGAGCTCGCGGTCGACACCGGTGAGCTTGATCAGGAGGAACGACAGGATCCCGCCCATGATCAGCTCCCACACCCCCTCGACCCAGAGATGCACGACCCACCAGCGGAAGTAGGAGTCCACGACCTGGCTCTCGAAGGTGATCATGCCGGGCAGGTAGAGGAGCGCGGCCGCGGTCAGCCCCATGAGCAGGACGCTGCCGGTCGTCGTGAACCGGGGCGCTCCCAGCGCGGTGCGGCCGATGACGTAGAGGAAGAGCAGCACGTCCACGACGACCAGATAGTCGAGCGGCCGGGGAATCTCGAGGAACTTCCTGCCTTCCCACCATCCGAACTGGAACCCGACGAGCGCGATCACGCCCACGATGACGAGCGCCGCCCACTGCAGGATCGCGAGCTTCTCGCTGTGGAGCTCCCGGTCGGCCTCTTCGGGCACGATGTAGTAGGCGGCCCCCATGAAGCCGGAGAGCAGCCACACCACGAGCAGGTTGATGTGCGACGTCCGAGCGACGTTGAAGGGGATGTAGTCGTGCAGGACATCGAAGCCCATGTGGGCGAAGCCCATGATGAAGCCGAACACGATCTGCAGGACGAGGAGAGCCAGGGAAGTGGCGAAGAACAGGTAGGCGACTCGCTGTGAGCGGAACTTCATGGTGGCACTCCTACTCGAGGGTCCGGAGCCAGGCGACCAGCTCGGCGCGGATATCGTCGGACATGTCCAGCTTCGGCATCGCGGTTCCGGGCTTCACCGACGGTGGGTCGGCGAGCCAGCGATCGAGCTCCTGGGCGGTGAACCGGTTGGCCACTCCGTCGAGCGCCGGCCCGACGGCGCCGCCCTGGCCGCCCACCGCGTGGCAGGCCACACATACCGAGTCGAAGTAGGCGGGCCTGGGCCCGGTCGCGGCCGCGCTGACCTCGACCACCGACACCGCGGGCGCCAGGTCCGGGTCGGGCGGGAACCCGTTGGTGTCGATCTCGCCGATCCAGCCCAGGAACGCGATCACGTCGGAGATCTGCTCCTCGCTGAAGTCGTACTGGACCATGCGACGCTGGCCCGGGTACATCGCCTGGGGATCGCGCAGGAAGATCCGGATCCACTCGGCGCCACGGCGCTCGACGACCCGGGTGAGCTCGGGCGCGTAGTACGCCCCCTCGCCGAGGATCGTGTGGCAGCCCATGCAGTTCTCGTTCTCCCAGATCATCTTGCCGCGCACCACGGACTCGGTCAGGCGATCCGAGTTCTGCCGCTCGGGAATCTCCCGCAGCGTGTCCACCGTGAGCAGCAGGAAGATGACGGAGAAGAAGATCGTGCCACCCAGGAAGAAAAGGCGCGCCTGCGACTTGCTGAGCATGAATCCAGCTCCTGTTTCCGGTCGAATTCGAGGTCGGAATCGGTGCGCTCGCGGCCCCGTTCCGCACCCGACGGCCCCACTCTACTCTCCAGACCTGCATCCTCGGGCCGGGAAGAGAGCGGGGGTCCAGCGGATCGCAGAGATTATCATGCGAACATGATGATTGAACGGGGCGTCGTGTAGAATCGGTGCGGCGAAAGGACCCCACTCGATGTTTCTCTCGCAGACGAGCCGCTACGCGCTGCAGGCGGCCTGCTTCCTGGCGGCGCACTGGGACGAAGATCGCCCGATCACCGTGGGCGACATCGCCAACGAGCTCGACGTGCCGCGCAACTACCTGTCGAAGACGCTCCACCAGCTGGCCCGCCACGGGGTGCTGCACTCGGAGCGGGGCGCCAGAGGTGGGTTCCGACTCGCCGCTCCTCCCGGAGAGATCCGGCTCTCCCAGATCGTCCGGCTCGTGGAGCCGGACATCGGCGCGCGGTACTGCCTGCTCGGCCGCCCGGCCTGCAGAGACGACGACCCCTGCCCGGCTCACGCGCGCTGGCGGAGCATGGCCGAGGACTTCAATCGCTTCCTCGAAGAGACCACGCTCGCGGACCTGGCCCGCAACGGGTAGCCGGACCCGGCTGCGCGCGCGGCGGACTCGGACGCAGCCGCAGGAAGCACGGCGTCGGCCCGCGAGCGCCCGGGGGACGGCCCGCCCTCAGAGCGTTCCCCGCGCGGCGGGGCAGGTGTCGACCATGTAGTAGGCCCGGACGCCGTCGGGGACCTCGACGCCGTCGAACGCGACCCTCACGGAGGTGACCTCGCCGGCGGCGTTGGTCTCCACCGCGGTCCGCTTGGTGTAGTACAGCGGAATCGCCTCGCCCGTCCGTGCGTCGGCGAGCAGCAGGCCGAAGACGTGGTCCGCCTTCCGGAGGGACCCGCCGGAGACCCTCGCCGTGGCGCCCGCCGCGTCCCGCGAGAAGTCCACCGCCCCGACCTCCGCCGCGGGCGGCGGCCCGGGGTCGTCGCGCAGATCGAGGTCGAGCCCGCCGAACACCGCCATGCGCCCGCTGCGGGCCTCGGCCATGCCCAGGAGCTTCAGGAAGTTTCCGTAGTACTCGAGGTCGTTGGCGTGGGCGATGGCGACGAGCGCCGCGGGCCGGGTCACGGCGCCGGTCCGGGGGTCGGCCACCGTCGACGCCCGATAGAAGCCGAAGGGCATGTCCCACGACCCCACGAAGTTGATCTCGAAGCCGTCCTCGTTGAGGAACGTCAGCAGTCCGCGGTCGTACTCCATGACCAGGGGAAATCGAAGCGCCATCGCGGGGTCGACGACGGTCCGCCCGTCCACCACCCGCCCGGCGACCACCCATACCAGCGCCCGGTCGGGTGTCCCGTCCACGGTGCCTCCCAGGTAGTGGAGGGAGTCGAACCCGATCTGGTTCCAGGACGGCAGCATGGTGGGGTTGGGCGCCGCGAAGCGGCTCAGCTCGAAGCGCGTCGCGGGGTCGCCCGGCGCCCGGGGCACCCGATAGGGAGAGTCCGATTCCGGGCGGGCCGCGACCTCGAAGCGGAACTCGCGATCGAGGGCGCCTGCCACGGAGCCGCCGAAGAACTTGAGCCCGAAGCGCCAGAGCCCGGTCCGGTAGCCGCCCTCGAGGCCGACCCGGATCGAGCCGCCTTCGGGGCCGGTCCAGGGCTCCCGGGGAACCAGGGTCACGAACCGGCCGTCCGCGGACACCGCCCGGCGCACGTCGGGGTCGCCGGTGACGTCGACCTCGAGGCTGTCGCGGTCGATGACGGCCTTCACCGTGTCGCCGCCCTCGCGCACGAACAGGCTGAAGGTCAGGGGCTGGTTCGCGTCGATGACTTCCGGGGGCTCCGGCCGGTAGCGCCCGAAGGGCTCCGTGTAGATGAGGAAGACCCCGTCGTCGGGCAGGGCCTCGCCGGGCCCCAGGGTCGTGCGCGGATCGCGACGGCCGGCCTCGGTCAGGGGATAGTCGTAGGGGACGTGGAAGACGCCGCCGTTCTGGCCCGCGATCGCGATGCCCTCGGGTCCCAGCGCCGGGGATCCGTTGAGGTCGTTGCGCTCTTCGTCGATCAGGAGATAGGACCAGCGCAGCGACCCGTCGGGGTCGATGCTGAACAGACGCCCCTCCCCGTTGCCCACGTAGATCCGGTCGAAGCCATCGACGGCGGGCGACGACCGGATGGGGCCGAGGGTGTCGTAGGCCCACTTCACCGCCCCCGTCTCGGGCGCCAGGGCGTAGATCGTCCCGTCGGTGGACGGCTGGACGAGGGTGCCGTCGGACAGCTGGGCCGGGCTGGAGTAGAGGTGGTCCCGGGTGCCCTGCTTCCAGAGCGACTCGCCATCCTCCTGGGAGTAGGCGCGCACGAAGCCGTCGTAGCCTCCGATCACCACGACGCCGTTGGGCTCGCGCGACGTCAGGAGCGGCGAAGCCGCGTTCGACCCCAGCCCTCCCGTGGTCCAGGCGGTCTCCCGGCGCGTGGTGTCGAACGCGTAGACGTTCTTCAGCGCCATGTACTGCGACCCCGAGAACATCCGGCCGGTCCGGGTGTTGACCGCCGGCAGCGACCACATGAGCTCGTTGCCCAGGTACTCGGCCCGCTTGCGCCCGGTGTCGCGGTCGACGGCGTAGACGAGGAAATTGTCGTTGGGAGCGACGAGGGTGCCGTCCTCGAGCATCGCGACGTTGGCCTCGAACCAGTCGACGTTGAAGGACTCGATGCCGTAGCGGGCCTCGACCGCCTCCACCGGATCGGCCTCGAAGCGCCAGACGAGCTCGCCGGTAGCGCGCTCGAGGGCGTAGAGGAAGGCGTCGCCGGAGCCGAAGTAGACGCGGCCGCGGTCGTCGAGCAGGGCCGAGGAGTCGATCACCTCCCCGGTCTCGAACCTCCAGCGCAGGCTCCCCGTGCGATCGATCGCGTAGAAGACCCGATCGGCCGAGCCGACGTAGACCGTGCCGTCGGCGTCGATCACGGGCGAGCTAAAGACCCCCTTGCCGGTGCGGAAGGTCCAGGGCCGGAGGGTGGGATCGACCTCGGGGCGCACGGGGCTGCGGCCGTTCTGGAGTGCGTTCGCCCGGAACTTCGGCCACGGGCTCTCGGGGTCGAGGGGGACGTCGTAGGTGAAGCCTCCGCCGCCCGTCGGCCGCTCGTCGGGCAGGAAGGCGTGGGGACCGCCGGGCAGGAGCCGCCAGACGACCCCCAGGGCGACGAGCGCCAGCAGCGCCCGCACGACGGTGCGGCCTCGAGGGCGTCGTTGGTTCGGTGCGGCCATGGGCGGCTCCCGTGCCGGAACGATCTAGTCGGACTCGCGGTTGAAGCGTGGCCTCCGCTTCTCCATGAAGGCGCGCATGCCCTCGACCTGGTCCGGCGTGCCCAGGGTCGCCATCACCGCGCGACGCTCCTCGGCGAGCCCCTCGTCCAGGGACTTCTCGCCGGCTCCGACGACGCAGCGCAACACGCCGGCCACCGCCAGCGCCGGCATCGCCGCCAGCTCCGAGGCCAGCGCCAGGGCGCGCTCCTTCAACTCGGCGTTGGGCCACACCTCGTGCACCAGCCCGATGCGCAGCGCGTCGGGTCCGGAGATCGTCTTCGCGCGCAGGATCATGTCGAGCGCGTGGTCGCGGCCGACGCAGCGGGTGAGCCGCGCGGTGCCGCCCCAGGCGGGGACCGTTCCCAGGTCCATCTCCGGAAGCCCGATCTTCGCCCCTTCCTGGGCGGCGAGCCGGAAGTGGCAGGCCAGGGGCAGCTCGAGGCCTCCGCCCAGGCAGTAGCCGAACAGCGTGGTGACGACCGGCTTCTCGAGGTCCTCGATGGCGCGAAGGACCCGGAGCCGCTGATCGAAGACCGCCTCGACGCTGCCCATGCGTGCGACGCCCTCGGGCAGCTGCTTCAGGTCCATGCCGACCGAGAAGTTCTCGTCGCCGGCTGCGGTGAGGACGACGGCGCGGATCGAGGCATCCTCCCGGATCCTCCCGATCTCTTCCTCCAGCGCATCCATGTATTCGAGGCTCATGGCGTTGCGCGGCGCAGCGTCGTTCGTGAGCGTGACGACCGCGCCGTCTCGCTCCACCAGCAGGGCATCGCGGTCGGAACCCACGGGCAACTCCTCTCCGGGGGTGGATCGGCGGGGGCCGGGGGCAGGCGCTCCGGCGTCAGCCGACCCGGGAGAAACCGATGAGGCCGCCGCCGTCCAGCACCAGGGTCTGGCCGGTGATCCAGCGACCGGTCTCGGCCGCCAGATAGAGCACCGCGCCGGCCACGTCCTCGGGCTCGCCGAGGCGATCCAGGGGATAGGCCTTCGCCACCTGATCTCCCTTGCCGTCCTCCCAGAGGACCCGGGCGAAGTCGGTCTTCACCAGACCGGGCGCCACCGCGTTGACGCGCACGCCCGGGCCGAGCTCGGCGGCCAGCTGCTTCGTCAGATGGATCAGCGCCGCCTTGGTGACGTCGTAGACACCGAGGATGGGACTGGTGGCGAGGCCGCCCACGCTCGAGATGTTGACGACCGCGCCTCCGTTGCCCTTCATCCAGCGCTGCCACACGAGCTGGGTCCAGAGCAGGGGGGCGGTGAGGTTCGTGTCCAGGGTCTTCTGCCAGCGCGGCAGGTCCACGTCGATGGTGCGACCGGCGTAGGGATTGGTCGCGGCGTTGTTGACCAGCACATCGACGCGGCCGAAGCGCTCGAGGGTGGCGCCCACCACCCGCTCGGCGTCCTCCGGGCGGCCCACGTGGCCGGCCTCGAAGTCGGCGCCCTCCCCGATCTCGGCCACCGCGGCCTCGCACGCCTCGGCCTTGCGCGACGTGATCATGACCCGGGCCCCGGCCTCCACCAGGGTCCGGGCGATGCCCTTGCCGATGCCGCGGGACCCTCCGGTCACCAGGGCCACCTTGCCGTCCATGCGCGTATTCAGGGGTTCGTTCATGGCTCAGTTCCCGAAGTCCCAGCTCTCGCCGGCGTGGTACTGCTTGAGCACGTTCTTGGCGATCAGGATGCGGTGGACCTCGTCCGGTCCGTCGGCGAGGCGCAGGGTGCGGGCCCCCTGGTACATCGCCGACAGCGGCAGGTCTCCGCTCACTCCGGCCGCGCCCCAGACCTGGATCGCCCGGTCGACCACCCGCTCGTAGGCGGCGGGCACGAAGATCTTGAGCGCGGAGATCTCGGTGCGCGGATCGGCTCCTCCCTCCATCTGCTCCGCGCAGTGGATGGTCATGAGCCGGGCGGCCTGGATGTCGATGTACGAGTCCGCGATGAAGCCCTGGATGAACTGCTTCTCCTCCAGCTTGCCGCCGTGCACCTCCCGCTCGCTGGCCCGCTGCACCATCAGGTCGAAGGCCCGCCACATCTGACCGACCGAGTTCATGCAGTGGTAGACACGACCCGCGCCCAGGCGGTCCTGGGCTGCGCGGTGGCCCGAGCCGGTCTGACCCAGCTGGTTCTCCACGGGAACGCGCACGTCGTCGTAGATGACCTCGGCGTGGTCGCTCTGACGTCCCCACACCTCGATGCCCCGGACGATGTTCACCCCGGGCGTGTCCGTGGGGACGATGATCTGGGTCATCTTGCCGTTGCGGTCCGCGGGGCCGTCGGGATCCTCGGTGCGGCACATCACGATGAAGAAGTCGGCCTTGAGACCGTTCGAGGTGAACCACTTGTGGCCGTTGATCACCCACTGGTCGCCCTCGCGCCGGGCCGTGGTCTTGATCGAGCGGGGATCGGAGCCGGCGTTGTCGGGCTCGGTCATGGAGAAGCCGCTCTGCATCTTCCCCTCGGTGAGCGGCACGAGCCACTTCTGGCGCTGCTCCTCGGTCCCGTACTTCAGAAGGATCTTCTGGTTCCCCGAGTTCGGAGCGACGACACCGAAGAGCGACGCTGCGCCCACCGCGTAGGCCAGGACCTCGTTCATGTAGGCGTGCTCCAGGAACGAGAGCCCACACCCGCCGTACTCCTCGGGGAGATGGGGCGCCCACAGGCCCGCCTGCTTCACCTTGAGCTTGATCTCCTCGCGCAGCTCGCGGGCCTTGCGGCGCTCGTCCTCGGAGACGCCGTCGCGGTGCCAGCGCCAGAGGAGGTTCTCGTTGGGCAGGATCTCGCGGTTGACGATCTCCGCGGTGAGGAGCCGGATCTGGTTGACCCGGTCGGGCAGGCTGGCAATGGCCTGGACGTTCATCGGCATGGGGGATCCTCCAAGGAGAGAGACAGTAGGACAGGGAGCCGGGAATGGGCCTCGGTCGAGGCGCCGAAGCACCCGGGGGAGCGGCCGGGTCCGAGGCCGGGGCGGCGGGCTCGAGGGCCGGCTCCAGGCATCCGGTTCGTCAGCGCTTCCCGAGGCTTCCCCGGTGCCGGAGAAACCCGCTCCCCGAGGTCAGTGCGGGGCGCCGGGCTGGGACGCGCCGGGAGCGTAGACCAGGGACCCCGAGTCGCCCTCCCGCTCCCAGTGGAGGGTCAGCCGGTCGGCGTCGCGCTCGAAGCGTTTCACGCCTTCGAGCGCCTCCAGGTAGCGCCGTTCCAGGGCGTCGATCGGGGCCGGGCAGGCCATGCGGGTCCCGGCGATGGGACCGACGAGGAGGCTCCCGACCTCGGCACCCGACTCGACGGCCGCGGTGTAGCGATTGCAGCCGCTGGACCCGCTGAGCCGGCCTTCGCCGAGCTGCAGCGTGATGGCCGGCTGGGCGGGTGCGGGGTCGCCCTCGGCGAAGTGGGTCAGCACCCAGGGCGTCGCGGCGATCGCTTCGAGGGAGGCCGGTCGCCGCGTGTCCCCGCGCGAGTCGCCGGGGTCCGGGCCGCCCTCGTCCTGGCAAGAGAGCGAGGCGAGGCCGATCAGCAGAATCAGCAGGGTCCGGGTCATCGCTCGCTCCACATCCCACCTCCATCGGACGGCCGCCCGCCTACCCGCCCGCCTGCCCGCCCGCCCCTACAGCTCGGTCAACAGGAGCGAGATGGCGCTGCGCGCCTCGTTCGTGAGCCGGCCCGAGCGGAGGGCCAGCGTCTGGATCTGGGCGAGGGTCACCCAGACCCCATCGCCCTCGTCGGGGATCGGCTCGCCTTCGGGCAGCTGGACCACTCGGTACCGGGCGACGGAATGGTGGAAGCGCCCGCCCTCGTCCGACTGCAGGACGCCGATCTCCTCGCGGCCCATGTCCGAATCGAGCAGCAGGCAACTGAGGGCGTCGGGCGGAGCCTCTCCCTCCCGGGTCTGGCCGCTGGGACCGATCTGCACACCGTCGGTGAAGCCGGGCTCCACGGCGGCGCGCAGCAGGAAGTGGAGGACGCCGCGCCGCGCCTGGCAGGCGAGCACGACCTGCTCCCTCCTTCGCGGCGCGACCAGCGGCTGGCACCAGTGGGCCACCTCGCGGTCGGTGGCGCGGGTCTCGAAGGGACGGACGTCGATCCCGTCCCCGTCGCGGGCGAAGAGCCCGTCGGCCTCGAGCCGCCAGGCTCGCAGCCGCTCCAGCGGAACGATCTCCATCCGCGCCGGCCAGCGCGCCCGCCAGCGCGCCAGCGCCGCCGCGATCGCCGCATCGCTCGTCTCCGACTCGTCCTCGGCGGCCCGGTAGGAGCGGAGGAGCGCCTCGCCGAACCCTCCCTTCCGGTGGTGACGTGCGAACGGTGCGTCGCCGGGGCAGTACTCGCTCCACGGCGCGCAGACCAGCACCGAGCGCGCGTCGGTATTGACCGCGAAGTCCCGACCGAGCGCGTCGAGGAGCGTCCCCATGGCCCGCCAGCTCCAGACGTCCGAGACCGGCTCGGGACTGCGTTCGCCGACGCGCACGAGCGCGTTGCGGTTGAACTTCCCGACGAATCGCGTCCCCTGCTCGGACTGGGTGCTGTCGGCCCGTCGCTGCGCGCCGCCCGCCCCGTCCTCGAAGAGCTCGAGATACGGGGTCGCGGCGCCTCCGTGGACTCGCGTGTAGTTGCTGACCGTCGCCTGCACCGTGGGCGCGAGCTGTACGAGATCGACGTTGCCCGGCTCCGACTTCGCCTGGACCAGGACCGACACGCCGTCGATCTCGCGCCGGACGACGAACCCGAGGAGCCCCACCTCGGGCTGCAGGATGAAGGGCTGCTCGACCCCTGCTCCCGCAGCCTCGGAGCCGGGGGTCCGGGTGCCGACGATGGAGAAGAAGCGTCCGGTCCGATGGGCCAGCGCCCCGTCGGCGAACCGCCAGTCGTCACAGGCAGACCAGTCGATGGGCTCGCAGACCATGCGGCTGGCCTTGCGCCTGGACTCCAGCCACGCCTGGCACTCGAGCCACTGGCTGGGGTCGCTCATCGGGCGCGCTCGTCCCAGGGCCCGTCTCCGAGCCGGCTGCGGACGTCATCGACCATCGCCTGCAGGTCCGAGGGCGCGGGCAGGGCCCTGCCCGTCTTGCGGAGTGATGCGCGCCGCGGCCGCCACCCCCTGCCGCGGCCCCGGATCGCACAGTACACGGAGTATACGTCGAGGCCCGTCGAGCGACAGAGGGAGCGCAGCAGTCCATTGTAGAGGAGTCGGCGGCCCTGCTCCCGGGCGCGCCTGCGTGCGACCCGGGACCGCGACCCGGGCGCGCGACGCCGGCGCTCGCGCCGGCTCCGGGCCTGGCGGGAGAGGCCGCGGCGGACCGTGGCCGGGGGCTGCTCGGAGAGGAGCCGGGCGAGCTCGCCATGGCGGCCACCGGAGTCGCCGTAGAGCGGACCCACCGCCCCCTTCCTCCCGCGCTTGGCGACCTTGAAGACCGTGACCTTGCGACCGAAGGTGGCTCGGGCGCCGACTCGCCACGCGCGCAGCAGCCAGTCCTCGAGCGGCGATCGGTAGAGGGTGGCTGCGGGGCGCCACGGGCCGACGCGATCCGCCAGGGATCGCGTGAAGACCCAGGCGCTGCACGGCTCGAAGCGATTGAAGGGGCCGGCGAACACGTCGTCGAGGTGCCTCTGGCGCCGACTGAAGCGGTGGGCGCTGGGCTCGCTCCTCCCGCCCGGACCCGGCTCGACGTCGCGCACGAAGGCCGTCCGGGCGATGAACAGATCGGCCCGTTCCCGCGCGAGCGCGAGCAGCGCGCGCTCGAGGTGGTCGGGCAGCCAGAGGTCGTCGTGGTTCACCACCGCCAGCAACGGCGCGGTCGCCAGGGCCAGTCCGACCGAGTTCGGACCCGCCTGCTCCCCGAAGCGCCGGCTCAGGTTGACGTAGGTGAAACGCGCGTCGGCCAGCGACGCCACCGCGGCCGCGGTGCGCTCGTCACAAGCGTCGCCGACGACGAGCGCCCGCCAATCGCGATGGGTCTGCTGCTGGATGGACTGGAGCGTGGCCGCGAGCGTGCCGGGGCGATCGTAGGTCGAGACGATGAGGTCGACGGACACGGCTCACTCTAGCCGCCGCCCCCGGGCGGCGCGAGCGATCTCGCGGCGCCCGGGGTCTGCTCGCCGCTCCTTGCCTGCCAACGCCGGGTGCGAGCGCTGCGCCGGGCCCCGGCGCTCAGCCGGCGCGCACCTCGATCTGGCGTCGCTGGTGGATCTCCGCCTTCGGCAGCGTGAGCTTCAAGACACCGTCCCGCATGGAGGCCTGCACGGCGTCCTCGTCGACCTCGTCCGGCAGCCGGAACTCGCGATGGTATCCGCCGAAACGGTACTCGCTGTGGATCGGCGTCCAGGACTCTCCGGGCAGGGTCGCGAGCCGTGCGTCCAGGCTGAGGACGCCGTCGTCCAGGCGAACCTGCACGCTGTTCTCATCCGCCCCCGGAAGATCCGCGTGGATCAGGAAGGCGTCGCCGTTCTCCAGGATGTCGACGTCGGGCTGGAAGACGGGGCCCGGCCGCGTGGCCTCGCGTTCGACGGCCTGCTTGTCCCTCACCTCCAGCTCGTTCGCCGGATCGATCGGACTCGAGATCTCGTTGGACATGCCGGACTCCTCCCTACGCCGTCTGGACCGGGATGGTCCGCGGCTGGGCTTGCTCGGGCTTGGGCAGGCGCAGCATGAGCACCCCGTTGCGATGGACCGCCTCGACCTTCTCGGGGTCGACGGCCACCGGGAGCTCGACGGCGCGCCGGAACCGGCCGCCCTGACGCTCGAGCCGATGCGCATTGGTGCCGTCCCCACCCCGATCGATCTGGCGCTCACCGCGCAGGGTGAGCGTGTTTCCTTCGAGGGACAGCTCGATCTCGGACGGCGAGACACCCGGAAGCTCGGCAGTGAGCACGAAGGCCTCGTCGTTCTCGTAGAGGTTGACCGGAGGGAATACGCCCCTGCGACCGCTCGGCTGTGCGGCACCGAAGCGGCCGAGAAGCGCATCCATCTCCCGCCGGAGCTCGTCGAAGCCTCCGCGCGGCAGACCGGCCCAGGATCGCTGGGGGCTGTAGCGAGCCATGGATGGTCCTCCTTGTCGGATCGTTCCCGGCGGCCGCCGCCCACCCGGACGGAGCGCCTCGGCGATCTTTCTGTTCACGAACCGAGGGGTGTCAAGAGGGGGACGGGCGCGCCGGCGGCTCCTGCGGCGCCGGGGGACGGGCGGGATTTCGGGAAACGAATCAATGGCTTGCGGCGCCCCGGTGCTACCCTGGCCGCCCGATGAAGACCTTCCTGTTCGGGCTCTTCAGCGTCGCCGTCTCGCTCTGCGCCGTGCTGGTCTGCGGCGAGGCCGGCGTGCGCGCCGGCCGCGCCCTCGACATCGGCCCGCTCGGCGACCCGCGCAGCTACGCCCATCCCTACTGCGATCCCGACTACCACAAGTTCCGCGTGCAGGCCCAGGCCGACGCCGACGTCCCCGCGCTGCGGGTGGGCGGCTACGACCAGCACCCGGTGCTCGGCTGGGTGCCCGGCGAGAAGCTCACCCGGGAGATGGGCCTCGTGACCGACGACGGTCCGGCCCGTGCGGACGTGGCGCTCTTCGGCGATTCCTTCACGGCCGGGGTGCCCCCCACGACCCGGGAGGAGCGCATCGCCGCGCGGCTCGACGCCCTGCTCCCCGGACGCCGCGTCCTCGACTACGCCGTCTCGGGCTACGGCGTCGACCAGATCTACCTCCGCTACCTGAGCGTGGTGTCCGACGAGCGGACGCGACCCGACGTGGCGGTGATCGGCATCCTGGTGGACGACATCGATCGCGTCATCCAGCCGGTGCGCGCCGCGCCCAAGCCGCTCTTCGTCCTGGGAGACGGCGGGCTCCAGCTGCGCGGCGTCCCCATCGAGCAGGAGCCCATCGACTGGCTGGCCGACCACCCGATCTCGATCCGCAGCTACCTGGCCGCCCTGGTGCGCACGCGCTGGGCCGAGGCCGCAGAGGGCCGCGGCGGCTTCTACAGCCACTGCCGGCGCGACGAGAAGGAGGCCATCACCCGGGCCATCCTGGAATCGCTGGTCGGCGACGCCCGGCACCGCGAGGTGGAGCTCCTCTTCGTCGTCCTCTACGGCGAGATGGCCATGAAGACGCCGTCCTGGCGCACGGGCTTCCTGCTGGGCCAGCTCGCTGCGCTGGGAGTCCCCTACGTCGACCTGCGGCCGGTCTTCATGGCCGCCGCCGGACGGGAGGAAGAGGGACTCTCCGCCTTCTTCTTCCCCCAGCCGAACTTCCATCCCAACGCCCGCGGCAACCGGCTGGCCGCGGAGGCCGTGGCCCGGGCCCTGGCCGGCCGGGCCGACCCGGGGTGGAGCGAGACCATCGACCTCACGCGGAACGGAACGAGGCGGGTCCAGGCGTCCGGCGGCTGGCACCGCGCGGAGGAGCGCTTCACCTGGTCCGCGTCCCCGACGGCCAGCCTGTGGCTGGACGCCGAGCCCGGACGCGACGCGCTCCTCGAGGTCGAGTTCGCCTCGGTGGCGCGCGTGGTCGGCGACCCGCGCGCCCTCACGGTGTCCGTGGGCGATACCCGGGTCGCCGAGTACGTCGTGGCGGACCTGCCCCGGGGCTTCCAGGGCTGGACCCTGCGCGCGAACGTCCCCGCATCCGCGCTCGCCGACGGCGGAGCTCCGGTGCGGTTCCAGCTTCCCTACCTGATCCGGCCGGTCGACGTCGGGCTGGGTCGCGACGGGCGCGCCCTGGGCGTCGCGGTCCGCTCGGTCCGACTCGGGCCGGCCGCGAGCGAGTGAGCGAGGCGAACGATGCCGACCGACGACGAGCTGATCGACGAGCTGCGCCACCGCGGCTACTTCGTGGCGCCGCTGCGACCGATGGGCGACATCCCCGATCGCGACGCCTACCGGCCCTACTTCTCCGGGACCGAGGTCTTCATGCCCGCCTTCACGTCGCCGCTCATCGACGCCACGGTGAGGCGGCTCGTCGAGCTGGGCAAGCAGACCATGGTGACCCAGCCCAAGCAGTGGATCCTGCTGCGCTGCCTGGCCCAGGTCGCCCGCGTCCCGGGCGAGGTCTGGGAGCTGGGTGTGTACCAGGGCGGGACGGCCCTGCTGCTGAGAAACGCCATGCAGGAGCTGGGGCTCGCGCCCGCGGCCCGCCTGCGGCTCTTCGACACCTTCGAGGGCATGCCCGAGACCGACCCTTCCCTCGACCTCCACCACGCCGGCGACTTCCGGGACACCTCCCTCGAAGAGGTCCGCCGGGTGGTGGGCGAGGCGGACTTCGTCTCCTACCACCCGGGCCTCGTGCCCGAGACCCTGGTCGGGCTCGAAGCGTCCCGCATCCGGCTCGCCCACATCGACCTCGACATCCACGCCTCGATCACGGCGAGCCTCGAGTTCGTCTATCCGCGCCTGTCGGAGGGCGGGGCCCTGGTCTTCGACGACTACGGTGTGGCCTCGTGTCCCGGGGCCAGGCGGGCGGTGGACGAGTTCTTCGAGGCGCGGCCCGAGACCCCGATCGATCTGCCCACGGGTCAGGCCCTGGTCTTCAAGCTTCCCGTCGTCGTCGCGGACCCGGCGCAGTAGCATCCCCCCCGACGCACATCGCCTGCTGGAGTCCACCCTTGTCCGCTGCTTCCAACGCGCCCCTCGAGATCTCCGGGATCGACCTCCTGCCCTTCGACCGCGAGCTCGTGACCGAGTTCTCCCTCGACCTGCCCCGTGCGGGCGGTGCCTTCCGCCGTCCCCAGGGCGTGCACGGCGACGAGCTCTGCCTCGACGTCGCCGGCTGGGCCGTGGGCGCCCGACAGCGGGTCCTGTCGGTGGAGTTCACCTCCGAGGGCCAGGCCCTGCGGCTCGTGCCCGTGAAGGTGGAGCGGCCGGACGTGGCCGTGAAGTACCGGGACCAGCCCCAGGGTCCCATCTCGGGCTTCGTCGGCCAGCTCGGACTGCTGGGTACGCCCGAGGAGTTCGAGATCATCGTGAAGGCCGTGGTGCGTGGGGAAGACCGGAACGACCGGGTCCGCGTCCCCGTGGCCCGGCTGCGCGGACGGCGCGCGCCCTCCTCCAAGGTCGAGAGCCGCCGCCAGCCGCTCATGCTCACGTCCATCGGGCGCTGCGGAACCTCGTGGACCATGCGCCTGCTGTCCGAGCACCCGGGCATCGTCGCGGTGAAGCAGCATCCCTACGAGGTGCGCCCCAGCGTGTACTGGATGCACCTGATGAAGGTCCTCTGCGACCCCGCGGACCACGACCGTTCGACGGTGCCCGACGGCTTCGAGAACACCCTCACCCACGTCGGACAGAACCCCTACGCCCACCCGCGCTACCTGGAGGCCTTCTCGGACCCCGAGCGCATGCGCCGGGCGTTCGGCGCCGACATCCAGGCGGAGACCCGCCGCTTCTGCGCGCGCAGCATCGACCGGCTCTACGACGCCATCGCCGCCGACCAGGGCCACGAAGCGGCGCGCTACTTCGCGGAGAAGCAGCTCCCGTCCCACGTGCAGTGGCTCTTCTGGGACGTCTATCCGGACCCGCGCGAGATCATCCTGGTGCGCGACTTCCGCGACGTGGTGTGCTCGGCGCGCTCCTTCAACGCCAAGCGCAACATCGTGGCCTTCGGTCGGGAGCGGGCCGGGAGCGACGAGCAGTGGATCCGCAACATGGCCGACCGCGGCGTCCGCCGGCTGCTGCGCGCCTGGCAGACCCGCGGCGACCGCGCCCACCTCCTGAAGTACGAGGACGTCATCCTGCGGCCCGCCGAGACGCTGGCCGGGGTGTTCGAGTACCTGGGCCTGGACGCCTCCGAGCAGGCCGTGGGCGGCGTGCTCGACCGCGCGGGCGTCGACACCGAGGAGGCGCGCGGCCACCGCACCTCGAGCGACCCCCGCACCTCGGTCTCGCGCTGGCGCCAGGAGCTCGACGGCCCGCTCCTGGAGATCGCGAACGACGCCATGGGGCCGGCGCTCGAGGCCTTCGGGTACGAGGGAGCGGCTTCCTAGGGCGGGCGCCGCGACTCACCGACCGACGGGCGGGGCTCGTGCCGTCGCCGCGGTGCCGAGGGCTGGCCCCGGGCGCCCCCGCTTGCCGGGGTGCACGGCCGAGGCGGGCGACCGGCCTACGACTTGCCCGATCGCATCCGCCTTCCCATCACCATGCCGGTGGCGCGCGCGATGAGCCCGCGCGGCAGGCCCCGGGCGGCCCACGAGGCCACCTGGTTGGCGAGGCCGGGGACGCAGATCACGTCCCGCGAGCGCAGGGCGGACAGCGACGCCTCGACCACCGCGGCCGGCTCCATCCAGGCGAAGTCGGGGATGCCGGAGACGTCCACGCCGGCCACGGACTGGAACTCGGTCCGCGTGAAGCCCGGGCACAGCGCCTGCACGACCACGCCGCGGCCGCGCACCTCTTCGGCGATGGCCTCGCTGAAGCTGTTGACGAAGGCCTTGGTGGCCGCGTAGGTGGCGTTGTAGGGCGCCGGCCCGAAGCCCGCCATCGACGACACGTTGACGATGGCGCCTCTGCCGCGCTGGATCATGGGCGGCAGCGCCGCCCGCGTGAGCCGCGTGAGCGCCAGGACGTTCAGCCGGATCTCGCGCGCCTCGGCGTCGGCGTCCGCCTCGGCGAAGGGACCGGCCGTGCCGAAGCCGGCGTTGTTGACCAGCAGGTCGAGGCCGGGCGCGGCCGCGGCGCGCTCCTCGACCGTTCGCAGATCCTCGGCGTCGATGAGGTCGGCGACCACGACCTCGACGTCCGCACGGTGCTCTTCGCGAAGGCGCTTGGCCAGCACCTCCAGCCGGTCGCGCCGGCGCGCGACCAGCACCAGGTCGTATCCATCCTTCGCCAGGTGCTCGGCGAATGTCTGGCCGATGCCGGCGGATGCGCCGGTGACGAGGGCTCGGGGACGGGCGGGCGAGACGGGGCGGGCGGCAGTCATGGGCACCTCCAGGTGCGTGGGACGGCTCGGACTCAGCATACACCTCCGGCGCTCGCCCGGGGACCGGGTCCGGCGCCCGGGGCGCGGGACGCCTCTGGGCCGGGCGCCCGCGGGCGGGCACTCCGGAGGCGGGAAGCGTCGATTGGCCGTCGAGCGGGCTTCGGGAGCCGTCGGCGGTCTGCGCCGGAGTCCAGTGTGGGATCGGGGCTAGACGTCGGGCCGCACGGCCTCGATGCCCCGCTTCGCGAAGTAGAAGGCGAAGAAGCCCGCGATCATCGCGACGATCCGGGAGATCGGCAGGTCGCCGGTCGCGGGCAGCGCCTGGTCGACCAGCACGCCGACGAGCACCGCGATCACGAACGCCATGAAGGTAGGCATGGACTCGGCTCCCGACCTCCACTCCGGCGCTTGGCGCGTCCCCGGCCCCTCCCATAGTATCGGATGCTCGCCGTGAGAGAGGAGCCTGCATGAGCCGCCGCCGCTGCCTCGCCATGGTGCAGACCGGACCGGGCGCGCTCGAGCCCCGGGACCTCCCGGTTCCCGAGATCGGCGACGACGACGCGCTGCTGCGAGTGGAGGCCTGCGGCATCTGCGGCAGCGACCACGAGCAGTTCTCGGGCGTGCTGCCGGTGCCCTACCCCCTGGTGCCCGGCCACGAGCCCCTGGGCATCGTGGAGGAGATCGGCGACTCCGCCGCCCGACGCTGGGGCGTGGACGTGGGCGACCGCATCGCGGTGGAGACCATGCTCGGGTGCCGGTCCTGCGGCCGTTGCCTGGGAGGCGACTATCACCTCTGCTCCCGCCGGCGCATCTACTCCTACATTCCGCTCTCGGAGCCGCCGGGGCTGTGGGGCGCCTACGCCGAGTACATGTACCTGGCCCCGAACGCCGTGGTGCACAAGGTCGACCCTGACCTCCCCGCGGAGCTCGCGGTCCTGTTCAATCCGCTGGGCGCGGGCTTCCGCTGGGCGGTGGAGATCCCGAAGACACGCCCGGGCGACAGCGTCGTGATCCTGGGCCCGGGGCAGCGCGGGCTCGCCTCGGTGCTGGCCTGTCGCGAAGCCGGCGCGGGCGACGTCATCGTGACCGGTCTGGCCCAGGACGCGCGCAAGCTCGAGCTGGCGCGCCGCTTCGGCGCGACCCACACCATCGACGTCGACAACGAGGACCCGAAGCGGCGCATCCGCGAGCTCACCGACGGCCGCGGCGCCGACGTGGTGGTGGACGTGTCGGCCTACGCCACCCAGCCCGTGGCGGGCGCCCTCGACTACGTCGCCCAGGGCGGCACGGTGGTGCTCGCCGGCGTGAAGGGCATGAAGGCCGTTCCCGACTTCGTCAGCGACAAGATCGTGCTGAAGGAGATCTCGATCCGCGGGGCCATCGGCGTCACGTACTCGGGCTACGCCTCCGCCATCCGGCTCATCGAGTCGGGTCGCAGCCCGATCGCCGAGATGCACACCCACGACTTCGACCTGACCGACGCCGAGCGCGCGATCCGCACCCTGGGCCGGGAGATCCCGGGCGAGGAGTCGATCCACTCGTGCCTGATCCCCGGGCACGACGGAAGAGCTCGAGAGGAGCGAACGCGTTGACCGACTGGATCCGCCGCTGGGTCGAGGAGAGCCCGTTCGGCCGCGCCCTCGGCGTGCGCGCCGAGGCGGTCGACGGCGAGGCCGCGCGCCTGTCCCTGGTCTTCCGGCAGGACAACTCCAACGGCGACCAGGCGCTCCACGGAGGAGTGGCCGCCTCGATGATCGATCTCGCGAGCCAGGCGGTCGCCCGTGGAGCGCTGGGAGCGGAGTCGGGGCCTTGGCACACGGTGGCGATCCAGGTGGGCTACCTGGCCGCGGCGCTCGGCGAGTCCATCACCTCGGAGGCCCGGCTCCTGCGCCGCGGCAAGGAGCTGGCCTACGCGGAGGTCGTGGTCACCGGCGAGTCGGGCCGCGAGGTCGCCCGCGGGCTCACCACGGTCCGCGGCCGCTTCGGCGACCCGGCGGCCCCGCTGCCCGACGCCCAGGGCGACGCGGGCGGGACCGACCGCGGCGCCATGGGGCCGTTCATCCACAAGGTCCCCTTCCACGGCAAGCTGGGCATCCGCGCGGAGCACATGGCGGGAGGCGTGGCGCGGCTGGTGATGCCCTTCCAGGAGGAGAACGCCGACGCGTCGGGCGGCGTCCACGAAGGCGCGATCCTGGGCCTGCTCGACACCACAGGCGCCATGGCCGGCTGGGCGGAGACCGGCCCCGGCCGCTTCAAGGCCTCGACGCCCGGTATCCAGGCGCGGTTCCTGGCGCCGCCGGATGCTGCGGACCTCGTCGGCTTCGGGAGGGTGCGCCTGCGCGACCGCGAGATGCTGTTCTCCGAGGTGGAGATCGCCCGGGCCGACGACCGCAGGCTGGTGGCCCAGGGCACCGTCAACTATCGCATCATCACACCGGAGGCCGCGCGATGAGCGAGGTGCAGGAAACGGACGACGGTCTCTTCGACCTCAGCGGCAAGCTGGCCGTGGTGACCGGAGGCAGCCGGGGGCTGGGGCGGGAGATGGTCCTGGCCTTCGCCCGCCGGGGTGCCGACGTCGTCATCGCGAGCCGCAAGGCCGAGGCGTGCGAGAGGCTGGCCGAGGAGGTGGCCGACACCACCGGACGCAGGGCCCTGGGCGTCGGCTTCCACGCCGGCAGCTGGCAGGACAACGACCGCCTGGCCTCTACGGCCTACGAACACTTCGGGCGGGTGGACGTGCTGGTGAACAACGCCGGCATGTCCCCCCTCTACCCGTCGCTCGCCGAGGTGACCGAGGAGCTCTTCGACAAGGTGCAGGCGGTGAACCTCAAGGGGCCCTTCCGCCTCTCGTCGCTGGTGGGTTCGCGCATGGCGCGGCAGGACGGGGGCTCCATCATCAACGTGAGCAGCATCGCCGCGGTGCAGCCGACCCCGATCGAGGTGCCCTACGGCGTCGCCAAGGCCGGGCTCAACAGCCTGACCCTGGCACTGGCTCGCGCCTTCGCGCCGCGGGTCCGGGTCAACTGCATCATGCCCGGCCCCTTCCTCACCGACATCAGCAAGGCCTGGGACATGGAGTCCTTCGAGGCGAACGCCCGGCGCGGCATCCCGCTCCAGCGAGGAGGCCGCCCGGACGAGATCGTCGGGACGGCGCTGTACCTGGCGAGCGACGCCTCGAGCTACACTACCGGCGCGATCATCAAGGTGGACGGCGGCGCGGTGTACGCTCCCGCCTGAGACCCCCGCCCTACCAGGTGTCGATGCAGGGCCGCTTCCTGCCGCCGCCACGAGGCGTGGGGGGCACCGAACGCAGCGCCCCGGTGATCCAGCGCCGCGTGTCCGCCGGGTCGATGACGTCGTCGATCTCGAAGTGGGAGGCGGTGTTGACGGCCTTCCCGTGGGCGTACATGCGATCGACCATCTCCTGGAAGAGCGCCCTGCGCTCGGCCGGGTCCTCGATGGCTGCCAGCTCCTTGCGGTAGCCGAGCTTCACCGCGCCCTCGAGCCCCATGCCGCCGAACTCTCCGGTGGGCCAGGCCACCGTGAAGAAGGGCGCCTTGAAGCTGCCGCCGGCCATGGCCTGGGCGCCCAGCCCGTAGCCCTTGCGCAGGATGACCGTGAAGAACGGCACGTCGAGGCTCGCGCCGGTCACGAACATGCGCGCCGCGTGGCGCACCAGGGCCGTCTTCTCGCTCTCGGGTCCGACCATGATGCCCGGGGTGTCGCACAGGAAGACCAGGGGCAGGCCGAAGGCGTCGCAGAGCTGCATGAAGCGCGCGGCCTTGTCGGCTCCCTCGCTGTCGATGGCGCCGGCCAGGTGCACGGGGTTGTTCGCGACGATGCCCACCGGGCGGCCTTCGATGCGCGCCAGGGCCGTGACCATGCCCGGACCGAAGCTGCGGCGCAGCTCCAGCACCGAGCCCGTGTCGGCCAGCCCGTCGATCACCCGGCGCACGTCGTACACCCGGAGACGGTTCTCGGGAATCGCGCTGCGCAGGATCCGCTGGTCCCGGCAGTCCCAGTCGGCGAGGGGGCCCTGGAAGTAGGAGAGGTACTGCCGGGCTGCGGCCACCGCGGCGGCCTCGTCCTCCACGGCGACGTCGACGACACCGTTGGGCACCTGGACCGACATGGGGCCCACGTCGTCGGGACGGAAGACCCCGAGCCCCCCGCCCTCGATCATGGCCGGCCCGCCCATGCCGATGTTGGAGTCCTCGGTGGCGATCACCACGTCGCAGCAGCCGAGCAGCGCCGCGTTGCCGGCGAAGCAGCGGCCCGAGTTGATGCCGACCAGCGGCACCAGCCCGGAAAGCCGGCCGAAGAGGTGGAAGGCCATGCAGTCGAGGCCCGCGACGCCCAGGCCGTCGGTGTCGCCGGGGCGGCCTCCCCCGCCCTCGGTGAAGAAGACGACGGGCAGCCGCCAGCGCTCGGCCAGCTCGAACAGGCGGTCCTTCTTGCGGTGGTTCTGCTGCCCCTGGGTTCCGGCCAGCACCGTGTAGTCGTAGGACAGGACCACGCAGCGGGCGTCGGCGTCGGGGAAGCGGTCGCCGTTCACCCGTCCGATGCCCGCCAGCATGCCGTCGGCGGGGGTGCGCTCCACCAGGTCCTCCACCGAGCGCCGCCGGCGCTGGGCGGCGATCACCAGGGGCCCGTACTCGACGAAGCTGTCGGGATCGCACAGGTCGTCGACGTTCTCCCGGGCCGTGCGTTGCCCGGTCGCGCGGCGCCTGGCCACGGCGTCGGGCCGTGCGGCGTCGAGGCCCCGCGCGTGGCGCGCCTGCACCTCGGCGAGGTCCGGGCGGACGGCTTCGAGGTCGGGCGGGGCCTCGCGCTCGCGATCGGCCTGGCCGGCCTCCGTGGGCTCGATCCACACGAGGACCGTCCCCTCGGCCACCGTCGCGCCGACCCGCGCCTCGATGGAGCGCACCACCCCGGGCCCGGGGGCCTCGATCACGTGCTCCATCTTCATGGCTTCCATCACCAGGAGCGCCTGCCCCGTGCGCACCCGGTCGCCCACCGCGGCGTCCACCACGACCACGCTTCCCTGGAGCGGCGCGCGCACCGCGGCCACGCCGTCCGACGCGGCGGCGGGCCCGCCGCTGCGCGAGGGTCCCTGCTTTCCGTGGTCGAGGACGGCCAGGGGGTCGACTGCGTCGACGACGGCGCCCGCAGCTCCCGGAGCGGCTGGCTCGGGCTCGGCGGGGGCGTCGGGGCGGGCCTGGGACTCGTCGTCGAGGGCCGCGGTCGCGAGGGCGGCGCCGTGCTCTTCCACGAAGCGGGTGGTGGCGCGTCCGGCGACGACCTCCGGGTGGCGCAGCAGCGCGCGCAGGAACGCCGCGTTCGTGCCGACGCCCTCGATCCTCAGCTCGCCGAGCGCGCGCCCGGCCTTGCGCAGGGCCGACGGCCAGTCGGCCCGGGTCGAGTGGACGATCAGCTTGGCCAGCAGCGAGTCGAAGCGGGGGCTCGTTGCGTATCCCACGTAGCCGTAGGTGTCGACGCGCACGCCGGGTCCGCTCGGCAGCTCGAAGACGGAGAGGGTTCCGCCGGCGGGCCGCACCTGCCCCTTCGCCGTCATCTTCTCCATGTTCACGCGCACCTGGATCGCGCACCCCCTGGGCTCGGGGACGGCCTCGGGAGCCAGGCCCAGGTCGGCCAGGGAGTCGCCGCGGGCGAGCCGGAGCTGGATCTGGACCAGGTCGAAGCCCGTCACCTCCTCGGTGACCGTGTGCTCGACCTGCAGCCGCGGATTGGCCTCGATGAACACGAACTCGGGGTCGGGCGCCTGGGGAACGGCTGCGTCCACCAGGAACTCGAAGGTGCCCAGGCTGCGGTAGCGGACCTCCTTCGCCATCCGGAGCGCCGCGCCGAGGATGCGCTCGCGCACGGCCGACGGCAGCCCCGGCGCCGGCGCCACCTCCACCAGCTTCTGGTGGCGGCGCTGGAGCGTGCACTCCCGCTCCCAGAGATGGAGCACGCGCCCGGACCCGTCGCCGACGACCTGCACCTCGACGTGGCGGACCCGCGGCCACCAGCGCTCGGCGTAGACCTGGTCGTTGCCGAAGAAGGCCTGCGCCTCGCGCCGGCAGCCGTCGAAGGCGGCGTCGAGCGCCGCCGGGTCCTCGACCACGCGCAGGCCCCGACCTCCCCCGCCGGCCACCGCCTTCAACGCGATCGAGGCCCCGCGGCCGAGGGACTCGAGAAAGGCCCGCGCCTGCGCCGGCGTCGCGGGGCCGGGCGTCCCGGCCAGCACGGGCACGGCGCAGCGCCCGGCGAGCTCGCGGGCCCGGGTCTTGTCGCCGAACAGCTCGAGGGCCTCGGGATCGGGGCCGACGAAGCCGATCCCCGCGGCCGCGCAGGCCCGGGCCAGCTCCGGGCTCTCGCTGAGGAAGCCGTAGCCGGGGTGGAGCAGGTCGCAGCCCCCCTGCCGGGCCGCCGCGACGATCGCCTCCACGTCGAGGTAGCCGCGCGCCCCCTCGCCGGGAAGCAGCACCGAGGCGTCGGCCCTGCGCGTGTGGAGGCAGGCCGCGTCGTCCCGGGTGTGGACCGCGACGCTCTGCCAGCCCAGCTCGGCTGCGGCGCGCATCACCCGGATGGCGATCTCGCCCCGGTTGGCGACGAGCAGGCGAGGCGAGCTCATGGCGGTGAGTGCGGGCGCGGGCCCCGGCTCAGGAGCCGGCCGCCCCGGCGTCCCGCTGCTTGCGCAGCTCGCAGTTGCGCGCGGCCACCGGGCTGCAGGAGCAGTCCTGCCCGGTGCCGCCGCAGCTGCCGCGCAGACGGCGTCCCTGGACCATGGCACCCAGGGACATGGCCAGGACGGTCAGGCCGACGACGACCAGGGCGGCGAGGAAGGTGGTCATGGCTCGATTCTACCCCCCCTCGCCCGGACTGCCGAGCGCCGGCCCCCGGAGCGCGGGAAACCCGGAGGTGGCCCGGGCCTCGAAGCGCTCCGGGCCGGTGCGGACCAGGAAATAGGCCGCCAGCCCCCGGGACTCCGCCAGCTCCAGGCCCTCGTCGGGGCCGAGGACCGTGAGGGCCGTGGCCCAGGCGTCGGCCAGCACCGCCTCGGGGTGGATGACGCTCACGGAGGCCACCCGGTGGGTCACCGGGCGTCCGCTGCGGGGGTCGACGATGTGGCTGCGCCGCTCCCCGTCCACCTCGTAGAAGTTCCGGTAGTCGCCGGAGGTGGCCATCGCGAGATCGCTGAGCGGGACCACGCCCTGCACCACCCGGCCGGGGTCGTCGCCGGGGCGTTCGATGCCCACCTGCCAGGGGCCGCCGCCGGGGCGCTCCCCGCGCACCCGGATCTCGCCGCCCACCTCCACCAGGTAGTCGGTCCAGCCCCGGGCCTCGAGAGCGCCCGCCACGGCGTCCACCCCATAGCCCTTGGCGATGGCCGACAGATCGCAGCGCAGGTCCGGTCGGGCCTTGCGGATCGTCCGCCCCTCGCCGTCCAGCTCCAGCAGGCGGTAGCCCACGCGCCCGCGGATCGCGGCGAGCTCGGCCGCGTCCGGGGCCTGGCCCGGGGTCCGCGCCCCCGCGCCGAAGCCCCAGGCCGCGACCAGCGGGCCGACGGTGACGTCGAAGGCGCCGCCGGTCTGCAGGGAGACCTCCTGGGCCAGCGCGAAGACCCGGAGCGTCTCCGGCGACAGCGGGAAGGGCGTGGGCTCCGCGTGGGCGTTCAGCCGGGAGAGCTCGGAATCCGGGTCCCAGGTGGACATGAGCGCGTTGACCGAGGCGAGCCGCTCGCGGATCGCCTGCCGCGCCTCGGTGAGGTCGTTCCGGGTATGCCCCCGGCCCTGGAGCACCACGGACCAGGTGGTGCCCATGGTGGGTCCGGCCAGCGTCACCCGGTCGGGCAGGCTGAACCACAGCTGGTGGACCGCCAGGGCGACCAGCGCGACGAGGAAGACCGGGAGCAGCGCCCGGGCGCGGGGCGTGAGGATCTCCGGGCGGCCGCTACCCGCCGAAGTCATCGAATGCGATGTTCTCGGGCTCCACGCCGAGGTCGTCGAGCATCTTCTTGCAGGCGTCGATCATCATCGGCGGACCGCACAGGTAGTACTCGATGTCCTCGGGCGCCGGGTGGTCCTTCAGGTAGTTGTCGTAGAGCACCTGATGGATGAAGCCGGTGAGGCCGGTCCAGTTGTCCTCGGGCAGGGGCTCCGAGAGCGCGAGGTACCAGTTGAAGTTCTCGTTCTCCCGGTCGATGGCGTCGAAATCCTCGACGTAGAACGCCTCCCGCAACGAGCGGGCGCCGTACCAGAACGTGACCTTGCGGTCGGTGTGGATGCGCCGGAACTGGTCGAAGATGTGGCTGCGCATGGGGGCCATGCCCGCACCGCCGCCGATGAAGCACATCTCGTTGTCGGTGTCCTTGGCGAAGAACTCGCCGAAGGGGCCGGAGATCACGACCTCGTCGCCGGGCTTCAGGTCGAAGATCCACGACGACATCTGGCCGGGCGGGAGGTCGGGCTGGCGCGGCGGGGGCGAGGCGATCCGGACGTTCAGCATGATGACGTCCTTCTCCTCGGGGTAGTTCGCCATGGAGTAGGCGCGCACCACCGGCTCGTCCACCTTCGAGACGAAGCGCCACATGTCGAGCTTGTCCCAGTCCTCGCGGTACTCGTCCTCGACGATGAAGTCCTTGTAGTTCGCGACGTGGGGCGGGCACTCGATCTGGATGTAGCCCCCGGCCCGGAAGGGGACCTCTTCGCCCGCGGGCAGCTCGAGGATGAGCTCCTTGATGAAGGTCGCCACGTTGTGGTTGGAGCGCACGCGGCAGGTCCAGCGCCGCACGTCGAACACCTCGGGCGGCAGCTCGATCTCGAGGTCCTCCTTCACCTTCACCTGGCAGGCCAGGCGCATGCCGTCCCGCGCCTCCTTGGGGGTGATGTGGGAGACCTCGGTGGGCAGCAGCGCCCCGCCGCCCGACTCGACCCGGCAGCGGCAGACGCCGCAGGTGCCCTTCCCGCCGCAGGCCGAGGGGATGAAGATGCCGTTGCTGGCCAGGGTGTTGAGGAGGGTTCCGCCGGCCGCCACCTCCAGCGACTTCTCGTCGTCGTGGTTGATGCCGATCTTCACCTTGCCGCCGGGGCTGAGCTTCGCCTTCACCGCGAGCAGGAGGACCGTCAGCACCACGATGGTGACGGTGAAGCCGAGCATCCCGAAGAGGATCGTGTTCACGAAGCAGGTTCCTTCGCGCCTGTCGCGCTCAGAGCTGGATGCCGGAGAAGGCCATGAACGCGATGGCCATCAGACCGACGGTGATGAAGGTGATGCCCAGCCCGCGCAGCGGCGGCGGCACGTCGCTGTAGCGGACCCGCTCGCGGATCGCCGCCAGGGCCACGATGGCCAGCGCAAAGCCGAGGCCGGAGCCCGTTCCGAAGACCGCGGCCTCACCGAAGGTGTAGTCGCGGTTCACCATGAAGAGCGAGCCCCCCAGGATCGCGCAGTTCACCGCGATCAGCGGCAGGAACACGCCCAGCGAGCCGTACAGCGCCGGGGCGTAGCGGTCGATCACCATCTCGACCACCTGCACCACGGCGGCGATCGTGCCGATGAGGACCAGGTAGCTGAGGAACGAGAGGTCCACGCTGGCGCCGCCGGGCAGCCAGGACAGCGCGCCCTCCTCCAGGACGTTCGCGTACAGCCACTGGTTCAGCGGGCAGGTGACCGCCAGCACGAAGACGACGGCGAGCCCCAGCCCCACGGATGTCTCGACCTTCCGGGAGATGGCCAGGAAGGAGCACATCCCCAGAAAGAAGGCCAGAGCCATGTTCTCAACGAAGATCGCCTTCGTAGCCAGGCTCAAGTAGTGCTCCAACATGGAACTCCTCCTCCACCTGATCGGGCTTCCAGGCGCGCACCGCCCAGATGAAGCAGCCGATCAGCAGGAATGCTGCAGGGGCCAGGACCATCAGACCGTTCGGGACGTACCAGCCCCCTTCGGAAACCGTGGGCAGGATGCTGAAACCGAGCAGTCGCCCGCTCCCGAAGAGCTCGCGGAACGCGGCGACCAGGACCAGCACCAGGCCGTAGCCGCCGGCGTTGCCCACGGCGTCCAGGAAGCTCATCCAGGGGCCGTTCTGCATGGCGAAGGCCTCGCAGCGCCCCATGATGATGCAGTTGGTGATGATGAGTCCGACGAAGACCGAGAGCTGCAGGCTGATGTCGTACAGGAAGGCCTGCAGGAACTGGTCGGCCACCATCACCATCGACGCGATGATCGTGAGCTGGGTGATGATGCGGACGCTGCCCGGGATCTGGTTGCGCAGGATGCTCACCGCCACGGTGGAGGTGACCAGCACGAAGAGCACCGCGAGGGTCATCACGACCGCGGTCTCGAGCTTGGTGGTGACCGCCAGCGCCGAGCAGATGCCCAGCACCTGGAGACCGATGGGGTTGTTGTCGATGAGGGGGTCCAGCAGGACCTCGCGGGGCTTGCTCATCAGATTCCCTTCGACTTTCGGTACTGATCGAGATAGGCGGCGAAGCCGTCTTCACCGAGCCAGAATCGGATCATGTTGGTCACGCCGTTGGACGTGAGGGTCGCGCCGGAGAGGCCGTCCACCCGATAGGGATCTTCTTCGACGGAGCCGGCCATGCCCTTGGCCACCTTCAGCGCGATGTCGCCGGACTCGTCGTAGACCTTCCGGCCGGGCCACTTCGCCTTCCAGCGCGGGTTGTCGACCTCGCCGCCCAGGCCGGCGGTCTCACCGTGCTGGTAGTAGGTGATGCCGCGGACCGTCCGGCCGTCGGCCTCCAGGGCGAGGAACCCGTAGAGGGTCGACCACAGCCCGTAGCCCTCGATGGGGAGGATGATGCCCTTGACCTCCTCGCCCTCGCTGAGCAGGAAGATCTGCGCCTTCTCGGGCACCCGCCGCACCTTCGCCGGGTTCTCCGGCGCGGGCTTCGACTGCGCCGGGTCGGTGGAGGCCTTGCGCTGGTCGTAGGCCATGGCGTCGTCGGTCTCGACGTAGGCGCCCGTCTCGAGGTCGACCAGCCGCGGCTCGAGCCGGGTCTCGAAGCGGCGGTTCAGCTCGTCGCGCGTCAGGTTCTCGCCCGGCTCCATGAGGCCCGCGACCGTGAGCACGTTCTTGATCTTGTCGAGCCGCTTGTTCTCGACCTGACGGTCCTTGAGCGCCACCGACACCGTGGACACGATGAGCGAGAACGCGACGCAGAGGACCGTCGTGAAGATGACCGTGTGGCGGGTACTATGCTCCAACGCGAGCGAGCCTCCGCGCGACGTTCCGCCGGATCGCATAGTAGTCGATCAGGGGCGCGAACATGTTCATGAACAGGATCGCCAGCATCATGCCCTCGGGGTAGGCCGGGTTCACGCAGCGGATCAGCACGCACAGCACCCCGATCCCGAAGCCGTAGACCCAGCGCCCGCCCTCGGTGTAGCTGGAGCTCACCGGGTCGGTGCACATGTAGACCGTTCCGAGCGCCCAGCCGCCGAGCACCATGTGCCAGTACCAGGGCACCGAGAACATGGGGTTCGTGTCCGAGCCGGCCCAGTTCAGGAAGGCCGCCATGGCGATGGTGCCGAGCGCGGTCCCGGCCATGGTCCGCCAGGAGCCGACGCCGGTGAGGATGATGAGGCCGGCGCCCAGCAGGCAGCCCAGGGCGGAGGTCTCGCCCATCGAGCCCGGGATGAAGCCGATGAAGGCGGCCCACCAGCTCGCCCCCTCCAGGGCGCCGGGGGTGGCCGCAGCCTGGGCCAGCCAGGTCGCGCCGGTGAAGCCGTCCACGCCGAGGAAGTCCGCGGCGATCCACGGGGCCTCGCCGCTGATGTCCGCGGGATACGCGAAGAAGAGGATGGCGCGCACCACCAGGGCGGGGTTCAGGAAGTTCATTCCCGTGCCGCCGAACACCTCCTTCGCGAAGACCAGACCCACGATGGTCGCGAGCGAGACCTGCCAGAGCGGGATGGTGGGCGGCACCGTCAGCGGGATGAGCGCGCCGGTGACGAAGAACCCCTCGCTCACCTCGTGGCCGCGGATGATGCAGAAGACGAGCTCGATGGCGATGCCCGAGATCATGGTCACCGCGTAGACCGGCACGAAGTAGAGGGCGCCGAAGAAGATGCACATCAGCGGGCTGGCCGAGGAGTACTCGCCGCCGAGCCGCAGGAAGACCCAGTTCTGCCAGTTCAGGAGCGGCTCGGCCCCGGCCTCGATCGCCAGCGACGCCTGCAGGCCGGTGTTGTACATGGCCATCAGGAACAGCGGCTGGAGCGCGATCACCACGGTGATCATCATGCGCTTGTAGTCGAGGCCGTCGCGCACGTGGGAGCCGGTGCGGGTCACCTCGCCCGGCGTGAACAGGAAGGTGTCCCCCGCCTCCCAGAGCGGGTACAGCTTCTCGAGCTTCCCGCCCTTCTCGAAGTGGACGGCGAGGTCGTCCATCGCGTCCCGGAGGAGCTTCATTCAGCCTTCCTTCTCGATGCGCTCGAGGTTCTTCCGCAGATAGGGCCCGAACTCGGTCTTGCCGGGGCACACGAAGGTGCAGAGCGCGATGTCTTCCTCGTCGAGCTCGAGCGCTCCCAGCGCCACCGCCTGCTCGGTGTCTCCCACCACGAGAGCGCGCAGCAGATAGGTCGCGACGATGTCCATGGGCATCACCCGCTCGTAGGTGCCGAGCGGCATCATGGCGCGGTGGGAGCCGTTGGTGTCCGTCGTGAAGTCGAACTTCTTCCCGCGCAGCAGACGCGACAGGAAGATGGGAATGGTCGAGAAGGTCTCGAACCCCGGCCCGAGCCAGCCGAGCATGCGGCGGTTGTGGCCCTCGACCACGGCGCTCACCTGCACGTGGTGCCGGCCCAGATAGCCGAACTCGGGCCCCACGGCCTTCTTTCCGGACAGCACCGAGCCGGAGATGGTGCGCACGCCGCGCTCGTCCTCGATCAGCTCGCCGGCCGCAAGCTCGGCGATCGAGGCGCCGGCGCGGGTCCGCAGCAGCCGCGGCGTCTTCACGGCGGGTCCGGCCAGGGAGATGATCCGCTCCGCGGGCCAGCGCCCGTCCGCGAACAGCCGGCCCACGGCGATCACGTCCTGGTAGCCGATGTGCCAGGCCGAGCGGGTCTGGGAGACCGGCGCCAGGGTGTGGATGTGCACGCCGGGGTTGCCGGCGGGGTGGGGGCCGTGGAACTCCTCGACCTGCACCGGCGCATCGACGCCGTCGGGAATGCGGCTGCCCCGGGCCACGCAGAGGTAGGTGGTGCCCTCGAGCAGGCGGGAGAGCAGGCGCAGGCCCCGCTGGAAGTCGTCCCGGGCCTCGCCCACGACCACCTCGGGGTCCGGGGCGAGGGGGTTCGTATCGATGGCGGTCACGAACAGCGCGTGGGGCGTCGCCTGGACGTCGGGCACCCGACCGAAGGGCCGGGAGCGGAGCGCGGTCCAGCAGCCGGACTCGACGAGCAGGGCGCGGACGGCGTCGGGGCTCCAGCCCTCGGGATCGCCTCCGCCGTGGGCCTCGAAGCGTTCGAGCTCGGCGTCGCCGGGCCGTCCGGCGCGCTCGCCTTCGGACAGCTCGATCACCACCGAGCGAAGCATGCGCCGGGCGCCCCGGTGGATCGCGGCCACCCGTCCGGCACCGGGGGCGACGTAGCGAGCACCTTCCCGGGTCCGATCCTCGAACAACAGCTGACCGCGGCGAACCGTGTCGCCCTCGCTCACGGCCATCCGGGCCCTTACCCCGGGGGTATCGTCCCCCAGGACCGCCACGGTCGTCAGCTGGGGTCCTTCGCCGATCTGCTGCTCGGGCTCACCCGAGATGGGGAGATCCAGACCTCTGCGTACGCGATGGATCGCCAACCCGCTTCTCTCCCCTCCTGCCCCGTCACAGGCTCGAGCTCTTTGATTCCAAGATGTTCCCGGTACGGGTTGCTCAGGCGCGCGGTGGGCGCAGGCCTGGACGGGGCCGGAGGATAACAATCCGCAGGCTGGGCGCGAGCGCCAGATCCACCTCAAATGGGCACCCCGTGATACCCTGAAGTTGGATCAGTGTCCGATGGAGGACGATTCCATGGAGCGAGCCAGAGTCCCCGACGCCAGGCAGATCATGACCACCCAGCTGGTCACCCTGCGGCCCGACATGCCGGCCGTGGACGCGGCCGAGCTGCTGCTCAAGAACGCCATCTCGGGGGCGCCCGTGGTGGATTCGAAGGGCAACCTGCTGGGCCTGCTCTCGGAGTTCGACTGCCTGCGTGCGGTCGCCGCATCGGACTACGAGATGGACGCCCACGACGTCTCCGAGGTGGTGGGCGACCTCATGACCCAGGCCTGCCACACCATCTCGCCGGAGATGGACCTCTTCGCCCTGGCCCACGAGTTCGTCAAGCTGCGCGTGCGGCGGCTGCCGGTGGTGGAGAACGGCCGGCTCCTGGGCCAGGTGAGCCGACGCGACGCCCTGCGCGCGGCAGTCGATCTACGCAAGGCGCGGATCGCCAGGCGGAGCGGCTTCCGGGCGTATCCCGAGGGCCGCGAGCCCATCACCAACTACCCGCGCTGAGTCGAGACCTCCGCGGCGCGGGGTTCCTCGCTTTCCAGGGTCCCAGGGTTCCCGCGCTCCAGGACTAGGGCAGGACGGGCCTGCTGAAGTCCTCGGGCTTGAGGACCAGCATCGAGCAGTCGAGACAGCCCAGCAGCCGCTCGGCGGTGTTGCCCAGGATCAGCCCGGGCAGGCCGGCCCGGGACACCGTGCCCATCACGACGAGGTCGGCGCCCAGCTTGCGGACGCCCTCGAGGATCGCCCGGGCGGGCGTCGTGACCCCCACGTGGACGCTGGCGCGCCCGCCGAAGCCGACCGCCTCCAGGCTCGCCGCGACCTCCTTCCGATAGGCCGCGCCCTGTTCCGCCTCGTAGTCCTCGACCGACGGGCCGCCGCCCATGTGGTGGGACATCGCGAGCTGGAGCGCGTGCACCGGATGCAGCTCGGCGTCGAACCGCTCGGCCAGCCAGGCCGCGGCCTCGAGGATCGCCCGACCGAGATCCGTGCGCTCGCAGGCGGCCAGGATCACCTTGGGATGGACCTCGCTGCCCGGCTTGAAGACCCAGACCGGTGCCGGGCACTTGCGCAGCAGCGACTGGCTCACGCTGCCCAGGGGTCGACCGTCGTTCTGGACCTGGGAGCGCTTGCCCACCAGGACCAGGTCGGCCTCCTCCTTCTCCACCTGACGGATGATGGCGAGCCAGGGCGTCTCGCCCGAGAGCACGAGCTCGGACTCGATGCCCTCGGCGGCGAACTCCCGCATCACGTCGCCCAGGGCGAGCCGCGCCTGATCCTCGTCGGGCGGAACCGGAACGAAGTTGCCGTCCTGCTGGTCCCAGCGCTCGTCGGCCCGCCACGAGTGGACGACGCTGACACGGGCGCCGGTGCGGACCGAGAGCCAACGGGCCTGCTCGAGAGCCAGGCGGGAGCCTGCCGAGATCGAGCCGCCGGTGAGGTCGACCCCGACCAGGAGCTTCCGGAATCGGAACATGGCGGGAGCGTAGCGACCGACCCCAGCGGACGCCGCGGGCGCGGGGCTCAGAACCCCGGCAGGCCGTCGCGGATGCGGGCGGAGAAGTCCGGCGCGTCGTCGGCGGCCCGGGCCGCCTCGCCGACGTCGCTCGCCGCCCGCAGATCCTCGAAGGCCAGGCTCGTGTCGATGCTGCCCCGCTCGTAGGCCATCTCGTCGATCAGGCCGTTCACCAGGATGCGCCAGTCCCAGGGGTTGTCCGGCGCCACCTGCTTGATGTGGTAGCGGATGGCGGTGGTGCAGTTGTGGGTGGCGGCGTTGTACCAGCGGGCCTCGCGGTTCAGGCGATCGATCTCGTGGAGGTACTGCTCGAGCACGGCGCGGGCGCCCTCGGGCTTCACGTTGGTGAGACGGTAGAGTCGCACCTGCTCGCCGCGGTAGTTCGTGCGCAGCCGGACCAGGTCGCGCTCGTCGGCCACCACGTAGTACAGCTCGAACTGCCGGAAGAAGCCGAGGACGGCCGAGTACTCCTCGCCCACCTCCTTGCGGGTCTCGATGGAGATGGCCAGGTGCTCTCCGTCCTCGAACTCCCAGCTCATGATGGTGTGGGCGATGAGGGGCGATCCCCAGTAGGAGAGGAAGAGGTCGACGCCCGTGATCTTCGAGAGATCGTAGGTGCGCTCCTCCCAGCGCGGCGTGTACTCGAGCTCGCTCTCGTAGTCGAAGTTGCGGACGTTGGAGATGACGACCTGGTCGCCGGCGAAGGTCGCGGTGGGTGTGCGCGACACGTCCTCCAGCCACTCGCGATCGTTGCTCGCGGGGATCGAGCGCCACCAGCCGACCACCAGCAGGAACAGGACCGCATAGGCGAGGAGCGCCCGGCGAAACGGCCGCAGCGCCGCGAACACGGCGGCGCCCGCCGCGACGTAGGCGAAGGCGAGCGCCCCCGCCAGGATCCGGGACTCCGGCCCGTCGATCCACAGCGCGGCACAGGACCACGCCGCCGTGAGCAAGAGGACGGGAAAGAGGAGGACGACTCGCCAGAGCATCGGCGCAAGTCAAGCACATGCCGGGCTCGCCGTGGGCGCCGATCGGGCGAACGGGCTCAGGAGCAGACGATGCCCAGCACCTCGCGGGCGTAGTCCGCGGCGGACGCGAAGTGGGGGATGGGTCCGCCCAGGGCGGCGTCGGGACCCGGCAGGGGCGCGGCCGGGGCGCGATCCAGGAGCTCGGCCAGCAGCTCGCGACCGCTCATGTGGGCGCCGTCGGGCTCGTCGAGCTCGATCGCCTCGTCCAGACCCGAGAGCCGCAGTCGCACCCCGCGCAGGGGCTGACCGTGGCTGGGACCGCTGCGCCAGTTGAGGAGCAGATCCACGACCACCCGGGTCTCGGGAGCGAGGCCGTCGACCTGGGCGACGGCCACCGCCTCGAGCGCTTCGTAGGAGACCCGCGCGCGGCGCGAGCCCTCGAGCTCCACCACGAGGGTGGCCTCGCCGAGGGACGAGAGCCGACCGTTGTGGACCTCCAGGCGCCGTCCGGACGAAGCCGACTGCGGGTCCGCCTCTGCCTGGTCGTCGCTGGGCACCTGGGCGGAGCGCGTGGGCGGCAGGCGTCTGCGGAGCGCCTCGAGCTCGTCGTCGCTGAGCTCGGGTCGGGGCGGACTCTCGGTGTAGAGGGGGTGCTGGCTCGCCCCCGGACGTCGCGGAGCGGTCTCGGACCCGCTCGGGGTCGGGGTCTCCGGTGGCGCCTCCTCGGCGTCGACGGGCTCCGGGACCGGCGGCGGCGGCTCCTCGAGCTCTTCGAGCGGGGGCGGCGGCTCGGCTTCCGGATCGAGCTCGGCGATCAGCTCCAGCATGCGCCGGCGCTTGGCCTCGTGGAGCTCGAAGTTCTCGAGGGCCGACCGGGCGGCGGTCAGCGCGGAATCGGGGTCGAGCTCGCGGGCCTGCTCGGCCACGTGGATCGCGATCCCGGGCGTGAGACCGGAGTTGTCCGGATGGACCGCGGCGCGCAGGGCCTGGACCAGGGCGGCTGCGCGCTCGTCCTTGGCCACGGCCGCCTCGGCGTCCTCCTCCTCGGCCCCCGCGGCCTCGCGCTGGGCGGCCTCGACCTGCTCCTGAAGGGCGGGCACGATGCGCACCAGGGCTGCCGGCTCGGCCAGCGCACCCTCGACGCGGGTCGTGAGCTCCACCCAGTACTGGGTGGCCAGATCGACCTGGCCGGCCTGGGCGTAGCGTCGGATGAGACCGGCGACGGCCGGTGCGGCGGAGGGCGCGCGGTCGTACTCCGAGGCCACGTCCCAGAACGCGACGGCCACATCGACCTCGTCGCCGCGCTCCCCGTACTCCTCTTCCAGGAGGTGGAAGGCCGCGGCGAGGTTCCCGCGGTCCCGGGCGTCCAGGGCCTGCTTCAGCAGACCGGTTCGGGTGGCCTCCTTCACGGTGTCGGTGAAGCCGGCCACGAGCTTTCCGCCCCGCTGGAAGATCGAGCCCAGACGCCCGCCTCCAGCGTCGGCTCCGCCGCCCGCCCTGTTCTCGTCGCCGCCCATGCCGCCCATCCCTCTGCCGTGCCCGACCGCACGTCGAGCCCGGGGCCCGATTCCTCTCATCGTCCGAAGGGGCCGGAGACTGAGAAAGGAATGGGCCGGATTCCCCCTCGGGGACAGTGGGAGATGCCTATCATCCGCCGTTCCCGTCCCCGCGGCGCAATCCGGCTCGCGATTGCGCGACCCCAGCGAGGAGTGAATGAGCGATTCCCACCAGGCGACGGGCGACGCCACCCTCGCGCGCTCCGTCTCGTTCCCCTGGCTGGTGCTCTACGGCCTGGGCACCACGATCGGGGCTGGCATCTACGCCCTCACCGGGGTGGTGGCGGGTCGCTCCGGTCTGATGGCCCCGTCCGCATTCGCCTTCGCGTCGCTCATGGCCCTGTTCACCGCCCTGTCGTTCGCGGAG
Organism: Myxococcota bacterium; assembly: GCA_050618075.1. Lineage (GTDB taxonomy): Bacteria > Myxococcota_A > UBA9160 > UBA9160 > UBA4427 > JBNLVL01. Next base: position 506,074 of record JBNLVL010000004.1, read on the forward strand.
CTCTCGTCGAGGTTCCCGCGCGCCGGAGGCGAGGCGGTGTACGTGCGCGAGGGCCTGGGCTCCCGCCGCCTGTCCAGCGTCGTGGGCGTGCTCGTGGTGATCGCGGGCCTGATCTCCGCCGCCACGGTGAGTGTGGGCTTCGCCGGGTATCTCTCCGCGTTCGTCGAGGTGAACCGCGTGCTGGTGGCGGGGGGCGCGGTGCTCGCCATCGGCGGCGTCGCCGCCTGGGGAGTGCGCGAGTCGGTCACCCTGGCCGGCCTGATGACCCTGCTCGAGGTGGGCGGCCTGCTGATGGTGATCGGCTTCGGATGGCCGGTTCTGCAGGACTGGCCGGAGCGCGCCCCGGAGATGCTGCCCAGCGACGGCGCCTCGCTGGCGGCGGTCGCCGGCAGCGGCATCCTCGCCTTCTACGCCTTCCTCGGATTCGAGGACATGGTGAACGTGGCCGAAGAGGTGCGCGACGTCCGGCGCACCCTGCCACGGGCCATCCTGGTCACCCTGGGCGTGACGACGCTCCTCTACGTCGTGCTCGCCGCGGTGGCGGTGCTCGCGGTTCCGCCGTCGGAGCTCGCCGCGTCGGAGGCGCCGCTGTCCCTGGTCTTCGAGCGTTGCGGCGGCCGTCCGGAGATCCTGGGGGCGATCGCCCTGTTCGCGCTGCTCAACGGCGCCCTGGTCCAGGTGATCAAGGGGTCGCGGGTGCTCTACGGCCTGGGGCGTCAGGGCTCGCTGCCCTCGCGCCTGGGCCGGGTGCACCCGCGCACGCGCACCCCGCTGCTCGCCACCGCGATCGCCACGGGCGTGGCGGCCGCGCTGGCGGTCGCCTTCCCCCTGGAGGTGCTGGCCGAGGCGACCTCGGCCGTCACCCTGGTGACGTTCTGTCTGGCGAACGTCGCGTTGGTGGTGGTGAAGCTGCGAGACCCCCGTCCCGACGGCGTCGTGTGCTACCCGCTCGCGGTCCCCATCGCCGGAGCCCTGGTCACCTCGGGCCTGCTGGTCTTCGAGGCGGTCCACCGGGTGGGCGGCTCCTGAGTCGCGGGCGACGGTGAAGGCGGCCGGGAGCAGCCGGGCCCGACGGGCCTCGGCCCGCCCCGTCGAGCCTGTCCTGTGCCAAGATGGGAGGCGATGCCAGCAACGCGGAGGCCCCATGACCGTCGACATCCAGCCCTTCGAGATCGAAGCCAGCGACGAGGAGCTCGAGCAGCTGCGAAGCCGCCTGCGCGCCACGCGCTGGCCCGAGCGCGAGACGGTGGACGACTGGTCCCAGGGCATCCCGCTCGCGTATCTCCAGGAGGTGTGCGCCTACTGGGCCGACGCCTACGACTGGCGCGCGCGGGAAGCCCGACTGAACGCCTTCCCGCAGTTCCGGGCGACGCTCGACGGACTGGGGATCCACTTCATCCACGCGAAGTCGCCGGAGCCGAATGCGCTACCGCTGGTGATGTCCCACGGCTGGCCGGGCTCGGTCGTCGAGTTCCACAAGGTGATCGGGCCGCTCAGCGACCCCGCGCGCCACGGCGGAGACCCGGCGGACGCCTTCCACGTGGTGTGCCCCTCGCTCCCCGGCTACGGGTTCTCCGACAAGCCCTCCCGGACGGGCTGGGGCGTCGAGAAGATCGCCGACAACTGGAGCGAGCTGATGCGCGCGCTGGGCTACTCGCGCTACGTGGCCCAGGGTGGCGACTGGGGCTCCATGGTGACCACGCGCATCGGCATCCAGGACCCCGAACACTGTCTGGGCATCCACCTGAACATGCCCATCGCGCCGCCCGACCCGGAGACCCTGGGCGACCTCACGCCCGTGGAGGCCGCGGCGCTCGCGTCCATGGACGCCTATGGGAAGTTCGACTCGGGCTACTCGAAGCAGCAGAGCACGCGGCCCCAGACCCTCGGCTACGCACTGGTCGACTCGCCGGCCGGCCAGGCGGGCTGGATCCTCGAGAAGTTCTGGAGCTGGATGGACTGCGACGGACACCCCGAGAACGTCGTCACCCGGGACGAGCTCCTCGACAACGTCATGCTCTACTGGCTGCCGGGCACGGGCGCCTCTTCGGGACGTCTGTACTGGGAGAGCTTCAACGACCCCTCGATGGAGGAGGTGAAGGTCCGCACCGGCTGCAGCATCTTCCCCAAGGAGATCTTCCGCTCTTCCCGACGCTGGGCCGAGAAGCGGTTCACGAACCTGGTGCACTGGAACGAGCTGGAGCGCGGCGGCCACTTCGCCGCCTTCGAGCAGCCCGAGACCTTCGTGGACGAGCTCCGCACCTGCTTCCGGCCCATGCGGGGGTAGCGGGGCACGTCCCCGGCGCCCACGGCGTCCCCCTCTTCGCCGACACCGGCCCCTCCGCGCCCGGGCATCACGACGGCGCGAGCGCTTCGCCGGCGCCCTCCCCGACGCCCTCCCCGACGGCCTCCCCGACGCCCTCCCGGCGTGGTGATATGCTGTCGGCCCCATCGAACGGAGGCGCCGTGTATCCCGTCCTGTTCCGCATCGGAAGCTACGAGGTGGCGAGCTATGGCGTGATGCTCACCCTGGCGTTCGCCCTGGGCATCTTCATCGCCTCCCGCCGCGCCAACGCCCGCGGACTGAACGGCGAGGCGGTCCTCGACTGCGGCATCTGGATCATCGTCAGCGCGCTGCTCGGCTCGCGCGCCTTCTGGGTCGTCACCCACTGGGAGCAGTTCCGTCCTCCCCAGGGCTCGCTGCTGGACGCCGTCAACCCGCTCGCCAGCGACGGCCAGTTCGTCGGAGTGGCGGGGCTCTCGGTCATGGGCGGACTGCCCGCGGCCCTCGTCGTCGGCCTGGTCTTCTTCCGCTGGAAGAAGCTCCCGATCCTCGACTTCGCGGACCTGATGGCGCCGGCGGTGGCGCTGGGCGCGGGCATCACGCGGATCGGCTGCTTCCTGAACGGCTGCTGCTTCGGAATCCTGTGCCCCGAGTCCATCGGCGTCCACTTCCCCCCGGACTCGCTGCCCGCGAGCGTCTTCCACGACTCGCCCATCCACGCCGTCCAGCTCTACGCGTCGTTCGCGGGCTTCGCGATCGCGGGCTTCCTGTTCTGGCTGGACGACCGGCGCCCCTTCCAGGGCGCCGTGCTCTTCTCCATGTGCACGCTGATGGGCCTGCAACGCTTCGGGCTCGAGTTCATCCGCTGGAACGAGGGGGGCGAGATCTGGTTCCGGATCGGCGACCAGATCATCAGCTCCTACCAGGGCGTGGCCATGTCGCTGGTGCTGGTGGGCGTGGCGGGTCTGTTCTGGACCGCGTCGCGCGGACGCCGGAAAGAGGCGACCGGCCGGACCTGATCGCCCGTCAGCTCCCCTCGGATCGGGAGGCCTGCGGGAGCGTCAACGCGAGCACGCCGAGCCCGAGCAGCATGGAGAGCGCCGAGGCGGCGAAGACGCCGATCTTCGCGGCGTCGAGCAGGTCGGGTCCCAGCGCCAGCTCGCTGATGAAGAGCGCCATGGTGAAGCCGATGCCGGCCAGCACGCCGCCGCCGACGATGGAGCCCCAGCCCAGCCCGACCGGGAGCTGGGCGATGCCCAGGCGCACGGCCACGAAAACGAACGCGACGATTCCCAGGGGCTTGCCGAGCATGAGGCCCGCTGCCACGGCGAAGGCGACCGGGTCGGCGAGGGACCGGGGATCCAGCGGCACGCCGGCGTTGGCCAGCGCGAAGACCGGCATGATGACGAACCCCACCCAGGGGTGGAGGCGGTGCTCGACGTACTCGAGAGGCGAGACCGCCTGGAGGGTCGCCTGCCGGAACTGGGACAGGCGATCGGCCCGACCGACCGGATCGTCCCAGCGCCCGAGCGCCTGGCCCTCGATGGCGCGGTCGAGGATGTTGCGAAGCAGGGGCTGGCCCACCCGCGGCTGGGGCGGCGTCATCAGGCCGAGGATCACGCCGGCGATGGTGGCGTGGATGCCCGACTCGTGGAATCCGAACCAGGTCAGCGCGCCCACCGCCGTGTAGACCGCGAAGCTCCGCACCCCCAGGCGCGCCATCACGGCCACGATCGCGATCCCGGCGGCGCCCAGGATCAGGGCTTCGGTGTCGATCGAGCTCGTGTAGCCGATGGCGATCACGAGGATGGCTCCGATGTCGTCCACGATGGCCAGCGAGAGCAGCATCACCCGCAGTCCGTGGGGCACCCTCGAGCCGAGCACCGCGAGGCAGCCCACCACGAACGCGATGTCGGTGGCCATGGGGATGCCCCAGCCGGCCTGGCCGGGCTGACCCGACTGGAGCACCAGGTAGATGCCCGCCGGGACGATCATGCCGCCGAGGGCGCCGGCCACGGGGAGCGCCGCCTTGCGCAGGCTGCCCAGCTCCCCGATCGCGATCTCGCGCTTGACCTCGAGTCCGATGACGAAGAAGAAGACGGCCATCAGGCCGTCGTTGATCCAGTGCTTCAGCGAATGGGACACCTGGAAGTCGCCGAACCCGAAGCCCACCGGCGTCTTCCAGAACGACAGGTAGGCCGCGGACCAGTCCGAGTTCGCCATCATCAGGGCGATGGCGGTGCAGGCGAGCAGGACGCCTCCGCTGGCCGCCTCGATGTGGAGGAAGTGCGCGATGGGAACCGTGATCCGGTGGATCGGTTCCCTGGGAAGCGGCAGCTCGATCTGATCGCGGGTGGCCATGGAATGCTCGCGGCCATCGGGTATGGGACCTCCGGGCAGTCGCCCGGCCACTCTTCCTAGTCGGCTCCGGCGGGCCTCTTGACCATAGCAACGATCGCGAGCAGGACTCCCGACCCGAGGAGCGGGTGGCCGACGAAGGAGAAGACGATGGCCGACTGGCCGGTCGGCTCGACCGCCACCCAGAGCGCGATGGCCTGGGAGAGGAGGATCAGGATCGCCGCGAGGCGCGCGATGACGGCCCGGCCCATCAGCCGCCCCCCGTCCCGGCTGCGGATCCGTTCAGCGCCTCCTGGGGGTGGGCCGGGGGATGACAGGCGCCGGCGCACCCCATCTCCCCGGAGAGCAGGGCCTGCTGGATCCCCTCGTCCCGGTGGGTCTCCACCGCGCGGAAGGGGAGCGCCCCGGCATGGCAGCTCAGGCAGGCGTCGATGTCGAAGGTGCCGTGGTGGGAGAGCGGCAGCTCGAAGTCGCCGGTGACCGTGTTGAGCATGTGCTTCACCCCGGCGAGCTTGGCGTCGAAGCCGCCCCAGATCCCGTAGCCGCTGTGGCACTGGTAGCAGGCATCATTGTGGGAGACGGCGCCGCGCTGGTAGTGGGAGCCCGCGAGCGACTCCCCTTCGTCGCGCATGGCCTCCACCACGGGCGCCATCGTCTCGTGGCACGAGCCGCAGAACTCGACGGTCTTGGACTCCTCCAGCACGTGGAGATCCCCCAGGATGTAGGTGAAGACGGGCAGCAGCAGCAGCCCGGACGAGGCCACGGCCGCCGGCAACCTCGACCTCACCAGCACGACGAGCGCGAGCGCCATGCTGGGCAGCGCGCAGGCGAAGATCAGGATCCAGAGCCGGTGGGGCTCCGTGGGGTGGACGAAGAGAGGGCCGAGCTCTTCCACACCCCGGAAGCTAGAACGTTATGACGGCCGTCGCAGTGAGGACGTGCGCCTGGTAGTCGTCGAGGGTGTCGGCCAGGAAGATGTCGGTCCCCCCGCGGTACGGCCCCAGATCATCGGTCCGGAAGTCGCGGATGAGGAAGTCCTCGTAGCGGTAGGCGGTGCGGATCTGAACGTGCTCGCTGATCGTGGTGGTCGCCTCGGCGCTCACCACCTGCAGGATGTCCTTCACCGTCGGGTAGTCGTAGCCGATCGCCCCCGAGAGCTCGGGCGCCACGAGGGCCCGGTTGTCGGGGAGGCCCTCCGTGTCGGTCTTCTCCCAGGCGTGGTTGATCTCGTAGCCGAAGCGCAGGTCGAGCCGCTCCGGGATGGCCGCGACGTCGAAGTGGATGCCGGCCGTGTGGGTCCGGGTGCGGGTCGTGCTCCGCCAGTTGTTGACCGCGTCGTCGGTCACGATCACGGGCGGCGGGCCGAACGTCCGCGAGCGGGATCGCGACCTCATCTTCCAGCTCGTCTTCTCGTAGCTGTAGTAGAGCCCCACGCCCATGCGGTCGCAGGCCTGCCAGTAGGCGTCCCAGCCGGCGAACCACGAGCTCTCGGTGTCGACCCCGTAGTTGCCGTCGTCGTCGTAATCGTAGTAGCGGAGGCCGCCGGAGAAGGTGATCTCGACGGTCTCGTCGGGCCGGACGAAGACCAGCGCGTCGGCCAGGTGACCGTCGCGCTCGGCCTGGTCGAACTTGCGCAGGTCGCTGGTCTCACCGGCCGGATTCTGGTCGCCCGGTGTGTCCAGGAGGCGATCGACGTAGGAGTAGGTGTCGTAGTCGTCCCCGTCCCGGCGCTGGAAGGAGTAGGAGCCCTGGAACTTGACCTGCTCGTCGATCTTCCAGTCGAGCTTGGCCGTGGGACCGTGCTCCCAGAGGTCGCGCACCTGGCGGTCGGCGCTGCGCCGCCAGTACTCGAAGCCGTAGCCCAGATGGCCCGTCACGTCGTCGGTGATGCGGTAGGAGGCCTTGGCGTCCGCGTTGTGGGTGGTGAAGTCGTTGAAGACGGTGGTGTGGGCGGTCGCGTCGATGGAGCCGTCGTTCACGACCTCCTCGTCGAACCGGATGTCGTCGGTGTCGTTGTCGTAGTCGTAGTACCGGTAGCGGGCGGTGAGGTTGAGCCGAGGCGTCGGCCGGGCGGTGGCCACCACGTTCGCGAGCAGCGTGTGGACCTCTCCGTCGAGACTGCCCTCGGGAAGCGTCGGGCTCACCAGGGCGGTGTTGATGGTGTGGGGCAGGAAGTCCTCGTCCTGCATGCGGATGCCGTAGGCGAAGCTGCCGGTCACGCGGGCCGGGAAATCCGTGGGCAGGACGGTCGACAGCGACAGGTTCACCATGTGGGCGGAGTTGTCCGGGTCGAGGGCGCTCCGGCCCCGGCTGGGCGAGCCGTCGGCGTCGGCGGCGATGAGGGGATTGTCGGCCGTGACGCCCCGGATGGCGTTCTCGTAGAAGGAGCCCCGGTAGTCGAGACCGATGCTGGCGGGCCCCACGACGTACTCGCCGCCTGCGGAGAGCTCGTGGGTCTGGTCGTCCACCGGAGCGGCGAAGTCGACGAAGTTGCCCCCGGGTGTTCCCCAGTCCATGGCGAAGGCGCGGCTGCCCTTGCGGTCCTGGAGCTCGTAGCGGCTGAACAGGGTGAGCCCCTCGATGGGCCTCACCTCGATGCCGCCCCCGCCCTCGATCTGCCGGAAGCGGAGGTCGACGTGACCGGCGCTCTGCAGCTCCTGGGCGAGCTGGGCGGACGGGTCGGCCGCGCCCGCGATGCGGGACTGCACGTTCGCCGGCAGCATGAACTCGTTGCCGCCCTTTCGGGTGTAGAGGCTCATCGCATCGTTGCTGAAGACCTGGGGCAGCTCCTTGTAGAAGAGGTCGATCTTGAACCGGCCGTAGCGCCCGAACTCCGTCTCGTAGCGCTGATCTTCGTATCCGGGGTTCTCACCGCGTCCGCGCAGGAAGTAACGGCCCTCTTCGTCCTCGACCAGGAACTCGAAGCCGCCGAAGACGCCTTCCCCGAGGTCCCGGTACTTCTCGAACTGGGTCTCCGAGTCGTCGCCCCAGGTCGAACGACCTCCGATCTCGACCTCGCCCGAGACCACGACGGGCAGCCCGGGCACCTCCTGCTCGGCCGCCGCCGGTCCCGCGAGCGTCCAGACCGCTGCGCCCACGGCGAGAGAGAGGCCGATCCATCGCTTCACGATCGTCGACATCGCGTCTCTTCCCCCCTTCATCGCGTGAACAGGTTGCCCGACGGATGGTTGCTGCCGTGGATCTTCTGGTGGCAGTTCAGGCACTGCTTGCCCACGGCGAACCGGTTGTCGCGGTCATAGGTGTTCGAGGGGTGCAGAGTATGGATGTGGCACGACTGACAGAGCCGGAGGCTCGGGGCCTTCAGCATGTTCGCGCGGGTGCTGCCGTGGGGGACGTGGCAGTTGAGGCAGCTCTCGTTGACCGGAGCGTGCTCCCAGAGGAAGGGCCCGCGCTTCTCGGCGTGGCACTCGTAGCAGTTCTCGTTGACGGTGACGGCGGAGACCAGCGAAGCCGTGACGGTTCCGTGAGGATTGTGACAGCTCCCGCAGTTCATGTAGCCCTCGCCGCCGGCCCCGGCCCGGCCCGGGCGCGTGGGCATGTGCGACCGGCGGTTCATCTGCGAGCGCGGCATCGGGTGGCAGCTCGAGCACAGCGCCATCTGGCTCGAGTGGGTGAGCATGGCGTCGTCGGACCTGGGCTGCTTCACATCGTGACAGGTCGTGCACGCGTGCCCGCGCGCCTGGTGGGGGCTGGCCTCCCAGTAGCGCTGGGTCCCGCCCTCGTGGCACTGGAGACAGGTCTCGTTCTCCCGCGCGACGTGGGCCGGGTCGTCGCTGCCGAAGACGACCCAGTCGGGTCCTCCGCTGCCCTGGCCGCCCCCGGCGTCCACGTGGGCCTGGCCCGGCCCGTGGCAGGCCTCGCAGCCCTTCTTCGCCAGGGCGTTCGGCGCGTTCTTCTCGTTCAGGACCTTGGCGTGGATGGTGTGCGAATAGCTCTCCAGGACGTCCTCGTGGCATGCGGTGCACACCGCGTCGCCCGCATAGCCGCCGCTCTCCTGGGCGGACGCGGGCGGCGAGGCCGCGAGGGCGACGCAGGCGATCAGCAGGGAGAGGCGAAATGCACGACCGAGCGGGCGGATCTCGGACATGGAGGGGATGGCTCCTCGTGGTGCGGAATTCACCCCGGATTCTGGCGACCGTTTCCCTTGGAAGTCAACCACCTGGGCGCGAAATCTGCGAGTCGTTCCGGTGCCGGGACGAACTCCGCGCGAGGTCGTATCGGAAACCACTCATTGCGCGCCCGCCCCTCGACTTCACCGGGGCAGAAGGCATCATTGTGGCCGCGCCGAGGACGGCGGGATCGAAGGAGGAGAAGTGATGCGAATGAGATGTCTTTCCGTTCTGGCGCTGCTCGTCGCGTGCACCTGGGCGCCGGCCGCGCTGGCCGACGGCGCCGCGCTGTACGCGGCGAACTGCTCGAGCTGCCACGGCGACGACGGCAAGGCCGGGACCCCGGTCGGTAAGGCCATGAAGGTCCCGTCCCTGGCCGGCAGCGCGCCCTCGCTCGACAAGGTGAAGGCGACGGTGCGCGAGAACGCGAAGCACAAGGCCGTCTCGGGCAAGGTGGGTGACGCGGAGCTCGAGACCATCGCGGAGTACATGAAGTCGCTCTGACCCGCGCACCCGAACGGACGCCGGTGCTCGTGGGTGCCGCGGCCGTCTGGCAACGCGAGAGCGAGCCCGACGCAGCCGCCGAGCCCCTCGAGCTCATGCGCCGTGCCCTGGCCGGTGCGGCCGACGATGCGGGCGCGCCGGCGCTGCTGGAACGGGCGGATTCCGTGCGGGTTCCGCGCGGGTTCTGGGACTACCCCGACCCGGGTCGCTGGCTGGCCGAGAAGCTCGGCGCCCCCGCTGCGCACACCGTGATGGCCGATCTCGGCGTTTTGCAGACGACCCTGCTGGGCGGCGCCGCCCGCGACATCGCCGAGGGCCGCTGTGACGTCGCGCTCGTCGCCGGCGGCGAGGCGCGACACCGGGACGGCCTCTTCCGCGCCGCCGGGCGAACGGCGCCGCTGACCGCGCTCCCGGCCCGGGAGGCCGACCGCGTCCTGCGTCCCGCGGAGCCCATCCTGAGCCATCTGGAGATCCGCTCCGGGCTCGGCCGGCCGGTGAACCAGTACGCGCTGATCGAGAACGCGCTCCGCGCCGCCGCGGGCTCGTCCCTCGAGGACCACCGGCGCGAGATCGCCGAGCTCTGGTCCGGCATGAGCCGGGTCGCGGCGGGCAATCCGGACGCCTGGTTTCGCGAGGTCGTCCCCGCCGACGAGCTCGCCGCCTTCGGCCCCGGGAACCCCCTGCTCGCGTTCCCCTACGGCAAGCGCCACGCCTCCCAGTGGAACGTCGACCAGGCCGCGGGGCTCGTGCTGTGCTCCGTCGCGACGGCGCGGGCGCTGGGCATCGCCGCCGACCGCTGGGTCTTCCCGCTCGCCGTGGCCGAGAGCAACACCATGCGGCCGCTCACCGAACGCGCGGACCTCGACCGCTCACCGGGCTTCCGCCTGGCCGGCGAGAAGCTGGTCGCACGCACGGGGGTCGACCTCGCCTCGGTGCCGCACCGCGAGCTCTACAGCTGCTTCCCGTCGGCGGTCCGGGTCCAGCAGCGCGAGCTGGCGCTGCGGCCCGACGAACCGGTGACGCTGACCGGAGGCATGGGCTTCGCCGGCGGCCCGCTCAACAACTTCGTGCTCCAGGCCGCGGTCGCGCTGGTCCGGACCCTGCGCGCCCACCCGGGCGAGCCGGGGCTGCTGACCGCGGTCAGCGGCATGCTCACCAAGCAGGGGGCGGGCCTGTGGTCGACCGAGCCGGGGCCGGGCTTCCACTTCGACGAGGTCGGCGAGGCCGCCGCAGCCGCAGACCCGGGCCGGGAGGTCGCACTCGAGGGCGCAGGCGACGCGACCATCGCGAGCTACACGGTGCTGGGCGGACGCGGCGGCGCCGAGAGCGCCATCCTCGTCTGCGACCGCGAGGACGGACGGCGGCAGCTCGCGACGCCCGGCGACCCCGCGCTGCTCGACGCCATGCTCTGCGAGGAGTTCTTGGGCCGGGCCGTGCGGTTCGACGCGAGCGGCGGCTGCACCGTCGAGGGCGTCCGGCTCACCGCGTAGACCGGCGCCCCGTCCGGAGATAGTGGGAGGCCAGCGCCTGTCTCATGGGGTTGGCGCTCTCCTGGGCGGCCTTGGCGAGGGCGTGACGATCGAGCTCCACACGGTGGAGCGCGACCGACACGTTCGCCCCCTGGGCGGACACGGTCGCGTACTCCGACCGCGGCTCGATGGCCGGCGGGCCGTGGTCCACGAACTCCCGGAAGGGCGCGCCGACGCTGCCCGGGTTCACGACCAGGGTCCCGCGGTGCTGGCGGACCATCTGCACGTGGGTGTGTCCGCCGGACATCACGGTGGCGCGCTCGGGCCCGAGCTGGGCGTCGAAGACGTCGGGTGCGGTCTCGGCCAGCAGGTCCACGCAGTTCGACGACGGCGACCCGTGGTAGAGCATCAGCTGGTGGCCCCGGCCGAGGGGCAGGACGAAGCCCGCCTCGAAGCCGCGCAGGAAGTCGATGTGCTCGCGCGGCAGGACGTCGCGGCACCAGTCGATCGCCTCGCGGATCGAGGACGCGTCGTTGTGGCCGTCGCTCAGCTTCGGATCGAAGACGTACTCGTCGTGGTTGCCCAGGATGCAGCGGCAGCCGATCCGCTGCAGCAGATCGATGGTCTCGGCGGGCGCGACGCCCAGGGTGGCCGCGTCGCCCAGGAACACGATCTCGTCGACCCCCAGCGCCTCGATGTGCGAGAGCGTCTCCCGCAGCGCGATGGCGTTGCCGTGGAGGTCGGAGATGAGCGCGATGCGATGGGTTTCGGACATGGATACCGTCGCGGACCGGACCGGGCGGCCCATCTGGAGTCAGCCCGATGTCGAGGGAAGGACCCGTCGCTGGGCACCTGGGCGCCGATGAATCCGGCGGGCCCGCCCGGGAGACGCACGATTCCAGCGACCGACGCTCTCGGCCGGATGCCTCCTCACGGCTCGTTCCGGCCGATCGCGCCGACGCCCGCCCCGGCGATCGCGCTCGCCGGGGCAGGCAGGTCGAACTTCGCCTTCAGGGTGAAGGTGTCCTTGCTGTCGCCGCGCATGTCCCACAAGAACCCGTCCTCCTTGCTCCGGAACTCCACCTGCAGCTTCACCTTGAGCTTCGTCCCGCTCTTGTCGATCGAGCCCTGGATCTTCAACGCCTTGATCTTCACCGGCTTGCCGTCGGGAATGGAGAGGATGCAGGACGAGACCCCGTCGTCGATCTCCTGGTTGAGGACGCTCTGGGACGGCCCGTCCAGCTCGACCTTCAGCGTGCGGTCCTTCTTGCCCTTCTGCTTCCAGGTGCCGCCCACGAAGTCGGCACCGACGTAGCCCGTCCAGGAGCCGTTCTCGAAGAACTGCATGCCGACCGCGCGCGCGGTCGGGCCGCACTTCTGTGTCGAGCTGCCGTCCTTGAACTTCATCTTCCAGGAGCCGGTGGCGTCGACCGAGACGCCGGCCAGGTCGACCTTGGCGGCCCGGGTGGCGCCGGCCCAGAGAAGCATCGGGACGAGAACCATCGGAAGCAGGAGACGTACGAGTCCGGTCGGCTTCACGGCTTGCTCCTTGTTCGAGCGTGAGCGGCCTTGCCGGCCCGGCACCCCCGCTCTGCAGAAGAAACGGCGATCAGAGGATCGCCTTCACGATGCGGGTGATGATCTTGCTCACGATCTTGCGGACGAGCTTGCGGACCTGGGCCTTGATCTCGTCCTCGACGATCTTCCAGGCGGCGCTCAGGAGCCTCTTCTCGGCGGCCTCCTTCTGGGCCGACAGCGAGGTCTCGAGGTTCGCGAAGCCGTTGATCACGAAGAGCAGGTTGTCCCGGGCGAAGGGTGTGAGCTCGACCGACACGACGACCCGGCCGCCGGCGTCGCACTCCGTTCCCTTGTCCTCGATCTGGTCGAGCAGGAAGGCGATCGAGTCGGAGTCCTCGAAGTCCTGGAGGATGGAGACGAAGTCGTCGGTCAGGATCAGGTAGGCGTTGTCGGAGCCGATGATCTCGGTCATCTCGATCCAGCCCTGGAAGAGCGCCCCTTCGGACGGATAGAGGTGGCGACCCTGGTTGGGGAGGCAGGCCGTGGGCAGCGAGCCCGGCGGCTCGACGATCGAGGTCTCCAGGCGGATCTTGTGCGTGGTCTTCCCGCTGCCCGTGAACTTCCCGAGCTTCTTCGCCTTGCGCTTCCACTCGATCGAGCCCCGGATCTTCCCGCGCAGGACGAAGGTCTCGTCCTCGACGATCGATCCCTTGAGGACGGCCTTTTTGACGTCGACCTTCGCGGAGAGGAACTTCTCGCCACTGTCCTCCTCGAAGTCGCCGACCCGGGCGCAGAGGCTCGCCGAGCGCGCCAGGATCTTCTCGAGCTCCTTCTCGGAGGCGCGATCGATCTTCAGCTTGATCGTCTCACCGTCGGCGCCCTTGCGCTTGAAGGTGCCGGTGACGAGGCTGCCGAAGCCGTCGCGGTACTCGAAGCGGGCGGACTCTCCGGACAGGAAGCGGATGCTGCCCTCGTCGTCGCTGCCGAGCTGCCACGAACACTCGTAGGGAATCTCGTCGAGGTCGATGCCCTGCTTGCGGAGCCGCTCGAGGACCTGGTCGATCTTGTCCTGTGGGCCGTCCCAGAAGGTCTTCATCTTCTGGGTCCAGGAGCCCCCGAGCGGAAGGGTCCGGTCGAGGGGAAGCTCGCCGGTCGGCTGCGCTGGAACCGGCGCGCCGAAGACCTGCACCTCGGCGAAGGCGGCGTAGCGCTGGGTCGGGTTCGCCGGATCGAAGTCGAAGTCGATGCGGACGAACCGCCCGACGACGCCGCCGTCCGGGAGCGCGGGTCGGTAGTCCACCTCGGCGGGCGGATTGAAGACCTTGCCGAGCGAGGTGACGTTGCCGGCGTCGTCCGCGATGCGGACCGTGAACAGATACAGCCGCTCGGCGCAGCAGTCGGTGCGGTTCCAGAGGACGATCTCGTCGATCTGGTGATCGGCGCCGAGGTCGAGCTCCCAGAACGGCGACGGGTCCGCTTCGCCCCCTGCCGTGTGGCTCACCGACAGGGCGCCGAAGTTGCCGTTGGTGTTGCCGTCGATGGCGCGGTCGGCGCTGGCCGGGACCCCTCCGTGGATCCAATCGGACGACTGGGTGGCGACGCCACCCGGCGCCACGTTGGTCTGGGCGTCGGCCGGGGCGGCCCAGGAGACGGCCGCCAACGTCAGTGCCGCGAGAGCTGCCCGCAGAGGGTGCCGCGAGGACGGCAGCTCGCTTCCGGTCGCCCTTCGGTTCGTCATGGATCCGGTCTCCCGACGCGGCCGGTCCGTGGGTTGCCGCGCGTCTCTCGGACATTCTGGCCGGTCGGGAGGGAGCGCTATGTGAACCGGTCCACACAAGACGCACTTCGGCCCGGCTTTCTGTGAAGCGGTTCACAGAGGGGAGGGTCGGAACGCGGGTGCGGATCGTTGCGGGCTAGGGCTCGGGCAGGCGGTGCAGGCAGATGGCGCCGCGGCGAAGCTCGAGGACGCCCTCGGCCTTCCAGGCGGTGAGGATCTTGTTGATGCTCTCGCGGCTCACGCTCATCAGGTCGGCCAGGTCCTGCTGGCGCAGGTGGAGCAGCGTCCCCTCGGGGTCGCGCTCCCCCAGCCGGGTCGCGAGGTCGGCGACGATCTTGGCGAGGCGCTGCTCGAGGCTCAGGAAGGCCGCGTCCTCGGCGCGCTCGGAGAGTCTTCGCACGGTGGCCGTCGAGGCGCGCACCAGCTCGGCCGCCACCTTCGGATGATCCCGCAGCAGGATGCCGAGATCGGGCTGGGACAGGACCGCGAGCTCGGCCTCCGAGATCGCCATCACGCTGGCCGAGCGGGGCGCGTCGTCGGCCACGCCGAGCTCGCCGAAGAGCTCGCCCGGCCCCATGAAGGCAAACGTGACGTCGCGGCCCTCGGGGCTGGTGGCGAAGACCTTCAGCCGACCCGACACGATCGCGTAGATCTGGGCGCTCTCGTCGCCCTTCTGGAAGAGGATCTGCCCGGGTGCGAGGACCTTGCGGCGGACCAGCTCGAACAGCTCCGCGTCGATCCCGGAGAAGAAGGGCGTCGACTCGAGAGCCGCCCGGGCGCGCTGCTGGAAGGGTGTGAGCACAGCGGGGCGGGTCCTCTTTGATTTCCTGAGTGGTCACGGAGGGTTGGAAGGCCTGGTCCGCACCGGGAAGGATAGGCCAGGGCTCGCTCCAGGGGGCCCCCGGCGCGATTTCTCGGGTTTCACGCGATTCTCGGGTTTCGCACGTCTCGCAGGTTTCGCACGTCTCGCAGGTATTGCAGGTTTCCCACGCATGACTCGAGGGTGCCCGGTCCCGTCCGCACTGGATCGGGGAGAGAAGTGGGAAGAGAAGTGGGAAGAGGAGCGGGATCTCCTGGCCCAGCGATCCGCACTCGACGGGGACCTGCGACGGTCGCGGCCCGGGACCCCGGGCCTGCGCGTGGGCGCGGCGTGCCTCGTCCTGGGCATCTGGGCGTCCAGCGCCGCCCTGGCGGCGCCTCCGGTGGCCTCCGGACCCGGGGTCCGCGACCTGCGCGGCTGGGACTTCGCCGCGGACGGGCTCGCGAGCCTGGCCGGCGAGTGGGCGATCTGCTGGGATGCGCTGCTCACACCGGAACGGCCCGACTGCCCGGGCGCCTGGGAACCGGTCCCCGTCCCCGCGCTCTGGTCCGATCCCGCGATCGCGGGCGCCCGGGACTCGGGCATGGGGTTCGCGACCTATCGCCTGCGCATCCTCCTCCCCGAGGACGCTCCGCCTCTCTCGCTCCGGAGCGGCGCGCCCTTCACCGCCTTCGCGCTCTGGATCGACGGCCGGCCCCACGGAGGCTCGGGCGAGGTGGGGCGCACACCCGAAGACTCCACCTCCCGGGCCCACAACCGCGTCTTCGTGATCCCGGAGGCGGACTCCGCCGACTCGGAGCTGACGCTCGAGGTCCAGGTCTCGAACCACGAATTCCGGGGCGGCGGCCTGCGCCGCCAGTGGCTGCTGGGCACCCGGGACGCGGTTCGGAGCTGAGTGGTCCTGGAGACCCTCGCCTACGGAGCCTTCGGCGCGCTCTCGTTCGCGATCGGCCTGATCTACCTGACCCAGTTCGCCCTGCGTCCGGGCGATCGAGCTCGCGGCTACTTCGGGCTGGCGGCGCTCACCGTGGGCGTCCGGGTGGTGGCGGCGAGCCCGTCGGACGTGCAACAGCTGCTGTTTCCGGACATGTCGTTCACGACTCTGATCCGGATCGAGTACCTCACGACGTCGCTGATGATCATCGCCGGGGCCGGCTACTTCGCGGCGAAGCTCCGGGACGTGATTCCCGCGGTCGTCGCACGCGGCATCCAGACGGGCGGCCTCGCCACGGGACTCCTCACGCTGCTCGCGCCGTTCCCGGTGACCCTGGCGTCCCTACGGCCCATCGAGATCCTGGCGCTGGCCGTCGTGGTCTCGGGCCTCGTCGGCTACGCCGTCGCCGTCGGCCGGGGCCAGCGCTACGTGCGCTGGAACTTCGTGGCCATCTGCCTCTTCGCACTCGCCGTCGTCCACGACATCGTCCGAGTGGAGACGGGCCTGGGCGCCCCCCTCGAGCTGTTCTCGTTCTTCATGGCGCTGTGGCTCGTCTCCGAGGCCTGGACGATGTCCCGGTCGTTCATGAGCTCGATCACCTCCGTCGAGTCGCTTTCCAGGGACCTCATTGCCTCGAACGAAGAGCTCCGCGAGACCAATGCGGCCGTCACGC
Source organism: Myxococcota bacterium (assembly GCA_050618075.1). Classification (GTDB taxonomy): domain Bacteria; phylum Myxococcota_A; class UBA9160; order UBA9160; family UBA4427; genus JBNLVL01. Next base: position 522,541 of record JBNLVL010000004.1, read on the forward strand.
GCTTCGTGCCCTTCGAGTTCATCGAGCACCTCGACAAGCGGTCGATCCGCGACGTGACCCTCGGCGACCACGTCGAGGCGGAGATGAACGTGATGTTCTGCGACATCCGGGCCTTCACGGGCCTGGTGGCCGACATGGACGCCAAGCAGGCCTTCGACTTCATCAACGGCTACCTGCGCCGGATGGAGCCGGTGATCCACGCCCACGGCGGCTTCGTCAACCAGTACCTGGGCGATTGCATCATGGCCCTCTTCCCCGAGAACGGCGACGCCGCGCTCGCGGCGGGAATCGAGATGTCGAGCGCGCTGCGGGACTTGAACCGCGAGCAGCGGGAAGACGACTCCCGGGCAAGGCCCATCGAGATCGGGATCGGAGTGAACGCGGGGCCGCTGATGCTCGGGACGATCGGCGGCACCCGGCGCCTGAGCGGCGGGGTCATCGGCGACGCCGTCAACATCGCGTCGCGGGTCGAAGCCCTGGCCAAGGTCTACGGCACCCGTTTCATCGTGACCGACCGCAGCGTCGCCTCCCTCGTCGACCCGTCGCGCTTTGCGCTTCGCGAGCTCGACCGGGTCGTCGTGCGGGGGCGGCGCGACTCGATCTCGGTCTTCGAGGTGCTCGACGCACTCGACGAGCAGACCCGGGAGCTGCGGCTCTCGAATCTCGTCCGTTTCGCCGAAGCGCGCACCCTGCTCGGCGCCGGCGAGGACTCCCGGGCGCGAGAGGGCTTCGCGGCGTGCCTGGAGCGAGACCCCACGGACGGCGCCTCGGCCCTCTACCTCGATCGGCTCGCCCGCGGCGAGCGCGACCCGACCGTGCTCTCGGAGCCCTGATCGCCTCGGGACCGGCCCGTTCAGCCGTCGAAGACGACCACCGACCGCGCCGCCTCGCCCTTGCGCATGGTGTCGAAGGCCTGGTTGATGTCGTCGAGGCCGATGCGCGCCGAGATCATCTCGTCGAGCTTCAGCCGGCCGTCGAGGTAGAAGTCGATGTAGCGCGGCATGTCGATGCGGAAGCGGTTGGAGCCCATCATCGAGCCCGTCACCTTCTTCTCGCGCAGGGTGATGTCCGCCGCGTGCAGCTCCACCATCTGGCCCACGGGCACCACCCCGACGAGCACCGCGGTGCCCCCGGTGCGGACCATGTTCACCGCCTGCTGCACGGTGGGCTTCAGCCCGATGCACTCGAAGCTGTAGTGGGCGCCTCCGCCCGTCAGCTCGAGCACCTTCATGGTGGGATCGCCGTCCGAGGCGTCGACGATGTCCGTGGCGCCGAGCTTCTGTGCGAGCTCGAGCTTCCAGGGCATCGTGTCCACGGCGATGATCCGCCCGGCGCCGGCGATGCGGCATCCCTGGACCGCCGACAGCCCGACGCCGCCGCAGCCGATGACGACGGTGCTGCAGCCCGGCTCGATGTGGGCGGTGTTGAGCGCGGCGCCGAGGCCGGTGGTGACCCCGCAGCCGATCAGCGCCGCGCGGTCGAGCGGCATCTCGGGATTGATCTTCACGAGCGAACGCTCGGGCGTGAGCATGGTCTCGGCGAACGAGCTCAGGTTGGCGAACTGGAGGATGGGGGAGCCGTCCTCGGACTTGAGCCGCGGCGGGGCGTCGCCGGCGCGCTGGAAGTCGGCCCCGCCCGAGCAGAGATAGGGGCGGCCCAGCATGCACGACTCGCAGTGGCCGCACCACGCCGAGAGACAACCGATCACGTGGTCTCCGGGCGCGAACTCGCTGACGCCCTCGCCGACCGCTTCGACCACGCCGGCCGGCTCGTGGCCGAGGATCGTCGGCGGAGGCATGGGCAATCCGCCCTCGATGACGTGGAGGTCGCTGTGGCAGACGCCGGAGGCGACCGTGCGCACCAGCACCTCGCCGGGACCGGGTGCGTCGATCTGGACGTTCTCGATCACCAGGGGTTCGTTGTTCGCGCGCATCACCGCAGCCTTCACGTCGCATCCTCCGCGCGCCTGTGAGGGGCGGCGCGCCAGCCCGGGCTCTGGAGCGTAGGGGAGATGAAGGCGGACTCAAGCCCGGGCCGGAGGGATCCCGAAGGCCGTTGCGAACGGGATTCAGACCGGCCCGGAACGGGCCGGGTCCACCGCGCCGGACCCGCGCGGCCTTTTTCTCCGCCCGCCCGCCCCAGGAGCGTGCGGTGCCCAGTATCATGGCCCGGGACGGCTCGCTGGGCCGAGCCGGTCGTCCCGGTCCCGGCCCCGGCCTTCCCGGTCCCGGCCGCTCTCGGAGGTTCCCCGTGTCCGACGTCCATCGCCTCTTCGGGATCGAGCTCTCACCGTACTCGGTCAAGGTCCGTTCGTATCTCCGCTACAAGGGCATCCCCCACGAGTGGATCGTGCGCAGCCAGGACACCATGGCCGAGTACCAGAAGTTCGCGAAGATCCCGATCATCCCGCTGCTGGTGACTCCGGACGAGCAGGGCGTGCAGGACTCCACGCCCATCATCGAGATGCTCGACGCCCTCCACCCCGAGCCGTCGATCCACCCCGACGACCCGATCGCGGCGTTCGTCTCCACCCTCCTCGAGGAGTTCGGGGACGAGTGGGGCAACAAGTGGATGTTCCACTACCGCTGGGCGAGAGAGGTGGACCAGCAGTCGGCCGCGGAGAGGCTCGTCTCGGCCATGATGCCTGGCCTCGAGGGAGACCAGAAGGCGCAGATGGTCAGCGGACTCGTCGAGCGCATGCTGGGTCGGGTCTGGTTCGTGGGCTCCTCGGAGCAGACGGCCCCCCGGATCGAGGAGTCCTTCCGGGAGGGCATCGAACTGCTCGAGGCGCACCTCGCCGGACGGCCCTACCTCTTCGGGGGACGCCCGGCCTTCGGCGACTTCGGTCTCTGGGGCCAGGTGTACAACGCGTGGACCGACCCGACGCCTCGAGGCCTCCTCGAAGAGCGGGCGCCCGCCGTGGTCGCCTGGGTGGAGCGCATGCTCGAGCCGAAGAACGAGGGAGACTTCGAGGACTGGTCGTCCCTCGAGCCCACCCTGAAGCCCTTCCTCGCGCGCCAGGTGGGACGGCTCTTCTTCCCCTGGACCCTCGCCAACGCCGCCTGCCTCCAGTCGGGCGACGAGGAGTTCAGCGTGGAGCTCGACGGCCGCACCTGGACCCAGAAGCCCCAGAAGTACCACGCCAAGTCGCTGGCCGCGCTGCGGGAGAAGTACGCGCGGGTCTCGGGCGACCCGGCGCTCGCGCGCCTGCTGGAAGAGACCGGATGCCTCGCCGCCCTGCAATCGAGCTGACGCTCGGACAGGGCTCCGACGACGCCGACGGCCGCGTGCGTCGAGGCGCGCGCAACCGCAGCGCCATCGTCGACGCCCTCGCCGCGCTGGTGAGCGAGGGCGAGCTGGTTCCCACCGCGGAGCAGGTGGCCCAGCGCGCCGGGGTGGGCACGCGCACGGTGTTCCGGCACTTCGAGGACATGGACAGCCTGTTCGCCCGGGTCAGCGAGCGGGTCGTGCGCGGGTACGATGCGGTCATCGCCCAGCCCTTCGAGGGATCCCTGGACGAGCGCATCGGCGAGATGGTGCGCCGGCGGGTCTACGTGTGGGAGCGCATCATGCCCTTCAAGCGCTCGGCCAACGCCCAGCGCTGGCAGTCGGACTTCCTCCAGATGAACCACGACAACGCCGTTCGGCGCCAGCGGGACTGGCTGCGGCGGGCGTTGCCGGAGCTCTCACGGGCCGCCCCGCAAGTGGTCGAGGCCCTGGACCTGGTCGTCTCCCTCGAGGCCTGGGAGCGCCTGCGCGTCGACCAGAGGCTGGGCCGCGAGCGGGCGCGCGAGGTGATGGAGACCTCGGTGCGCGCGTTGCTCGCGTCGCTCCACTGACGAACCCAGCGCGCTTGCCCCGGAGAGATCTTCCATGAGCACATCCCGTCCCCAGGGCGCCTGGCGCGTCTTCCTCGAGTCCTGGGTGGCTCCCTACGTTCGCGACCCCACGCTGTGGCCGGTGCTGATCGTGGTGGTGGTCCACCTGATCGCCTTCCTCGCCCCGGCCCTGCTGCTCTCGGTGCGCGACGGCGGCATCGGCTCCTCGGCCACCATCGCGGTCTCGGCCGGCGCCACCACCCTCGCGGTGGCCCAGGAGTGGCGGATCCGCGGACGTCCGGCGGAGCTGTCGTGGGTGCTGCTCGCTTCCTGGCTCGCCAGCGCCGGTCTGGCCTGGGTCGCGGACCGGCACGACCTCTTCTAGCGAGTCGTGGCTCGAAGAATGTGCCTGGCACGTGACGTGCTCCGTGCCCGGTCATGTCTGCCCGGCGCCCGGCCTTCCAGCCGCCTCACTGCCCGAACCCCGACTGCGATTCCCATGCGGATCCGGGCCCCTGGCGCTGCATCCGCAAGGGCTTCTACCGCAACCAGAGCTCGCGGCGGCCCATCCAGCGCTACCGCTGTTCACGCTGCGGCCGGTCCTTCAGTTCACAGACCTTCTCCACCACCTACTGGCTGCGACGCCCCGACCTCCTCCGCCCCGTCTTCCACCGCGCCCTCGGCTGCTCCGCCCTCCGGCAG
>JBNLVL010000005.1:0-19712 GCA_050618075.1 Myxococcota bacterium
ATCTCGACTGGGACCCCGACCTGAGCTCCGACCCGGATCCCGGTCGGGGCCCCGACCGGGGCCCCGACCGGGGCCACGACCGGCGCCCAGAAGAAAGCTGAGTCGCGCTGCGTCCCACCGGACACACAGAGCGCGGAGGCATGGGCAGGCGTGACCCGGGGTCACAGCTGCGCGTGTTGCCGCCTCTTCAACATCTGCCATTCTGGCGAGTCTTCGGGTCTGTGGGGGGACCGGAGGGGGAGAATCATCGTGGAAGAAACGATCGACAAGGGAATCAACACACTGGTGGAGCTGCTCTCGACCTGGGGCGTGAGCGTCCTCGGCGCCCTCGCACTGCTGATCGTCGGCCTGTGGGTGGCCAAGCGCGTCCGGAACATGACCGCGAAGAGCATGACCCGGGCCAAGGTCGACGAATCGCTCATCCCGTTCGTCTCGGGCATCACCTACTACCTGGCCCTGGCGGTGGTGCTGATCGCGGTGCTGAACCTCTTCGGCATCGAGACCACGTCGCTGATCGCGGTTCTCGGCGCCGCCGGTCTGGCCGTCGGCCTGGCTCTGCAGGGCACCCTCTCGAACTTCTCGGCCGGCGTCATGCTGCTCATCTTCCGCCCCTTCAAGAAGGGCGACTTCGTCGACGCCGGAGGCACCAAGGGCACCGTGGTCGAGATCGGGGTGTTCTCCACCTCCCTCAAGACGCCGGACAACGTGGGCATCATCGTGCCCAACTCGGCCATCTTCGGGAGCACGATCTCCAACTACAACGCCTACGAGACGCGCCGCAACGACATGGTGGTCGGCATCGGCTACGGCGACGACATCGACAAGGCCTTCGAGATCATCCGGAGCGTGCTGGCCGGCGACGACCGCGTGCTGGCGGATCCCGAGCCGGCGGTCTTCGTCGCCAACCTCGGCGACTCCTCGGTGGACATCGCGGTGCGCCCCTGGTGCCGCGCCGAGGACTACTGGGGACTGCGCGGCGACCTCACGAAGCAGTTCAAGGAGGCGATCGAAGCGGGTGGCTGCTCCATCCCCTTCCCCCAGCGCGACATCCACGTCTTCAACAACGGAGCCGCGGCACCCAACTGACCGGGGCTCCAGAACGACCGGGAGCCAGCAGAGGCTCACTGCGAACGGAAAGGACCCTATCCATGAAGTGGTATCGCCTGACGGCGACCATCACAGCACTCGTTTGCCTGGCGCTCGCGCCGGGGCTCGGCCTGGCCGAGGAGCAGGCCGAGGAAGAGCCGGGTTGGACCGGCTCGATCTCGGCGGGCGTGGCGGTCACCCTCGCCACCACGGATACGTTCGGAGGCAACGTCTCGGCCAACGCCACCCGCGACTGGGAGCACCACCGGGTGGCGGTCGAAGGCCAGGGGCAGCTGGCCGTCACCAAGCAGAAGAACGACGACAACGAGACCAAGACGCGGAAGAACGCCAACGCCCAGAGCATCAAGGGCGAGTACCGTTGGAAGCCCCTCGAGCGCTTCTACATGTACAACAACCACGTCTTCGCGCGTGACACCATCCAGCGAACCCGCTTCCTGTACTCCACCTCCGTGGGCCCCGGCTACCGCTTCTGGCAGGCCGATCCGAAGAAGCGCTACTTCGACGCCCAGACCGGTACCGGTTACCTGCACCAGGAGTTCCTGCGGTCGGACATCAAGGACGAGGACTCGCCGATCCGCCGGGACGACACCCGCGACCTGGCCATCCACACGTTCTCGTTCGAGCACGCGAACGTGGTGGGCGAGAGCATCGACATCCTGCACAAGGGGAGCTTCGTGCTCCCCTATGCCGACCCCGGCCAGTTCATCGCCACGACCGAGTTCTCGGCCTCGCTGCCCCTGGTGTTCAACTGGGCCTTCCGCAACACCTTCGGCTTCCGCTGGGAGAACGAGCCCGCGTCGGACGCCGACGAGGCGACCTTCACCTACACGGCGGGTCTCGAGTACAAGTTCTAGAGCCCGGGCTGGCTACAGGACCCGGCTCTCGTGATCCTTCCAGAAGGGCTCCCGCAGCACGCGCTTGAGGATCTTCCCCGAGCCCGTGCGCGGGAGCTCGTTCCGGAAGGACACGGAGCGGGGAATCTTGTAGCTGGCGAGGTGCTCCCGGGCGTAGTCGACCACGTCGGCGGGCGAGAGCCCGGAGCCCTCGTTCAACACCACGACCGCGTGGACGGATTCGCCCCACTCCTCGCTGGGGACGCCGAAGACCGCGGCGTCGTGGATGGCGGGGTGGTGCTCGAGGGCCGACTCGATCTCGGCCGGGTAGATGTTCATCCCGCCCGAGATGATCATGTCCTTCTTGCGGTCGCAGATGTAGAAGTAGCCCTCGTCGTCGAAGTAGGCGACGTCGCCCACGGTGTGGAACTCGCCGCGCCGGTCCTCCTCGAACTTGTCCCGGGCCTTGTAGTAGGTGCTGAAGACGCTCTTGCTGCGCGCGAAGAGCTCGCCCGGCGTGTGCGGCGCCTCGATGCGGTTGCCGTCGTCGTCGAAGAGCGCGAGCTCGACGCCCGGCGACGGCTTCCCGCACGAGCCCCGCTTCCGCCGCTGGTCCTCCGGCCGCAGGATGGCGTTCACACCGAGCTCGGTGGAGCCGTAGACCTCGAACAGCGAGTCCTCGGGAAAGTCGTCGAGGTAGGCCTCCTTGAGCGCGTAGGACCAGGGCGCCGCGTTGGCGATCATGATGCGCATGGAGCTCGTGTCGTAGCGCGCCCTGGTCTCGGCGGGCAGGTTGCAGACCAGCCGGATGGGCGTGGGCGCCGAGAAGGTGCTGGTCACCCGATGGCGGTCCACCAGGCGCAGCCAGTCCTCGGCGTCGAACTTGCGCTGGATCACCACGGTCTGGCCCAGGGTGTGCGCGATGGACATGAAGCCGCCCGGACCCGAGTGGTAGAGCGGCCCGGTGGTGAGATAGACGTCGTCGGGCCGGTAGCCGATGAGCTGGATCATCGCGAGCACCTGGGAGCGGTCGCCGATCCCTTCCCGCAGCGCGCCCTTGGGCCGGCCGGTGGTGCCGGAGGTGTAGATCATGGTGCCGGCCTCGCTTCGCTCGTCGCTCTGGGCCGGGGGCGGCGTATCGGCGGCGGCGTCCAGGAGCGTCTCCAGGCGCCGTTGCCCCGGCAGGGCCTCTCCGTCGAAGACCAGGACTTCGCGCACCTTGGGAATCTCGCCCCGGATCCGCGAGAAGAGCCCCGCGTACTCCGCGTCGACCACCACGAGCATCGCATCGCAGTGGTCCACGACGTAGGCGGCCTCTTCGGGGGCCAGCCGGTAGTTGAGCGGCACCGCGACCGCGCCGATCTTGCGCGACGCGTGCATGGCGCGGACGATGCCCGGCGAGTTGGGCCCGCACCACACGAACTTGTCCCCGTGGCCCACACCGAGATCGCGCAGCACGTGCGCCAGCCGGTTGGCCTCCGCCTCCAGCTCCGCGAACGACCAGCACGCGGGATCGCGGCCGGGCCGGTCGTCGATCACCGCCGGGCCGTCGGGCTGGTTCATGGCGTGGACGCTGAGAATGTCGGGCGCGCGCTCGGAGCTCATGCGGACGTTTCCTCTCGAGACTCGGGGTTGGCGATGCCGCGGAACAGCAGCTCGACGGCGGTCTGGATCGAGGCGAGGCAGGCGTCGTCGGCGAGCTGGCCGTTCGCCCAGGCGATGCGCACGCCGAGCGTGAGATGGAAGATGGCCTGGGCGCCGGCCAGGACATCGGCGTCCCGCGCGATCTCGCCGCGCATGCGACCGGACTGGATGATCTCCACCAGCAGCCCGACGGTGCGGTCGTTCAGCGCCAGGACCCGCCGCGAGGCGTCGGCGCCCGGTCGGGTGAGCGAGCGCAGCGCGATCGCCACGAGATCGCGGTCCGCGACGAGGAGCTGGTGCTGGGCCGCGAGGAACTCGTCGATCCGCTGGCGGGTCGAGGAGTCGCGCCGGTCGATCTGGCGGAACGCTCGCCAGGCCTCCTCCTGGAGGTCGGCCAGCTCGAGGATCAGCAGCTCTTCCTTGCTGCGCACGTGACGGTAGATCGAGCTCGCCCCCATGCCCGCCCGTTGGGCGATGGCGCGCAGGGTGGCGCCGTCGAAGCCCCGCTCCCGGAACAGCTCGCGGGCCGCGCGGCGGATGCGCGCCCGGCTCTCCCGGCCGCGGACCAGCCGGCCGTCGTCCGGGCGCAGGGCTCCCCGGGCGGGGGCGGTGCGCTGGGAGGTACGGCTTGCGGTGTCGCGTCCGGAGGCGCGCGGGGGCTGCTCGGGGTCGGAGGGCTGCATACGAAGGCGAACAGGATCGCATAGGACCCGCGCTGCCCACTACCGGAAATTCTCCCGCGGACGGCGCCCCGCCCGGCCGTCGTCGCGACGGGGGCCCGGAAGGGCGAAGGTCCGACCCCGCGCCTCCCGTGTACGGGGATGCCGGGGCCGGACCCTCATGCGCGCTCGCCCTTCCCAGGAACGCATGCGCAGCGGCTCGACGGGCATCGGCCCGGAGCCGCGACGACGCGTTGGAGGCGCGCGCCCTCTACCGACGCAATTCGCGTGCCGCGCTCCACGATGGCGTAAGTCACTGGAATCAAAGAGGGTGGCCGGGAGCCCAAGCCCGGCCCAGGGAAAAACTCTTCCGCAGGACGGAAAAAGCCTGCCACGCGAGGCCCGCTCGGGGCTACCCGGTGCCCGGGTCGGGGGCGCAGCTCAGACGAGCTTCTCCGGGTTCTCCATGTGCTCCTTGATGGAGTTCAGGGTGATTCCGGCGTACAGCCCGTCCTCGATCCGCTCGTCGTAGGTGTAGCGACAGACCATCACCTTCACCCCGTCGTGGCGCTCACGAATGCGCCCCATCATCGCGAACATCGGACAGGTGCCGTACTCCCACAGGTGGTGGTAGCCGGGATCCATCCCGAGCGAGCCCAGATTGGCGACGAACACCGACGTGAACATCGGATCGTCGTCGATCATCTTCCTGGGCAGCAGGCCCATGTCGTTGGCCCGATTCAGCAGCCACATCAGGAAGCGGATCACGATGGCCGGCAGGAGGTCGAGGGCCAGCTTCATCTCCCTGTCGCTCGAGTTCTCTTCGCCCCCGCGACGCCGGGTGAGCCTCGCGAGCACCCCGTCGACCATCTCGTCCAGGCTCTCCTCGCGCTCGAACCGGCGCTTGACGGTCATCATCCTCGCGCCGTCCTCGATGGCCTCCTTCGCGCTGAAGGTGATCCACACCTCGTTGCGCTGCCAGAGCCGCCCGCCCGCCGTGAAGCGGTTGACCCCTGGGCGCGTGTGGAGGTGGTGGGCGAGACAGCGCAGGTAGAGGTGGAAGAGGGTCATGGGCCGGTCGGCCGGACGCTGGCGGTTCTGCTGCTCGATGAAGCGCAGCGCCGGCTCCACCTCGATCTCGGTGTCGAAATAGACGACGGCCCCGTTGCGGCTGGGCGACACGAAGGGCATGAAGCTGCGCAGCCGGTTGAGATTGCGGACCCGGGTCGCGTCGGCGCGTCGTCCGAACATGAGGTGGCTCCCCTCTCGGAAGTCTCGTGGTCGCCAGTCCGGTGGCCACCATGGGGGTCGCCATCGGGGTCACCAGCCTGTCGACCGCCGGTTGGATGCCGACGGCCGTTCGCACCGACCGTCGGCGTCGCCGCGTCGGGGCAGCCCCCGACGCGGCTCGCCCCACAGCATCGCTCACTTCGGCGATCTCCACATGCACCAGATCGGGATGCCCGCGGTCTCGGTCCGGGTGGCGACCTCGAAGCCCGCCCTTCGATAGAAGGGCAGGTTCTCGGCCCGGTCGCTCTCGAGGTAGGCGGGCATCCCCTCGCGATCGACGCGCTCGAGGAAGGCGCCGAGCAGGGCGCTGCCCAGTCCCCGTCCCTGGTGGGACGGACGCACCCCGATCACCGCCAGGTACCAGTGCGGCTCCTGGGGATGGAGCTGGAGCAGGTCCTGGTAGACCGCTCCCCAGCGGCGGAGGGTGAACCAGCCCTGGCCGACGAGCGATCGCAGCTGCAGGGCGAGAGGCGGAGGCGGGAGCGGAAAGCAGTGGGGAGCCACGCCGATGAGCGCTCCGGTGAGGTCGTCGGGACGGGCGGTCCAGACCGTGGCGCCGCCTCGGGCGCTGGCCAGCAGCCCCCGCATGCCGTGTCGGTTGGTGCGGAGCCGGCGTTCGGGGCTGCCGCGGATGACGGCGACGTTGAGCGGGGCGTCCCGGAAGGCCCGGGCGAGAGTCTCCACGACGGCGGCCCGGGCGGCGGGGTCGTCGGGCGCCAGCTCCTCGATGATCGCCGCGGGTGCCTGCATGCCCGGCGAAGGCTAGCGGAGCGGCGTCCGGGGCCGGCCGCACGTCCCCCTGGGGCAGGGCGGAGATCGAGCTCTTCCACACACCCGCCGGCCGGCCGGCGCCGGGCCGCAGGGGCCGACGACGCGCCCTTCAAGCGCGGCAGCGGATTCCGCGATAAGAGGCCCATGGACGATTCCCGAACCCAGGCCCTCTGCGACGAGGCCCTCCACGCGCGAGCCAGCGGCGACCTTCCCGGCGCCGTCGCGCTCTACGAGCAGCTCGAGGAGGCCGAGCCCGAGCGACCGGAGTGGCCCCTGCACCGGGCCGAGATCCTCTCCCTGCTGGGGGACCGCACGGGCGAGCGGGTGGCCCTGGTCCGCAGCGGGGAGCTCTACGCCGGGTCCGGCCGGGTGGTCCAGGCCCTGGCCCTCGAACGCCTCGCCCGGTCCATCGACCCCGGTCAGCGCGCGATCGCGGATCGACTGGCGGCGCTCGCCCGCCCGCGCGGGCGCGCCGGGGCGGACCCGGGCGACTCCCGGGCGCGGCACGCCGGCGACGCGCGGCCCGAGCCCGGAGCCGGGGGCGCCCCCCTGGAATCCCTGCGCCTGGCCGCGCTCATGGCCGACGCCGAGCCGGTCGCCTGGTCCGAGGCGTCCGATGCGATCGCCCGCATTCCCCTGGACGACGACACCCCGACGGCCTCGCTCGCGGACGGCGAGGACGAGGCACCGCGGGTGGAGGCCGAGCCCGTCGGCCCGGACGCGGCGGCCCGGACGACCTTCTGCGAGACGCCGCTCTTCGGCGACCTCGATGCCCCGGGCCTCGCCGCCCTGGCGGCGCGTGCCCGCGTGGTGGAGATCGCCGACGGCGAGCTGCTGCACCGCCGCGGCGACGCCACCACCGGCCTCTACGCCGTCGCCCACGGCAGCGTCGTGCCCTTCGTCGAGCAGACGCCCGAGGACGGGACGGCGCCGATCCGCCGCGAGGCGAGACCGCTCGAGGCCGGGGAGATGTTCGGCGAGACCGCCCTCCTCTCCCGGGTCCCCCACCGCGTGTCGCTCGAGGCCCGAGGCGCCACGCGGCTCCTCCACTTCGAGAAGGCGGCACTGGCGGACTGGATCGGGCAGGACCCGTCGCGGGTGCGGGCGCTGCTGAAGCTCGTGCGCGGCCGGATCGTCGATCGGCTGATCGAAACCCACCCCTTGTTCGCGTCGTCGTCGGGCGAGCCCCGGGAGACGCTGGTGCGAAGCTTCCGGCTCCTGGAGGTCGAGGACGGCGCCAGCGTGATCGAGCAGGGCCGGACGTCCCGGGCCGTCTTCGTCGTGGTCTCGGGCAGGCTCAGCGTCGTGCGAAGCGACGAGGACGGGGAGAAGATCCAGGCCGAGCTCGAGTGCGGCGAGGCTTGCGGGGAGCGTTCGGTCCTCACCGGCAACGCGTCCGACGTCTCCGCCATCGCCTGCGGGCGCACCTGGCTGCTCGACTGGCCGGCCGAAGAGCTGCGCTCCCGGCTGGGGTCCGTCCCCGCGAGCTAGGCCGCCGCCGGGCGTCGGAGCTTCCGACTCGGCTACACTGCGCGCGAGCCCACGCCCCGGCCGGCGTGGGTCTCGGGCGAAGACGCCTCCACCCGAGGCGCGAGGGGCCAGAGACCCTTGGGCGAGACCGAGAAGATCGTCTGCCAGCTGACGGTTCGCTCCGACGAAGGGGAGCGGCGGCTGGTGGTCCGCGACGCGCCGGCCACGATCGGTCGTGCGCCCGGCTGCGCCCTCGTCCTGCAGGACGAGAGTGTGTCGCGGCGCCACGCCCGGGTGTCCCGGGACGGCGACGCCTTCGTGATCACCGACCTCGAGAGCAAGAACGGCCTCAAGGTCAACACCTACCGCACCACAGAGCAGGCGCTGTGCAGCGGGGACCGCATCGACCTCGGCGCCGTCCGGCTCTACGTGGAGATCCGCCCGGACACGCCCACGACCGAGGCCCGCGTCGTCTTCCAGCGCGAGGGCGACTCCGAGGGCGCGCTGCGCACCGAGGTCATCGACATGGACCGGCTGGGCTCGCTGCTCGGCCACTCGACGGGATCGAAGGCGACCAGCCAGCCCGGCGCCGTCTCGACGCCGGGCCTGACCGGCGACCCGGCCCTGGAGTCGTCGGGCGGACTGCTCCCGCTGTTCAGCGACGCCGCCGAGGCGCTGCTCTCGTCGGAGACCCTGGACGAGACCCTCGAGCGCATCCTCGCCCTGGTCTTCGCCAACCTGCCCGCGGACCGCGGTGTCATCTGCCTGTACGACAGCGAGACCGACGTGACCACGCCCAAGGTGATGCGCACGGCCGAGGGCGTCTCCGACGAGCCCATCGCCATCAGCAGCAACATCGCGAACGACGTGATCCGGCGCCGGCAGTCCCTGCTGGTCCAGGACACCCGGCTCGACGAGCGGTTCGGAGGCGCCGACAGCGTCATCCTCATGAACATCCGCTCGGCCATGTGCGCGCCGCTGTATCGCCAGGGAAACGTGGTGGGGTTCGTGTACGTCGACCGCCAGAGCGCGCGGCGCCCCTTCTCGGCCACCGATCTCCACGCCCTGTCCACCCTGGCCCTGCTGTCGGCCGTGGCGGTGGAGAAGGCCGCGCTGCGGGACGGCCTGCGGCGCGAGAAGGAGGTGCGATCGCACCTGGCGCGCTACGCCTCGCCGGCGGTGGTGGACCGCATCGTGGCGCAGTCCGAGCTGGCGGCCCGGGGCATGGTCGCCGACGAGGGCGAGGTCACGGTGCTGTTCGCCGACCTGACCGGGTTCACCGCCATGGCCGAGTCCATGGAGCCCTCCCAGGTGGTGCAGATGCTCAACACGGTCTTCGAACGCCTGACCGAGGTGATCTTCGAGTTCGAGGGGACCCTCGACAAGTTCCGCGGCGACGGACTGATGGCCTTCTTCGGCGCGCCGCTGGCCATGCCGGACCACGCCCGGCGGGCGGTCGCCTCGGCGCTGCGCATGCAGGAGCTCCTGTCCGACGTCAACGCGTACTCGTCGCCCGGGCGCCGGCTGGCCATGCGCATCGGCATCAACTCGGGACCGGTCGTGGTGGGGGACATCGGCTCGCCCCAGCGCAAGGACTACACGGTGATCGGCGACACGGTGAACACCGCGAGCCGGCTCGAGTCCTCGGTGGCGCGACCGGGCGACGTGGTGATCGGCCCGGCCACCCGAGAGCAGCTCGGCGACACCTTCCGCTGTCAGCCCCTGGAAGAGACCGCGCTCAAGGGCAAGCGCGAGCGCATCCGCCCCTACCTCGTGCTCGGGGTGGGCAGCTGAGTCCGCCCCCGGCCCCCGACCGACGACGTCACAGGCCGGAGTAGGCCTCGCGCAGCGCCTCCCGGGCGCCGCTCTCCAGCACCTCGCCGTGGGTGACGATGGCGCGATCGAAGTCCCAGGCGAGGACGCGGTCGATGCCGCGGCGCACGGCGGGCTTGTCGCGGAACGTGAAACGCACCATGCGCGTGGGTCCGAAGTGGCCGAGCGCCGCGTTGAGCCGCCAGAAGAGTCGGGTCGCGAAGCCCGAGGCCGTCCTCACGTTGAAGCACAGATCGGTGAAGAGCACCGTGCGGCTGGCGCGGTGGAGGAAGACCACCTCGTTGAGGGTCGGGGCCCCTTCGACGAACACCTGGTCGAGGTCCGCCTGCCAGCGCGGGTCCGGCGCGTCGCCGAGCACGCGGTGGGGCGGGAGGTCCGGCTTCTTCTCGGGCAGGCCGGGAGCCACGTGGACCTCGGCGTCCGGATAGCGCTCGGCGGCGGCGCCGACGTAGAAGTGGTGGAAGCGGTTGGGCGCCACCACGAAGCGCACGGGCCCCTGTTCGGCGAGGGCCGCGGCCAGCCCGTCGTCGATGGGGACCGGTGAGTGCAGGAAGAGGCCTCCGTCCGAGAGCCGCACCACGGTCATCCGCGCGCCGATGGCCAGTCCGCCCGGCACCACCAGGGGGTGGTCCACGGTCCAGAGGTCGCGGTCGAGGGATCCGAGCATCTCCGTCCTCCCGAGGCTCCCGGGACTCTCGCACCGCCCGGGGCCGCGTCAATGGCCGCGCCCTCGCGCCCCCGGCCCGCCGCCTCCGGCCCGGCGTTGCCTCCGGGCGCCGGGCCCAGCACCCTAGTGCGCGGGGCCCGACTCCGGGCCGAGGGAGCGAGACGTGTCCGACGCGAAGCCGAAGGAGCCGCAGCGAGGCGGCGCGACCGCCGCCGAGGAAGCTGGGAACGGGAACCAGGCGTGGTCGACCCGTGGCCGGGCGGCGCTGGTGCCCAACTACCGTCCACCGCCGGTCGCGCTCGAACGCGGCGAGGGCTGCCACGTCTTCGACGCCGACGGCAACCGCTACCTCGACCTCATGGGCGGCATCGCCACCGCGGTGCTGGGGCACTGCCATCCCCGGGTGGTCGCCGCCCTCGAGCGCCAGGCGAAGCGCCTCTGGCACGTCTCGAACCTCTTCGTCAGCGAGCCCCAGGTCGAGCTGGCCGAGCGGCTGACCCGCCACTCGTTCGCCGAGCGGGTGTTCTTCGCCAACTCCGGCGCCGAGGCCAACGAGGCCGCCCTCAAGCTCGCCCGCAAGGTCCACCGCAGCCGGGGACAGGACCGCTTCGAGATCGTCGCCTTCGAGGGCGGCTTCCACGGGCGCACGCTCTTCACCGTGAGCGCCACGGGAACGCCCGCCTACTGGGAGGGGTTCGAGCCGATGGTGCCCGGCGTGCGCCACGCCCCCTACGGCGACCTCGACGCCACCAAGGCCCTGGTGGGCGAGCGGACCGCGGCCATCCTCGTCGAGCCGATCCAGGGCGAGAGCGGAGTGCGTCCGGCTCCGAAGGGCTTCCTCGCGGGCCTGCGCGAGCTGGCCGACGAGGCCGGCTGCCTGCTGGTGTTCGACGAGATCCAGACCGGCGTGGGCCGCACCGGCACGCTCTGGGCCCACGAGCCGTCGCGGGTGACTCCCGACGTGATGACCCTGGCCAAGGCGCTGGGCAACGGCATCCCCATCGGCGCCATGTGCACCCGGGCGGATCTCGCCGAGGCCCTGGTGCCCGGCAGCCACGGCTCGACCTTCGGCGGCAATCCCCTGGCCTGCGCCTGCGGCGCCGCCGTCCTCGACGAGCTCCTCGAGGGCGGCGTGCTCGACCGCTCCCGCGCCCTGGGCGACCACTTCGGCGCGCGCCTCGAGGCCCTGGCCGCGGAGGCGGGTCCCGAACGCGTGGTCGAGGCACGGGGGGCGGGCTTCCTGCGCGCCCTCGAGCTGGCAGGGCCGGCGGCACCGGTGGTCGAGCGCTGCCGGGCCCAGGGGGTCCTGGTCATCACTGCCGGCCCCCAGGTGATCCGCCTGGCGCCTCCCCTGGTGATCTCCCGGGAGGACCTGGATTCGGGCCTCGAGGTGCTGCGCGAGGCGGTGCTGGCGCTCTGAGCGCGCCCTCCCCCTTCGCCGGGCCAGCCCCCGGACCTTGCGCGTCACCCCCGTCCCGCTCGGGGCCACTCACGGCTGGACTCGCTGGCGCGGATCGGGTGCAATGCTCCTGGACGCCCGCACCCCGGAGAACCACGTGCACGGGAGGCACCCATGAGCCCGGATTCCGGCCGAGGACGGCGACGCACGCCCGCCCGCCGCTTCGGCGAGGCGGACGGCCCGCGGGTTCCCACGACGCCGCCCGCCGCACCGGCCGCCTGGTCGGTGTTGCTGCTCGCCGTCATCGCGGCGTTCCTGCTGGGCGCCAGCTGGAGCTGTGGGCCGCTGGGCGCGGGCGGCGACGAGTGTGCCGGGCCGGACTGCCCGGACCGCTGCCCGCTCTACGTTGTCGGGAGCTCGGACCGGGGAATCGACCTGGTCTGCGAGGGCGACGTCCCGGCGTCGTGCGAGCAGGACCGGGACTGCGGCGAGGGCGAGCGCTGCGTCCCCGCACCCTGCCTCCTCGGCCCCCCGTGCGTGGAAGGCGAGCCGTGCGAGCGCCCCTGCCCGGGCGTGTGCGCCCACGACGCCCCGGCGCTCTGCCGCGACGACCTCGACTGCACCGAGGGCGAGCGCTGCGACACCGAAGAGCGCTGCGCGCGTCCGCCGGGTTGCGGGCCCGACGAGCTCTGCAGCCACGTCTGCTGGGGGACGTGCGCGCCGCGAGACCCGGAGCCGGGCGCCGGGTTCTGCACGTCGGACACCGACTGCGACGAGGGCCTCCGCTGCAACGCGGCCGAGGTCTGCCTCCCCTATCCGGGCTGTGACGTCCCCGGCCTCGCCTGCCCGGCGGTGTGCACCGGCTTCTGCGTGGAGCCCTGAGCCGGCCGCCGCTTCCCCGGCGCGAGGGCTGGCAGCAGTGCACCCGGGAGTCGCGAAGCGGCCCGACCGGCGGGGGAAGGCGGACGGGGCTGCCTAGCGCCCCTTCCATTTGGGCTTGCGCTTCTCGGCGAAGGCGCGCGGCCCCTCGATGAAGTCCTCGCTCTTCACCATGGCGACCAGCTGGTCGTAGCGCCGATCCATGGCCTCCTCGACCGAGCTGCAGCCGAGGCCCTCCATGGCGGCCTGCTTGGTGGCGCGCACCGACAGCGGCGCGCACTCCACGATCTGCTCGGCCCAGCGGCGCGCCGCCGGCATGAGCTCGTCGGCGGGCACCACCTGGTTGACGAAGCCCAGCGCCGCGCCCTCCTCGGCCGGGACGCGGCGGCCCGTGAGCAGCATGCCCATCGCGTGCTTCATGCCGATCTGCCTGGGAAGCCGGTGGATCCCCCCGGCCAGAGCGGCCAGCCCCACCCTGGGCTCGGGCAGGGCGAAGACGGCCTTCTCCGATGCGACGATGATGTCGCAGGCCAGCGCGATCTCGAAGCCGCCGCCCATGGCCACACCGTTCACCGCCGCGATGACGGGCTTGACGTTGTCGTAGCGCGCCGTGAGACCGCCGAAGCCGCGGGGCGGAATGGCCAGCCGGCCCTCGCCGGAAGCCTGGAACTTGAGATCGTTGCCGGCCGAGAAGGCGCGGTCGCCGGCCCCGGTGATGATCGCGACCCACAGCTCGTCGTCGGCGGCAAAGTCGTCGAACACCTCGCCCAGCTCGAGGTTGGCCGGGGGGTGGAGGCTGTTCATCACCTCGGGGCGGTTGATGGTGACCGTCAGGATGCGGCCGTCGCGCTCGACTTCGCAGAACTCGGGCATCGATCCTCCTGGTTCGGGGCCCTGGGTTCGGGGCCCTGGGCTCGGGGCCCTGGGCTCGGGTCCCCGGGCCCGAAGCTGCGGACGGAACGGCGGGAAGGGCCTCCGGCGCTCAGCCCCGGCGCTTGCGCACCGCGTCGGCCAGCTGTCCGAACAACGGCTGGGTCCGCGCCCAGCTCATGCACTTGTCCGTGATGCTCTGGCCGTAGGTCAGGTTGCGGACCTTCTCGTGATTCTGGTTGCCGTCCTCGAGGAAGCTCTCGAGCATGACCCCGAAGATCTTCTGGCTGCCCCCGCCGACCTGGGCGGCGACGTCGGCGACCACCGCGGGCTGGGCGGTGTGGTCCTTGCCGCTGTTGGCGTGGCTGCAGTCGACCATCACGTGGCCCCGGAGTCCGGCGCTCTCGAGGTCCCGGCACACGGCCTCCACCTGGTGGGCCTCGTAGTTGGGGCCCGACGTGCCGCCGCGCAGGATCACGTGGCAGGCGTCGTTGCCCCTGGTCGACACGATCGCCGCCACACCCTGCTTGGTGACCGAGAGGAAGTGGTGGGGATGGGAGGCCGAGCCGATCGCGTCGATCGCCAGCTGCACCGACCCGTCGGTTCCGTTCTTGAAGCCGACCGGCATCGACAGGCCCGAAGCCAGCTCGCGGTGGACCTGACTCTCGGAGGTGCGCGCCCCGATGGCCCCCCAGGACACGAGGTCGGCGTAGAACTGCGGCGAGATGGGGTCGAGGAACTCGGAGCCCGCGGGCAGTCCGAGCTCCACCACGTCCAGGAGGAAGCCGCGGGCGCGCCGCAGCCCTTCGTTGATGTGAAAGCTGCCGTCCAGCCCGGGGTCGTTGATCAGCCCCTTCCAGCCGATCGTGGTGCGCGGCTTTTCGAAGTAGACGCGCATCACCACGCAGAGGTGGTCGTGGTGGTTCTCGGCCTCGTCGCGCAGCAGGCGCGCGTACTCGAGCGCCGCTTCGGGGTCGTGGATGGAGCAGGGCCCCACCACGACCAGCAGCCGGTCGTCCTCGCCGGACAGGATCTGCCCGATCTGCTCCCGCCCGCGGGCCACCACGCCCGACGCATGCTCGGTGATCGGGTGCTCCTCCATCAGGATGGCCGGGGGGAGCAGCGGCTTGAGGCTGTCGATTCGAAGGTCGTCGGTCCGTGCAAACATCGGGGTCCTCGGTCACGCGAGTGTGGGCCAGACCCCCTATAGTGTCCGCTCGGGCGCTCTCGCGCCATCCCACCTCGGCGCCGCGGGTGCCGGGGCGGTGGCGCCCCGGTGGCGGGGGCGCGATGGTGCGATGGCGCGATGGCGGAGGGATCGCGCGGGCCCGGGCCCATGGGCGCATCCCGAGGCGCGGTCGGCCTCCCGTCAGTAGCCGTCCCAGTCGCGCGCCGACTGGTAGGCCGACCAGACGCAGATCGCGTGGGCGAGGAAGCCCGGAAGCAGCACCGCCCAGTACGCGAACCCGGTCACCAGGAACCAGACGGCCCCGGCGCCGAGTCGCCCGCTGTACACCTGGCCGAGGCCGGGGATCAGCACGGACAGCACGGCCGCGATGCCGGGGCTGGGGGCTCGGTGAAGGTCGATCGAACGCTCTCGCTCGGTGTACATGCAGTCCTCCTGGTTGGAATGGGGCGCGCGCCGCCCGGACCCCGGAGCGCGCCGGGGCCCACAGCCGTGCTGGAGAGCAAGGGCCGTGCCGGCCCGAGGCGCCTGGCGGGTCCCCCCGGACCGCTCGTCGAGGCCTCTCGGCGCGGCAGGCGGCCCTCGGGAAGCGCGGCCGGTGCAGCGCGAATCCGGCGCTGCAGCAGTTCTACTGCGCCGGGCCCGGACCGGACCGGTCCGGCGCCCCCACGCAGCCCCTGGGGGCGGAAGACGCTCGGGAGCAAATGGGTTATCCCTCGGGCGCTCCCGCCCGGTGGGAGGCCGCGCCGTTCTGGAGATCGAGATCGTCCACGCAGAATCGACCGGTCCCGCGGGTTGCCCCTGGCGCCTCGCCCTGCTCGTCCCGCTGCTCCTCGGCCTGGCGGCTGCCAGCGTCGGCTGCCCGGGCGGCCCCCTGGACCCGTCCCGCCGCGGCCCGGAGCGGGTCCCGACCCATCCGCCCGACGGGTCCGCCCCGGACCCCGAGCGGGCGTTCCTGGCCGACGTCCGGCAGCTCACCTTCGCCGGCCGGCGCAGCGGCGAGGGCTACTTCGACCGCGTCGGCCGCAGGATGGTGTTCCAGAGCGAGCGCGAGCCCGGAAACCCCTTCTACCAGATCTACCTGATGGACCCGGTCGCGGGCCGGGTGCAGCGCCTCTCCCCCGGCGTCGGCAAGACCACCTGCGGCTGGATCCACCCCGGCGGCCGGCGCGTGCTCTTCGCCTCGACCCACGCCGACCCCAGGTCGGAGGCGCTCCAGAAGGCGGAGATCGAGAAGCGGGCCGAGGGTGGCGCCCGCCACTACCAGTGGGACTACGACCCGAGCTTCGACCTCTACAGCGTCGACCTCGACGAGCAGGGCGAGCTGGCCTCCGAGCCCCGCGCCCTGGCCCCGGCCCGGGGCTATGACGCCGAGGGCTCCTACTCGCCCGATGGGCGCTGGATCGTCTTCGCCTCCAACCGCCACGCCTACGACCCGGTGTACGCCAGCGCGTTCTCGGCGTCGGACCGGGCGCGGCTCGAGCGCGACCCGGCGTCCTTCGTCGACCTCTATCTCATGGACGCCCACGGCGGCGACCTGCGAAGGCTCACCGACTCGCCGGGCTACGACGGCGGTCCCTTCTTCAGCCCCGACGGCCGGCGGATCGTGTGGCGCCGCTTCGGCGAAGACGGCAAGACGGCCGAGATCTTCAGCATCGGGGTGGACGGCAGCGATGAACGCCAGCTGACACACCTGGGCGTCCTGTCCTGGGCCCCCTTCTACCACCCCTCCGGCGACTACGTGGTCTTCAGCACGAACCTCCACGGCTTCGACGACTTCGAGCTCTACGCCGTCGACGCCCGGGGCGAGCGCGATCCCATCCGGATCACCCGGCGCCCGAAGTTCGACGGTCTCCCGGCCTTCCTGCCCGACGGGCGGAGCCTCTCGTGGACCAGTCAGCGCACCCCCGACGGTTCGTCCCAGATCTTCCGGGCCCGCTGGAACGACGCCGAGGTGCGGCGGAGGCTCGACCTGCCTGCGCAGCACGACGCCACGGCCACGCCCCTGCTGCCGGTCCCGGACGGCATGCACGAGGCCATCGACGCCGACGACCTGCGCCTCCACGTCGAGGCGCTCACGTCGGACGCGGCCGACGGACGCCTGACGGGCACGCCGGGCGAGAAGATCGCCACCGGCTACGTCGCCCGGGTGTTCCGGGCCATCGGCCTCGAGCCCGCCGGTGACCACGGCACCTACTTCCACGAGTTCACCTTCACCGCCGGCGTCTCCCTGGGCGAGGACAACGCCCTCGAGACCACCGGCACGGCCCCCGGCGCGCCCGCGCCGGTCGTGGACGTCGACTGGCGCCCGCTCGCCTTCTCGGGCGTGGGCGAGTTCGGCGCCGCCCCGGTGGTGTTCGCGGGCTACGGGCTGGTGAGTCCGGCCGGAGGCGGGGTGCCGGCCCGGGACGATTTCGCGGGCCTCGACCTCGAGGACCGCTGGGTCCTCGTCCTGCGCGACGTTCCCGGCGGCGCCAGCGCGCCGGCCAGGCGGCACTGGCGCCGCTTCGCGAGCCTGCGCCACAAGGCGATGCTGGCCCGGGACCGGGGCGCCCGGGGTGTGGTGTTCGTGCGCGGCCCGCACTCGAAGCTCCGCCACCAGCTGCCCGACCTCGCCCTGGACGGCTCGCTGGCCGGCACCCGCATCGCCGTCGCCGCGGCCACGGACGCCCTGGTCCAGTCGTGGCTCGCCGCGACCTCCCCGGGGCGCGACCTGGGTCGGCTCCAGGCCGCCCTCGACGGCGGAGAGGCGGTCGAGGGGTTCGAGCTGGGGGAGCTGTCGCTCTCGGCCCGCATCGACCTGGTGCAGCAACGCCGGCGCGGCCGCAACGTGATCGGACGACTCCGCCGCCCCGCGGCGGCGGCCGCCGAGGAGGAGCCTCCGCCGGCGCTGGTCCTGGGCGCCCACGTCGACCACCTCGGGCGCGGCCCCAGCACGGCCTCGCTGTCGACCTCGAACGATCCCGACCAGCTGCACCGCGGGGCCGACGACAACGCTTCGGGCGTCGCGACCCTGATCGAGATCGCCCAGTGGATGGCCGCCCAGCAGAGCCGGGGCGAGCTCGCGCCCGCGCGCGACGTGCTGTTCGCCGCCTGGTCCGGCGAGGAGCTGGGGCTCCTGGGATCGAGCCGCTGGGTGGACGCGGAGAGCAACCCCCACGAGCCCTTCTCGGAGCGCGTGGCGGCCTACCTGAACATGGACATGGTGGGGCGGCTGCGCGACTCGCTCATGCTCTACGGGGCCGCGTCGAGCGGTCGCTGGCCGGCGCTGGTGGAGCGCGAGAACCTCTCGGTGGAGCTGCCGGTGCAGCTCCTCGACGACAGCTACCTGCCGACCGACGCCACGACCTTCTACCTGGCCGGCTCGCCCATCCTGTCGGCCTTCACCGGCGTGCACGAGCAGTACCACAAGCCCGAGGACACGGCGGACCTCCTCGACTACGAGGGCATGTCCGACATCGGCCGTCTCGTGGCCGGCATCGCGCGGGCGGTCGCCGAGGACCCGACCGCGCCGGACTACGTCGCGACCCCGCCGCCCCGCGGAGGGCCTCCGCGCGCGGGGCTGCGCGTCTACCTGGGCACCGTGCCCGACTACGCCCGGTCCGACGTGCGCGGCGTCCGCCTCTCGGGCGTCACGAGCGACGGACCGGCGGAGAAGGGGGGCCTGCGCGCCGGCGACGTGATCGTCCGGGTGGGCGAGCGCCAGGTCGAGAACATCTACGACTACACCTACGCCCTCGGCGACCTCGAGATCGACGAGCCCGTCGAGATCGTCGTCGAGCGCGACGGCCGGAGCCTGCGCCTCACCGTCGTGCCCGGCTCCCGGAACTGAGGCCGTGGACCCGATCGATCCGACCCTCGACCCGCGCGCCGCGCGGGCGCGCCGGCGCTTCGCCGAGTGGGTGGCGCGGCCGGACCCCGAGATCGAGCTGGCCGAGGCCGCGCTGTGGATCGCCGCCGAGACGCGACCGGCCCTCGACGTGGCGGCCGCCCTGGGCACCCTCGACGAGCTGGCCGCCGGGGCCCGGCAGGCCGTGGAGGCAGCCGCCGACGAGAGCGACCGGGTGGCCGCGCTCTGCCGGGCGCTCTTCGAGGAGGCGGGCTTCCACGGCAACCGCGAAGACTACTACCAGCCCGAGAACAGCGACCTGGGCCTGGTCCTCGAGAGGCGGACCGGCATCCCGATCACCCTGGCGATCGTCACCGTGGAGGTGGCCCAGCGCCTCGGCTTCCACGCCACGGGGGTGGGCTTCCCGGGTCACTACCTGGCCAAGCTGGTCGGGGAGCGGGAGATCGTCGTGGACGCCTTCGAGGGCCGTGTGATCGACGAGGCCGAGTGCGGTGAAAAGCTGCGGGCCGCCCTGGGACCCGACGCCCGCTTCGACCGGAGCTGGCTGCGCGCGGCGACCCACAAGCAGACCCTCGCGCGTCTCCTCTCCAACCTGAAGCAGATCTACATCGGCCGGGGCGACCACGCCCGGGCGCTGGCGTGCTCGGACCGCATCCTCCTGCTGGCCCCCGACGCGGCCACCGAGCTGCGGGACCGCGGGCTCCTCCACGCCGCGCTCGAAGCCTTCCGGGCCGCCGACCGCGACCTCACCCGCTTCCTCTCGCTGGCGCCGGGGCATCCGAGCGCTCCCGGGATCGAGCGCCGACTCGCAGAGATCCGGAAACGCGTCAGCTCCCTGCACTAGAACGGGACGGGCCGCTTCGCTCCTCCTGACGTACGCCGCGTTGCTTCGCCTGCGCTCCTCGGGGCGTGTCGGGGGGTGCAGGGGGGCGCCCGTGCTCAGACAGTCCTCGGCGAACCTGGGGGTTGCTTCACGGGGACAACCGGGCTGCCCTGCGCTGGCCGTACCTGCCTGCGGAACTGCGCGCGGGACCCCCCTGCACCCCCCGACCCGGGACGGGATGGCCAACGACTCCAGTTCGCATCATCCGGGAGGCTCGAACGAGGGCCGTGGGCCACCCAGTGCGAGACCGGGGGAAGGGTTGGCAGCGGAGCGACCGCCGAGGCGAGCACGCTGCTCGCGCACTCGAAGCGCTGGTTCAACCGATGGCGGCCAGCGTACGAACGGGCCGAATCGTCGTGTTCCCTGGGGCC
>JBNLVL010000006.1:0-1405 GCA_050618075.1 Myxococcota bacterium
CACCGGCCGCCGCCTGCACCGCCCGGTCCGCCTGGTCAAGCGCATCGACAAGGCCAGCCCCAAGCTCTACCAGGCGCTGTGCTCGGGCGAGCGCCTCAAGGTGACGTTCAAGTGGTTCCGCACCGACCCCACCGGCGCCGGTGGCCAGGTGCACTACTTCACGACGTCGCTCGAGGACGCCCAGATCGTCAACATGAAGGACTGGTTCCCGCTGACCGCCGATGACTCGAAGAAGAACTACAACCACTTCGAGGACATCCAGATGACCTACCGCAAGATCATCTGGACCTGGGAAGACGGCGGCGTCCAGGCCGAGGACGACTGGAAGGCCGGCTGAATCGAGCCCTGAGCTTCCGAGACTCCCATGCAGCGCGGCTCCCCGAAACGGGGGGCCGCGCTCTGCATTTCAGGGCCCGCTCCGGCCCAGGGGCTCAGGACTCGATCCGGTACTTGATGCCCAGGGCGTCGAAGGCCTGGCCCACGTCGTGGAGGATCTGGTCGCGTTCTTCGGGGCTGATGAGCGCGCCGCCCTGGGCGGCGTCCCAGGCGCGGATGGCGCTCGAGTAGACGAGCAGCGCGTCCTCGAGGATGAGGTACTCGTAGGCGAAGTGGGCCCAGCGGTCCTCCCGGTGGTACGACACGACCTCGCGGGAGAGGCTCACCTCCACTCCGTCCCGGTTGCGGGCGGTGTACTCGTCGACGGGCGTGAACACGCCCCCGCCATCGGCGCTCCGAGCGGGCCGCTTGAGCAGGGGTCGAGGATTCCCATCCCAGCGCAATCGCGACGCTCGGGCCCCGTCAGTCGGCGAGACAGTCCGCCAGGGCGTCCGCCAGGCGGGGGAACCGGAACGCGTAGCCCGAAGCCAGGGTCGCCGCCGGGGCTACCCGCTGTCCGGGCGACAGGTACCCGGCGAACTCCCCGAGCAGCAGGCGCAGGGGGGCGATGGGCACGGGCAGCAGCGCCGGGCGGTGCAGGGTGCGGCCGAGGGCCCGGGCGAACTCGCCCATGGTGACCGCCTCCGGCGCGACCGCGTTGAGCACGGCGGGGGCGCGCGTCTTTGCCGCGTGGCACAGGATGCCCACCACGTCGGCCCCGTGGACCCAGGGAAACCAGCGCCCCGCCGGCCCCAGCGGCCCTCCGATCCCGAGGCGGAAGGGCGGCAGCATCTTCGCCAGCGCCCCGCCGTCGGGGTCGAGGACGATGCCGATGCGGACGCAGGCAACGCGGGTCGAGGCCGACTCCGCCTCGCGGGCCGCCGCCTCCCAGTCCACACAGAGACGCGCCAGGAAGTCGTCGCCGGGGCTCGACTCCTCGGAGAGCGCTTCGTCGCCCCGGGACCCGTAGTACCCGACGGCGGACGCGGAGACCAGGACCGACGGCGGCGGGGGGGGGGGGGGGGGGGGG
>JBNLVL010000007.1:0-205000 GCA_050618075.1 Myxococcota bacterium
CCTTGCCGCGGATCACCACGTGGTCGGTCGAGAGCGAGAGCTCCTCGTCCACCTCGATGGTGCCCTTGGGCAGCTGGATGATGGTTCCGGGCTCGGCCGTCAGCAGGGCGGTCTTCAGATCGGCGAGGGCGTTCGCGCCCTTCTTGATCTTCACCACCGTGTAGTCGGCGAACGGGTCCTCCGCGGCCCCGGCCTGGAGACCGATGGTCATCAGGATGGGGGTCAGGAGGAGCACCTTCAGTCTCTTGCTCATCGAGTGACCTCGCTTGGCACGTCGGCGTGCGGTTTGTGGACTGGAGCGGACCGGGCCGGAGGCCGCACGATCGCGACGGCTCCGGCTCGCCTGTGACAGACGTAACACCGATCGAGACGGCCGGGCAAGGCAAAACACGGCCGCCGCGGGCCCACAGGGTCTTCACCCGCGGGCCGGACCCCACAGTGCGGCGCGGGCTCAGGGCTGGCGGCGGTGGACCACGCGCCCGCCGACGAGCACCGCGCCGACGTGGCTCGTGTACTCGAACGGGTCTGCGTCGAACAGCACCAGGTCGGCCCGCTTGCCGGCCTCGATCGAGCCGTGGTCTTCGGCGACGTCGAGCAGCCGCGCCGCATCCAGGGTGAGCGCCCGCAGGGCGTCGGCGCGCTCGAGCCCGTTCGCGACGGCCACCGCCGCCTCGAACAGCACCAGCCGGTTGCGCGGCACGTAGCCTTCGAAGCCCGAGCGCAGGGCGAAGGGCACTCCGGCCTCCGCGAGCCGCGCCGCATTCTCGAAGCTCGCGTACTCGAGCGCCGGCGTCGTCGGCCGCACCATCACCGGCCCGAGCAGCAGCCCCAGCCCCGCATCGCGCAGCGTGTCCGCCATGCGATAGGCCTCCGCGCCCCCGGCCACCTGGGCGCGCAGGCCGAACTCCCGGCTGATGCGGAGGGCGGTGGCGATGTCGTCGGCGCGGTCGGCGACGAAGAGCGCCGGCAGCTCGCCGGACACCACCTGCGCCAGCACCTCGAGCCCGGCGTCGTGGGGAGGCGCGGGACCGATCCAGGACGTGCGCCGGCCGGCACGGCGCGCCTCGGCCAGGCGCCGGCGCACCAGGGCGGCCGTGCCCATGCGCGTGACGGGGAAGCCCCCCTTGGATCCGAAGGTCTCCTTCGGCTCCTCCCCCAGGTTGAAGACCAGGGCCGACGGGAAGCGCACCGCCATCGCGTCGGCGCTCTCGCCGCTGGTCCGGAAGATGCCCGCCTGGCCCGCGATCGGCACCGCCGGCCCGGGCCCCGCCTGGACGAGGGTCACGCCGTGCTCCAGCAGGTGGCGCAACATGGGCGAGCGGGGATCGAAGGCGTCGAGGGCCCGGAGGTCGGCCTGGTCGGGCGCGCTGGTCTCGTCCTGGTCGAGGACCGGCGCCACGTTGCGCAGGCCGGACAGACCGACGCTCGAGTGGGCGTCGATGAACCCCGGCGTCACGACCGCGGCCTCGAGGAGCTCCGCATCGCGGGGCCACGGGGTGGTGTCGGCGGCTCCCACGGCGGCGATGCGTCCGTCGCGGATCACGACGACGCCGTCGTCGATGGGCGGGGAGGCCACCGGGTGGACGCGCCCGGCGCGCACCACGAGCTCTTCCCGGGCGGCGACCCGACCCGCCCAGACGGACAGCAGGACCGCCAACACCCCGAGCGCCGGGACCAGGCGTCTCATCGGCCCTGCCCCGCGCCCGCCGCGGCCGGCGGCACCACGCCGTGGGGCCAGCCCCCGGTGGCCCAGCTGCGCTGGTCCGGGTCGGCGAAGGAGAACACCCGCTCGCCCTCGATCCAGGTCTCGAGGACCCGGGTGTCCACGCGGAACGGCGGCCCGGAGAGCACGACCAGGTCCGCGTCCTTGCCCACCTCGATCGAGCCCACGCGGTCATCGAGGCGGAGCATCCGCGCGCCCGCCAGCGTGAGGGCGCGCAGGGCGCCCGGCTCGCTCATGCCGGCGCGCACCGCCAGCGCCCCGCTGCGCAGGAAGAGCCGCGAATCGGTGACGAAGTCGTCCGTGTGGATGGCCACCTCGATGCCGGCGCGCTCGAGGCTGGCCACGTAGTCCGCGCGGTAGTCGGCGACCTCGAGCTTGCCGCCGGGGCTGTCGAGCACGATCGCGGAGACCGGGACGCCGGCCTCGCGAATCTCGTCGATCACGCGATCAGCCTCGGTCCCGTGCTGGATGACCAGCGGGAAGCCGAACTCGCGCTGGAGCCGCAGCACCGAGAGGATGTCGTCGGAGCGGTGCGTGTGGTGGTGGACGATGCGCTCGCCCTCGAGCACCTCCACCACGGGCTCGAGCTCGAGGTCGCGGACCGGGGGCTCGGAGTCCTCGCCCGCGGCCTGCTTCTCCTCGTGGCGCGCCCACTTGTCGAGGTAGACCTGGGCGCGGTGGAAGAGGTCGCGCTGGAGGGCCGCGATGGCCATGCGCGTCATCGGCGGCTTGCCCTTGGCGCCGAGCGCCCGCTTGGGGTTCTCGCCGTTGGCCATCTTCAGGCCGCCCTGGACCCCGTCTTCCTGGACGAGCATCTGCTCCACGGAGCGGCCGCGGAGCTTCACGTACGCGGTCTGTCCGGAGACCACGCTACCGCTCCCGGGCATGATGTTCGCCGTGGTGATGCCGCCGGCGCGCGCCATGGCGATGCCCGGGTCCTGGGGCCAGATGGCGTCGAGCGCGCGCAGCTGGGGCTGCACCGCCTTGCTCGGGTCGTTGCCGTCCAGGTGGGCGGGCACCAGGGGCCGCGGGTAGATGCCGATGTGGCTGTGGGTGTCGACCAGCCCGGGGATCAGCACGCGGCCCGAGAGGTCGTGGACCCGCGCCTCGGCGGGGACCTCGACGCCGGCCTGGGGACCCACGGCCGCGATCCGACCGTCGCGCACCACCACGGTGCCGGGATCGATCGCCCCGTGGCTGACCGTCAACACGCGCGCGCCGACGAAGGCGATCTCCGAGGCCGCCGCGACGCCCGCGTGTCCGACCGGCCCGAGGGCCAGGGCGAGGGCGAGCGCCAACGCGGACGGCGCGGGGGCTCGTCGCCGCTGCACTTTCGTCAACCGCCTAGCGGACCGACCGAGTCGACCTGGTACTTCTGGACGTTCATCTCCTGGATGCCGAAGCCGCCCATCGCAGCCTGGAACGTCGCCATGTGGGGCGTGGTGAAGTGGGCCTTCAGCGCCTCCTCCGACTCCCACTCCTCGAAGATCAGGAAGCGCCCGGGGTCGGCCAGGTCCGCGGAGAAGGTGTACGAGATGCAGCCCGACTCCCGGGCCGTGGCCTCCATGACCTCCTGGGCGGCGGCGACGGCCGCCTCGCGCTTCGCGGGATCGAGTCGGATGTGGCCGGCGACCACGAGCATGGGGGAGTCCTCCTTGGCGGGTGTGGGTGCGTCGGGCGACGAGCGTACAGCAGGCGCGCCGGTCAGGGAGACGATCCGCTGCCTTGCTCGACGGGCAGCCCGCGGTCGAGCCAGCCGCTCATGTGTCCTTCGAGGTAGACCACCCGGGTGATGCCTGCGGCGGCGAACGAGCGACGCGCCCAGGCGGCGCGCGGGCCGTGGGCGCAGTAGACCACGACGGTCTCGTCGGGCCCGACGCCGAGCTCGCCGGCTCGCTCGTCGACGTCGAGGAAGGGGACGTGGACGGCCCCGGGCACGTGGGACTCCGCGAACTCGGAGCCCGAGCGCACGTCGACGATGGTCGGGGCCGTGCCGGCCTCGATCCGGCCGGCCAGCTCCGAGGCGGAGATCGACGGCTCGGCCCCGATGGCGCAGCCCAAGGCCAGCGCTCCCGCGAGCGACGGCCAGCACAGGATCTGGAGGCGGCGGTGGTTCATGGGGCGACCTCCGGGCGCGATGTTTCGGAGCGCACCCCGGGAATCTACACTACGCGGACGTTCCACGGACCGACCCGGTCCGACGCACCGGAAAGAATCTCCGTGATCTACACACGCCTGCTCAGCGCCCTCGTCGCCCTCTCCCTGCCGCTCGTCGCCGGCACTCCGGTCCGGGCGAAGTCCCTCGACTCCAGGGCCATACTCGATTCGATCGGCTTCACGAAGCAGGAGATCGCGGACGCGCGCGCCGGGAAGATCATCCGGCGCAGCCTCGACGCCACCAACGAGCGCGAGCTGGTGGCGGCCATGGCCTTCCTGGTGCGCGAGGCGCCCGACGCGCTGATGGCGCGCACCAAGCAGGGGCTCCTCACCGAGATCGACCCCAACACCCTGGCCTGGGGCACGATCGAGGGGAAGGCCACGGAGGCCTCCTTCTCGGAGCTCTCGCTGCGTCCCGACCCGGAGAAGCGGGCGAAGCGCTACGCCGAGGCCGAGCCCGGCGACGACCTCAACCTCTCCCGCGAAGAGATCGCCGCCTTCGCGAAGCTGGGCGCGGACGCCGCGCCGGCCGACATCGAGGCCGCGGTGCGCCGGGCGCTGGCCGCGCGGGTCGAGGCCTATCGCGCCTCGGGTCTGGCCGGGATCGCCCCCTACGCGCGGTCGAAGCGCGAGGAGCGATCGGTGGCGGCCGAGCTGCGCTCGGCGACGCAGGCCCTCGACCGCCTCGAGCAGCGGATTCCGTCGGTGGCGAAGTTCTTCCTCGAGTATCCCCAGGGCAGACCGGAGGGCACCGAGGAGCTCTATCTGTGGTCGCAGATCGAGGCCCACGGGGTCCCCACCATCCTCCTCACCCACTCCGTGGCCGTTCCGGAAGGCGACGCCTGGGTCGCGATGCAGCGCCAGTACTACGTGAGCGAGGGCTACAACTGCGAAGAGGCGGTTGCGGTCTTCCTCCCGGTCGAGAACGGGACGGCCGTCGTCTACGTGAACCGGACCTCGACGGACCAGGTCGCCGGCTTCGGCGGCGGCGCGAAGCGCTCCATCGGCAGCAGGATGCTGGCCTCCCAGCTCGAGGGCCTGTTCCACTCCGTCCAGGCGGGCGCGACCGACTGATCCGGAGCCGGCCACCACGAGTCATGAGCGACCTCGCAACGCGCATCGAAGAGCGGATCCTCGAGCTGAACGAAGGCCCGCGGATCCCCGGCGTGGCGGTGGGCGTCTGGCACCAGGGCGTCGAGCACCTCGCCGGCGTCGGCGCGACCAACGCCGAGCATCCGCTCCCCGTCGACGCCGGCACCCTCTTCCAGGTCGCGTCCATCACCAAGACCTTCACGGCCACCGCGCTCCTGCGACTGGTCGAGCGCGGGCGCCTGGAGCTCGCCGCTCCGGTCTCGAAGCTGTTGCCGGACTTCCGCCTCGCCGTGCCCGAGTGGACGGACCGGGTGCGCGTGCAGCACCTGCTCACCCACTGCGGCGGATGGATGGGCGACCACTTCTTCATGACGCCGCCCAGCCGGCCCACCCTGGAGGCGCTGGTGGCGGAGTTCGCGGACGCCGCCCAGATCCTGCCACCGGGCGAGACCTACTCCTACGACAACGCGGGCTTCTCCGTGGCCGGCCGCATCGTCGAGGTGCTGTGCGACGAGCCCTACGAGTCCGCGCTCCAGCAGCTGGTGCTGGCCCCCCTCGGCCTCGACCACTCGTTCTTCCGCTCGGACCAGATCGTGACCCACCGGATCGCCGCGCCCCACGTGGTGGGCGCGAACCGGGTCCACGTGCTGCGCGGGGGCGGCTGGCAGCCGGGCTGGGAGCTGCAGCCCTTCGACCGGCCGGCGGGCGGGCTCGTCTCCTGCGTCGCCGACCTGCTCGCCTGGGGGCGCTTCCAGATGAGCGACGGTCGGGGCGCGGACGGCACCGCCATCCTTCGACCCGAGACCCTGCGGCGCATGCACACCGCGACCCGACCGGCCGGTTGCAACGACGACGCCGTGGGGCTGGCCTGGATGCTCCATGACTGGGACGGTGTCCGCTTCTCCGGACACACCGGCCAGACGGCGGGCTACCTCTCGGAGCTCCTGATCCAGCGCGAGAGCGACTTCGTCCTGGTCATGCTGACGAACGCGCTGGTCGACGGCGGCCTGCGCCGCGCCCTGCGAAGCTTCGTGCTGGCCGAGTGCCTGGGCCTGGATGCCCGGAGCCCCGCCCCCATGGCCGATCCCCCGGTCGACGTGGGCGACTACCTCGGTCGCTACGACCACCCGTTCGCCATCCAGCACCTGAGGCCGGGCGAGGCCCCGGGCGAGCTGGTGCTCGAGAGCGAGGCGCGTCCGCCCGACCTGCGTCGCTGGCAGCCGCCCCCTCCCCCGCCCACGCGCCACGCCTTCGTGGCCCCGGACCGGCTCGTCTGTGTTTCGCCCGAGGGCTCGGCCGGCGCGCTCGCCGACATCGGCCGCGGTCCGGACGGGCGCGTCGCCTGGCTCCGACAGGGCGGACGGGTCGCGCTCCGGCAGGCCGACTGACCCGGTCGCGACGGAACGGGCCGCCCTGGCGAACGGGCTCCCAGGGACACCGAAGGAAAAGAATTTCCGCCGTGGTGGAGAGTTCTTTCCCAAATATGTCTTCGTGTACCCGTGCCGGGAATGGCACCATTTCAACCGACCGTGATTGCTGAGGTTTTTCCGTGGCATCCCGACCCGGCCCTGGAACGGTTCTTGCTCTACTGGAACTGCTGGTGCCGGGTGGGTCGTCGCCCCCCCGGGTCCAACGGAAGACTCCACGTCCTAGTGCTCCTTGGGAAGGGATCAGGCGGATGAAGCTCACGACTCGTGTCCTGCGACTGCTTGCGGCGTCCCTGCTGCTCGCGCCCTCCGCGGCCCTCGCCGTCACCATCGACCACGGCGTCCTCGCGGGCACCAACGTCACGTTCTCGGGACCCGACGCGGGCCCCGGGCTGCCGGACGAGTGCCAGGGCGGGGTCTGCGAGACCACGTCGAGCAGCGGCGACCCGGACGTCCTCTGGGGCGCGCCGAGCGTCTCGGGCGACGACCTGCTCTTCACGCCCGCGGCCTTCCTCGCCGAGGCGTCCGGCGCCGGAGGCTACGACTACACGGGCTCGCAGCTGCAGACGATCATCACCTCCAACGGCGGGGGCTTCACCCTCGATACGTTGAACATCACCGAGTTCGGCGACGCCACGCTGCTGGCCCTGCCGCCGCCGGGCACCGGCGGCACCGGCACCTTCGTCAGCATGGCCGGCTTCGTGACCGTCACCGAGACCCTGAGCGGTCCGATCACTCCGGTGGTCATCCCCTTCACGGGGTCGATCTCGCCCTCCGACCTGCTCTCGCTGCCGGGCGACTTCGGGACGACGCTCTGGTCGGGCAGCGTGTCCGTGGACATCGCCAGCGTCGTTCCGGACGCCACCGAGGTCATCCTCTCTCTGGACAACGACCTGTACGCCTACAGCGATGCGGTCGGATCGAGCGCGAAGATCCAGAAGAAGGTGGTCAACGGTCCCTCGGTCGTCGTCTCCGTACCCGAGCCCGGAATGCTCTCCATGCTCGGATCGGGCGCTCTCGTGTCGATGTTGCTGGGGCGTCGGCGACGCTCGGCCTAGGGGCTGGATAGCGCGCCCCATCGCCACGTCCGAATAGAGGCTCAATCCAGGCGCCGGTTCACTGGGGGTGGTGGCACCGGTGAGGAGAATCCGGTGCACACCATTCGTCTCGTCGCTTCCCTTCTGATTGCCGCCGCCCTCGCGGCCCCCCAGGCCTTCGCCACCGTCAACTACGGTGACTTCATCGGAACGGGGGTCGACTTCCTACAGGTCTCCGAGGAGACCCAGACCGCCGGCGACCCCGAGCCGCTGTGGGGCGCCCCCACCCTGGCCGGCGCGGGCGACCAGCTGCTCTTCACACCCGCGGCCTACATCTCGAGCTGCGCCTCGGGCGGAAGCGACGTCACCACCTCGATCCTCTCGACCACCATCTCCGCCCAGGGCACCAACACCATCGACAACCTCGCGCTCGCCGAGAACGGCGACGTCACCCTCACGGCCTTCCCGCCGCCGGGCAATCCCACGACCAACGCCTCGGCCGGCCTCAGCGGAACCGTCACGGTCATCGAGGACGGCTCCGGCCCGATCGCGCCCGTGGTGATCCCGTTCAGCGGAACCTTCAGCCCCTCTCCCACCTTCTCGCTTCCGGCCAGCTTCGGCACCAACACCTGGTCCGGCACCATCGCCATCGACATCGCGAGCGTGGTCCCGGACGCCAAGAAGGTGGAGCTGGCGCTGGACAACACCCTCGACTCCAACTGCGGGCCGGGCAACACGTCGGCCAAGATCCAGAAGAAGGTGGTGAGCGGCCCCTCCGTCGCCATCATGGTCAACCCCATCGAGTGCGCGCTCGAGCTCGAGAAGACCTGCTGCGTGACCCAGCCGGCGCTGCCCGACCTGGGCGTCTGCGAGGGCGACCTCATCAGCCTCGACCTCGAGTACACCGGCGACAAGTGCCACGCCTCGAACAACGACCAGGGCAAGGCCTTCCGCTGCCACGGCCGACGCAGGCTGGGCGAGCCCGCCGACGTCTTCGTGCTCAACCACTCCGGCGACATCCAGGCCACCCCGAACACCGGCGTGAACAAGGGTGACGTGGTCCAGATCACGAGCACCACGGGCACTCTCGAGAACAAGCTCAAGCTGAAGACCAAGGACGACTGGTGGCGCCGCCAGTACCTGAAGATCGACACCTCGTGCGAGCGCGCCATCCAGTGCGGCGACCAGTTCGGCGCCTACAAAGTGGTGGGCTTCGAGAGCACCCTCGGCGGCGTCGCGGACTGCGACGCCCCGCCGCCGCCGCCGGTGTGCGCCACCTCGGGCGACCCGGTGGGCACCCCGTGCGACGCCAAGGTCGTGGACATGGTGCTCGAGTACACGGGCCAGCCCTGCCAGAGCCCGCTGGCGAACCCCCAGAACGGCGAGGCGAGCTGCAGCGGCGACGCGACCGGGGCCACCGACGTCGGCATCGTCTACACCGGCCATCACGGCTACAAGCAGCAGGTCTCCCCGGCCAGCAACATCAACGACGGGGACCGGATCCGCGTGACGGCCACCTGGCGCGGCGGCCTCTTCCCCAACCAGAGCTACCTCATCACCGACGACAGCGGCGTTCTCCAGGAAGTGGCGTTCCACACGTCGTGCTCCCAGCCACTCGCCCTCGGAGACGAGTTCGGCAGCCTCAAGCTGGTGGAGTTCACCACGAAGAACCGGACCCAGGCGGCCCTGGGCGACGGCAACGACGGCCCGGCGGACGCCTGCCAGGTTCCGCTGATGCCGCCGGGACCGCACTGCACCAGCGACCTCCAGGAGCTCACCCTGGTCTACATCGGCGACTACCTCGAAGAGGGCTGCACGGTGAGCAACGACCAGAGCGGCTACGCCAGCTGCAGCGGCGTCGACGATCCGGGCGATCCGGTCTCGGTGGCCGTGGGCTCGGGTCTGACCGTCGAGCCGGTGGAGTTCATCGAGTTCGGCGACCGGGTGTCCATCACGGCCACCTCGGGCGGCGACCTCCCCTCGTTCGTGAGCCTGGAGACGACCGGCAGCGGCGGAGTCCAGGACATCACGCTCAAGGCCTCGTGCCACAAGCCCCTGAGCCTGGGCGACCGCTTCGGCGCGTGGGTCGTGTTCGCGATGGACCGCGAGGACGACGGTCCGGTGAGCCTGGGCGGAAACGTCCAGTACCAGTACACGGTGACGAACCCGAACGACCTCACCGTGGACAACGTGGACGTCGAGGACAGCGAGCTGGGCGAGATCGCGAGCGGCCTCTCCCTGGCTCCGGGCGAGTCCCAGACGTTCGCGGTGGGCGCCACCCTGTTCGGGACGACCACCAACGACGCCACCGCCACGGGCGACATCCTGGGCGACCTCTGCGATCCGGGTGAGGACTCGCTCACCGTGGACGTGGTGGTGCCGCCCCAGGGCTCGTTCAACTGCTCCTGCTGGCAGTCGCTCACCGAGGTGACTCTCATCTGGGACGGCACCGAGACGGTGGACATCCAGGCCTGGGACGGACAGCCCGGCAGCACCGCGCTTCAGTCGTTCGACGACGTGGCGCCCGGCGACTCGATCACGATCACGGGCTTCACCGCCGACGAGGCGATCCTCGAGATCTTCGACAGCACGGGAGCCACCAAGCTGGACGAGTCGGAGCTGCACCTGACCTGCCGCGACAAGGCCATGAACGGCGTCGAGGACTGCGGCAAGCGCCAGGGCGACGGGAAGTACAACGACCCGAGCAAGCGCAACGACTGGATCCTGGACGGCATGGTGGACGACGACGAGACCCTGTCCTGCTCGCCGGTGGTGGTGGGTCCGCCTCCGTCCTGCGGCTTCGGGCCGGAGCTGATGCTGGCGCTGCCCGGCCTGCTCTGGCTGCACCGGCGGCGGCTCCTGAAGGGCTAGTCGGCCGCGCGGATCCGTGCGACGATCGCCTCGACCTTCGGGTCGGGGCGATCGTCGGCCCCGCCCGCCAGGAGTGACCCGGCCTGCTTCCCTACATCGAGCAACCGACCCTCGACCTCGGCTTCTACGAGCTGGAAGCCTTCCCCGTCCTGGTCGGCGCGGCGATCGTGGTCCAGTTCCAGGTCGTGCTGCGCCGCGCCCCGAAGTTCGGGTTCGATCGCCTGACGGCGTCGACCCTGGTGGGCTGGGCGATCTTCCTGGGGCTCTTGGGCGCCCACCTGTTCGACGTGTTCGCCTACCGGCCCGACCAGGTCCTGGAAGACCCCCTGGTCCTGCTCCAGCCCTGGAACGGGATCTCCTCGTTCGGCGGCATGCTGGGCGGTCTGCTCGGCCTGTACGCGGTCATGCGGCGCAAGGGCATGAAGCTCGCGGACATGACGCGCTTCGTGGATCTCCTGGTCTTCGCCCTGCCCTTCACCCTGGCCGTGGGCCGCCTGGGCTGCGCCCTCCAGCACGATCACCCGGGCCTCGCCTCGACCCACTGGCTCGCGGTGGACTTTCCCGGCGTGCCGCGCTTCGACCTCGGCCTGCTGGAGTTCTTCTACGTCTCGATCATGGCGGTCGCGTTCGTGCTGCTGGGACGTCGCCGTCGGCCCGACGGGTTCTACCTGGGCCTGTTCTTCACGCTCTACGGCCCGGTGCGCTTCGTGCTCGACTCGCTGCGCATCGTGGAGACGCGCTACGCGG
The DNA here is from genome assembly GCA_050618075.1 of Myxococcota bacterium. Classification (GTDB taxonomy): domain Bacteria; phylum Myxococcota_A; class UBA9160; order UBA9160; family UBA4427; genus JBNLVL01. The sequence continues at coordinate 11,055 of JBNLVL010000007.1, forward strand.
GATGGACCCCGGGGCAGTACCTGTCGGTGCTGGTCGCCGTGGCCGGGCTGGCCCTGCTGGTGGGCGTCCTGCGCAGCCCGCGCACGGCCGCCGCCTGAGCCTCAGCGCGCCGGCAGGGTCACACGCTCGGCCTGGCCCAGGGGAACCGTCCGCCAGACCCAGCCGTGGGCCAGCGCCGCGAGCAGCACGCCGGGCGGAAGGTCCAGCACCCAGTGCTGCTTGGTGCCCAGGGTCGAGAAGAGGATCAGCAGGGCCCAGATCGAGCCCAGGACGACGTAGGCGGTGTGCCGACCCGCCACGAGGCTCTCGCCCAGGACCCGATAGCCGAACAGCAGCGAGAAGACGGTCAGGCCCGCGTGGAGCGAGGGCATGGAGTTGGACGGGCGGTCCCGGGCGACGATCCAGCCGTACAGGCCAGCGGGCGCCCCGGCCTCGCCGCGCGGCCCCTCCACCGGGAACAGCAGGAAGATCGCGAAGCACGCGAGGCACAGCAGTGCCAGCCCGCGCGCGTAGCGCGCGAGCTCGTCCCGGGTGGTCGCCATGAGCGGGGCCAGCGGCACCAGCAACGCCAGGGAGACGTAGGGCCAGATCCAGACCGGGTCGAACGCGATCGCCGTGTCCAGGGGCAGGACCGGCGGGCTGCGCAGGGGAAAGAGCTGGACCCGCTGCAGGAGGAAATAGGGCACGCAGATCCCGACGCTCAGGCCCAGCAGGACCGCGGTCTTCGGGATCCACAGCGACCGGAGCCGGGCGCCCAGGGGCGGCGGAGAGAGAAGCGAACGGGACGCGGTCATCGAGGGGATTCTACCCGATCGGCGCAGGGCGAGACGCGCGCACCGGCTTGATTCGGGCCGCAAGGGACGCCTAGAGTTCCGGCAACACACGGCGCGGACAGCCACGATGCCGCGCGCCGGGAGGAGGATCCGATGAGCCCGACTCTCGTCTCACTCGTCTGCTTCGCGGCCTGGACGCTGCTGCTGGTCTTCACGCTCGCCGGGCTGCGCGCCCTCACCGCCCAGCGCACGGGCAAGGAGCTGAACTCCTTCCTCCCGGACGGATCCGACATGGAGGGCCTCGGGCAGCGCTGGACCCGGGCCCATCTCAACTGCGTGGAGTTCCTGCCGGTCTACGGAGCCGTCACCCTGGCAGCGGTGGTGTCCGGCCAGGCCGCGGTGACCGACGGGCTGGCCATGCTGGCCTTCGGGCTGCGGGTGGCCCAGTCCGTGGTGCACCTGATCTCGACGGCGGTGCCGTTCGTGCTGATTCGAGCGACGCTGTTCGTGGGCCAGGTGCTGATCGTGCTGAACTGGGCGCGGCTGCTGCTCACGAGCTAGCGGAACGAGACCGACCCGCACCCGACTCCAGGGCGAAGTGGAGCGCGGTCTCGAAGGCCTCGCGCGTGAAGCCGAGCACCCGGTCGAAGTCCTCGTCGGAGAGCGCCCTGGCCGCGTCGCTGGCGCGCAGGATGTTCACGAACTCCCGCTCGCGCACGCCCTGGAGCGGGAGGCGGCCCACGCCCCAGTCGTCGAGCATCTGCCACAGGACCGGGTTGTAGAGGCGCACCAGCCGCGCGACGAACGGCGCGGGATCGTGGCGGGCGAGGATCGCCGCCAGCCTCAGGATGAGCTCGAAGGAGAGTGTGGTGGTGCCCGCCTCCACCGCCGCCAGGATCGAGTGGTCCCGCAGCTCCACCGCCTCGGAGAGCTCGTCGACGGTGAGGCCGGCCAGCTCCCGCAGCTCGCGCAGATAGGCACCGGCCTCGATCCGCGTCTCCGCCGACTCGGGCAGCCAGGCGCCGATCTCGCGCCCCCCGGCGTCCAGCGCTCGGCGCAAGGCGCCCGCCGCGGCGTGCTCCACCAGCTCGGTGACCCGCTCGGTCACGGCCGCCGTCCACGAGCGCGCGGGCTCGCGGGCCGCGGCTCCCGGGCGCGAGGCGCCGGACCCGGGCCGAGGGCGCGGGCTCGACTTCTTCTTGCGGGCTCCCGGCTTCTTGCGGGCCACCTTCTTCGTTCGGGCGACCTTCTTCTTCGCGACCTTCTTCTTCGCGGCCTGCTTGCGCGCGGCCTTCTTCTTCGCGGTCTTCTTCCTGCGCGCGGTCATACGGCTTCCGCGGGCGCCCGGCCGGCCCTGAGGATCGGGAACTGTCTCTCGGGATGCGCCGCCGCCACCTTCGTCACCGCGCCGGCCCCGTCGCGGAGGAGCAGTCGGGCGCCGTCGGGGGTGAACTGCACGATGTAGGCCTTGCGGACCGAGTCCGTGAGATTGGGTCCGGTGGCGTGGGGCGTGAGCGAGGAGAAGACGACCACGTCGCCGGCCCGGGCCGGCACCGGGCGCGCTCCCTCGGGCTCGCCGTCGAAGCAGACGAAGCCCAGGTCGCTCTCCCGGTGGGCCAGGGTGCCGCGACGATGCATGCCGGGCGCGACCCACGGACAGCCGTTGCGCTCGGTCGCATCGGTGAGTGCCACCCAGCAGGTGAGATACTGCTGCGGCTCGATGAACGTGTAGCCGTTGTCCTGGTGCCAGGGAAACGGGGCCGTGGTGCCCGGCTTCTTGTAGACGGCCTGGTCCCAGTAGAGTCGCACGTCGGGCCCGATGAGGTCCCCGACGAGGCCGCGGAACACCTCGCCGGCGCAGAACGCGCGCAGCCACTCCGATCGCATCACCAGGTGGACGCTGAAGCTGATCTCACCGGCCCGCGCGATGGAGATGCGTCCGCCCGGAGCCCGCTCGAGGATCGCCTCGGTGGCGGCCTCGAAGGCGTCGATCTCGCGAATCGCCCGCGCGAGGGTGTCGGAGTCGAAGGCCGACTCGAGGACGAAGAAGCCCTGCTCGTCGTAGCTCCGCACCTGCTCCTGCCGGAGCATGCGCGGCGGCCCCGGTGCGCGCATCCACCGAAAGCCGGTGTTGAGCGGATGCAGCGGCGGCTCCGACGCCGTCTCGGGCGAGGTCTCCTGGGACGATGTCTGGGAGGAAGCCGGATCCATGTCGCCCTCGCTGGTCAGACTCGATGGTGCGTCAACTGCGTGCGAACGTGCAATACTCGAGGTGAAACCGCCGTCCGATGTGTACGGGAGACGATCGTCGTACGTCCCCAGCCCGTCCCTGGACCAACCACACTCACTCTCGTCCCCCGCAGATGGAGACCACCATGGCCCGATTGCCCAGCGTCGAACTCCGACTGGCCCGCATCCTCGTCGTCATCGCCGGCGTCGCGGTGCTGGGCGTGCTGGCCCTGGTTCCGTACCGGCTCTACGCCCGCGACATCCGCCACGCCGAGGTCCAGGCCCACCGGGTCGCCACCGTGGCCCACACGGCGCTCGCCCAGGCCGTCGCCCAGGGGCGGGACGTCACCGATCTGGCCAACCGGTTCGGCAGCATCGCGGACTTCGAGATCCGGCTGCGTCGCGTGGAGTCGGGCGAGGTCGATCCCACCCTCACCTCGGGGCGCGGCGCCAGCCACCTCGAGGGGACCGATCTCACCTACACCACCGCCCCGATCCTCGATCCAGAGGGCCGCGCCTACCTGGCCACCATGCACTTCGACCTGTCGCCCATGAAGCGGGAATCCGTCCGGCTCATCGTGGACCTGGTGCTCGCGGTGGTCCTCGGCTCGGCCCTCTTCTCGGCGATGGTCTACCTGTTGATCCGCCGCTCCCTGGTGCAGCCCCTGCGCGAGGTCACCCGGAGCATCGAGGAGATCGCGAGCAGCTCCGAGCCGGTCGAGCTCCCGGCCTTCGAGACCTGCGAGATGTCGGAGCTGTCCGAGGCCCTGCAGCGCGCCTGCCGGGCCCACGGGGTTCCGATCTGAGCCCAGCGCGCGGGACCGCACCCGATACGATCAAGAGACGATCAAGAGACGATCAGGGCAGGTCCCCGCGGCGGAAGGCGCGGAAGCCCAGGCCCGCGCACAGCGTTCCCAGCGCGGTCGGGTAGCCGATCGCCCAAGCCAGGAACCCCTCCCGCCCGAAGGCGTCCAGGATCACGAAGGCCGACGGCCCCAGCAGGACCAGCTGGGGATCGAACAGCAGCATCGCCGACGTCCGGAACACCTGCAGCGGGTTCGCCAGCGCGACCGCCACGGCGGTCTCGGGGGCCACGCGCTCCTGGACCATCACGCCCAGCAGGATCAGGTCGAGGAACAACAGCAGCAGCAGCCAGGTCACGAAGGCGGCGCCCTGGGCCACGTCGACCGAGCGGGCGAGGCTCGAGATCAACATCCCGATGCCGAGGAAGCACCACGCGAGGGCGGCCAGCAGCAGCGAGTAGAAGCCGAAGATCGCCCAGGGAACGGGGATCTGCTCCAGGGTGGCCCAGCCCGCGGCGGCCGCCATGGCGGCGAAGACGGGAACGAACACCACCCCGAACCGCCCGACCATCCTCCCCCAGAACCAGCCGCCCAGGGAGACCGGAAGCGAGAGCAGGTACTCGAAGACCCCGGCCTCGCGATCACCGGCCACCGAGCGCACCGTCGTGACCAGCACGAACACCGGGAGCACGGCCATGCAGATCTGGATGTAGGTGACCAGCAGGCGCGAGAGCCCGAGGAACCCGAGGATGCGCGACTCGGTGATGCCGAAGGTGAAGAGCAACGCCACGGTGCCCCCGAAGACCAGGGCGTAGACGCCGAACCAGCGGGCGCGGAGCGACTCCACCACGTCGAGCCGGGCGACCAGACCGAAGTCCCGAAGGGCGCGCCCCCGGCCCGCCCGGCTCGGCGGGGCCACGTCCTCAGCGGTGGGCAGGGCGTCGAGCATCTTCCAGCTTTCGGAGGCTCGGGCGCAGCTCGCCGAGCTCGAGCGACCCGCTCGAGGGGACGCTTCGCGCGCCGTAGCCGTAGCCCATGGGCGAGACGTGGCCGCTCTCGTAGTGCGCGGTGCGGGCGTCGAGCCAGTCCTCCCCGGAGAGCGAGCGGACCCAGATCTCCCGCGGCTCCTCCTCCCCGGGCTCCTGCCGCAAGCGGTGCTCATCGAGCCACAGGATCGCGCAGCCGATGTCGTCGAAGAGGTGCACGCGCCCCCCCGCGTTTCGCACCTGGGCGGCGAAGGCGCGATCGGAGATCACCATCTGGCAGCGCTCGCAGGTGTCGCGGTCCCAGGTCACGGCGATCGGGCCGCTGCCCGGATCGCGACCGCAGCCGACGATCACCAGGAGACCGGCCAGGCCCGCCGTGCGTCGCCAGCCGCCGGTCACGAGTCCGCTCCCGGGTGCTCTCGCAGGTCCAGCGAGACGATCAGTCCGGCGTAGCGGGAGACCGTGCCCAGGAACCGCAGCCGGTCGGGGCTGGGAACGAAGCCCTCCCAGACCCGACCGTCGCCGACGTCGCGAAAGCTCCAGCTGGCCAGGGTGCGGGCCGCGGCCTCGTCGGCCCGCACGAGCTCCAGCCGACACGCGAGCCGCGAAGACAGGTCCCCTGCGTCCGCGACCCGGTCGTCGAGGGAGATGCGGCCCTGGTCGAGCTCGATGACCCGCTGCACCAGGGGGGCCACCTCGTCGAGCCGGTGGCTGGAGATGAGCATGCTCGTTCCCGGCGGACGCTCCGCGAGGAGGTCGAAGAAGCCGGCCCGCGCCTCCGGGTCGAGATTGGCCGCCGGCTCGTCCAGGATCAGCACGTCGCTGTCCCGACCCAGCGCGATGGCGATGAGGAGCTTCTGTTTCTGGCCGCCCGAGAGGCGCTCGAAGGGCCGGCGCGAGACGGGCTCCGGGTCGAGGCCGAGCCTGCGCGCCACGTCCCCCATGCGCCGGGCCGAGCTGCCGCAGACCGACGCGGCGAAGCGCACGAGCTGCGCGACCGGCATCTTGAGCGGCGGAGGCAGCTGGGGAACGAAGCCGATCCGGGACAGGACTTCGCTGCGGCGCGACCGGGGCGCCAGACCACCCACCGAGACCTCGCCGTCATGGGTGTACTCGCCGAGCAGGCAGCGGATGAGGGTCGTCTTGCCGGCGCCGTTGGCTCCGACCAGCGCCACCCTTTCACCCGGCTGCATCTCGAGGTCGACGGCGTCCAGCACCCGCGTCCCGCGGAACGACTTGGAGAGCCCGGCCAGCCGGACGCGCGGCGGCGCGGCGGCGGTCACAGCAGATTCCTCAGGCCCTTGACCTCGTAGCGCAGGGACTCCGTCGGGCAGACGTCCACGCACAGACCGCAGCGCGTGCAGTCCGGGCCGATGTCCACCATGGCGTCCTCGGCCCTCCCCTTGATCGTGAGGTCGAGGACGTGGGGCACCTCGCAGACCTTGCGGCAGTCCCCTTCGTGGGCACAGGCCTCCAGGTGGTAGACGACCTTCACCGGGGCCGCCGCCCCGATCGCTCCGTAGGTGAGCCCGATGGGGCAGATGTAGCGGCACCACGCGCGACGCGAGTACACCACCTCGAAGGCCAGCAGCAGGAGCACCCAGAGGAGCGCGAGGCTGGGGCCGTAGACGACCGCCCGGCTCAGGATCCCGATGGGGTTGAGCGTCAGGAACAAGGTGTATCCGGTGATGAACGCCAGAGCCGCGAACACCACCCAGAGCACGCTGCGCACGCCCCGGTGGAGGACGTGGTCCTGCACGATGCCCCGCGCGGCCAGCGCGACGTGGAGCTTCTCCCCCAGCTCGGCGACCAGGTGATAGGGGCAGACCCACGAGCAGTAGGCTCGTCCGCCCAGCAGGCCCCAGAGGACCATCACCGTCACCGAGCCGATCACCAGATTCACCGCCACGTGCTTCTGGGCGAGGATCACCAGGAAGCTGGAGTACACGTCGGCCAGATGGAACCCGAGGAAGCGCGAGGCCGTCAGCGACCCCTCGACGATCTGGATGTCCAGCCAGTAGGAGAGGGTGAACAGCAGGTTCACGCCGATCAGCACGGCCCAGCGGCGATTGCGCCAGGTGTGCCGCGGCGTCCGCGATCGGGCCATCTCCAGGAGCTGGGTGACGTGGGTCTTGCGCTTGCGACCGTGGAGGATCTCCGCCGCGTCCGAGACCTCCCGGGGCTTGCGCGGAGCACGCCCGAACATCATGGCGATGTCGTCCAGGAACGCCATCAGGCCTCCTCGGTCCCGATCTCGGTCTGCAGCACGGACCGGGGCACGATCTCGATGACCGGCGGATCCGGAGGGCAGATCATCTCGCAGACGCCGCAGCCCACGCACCCCGCGCGCACCTCGGGCGTCGTCGTCCAGCGGCCGTCCTCGCGCTCGAAGGGCACCATCGCGATGGCCGTGTCTCCGATCGGGCACTCGAGCACGCAGAGATCGCAGGGGTCCCGGTCGTAGGGGTGGCGGCGGACGGGGATCGGGTTCCAACGATCCACGTCGACGTAGCGCAGTCGACCCGGGAATTCCGGGCCCCGCGCCAGCCCGCGGATCGCCTCTCCGTTGCGCGCCAGGCAGCGTTCGGGCCGCACCAGCCTCGCGAGCCCCGCCTCGACCTCCTCCTTGGCGGCCAGCGAGTGGCTGAGGGCGCCGGTCGGACAGGCCAGGATGCAGGACAGGGCGTCGCAGGAGAAGTCGCAGGCCTGGCGCCGGGGATCGATGAACGGCGCCCCGGTGCCCAGGCCTTCGTTCATGTCGGCGAGCGCGATCGCCTCCACCGGGCAGACCTGCACGCACTGACCGCACTTGATGCAGGCTCCCAGGAACGCCCGTTCGTCGAGGGCCCCGGGCGGGCGCAGACGGTCGCGCCAGCGGCGCACCAGCGGCAGGAAGGCCAGCGGCTGCAGACACAGCAGGCCGATCGTCGCCAGGCCCGCGCGCAGGAAGCGACGCCGCCGCTCCTGGACTCGACTGAGCCTGCGGCGACGGCGCCTGGGGCGCCGCGCAGGCCTGCCCGCCGCGCGGTCTACATCGGCCACGGAGCCCCCTCCGCCGGCGGCTCGAAACGCGGGGATTCGTCGCGGAGCACCAGGGTCGGCTCCGAGAACGGAGCCAGCCGGTCCAGGAAGTCGATGGCCTCGAACAGGGGCGAACCGCGGAAGAACGCGGCCTCGGGCCGCTCCTGCCAGATGCGGTCCGCATAGGAGTAGAGCTCGTAGGGCGTGTCGCCGCGCCCGTCGCCGTCCCGATCGAAGCCCCGGTAGTCGTCCCAGCGGTTTCCGCGCCAGCGATTGCGGGCCGCCCCGCCCCCTCCGCGTACGCTCACCTGCGTGAAGTTCCCATCGAACTGGTTGTCCTGGAAGACGTTCCCGTGCCAGTCGTTGTGAAAGACGATGCCGACGCCATTGTACGCGATCCGGTTGCCCAGGATCCGGTTCGTGGAGTCGGGCTCGTAGGGCGAGGTGTCGAGATAGATGCCCTTGGCACAGTAGACGATGGAGTTCTCCTCGATCCCGACGTTGCTCGACTCCTTGAAGCCGATCCCCATCCCCGTCGCGCCCAGGGCGCCGCGGATGTGATTGCGCCGGAGAACGACGCCGTCGCTGTACATGAGGAAAACGCCCACCATGTTGGCGTCGTAGCGGTTCCCCTCGACCTGGTTCGCTTCGGAGTACATGAAGTGCAGCCCGTAGCGACCGCCCGTCACCGTGTTCCCGGCGATGCGGTTGCCGCCCGAGTACCAGACCACGACATCGCGGACGTCCTCGATCCGGTTGTCCAGGACCTGGTTGTCGCGGCTGTACCAGAGGCGGATGCCGTCTCCGCGCACCCCCAGCGGGAGCGCCTTCGAGCCGATCCGGTTCCCCTCGATCCGATTGCCGTCGGCCTGCTTCAGGTCCACGCCGAAGAGGCTGTCCTCGATGACGTTGTCGACGATGCGGTTTCCGTTCCCTCGCACCTGGACGCCGGCATCCAGGCCGTCGTGGCTCTCTCCCGAGCCGTGGATGTGCAGCCTGCGCACCTCGGCGCCGTCCGTCTCCAGGCGGATCACGGTCCCCCGGCCCCCGCCGTCCACGTGGACCTCGCCGCGCCCGTCCAGGACCAGGGGCCTGCGAATCACCACCGGGCCGGCATAGCGGCCAGGGGGAGGACGCAGCACCTCGCCTTCGGACGCGGCGTCCACCCAGGCCTGCAGCGAAGGCAGCGCCTCGTCCCCGCCGCTCCCCTGCGGCTCGGCCGCGGACGCGAGGATCCAGACACTGCCCACCACGAGGGCCGCAGCCCCGCCCGCGGCCGACCCGCGCACGACTAGGCCTCTTGCAGTTGCTTGCGTCGGATCAGCAGCGCGAGCGCCAGGCAGAGAGACCCGACCAGGACCAGGCCGAAGCCGTAGTCCGGATAGGCGAAGGTGCTGAACTGGGCGACCTTGCCTTCACCCAGCGCGGTCGGCATGAACGGCTTGACGCTGAAGGCGGCCCAGTCGTTCAGGTTGTGGCCGAACCACCAGAGCCACCCGACGAAGTCCAGCACGAAGCCCACCGGCAGCAGGATGCCGGGGACGAAGAGGAACCACCAGAACGGACCGCTGTAGAAGAGCGCGCCGACCAGCATGACCCCGGAGAGCACGAACAGGTACGGCGCCACCGCGAACTCGAGCTGGGCGCCCCGCTCGATGGGATGCATCCCGATGTAGTGGTTGATCGTGTTCATCTCGTGGACGCAGTCCAGCGGCTCGTCCTCGACGACGTCGTCCCTCACCTGGAGCTCGCAGCCGTTCCGCACCCCGTTCCAGTGCATCAGGATCTTGACGCCCTGGGGAAAGGTCGCTTCCGGGTAGTTGGGCGCCTTGAGGGACACCCACCACATCGGCGCGAAGAACGAGAGCGTCGTCAGCACCAGACCCACGACGGTGAGGATGCGGAAGGCCCTTGCACGCTTCTGAGACTCGGGGCTGCTCAAGGAGTCCTCCCTACTTCCCCTTGGACTGGCGGGTGGGCCACTCCAGGCGCGACATGTAGTCGACGACCGCCTGCAGGTCTTCGTCGCTGTACTTCTTCACCACCTTCACCATGTCCGGGTTGGCGTTGCGACGGCGCCCGTCCCGGATGTCGGTGATCTGGCGCAGCATGTATTCGTAATGCTGGCCCGCCAGGACCGGGTAGAACTTCGCGGCGGCGCCCTCGCCCTGGCTCCCGTGGCACTCCACACAATTCTCGTCGTAGAGCTTCTTGCCGAGGTCGAGGTTCGTGCCCGGCCCGCGGCCGTTGTCCGTGGGGATCGGCAGGGTCTGGATGTAGGCCGCCACGTCGGCGAGCTCCTGGGGATCGATCAGGCTCGAGGCGAACGGGTACATGATGGGATTGTCGCGCAGCCCCTCGCGGATGTCGGCCATCTGCTTGATCAGCACCGTGGTGTGCTGTCCCGCGAGCTGGGGGAAAGTGCCGTCTGAGCGTCCCGCGCCGCTGGGCAGGTGGCAGGCGGAGCAGATCTCGTAGGCCTCCTCGCCGTTCTCCACGTCGCCCTCGAGCTTCAGGGCCTCGACCTTCTCGCCCTCGGCCTCGTTCCAGACGTACCCCTCGCCTTCGATGCCGGTCTTCTTGGGGGCCGGAGCCTGTGACCAGGCAGTGCCCGCGCCGAGCAGCAGCGGGAGCGTGAGCAGGATTGTCATCTTTCGCATTGTCGACCTCTTCTCTACGGCTCGAGGCTCGCGATGTAGGTCGCGAGGGCCTTCATCTCCGCCTCATCGACCAGGTGCATCACGCCGGCCATGGCGGGTGTGTTGCCATTGTTGCGCGCGCCGCTCTTGATGTCCTTCATCTGCTGGAGCGCGTATTCCGGGTTCTGCCCGGCGAGCTTGGGATAGGAAGGCAGGATCGGAGACTTCGCATCGGGCCCGTGGCAGGCGATACAGGTCTTCTCCGCGTAGAGCCTGGCGCCGTCGAGCGCCTTGCCCTCCTCGGAGAGCGAGGGCGATGCCACGAGCGTCAGCACCATCCCCGCCAGCACCCAGGACAGGGCGCCTTTCGGGAGTCGGACACACCGGACGTGCATGGGACGATTCCTCCAGTGCGAGCGCGGTCCGGGCGGGGACCCTCGGTCCCCGCCCGGACCGCGTCTCACTTCGCGGGCCCGGCGCCCGCCTGCTCCAGGTTGGTCTTGGCGCGCAGGCCGAGGTCGGCCGCCTTGACCTGGTACTGCCACCACTGGCCCGCCCACAGCGTCGCGCTGTGGTAGTTGCCGTTGGCGGCCTCTTCCTCGGCCTTCTTCTTGGGCCCGTCGGCGTGGCCCAGCTGCTCCGCGGCATCCGCAAAGAGCGCCGCAGCCACCGGATACGACTGGTAGTCGCGCCCGGTGATGTACTTCACCACGCCGTCGATGACGCCCTGGGTCTCCAGGCACGCCTTCACCTGCTTCTCGTAGTCGGCCTTCTTGTACTGCTCCTTCGGCATCAGCTTGCCGACCTTGGCCTTGTAGCCCTTCGGCTTGACCAGCACGTAGCCCTGCATCTCGAGGTGGAGGGCCGAGCAGAACTCGGTGCAGTAGAACGGGAAGACGCCCGGCTGGTCGGCCGTGAACTTCACCGTCGCCGTCTTGCCCGGCTCCCAGGAACCGTTGACGTTGTACTTGCTGACCGTGAAACCGTGGGTCTGGTCCTCGGCCCGCTCCAGGTTGGTGAGATGGATGGTGACCTCGTCGCCCTCCTCCACCTCGATGATCTCGGGCGTGATGTGCGACCGGATGAGGGTTCCGTGCACCGTGACCGTCTTGCCCTTGCGCTCGATCCGCTCCTCGCCGGCGCGGGTCTTGTGGGGCGAGATCTCACCCGTCCGGGTGTTGGTGCCCACCTTGTAGCGGATGGCCGGCTTGAGCAGCCCCGCCTCGATGGCCACCGCGTAGTGGGGCTCACCGAGCGGGAGCGGCATGTCGTAGAGCAGCGACATCTTGTCGGACCCGATGTCGACGAGCTGGTGGTTCTGGGGATGCAGCGGCCCCACCGGCTGGAAGCGGTCAATGGCGAGCTTGTTGAGGGACACCAGGTACTTGCCGCGCGGCTTCACCGTGTCGCCGTGCATCGTCATCAGATGGCCGATGTTGTAGTGGATGGGCAGCCGGTCCAGCAGCTTGCCGTTGATGTAGTCCCAGCGCGCCACCATCGAGTCCACGTAGAGCGACGTGTAGGCGACGCCCTTCTTGGAGTCGTACTGCGTGTGCAGCGGGCCGAGCCCCAGCGGGACCTGGGTGTGCAGCGCGGTCTTCATGTCGATGATGGGAAGGCCGTAGGGGTCCTTGCCCGCGAAGTCCTTCGCCTGGATGGCCTTCTCGATCTTCTCCCAGCTGTACACGTAGGTGTGGCTGTCGAGCTTGCCCGAGATGACGATGTAATTGCCGTCCGGAGAGACGTCCACGCCGTGGGGGCTCTTGGGCTCTGGAACCAGGAAGACCAGGCCCTCCTCGACGGCGGTGTCCATCGTGATGACGTCGTGGCCGTTGATCTTCTTCGTCTTGCCCGCCGCCGCGACCTCCGCCGCCTTCCGCCAGTTGACGACGTGCAGGTAGTCGGTGTCCTTGGCGGAGCAGCCGGCCTCGAAGGGCGGACGGCCGCGCTCGATGCCGCCCACGTAGCGCTCGGAGCAGAACGAGTTGGTGAACGACCAGCCCGAGCTCGCCAGCTTGCCGAAGTCCGAGAGGTCCTGGCTATAGGGCGGCAGCTCGATCGAGAAGGAGCGCTCCGGCTGGATCCGCCCCTTCTCGCGGTCGAACTTCCAGTAGGTGACGCCGCCGCGGTAGTCCTCGTTGAACCGCTCCAGCGGCGAGTACTCGCCACCCAGGGGCGCCGGGTACTGGACGGCCTCCATCACGTACTCGGTGTTCTCGCTGACGAAGGCGCCGCCGTGCTCGCTCTGGAACACCGGGCTCACGACGATCTGCTTGGTCTCGAAGTCGTGCAGGTCGATGACCGCGATGCGCGGGTTCGCCTTGTCGTTGATGAACAGGTACTGGCCGTCGTAGTCGCCGTTGGTCTCGGAGATGGCCGGATGGTGGGTGTCTCCCCAGGTGATGTCCCGGCCGTTGATGCGGCCCTGGTTCAGCACCGCCTTGGACTCCTCCTCGAACCCGTAGCCCTGCCAGGGTTCGGGGTTGAAGACGGCGATGTACTTGAGGATGCGCATGGAGGGGATGCCGTAGACGATGACCATGCCGCTCTGTCCGCCGGACGCGAAGGCGACGAACTCGTCCCGCTTCCCGGTGGGCACGTAGGTCTTGGCCGCCGCCAGCACGTCGGCCTGGGTCAGCTCCCGGCGCTTGAGCACCTGCTGCAGGGTCTCGGCGAACGTCGGCGGAGCAGTGAGAAACAATCCGGCGACGGCCGCGCAGGCGGCCAGGGCGCGGACGAGGCGAGTCGCCAGGGTTCGGGTCCCGGTCATGGAGTCCTCCTGAGTCCGGTTCGGTGGGAGCAGGGTTTAATCCGCACCTGCAGGTGATGCAATGGGGATGCCGCCGCGCGGCCGAAAACGGCGGAACGAAGATTACTCGGACAACCATTGGAATCGACAGGGCTTTCTGTGCGAGAGCTCCTCGAGGTCGCGGGGGAGTCCTGCCCCACCCGCTCGGAAATCGGAGAGGGCCACTATTGGATCGGGGCATTTGTCCCCACTGATTCCCCAAAAGGCGTCACCCGGTCCGCCGTCCGGACCCCAACCGCGGGACCGCGTCGGGCCCGGGTCGCGGCCACCCTTCCCTTGTTTCCCACCCTGTTCTTCACGCGCCCGACCCGGAAAATCTTCACCGCGGTATGATGAAAGCGTTGCGGTCCGGGGCGCTTCGACGGGAGCCGGGCGGATCCGGATCGGGCACCGATTCATGGGAGGCGCCATGAGGACGAGCATCGACGGATCCATCGAGATCGACGTTCCCGCCACCACCGCCTACGCGTTCTGGACCCGGATCGAGGACTTCCCCCGATTCATCGAACCCGTCGAGACCGTCGACCGGATCGACGAGAAGCGCTCCTGCTGGAAGGTGAACTTCGGCTTCCGCAAGCAGGAGTGGGTCGCGGAGATCACCGAGGTCATCCCGGACAAACGGCGCGCATGGCGGACGCTCCACGGACCCACCAGCGCCGGCATGGTCAACTTCCACTCCATCACCGAAGACCGCAGCCTGATGACCCTGCACCTCGACTACGACCCCAGAGGTGTCCTCGAGAACCTGGGCGACGAGCTGGGGATCGTGAGCCGGGTGATCCAGCGGGCGCTCGAGCAGTTCAAGGACCACGTGGAGATCCATCGCTGACCCCGGGTCGGGGTCGGAGACCGGCGCGGTCGATGGCAACGACGCCGTGACTCCCGGTCATGTCGCGCCGGGCACCGCCGGCGGGTGGGCTGCCCGAGCCTGCGGGCGCGGCTGCGCACCACCGCTGCCGACCGCTGCGGCACATTCCTACAGACCCGGATTGCTTCACGTTTTCATGCCTTTCCGCGCTTGATGCGGGGGGGCGGATCATGCGAGGGTTGACGGTGTAGAGGGCTAAAGCCACCCGCGATCCGAGGAACGACCGTGCGCCCGACAGGAAGGACAGGACGGACAGGACGACCCCACTCGGTGCGGCGCCCGGCATGGACGCCGACACTCATATGGCTCGCGTCGATCTTGCTGGCCTTCCTCGGCCCGACGCTCACTCCCTCTGCGTCCCGAGCAGCCGTCACCTTCCAGGAGGTCGCGACCTCCAAGGGCCTGGTCTTCACCTCGGGCCATGCCCAGGCGGCCTTTCCACAGATCGCGATCTTCCCCGTCGCCGAGCAGCACCAGCGCACCACGGGAACCGGCGCGGCCGTCGGCGACTACGACGGCGACGGCGACCTCGACGTCTACCTGCTCGGACACCTGAACGAGCCCAACCGCCTGTTCCGCAACGACCTCGACCAGGGTCCGGCGGGCTTCACCGACGTGACGCCGCCGGTCCTGGCCGACCTCGGTCTGTCCCGGGTCGCCCACTTCGCCGACCTCGACGGCGACGGTGACCCGGACCTCGTACTCCTGAACGACCACGACGATCAGCCGGCTCCGGTCTCCGAAGCGAAGCTCTTCCGAAACGACGGTGGGAACACCTGGACCGACGTGACCCTGGGCTCGGGCTTCGAGCCGGTGGGCTTCCTCCGGCACGGCGCCACGATCGCGGACTACGACGGCGACGGCCGCCTCGACATCTACGTCACCAACTGGGGCGGAACCCTGGGCGGCGGGCCGGCCCCCCTGCCCGGCTCGAACCGCCTGTACCGCAACATCGGCGCCCTGCGGTTCGAGGACGTCACCGACTCGGTGGGTCTCGGCAGCGTCGCGCTGAACAGCTGCACCCCGGTGTTCGCCGACTTCGACGACGACGGCGACCCCGACCTCTACGTGGCGCTGGACTGGTTCGCCAACCGCTTCTTCCGCAACGACGGCGGCACCTTCGTGGAGATCGGCGCAGCCATCGGCGCCGACCACGTGGGCAACGACATGGGGCTGGCCGTGGGCGACGCCGACGGCGACGGCGACCTGGACGTCTACTCGACCAACATCACCGACCCCCTGGATGCCTTCTCCCTCCCAAACCAGGGCAACGTGTTCCTCGAGAACCAGCTGGCCCAGACCGGGAGCCTCTCCTTCGTCGACCGCGCCGCCGCCCTGGGCGTCGAGGACACCGGCTGGGGCTGGGGCACCCAGTTCGCGGACCTCGAGAACGACGGCGACCTCGACCTGCTGGCCGTGAGCGGGTTCGAGGAGGTCGTCCAGGGAGAGCTGCCGGACAGCCTGCCCATGTCGGAGACCCCCAACGTGGTGTTCGAGAGCGACGGGGCCGGCGGCTACACCCGGCTGGTGTCGAGCGGCTTCGAGCTGACCGACGACGCCCGGGGACTCGTCTCCTTCGACTACGACCGCGACGGAGACCTGGACGTCCTGGTCACCAACCACGCCGAGCCCGTGCGCCTGTTCGAGAACCAGAGCACGGGTCAGGGAAGCTGGCTCACGGTCCGCCTGTCGCCGGACCCGCTGGCCATCGGCGCCACCGTCCACGCCACGGTCGGCGCGGTCTCCCGGCGGCGCGACGTGCTCGCCGGCCAGAGCTACCTGGTCGGCACGCCTTCCGAGGTCCACTTCGGCCTGGGCGCCGCGGCCCAGGTGGATCAGCTCCGGGTCGTCTGGGCCGACGGCAGCGAGACCGTGCTCGCGGACGTGGCCGTCGACCAGGTGATCGACGTGGTGAACCCCAACCCGTTCATCGACACCGACTACGACGGCCTGGCCGACGACAACGAGCTCCTGGTCGGCACCGACCCCCAGGACCCGGACAGCGACGACGACGGGCTCTTCGACGCATTCGAGGTGGGCGACGTCGCAGACCCCACCGACACGGACGACGACGGGACCATCGACGCCCTCGACCCGGACGACGACGGCGACGGCGTTCCGACCTCCGCCGAGGACTACGACGGCGACGGCAACCCGGCCAACGACGACGCCGACGGCGACGGCATCCCCGACTACCGGGAGGTCGACGCCGACGACGACGGCACGAGCGACGACGTCGACAACTGCCCCGTGGCCGCGAACCCGACCCAGTCCGACGTGAACGGGGACGGGATCGGCGACGCCTGCCAGCCCGACGACGCCGACGGCGACGGCTGGCCCAACGACGTGGACAACTGCCCGGTGGTCGCGAACCCGCCCCAGGACGACACGGACGAAGACGGCATCGGCGACGCCTGCACCGACACCCGCTCGGTGGCCCGGCAGTGGAACGAGGAGCTGCTCAGCGCCATCCGCCGGGACCTCGCCCGACCGACGGTGCACGCGCGCAACCTCTTCCACGTCTCCGCCGCCATGTGGGACGCCTGGGCCGCCTACGACCCGGACGCCCAGCAGGTCCTCCACGTCGAGAAGACCACGGACGCCGACGTCGAGGCCGCCCGCGCCAGGGCCCTCAGCTTCGCGGCCTACGGAATCCTGAAGAGCCGCTTCGCAGGCTCGCCGGGTGCGGCCTTCTCGCTCCTCTCCTTCGACGCCCGCATGGACCAGCTCGGCTACGACCGGACCTTCACGGCCACCGCCGGCGGCGTCGATCCGCCGGCCGAGCTGGGGAACCGCATCGCCGCCAGCGTCCTCGCCTTCGGGCTGACCGACGGCTCGAACGAGCAGAACGGCTACGCCAACCAGTACTACCAGCCGGTCAACCCGGCGCTGATCATGCTCCTGTCCGGCAACCCGGACATCCTGGACCGCAACCGCTGGCAGCCGCTGGCCCTCGACTACTTCGTCGACCAGAGCGGGAACCCGATCGCGGGCGGCTTTCCGCCCTTCCTGAGCCCGGAGTGGGGGCAGGTAACCCCCTTCTCCCTGGCTCCGCAGGACGCCACCGTGCACCCGCGAGACGGCTTCGACTACTGGGTCTACCACGACCCCGGACCGCCGTTCCTGCTGGGCACCGCCAGCGCCGAGGACTACCTCGACGGCTTCGAGATGGTGGCCCTCTGGTCGAGCCACCTCGACCCCGCCGACGGCGTGGTGTGGGACATCTCGCCGGCGTCCATGGGCAACTCGCCGCTGCCCGAGCCCGAGGACTGGCGGACCTACTACGACTTCGAGAACGGCGGCGACTGGGGCACCGGCTACGCCACCAACCCCGTCACGGGTCTGCCCTACACGCCGCAGCCGGTGGCTCGGGGAGACTACGCCCGGATCCTCGCCGAGTTCTGGGCCGACGGTCCCGACTCGGAGACCCCACCCGGCCACTGGTTCACCATCGCCAACTACGTCGCGGACAACCTGGCGGTCAAGCAGCTGGGCGGCACGGGCCCGGCCATGAGCGATCTCGAGTGGTACGTGAAGTTCTACCTCACTCTCGGCGGCACCATGCACGACGTTGCGGTCGCGGTCTGGGGCATGAAGGGCTGGTACGACTACGTGCGACCGGTGTCGGCGCTGCGCGCCATGGCGGAGAAGGGACAGCGCTCGAACTCGGGGCTCCCGGCCTACGACCCCGAAGGCCTCGAGCTGCGACCCGGCTTCATCGAGCTGGTCACTCCGGCCAGCAGCGCCCCCGGCGAACGCCACGAGCACCTGGCCGCCCACGTCGACGAGGTCGCCATCAAGGCCTGGCGGGGCCCGGACTTCATCACCGACCCCGAGACCGACGTGGCCGGCGTGGGCTGGATCCTCGCCAAGGAGTGGTGGCCCTACCAGCGGCCCAGCTTCGTCACGCCC
Organism: Myxococcota bacterium; assembly: GCA_050618075.1. Classification (GTDB taxonomy): domain Bacteria; phylum Myxococcota_A; class UBA9160; order UBA9160; family UBA4427; genus JBNLVL01. The sequence goes on from JBNLVL010000007.1 coordinate 29,095, forward strand.
CCGTTCGCCGGCTTCCCCTCCGGTCACAGCGCCTACAGCCGTGCCGCGGCCCTGGTCCTGCACCGGTTCACGGGGTCGCCCTACTTCCCGAACGGGCTGGGCACCTTCGAGGCGCCCATGAACGAGTTCCTGGTCTTCGAGGACGGACCGAGCGCGAACGTCACCCTCCAGTTCGCGAGCTACTACGACGCCTCGGACCAGACGAGCCTGTCGCGCATCTGGGGCGGCATCCATCCGCCCCAGGACGACATCGTCTCGCGGCACATCGGCGCCCAGATCGGAAGCGACGCCTACGAGTACGCGATGGCGGTCTTCGACACGGCCGAGTGCACCGACGGACTCGACAACGACGGCGACGGCCTGATCGACCACCCCGCCGACCCGGGCTGCCTGGACGCGGACTCGGCGTCGGAGTGGCCCGAGTGCCAGGACGGCCTCGACAACGACGGCGACGGCTTCGTCGACTTCGACGGCGGCATCGCGCGCCACGGCTACCCGATCGCCATGCCCGACCCCCGCTGCATCGGCGATCCCGACAGACAGCGCGAGGCCAACAAGAAGTTCTGCGGGCTGGGCGCCGAGCTCCTGGCCCTGATGCCGCTGGTCTGGGCGGTCCGACGCCGGCGGCGAGGCCCGAACGCCGACCGATCCTGACGGGTGAACGACGGGTGAACGACGGGTGAACGTCGCCGTGGCGGCGCCTCCCCCGACGACGCACGGGCGCCCGTGTCGGGCCCGGCCCGCCTTCCGGGCTCAGGTCACCACCACCTCTTCGAAGCGCAGGGTCGACGCCCCGAGCGAGATCTCATCCCCGCTGCGGAGCGTCTGACCCGCCGCGGGACGCCCGTTGACCCGGGTCCCGTGGGCGCTGCCGAGGTCCTCGATCGCGTAGCGCTCGCCGTCGAGACGGAGCGCGGCGTGGCGCTTCGAGATGGAAGGATCCATCAGCTCCACGCCGCAGTCCTCCGATCGCCCGATGAAGCACTCGGCGCCGCGAACCGGGAAGCTGAGGCCCCGGAGCGGCCCGTCGATCACGCTCAGGCGGAACCGGTAGTCCTCCATCCACTGGGAGGAGGGCTCGACCCCCTCGCGGTTGTAGACCTCGCGCACGGGGAACGGCACCGAGATTCCGTAGCGCTTGAGCGCGTAGAAGATCTCCCGCCGGACCTGGCTCGTGATGGCGACCAGGGCGTCGGGCTTGTCCACCCAGAAGCCCAGCTCGTACACGATGCTCGAGTCGGCGAAGTCGGTCATCCAGACCTGGGGCGGCGGCGAGCGGAGCACGTCCCGGACGCGCCCGGCGGCCTCGAGCAGCGCCTGCTCCGCCTGGCTCGGCAGGGTCGCGTAGGGCAGGCCGATCTCGATCCTCTTCTGGTGGATCGACGTCGGATAGGCGCGGTTGACCAGGGCGGAGTCGGCGATGATGCGGTTGGGGATGATCAGGTAGTCGTTGTCGCGGGTCAGGATCTTCGTGGTGCGCCAGGTCACCCCGACCACCACGCCTCGATACTCGCCGGCCTCGATCCAGTCGTCGATCTTGAAGGGCTTCTCCACCGTCAGGACCACGCCCGCCAGGAAGTTGCCGAGGATGTCCTGGAGCGCGAGTCCCAGGATCAGCGAGAGCACGCCCGAGGTGACGAGCAGCGGCGTCAGCGAGAAATCCCGGTTCAGCATCTTCACGCACAGCAGCAGGATGACCGCGTACGAGAAGCCGAGGACCACGTTGCGCAGCAGCGGTGGGAAGCGGATCTCGCGCTTGCGACTGAAGAAGTGCGACAGGAAGAACGTCGTCACCAGGTGGATCACGGCCGAGATCAGCAGGCCGATCGCGACGGAGACGGCGTAGCTCCGGGCCGTGGGATCTTCGGGCAGGAAGAAGAACCACAGGCTGAAGGCGGCCGACGAGAAGAGGTACGGCACCCACAGCAGCTCGGAGGCCGCCCGACGCCGGACGTAGAACCAGCCGAGGATGAAGAGCACGACGAACGAGCCGAGCGCCGCCAGGATCGGCCTGGCGAGGATCCAGGTCTCACTACCTTCCATGCTGGACCTTCCTTCGACTCGTGGGCATCAGCGCCGCAGGGAACGCAGTCGCGAGCGCGCCTTGCCGGCGCTCCTGGAGCCCGGATACGACTCCAAGAAAGCCGAGTAGAGCGCGATCGCCCGCTCGTCGTCCTTCAGCTTGCGGTCGTAGAGCTCGGCCGCGAGGAAGAGCGGCTCGTAGCTCGAGCCCGGGTAGGCCCTCTCCAGCTCCTCGAAGGTCTCGGCCGCCCGCGCGTAGTCCCGGACCGCGCTCTTGTCCCGGTGGAGATCCGCGTATCCGAAGTAGGCGCCCTCCCTGGCCGGGCTCTCGGGAAACTCGTCGATGACGCGCCGGTAGAGCCCCGCCACCAGCTCGTAGTAGGCCCGCGCGCTCGTCCCGCGCGGAACGCGGATCTTCTCGTGCATCAGCCGCGCCGCGTTGGCGATCGACTCCGGAACCCGCGGATGCCCGGGGTGGTCCGTGTAGACGCTGCGGTAGTGGGCGACCGCAGCCTCGTAGTCGGGCCGCGTCTCCGTCTCCCGGAAGTGTCCGGCCCAGTAGTGCGCCTCGGCCACCCGGGCCGAGCCGGCCAGGGACTCGTCGCCGCCGAACTCGTCGGCGAAATGGGAGTAGGCGATGGCCGCGTAGCGGGCGCTTGCGGCCTCGCGATGGATCTCCGCCACCTCCCACTGCGCGTTGGCCGCCGAGAAGCGGTCCCCCGCCTCGGTCGCGTCCTTGCGGATCTCGCGCAGGAGGTCGAGGGAGTCGGCCCGATTGCCCGCCGCGAACAGGGCGGCCGCCTCCTCGAAACGTTCCGAGTACGCACCGCCCCAGAGCATCCGCCGGTCCGGCCGGCGGATGGACTCCAGGTCTCCACGCTCACCGGACGTGGGCAGGATGGCCCAGAGCAGAAGGAGCAGCGCGACCCCGACCGCCAGCGAACCCACCTGGATCCATTGGCGGCGCTCGAGGCGGGGTGCGAGGCGGGAGGAGGTCTCGCGCCACGCGCGCAGGAGCATGTTCGTGGTCGCCGTGCCCGACACCCGGCGCACGGTCGCGGCCACCCTGGCCAGCGCCTGCCGGTACTGGACGTTCACCAGCGTCACGCGGGAGAGGTCCTCCAGCAGGGGGTCGAAGGTCTGGTAGCGATCCTCGGGACTCTGCTGGAGGCAGCGCAGCACGATCGCGGACAGGGACGGGGGCGTGTCGTCGCGCAGCTCCTCGGGCCGCTTGAAGTGTCCGAGGGGCAGCTTCTTCGTCAGCATCTCGTAGACGATGACGCCGAACGCGTAGATGTCGGCGCGACGGTCGACGCCGCGCGCGTCGATCCGCTGCTCGGGCGCCATGTAGTTGAGGGTGCCCATGCCGATGTTCTCGCGGGTGATCGTCTCGCCGCGCAGCTGCGCCTCGCTCAGCAGCGCGATCCCGAAATCGGCCACCTTGCTCGCGCCGGACTCACTCGACACCAGGATGTTCCCCGGCTTGATGTCCCGGTGCACGACGCCCTTGGAGTGGGCGTACGCCAGGGCCTGGCCCACCTGTGACGCGATGTCGACGATCTCGTGAATGTCCAGGTCGCGCTCGCGCAGCAGGTCTTCGAGGCTGCAGCCGCGCACGTACTCCATCACGATGTAGAAGGAGTCGCCTTCCCGGCCGCGATCGAAGATCTGGATGATGCCCGGATGGGAGAGCCCGGCGACCAGGGTGGATTCGCGCTCGAAGCGCGCGATGGCCTCGGGATCGGCGGCGCTCGCCCGGGAGAGCACCTTGATGGCCACCTCGCGCTCCAGGGAGGGCTGGATGGCGCGGTACACCACGGACATGCCACCGGAGCCCAGAGTACCCTGGATCTCGTAGGGACCGATATGGCTGGGCTCTTCTCGGGGCTGGTCGGGCTGTCGGTCGTCCATGGATCCGGCTGGGAAACGGGGCCAATCGCGCAGAGGCCATCATACCCCAACCGACTCCCCTCCCGGGTCGCTGCGAGCCCCCGCTCGGCCTCGCGGCGGATTCCGCGACACCCCGACACAGCGGGAGGGGACGCGCCCGGCGCATCCCCTCCCGCCCGGTCCGGCCGCACCGGCTTCAGCCCCGGTCCTCGACCCGGAAGAACTCGAACTCCTGGGGGCCCTCGGGAAGCACCGGAAGCTGGCAGCCGAGGGCGTCGGCCGGCACCTGGTGCTCGGGGCCGATCCCCACCTCGAACAGCATCTCGCCGCTCGCGTCCGTGAGCGCCACCTGGGCGGGCAGACGCGGAGCATCCCCCTCGCCCAGGGACAGGCGCAGCACGCGGGTGAGCTCGTTTACCAGCAGCCGGTCGCCGACCTTCGTGAACGCCGGCCCCTCGTAGGCGATGCCCTTCTCGGGCGGCTCGATGAACATCATCCGGATCTCCGGCATCTCGACCTTCGAGATCAGGCCACCGGTCTCGTCGGTGACCAGGGCGACGAGGTCCTGTCCGCCCTTCGCGTGGTCCGGGGCTCCACAGGGGGCGACGGCGACCTCGCTCACCTCCACCCGGTCCGGCGTGGCCTGGAGGGTCAGCTGGACCACCCACGGCGTGGGCAGGGGATCGGCCGAGGCGCTCCCGGCGATGGCGGCCAGCCCGAGCAGGCCGCCGGTGACGATGGCGATCGCGAGTCTTCGAATCCACATGGCTCTCTCTCCTCGTATGGATGGGAACGGGTCTTCGATCGGGATCAGTAGAAGTCGTGGAACCAGTCCACGCGGGCGCGCGCCGGGGCGCCCCACTTGTCGCTGAAGAAGCCCCGGTTCATGACGACGGTGTCGGTGGTGTGACGCCACCAGCCCGCGCCGCAGTCGTTGGGGTCGTCGCAGAACTCGGTGCACTCGGTCGGGTCTCCGCCCAGCGCGGAGACCTGGTCCTGGCAGATGATCTCCCCCACGTTGGAGGACTGGATGAAGTTGCCGAAGATGTTGGGAAACACGTTCGGCTGGAAGTACGACGTGTCGCCCTCGTACTCGTCCGCCAGCCCGTAGAGGGCGTGACCCGCCTCGTGGATGAAGGACTTGGTCTCGGAGCCCTCCGCCGAGAAGTTGTCTCCGAGCGTGCAGTCCCTGAAGGTGTCGTTGTGGAGCACCACGAAGGCGTCGCACTGGCTCCCGGCCCCTTCCATGAAGGCGGGGATCACCCCGCACTTGCCGGCGCTCACCGCGGCCCGCGACAGGTAGAAGTTGTACTTCTCGGTGTTGGACTCGACGACATCGGTCTCGAACAGGCGGTTGTGGATCTTGTCGAAGACGTCCATCTGGAAGAGCGCCAGGTTGCCGCCGTAGTCGGTGTCCATCGCGAAGCAGACGTCGATGGCGTGGGTGTGCGGCTTGATCGTGAGGCGCGCCGGCACCCAGATCGGGTGCGCGGCGCCCACGCCGTAGAAGTAGGTTCCCTTGACCGCGGTGTTGTCCTGCTTGTCGTCGGCCTGGGCCGCATAGCTCACGATGGACCCGTCCGGCGCATTCGAGACCAGCGTCTCGCTGCAGCTCGTGGCGTTCGCGCACGTCTTCACCACGCTGCCGTTCACGATGATGCGGATCTCCTTGATGCCGTTGGGGTCGCTGGCCGTGGCGGTGTAGGTCACCGCCTGGCCGACGTTCGGGTTGAGGGGCGAGTGGGTGACCTCGAGCTTCGGCTTGCAGGCCACCGCCAGGCAGGCCGCGACGATCGCCAGGGCGATCGCCGGAGCACGTCGACGGGTTCGATGGTCGGGTGTCATGGTGTCTTCCTCCTTTGGGCCTCGTCGGCGAGGCAGGACGGAGGATTCCGGATGCGCGCGCAGGGGGCTGTGAAGCGGATCGGAGACGGGTGTGTCGCAGTTCACACCCCTGCGCCGCCGGCCCGGTCGCGCCGGACCGGCGCTCCTGCGGGGCGGCGAATGCGGGGCCCCGCGAGACGCAGGCCCTCGTGACGGACGCGGCGGCGGGCCCTAGCCTCGCGGGGCTCCGATGATCTCCCGCCACAGCTCCGGCACGCGGGCGAGCCGGGCCTCGACGATGGATCCGATGGGATCGCGCAGCTCGACCAGGCGATCCTCGGCGGTGTCGACCCGCACGCCTGCGCCGCGGGGCTCGGAGAGGCGACCTCCGATCTGCGACACCAGTACGCACTCGGCCGCGCGCACGCCGGGGAGCCCCGCCACGTCTTCGGCCACGCCCTGGGCGGCGAGGGAGAGCAGCTTGCCCACGTGGCTCCGCGGGTTCTTGCCGGCGTAGGCCTCGAGGGTCATGGGCCGCATGGGCGTGATGAGCCCCGAGGTCCGGTTGCCGCGCCCCACCTGGCCATCGTCGCCGCACTCGGCCGAGGTGCCCGAGAGCGTCAGGTAGTAGGAGTCGCTGGCCGCATCCGCGGCGTTGACGTCGACCTCCAGGTCCTCGAAGCCCGCCTCGCGGCCCGCGCCGAGGGCGATCTCTCGGAGCGACTCGACGGCGCGCCGGTAGCTCGCGGCGTCGGCCACCCGGTGCGCCAGCAGCGCGCAGGCCACGGTGATGCGAAGCGCCTGGGCCTCGCGAACCAGCATCACTTTCACGTCCTCGCCGAAGGGGCACTCGGGCTCGGTCTCCGGACGGGCCTGGATGCGCGCGTCGATCTCGAGGGCCAGCGACTCCACGGGCGAGTACGGGGCGAAGCCGACGCCGAAGCTCGTGTCGTTGGACCGCGGCTCCTCGTGTCCGGTGTCGGTGATCTCCCGCAGCTCCGCCTCGCCCGGACGCACGGCCACCCGGGTCACCACCTGGGCCGGGTCGAGATGGCGCACGGCCCCGAATGCCTGCCGAGACGCCTGGCGCGCGATCTCCGCCAGCGGCACCTCGGCCCCGTCCACGCGTCTGGTGGCCCGGCCGGCCAGGGTCAGCTCGATGGGATCGAGCCACTCCCCTCCGCCGAACCCCGCCCGGGTGCGGCCTCCCACCAGCAGCGCCTTGTCGACGTTGTGGTGGAGGACCGTCCCTACCAGCCCGAGGTAGTGGCGCGACAGCCCGACGGAGAAGGCCTCGGCGGCGGCGTCGCAGAGGCTGTCGGGGTGTCCGGCGCCCTTGCGCTCGACGACCTCCAGCGCGCGGCGACCGGGATCCAGCGGAGCCCGCTCGGTGGTCAGGTGCATGGGGCCTCCCGGGCGGGTCCTCGCCCTCGCCGTTCGCCCCCCATGTTCGCAGTCCCTCGGATCGATTCCAGGCGCCCTCGTCGATCCCCACCTTCCGACAGCGCGCGGTCGTAGGTGTCGCCGTGGCGCTTGCGGGGCGCGTGGGACCGCGGAACCCAGGGCGGGAGGACCCGGACGTCCAGGCACTCGCGATGGATCCGGGTCATCGTCCCCTCGAGGTCCCGGCCGTAGTCCCGAAACGCACCACGCAGCGGCGCGGGCCCGGCTCGCGGATCCTCGTCAGGAAGATGGCGTCCGGATGGCGCCGGGCGAGGAACCCGGCCGCGCAAAGGAAGTGGCCCTTGATGAAGAGCTTCCGCGGCCCGCCGTCCGGCCCCGGCTCCGCGTGGAGGAGCGTCTTGCGCGCGACCCCGTCGAACGGCTCGACGAAGTCGCGCTCCCAGAGCTCCCGATTCTGGGGCGCGAGGGGTCCGAAGGCGAAGTCGTCGGCCATGACGTCCGGACCGAGTCCCAGAAAGAGGTGGTTCCGATGGCGACCCAGCAGGGCCAGCTCGAAGGTGTCGCTCCGGAACGGATCGCCTTCGTGACGCTCCAGCGTGGGCGGGGGAACCGACTCCCCCAGTCCGGCAGTCCGGCAGTCCGGCAGTCCGCCCGTCCGCCCGTCCGCCCCGGACTCGGGGATCGCGCGCCTGCCCGACGCTCGGCCGCCGCCAGCGAGAGAGAGGCTACCCGGCTCCTCTTCGCGGCGCTCCGGGTCCGGGTCCAGATCGACCGGGTCCGGATCGACCGGATCCGGGTCCCGGAGGCGGGACCGGCGGCCGCCGACCCGGTAGGCTCCGCCCGTGCCGCGCATCACCCTCGTCCGACACGGTCGGCCCGTCTGCGACGAGACGAGCTGGATCCCGGCGTCCGCCTTCGACGCCTGGTGGAGGGCCTACGACGAGGCGGGGCTGGAAGACGACTCGCACCCGCCGCCCGAGCTCGGCCGCGTGCTCGCGGGCTGCGACCTGATCGTGACCAGCGACCTGCCGCGCGCGCGGGAGACCCTGGCCCGGGCGCTTCCGGGCGCGGCGTCGCGCCCGGATCGCCGCTTCCGCGAGGTCCCGATCCCCGGCCTTCCGGTCCCGCTCCTGCGCATGCCGAGCGCCCCCTGGCGCCTGCTGGGCCGAATCGCCTGGCTGGGCGGCTACGCGGGGACCGTCGAATCCGCGTCCGATGCCTATCGCCGCGTCGCCAGCGTCGCCGACACCCTCGGCGAATGGGCCACCGAGCACGACCACATCGGCGTGGTGGCCCACGGCTTCTTCAACTACCTGCTCACCGGCGCGCTGCGCAAGCGGGAGTGGGCCGGCGGCTCCTCGACGGGCACGCTGTCCCACTGGTCCCATACGACGCTGCACCGGCGCTGAAGAGTCCGTCCCCACAGCCCTTGCTCCCGCGAAGCCGCCCGACCCGGCCTCAGCCCGCGCCCAGCTTGTCCGCGTGCTCCTCCACGAGCCGCAGGCCGCGCACGAGGTGGCTCAGGTGCTGGACCGGGACCGCTTCCACGTCGCGAAGCCGGCGCGTCTCGAGGTCCTCCAGCCAGCCCCTCACCCGACGCCGCTCGTCTTCGCTCCACTCCAGGTCCGGCTCGGCGAGGAGCAGCCCCAGGGACTCGGCGTAGTGCCCGAGGGCCTCGCTGTCCTCGTTTCCCCCGAGCCCGGTCCGCCGCAGCTCGCCGGACAGGAACCGACGCTTGAGCTCGTCGGGGTCGCGCTGGGACCGTCCGGAGCGGTGATAGGCGAGGAGGACCTCCACGAGGTGGAGGTACGAGTGATCGTCGGACTCTTCGGCCGCCGACCGCCCGACCGTGTAGTGGTCCCAGGCGTGATCCAGCAGCAGTTCCACGCTCAACCGCTGGCCCAGGCGATTGGTCCAGACGGACCCCGGGTCGGGCTCGAAGGCCAGCAGCAGGCGCATGAACGTGTACGCATCGACCTCGCTGGACTCCCGGCCTCCCATCGCGGCGTGCTCGAAGCGCATGCGCGCGAGCTGGGGCGATTCCGGGAGCGCGCCGTCGATCTCCTCCCGCGGCGTTCCGGGGACCGGCAGGAAGACCTGGCTCTTGTGGGACCGGTAGATCTCCTCCAGGGCGACCGGGCCGCGGCTCCAGGAGAAGGGGTAGCGATCGTCCAGTCGCGGCCGCCGGCCTCCCGGCCTCCAGTGGTCCACGATGAGGCCGAGGACACCGCCCCCGTGAAGCTCGGTCCCCTGCAGGCTCCCCATCACGATGTCGGGCCCGTCCCGGTGCAGCCTGATCCGGGCCAGGAAGCGCCGGATCTCCGTCTGCTCGACGGGGAAGACGAGCCCGTAGTGACCGATGGACTCGCGCAGCTCTTCCCGCGCCTCTCCGAGTCGCTTCTCCGCCCGCGCGCACAGCTCGGCGCCCGCTACGGGCGACGCGGGAGGCTCCCGCGTCTCGTCCCGACAGGCCGGGCTCGCGAGGAGGGCCAGCACGACGAGGCTGCTCTGCAGACGCTCGAAGGTCGACGAGCGCGTGAGACGGGCCAAGGGGATCCTCCGACCGGTTCGGTCTCGAGCCCCTACCATAGAGCGATCCGCGCGGTGCGTCCGTCAGCGGAGCGGGACGGCCGCCGCAGCCCGGACGATCTCGAGCAGCACCTGGTACTCCTCGGCGCACTCCGGACACATCTCGAGATGCTGCTGGATCCGCTGCAACGCCTCGGGGATCCCGGCGCCAACCAGCTGGAGCTCGGCGAACTCGGCCAGTCCCGCGAGGCAGTCCCCACAATCGGGCTCCTCCTCGCAGGTCCGGGAGACGTCGGAGAGGAGCCTCTCGATCTGGTTCCTTTCGAGCGTCATGCATGCTCCTCCTATCGAAAGGCCGAACGGATCTCGTCGGCAGAGAATCCGGATGCCTCGAGCGCGAACTTGAGCTTTTTGCGGGCGTCGTGCCCGAGCTTGTAGATCGCGTTTCGCGTGCTGCCGAGGCGCCGGCCGATCTCTTCCTGAGGCATCCCGCGAAGCTCGGCGACGATCGCCGTCCGCTGACGCTCGCTCAGCTCGCGGTCGAGGACGTCGTGCAGGACCCGGACGATCTCGCGCTGGGCCGCCTGCCGCTCCGGATCCGCGGCGCCATCCGGCGAGCTCGGCAGTACGACCTCCGCGCCGGCGGTCATCTCGTCGAGTGACACGTCCTGCCAGCGGCGGCGGCGCAGCTCGGTCAACGCGACCCGCACCGCGATCGTCGTGACCCAGGTCGTGAATCGACTGCGCCCCTCGAATCTATCGAGCTGATCGAGGGTGCGGAGCAGCGCATCCTGGACGACGTCCTCGAGCAGGTGCTCGGGCACCGTCCCGTAGGCCCTGAGCGCGCCGGGCAGCGCGCGCAGGAGGTAGCCTCGCATCGCCTGCAGGGCGGCCGCCTGCTCGGCCCCACCGGCCCGCAGCTCCCGGAGCCAGTCCTGGTTGCTGCGCTCGCGCGGCGCTGTGACGGCGGAATCGAGATCCACGAAGGGCTCCAGGTCGGCTTCCAGCTCGACTTCCACGTCGGCTTCCAGGTCGGCTTCCAGCTCGGCTTCCAGCTCGGCGGCTTCCAGGTCGGCGGCTTCCAGGTCCGACTCCAGGTCGACCTCCGTTGGACGCGACGAACCGGACCGATCTTACCCCACGATGAATCGCCCCCAGTCCCGACCGTCCCACGGGCTTCGACGAACCCGTCTCCGAATTCGACGAAAGATCGCCCGCACCCATCGCATCAGAGGGCCAGGCCGCAGGTCTCGGACACCCCCGGGAGCCTCGCCACCAAGGGAGTCGAAAGCATGATGAATCGGATGGTCCTCCTCCCGACCCTGGCGGCTGTGACCGCAGCGGCCCCGCCTACGGGGGCTACTGCGCCTACGGTGTCGCGGTCGGAAAGAAGTTCGTGGGCGACCCGCACGTCTGGAAGGTCGTGGACGGTCGCCTCTACCCGAACCTCGACGCCGACATCATGGAGATCCGGTCGAAGGGCGTCTCGCGCCACATCGAGAAGGCCGACCGCAAGTGGCCGGCCCTGCGCGACCGGGATCCCGCCTCGCTCTTGTGCCCACGGCCGACGGCAGCCGCCGCTTCGCTCCCGTCGGCCCCTCCTTCGCTCTTCGTTTCCCCTTCGTTTCGGAGAAGACCGATGACCTTGCTCTCTCGATCGCCCTTCCTTCTCGCCATCCTCGCAACGCTCGCCGCGATCTTCACTCTCGGCGAGCTGGGCTCGACTCCGGCGGTGGCGGCCTCGAAGTCGGCCCCCACCCTCGACGGGTTCCGCCGTTTCGTCGACGAGGACGGCCGCTTCCGGTTCTCCCGGGCCGCAACCGAGGGCATGGTGCATCTCGGCAGCTGGTTCGTGCCGACGGGGGACAACGCCGGATTCCACCACGTCTATACCCAGCCCGAGACGGTCGCCGCCTTCCGCTCGACGGGACGGTTTCCCGACGGCGCAGCGCTGGTGAAGGAGATCGTGCGCCATCGGCGCGCCGACTACACGACCGGTGCGGATGTCGCCTCCGCCACCTCGACGGTCCAGTGGTTCCTGATGGTGAAGGACGCTGAAGGTCGCTTCGACGGGAATCCGCTCTGGGGCGACGGCTGGGGCTGGGCCCTCTTCCGTGGAGACGACCCGGCGAAGAACGTGGCCACCGACTACCGCGCCGATTGCCTGGGCTGCCACGCCCCGGCCCGGCCGCGCGACTGGGTCTACACCGAGGGCTATCCCGGTCTGGCGAACCCCTGACCGCGACGCGGAGGAGCCCCGCGTCGCCTCTCCCGGCCTCTCGCCCTTCCGAGGCGGTCGCGGCCGTCGAGGCGGCGGCCCCCGCCTCTCTCAGAACGAGTACTGGAAGCCGGCGCTCAAGGTCCAGGACGACTGCAGCTGCGGCCCGTCGAGGTCCTGGTAGACGGGGACGAGGAACTCGACGCCGAAGCGCGTCCCCTTGAGCGGCCCGCTCGGCGCGTACAGATTGAGGCTGGGTCCCACCTGGAGGCGCCGGCCCGCGCGCCGGTCTGGATCGGCCGTGGGCACCACCTGCTCCGGCGGCACCGTGGTGCCCATCATCTCCACGCCCCGAATCCGGTCGTCGCTCCCCTCGATGTCGAACCACTGGTCGAAGGCCACGCGTCCGGCCAGGCTGAGCCAGCCGAGAGGGCGGGCGGCGAGCCAGCCGGTCAGTCCGTAGCGGTTGCCGAGCCGGTAGTTCTCGTCGTTGCGGCCCAGGCGGACGGTCCCCATCGCCTGGGCGCCCCAGGAGAAGTGGTCGACCTGACCGTTGTAGGTGAGTCCGGGCCACAGGTCGACCGTGCCCGAGCCGAGCTGCATGGGATAGGGAAGCTGGGTGTTCGCCCCCATCGAGGCCGGCGTATCGTCCTTGCGGTCGATGCTGCCGGTCGGGAAGCTCACCCCGAGGTTGGCGTGGACCTCGTGGTGCTCGACCTCGAACAGCTTCACCAGGGCGGAGACCGAGACGTCGGCCAGCCCGGTGCTCCGCGTGGTGAACTCCTCGCCCTGGGCCGTGCGGTGGTCCATCGACTTCACGAGGAGCGGCAGCATGGCCGTCAGGGTCACGCGGTCCGTGGGGGCGTACATGGCTCCGAGCATGTGCATCTGCACGTCCATGTCGAGGGGCGCCACGAGGAAGTCGCCGCCGGGTCGGAGGACCTCTCCGGTGGAACGGTCGTGGGTGCCGGACCGGTTGCCGTCCATGCGCATGAACATGAACCGGTACGAGAGCATCCACTCGCCGGCAGCGTGCACGTGGTCGCCCATGACGCCGATGGGAGCGTGAGCGTCGGGCCGGCCGAGATCGTTGGCCTCCGCCTCCCCCACCCGGCCGGGACCGAAGAGGACGCCCCCGGCGACGGCGACCGCCAGCGCGAGCCGGCCGAGGCCGCGGCGGAGGCCGCCAGCGCCCCCGGCGCCGGGCTCGCGGGATCGAAACGGCATCGCTTCGGAACGGCTCATCGCGTCTCTCCTCCTACGGGCTCCGCGTCTAGCGCAGGATCAGGTTCTGGCCGCGGCCGAGCTCGGGGTCGGCGGCGTCGTGGTTCATCATCACGGTGATCGCACCGCGCAGGGCCCGGGTCATGGCGTGGTCGACGATCGCGTTGTTGCTGGCTCGTCCCGCGGGCGGCAGGATGTCGAAGACGGCTCCGGACGCCGGCGGGATCGTGAAGGTCTGGACGCCGTGGGAGACGTTCAGGGGGTTGCCGTGGTCGTAGACCCGGTCCCAGATGCCCGCGATCGGGTGGAGCGCCACCGGTTCGTTCACGTTGGCGTTCACGTAGTAGATGCGCACCCGCTCTCCGGGCTTCGACTGGAGGGCGAGGCTCGCGTTGGCGTCGTGGACGGGGTCGTAGTGGAAGACCTTTCCGTTCACCAGGGCCCCGATCCAGCGTTCGCCGTCCAGGCGCTGGTCCACCGAGGCGCCCTCCTCGAACAGGTCGCCCTGCACCAGCACGTACTCCCGGTCGGGCTTCGGGTACGCCTCCGAGTATCCGGACTTCGGGTCCACGATGATCACCCCGTACATGCCGCGGGAGATGTGCTCGACCATCGCCGAGGCGCCGCAGTGATAGATGAACACGCCGGGGTACCGGGCCTCGAAGGTGAAGTGCTTCTTGTCGCCGGGCTTCACCTCCGCGAACTCGTCGAGGACGTCGACGATGGCCGCGTGGAAGTCCATGGAGTGGCTGTTCTTGTTGGACTCGTGGTTCTGGAGCGTGAAGTCGACGACGTCGCCCTCGGTCACGCGCACCAGGGGCCCGGGGATGGTTCCGCCGAAGGTCCACATCTTCTGCTGGGTGCCCTGGTTGTCGACCGCGAGCTCGAGCTCCTTCACGGTCATCTTCACCTCGACGGTCTTCGCACGGGCCATCGCCGGGCCGAGGCCCAGGCACAGGGCGGCGACCAGCACACCGGCCGCTCGGAGAGCTCCACTCATCTCGTCCTCCCATCCTCTGTCGGAGCCTTCGGCGGCTCCGGGTTCTGTCGGTGGTTCACGCGACGCCTCAGCGCCCGATCGGGATCTCCTCGCCGCGGAAGGCCGGCTGCTCGAAGAGTCCGTATCCCCTGGCCATGCTCTCGCTGAGGTAGAAGTCGGGCTGGTAGCGCTTGTCCTTCCACACGTACCAGTCGGGCTTCTCGATGTCCTCGTATTCGACCACCATCACCGCGCCGCCCGGCGCCTTGCCGGCGTTGCTCACGTGGTGCTCGATGTGGTCGTGGTCGATCCACAGGCCGGGGTTGTCCATGCGGACGATGGCGTCGTATCGGGCGCCCTGGGCGATGTCCAGCACGTCGGCGTAGAACGGCTCGGGCAGGGGCAGGCCGTCCTTGTGGGTGACCAGGATGTCGTGGCCGTGGAGGTGGAAGGCCACCTCCGATGCCGCCGCGAAGAGTCGGAGGCGCAGCACGTCACCCTCCTTCACGCGCAGCGGCTGCGTGAGCGGGAAGGACTTGCCGTTGATGGAGTAGTAGTCGAGGGGCTCGTTGGGGTGGCCACCGACGCCGTAGCGGTCCGCGGCCTCCGAGCTCCAGCCCGAGAACATGAGCAGGGCCTCCTTGGTGACCTCCTGCTCGATCGGCAGCGGCTCGCGAGGATCGACGATGAGCGGGCCCCACATGCCGCGGAGCCCCACGTGCTCGGGCACGTTGACGTGGCAGTGGTACCAGAGCGTCCCCGGTCGCGTGGCGATGAAGTGGTACCGGAACGACCCGCCGGGCGGGACGGCGCGCTGGGTGATGTTGGGAACGCCGTCGCTGCGCCACGATCCGACCTGGTGCATGCCGTGCCAGTGGATGGTGTGCTCCATGGTGGAGAGGTTGGAGAGGTCGACGATCACCTCGTCGCCCTCGCGAACGCGCAGCAGCGGCCCGGGCACCTGGCCGTTGAAGGCCCAGACCTTCGCCTGGAAGCCCGGCGCCACCGACAGCAGGCGCTCCTCCACCCGGAGCTGGAAGTGATGCGTCTTCGCGCCGGGATACCGGGCCTTCACCGAGTCCGGAGGCGGCGGCGGGTTCTCGGGGTCGCCGCCCCCGGAGAGCGCGAGGCGCGGGGGCGGTTTGGCGGCCGGCGGCTCCGACGCCCCGGGCGCCGGGTCGGCCGACGCCCTGGTCGCGGCGGAGGCGCTGCCGCCGCCGGCCGCCGTCCCCGAGAGCTTGCGCAGGTGGGCCACGAGCGCCCAGATCTGGTCGTCGGACAGGACCGCGCCCCAGGGCGGCATCAGCACCGACTTGCCCACCGCGGGTCCGCCGCCCGAGATGGCCCGGAAGAGCTCGTCGTCGGTGCGCGCGCCCATCTCACGCGAGTCCGTGTGGTCCCGGGGCTGCACCGCCATGTCCTTCGTGTTGATGCCTCGTCCGTTGCCTTCCAGGCCGTGACAGGCCGTGCAGTACGTCCGGTAGAGGAGCGCTCCGTCGGTCGACTCCGCCGCGGCGGAGGGGACCGACGAGAGGGCGAGGGCCGTCACGGCCAGGCACGAGAGCTCAGCGATCCGCCGCATCGTTCGACTCCTCTGCGAGCAGGTTCAGGTACTGGACGAGCTTCCCGACCTCGACCGGGCGGAGGCCGTAGCCGGGCATGGGCGCCAGCGGATCCCAGGCCTGGGGGTCCGCGATGTAGCTCCACAGGAACCCGGGCTGCAGGCGGTGCGCCACGGTGTAGAGCTGGGGCCCGGAGAAGCCGCCGAAGTCGTCGGGAGCCATGTGGCAGGAGCCGCAGCCCTTGAACTTCACGAAGTTGAGGCGGGCGAGCATGGGCGGGACCGGCGGAGCGGACGGCAGCGACTCGGGAAGTCGATCGCCACCCCAGCGAAGCGCGACGAGCGCTTCGACCACGGCGTCGAGGTCGTCTTCCGCCACCCGGGGATGCTCGGGCAGGTCGTCGGCCACCAGCTCGTCCTGGCCGTCCACGGTGCGGGTGTGCTGGGTGGGCGCCATGCCCGCCGGGCGGATCCGCGTGGGACGGGCGAGCCAGCGGCGCAGCCACTCGGGCCGGAACTTGGCGCCCGCGTAGAAGAGGTCCGGCGCCTTGCGCCCGACCCAGTCCGCGAGGCTGCGCTCGCCGTCGGCGGGCGCGGACGTGGCGTGACAGCCGGTGCAGCCCTGCTCGGCGAGGAGGTCGGCAGCCGGCGCCGCGCCGGGACCGAGCAGGCCGGCGATCAGGACGACCCACACGGAGATACCGGGACGGCGGCGCGAACGGGCTCTCATGGTCGATCCTCCGATTCAACGGGGCGCGTGGGGGGGACTGATCTATTGTGGTATTTGATTTACTACATTAGACGACCGATGCTCGTCAAGGGCCGGGGAGCCCCGGAGTGGAAGCGTGCGACTCACCCAATACGCCGACTACGGCCTGCGCGTCCTGATGTACGCGGGCGCGCAGCCCGACCGCACGCTGCCCTCGGCCGAGATCGCGCGCGCGCTGGGGGTTTCCCGCAACCATCTGCTGAAGGTGGTTCAGGAGCTGTGTCGTCAGGGTTGGCTGGAGACCCGCCGCGGCCCGTCCGGGGGCGTGCACTTCCTTCCGGAGACGGCGAACGTGACGGTGGGAGAGGTGATCCGGCGGCTCGAGCCTCAGCTCGACATCGTCGAGTGCTTCGATCGCGACACGAACACGTGCCCGCTGCTGGTGGCGTGCCGGCTGGCGCCGCTCCTCGGGCGCGCCCGCGATGCCTTCCTGGCCGAGCTCGACGCCACCACGGTGGGGGACCTGCTGGTGCGCCCCTCGGACCTGCGCCGCGCCGTGTCCGACGGGGGGCGGGAGCGCGCGGGCAAGGGCGCCGCCCGCCGGTGAGGCCGTCGCCCCGCCCCACCCTCACTCCGCGCAGCGCTCGCCCTTAGCGGCCGCCCGGAGAAAGGCCAGGAGCTGCGCGCGCTCCAGCGGGTCCGGGATCCCCGCATAGCCCATGTAGGTGCCGGGTACGGTATCCAGGGGATTCGCGATGAAGCGATCGAGGGTCTCCCAGCTCCAGACGATCCCGGAGCTGCGCATGGCCTCGGAGTACGGGAAACCGGGAACGCTCCCGGCGCGCCGTCCGAAGAGCCCGCAGTGACGGGGCCCCGCCCGGTCCCGGTCGAGCGAGTGGCACGCCGCGCAGCGTTCGTAGATCTCGCGTCCGCGCTCGACCTCGTCGACTCCCAGCGGCGGCCCCGCCCCGACCCGGCCCCCGAAGAGCAGGCCGGCCGAGGCCAGGACCGCGAGCGCGACGACCGCCCTCACGACACGAAGGCGTGGGGCACCGGGTCGTCGCCCAGCACGTAGCGGAGGACCGCCCAGTGCATGGCCTCGTCACCCAGGATGCTGGCGGCCGCCCGGGCGAGCTCCCCGCTGCCGAGGATCGGAACGGCGCCGAGGTAGGCGCTGACCGCGCCCTTCTCGAGCCCGGCGGCGAAGCGCAGCACGTCCTCCTCGTTCTTCAGCGACGCGACCGGAAACGTGTAGCTCGCCTTCGCCCCGGTCGGCGCACCGCCGAGCTTGGAGACGGTGGCGGCCAGCAGGTCCACGTGCTCCTCGTGCTGGCCCTTGAAGCGGACGGCCAGGTCCAGCGCCGGCTTGCGCAGGAGCCCGCTCCCCGCCCCCACCTGGTAGGCGGCCACGGCCTCGTGCTCGGCGGCGAGCGCGGTGTTCAGGATGCGGATGTCCTGCTCCCCGGTCTCGGCCCGCGCGCTCCGGGAGACCAGGGAGGGCGCGCCCGCCAGGAGCCCGATCGCGGCGGCCGACAGCGTCGCCGACGTCGCCCCGCCGAGGAAGCTCCGCCGGGACACCGGCGCGTTGGAATCGAAAGAGAATTCTCGCGTGTTCATTGCCCATTCCTCCGTTTCTGCCATTGCCCATTTCTCCGTTTCTGCAGCTGGGAGCCGCGTGCATCGGACGCAGCACCCTGCGATCGGTTCCCGGGCCGCTGGCCGGGCCATTTCCCGGGAACCTCGGGGTGCATCCTGCGTCCAATGGGGGAAAGGAGGGGACCATGACCGAAACCAACCTGGCGGGGACGAGAGCGCGGCAGGCGGCGCCAGACTCCCCGCTGACCGACGAAGAGGTCGTCCAGCGGGTTCTCGGAGGCGACTCCGCCCTCTACGAGATCCTCATGCGACGCCACAACCAGCGGCTGTATCGCGCGGTGCGCTCGATCCTGCGCGACGAGGCCGAGGTGGAGGATGTCCTCCAGGATGCATATCTCTCGGCGTACAGGAACCTCGCCGAGTTCGAGGGTCGCGCGCGGTTCTCCACCTGGCTCACCCGCATCGCGGTCAACCGCGCGCTGGATCGCCGGCGGCGGCGGGCCAAGGTGGTCGCCCTGGATTCGCGCGACCCGGAGGTCCCGATGGATCGAGACCGCGAACGGGTCTGGGGCACCCGGACCGAGGACCCCGAGCGCCAGAGCGCGCGTCGCGAGCTGGGTCACCTGCTCGAAGGCGCGATCGACGAGCTTCCCGACCGCTATCGCGGCGTGTACATCCTGCGCGAGGTCGAGGGCCTGAGCGTCCAGGAGACGGCCGCAACCCTCGACGTCGAGCCCAACACGGTCAAGACGCGGCTGCACCGGGCGCGCGGGCTGCTGCGGGAACGCCTGGTGCGCGACTTCGACGGCGCCAAGGCCGACGCCTTTCCCTTCGGCGCCGAGCGCTGCGATCGGGTGGTCGCGGCGGTCCTGGAAGCCCTGCCCCTGGAGTCGAAATGAGCGCGGAGCTCCGGAGCAACGGCTCCCCCTTCCCTTCCCTCGACACCTCCCGCGCCACGCTCCCCGACGTCGCCCTGGACGGGCGTCCGCGCGCGAGCGGGCGCCTCGACCGAGTGGGCATGACCGGCATCGAGACCGTCGTCCGCCTGCCCGGGGACCCGGCGCCCTTCCAGCTGCCCGCCCGGGTGGACGCCTTCGTCGACCTCGACGACCCCCGGGCGAAGGGAATCCACATGTCCCGGATGGTCCTGGCCCTCGAGCGGGCGCTCTCGGGCGGCGAGCTGACGCCGCGCCTGCTCGAAGGCCTGCTGCGGCAGTTGCGCAGCGACCAGGGCTCGCTCAGCCGCTCGGCCGAGGTGCACATTCGCACTTCCCATCCGATCACCCGCACTTCCCTGCTGAGCGCAATCGCGGGGCGGAGGATCTATCCGTTCTCCTGGTCCGGTCGCCTCGACCCCGGCGACTCCGTTCGCCTCGCCCTGGGAACCACCATCACCTACTCCTCGACCTGCCCGTGCGCGCAGGCGCTCAGCCGCGACGCCCTGCTGGCGAGCTTCTGGTCGAGGTTCCGCGACCTCGACGAGATCCCGATCGCCGAGGCGCTCGATTGGATCGGCGAGGACGGGCTGCTTCCCGTTCCGCACAGCCAGCGGAGCTCGGCCGAGGTGGGCGTCCAGATCGACCCCCAGGCGGACCCGCTCGCCCCCCGCGAGCTCATCGACCTCGTGGAGGAAGCCCTCGGCACACCGGTGCAGGCCGTGGTGAAGCGGGTGGACGAGCAGGAGTTCGCTCGGCGCAGCGGCGCCCGGCCGCTCTTCTGCGAGGACGCAGCCAGGGAGGTCGCCGCCGCCCTGGCTGCGGACCCCCGCATCACCGCGCATCGCGTCCGGGTGGAGCACCGGGAGAGCCTGCATCCCCACGACGCGGTGGCCGAGGTGTCGAGTCCGGACTGGGTGTGGACGTAGGCGCGGGGGGGGCTCAGGGCCTGCGCTGCTCGAGCCAGCGCGCGAAGTCCGCCGCCGGCACCGGCTGGCTCAGGTGGTAGCCCTGGCCGGTGTCGCAGCCCAGCGCGCAGACCTGCCGCCAGATCTCGTCGGTCTCGATCCCCTCGGCGCAGGCTTCCAGCCCGAGGTTGTGGGCCAGATCGGTCATCGAGCGCACCAGCACCTCGGAATCGTCGGAGGTGCCCAGACCGCTGACGAAGTAGCGGTCGATCTTCAGCTCGGTGAAGGGGAGCTCGTGGAGCCTGGCCAGGGACGAGTACCCGGTTCCGAAGTCGTCCAGGGAGAGGTCGAAGCCCTTGAGCCGGAGTCGGGAGAGCACCTCGGCCGCCCGCAGCTCGTCCGCCATCATTCCCGTCTCGGTCACCTCGAACACGAAGCGCTCCGGGTCGGCCCCGTGCGCTGCGACGACCTCGGCGCAGCGGTCCGGTAGGGACAGGTCGGCCAGGCTGCACGCCGACAGGTTGATGGCCGCGCGGATCTCGATGCCCTCGCGCCGCCACGCTTCCACCTGACGCACCGCCTCGTCGATGACCCAGAACGTCACGGAGTCGATGAGCCCGGCCTCCTCGAGGATGGGAATGAACTCGGTCGGACCCATCTGCGGTCCCTCGGGCGGCTCCCAGCGCAAGAGCGCCTCGGCGGACGCCACGGCGCCGGTGGCCAGGGTCGCCTTGGGCTGCCAGTGGAGCTCGAACTCGTCGTTCTCGAGGGCCCGGCGCATGTCGTTGGAGCCCATGGACGGGCGGGTGGCCAGGTGTCCGCGCAGCGTCGCCTCGAGCTGGTCGAATCCGACGGGCTTTCTCAACGAGCCCAGGACGCGCAGGCCCAGCTGCTCGCCGACACGCAGCGCGCTGCGCAGCAGGCGCGCGTCGACGCTGCTGCACACGACGATGTCGACCTTCGCGCCGAGCTGCGCGAGCTCGCGGAGGATCGACACCCCGTCGCCGTCGGGCATGGTGAGGTCCAGCAGGATCAAGGTCGGCTGGAAGGCCTCGAAGGCGCCCACCGCGTCCTCCGCGCACGCGGCCCGGCCGACCTCGAAGCCGAGCCCCTCGGCCACCTCGGTCACGAACTCGGCGAAGTGCGGATCGTCTTCGACGACCAGCAGGCGTCCCAACGTCAATCCAGGGGCCCTCCTGCAGTCCGCGGCAAACGGGTGCGCAGGCTGAATCGGCGCTCGGCGCCTCGACTTGAGCCCTCCGGGGACATCCACCGCCCCTCAAGCGCGGCGCCGGGGCGGACGATTCGACGGCCGGGCCCCGGTGGCCCGGCCCCGTGGCCCGGCCGGTCGTCCTGCCGAGCGGCGGATGCCCCGAGCCCGCGAGCGGCGTGCCGCGCGCCTGGGAATCCGCCGCGATCTCGCGAAGCCGTCCGGTCCCGTTCAGTCCGCTGGCGCTGCTCGCGCGGGCGGAGGAGGCGCTCACCCACGAGCGCGAGACGTCATGACCCGACCTCCCGACGACAGCACGTGACCGGCGCAGACCGCGAGAACCCGCCGCGGCGGCGCGGAGGCCTGGCCCTGGCGTTCGCCGTGGGGGTGGGTGCGGCGCTGGTGTTGCTGTCGGGCGAGGTGCGTTCCGCGTGGCCCTCGCTGCTGGGCGAGTCCGAAGCCTGGGTCGCGCTCGTGCGCGAGCGTCTCCCGGAGATCACCGCCGCGGGCGACCACCGCCTGCGCTGGCTCGGCGTCGCGGTGGGCTCGCTCACCTTCCTTTGCCTCGTCCAGTTCCAGATCTCCGACTGGCGCTCGCGCCGCCTGCTGCGACACCTCCGAGAGCGCCAGGCGGCCCTCGGCGCGCTGGAAGAAGAGCTTCGCGCCCGCGAGCGCGACCAGGACGCGTTGGAGCGCGAGTACTCGACGCTGCGCGACCGCCACCGCGAGTTCGTGGACGACGCCCACGACCTCAGCTACCGCCACGATCTCGACGGCCGGCTGCTCGACGTGAACGAGGCCGGGGCCCGGACCCTGGGCTGGACCCGGGCGGAGCTCATCGGCCGCAGTATCGACGAGCTCCTGGCGCCCGACGCGCGGCAGCAGGCCCGCGAGGCGCTGGGCAAGATCGTGGCCCACCGCTCGGTGCGACACGAGTCGATCGTGCTGCTGGACCGCGGCGGCCGGCCCCACTGGTACGAGGTGACGCTGCGCCTCGAAGGGGGCGACGGCGTGGCCAAGGCCGTCGAGGCCGTGGGCCGCGATGTCAGCGAGCGGATGCGCGAGGACGCCCAGCGATCCACGCTCTCGCGCCTGGCCTCCGCCGTGGCCGAGGCCAGGAGCGAGCCCGAGGCCCGCACCGCCGCGCTGGGCATCCTGTGCCGGGACCTCCACTGGGAGTACGGCGAGCTCTGGTGGGAGGATCCCGAGTTCGGCGTGCTGCGCTGTGCGGGCACGTTCTGCGACGACCGGCCCGAGCGGGTCGAGCTGGCCGAGCGCGTCGCCACGAAGACCTTCGGCAAGGGGACGGGCCTCGCCGGCCGCGCCTGGGGCCTGGGCGCACCCCGGGTCATCCAGGACGTCTCCAAGGAGCCCGACTGCAGCGCGCTCGCCGAGCGCCACGGGTTCCGCAGCGCGCTCGCCATCCCGGTCGGCGACGCGTCGGGCGTGGACGGCGTGGCGGTGCTGCTGTCCTCCCGCGAACGCGACCTGGAGGACACCTCGCTGCCGTTCGTCGAGCGCCTGGGCGCCACGCTCCTGCAGCTCTGCCGGCGCAAGGCCGCCGAGCAGGCCCTGCGCGCCAGCGAGACCCGCAAGCAGGCCATCCTCGAGTCGGCCCTGGACTGCATCGTCACCGTGGACGACCGGCGTCGGATCCTGGAGTTCAACCCGGCCGCGGAGCACACCTTCGGCTACCCGCGCGGCGAGGTGCTGGGGAGGGTGGTCGACGATCTCATCGTCCCGGACGACGAGCGCGAGGCCCACGTGGCCGGCTTCCAGCGCTATCTCGAGACCGGAAAGCTGGCGCGACCGGGACGCGTGGAGCGGACCGCCCGGCACGCCGACGGTCACACCTTCCCCATCGAGGTCGCCGTCACGCCCATCCACGCCGGCGACCGTCCCATCTTCACCGCCCACCTGCGCGACATCACCGAGCGCAAGCAGATCGAACGCCTGAAGGACGAGCTGGTGTCCACGGTGAGCCACGAGCTGCGGACCCCGCTGGCCAGCATGCGCGGCTTCGTCGAGCTCCTGCTGTTCCGCGACTACACGCCGGACAAGCGCCGGCACTTCCTCGGGATCATCGACGGCGAGATCCGGCGCCTGGGCCGCCTCATCGACGACTTCCTCGACCTCCAGCGGCTCGAGGCCGGCGCCCTCGACTACGAGTACGAGCGGGCCGACCTCCGACCCATCGCGAAGGAAGTGTTCGACACGTTCCGCACCAGCCACGAGGGCCACTCGTTCGAGTGGACGGAGGAGACCGAGCCCCTCCCGGTCCGGATCGACGCCGACCGCATCCGCCAGGTGCTGCTCAACCTGCTCTCGAACGCGGTGAAGTACTCGCCCGACGGCGGCTGCGTGCGCGTGGTCGCGGCGGCGGACGCAGGCCTCGCGCGCGTGTCCGTGGAGGACGAGGGCATCGGCATGGCGCAGGAGACCGTCTCGAAGCTCTTCACCAAGTTCTACCGGGCCGACGGCGCCGACACCCGCAGCATCGGCGGCACCGGGCTCGGGCTGGCACTGGTGAAGGAGATCGTCGAGACCCACGAGGGGCAGGTGCACGTGGAGAGCGAGCCCGGCCGCGGCAGCCGGTTCACGGTCTCCCTTCCTCTCTGCGCGGCCGACCCCGCGGCCGAGCGCGCACCCGACGCATCCGGCGACGGGCCCCGGGACGCGTGATCGGCGCCCGCCGCGGCTGCAGCGGCCCCGATTCCGGGTCAAGAAGCCCCACGGTCCATCCGACGCGAATGCAGGGCGTCCACGCGTCCAGAAGGGAGAAGTTCCGGGTGCGATCGAGCCTCCAGCACGCCTGGATCGCGCTGGTGGTGGCCTGTGTCTCCGCCAGCGCGGCGGCGGGCTCCGCGGACGACCTGTCGAAGGGGCTCGAGCTGGCGGCGGCCGGGCGCTGCGAGGAGGCGCTGCCGCTGCTGGCGGAGGAGCAGTCGCCCGGATCCGACCCGCGGATCGACCGGATCCGGGTGCAGTGCCTGCTGCGCACCAAGCGCTACGCCGAGGCCGCGACCCTGGCCGAGGCGCTCTCGACCTCGAGCCCGGCCGATCCCCAGCTCTCGCTCTATCTGGGCATCGCGCGCTTCCATACCGGCGATCTCGACGGTGCCCGGGAGGCCCTGGAGTCGGCCGACCCCGAGCGGGCCGAGACCCATCTCTATCGCGGCCTGCTGCTGCTCCAGCTGGGCGAGGCCCGCACCGCCGCCGCGGCCCTCGACCAGGCCACCGCGCTGGACTCGGAGAAGGTCGGTCCCATCGCCTCGTACTACGCGGCCCACGCCTGGGCGCGCGCGGGCGAACGCGATCGCGCGGCGGACCGGCTGGAGGACGTGCGCAAGAGCTCGCCCGGAAGCGTCTGGGCCCGCCAGGCGGAGGACGACTCCAGCGCGTATCCGCCGGTCCCGGGGAGCGGCCGCTGGTGGCTGAAGCTGACCGGCGGCTTCGAATGGGACGACAACGTCACCCTGCGCCCCAACGACCCGACCCTGGTCGCCAACTCCAGCGGCCAGCGCGATGTCCGCGGCTCCTGGCGCTTCGACTCGGGCGCCGTGTTCTGGAGCGACGGCTTCTGGTCGGCGGGCATCGGGGCCAGCTTCAACGGCAACGCCCACCACGACCTCGACGACTTCGACCTGCTCTACCCCAAGGGCTCGCTGTGGCTCGAGCGGCGCCTGTCGCCGGTGACGCGAGCGCGGCTGCGATACGACTTCGGCTACGCCTGGGTGGACGAAGAGCCGCTGCTCCGCCACAACACGGTCACCGGGTCGCTGACCCACGTGTGGGGCGGCGCGGGCACGTCGGAGGTGTTCGGGAGCGCCTACCACTACGACTACCTCGCCCGCTCCCAGGACGTGGACGACGGAACCGGCGCCCCCGGCTCGTCCTGTCCCCCCGACGTGGTGGTGTGCGGACCGCCCGGCATCAACGAGAAGGACCGGCTCGACCGCGACGGTCCCGGGTTCGTCGCGGGCGCCGCCCACGTCTGGCCCCTGCCCTGGGTGCCCGGCCACCTCCGCGCAGCCTACGCCTACCAGCGCTTCTTCGCCCAGGGGCGCGACAGCCGCTACCAGTCCCACACCGCCAGCGCGGCGCTGCGGATCCTGCTGCCCCTCCAGTTCGTGTTCGACGGCGGCTCGAGCTTCACGTACCGCCCGTTCGAAGACCGCTCCACCCTTCCCGACCTGCGCTCCGTGACCGCCGGGCAGCAGTACTGGACCCTGGGCATCCACCGTCGTGACCGGGTGTGGCAGGTGCACCTCTCGCTCGAGCGCGACCTGGGCGAGTCCGTCAACCTGGAGTTCCGGTACCACTACCGGCACAACCGGTCGAACGTCGAGTCGCTGGACTACGACCGCAACATCCTCGGCGTCTACCTCACGTTCGCCCTCGGCCGCTAGCTGCGGCCCGCCGCCCCGCGTTGCGGCAGCTTCGCTCCTGGGATCGGAAGCCGGCGTGCAGGCGGCGCGCAATCTCGCGCCTCGGACCCCATGAAGCTCAAGTCCCCGAGACGACGTGCCGAAGGAACCGTCGGAGGCATTCCGGGCTCGGCCGACCCTGGCGAACGAGGCGCCCGCGAACCCGGAATCGCCCATCGACGGAGTCGACTGACGAGGCTCGGAGGGGGACTCGGAAGGGACTGCTCACGCGCCGGACGCGTTCCGGCCATGCGAATGGAGGTCTCATCCGATGGGAGATCCGACGGCCCACGAGCGAGCCAGCGGCGACGAGACGACCCGGGGACCGGTGTCGGGGACGGGCCCTCGGTGGCTGCGCTACGGCCCCGTAGCGGCCATGGCGGCGATCGCCGCGGCCCTGGGCTTCGACGTCGTCTCCTACCTGCCCGAGATCCACGAAGCGCCGTGGCGCGATGCGGCCACGACCCGCAACGCGTCGGCCGAGACCGGCGCCGCCGAGACGCCCGCCGGCGCCCGACCCGCGGTGTCCGCGACCCGAGGCACGCCCCACGCCTTCGACGTGGGCACACCCCGGGCGGCGATGCCGACGGCGGCCCGCATCGCGAGCTCGGGAGGCTCGGACGGCGCGACCGGCCCCTCGAATCGGAATGATTCCAACGGACAGACTCCCGATCAGGAGCCGCCGCCGGTCGGAGCGCCTTCGGACGACCCGCCGGCCGGTGCCCCTTCCGAGCCGCCGCCGCGGGTCGTCGACCTGCCGGCCCCGCTGCCGGAGCCCTCGCTGGAGATCCCCGACGTGTCCCTGGACCTCGTCGCCGACCTGCTTCCCGGGGACCTCGAGGACCCCTTGATCGCCGCAGGCGGGCTGCTTCCGGTCGTGGACGACACCCTGGTGCAGGTGGCCGGCGCCTCCACCGCCCTGGTGGACGGAGCGACGAATTCGCTGGTGGACACGGGGCTCGACGCCGCCGAGCAGATCACCGGCGCCCTCGGCGCCCAGGTGGGTGGCGCCGTCGCCGACATCGGGGGCGCGGTCGGTGACCTCACCGGCGACCTCACCGGCGACCTCACAGGCGACCTGGTCGGAGGCGTCACCGGAGACGTCGTGGGGGATCTCACCGGCGACCTCACCGGGGACCTCGTGGGCGACTTGACCGGTGATCTCACGAACGACCTCACCGGAGACCTGGTGGGCGATCTGACCGGCGACCTCACCGGGGACCTCGTGGGCGATCTCACCGGCGACCTCACAGGGGACCTGACGAGCGACCTCACCGGAGACCTCACCGGCGACCTGACGAGCGACCTGACGGGGGACCTCACGGGGGACCTCACCGGCGATCTCGCGGAGGACCTGACCCGGGACCTGGGAGGTGCGGTGTCGAACGCAACGGGCGGGCTCCCCCTGCCCTAGCGGCGCTCGCCGGGTCGGCCTCGGCTCGAAGGCTCCGCCGCCGGACGCCACCGGTCCGCCCGACGTTCCCGCCCCCGGTTCAAGTCCACCGACCGGCCATCCGAAGGCTCCCAGGGAAGAATCGGGAGGAAGGCAATGGACGCGGAGACCATCGTCTGGGAGGGCCGGCCCTCTCCGGTCGATCAACTCGGCACGTTCGCGGTGTGTGGACTCCTGCTCTGGCTGGTGGTCCCGGTCTTCGTGGCCGCGTGGCGCTGGCTCGAGCTGGCCTGCACGAAGTACACGCTCACCAACGAGCGGCTCCAGGTGGCGTCCGGCGTCCTGTCGAAGCGGATCGACGAGGTGGAGCTGTACCGCGTGAAGGACTCCCGCCTCGAGATGCCGCTCCACCTGCGGCCCTTCGGCCGCGCCCACGTGGTGCTGATGACCTCCGACCGCAGCCACCCGGAGCTTCGCCTGCGGGCGATCGCCGGCGCCGAGATGCTGCGCGACCAGATCCGCGGCCTCGTCGAGAAGCGGCGCGAGGCGAAGGGCGTGCGCGAGCTGGACGTGTGAGATGCCCGAAGTCTTCGCGGGCCTGAGCCTCTTCACCCTCGTCGCGGTCACCGCGCTCTCCTCGCTCTTCTGCCTGCTCCAGCCGGTCTGGTCCCTGGTGGACTGCATCGAGTCGGACCGCGAGCGCGAGACGAAGGTCCTCGTCTCGGTCGCCATCCTCCTCACGTGGGGCCTCGGGAGCCTGGTCTACGGGCTCTTCTTCACGACCTCCCGGAACCTGCGGAGGTTCACGGCCGCATCGACGCTGGTGATGCTGTGTCTCGTGGTGGTCGGGTTCAGCAGCTGCGTGTCGGCGATCGCCACCCAGGCGAAGCGCGCGGCGGTCGAGCAGGACGAGCGCCGGGCCGAGGCGCGCCAGCGCATCGCCCGCTTCGCACCGTCCGAGGTGGCCGCCGACGCCGTCGCTCCCTTTCACGCGTTGCTCGTCTCGCGCGCCGCGCCCCACTCCACCACCACGACCCTGGCGGAGTTCACGCTCGCCGGACCGCTGGCCCGCTCCGCCCGCGACGTGCGGGGCGGTGTCCGCCACGTAGCCCACGACCCGGAGCGCGGCCGCACCTTCGCCCTCACCCAGCACGGGTTCGGCGCGCTCTCGCCGTCGAGCGGCGCCTTCATCGAGATCGCCGTCGACCCGGGCCTCGACTTCTCCTGGCCCAAGGGTCTGGCCTTCGACGCCCGGGCGGGCCGCGTGGTCGTCGTGACGTCCCACGTCTACACCCGCTTCTTCAGCTACGACCCCGAGACCTCGGCCTGGGAGGAGCTGCCCAGCGAGATCCGCGACCTGCCGATCGCCGGCCTCGCCTATCTGCCCGAGCGCGAGGTGTTCTACGCCCTCGACGCGCGGCGGCGCGCGAGCGAGCTCGGGTCGCTCCACCGCTTCAACCGGTCCGGCGCGCTGCTGGGAGAGCTCGCCCTCTCGCCCGCCATCCCCGTGGCCGAGGGCGACAGCGAGCGCGCGCAGCTCCTCGCGAGCTCGGGGAAGCTCGTCCTGCTGCTGCCGGCGCTGGCGGAAGCGGGCGAAGCCGGCGGACCCGATCGCATCTTCCTCGTCGACCCGACCAGCGGCGCCGTGGCGGCCCATCGCCCCACCCACGCGGCGGCGGCCCCCGAGTAGCCGGGCGCGGGGCGCAGGGTGTCGGGCAGACTCCTCGGGGCTCTCCTGACGGTCGAGCTCCTGCTCGGCTGGCTCTGGATCGGCCCGTGGCTGCTGGCGCGCGAGCCCGGCCTCGGGGTCGTGTACTGGATCTTCCTCACGGCCCCCGTCCAGCTCGCCTGCATGCTCGCGGCGGTCTGGCGCTTCGTGAAGCACCCGGCAGAGCGGCGCCTGGCCGCAGCGGTGTTCGTGGCGCCCATCGCGCTGCTGGTCGCCCCCGGCATGCTGCGCAGCGCCTCGGAGCCACCGCTCTTCGACCTGGGCGGCAACGCCGTCGCCGTCGCGTGGGCGGCGGCGCCCTTCGCCCTGCCCCTCGCCCTCTGCCTCCTGGCCCCACGCCGGGCCGCCCGCTGGCTGCCCGGTCGGCTGGTCCGCAGCCGCGCGGTGCACGTCGCCCTCGTGGCCTTGGCGGCGCTCGGCTGGCTGGCCTGGATCGGGCTCGCCCTTGCCTGGGCGGCCGTCGCCGAGCGCGACGCCTCGGGCATCCTGCTCGGCGCCCTCGTCGCCTGCAGCGGCACGGGCCTGCTGGGGTGGGCCGCGATCGCCCTCTACGGCTGGGTCAGCCTGTTCAGCGAAGCAGACACCCGCAACCACCGCCTGCGCCTCGTACAGCTCGCGCTCAGCCTCCCGGCCTTCCCGGTCTTCCTGGGCGCCCTCGCCCTGCTCGCCCGGGCGCGCGGATCGGGCTGAAGCCAGGGGCGAGCGGCGCCTTCGAGACGGTCGACGACCGGATGGCGTGCCCGAACCGGAGCCGTGCCCCCGACGCGAGCATCAGGACGCTGCATGTCCCAAGGGTGCAAGCCGCGGTAGATTGATGCGATGGGCTCCTCGCCTCCGCCGGCTGGATCGGCCAAGCCGCCTCCGCTCGAGCGACTGGGCGTCTTCGCGGGCATCGTGGCCGGCCTCGTCGGCCTGGTGGTGTCGATTCTGTGTGTCGCCGTCCCACTTCTCCACTTCGTGCTCGGACCGCTCGGACCCATCATCGGAGGCTTCGTCGCCGGCCGGGTCGGCGGCGGCGGCCTTCACCGGACGCTCGTGGGCGCGCTCACCATGGCGGTCGGCATGACACTGATCGCCGCCGCCTTCACGGGCGTGGCCTTCGGCCAGGAAGTCACCGGCTGGGTCCGCTTCGTACCCGCGATCGTCTTCCTGTACACGGGCGTGATGGCGACCGTCGGCGCGTTCGTCGGGACGGCGACCGCACCCAGCCGATAGCCGACTGGCCGGGCCCCTCGACATGCGGACGGGGCCCGGCGGCGCGGCCAGGAAGCCATTCGAGCTGCGTGCTCTCGGCGACGGCCCCGGGTCGTCGTCGGGCTTCCCGTGGGCATCGCTGGGCTCCGCCCTGAGTTGGTGGCACCCGAGAGACGCTCTCGTAGACTCGGAGGGTCGCCCGATGATCTCCTCGCTCGCGGGCTATGCTTCGAAGTGGGCGGCGAGCGGGCGAAGGGTTTCCACTCGCGGGGCCGAGTCCGTTCCCCTTGCCGCGCCGCTTCCCGAGCCGGGAGCCTTCTGCAGATCGAGGTCGTGTCCCAGGCACGGCCGGCAGAGCGAAGAGCCAGAGCAAAGGGACAGAGAGAGGAGAGAGCGATGGCATTGATCGAACGACTCATGAAGACCGTGCTCGTCACCACGGGACCCGACGCGACCATTCGCGACGTCGCGAGGCAGATGGACGAGAACGGCGTGGGTGCCGTGCTCGTCGTGACCGAGAAGGGCGCGCTCTCCGGGCTCTTCTCCGAGCGGGACCTGCTGGGCCGTGTGGTGGCGCCGGGCCTCGATCCCGAGACGACCACCGTGGAATCGGTCATGACCGGCGACCCGGTGAGCGTGAGTCCCGGCGAACACGTGCGCGACTGTGCCGAGCTGATCCGCAAGAAGGGCTTCCGCCATCTGCCGGTGGTGCAGGACGGCCGGGCCGTGGGGATCCTCTCCACGCGCGACTTCCAGCAGCACGTGGTCCAGGGCCTGGAATCGTTCATCGAGCAGTCGCGCTACCGCGAGGCCCTCGCCGAGGGCCAGGACCCCTACGATCACGTGGGCGGCAGCTACTCCCGGTAGCCGACGGATCGGCCCGGTACGGGAGAGGCGCCCTCGTGCACTTGTACGGACGAGGGCCTGCGCAGTCCCCTGCGCTGCGAGATCAGTTCGGCCCCACCCTCTCCTCGAACGCATCGATCTCCGACTTCGGCAGCCGCTCGTTGCCTTCGATCACGATCGTGCCTCCGCGCACCCCGACCGCCTCCAGCATGGGCATGCCCGCCAGGGATTCGAGACCCGGATTCCTCTCGATGCGAAGCTCGCCGCCGACTCTCAGGAGAGACGGCAGTGCAACGTCTTTCACCCGCGGGAGGCCCTGCAGAACGAGGTCCCCACCCACGACCTCGAGAGACGAGAGCCCGGCGACGGACTCCAGCTCCGGGCACTGCGAAATCGTCACGCTACCGGCAACGTTGCGCAGATGTCGGAGACCTTCGAGGTCGGACAGCTTCGGGTTGTCGTGGATCGCGAGGTTCCCGGTCAGCCGGCGCAGGCCCTTCATGTCCGTCAGGCGTTCGAGCTTCGGGTTGTCTTCGATCACCAGTCGATCCAACACGTCGGACAAGCCGGCAAGCCCCTCGAAATCGCCGAGGTCGGACCCTGCGACGATGAGATCGCCTGCGACCACGACGTCGCCGAGACTGGAGAACGCGGCGACCCCGGACCCATCCTCGATACGAATCGGCCCCTCGATGACCGTCGGCTCGACGGGCTCGTCGGCAACGATCTCCGAGGCGCAGCCGACGTGGAGCCACGCCAACGCGCAGAAGAGAACGCGAGCGCGGCGCTCAGTCGACCGTGTAGTAGCCACCGTCGCCCTTCTCGTCGCCCTTCAGCTTTCCGGGCAGAAGGTATGGCGTCAGCTCGGACCAGTCGAAGTAGCTGCCCGGGTCCCACTTCCTCCTGGGACTGACGGAATGGTGGGAGCGCACCCGTTCGTAGCCGAAGCGCCTTCCGACCTGCACGAGGAGTCCGCCGAGCGCGGCGTACTGCTTCTCCGTGTAGAGGAATGCCCGAGGAACGTCGTTCGCGTCCTTCTCCTTCGTGAGCGCCTTCCACTCCGCCACATCGAAGGTCTTTTCGTATTTCTTCTCGAATTTCTCGATCTGCTTCTCGAGCTTGGCGATGCCCTTCTCGCACTTCTCGATCGCCTTGTCGACATCGACCTTCTTCCTGGCCACCTCGACCTTCTTGGTGCCCGCCGCCTTGGCGGCCTTGTGTTCGTCACATCGCTTCTCGACTGCATCGCGATCCGCCTCGAGGGCTGCGTGGTCGGCGTAGATCTTCTCGAGACGTTCGCGTGCCTTGTCGTGGAACCCGAGCAACTCGATTCCGATCGAGCGCGTGTTCTCCCCCGGTGCATGCGAAGCGCCTCGCGCGATATCGACGAGCTGGGCGATCTTCCCATCTCGTCCGATGATGAAGTGAGCGCTCACCCTGTAGTCGACGAGGATCTTGACGTTCTGATCGACGTCGAAGGCCTTGCTCGGCTTGGCCACCTGGGAAGCCGCCATGCAGTGGACGACGACTGCCCGCAGGGAGCCGCGCTGTGTCCTTCCCCGCACGACTCTCCCGGTGGCCGTGCCGTCGATCGTCACGCCCCCGCTCTTGTCGGTCGGCTTGTCCGAGCCCATCATGGCTTCGAAGCTGCTCCAGGTCACGTGCGCCAGGCCGCAGACGGCCTGGCCGATCGAGCTTCCGAGCTGAAGCTCGAGCACGCCATCGAACTCGAGAGGCGGAAGCACGAACTCGAGGCCCTTTCCGCCCTTCAGTGTCGTTCCGTCCTTGTCGGTCAAGTCGAGTCTGGCGGGCAGCCACAGCTCATGTGCACCGGCCGACTTTCGCTTGGGAAACTTCTCCTCGTCCTGCTTCAGCTCGACGACCGAAACGTCCCAGGCGCCTCCCGATTCCCTGGCCTCGAGCTCGACCGTGAACACCTCGTAGGACCTGTTCCGCTCTCCCTTCATCTTCTTTTCCCAGATCGAGAGCGAGAACTTCGTACTGGCCTCACCAGCCTTCTTGAAAGGCTCGATGAGCTTGATCGTCAGCGGCTTCTTCGAAAGGTCGATCGGGTCCCCGGCCTTCCCCTCGATTGCATAGGAGAAGAATCGGGTCTTCTTCTTGACCTTCGCCTTCCTCTTGCCCTTGCCCTTCCTGGCGCTCTTGACCTTGGCTCCCTTCCTCCTGGCTGCCATGTCTAGAACGCCTCGAGGTCGATGCGATCGACCGGACCGTTCGGGGACGGTGCGATGGCATCCACGGCATCGTGCCAGTCCTGAGACGCTTCGGCCTCGGCACCCTCCTCGGAGTCGCTGTCCACGTAGAGCGTGCATTCACCGCTCCCGGTGTCGAGATGCAGCGGCATCTCGACGTCTTCGACCGTCAGCACCCAGTACCCCTCGCGCTGCTCCCCGAAATCGAAGAACCCGTCGGCATCGCTCGTGCCCGAGAGCGTCTCGCCATCCATGTCCGCTGCCTCGACTTCGACTCCCGCCACGGGTTCCCGGCTCCCGCGATTCAGCACCTGCCCGCGCAGGGAATGCGTCGCTTCTTCGTAGGGAACGACCTCGTACTCTTCCTCCTTCGGGACATCGACGACGGCCGCGCCATCCCGGTCGGTTTCGCCCGAAGCCACTTCGCTGCCTTGCGCGTCGAGGATGCGATAGCGGTGGAAGGGCAGCAGCAGCCCAGTGCCTTCGTCCTCGAGCTCGAACACGAGCTCGTACTCCTCGTTCTCCGTACGGCCCTGCTTCGGGGATTCCGCAGGCTGGGGAAGAGCCGTAATTGCCGGGGTCGGCCGCACGGGCGTCGAGACGTCACCGCCAGGAGCCGTGGGCGCGTCTCCCGTGACGACGACGAGGCGGCCCGTCGCAATCTGGCGCGCGAGGGCCTCGATGACATCGCGATCACGCCAGCGTTCCAGGGAACCGCCCTGCAGCTCTGCCAGGGAGCGACGCAACTGCGCCATCGCGGCGTGGTCATCGACGAAGCGAAACAGAAAGTGTCGGACCGCACCTTCGTCGGAGAACCCTCGGACGCGATCGTTCGCCCGAACTTCCCAGCTCCGCCGAAGCATGTCTCGATCGCTTCCGAAGGCGTGCATGATGCTTCACATGCCTCCAGCGCAATGTCGAACCGGTAGAGAGCTCGACCGCCTCTGCCCTCATGAGGCGACAGCCGGTAGCGAAGAGTCTAGTTCAGGAAGCCCTGCGCCTTCCACTCGTCAGGTCGAGACGATCTGCTCGAGGCCCGACACCGAGGTGCCCGACCCCACCTCGCCACCAGAGCGCAGCGGCTGCCCTTCGGCAGGATGGCCATGCACCAGCGTGACGCGGACACTCCCGGATCCGTGAGCGTGCGGGGGCCATCGGAGAGCTCGAACTTCGCGTGGTGCCTGGAGATCGCCCCATCCAGCAACTCGATCGCGCAGCCCTTCTCGCGGCCGACCTCGTCGGATCGGGCGACGCCAGCGATCGAACTCGTCCGCCATGTCCGGGCGCATGGCGGTGGACGCCGTCGAGCACCCGAGTGTGTCAGTGCGCGTTCGGGTCGAGCGCGGACCCGAATCGCTGGGCGCAGGTCACAGCGCCGGACTGCGGCACCCGTACGCCCCCGCGGCTACGCGCACGTCGTCGAAGCTCCGCGAACCGGGAGCGAACGAGCGCTCGCAGCACCTCGCGCGTGAGCCTGGCCTCGTACGCACAGCGGTCGAGGAGGGGGTCGGCAAGCGTCAGCACCCGCTGCCCGGTCGGGACTGCGGGCAGCACCCGATCGGCCCGGTGCGCCGAGCAAGACGTCTGGGCCGATCGCGGTCACCCGCGCTGCACGCCGGGACTCGTCGAGCTGCGGCGCGGCTGGAAGGACCCGAACCCCGCGCCCATCTGGAGGACCGGGTGAGCATTGCCCCAAGGGGACCCGGCAACGGACCCTGCCGAGTGACGGGAGGCGCCGAGCGACCGGAGGACAGGAGCCCGACACTCCGCGGACGTCGGGTCCGCAGACACACGAGCGCGATGGCGAGGCCCGCAACCCCGACTCCCGCGCGCAGGCGGGCCCGAGGGGCTGGGCCGACTCCCTCCAGCGGGCCTTCGACGTGGACGAGCTTCGGTGCCCTCGCTGCGGCTTGCCGTGGTGTCAGCTCGCGGCCATGGAGGCCCCGAAAGTCGGGCGACGCACTTTCGAGTGCCTCGAGCTCCCGCAATGGGGCACATCCGGACAGCGGAAGCGGCCCGAAGGACGCGGGCGCAGACATGCAAGGCACATGGTTGTTCGAGGCGAGCAAGAAACGCCTCGAAACGGGCCGAGCTCCCGGAGTACCATGAGCGCCCCCCCACCCCGGATGCGGACGGTCGATGCGCTGGTGTTTCGCGGAGTTCGAGCTCGATGAATCGAAGGGAACCCTCACCCGGCACGGGAGAGAGGTCTCGATCCAGCCCAAGGCCTTCGCGCTGCTCGTTTTCCTGCTGCGGAATCGCGAGCACGTCGTCTCCCAACGGGAGGTGCTCGAAGCGGTCTGGCCCGAGGCGACCGTGGGTGAGGCGGCCCTGCTCTCGGCCATCCGCAAGGTGCGCCACGCCGTCGGCGACGACGGACGCGCGCAGAAGATGATCCGCACCGTGCCACGGCGAGGCTTCCGCTGGGCCAGTCCGGTCCGGCTCCTCGACGCCGCGGCGGACGAGTCGACCGACTCCCCTGCAGCGCCGGCCCAGCCGGAGAGGCCGGGGCTCGGCCGCCGCGGCCCCGCCCTCGTGGTGCTGCCCTTCCGATGCGTCGATGGCGGAGGGCCGTTCCTCTCCGACGGATTCTCCCAGGAGCTGCGTCTCGCCCTGTCGTGGTTCGACGGCCTGCGGGTGGTCGGCGCCGAAACCAGCCAGCACATCGACGAAGACCCGGCGGGGGGACTCGCTCGTCGTACCGGCGCGCGCTTCGTTCTCTCCGGGACCGTCGGCACCACGGCGACGGAGCTCCGCGTCTCCGCCCAGCTCAGCGAGCTGGACACGGAGGAGCTGCTGTGGGCCGAGCGGTTCTCCGACCCACTGCACGGCTCCAATCCGTTCTCGGCGCAGATCCGGATCTCGCGCATCGTCGCGGCGCGGATCGCCGACCACCACGGCGTGGTCGTGCGGCGGCTCTACGAGGAGATCAACCGACACCAGGTTCGGCACTACTCAACCGTCGAGGCCGTCATGCGCTTTCACTACAACCAGCTCTCCCACGCACCGGGATCCCACGAAGAGGCTCGCAAGGCGCTCGTCGCTGCGAGCGAGGAGGAGCCCGACTACGCGCCGGTGCTCGCGATGCTCTCGGAGCTGGAGGCCGACGAGGTCGGCGTGCGCGGAGGCGACGGCCGGGAAACCCTGGTGGAAGCGCGTCGCCTCGCCGAGCGCGCCATCGCGCTCGATCCGACGTGCCAGCAGGCGCACTGGTCGCTCGCCTGGGTCGAGTTCCTCTCCAGGAACCGCGAGGCGTTCGTCGCCGCCGCCGAGCGGGCGCTCGCCCACAACCCGAACAACGCGTACCTGACGGCGCTGGTCGGCTGGTGTCGAGCGCTCATGGGGGACTGGACGGAGGGCCTGGGGCTCCTGGAGAGCGGCATGACCCTCAATCCGATCGGTCCCGGCTGGTTCCACCTCGCGCATTTCCTCGACCGCTACCGCGTCGGCGACTACGACGGCGCCCTGGTCGCGGCCGAACGGGTGGGACTGCCCCACCTCGTTCTCGAGTGGACGATCCGCATCTCCGCACTCCATCGCCTCGGCCGCGACGAGGAGGCCCGGGCGGCGGGCCTCCGCCTGCTCGAGGTCGCGCCCGATGCCGAGGTCGCCGTGGAGGCCCACCTCGCCGCGCTCGTCCACGACGAGGAGCTGGTGCGTCGGGTCTCCGAAGACGTGCGGGCCGCCCTCGCCGAGACGCGCCTCGCGCGGACGGCGGTGCAGCAGCGGGCGGGTTAGCCCTGCGCTTCCAGCGCGGCGCCGAGGCTCAGGCCGGGCGCCGACGCGCGGCCAGCGCGGAGCCCGCGGCGACCAGCACGAGCAGGCCCGACGACGGCTCTGGCACGAAGGCCAGGCCGACGCCGACGGCCCCGCTCCCGGTCTCTTCGGAGAAGCCCTGCTCGAGGAGCGTGAAGCCCGCGTTGAGCTGGTAGGTGACGCCGGGCTGGAGCGTGCCGGTCAGGCTGCCCTGGAGGAAGTTGGCCTGCCCCGACCGATCAGCGGGGAGCCCACGAAGAAGGTATTGATGTTCCCCTCCACGGTGCTGGCCTGCCCGAAGAGCACCTGGTTGTTGGTGACATCCAGGAGCCCGGCCGTGAAGCTGACGAGGTCGTCGTCCCACAAGAAGGCGTGGCCCGTGCCCGTGATCTCGTAGTCGACGGCCGCGTCCAGCACGAACTCGACGGAGAAGGTCCCGCTGGAGTCGCTGTCCGTGTTGATGAGAAAGAAGCTGGCCCCGAGCCCCGTTGCGCTGAGGTCGTACTCCGTCAACGCGACGCGCGACGCGGTCTCCTCCTCCTCGACCACCGAATCGGCGGACGGGATGCCCGCGATGGGAACCGGGATGGCGACGTTGTTCGCGTCGGCGGTCACCTCTCCCTGGACGAACGTGATGCCCACGGCACCGGCGGAAGCGGGCAGGAGCCAGCAGGACGCCAGCAGGACGACGAACGAGACGAAGTAGGTCGAGCGCATGGAGAGCGAACCTCGGCAGCAGCCGCGGGGCCGAGACGTATGTCTCCACATGCATCCCCTTCCCACGAGATGGCCCAGTATCTCGCCCGCGAGCTCCGTCCTCCCCTGTCCATTTCCTGTCCATTGCCTGTCCAATCGCTGTTGTCCGGCCTCGAGCCGGCCGACGCCGTTGACCCTGCCGGGTGGACCCGAGTAGGTTCGGGCGGAATCTCTCGGGAAGGGGACGTCGTGGCTTTCTTGCGCCTGTTCGCGATCTGCTCGTTGCTGCACGCCGTCGTTCCGTGGACCGCCCAGGCCGCCAGCTTCGTCGTCGACGGACGAGCGAACGGACAGTTCGGGACCTACGGACCTTCGCTGATTCGAGACGGATTGGACCTCGTCGAGGGCGAGATCTTCGGCGCGGCCGGTGAGGCGATCGAGCTGAGCGCCACGGGCAGCGTCTTCCTCGGAACCGGCGTGCTGCCGACGACGGATCCCGATGGTGCGGGCCCGTTCGATCGGGTCGCCTTCCTGGCCGCACCGACCGCGTACCTGTCCCTCGAAGAAGCGCTCGTCGACGCCGCCGGCACCCTGCCGACCAGCTTCTCCGACATCGGCGCCCTGTTCGCGGTCTTCGTCCCCGAGGCGGTCGCGACCTCGGGAGGGTTCCTGGCCCGAAACGTGGACGTGGGTGGATCGATCGATTCGGACGCGCTGTTCCTGGTCGGGACCGGACCACTGATCTTCACGGCTCCCGAGGCTGGCCGACTCTACTTCGGGGTGAACGACGCGCTCGGCGGAAACAACACCGGGAGCTACACGGTGAACACGACCGCCGTGCCCGAGCCCTCGACGGCGATCCTGATCGGGCTGGGGCTGATGGCGCTCGCGGGCTCCGCGACGCGTTCGCCCGGACCTGCCTCCGCGTCCTCTCCCTGAGACCCCGATCGCCCGGCTCGTGGAGAGCGAGGGCGACGGCGGGCCGAGTCGCTGCAGGTGCGGCGGCGTCTACGGCTCGGCGGCGAGGCGCGAGCGCAGGCGCGCGAGCTCCGGGTCGCGGGCGATGGCGGCGGCGGCGGCGTGTGCGCGCTCCGCCTCGCCCCGGTCGCCCCGCCGGCCCCGGCGCGCGAGCACGCGGGCGCGCGCGAGCTCGGTCCAGGCCAGCCAGGGGCGCGCGTTCATGGCCGTCTCCAGCTCGCGCGCCTCGTCGAGGTACGCGAGCGCGCCGTCGAGGTCGCCGAGCGTCGCCGCGAGCCGTCCGATCGGGCGGTCGATCGCGCCGAAGGTGGCGACGCCCGCGCCCACCACCACCACCCGCCGCGCCAGGGGCTCGAGCTCCCCCAGGAGCTTCGCCGCCACGTCCGCGAGGCCCAGGTCTGCGGCCAGCTCGCCCGCCAGGGCGAGGGTGGGGATGCGGAGATAGCCGGGCCCGGTCGATCCCACGAGCAGCTCCGTCATGCCGGGCAGGGTCGCGCGCACCTCGTCGCGCCGGCCGCCGTCGGCCAGGCCCGTTGCGCGGAACATCTGGAACGTCGGGACCGAGGGCGTGGGCTCCGGGATCGACTCCGACTGTGCCAGCAGCTCGATGTGGCGCCCCTGCTCGCGGCGCACGACGAACAGCACCGCGAGCCAGGCGTTCAGCGCGTCCTGGGCGCCGATGCGCCGGCCCTCCGCGAAGGCCTCGGCGGCGAGCCGCTCGGCGTCGGCCAGGCGACCGTCGAGCGTCGCACGCGCCGCGCGGTACAGGCCCACGCGATAGGGGTAGCGACCCACGCCGACCACCTCGGCCAGCGCGGCGTAGGCCTCGAGCTCGAGGTCGGCCTCGGCCGTCCGGCCCAGCTCGAGCCGGTCGAGGAAGCGGCACGAGCGCGCGGCCAGGGCGAGCTCGGGGCTGCCCGTCCGCTCGGCCGTGGCGAGCATGTGGTCGCCCTCGGCCAGTCGGGTGGAGAGGTCGGCCGAGCGCACGAGCATCCAGCGACGGCCGTAGAGCGCGTGGAGGCGTGTGACCGGATCGTCCGAAGCCCGCGCCGCCTCCTCGATCCAGCGCACGTGCTCCCCGGGAATCGGCCGCCCGGCCAGGGCGTAGGCGATGCTCAGCCGCACGGCGATGCGCGCGCGGAGCGAGCACTCCTCCTCCGCGGACAGATCGCGCAGCACGTCCTCCAGGAACGCCACCAGCTCGGGATCGCTCAGCACCTCCGAGCTCAGCTCGAGACCCCCGAAGGCCAGCGCGGCGCGCGCCGTGGCCTCGCGATCGCTGCGCGCGCGGGCGAGCGCCAGGGCGCTTCGCAGGCTCTCCCGCCCGGCCGCGCGCTCGCCGATCACCACGCGAGCTTCGCCCAGGGCGAGCTGCAGGCGCAGCTCGAGGGCCGGGTCGGGCTGGTCGAGCCAGCCGAGCACATCGGCCGCGATCGCGAGCAGCTCCGCCGCCTCCTCGTGGGCGTAGCGCAGCATGGCCTGCTCCCCCGCCTCCACGGCCCGGACGACGGCGCGCTCGGCTCCGCCGTCCGGGGCGCCGCGGCACAGGTGGTAGGCCGCCCGCAGCGCCAATGGGTCCGACGCGCCGCGCACGCGCTCGGCCAGCGCCTCGCCCACCCTCCGGTGCACGCCCGCCAGCTCGCCCGCGGAGAGGTCCTCGACGATCGCGCGCCGCACGAGGTCGTGGGCGAAGGCGAAGCGGCCGTCGCGGTGCAGGAGGCGGCCGGCGTGGGCGACGGCGTCGAGATCGGCGGTCACACGCGCCGCGTCGCGGCCGAGGGCGCGGGCCATCGCGCCGGGGTCCACCTCCCGCCCCGCCACCGCCGCGTGCGCCAGGAGCTGCTGCAGGTCGCGCGGAAGGCGGGCCCGCGCCTCGCGCAGGACGTGGCGGATGGCCGGGGGCAACGGTGCTGCGGCGCCGGCCCCGGACCTCTCGGCCGGCTTCCCGCTGCGCGCCAGCTCCACGGCGAAGAAGGGGTTGCCGCCGCTCGCCGCGTGGATCCCGGCGATGGCGTCCGGCGTCGGCGTCTCGCTGGCGGCGCCGCGCACGAGTCGCGCGATCTCGTCGAGGCTCATCCCCTCGAGCACGACCCGCACGGCCTCGGGCCGGCGGGCGAGCGCCTGGATCGGCGACTCGTCGGGCAGCTCGTCCGGGCGGTAGGTTGCGAGCAGCACGATCGGCCGGTCCGCCAGGGCGTGGCTCACGCGATCGAGGGCCGCGGCCGAGGTGCCGTCGGCGCGATGGAAGTCGTCCAGCGTCATCAGCAGCGGGGACGAGCGGGCCGCGTGCTCGACGAGTCGTCCCACGGCGTCCACGAGCCGCTCACGCCCCGCCTGGGGCGCGAGGCGCCGGCCCAGCGCCGGCTGGGCCCGCGCGAGGCGGCCGCCCAGGAGGGTCGCCAGCTCGCCGAGGGCGCTGCCCACCTCGCTCTCGAGTCCGCGCAGCTCGTCGTCGGCGGCCGTCTCGAGCCACTCTCGCAGCGCCTCGACGAAGGGAAACAGGGTCGGCGTGGGCTCGCGTTCCGGGCACCAGCCGGCGATGGCGCGCAGGCCCGCCTCGCCAGCCAGGCGCGCCGCCTCCCGCGCCGTGCGCGTCTTGCCCATGCCGGCCTCGCCTTCGAGCAGGACGAGCCGCCCGGCGCCCTCGCACGCGGAGGCGAGTGCGCCCTCGATGGCGGCGAGCACCGATTCGCGGCCGACGAAGGGATCGGCGGAGGGCCCGGGCCCGGCGGCGGGATCGCCGCGCTCGTCCACCGGCTCGATGAAGCGCAGGCCGCGCCCGCGCACGGTCTGGATCCGGCGCGGGGTCCGCGCTTCGTCGTCCAGGGTGCGCCGCGCGGTGCGGACGGCCTTGGCGAGCGAGGCATCGGTGACCACGGCGTCGGGCCAGACCTCGCGCAGCACCTCGTCGCGTGCCACGACTCGATGTCGATTGCGGACGAGGTAGAGGATCAGGTCGAGCACCTTCGGCTGGACCTCGATCCTCGTCCCCTCGCGGCGCAGCTCGAAACGCGCAGGATCGAGCTCGAAGGGCCCGAACCGGTAGAGGAGAACCTCCATTGCAGCCATTGTAGAGGACGCAGGTCCGTCGGAGGTCATGCACCGGTCATGTTCTCTCCCCCGCCGGCGGGTGTACGGTGAGGGCTCCCGTGAGGACAACGCAGGAGGGGTCGTGGCCGCTGCCCATTGGATCCGCACCCGCGCCTCCTCTCCCGCGCGCCACCCGGCGCCCGGGACCTCCCCCCGCCGGACACCGTGGGGTGTCCGGACCGGCCGCTGGGCGCTCGCGGCGGTCGCCCTGGTGCTCGCCTCGCCGGCCGCCGCCACCCCCCAGATCTTCAGCATCGATCCGACCCGGAGCTGGATCAGCATCGCGGGCAGCGAGCTGCAGATCGATCTCGGGCCGGGCGCCGGGACGATCCCCCTGGTCGCCCGGCCCCAGGCGGAAAACGTCCCCGGGGTCGCCGGGGCGACGCTCCCCGACGGCACCTCCGGCGACGGCCTGCGCACCACGGTCGAGGGGCAGCTGCTCGTCGACCGCAACCCGGCCACGCTCTCGTTCCTCACGCAGCTCACCGCCATCACGCCCTCGGTCAGCGGCGCCTGGCTCCCCGGGACGCCCGGCTTCGAGTCCCTCCCCCAGGCGGGACAGCTCGGGATCCTGCTCTCCTCC
This sequence comes from Myxococcota bacterium, assembly GCA_050618075.1. Lineage (GTDB taxonomy): Bacteria > Myxococcota_A > UBA9160 > UBA9160 > UBA4427 > JBNLVL01. Next base: position 71,009 of record JBNLVL010000007.1, read on the forward strand.
AGCGACTACGCCGTCGACGTCCTCGCTGCCGTGCGCGGCGCCGCGTTCACCTGGTTCTCGGGCGAGCTTCCGCTGGTGGAAAACGGCCCCGGCGCGTTCGCCTTCGACGCGGCCCAGAGCTTCCGCCTCGAGACGGGCACCTTGGACTTCGACTCGAACGTCGGTCCCTCCGGGCGCTCCTTCCTGCCCCCGCTGGTCGGCACCAATAGCGCCGGCAACGGCCTGCTCGAGTCGCTCGGCGGGACGCTCGAGGTCCTCACACTCCCCGTCGACGTGACCCTCGCCCTCGGCCCGGAGCTTCTCGACGGTCTGCCGATCACCGCCAACCTCCGCCTCCAGGGAGAGCTCGTCGCCACCGCCGGCCAGGCGCCGGTGCCCGAGCCGGGCGTCGCGCTGCTGCTCGGCGCCGGCCTGCTGGGGCTGCTGCTGCGCCGCGCCCGCATCCGAAGCTCGTCCGGCCTGCTGATCCTCGGACTGCTGGCGTTCACGCTCTCGGCCGCTTGCAACCCGCCACAGGTCGGCGAGCCGGGAGGCGAGAACTTGCCGGGTGAGGAGTGTGAAGGCGGGGAGGACGACGACCTCGACGGGTACGTCGACTGCGAGGACCTGGACTGCCAGACCTCTGCCGCCTGCGGCTTCGGCGAGTGCGACCTTCGCGATCCGGGAGGTCCCACGGACTGCTTCATCGCGCCGGAGCTCTGCGAGGACGAGACCGACCTCGAAGGGGACGGCCTCGTCGACTGCGACGACCCGGAATGCCAGGTCCTCCCCATCTGCCGACCCGAATCGACCTGCAACGACGGGCTCGACGACGACGGGGACGGCCAGACCGACTGCGAGGACCCGGACTGCGCGGGACACTCGGACTGCGGCGTCTTCGGGGAGTGTGGATCGGGCTGCACCTTCGCTCCCGCCCGCTGCGCAGACGGCGAGGACCTGGAAGGAGACGGCCTGACCGACTGCCAGGACCCCGAGTGCCAGGTGCTCCCCTTCTGCCAGGAGACCGTCTGCGACGACGACGTCGACAACGAGGGCGACGGCTACACGGATTGCGAGGACCAGGAGTGCCAGCTCGACCCCGCCTGCGGCGCAGTCGAGGGCGTCTGCGACGACGGGCTCGACGGTGATGCCGACGGCCAGACCGACTGCGACGACTCCGATTGCTTCGGCACCCCCGCATGTCCGGAGCTCGCCTGCGCCAACGGGCTCGACGACGACCTCGACGGGCTGATCGACTGCGTGGACCCCGACTGCGCCGGCGACCCGGCCTGCCGCGAGAACGCGTGCGCCAACGGCCTGGACGACGAGGGCGACGGCGCCATCGACTGCAGCGACTCGGACTGCAACCTCGACCCGGCCTGCCTCGAGGTGTGCGACAACGCCGCCGACGACGACGGCGATGGCCTGTTCGACTGCCAGGACGAGTGGTGCGACGGCGACTCGCACTGCCTCGAGCTCTGTGACGACGACCTCGACGACGACCTCGACGGCGCCGTCGACTGCGACGACTCGAGCTGCGACTTCGACCCGGCCTGCAGCGAGGTCTGCGACGACTCCGTGGACAACGACGGCGACGGCGCCTTCGACTGCGAGGACCCCTTCTGCGCCGGAGACTCGAGCTGTCAGGAGGTCTGCGACGACGCACTCGACGACGACGGCGACGGCGAGTGGGACTGCGCCGACGACTCCTGCCGCTTCGACCCCGCGTGCAGCCCGGGCGAGGTCTGCGACGACGACATCGACAACGACGGCGACCTCCGGGTGGACCTCGAGGATCCCGACTGCGTGGACTCGCCGGCGCCCATCGTCTCGATGGACTGCAGCTCGAGCTTCGGCATCACGGCTATCGCCGGAGGCGCGAGCGACTCCGACCCGGACTGCGACGGCGTGGCCCAGGCGGGCTCGCCCGGCAACCGCACCACCATCTCGATCCGCGACGTGCCCCCGGCGCAGGAGGTCGGAGAGGGCGAGCACGAAGTGGGGATCGTCGTCTCCCACGAGCGCGACGAGTCGAGCTTCGGCGTCGGCTTCGGCGACGTGATCTTCGAGCTCACCTACGGGCCCGGCGGCGACCGCCTGCTCGTGGGCGTGCGCCTGCTCGAGCTCGGCAACGGCTCGGCGACGACGCCCTCGGCCTTCATCGACTGCGAGGGCCAGCCGGCGCCCATCGACATCCCGGTGAACGCCGACGCGCCGAGCGAGATCCCGGCCGACCCGGCCGGAGGCCGATGCGAAGCCTTCCTGGGCTACGGCTGCAACGGCACCGACCCGGGCCAGGGCGCCTGCGAGGTCTCCTTCTACGCCGTGGATCCCTCGGACCTCTGCGACGTCGACGCCGACTGCGAAGGCGACGGACTGTGCGGCCCGGGCGGCGTGTGCCAGGACGGCGAGGACCTCGACCCGTGCGACTCGCCCTTCGACTGCGACGCGGGCGCGGGCTTTTCGTGCACCTTCGGCGGCGTCTGCAGCGACGGCAGCGAGGGCGACCCGTGCCACGTGGCCCTCTCCGACTTCGAGTGCGGCGACGGCCTCTCCTGCGACGGCGGTCTCTGCGCCCGCGACCCCGTGGCCGAAAGCGAGCCCAACGACGCTCCGGCCCAGGCGGACTTCCTCGGCGTGGTCGCCGACGAGACACGGATCGTCTTCGAGGGCGGGATCGCGCCCTTCGGCGATCAAGACTGGGGCAGGCTAAAGATCCTCGAGGGCGCGCCGGTCGACCTCGTCCCGACCTGCGAGCTCTCGGGCGGCGGAGAGATCGAGCTGTTCGTCCTCGCGCCCGACGGCACGGCCGACTTCGTAGCCTTCGATGCATGCGACGCCGAGCCGCTGCTGCGCGGCCTCGAACCCGGCGACCACCTGATCGTGATCCGCGAGACCGGGAACGACGAGACCCCGAGCTACACCTGGAGCTTCGACTTCTCGCCGACCTGCGGCAACGGACGCGCGGACCCCGGTGAGGCGTGCGACGACGGCGGCGCGTCGGACGGCGACGGCTGCTCCGCGACCTGCCAGCGCGAGGAGGGCGTGGAGGTCGAGCCCAACGACGGCCGCGCCCAGGCCCAGGATGTCGGTGATCTCCTGACCGGCCGGCTCACCGTGTCGGGCACGATCGTCGACGACGACCTCGACTCCTTCCGCTTCGACGTGGGCGGCGGTCCTGCCGCCGACGGCCAGGTCCAGCTCGGGATCTCCGTCGACACGCCGGGCTCGGGGGCGCTCACCCTCGAGGACGAGCTCGGCCGGGTCATCGCGACGGACATCGCCTGCGACCCCTGCGAACCGTTCGTGCCGCCGCTCCCGTCCGGGGCGTACGTGCTCACCATCCAGGAATACGACGACGCCTACGGGAGCTACGTCTGGCACCTCGACGCCGGTTCCGTCTGCGGCGACGGCGTCCGCGCGCCCGGGGAGAGCTGTGACGACGGAAACACCGTGGACGGCGACGGCTGCTCGGCGGCCTGCGAGATCGAGACCGTCACCGAGAGCGAACCCAACGACACGCCCGGCCAGGCCACCGACCTCGGAACGATCACCTCCGGCCGCCGCACCCTCTCGGGCTCGGGCGACCCGGGGGACGTCGACCTGTACCGCTTCGACTTCGGAGAGAGCGCGCCGGCCACCGGGGTCGCGTCGTATCGGATCGAGGCGATCCGCTCGTTCGTCGCGCCGTCGGGCCCGCCGTCCGGCACCACGCTCCGGATCCTCGCGGGCGGGGACGAGCTCGCCGCCGACGAGGACTGCGGACCCTGCGACGTCCTGATCGTGGTCACGCTGTCCGATCTCGACCACTTCGTCCAGGTCGACGGTTTCGAGGACGTCGCAGAGCCCTACCTCGTCGACCTCCACGTCTCGCCGACGTGCGGCGACGGCGTCACGGTCGCGCCGGAGACCTGCGACGACGGCAACGCGCTCGACGGCGACGGCTGCTCGGCCGAGTGCCGGCGCGAGCCCTTCCTCGAATCCGAGCCCAACGACGACGACGCCTCGGCCGACGACGTCGGCGCGGTGGCGCCCGGCGGCTTCCTGCTCTCCGGCGCCCTCGATCCGTCGGGTGACGAGGACCGCTTCGTCCTCAGCGTCGGCCCGGCGGATCTCGGCTTCTGCCTGAACAGCACGCCGCCCTTCCTGAGCGGCCTCCTGACGCTGGTCGACGAGGCGGGCTCGCCGGTCGCTTCGCCCGGAGGCTTCGGCGCCCCCTGCTTCCTCGAAGGCGTGCTGGAGCCGGGCGACTACACCATCCCCGTCTCCGGCTCCGCGGAGACCTTCGAGTACGCCATCGACGTCGACCTCGCGCCGGTCTGTGGCGACGGCTTCCTCACCGGCGGCGAAGTCTGTGACGACGGGAACACCGCGAGCGGCGACGGCTGCTCGAACGCCTGCGAGACCGAGCCCTTCCTCGAGTCGGAGCCCAACGGCGACACCGCACAGGCCGACTCGCTCGGCGTGGTGTCCCCGGGCAGGCTCCTCGTGACGGGCTCGGTCGACGGCCCGGGTGACGTGGACGTGTACGCCTTCGACCTGCCGGCGGGGTCGGCCCTTCGGATGTGTCTCGACGACGTGGGAGCCGGCGACATCGGTCGTGGCATCCACATCGAGACCGCCACCGGCGACACGATCGCGTCCGAGACACCGACCGGCGACTGCGAGCTCGAGGCCCTGCTCCCCGCCGACGCGGGATACTTCCTGCTGGTCGACGCCCTCGGGCAGTCGAGCGGCGACTACGCGCTCGACATCGTCCTGTCGCCGGTGCAGCTGTTCGCCGAGGTCGAGCCCAACGACTCCACCGCACAGCCCCAGGACCTCGGCAGCCCGTCGCCGGGTCTCTACGGCGTCACCGGCTCGCTGGCCGCAGGCGACGTGGACGCCTACGAGATCCTCTCGGACGGGACTCTCCAGCTCTGCCTGAACCCCACGGTGCCGCTGGGAGAGGCCACGCTCTCCGTACGCGATGCGGTGACGAACGCCGCCATCGCCTCCTCCAGCGACCAGACTTGCCTCGTGGAGGCCGACCTTCCGGAGCCCCAGGGCTACGTGATCCGGCTCGACGGGTCCGCAGCGACCGGTGAGACGGCCTACGGGATCTCGTTCGCCGTACGCCGGCCCTGACGAGGCCCCGGAAGGGTCACGCGAGGGCCCGGAAGGATCACACGCCCCGGTGCAATGCCGGCGCGTGGCTCGAGGGCACCCGCCCCATCGCCGGGACCCGAACGCCGCCGGCGGCCTCGCCGGCCGCTCGCTCCTGGGGAGACCCGGTCGGGGCGGTCCGGAGCGCGATCCCGCAGCGCGAGACTCCGGCGGCCGGAACTACGGACGAGATCGGCTGGAAAGCCGCCCCCCGTCGGAGTTAGATTGTACACTCGGTCGTGCAGACCGGTTCGGCCGCAATCTCCTCCAAGCTCCTCCAAGCGAAAGGAAATCCCCTCATGGGCAGCCTCCTGCGTCTCCTCGTCGTTGCAATTCTCCTCTTCCCGGCCACCGCGAGCCTCGCGAAGGAAGCGCAGACCACGAAGGTCACCGTGGAGGACGCCCAGGTGTCGACCCGCGAGTTCGTCACCCAGGTCTCGTCGGCGGGCGCCTCGGCCCTGGACCTCATCGGCGCTGCGCGATCGGCGATCGCGGACGGCGACTACGCGCGGGCCACCGAGGCGACCGCCGAGGCCGAGCGCAAGCTCGAGAACCTGCGAACGGCGAGCCCGGGGACGTCGCTCCAGCAGGGGATCCGCTCCGTCCAGACGACGCTGGCGCGCGGCGACGTGGAGGCCGCGGCCGCGCAGCTCGCGCCCATCTCGGAGAGCCTGACCGTGGTCGACGACTACACGGACGTGGCTGCGCAGCTGGAGATCGAGACCGACGAGCCGCGCTACGTGGCGGGGTCCAAGGCGAAGCAGCACATCGCCAGGGCGTTGGGCCACCTCGAGCAGCGCGACGTCTCGAAGGCGACCGCGGAGCTCCAGTCGGCCTACGAGACGGCCGTGTACACCGAGGTCGACCTTCCGCTGGCGGCGTCGATCATCTCCGTGGGCGAGGCCCTCGAGGCGCTCCGGACCGGCGCCGAGAAGGGCTACGACAAGGGCTATGCGAAGATCGTGGACGACCATCTCGCGGCGGCGCAGTCCCGCGCCCAGACCGTGGTCTCGGTGGCGCGAAGCGCGACCTCGAAGGTGGACGTCGCGGCCGAGCCCGACTGACGCCCGCTCCGTCCGAGGCGGCCGGCAGCCTCCAGCCGCCCCGCGCCCCCTCGCCGTGGCACGATCGCCCAGGCTTCGGACCCGTCCCGATTCAGGACCGCGGCCGGAGCTGCGAGGGCGGACATGCGGGGAGCGCTGCGCTCTGGCGAGACGCCCGGGGATCCTCGCTCTGTCGATTCCCGACAGGGAGCGCGCGGCGGGCCGAGACCGTACAGGCCAAGTACGGCTTCGAGGCCGCGTCCCTGCGCGAGGCCAGCCGCTGGCCATGCTGCCCCCGTCATGACCGACCGCCTGCTCGATGGGGCATTCTGGACACCTGGCCCGGAGTGCCGCGCACTGGCGCGGCGCACGATCTCGCTATCATGCGGGCCGATGTCGTTGCGCACCATCCCGTTGCTCGTCGCGCTCGCCCACCTGGGCGTGGTCGCGGTGCCTTGCTTCGAGATGGGGACCGCGCCGCCCGGACCGGTCGCGCTGGCCGCGAGCCACGCACGACACGGGCACCCGGTCCGGCACGGGCAACACCCGCCACACGCCCAGGAGCTGCAGCACGCGGCACACGCCCATCGCGTGCAGCACGCCCCACACGCCCCACACGCCCCACACGGCGACGACGCGCACCCCGGGCATCCTGGCGACACCGCGAACGAACACCAGGCGCCCTCCTACGCGATGCGCGCCCCCTGCCCCTGCGGCTGCAGCAGTGAGGGCGCATCGCCCGCGACCTCCGGCTCGCGGACCGGGTTCGCCCTCTTCCCGCCGAAGGCCGAGCCGCTTCCGGCCAGCGCGCCACCCTTCCTTCTGGTGACGCAGGACCGGATGCCCGATCCGCCTCTCCGGCTGCCGGACCACGTCCCCGTTCTCGCCTGACCGACCCCCACGGCTCCCGAGAGCCCCACGCGCGGCGACCCCGTTCCGGCGGGAGTCGTTCGCCCGTACTTGCCTGTTCGCTTCTGTGTCGGGAAGGAGGATCAATCCCGTGCATGCCTCGATCATTCGAGGCGGAGCGCGCGCCCTTGCGTGCGCGCTCGGCCTCATCGCCTTTTCATCGCTCGTCACCCCGTCCGCTCGTGCGGAGGAGGAGACGGAAGAACCCATCGAACGAATCGTCGTCGAGGGGAAGCGCCCCGGAGAGCCCGACTCGTTCAGCGTGGCGCCCGAGCGGGCCACGCCCTTCGACCCGGACGTCACCCAACAGCTGAAGCTCGTTCCCGGCGGTGACGTCATCGACAACGGCGCGTTGAGCGGCCAGGTGCAGTACCGCGGCATGTTCGGCAATCGCGTCCACGTCATGGTGGACGACATGTTCATCAGTCCCGGAGGTCCCAACTGGATGGACCCCCCGCTCCACTACGCACCCGGTCCCATCCTGGACCACCTCGAGGTGGACCTGGGGATCGCCTCGGTGAGCAGCGGGCCGGAGAGCATCGGCGGCACCGCCCGTGCGGTGCTGAAGAGCAGCGAGTTCGGCCTCGACGAGGATTTCGACCTCTCCGGCGAGCTCGAGGCCGACGGCCGCGTCGCCGACGAGTCCTTCTCGAGCGGCGGAATCGTCTCGGCTGCCAACGAGAACCACCGGTTCCACGTGCTGGGCAGCGCCGAGAAGGGGGAGGACTACCGCACCGGCGGCGGAGGGCGGGTCCGTCCCTCGAAGTTCGAGCGCTACCAGTACGGCGGCGGCTACGGCTTCCAGCTCGGCGATCACCGTGTGGGGATCGACTACCGCTACAACGACACCGGCAACACCGGCACTCCCGTCCTCCCGATGGACATCCGCTTCGTCGACACCCACCTCGGCAAGGTCGACTACGAAGGTCGGGTCGGCGCGGTCGATCTCCGGGCGCTGGTCTCCTACGACCACGTCGATCACCGGATGGACAACTTCAACCTCCGCCAGCCGCCCGCAGCGGGCCCGACGCGTTGGCGCAGGAACGACACCGGCAGCGAGGGTTTCGGGTACCGCGCCTCCGGCGAGTTCGACCTGCTGAAGGGTCGACTCGAGCTGGGGTCCGACGGGCACTTCGCCGAGCACGATGCGCGCATCACGAACCCCAACGCTGCCGCGTTCTTCGTGGAGGGGTTCAACGATGCGCGCAAGCACCGCTACGGGGCATGGGCGGAGTGGAACGGCGACCTCGGCGAGCGCTGGGACCTGGAGCTGGGCGTGCGCTACACGCGCGTCTCGACCAACGCCGACAAGGTCGACGCCCTGCCCGCCCAGACGCTGCCGCCGCCGATGCGACTGCGGGACGCCTTCAACGCAGCCGATCGCCAGAAGACCGACGACCTCGTCGACGCCGTGCTGAAGGTGGGATTCTCGCCCGTCTCCGGCCTGCGCTTCGAGGTGGCCGGCGGACGCAAGACACGCGCCCCCTCGTACCTGGAACGCTATTCGTGGATCCCGACCCAGGCAGCCGCCGGGCTGGCCGACGGCAACAACTACGTCGGTGACGTCGACCTCGACCCCGAGGTCGCATACGAGGTGACCGGCGAGATCGAGTGGCGCAGCGATTTCGGACTCTACCTCGCACCGCGGGCCTTCTATCGGCGCGTCGACGACTACATCCAGGGCACGCCCGCCCAGAATCCCGACGTGATCGCGGTGAGCACCGGGAACGGCGACCCCACGCCCCTCCAGTTCAGCAACGTGGACGCCGAGCTCTTCGGGGCGGACCTCGAGTACGGGGCTCTCCTGGGATGGGGCTTCCAGATCGACGGTGTCCTGAGCTACGTCCGGGGCAGACGGCGCGACGGCGGCGACGATCTGTACCGGATCGCGCCCCTGCGCGGCCGATCGGCCCTGCGCTACCGGGCCGACTCCTGGTCGCTGTCGGTCGAAGGAGTCTACGCGGCGGACCAGAACAAGGTGTCCCAGACCAACGGCGAGTCGAAGAGCGACAGCTGGGCGATCCTCAACATCTACGGATCCTGGGATCCGACGGACTGGGTGGGTTTCGTGGTGGGTGTCAACAACGTCACCGACAACGACTACAGCGACCACCTGGCGGGCACGAACCGGGTGAACAGCGCCGGCGCCGACGCCGGCGAGCGGCTGCCCGCCGCCGGCGTGAACTTCTTCGCCCGAGCCGTGGCGCGCTTCTGATGCCCACTCGACCGGGGCCGGGCCCCCGGCCTCGCCTCTCCGGACGTCGTTCCGGAAGAGGCGGTCGCTCTCGGCCCCGGTCTCGAGGCAGCAGCAGGACGAACGACCCTCGGCCTTCGATCGCCCGTGGCATGCGAAGCCACGCCGAACAGCGGCCCCTCAGTGTGTACGGAATCGGGGGAAGGTAGACACTCCTGGCGGATAGGAAGAAGAAGCCCGGTTTCCGGGTCCGGGTACGATGACTCCAGACTATGTCAACCAGGGCCCTGAGGGATTCAGCCCCCGCAGTGGGCCTTCTGCTCGCTCAAGCTACACCATGGTCCGGCCGATGATCGACTCGCAAGCGCCAGTCGCGGAGGAACCGTGAACACGTTGGGACTCGCGATCTTCGGCATCTCCGCAGTCATCAGCGCGGTCGTCGGCATTCGCCTGCTGTGGGTCGCGTCACGCTCGCGGGAGCTGCCCGAGCTGACGATCGGGCTGGTGATGCTCCTGGAGCTGGTCTCCGCGGCGCTCTGGGCCGCCGCCAGCTCCAGCGCGACCGGCCAGCTCGTCTCGACGGTCGCGGCCGCGGGCAGCGCATCGAGCATGGCCGTCTTCGTCCGCTACACCTTCGCACCGGACAGCTGGTCGGGCCGGATCGGTCTGGCTGCTCTGCTGCTCACCTCGGCTGCGTGTGTCCTCCTCCCCACTCGGGCGGGTGCGTGGGGGAGCGCAGACTTCTACCTGCAATTCGGGTGGCTGGCCTCGTTGGCGCGAGCCGCCGCCTATGCCTGGGCCTCGCTCGCCGCGGGCCGCAGCCGGGCGACTCTCCGGCGCCGGGCCCGTCTCGGTCTGAGCCATCCGCTGAGCGCGAGCCGGGTCGGCTTCTGGTGCATCGCGTCAGGCATGGCCTGCGCCTCGTTCTCGATTCCCCTGATCGAGATCCTGACGCAGACGGTGCGCCCGCTCGGCATCTCTCCCATCAGCATGGTGCTTGCGATCGCAGCGGCCGGCTCGACCTGGCTGGCCTTCTATCCGCCCCGGGTCTACGTGACCTGGGCGCTCTCCCGGGCAGAGCAGGCATGAAATCCACCATTTTCGAGGTGGTATGCGAGGCACTCGAAGAGCGCACGAACATGAACCGTCTCGAGGTGCGTGGCACGATTCGAATCGCGCTCAAGGAGGCGGGGCTCGACCCGCAGCGGGTGAGCTCACACCAGATGGGTGCGGTGGTCGCCCAGGTGCTGCCGGACGAGCTGCTGAAGCGCGGGATCGACGACGCACCGGAAGTGTGCAGGGCCCTCGACGTCATCCTGAAGAGCCATCCCGATGACGAGACGGTGGATGCTGGCGACCGCATCGACGGGCTCTTCCGCCGCACGCTCTAGCCCGGAAAGAGCACCGCCGCGTGCGCGCGCTCCGCGGCGGAAAGAGGTCCGCTTCACGGGCTGGTGTGTGGATTCCAGATATCAGAGCCGGCGTGAGGTTGACCGTCACCGCTCTAGATCCGGCTGAGCGCGACCATCTGGCTCGACGGCGCCCGTTCCGCGCAGACGGCGCGATCGAGCAAGTCTCCGAAAGGAAGGAGTCAGTGTCAGAGCGGGTGCCCACGGACCCGAAGGACTCGTCTCTCGTTCCTATGCTGCCCCTCCGCTCGACTGGGTGTCTACTGAACCGGGTCAAGTCCACCCCAGTGTGGGACGGGTCCGGGTCGCGAGCCGAACGCCTCCTGCCGCGACCGCCCGGGTGCGGAATCATGGGGCCATGACCGAGCAGAAGTCCGTGCGGATCGCGGCGATCGACTGGATGCGGGGCCTCGTGATGGTCCTGATGGTGATCGACCATGCGGGCATGGCGTTCGACGGCGCCCACCTGTCGTCCGATTCCGTGGGCCTCTACCAGGCGGGCACTCTGCTCCCGGCCTGGCCCTTCTTCTCGCGCTGGATGACCCACCTGTGCGCGCCGACCTTCGTCTTCCTGGCGGGGACCGCGCTGGCGCTCAGCGTCGAGCGTCGCGTGAAGCGGGGCGAGGACCCCCGCGTCACCGACCGGGGGATCCTCACTCGCGGCGCCATCATCGCCCTCCTCGACCCGACGATCATCTCCCTCGCCTCGGGTCGACTGACCCTGCAGGTGCTCTTCGCGATCGGGGTCGCGATGATGGCGATGGCGCCGCTGCGCCGGCTGCCGACGGGGCTGCTGGTGGGCGCGGCCCTCGCCTGGATGGTGGCCGGAGAGGCGATCACCGACCCGCTGTGGGTCCAGGAGCACGGCTGGCCGGCGCCCTGGGTGGCGGCCCTCTTCGCCGCGCTCTTCGAGCCCGCGCTGAAGATCGCCTACCCGGTGCTGCCGTGGCTCTCGATGATGATGCTCGGCTGGGCGTTCGGTCGATATCTGGTCGGGCGCCTCGCCGAAGGCGACACCCGGGGCCCGACCCGAACCCTCTTGCTGTGGGGCACGGCGGGCCTCGCGGTCTTCGGCCTGGTCCGCTGGCTGAACGGCTACGGGAACATGTTCCTCCTCCGCGGCGACGACTCGTGGGTGCAGTGGCTGCACGTCTCCAAGTACCCACCCTCGCTGGGCTTCAGCGCCCTGGAGCTCGGGCTCCTCGGTGTGCTGCTGGCGGCGATGATCGTGTTGGAGCGGTGGATCGGCGTGCGCCAGAAGGGGCCGCTGCTCGTGTTCGGCCAGACGGCGATGTTCTACTACCTGGCCCACCGCCTCGTCTTCGAAGGTCTCGCGACCTGGCTGGGCCTGCGAGGCAGCCTCGGGCTCGAGGAGTCGTACGCGATCACCGCTGTCAGCCTGGTCGTGCTCTACCCCGCCTGCCTGTGGTACCGGGACCTGAAGCGACGGCACCCCCAGAGCGCGCTCCGCTACTTCTGACTCCGGCACCGCGACCTCGGTCCCGGCCCCGATCGTCGAGTCGCCGGCCAGGGCGAGAAGCCCGCTTCGGTCCTCGACCCGAATCGGCGGCTGCCATGCAGCCCTCGGCGTCGTACCGGGGCAGCCACTCGTGGGTCGTTCGGCGGCTCACCGCAGCGACCCTGGCCGCCTCCGTGACAGGCAAGAGGAACTCTCGAGCTCGTCGAGCCGGAAGTTGCCGGCATGTCGACGTCAGCCTCGCGTTGGCATGGAGTCGCTGCACCTTTGGGTTCTCCTTTGAAAGTCGGAGTCGCCCAACCCCATCTTCTCAGAGCACCCACAGGTGTCAGCAATCCATTGAGGTCCCTCAGCTGGATCGGTGCGCATGGGAAGAAGAAGCCCGGTCTTCGGGTCCGGGTCCGATCACTCCATGCGATTCCAATCAGGGCCCGGAAGGGTTGAATCCTCGCAGCGGGGTCCAGCCCTCGCTGCGGGAAGCCGCTTCGCGGCGCGGCTGGTCTGCGATTCGCATCGAGCGAAGTGGCGAGCTGAGACGCAAGGCGGACTGGATGCTCCTGAACCCGAGGCCGTGCGTTCCCGGAGGCCTCCACCGGGAACGCGTCCACGGCGCGGGGCGGTCGCCTCTGCTATCCCTTCGCTCTTGTCCCATCCGGCAGCAACACCTCGCCCATCTCGCGAACTCAGCGGTGGAACCGTCGTCTGGCTGTTCGTCGCCATCGAGCTGGTGACGTTCGGGCTCTTCTTCGTCGCGTTCGCAGCCGCCCGCCGGTCGGATCCGGCTTCGTTCGTCGCCGACCAGACGCAGCTGCATCATCTCTTGGGTACGCTCAATACCTGCGTGCTCCTGACTGGAGGCTGGCTCGCCGCCCGCGGCGTCCTGGCCAATCGGCGCGACCAGCCGCTCGAGGCATCGGCCATGCTGTGGGGCGCTGCGGCGAGCGGTGTCGCCTTCATGGCGATCAAGCTGCACGAGTACGGAGAGGTGCTGGGAGCCGGAGTCTCGTTGTCCACCAGTGCGTTCTGGTTCTTCTACCTGTTCGTCACGGGGCTCCACTTCCTGCACGTCCTGGCGGGCGTCGGATTCCTGGTGCCGACTGCGTGGCGAGCAGCGCGGGGCGCCTACGGGTCGGACAATTCGATGCCGGTGGAGGCGGTCGCCGTGTTCTGGCATCTGGTCGATCTGATCTGGGTGTTCCTCTTTCCCCTCTTCTACCTGGTCGGCCGACCGTGATCTCGAGCGGCAACGCGAAACGCGACGCGCGTGGGCTTCTCGTCACCTGGGTCGTTCTCGTCTCGCTGACCGTCGGCAGCTTCCGGCTGTCGGGTTCGGAGGCGTCGACCTTCGAGGTGACCGCATGGATCCTGGGATTCGCCACGCTGAAGGGCCACCTCATCGGCGGCGTCTTCATGGAGATGCGTCGCGCGCCACGCGTCTGGGCCACCGCGATGAGCGGTTTCCTCGTGGCCGAGGCCGCCCTGATCGCCATCATCCTGGGCATGTGAATCCCGAGCCGCGCTCCTCGATCCTGGACGCTGGGGCCGTTTGACGAGCGGAGCTTCGAGCGGTCCCGACCCCGGCTGCGGCGCCGGGAAATCGATCAATTCGGTGGCCGACCGGCTCGGCCACGCCAACCCGGAGCTGACGCTCCGCACGGATGCCCATGTGATCCCGGAGGAGGAGACCGAGCGGACGGGAAGAAGAAGCCCGGTCTTCGGGTCCGGGTCCGATCACTCCACACGATGTCAATCAAGGTCCTGACGGGCTCAGCCCCCGCAACGGGCGGGCCTTGGCATCGCCGCTGGCCCTGCGCCGTGTCCTCGAGGGTCGGCCGTCGCGCGAGGAGCTCCCGGATGCGTTGGATTGGGACATCCGCCGATGGGAGAGCTCCGACTACGTCGCCCGCCTCGCCGGTGAGTCAGCCGGTGGCGAGCGTCGCATACTCCAGGAGGGGGATGCCGTCGACGCCGCTTCGAAGCGATGCTCGCGGGCGTCCGACGCATTCGCAACCCAGCGACCGGACCGCCACCGCCGACCCTCACGCCTGATAAGCTTCCATCCTGGTCGGGCCCGAGCGGTCGGGCGCGAGCGGTCGGACGAGACGAGGGCTGGGTATGTGAGGCGGTGGACAGTCCATTTGATCTACGGGTCGCTGCTCCTGGCCTCGCTTGCGCTGTCCGTCGCTCGACCCATGCGTTCCAGAAGCTGAACACCTTGCGCGCGGCAGAGGCCTTCGAGCCCATCGTGGCGGCCGGGGATGCCGTCGACATCGCCCGCATCATCGCGGCCACCCCCTATCACTCCGGGCGGGTGATGACCCTCGACTTCGAAGAGAAGTATCGGGCCACCATCGAAGGTGGCGCCGGAACCTGCTCGGAGCGCTCCTTCGGTCTGGCCTGGAAGCTCAGACGCTCGGATCTCGACATCCAGATCGTCCACCTGATGCGGCCGGGCGAGATCGTTCGGGGGGTTGGACACACTGTCGTTCGGATCGCCTACGACGACGCCGGCGAGACCCGGGTGGGTCTCGTCGATCTGCTGGAGGGAGGGCTGCCGACGAGCGGAGGGGTCCCCCTGGACATCCAGGATCTCACCCACGGAGCCGTGCCCGATTTCCGGATCCGGTCGTTCAACGATCGGAAGGACGAAGCCTCTCGATACTACGGCGACTTTCTCGATGGCGCCTCGATCGGATTCATACCCGCCCGTGAGCTCGACAGCTACTTCGCATTCATCGAGAGCGTCTACCGCCCGCTCGGGAGCGAACGGCTGGAGAAGCTCTTCTTCGATGGTCTGGCGCTGTTGCTCGGCGCTCTTCCCAGCGTCTACGTTCCGGACGATGCGGTGCTGGTCGGGCCGCACGCGATCGAAATGCGGCTACAGAAGGCAGCGCTGTGGGTTCTGAGATCGGCGCTCCTGGTGATCCCCGGACTCCTCGTGTTCGAGATCGTCGCGCGCCGCCGCGGGACCCGCTGACCCAGGATCGACCGGAGGTCGTCTGCCGTCATCGACGATCTCATGCCTCATGCTCGGGATCGCCTTTCCCTGCTCGGGTCGAGGCTGCTCCTCGATGGGGCTGCTTCGCGAGCAGGGCTCGGGTGCGGGCTGGAATCTCTCCACCGTGAGCTACGTCGACGATTCGTTCAGCGACCTGGATCAGCGGATCGTGGACCGGATCCTCTCCGAGCTGCCGGGCTACATGGAGACGCTCCTCATCGAGGATCGCGAGCGGGTAAGCCGGCTCAGGAGCGCGCGCTCGCGCAGGATTCCCAGATCGAGCAGCAAAGGGTCGAAGCCCTCCTTCCGGGAGTGGCGCCCCGAGATGTCGGGCCAGAAACACTGGAGCACCAGAGTGTCCTCGCTTCCGAAGTACCAGGCGACGTTTCCCAGCAGGGGCGACACCCATCTCCTGTCCACCCGGCGAGACATCACCGCGTGGGTCTCCGGGGCGGATAGGAAGAAGAAGCCCGGTTTTCGGGTCCGGGTCCGATAACTCCACACTATGTCAATCAGGGTCCTGAGGGGTTCAGCCCCCGCAGCGGGGCCAGCGCAGCGAGGACCTCAAATAGCGGGTCTACCTCCCCACCGCCCCCAGAACGTCTGCGGCGACTCCGGCTCGCCAGATGCCACCCAGGCTGTCGCTACGGGCCCCTGCGGCGTCGCGCGTCCCCGCGAGGCATGACGCCGCCCGAGGAAGATCCTCCCGAATGCGAGTTGCCTTCCTGATCCCGACCTACTTCTATATCGCGTAGTACGGCATGTCGCTCTGGACTCCGCACTGCGGCAATGCAGGTCTGACAACCGGTGGAACTGGCCTACAGGATGGTGATGAAGGCAAGGCTCTTCATCTCGCACAGCGCACCACAACACCCCACTGCACCACAGTGGGGCACTGTGACATCTCCGAATGTCGAGCAGAACTGGTCCAAGTGAACGGCAGCGTTGACGTCCATCTCGCAAATATCGTAGATGGGTGACTCGGCATTCTAGCTGGACTCCGCCGGACGCTCGCCGGTGACGCTGCGGACGTCCAGAACTCTCCCAATCGAAAGGTTCAAGCGCGATGTTGCAACCCAGTCTGACTTCACGACTAGTATCTGCCGCCCTACTCGCCTTCGCAGGGTTCATTGCGGCCGACGATGCGAGGGCGGGGCAGCCCGACATTCAGTTCTTGGACGTAAACGGCGAACCTGACGGAATGGGCAATGGAGAGGGTGACTTCGACATCGTAATCACCACAGAGGACCCCGACACGTCGGCCACATACAATCTTGAAGGGGAAGATTCCCTGGAAGACGACTGCTCTGGTACTGACTGTGATTTCAAAATCCGAATCCTCGACACCAATGGCAACCCCTCGGAGCACCAGAGAGTCCGAATCACATACAAGGACCTCGCGAACTCCCCCTCGGAACTGTGCCCAGGTTCGACGGCTCCATGCGAACTGTCAGCGACCACTGGATTGCTGATGGACTTCCCCGTCACTGACGAGGAAGGATCAACATGTGGAACGACCTCGCCCAAGCCGAAGCGCCCACTGAAGTTCCGAATCAAGGCCAGTCAGGACATTACGTCTCAAAGCAGCTCACTCGAAGTGGGCACGATCACGGTGCAGACCCTCCGCGTCGACTTGGACGGTGCAGACTTGGCCTGCGCTACTGAGGTAGATGCGCTGGAGGTTGGGGAGCAAGCCCTGTTCAAGTACGACAACTGCGAGTGCCCTCTTGGGAACTACGACGAGTACGGCGTCCTCATTACGATCGACACTGACACGTCGGAGTCGGATGCAGTTCACATGGAGCTCGACTCGCTATCGCAAACCTCAAAGGTGCGGTTCGACCTCGAGGCCTGCGAGGGTGCAACGTCAGGCTGTCACGACATCGATAGCGCTGATGACACTGCCAACTTGTGCTACGGAAACCGCTGCTAGTGAACCGGCGTTAGTTAGTCACTAGTGATCCTGATCGTTCCGTACGACCTGCACGGTCTGCCCAGGTAGTCTGGAAGGTCGAATTGGATTGTTCCGGAGCCCTTCTTGATATCTCCGTTCTCTTCATTCAACCGGAGCTTGATGTTGAGGGCCACGTTCGCCATGACATCGTCCCCGATCCAGATGACGTCGTCGATCTGAACAGGTGCCGTAGTCATCCCGACGATCCTGGCCTTGTGCTTGATCTCGGCGTCTCTCGCGTCGCAATCCTCATTTCGATTGCAGAGCCAAGTAGGGAGGCGAATCACGGGCACGGTGGACATCCCAGCGGCAGTGGAGAAGGAAACATAGTCGGAGCCGATCTCGATTGTTCCGCTAGTTCCAGCGTTCCGGTAGTGAGATGCTGGCTCGCAGGCGCTGTACATCTTGATGGAGTACGCGAGTATCTCCGCCGAATGCGCTTGTGAGGCCGCCAGTAGAACTACGGCCGCAATCGTTGTTGCTCGAATCACGTGGCTCTCCAATCTCTGCACATCGGAGCTTGAGGCGCCGGCCATTGGCGCGCATCGGTGCATATTGCCTTTGTCGGCTCCGCGGAGGCTGAGCTTGAGTGAATTCTTCGCTGCTTGGATACCTTGAGAAGATCCGCGGTCTCTTCTGTGCTCCTACGATTCCAGTAGTTCAGGAACTCCCACATGCAGAGTGAGAACAACGAGCCTGCAGAGCTGCCGCGGAATGAAGCGCGCAACGCTGACGAGCTAGAGCGCCAAAGCGCTCAACGAAGTCTGGGTGATAGGCTTGCCCTATGGGGAGTCACGCGTATCTCATGCGCGGCACTAGCACTGCCGTCAGTACCCTGCCTCATAGCCCCAACACAAGCGTGGGCCACGCCGGGCTGCGACCGAGTTGTCATGGCCGTCGTAGCCAAAGCCGCCAAGTCCGCACTGACCTGCAGGTCGAAACGAGCAGCAATTGGCGGCTCATCCCGAAAGCGCACCTGCATGGAGAAGGCCCAGGCGAAGCTGCTGAAACGGCTGTCGAAGGAGAGCCAGCGTGGCAGGGCCTGCGGGTCGCCGGAGCAGGTCGAAGCTCTCTTGGTGGAGCTCGACCGGATGCTCGAGGCTGCGATCGCGAAAGTCAGAGCGCGTGGGACGAGGGAGACGAGGGGAAGGTAGAAACCCCTGAGAGCTTCCTGAGGAAGTGCTCAGATCTGCCTACGAGACCCGCGGCTACAGTTCGGCCATGCATGGCCCTCGAGAAGACAAGCACACCGACAGGGGCGGAGAGCCAGTGCGAGCCGGGAGAGGTGTCCATCTCGGCGATGGCACTGTTGTAGAGCTGGCACCAGAGGATGCAGCGGGCGTTCGGATCTGGCCGCCAGCGACGCCGACCGACGGACCCGAGCAGCGGATCGAGCTGCGCCCCCACCCACGGCTACACCTCCAGGCGTAGATCCCGGAGATCGCGCTGCTCGATTCCGGTGGGCGGATAGGAAGAAGAAGCCCGGTTTTCGGGTCCGGGTCCGATAACTCCACACTATGTCAATCAGGGTCCTGAGGGGTTCAGCCCCCGCAGCGGGACGATTTCAAGCCCGGCGGCATGCCGCCGGCTGGCGCCGGGCGCCTGCTCGGGTCGCCACCGGTCCGTCGACCGATCGCAAGGCGCACGGGTGCCAGACGGGATCCGAATGGGCAACGCGGGTGGGGTGTCGCCACACGGGCATCAGTCAGCCGCCGACGTCCCATTCGGCGGGGGGGCTCTGGTCGAAGTCGAATGCGGACCAGGGGGTGTGGGTCTCGGCGGCGCCCGGGACTTCGTGCTCCGGCCAGCCACGAGTCCGGCCGTCGGGACGGCTTCGCGCGAGCGGGGGAGCGCGCGTTGGCAGGTTCAGGCAGGCGAGGATCCGCCGCGCGACGTCAGGCTCCGTAATTGCGGCGAGCACGCGCATGCGTCCGCCGCAGCGCGGGCAGGACAGAGCATCGACCTCGAAGACCCGCTGGAGAAGATCCGCCCACAGGGTCCGCCGTGTCGGCACCTTCGAGCACGCATCGCCGCGACCCGGCTCTGCCTCGGCGCCGTCCGCGTTCGTCGTGCCTCGGTCGGTGCGGAGATCGAGGGTCATCGAGCTCTCTCCGTCCACCGAGCGTTGCGACGATTCGGCGCTGATCGGCGGAGGCTTGTTGGAGCAGTCCTTGCGATTCGATTCTTCGAGCGGCGCGGCACGGCCTCCACCGAGCGCAGCCGGCTCCACCGTCCCAACCTCGGACGACACCACGGGCCTCGGCACTACCCGACCTCTTCCGCTCGCGCATGGCGCCAGCAGACCGTGGTATCGCACCTGGTGCGCTCGCGGCGGGGGAATCAGCGGGGCGAGGCGTTCGAGCAACTCGCGGCGCTCCATCAACACGTGGGTCGTGCCATCTCGCCAGCGCGACTTCAGCCGGTAGGCCAGGCGACCATCAGGTAGCGCCTCGAGCCGATCGATCGCGATCGGAGGCCGGGCGACGTAGCGGCACAGGCGTTCGAGCCGCTTGCGGTCACGCGCGGGCACCGCGACATCGGCGTGCAGACTCATCCCGCCCTCGCGCACGCAGCGGGGCGGAGGCTCTTCGGTTGCGTACTCATGGGTCGGCTCGACCCGGTCGCCGAGCCGCCGCCAGCGCTGGCCCGCCTCCGGGCCGGTTGCGATGCGCGACTGGCTCGAGGCCGCCATCAGAGTCGCGAGCAGCGGGGCGTCCTGTGCCACCTCATCATCGAGGTCATCACGCTGCCCGCGGCTCTCGACGAGCCTCCTCACACGCCGCGCAGTGCCGGCCATCACGCGCGCCACGTCCTCCGTCTCCGGAGGCGGCAGCGGCAGGAATGGCCCCGGCGAGTGGGCGGGACCCGCGTAGACGCCGTCCAGCACCAGACTGTGGAAGTGTGGTGTGAGGTTCAGTGCGGAGCCGAACCGCTGGATGAACGTCACCGCCGCGCAGTGGCCTCTCCGAACTCCGTGAACCTGCTTCGCACGGCGCCGCTGGTCGACGAAGAGGGCCCGTAGAAACGCGCGCAGCACGGCGCTCGTCAGCTTCGCATCCCAGGCGCAAGGCCATCGGAGTGGGTAGGGTAGTGTCAGGACCCACTGTCGAACCGGGACCTCTGGAAGAACTCGCTCGACCAGGTGAGCAGCTGTGTCCGCCATGCGGCGCCCGCCACACGACGGACAGAAGCCACGCCCCTTGCAGGAGAAGGCGACGAGGCGATCGTGGCCGCAGTCGTCGCAGTGCACACGCAAGAAGCCGTTCGCCAGCACGCCGCAGTCGAGGTAGGCGCGAATTTCGCGCTCCACGAACCTCGCCACCGGCGAACCCACCTCGCATGCGCGGGCGAGAAAGGATTCGAGCTCTTCGCGGACGACCTGGTGGAGGAGCGTCTTCTCGGGCTCGTGGCGCTCGTACTCGGGCACGCGGTCCCACAAACGGGACCGGCCTGGGGGAGGCGAGAAGAGACGGTAGGCCGGATGCAAGCGAGCATCAGCGGGATGCGTGCCCCGTTGCGACCGATCGTGAGCGACCGCCCCGGGAAGAGCATCGAGGAAGACGAAGACACAGCCCCGCCAAGCAGAAGGGCCTGGCGGGGCTGCGAAGACTGGAGCACGAGACCGGATTCGAACCGGCGACCCTCACGATGGTAGGGAAATGTGGGGGTTGATTTGATTGAGGAATTTCGCCCGGACCGGTCCTATCGAGTCGTTTCGATCCGATCGTGGGGCATGCGGAGATTGACCAAAATTACCCTAGTTATCGTTAATTGATAAACTCGATAATCTAGGTACAATTCCGCCATGGATCCGATCAGGAACCCATATTCCCCGGGGGCAGGCACTCCGCCGCCGGAACTCGCAGGCCGTGACGAGCTGCGGGAGCAGGTGCGAATTGCCCTGGAGCGGGTCCGCGCGGGTCGATCCACAAAGAGCGTCCTGATGATCGGCCTACGCGGCGTCGGGAAGACCGTTCTACTGGATCGAATGCGCGACGATGCGGAGGCCAAAGGGATCCACACACTGCGAGTGGAGGCTCCCGAGAATCGCTCGCTCCCGGCCATCCTCGCACCCGAGCTTCGGCAAGCACTCTTGAGACTGTCGCAGAACGAGAAGGCT
This sequence comes from Myxococcota bacterium, assembly GCA_050618075.1. GTDB lineage: Bacteria > Myxococcota_A > UBA9160 > UBA9160 > UBA4427 > JBNLVL01. The sequence goes on from JBNLVL010000007.1 coordinate 92,237, forward strand.
CGCGAACTCGCTCGCCGGGCGCTGCGAGGGCTCGCGGGATTCGTCGGCGCACTGAAGGTCAAGTACGACGATATCGAGGTAGGTCTCGACTTCTCACCGGAACCCGGCCTGGCCGACAACGGCGATCTGGAGCGAGACCTACAAGCCCTTCTGGAGGTCGTGGGAGAGGCGGCGGCTCAGATGAACACCGCGCTCGCGATGTTCATCGACGAGATGCAGTACGTAGAGGAGCCTCAACTGGCGGCATTGATCTCGTCTCTGCATCGAATCGCACAGCGCCAGCTTCCGGTTGTACTCGTCGGCGCAGGACTCCCGCAGCTCCCAGGGCGCATGGGAAGCGCCAAGTCCTACGCTGAGCGCCTGTTCGACTTCCCGATGATTGGTCCACTTTCGAACGACGACGCAGCAACCGCTCTCGTCAATCCTGCTCGCGAAGAGGCAGTAGAGTTCGACGCCGACGCGCTGTCGAAGATCATCGAGGCGACCGAAGGCTATCCCTACTTCTTGCAGGAATGGGGAAAGCACTGCTGGACTGCGGCGGACAGCTCACCCATCACACGGAATGATGTCGAGACCGCCTCCGTCACCACCATCGCAGCGCTCGATGAGAGCTTCTTCCGAGTGCGGTTCGACCGTCTCACCCCGTCGGAGAAGAAGTACCTACGAGGCATGGCCCAGCTTGGCCCAGGACCACATCGATCCGGCGACATTGCGAACGAGTTGGGCCGCGACGTCCAATCTGTTGCCCCTGTCCGCAGCAAGCTGATCGCCAAGGGAATGGTCTGGAGTCCAAGCCACGGGGACACAAAATTCACAGTTCCCCTATTCGACGAGTTCATGCGTCGCATCATGCCAGGCGAGGACTGGCGGGAGTAGGGAAAGAGCGGGCGGCAACTCCAGGCGCCTCGACACTCCGCTCACACGCTCTGGCTGCGTTCGGCCGAGTGAGAAGCGAACAGCCCCGCCAAGCAGAAGGGCCTGGCGGGGCTGCGAAGACTGGAGCACGAGACCGGATTCGAACCGGCGACCCTCACGTTGGCAACGTGATGCTCTACCAGCTGAGCTACTCGTGCGAAGCTCGATCGAGCGCCCGAAGGGTGTACGGAACGGGGCTCGGGTCGTCAAGGCAAGCTCCCGAGACTTCGGGCAAATCCGCAATTCCCGGGGCGCGGAGGGTCAGCCGGTGCCCCTCGGGGGCCGGTTGCCCGATCGGGCTCCGCGGAGGATTCTCCAGACGTGCGGCGGCGCGCTGAGCGATGATCCACGCACGGGGGACCCACCAGATGACAGACAAGCCCGAGACTTCGCAGCCGCGGGGAGCGGAGCCCGAGCCGAGCCGTGGAGAGGCGGCCCCGGCGCTCTCGCGTCACTCCCTGGGCACGCTCCAGCCCGATCGTTCCGTCGGCCGGTCGTCCGCGAGCGCGCCCGCGCCGTCCATCGGTCGCCTGCAGCGCCTCGGGGCGTTCGCGGCCGGCGGCTCGGCGGCGCTGGGCGCCGTGGTCCGCGCCGGGGTGCGGCGAGCGAGGCGGGGTCGGCGCCTGCCGGGCTGGAGCGCGCGTACGGAGCTGGTGGTGGAGGGCATGCGCGCCTTCCTCCAGACCATGACCGCCCGCGATCCGGCGCTCCTCCAGGCGACGGCCGGCGGAGCGCTGGGAGGCCCGTCGGCCGCCATGCGCGGGACGCGGCAGCGGGGCACGACCCTGGGCGAGGTCCGCGCGGAGTGGATCGAGCCCGCCGAGGGCGCCGGCGACGACGCTCCGGTGGTGCTCTTCCTGCACGGCGGCGGCTACGTGTTCGGGTCGATCGACAGCCACCGCGACCTGGCCTGCCGCCTGGCCCTGGCCGCCGGCAGCCGGGTCGCCCTCATCGACTATCGCCTGGCGCCCCAGCACCCCTTCCCGGCCGCGCTGAACGACGCGCTGGCCGCCTACCGGGCCCTGCTCGACCGCGGCATCCCGCCGACCAGGGTGGTCGTGGCCGGCGACTCCGCCGGCGGCGGCCTGTCGCTGGCCCTGCTCCTGGAGGTGCGCAACCGCGGCTGGGAGAGCCCGGCCGCGGCCGCGCTCATCTGCCCGTGGGTCGACCTGGCGCTCACCGGCAAGAGCCTCGAGCACAACGCGGAGACCGACTACCTCGACCGCGCCATGCTCGCGACCTGGTCGAACTACTACCGCTCCGGCGAGGACGCCCGACACCCGCTCGTGTCTCCGCTCTACGCCGACCTCACCGGGCTGCCGCCTCTGCTCATCCACGTGGGCGCCGCCGAGATCCTGCTGGACGACGCCCAGGCCCTGGCCGGACGCGCCCAGGACGCGGGCGTTCCCATCGAGCTCACCGTCTGGGACGACATGTTCCACGACTGGCACGGCGCCGCGGCCCTGGTGCCCGAAGGCCAGCGAGCCATCGACGAGATCGGCCGCTTCGTCCGGCGCAGGACCGGCGCGCCGGGCAGCGGGGCGGCGGCGCCCGGCTAGGGATCGCCCGGCGCCACGAACACCTCGGTCTCGGGGTGGAAGGCGACCCAGGCGAACCAGTAGCCCTCGACCACCTCGATGGCGGCGGGCGCTTCCACCTGGAAGACCTTCGCGTCGAGGTCGTAGCGGATGCGCACGCGCCGGCCGGCGAAGCGCTCCTCCGCCCGGCCGCCGGCGCGCCGGAGCTCGACCGCCGGGTAGGCGCGGGCGCGGCCGTCGGCGGTGCGCAGGCCCAGCACCGGCATCTTCGGGTGGTAGCGCGGGTCCTGGCGGCGGACGGGGAAGGAGAGATCCGGGCTCTCGGCGTAGCCGGGGTACGGGCTGCGGTCGTAGTCGCGGCGGTGGCCGGTGTCGCGCGAGAGCACGGTGGTCGAGGGGTGCGAGGCCTTCCAGCGCCCCCAGCGCTCGATGCGCGAGCGCACGAGCGCGAGCCGCCTCCCCATGAGCGCGCCGGTCTCCGCCCTCGCGGTGATCTGGGACCACAGGCTCCCGGTCTCGCGGTCGAACATCAGCAGGTCCGACTGGTAGAGCAGCCCGGAGACGCCGAAGCGCCGGGCGCGGCCGTCGAGGCGGCGGTCGAAGACCAGCGCCGTGCCGCACAGCGGGCAGAACGAGACGAGCAACGGCGTCCCGCCCAGCTCGTCGTTCACCAGCTCGTGCCAGGTGAGGATGGCCAGGGGATAGGCGCGCGCCTCGCCCCCCACGACCACACCCACCACCATGTCGTCGGCATCCAAGAGTGCAGCCCCGGCCCCGACCACCGCGGGTCGGTCGAGGGCGGGAATGCCGTCGGGCGGCGGTCCCCCGGGCCGGATCTCGTCGGCCGGAATGGCGGAGGGGTGGAGCGCGAAGCCGTTCAGCCGAGGTGGGACAGCCTGCGCCAGCGCCCCGCCCAGCAGGGCCACCCCCAGCAGGGCGACGCCGGACGGGACGAGCCCGGACGCGCGCCGGAAGCGCGGGAAGAGCGGGAAGCGCCGGAAGCGCGGAAAGAGCGGTAGAGGGCCGACCATCACTTCCCGGACTACGCGCCGCGGGCCGCCCGGGTTACCGCGAATCGGCCCGCCGGCCGCCCTGCTCCGCGGGCGCAGCGCCCTGCCCCGTCGGCGGGAGGCAGGGGCGAACGGTATCCTCGGGGCGGACCCGAGACGAGAGGACAGGAGACCGATGGCGAGCCCCGGAGATGCGAAGGACGAATGGACGCTGGCGCGCCACCCCGGATTCGGCGGAGTGCGCGGGCCGGTGGTGGTGTGCGTGATGGACGGGGTGGGCATCGGCGCCGGAGACGAGTCCGACGCCGTCTGGCTGGCGCGCAAGCCGAACCTCGACCAGCTGGCGGCCCGGGCGGCCTTCTCCACCCCGCTCGCGGCCCACGGGCGCTCGGTGGGCATGCCCAGCGACGACGACATGGGCAACAGCGAGGTCGGCCACAACGCCCTGGGAGCGGGTCGGGTGTTCGACCAGGGCGCCAAGCTGGTCCAGCAGGCGGTGGCCTCGGGAACGCTCTTCCAGGGCGAGGTCTGGCAGGAGCTCACCGAGCGCGTGCGCCAGAGCGGCAAGGCCCTCCACTTCGTGGGGCTCCTCTCGGACGGCAACGTCCACAGCCACATCGAGCACCTGTTCGCCCTGCTGCGGCGCTGCGACCAGGAAGAGGTGGAGCAGGTACGGGTGCACGTGCTGCTCGACGGCCGCGACGTGCCCGAGACCAGCGCCCTCGACTACGTCGACGCCCTCGAGGAGCTGCTCGAGACCATCAGCCGCAAGCCCGACCGCGACTACCGCATCGCCTCGGGCGGCGGCCGCATGAAGATCACCATGGACCGCTACGAGGCCGAGTGGGCCATGGTCGAGCGCGGCTGGCAGACCCACGTGCGCGGCGAGGGCCGCGGCTTCAAGAGCGCGCGCGAGGCGGTGCTCGCCCTGCGCGACGAGGACCCGGGCGTCATCGACCAGAACCTGCCGCCCTTCGTCGTGGTGGAGGGCGACGGCACCCCGGTGGGCCGCGTGGAGGACGGCGGCGCGGTGGTGCTCTTCAACTTCCGCGGCGACCGGGCCATCGAGCTCACCCAGGCCTTCGAGCAGGACGACTTCCCGCACTTCGACCGCGGGCCCCGGCCCGACGTGCTGTACGCCGGCATGATGCAGTACGACGGCGACCTGATGCTGCCCACGCGCTTCCTGGTGGCGCCGCCGGCCATCGACCGCACCCTCGGAGAGTTCCTGGCGCGCAACGGCCAGCGCCAGCTCGCCATCAGCGAGACCCAGAAGTACGGCCACGTCACCTACTTCTGGAACGGCAACCGCAGCGGCTACTTCGACGAGTCGAACGAGCGCTACATCGAGGTGCCGAGCGACACCCTCCCCTTCGAGGAGCGGCCCTGGATGAAGGCGGCCGAGATCACCGACCAGCTCCTGGCCGAGCTGGCGACCGGCCGCTACGCCCACGCCCGGCTCAACTACGCCAACGGCGACATGGTGGGCCACACCGGCGACCGCGACGCGGCGGTGGTGGCAGTGGAGGCGGTCGACATCCAGATCGGGCGCCTGGCGTCCCTCATCGAGAAGCTGGGGGGCGCGCTGCTGGTCACCGCCGACCACGGCAACGCCGACGACATGTTCGAGCGCGACAAGAAGACCGGACAGCCCAAGCGCGGCGTGGGCGGCCGGCCGAAGGCGAAGACCAGCCACAGCCTGAACCCGGTGCCCTTCCACGTGTTCGCGCCGGGCGTCGAGCTGGCGCCGAACCCGAAGGTGAAGGCGCCGGGCCTGGCCAACGTGGCGGCGACCGTGCTGCACCTCATGGGCTACCGCGCGCCCGAGGACTACGAGCCCTCGCTCATCGCGGACTGAGCGGCGGTCGGCGGGGCGGTTCAGTGAAGGCTCCGAGGCGCCGATGGAGACTCCCGAGGCCCGGCCCATCTGCCGGAGCCGCTGGAGGACTCCCCCTGCGCGGCGCGCGCGGCGCGGTTGGCCTGAGTCGGCGGCCCCAGCGGGACGGGGAACGTCACCGCTGACGAAACCCGGCAATCGCAGCCGAAAAGTGTCACCCGACCGCCCGGCGTGCGGCTGGGAGGACATCCAGATCGGTCTCGGCGCAGCGCCCGGCAGCCGAGCCCGGCATGCCCCTTGCTGTCCCAGGGAAGATGGAACGCACGCTCGCCCGCCTGCTCGCCTCCGCCGCGGTGGCCCTCTCGCTGGCGATCGGCGTCGCCCACGCCCAGTCCACCCCCTACCTGGTGAAGGACATCGACGAGCGGCCGGGGGCGCAGTCCTCCGAACCCAACGGCTTCACGACTCTGGGTGGCGAGGTCCTCTTCTGGGCGTCGCAGCCGGCCTCGGGAGGCGGGCTCTGGAAGACGGATGGGACCGAAGAGGGAACGGTCCAGATCGCGCCCCTGGGTCCCATGAGGTCGTACCACAACCCGAGCGCCGAGCTCGACGGCATCCTTCTCCTCTCCGCGTTCCGGGGCGACCACCGGGACGACGAGCTCTGGCGAACGGACGGCACCGAGGCGGGCACCGAGCGCGTCCTCGACATCCGCGCCGGCGTCCAGGGCTCCCGACCCGATCACTTCGCACGCTTCGGCGGCCTCCTCTACTTCACGGCCGACGACGGCGTGAACGGCCGCGAGGTCTGGCGGACGGACGGCACGGCCGAAGGCACCGTCCTCGCGCTCGAGTTGACTCCCGGCGAGGCCGGCACCGGTTTCGACGCCCTCGCCGCCGCAGCCGGCGCCCTCTACATCGTCACCGAGTCGCCGGGTGGCCCTTGGCTCTGGAGGAGCGACGGGACGCCTGGGGGAACCGAGCTGGTCTACGCCTTCGGCGCAGAGGCCGAGGGCCAGGTCTACGGGATGGTGGAGGCCAACGGCCTCGTCTTCTTCGCCGCCGCCGATGCCGACAATGGTCGCGAGCTGTGGGTGACCGACGGCACCACCGTGGGCACGCGTCGCATGAGCGATACCGCCCCCGGTCCGGACGCAGGCCTGTACGGTCTGCCGACCGTGCTCGGCGACCGCGTCGTCTTCGCCGCCAGGGACGGACAGAAGGGCCAGGGAATCTGGACCTCCGACGGCACCGAAGCGGGCACCGTGCAGCTGGCCGACGTCCGAATCGGCCCTTCCGGCCACGTCCCCAGGCTCATCCACTTCACGCGCCTGGGTGACGACCTCTTCTTCGTCGCCGAGTCGCTGGCCGTGGGATCCGAGCTGTGGAAGACCGACGGAACGGTACCGGGCACGCTGCACCTCACCGACTTCGTCCTGCCAGGAGGCGAATTCCCCTCATACAGCGTCGAGTCCCCGGTCGTGGACGGCGACCGATTGCTGCTGCTCGCCCTCGACACTGCAGACGATCACTATCGGGTCTGGGCCTCGGACGGGACGCCCGGTGGCACCGCGCCCGCGACGGCACCGGTGAGCGAGGTGGATCCCTGGTACCCGACGGAGCTGGCCGTCCTCGACGGCACGCTGGTGCTGAGCGCCTGGGATCCCGGGTCGGGGCAGGAGCTCTGGCGCGCCGACGGCGCGGGGGACGTTCCCGTGCGCCTCGCCGACATCGGCTCCGGCACGGGTTCCTCGGAGCCGGATCCCTGGCTGGTGTTGGGAGACAGGCTCTTCTTCATCGCCGACGACGGCGTGCACGGCAAAGAGCCCTGGGTGAGCGACGGCACCGAAGCGGGCACCCGGATGCTCCGGGACGTCCGCGTGGGCGAGAAGGAATCGTTCCCGCGTGGGATCGGAACCTGGCGCGGTCGCGCCTACTTCTCGGCATCGGGCCGCAACGGCAACCGGCTCTGGTCGACCGATGGCACCGTCGAAGGCACGAGACGCCTGTCGGCCAAGCGGCAGCCCAACGTCTCCCAGGCCTGCTGCGGAATTGCCATGGCCGGGTCGTTCTACTTCTCGGCCGGCGGAGAGCTGTGGCGAACCGACGGCACCCGCGGCGGCACCGAAGTGCTGACCGACCTGGAAGACCGCCACGCCCGGGCAAAGCGCCTCGGCGTCGCCCATCGCAAGCGCATCTTCTTCGCCGCGCGGGACCGGAAGCGCGGAGTCGAGCCCTGGGTGTCCGACGGCACCGACGCCGGCACCTTCCGCCTGCGGGACATCGCAGCCGGTGACGTCGATTCGAACCCGCGCGGGTGGACGGCGTTCGGCGACCGCATCTACTTCTCGGTCTGGGACCCGAAGCGCGGACAAGAGCTGTGGTCCACCGACGGCACCCGGAAGGGAACCCAACGGGTGCGCGACATCGAGCCGGGCGCCGGGAGCTCGTCTCCGGCCTGGCTCGTCGCCCTGGGCGACGCGCTGCTCTTCTCCGCGGCCGATGCGGACGGTGGACGCGAGCTCTGGCGCACCGACGGCACCCGCGGCGGCACCGCTCGGGTGATCGACCTGTGGCCGGGGCCCGAGTCCGCAGGCGTCGCGTCGATTCGGCGCATGGGCGACGTCGCGGTCTTCATCGCCGACGACGGTCTCACCGGATCCGAGCTGTGGCGGACCGACGGAACGTCGGAGGGCACCGAGCTGGTGGTGGACCTCTCTCCGGGTGCCGAATCGGGCGTGACCGCCGGGTTCGTTTCCTGGGGCGAGCGCGCGCTCTTCGTCGGGGATGACGGAGGCGGTGTTGCGCAGCTCTGGGTGACGGACGGAACCGCAGCTGGGACGAGACCGGTCACCGACGACGTCGACCCGTACAGCTCGTCCCTGCTCTACCGGTTTCGCGCGACGAACACCCACGCGTTCTTCGCCGGCACCACCGACGAGGAAGGCCAGGAGCTCTGGGCCGTTCCGCTGGACGAGGCGCCCTGATCGGCGCAGCGGACCGGGCCACCGGGCGCGCTCAGTCCCGCCCGAGCTTGCGCGCCTGCTGGGCCGCGTTGCCGGTGTAGTCGGCGGGGGTGAGGGCGCGCAGGCGGGCCCTGGCCTCTTCGGGGATGTCGAGGCCGTCGACGAAGGCCGCCAGGGCCGCGGCGTCGATGGTGCGGCCGCGGGTCAGCTCCTTCAGGCGCTCGTAGGGGCGGTCGACGCCGTGGCGGCGCATGACGGTCTGGATGGCCTCGGCCAGCACCTCCCAGCTGGCGTCGAGGTCGGCGGCCATGCGCGCGGCGTCGGGCTCGAGCTTGCCGAGGCCCTTCAGCGTGGACTGGTAGGCCACGAGCGAGTGCCCGATGCCCACGCCCAGGTTGCGCAGCACGGTGGAGTCGGTGAGGTCGCGCTGCCAGCGCGAGATGGGGAGCTTCTCGGCCAGGTGCTGCAGCAGGGCGTTGGCCACGCCGAGGTTGCCCTCGGAGTTCTCGAAGTCGATGGGGTTCACCTTGTGGGGCATGGTGGACGAGCCGACCTCCCCTTCCACCGGCCGCTGGCGGAAGTAGCCCAGCGAGATGTAGCCCCAGACGTCGCGGTCGAAGTCGAGCAGCACGGTGTTGAAGCGCGCCAGCGCGTGGAAGAGCTCGGCGATGCCGTCGTGGGGCTCGATCTGGGTGGTGAAGGGGTTCCAGACCAGGCCCAGCGACTCCACGAACGAGCGCGCGTTGGCCTCCCAGTCCACCTCGGGGTAGGCGGCCAGGTGGGCGTTGTAGTTGCCCACCGCGCCGTTCTGCTTGCCGAGGATCTCGACGGCCGCGAGCTGCGCGCGCTGGCGGGTCAGGCGCGCGGCGGTGTTGGCGATCTCCTTGCCGAGGGTCGTGGGCGAGGCGGTCTGGCCGTGGGTGCGCGAGAGCATGGGCTGGTCGGCCAGCTCTTCGGCCATCCGCCCCAGCGCCCCGACGAGCTCGTCCATGGCCGGCAGCAGCACCTGCTCGCGCGCCTCGCGCAGCATGAGGCCGTGGGCCAGGTTGTTGATGTCCTCGCTGGTGCAGGCGAAGTGGATGAACTCGGCGACCTTCGCCAGCTCGGCGCTGCCGGCGATCTTCTCCTTCAGGAAGTACTCCACCGCCTTCACGTCGTGGTTGGTGGTGCGCTCGATCTCGACGATGCGCCGCGCGTCGGTCTCGGAGAAGTCGGCGACCAGCCCGTCGAGCAGGGCGTTGGCGTCCGCCGAGAAGGGCCCGACCTCCGGGAGCCCCGGGTGGGCTGCCAGGCACTGCAGCCAGCGCACCTCCACGGTGACGCGCAGGCGGTGCAGGCCGTACTCGCTGAAGATGGGTCGCAGGTCTCCCAGGCGGCCGCCGTAGCGGCCGTCGACCGGGGAGATGGCCGTGAGTCGCGAGAGGTCCATGCTGGAGCGTCCATTCTAGCCCACCCAGCTTCGGGCGTTGTCGAAGAGCCGCATCCAGGGCGCGTCCTCGCCCCAGTCGTCGGGGCACCAGGAGTGCTGGACGCTCCGGAACACGCGCTCGGGGTGGGGCATCATGAGGGTGACGCGGCCGTCGGGCGTGGTGACGCCGGTGAGGCCGCCGGGCGAGCCGTTGGGGTTCTCGGGGTAGTGCTCGGTGGCGGCGCCGCGGTGGTCCACGAAGCGCATGGACACCAGGCCCGCCGCCTCCAGGCGCCGGGCGGCGCCGTCGTCGGCCAGCTCGGCCCGGCCCTCGCCGTGGGCCACGGCGATGGGCAGGCGCGCCCCCTCCATGCCGGCCAGCAGCAGCGAGCGGCTCTCCACCACCTCGACCAGGGAGAGCCGCCCCTCGAACTGCTCGCTGCGGTTGCGCACGAAGCGCGGCCAGTCCGCCGCCGGAAGACCCGGGATGAGCTCGCGCAGGTTCGAGAGCATCTGACAGCCGTTGCAGACGCCCAGGGCGAAGCTGTCGCTGCGCTCGAAGAAGGCGGCGAAGGCGTCCCGCGCCCGGGCGTTGAAGAGCACCGACTTGGCCCAGCCTTCGCCCGCGCCCAGCACGTCGCCGTAGGAGAAGCCGCCGCAGGCCACCAGGCCGCGGAAGTCGGCCAGCGAGGCGCGACCGGAGAGCAGGTCGCTCATGTGGACGTCCACACATTCGAAGCCCGCCCGGTCGAAGGCCGCGGCCATCTCCACCTGGCCGTTCACCCCCTGCTCGCGGAGCACGGCCAGTCGCGGGCGCGCGCCTCCGGCCGCGGCGGACGGGCTGCGGCCGATCTCGAAGGGCACGACCGCGGAGAGCCCGGGGTCGCCCGGGTCGGTGCGCAGGGCGTGCTCCTCCTCGGCACAGGCGGCGTCGTCGCGCAGCGCCTGCATGCGGTACGTGGTCTCGGACCAGAGCGCGCGCCACTGCTCGAGGGGGCGGTCGAGCAGCACGCGCCCGCCGCGCCGGAAGACGGCGCGTCCGTCGGAGCGCAGCCGGCCCACCGGGCTCGCGATGCGCGCCAGCCCGAACTCGCGCAGGCAGGCCTCCACCCGGGCGCGGTCGGCGCTCCGCACCTGGAGGAGCGCTCCCAGCTCCTCGCTGAAGAGCGCCGCGGCGTCCGAGCTGGCTCCGTCGGGCAGCTCGATCTCGAGGCCGGTGTGGCCGGCGAAGGCCATCTCGAGGGCGGTCGCGAACAGTCCGCCGTCCGAGCGGTCGTGGTACGCCAGCAGCAGGCCGTCGCGGTTCAGCTCCTGCACCGCGCCGAAGAAGGCGCGCAGCGCCGCCGGCTCGTCGACGTCGGGCGGGACATCGCCCACCTCGTTGTGGACCTGGGCCAGGCACGAGGCCCCCAGGCGATCCCGCCCGAAGCCCAGGTCGACCAGCCAGAGCTCGCTGTCGCCGGCGTCGCTGCGCAGCTGGGGCGTGAGCGAGGCCCGCACGTCGCGCACCGGCGCGAAGGCCGAGACGATGAGGGAGAGCGGCGCGGTGACGCTGCGCTCCTCCCCCTCCTCCTCCCAGACCGTGCGCATGGACATCGAGTCCTTGCCCACGGGCACGGCGATGCCCAGGGCCGGGCACAGCTCCCGGCCCACGGCCTGGACGGCCTCCACCAGGCGCGCGTCCTCGCCGGGGTGGCCGGCGGCGGCCATCCAGTTGGCCGAGAGCTTCACGAAGGAGAGCTCCGGCACGGCCGCGGCGGCCAGGTTGGTGACGGCCTCGCCGACCGCCAGTCGCGCGGCGGCGCCGGCGTCGAGCAGCGCCACCGGGGTGCGCGCGCCCATGGCCATGGCCTCGCCGGCGACGCCGTCGTAGTCGGCGCAGGTCACCGCGCAGTCGGCCACCGGCACCTGCCAGGGTCCGACCATGGGGTCGCGCACGATCTGCCCGCCCACGGTGCGATCGCCGATGGTCACCAGGAAGGTCTTGTCGCCCACGGTCGGGAGCTGGAGCACGCGCTCGGCGGCGGCGGCGAGGTCGAGGGCCGAGGCGTCGAACGGCCGTCTCTCGAAGTCGCCGGTCCGGACGTCGCGCTTCATGCGCGGCGGCTTGCCCAGCAGCACCGAGAGCGGCAGGTCGATGGGCCGGTTGGCGAAGTGGCGGTCGTCCACCCGCAGCAGCCCGTCGTCGGTGGCGCGGCCCAGCACGGCGTACGGGCAGCGCTCGCGGGCGCACAGGGCCTCGAACTCGGCCAGGCGCTCCTGGGACACCGCCAGCACGTAGCGCTCCTGGGACTCGTTGCACCAGATCTCGAGGGGCGACATGCCGGGCTCGTCGCTGGGCACCTCGCGCAGCTCGAAGCGGGCACCGCGTTCGGCGTCGTGGACCAGCTCGGGCAGGGCGTTCGAGAGCCCGCCGGCGCCCACGTCGTGGATGGAGAGGATGGGGTTGGCGTCGCCCTGGGCCCAGCAGCGGTCGATCACCTCCTGGCAGCGGCGCTCCATCTCCGGGTTGCCGCGCTGCACCGAGGCGAAGTCCAGGTCCTCGTGGCTCGCGCCGGACGCCATGGACGACGCGGCGCCGCCCCCGAGACCGATGAGCATGGCCGGGCCGCCGAGCACGAGGATGGCCGAGCCGGCGGGAATGCCGCCCTTCTCGACGTGGGCGGGCCGCACGTTGCCGAGCCCGCCCGCCACCATGATGGGCTTGTGGTAGCCGCGCACCTCCTCGCCCGCCGGCCCCGGCACCCGCTCCTCGAAGGTGCGGAAGTAGCCCAGCACGTTGGGGCGGCCGAACTCGTTGTTGAAGGCCGCCCCGCCGATGGGCCCCTCGAGCATGATGTCGAGGGCCGAGGCGATTCGCGAGGGCCTGCCGAAGTCGCGCTCCCAGGGCCGCTCGGCTCCGGGAATGCGCAGGTTGGAGACGCTGAAACCGGTGAGCCCGGCCTTGGGCTTGGAGCCACGGCCGGTGGCGCCCTCGTCGCGGATCTCGCCGCCCGAGCCGGTCGCCGCCCCCGGAAAGGGCGAGATCGCCGTGGGGTGGTTGTGGGTCTCGACCTTGATGCAGATGTGCACCGGCTCGGGGGTGGCGCCGTAGACGCCGGTCTCGGGATCGGGGAAGAAGCGCCGTGCCTCGTTGCCGGCCAGCACCGCGGCGTTGTCGTGGTAGGCCGAGAGCACGCCGTCGGGCGAGCGATCGGTGGTGTGCCGGATGCTGGCGAACAGCGACTCCGCGCGCGGCCGGCCGTCCACCACCCACTCGGCGTTGAAGATCTTGTGGCGGCAGTGCTCGCTGTTGGCCTGGGCGAACATCATCAGCTCGACGTCGGACGGGTTGCGGGCCAGGCGCTGGAAGCTCTCCACGAGGTAGTCGATCTCGTCGGCCGCCAGCGCCAGTCCCATGTCCTTGTCGGCCTGGACCAGGGCCTCGCGTCCGGCGCCCAGGACGTCGACGCTGGCCAGCGGCCGGGGCTCGGCGCGCTCGAAGAGCACGCGGGCCTCGTCGGGATGGTCGAGGACCGCCTCGGTCATGCGATCGTGGAGCAGCGCCGCCACGGCGCGGCGCTCGCCCGCATCCGACCCGGCGCCGGACACCGTGTAGAGGATGCCGCGCTCCAGCCGGCGCACGGCGGCGAGACCGCAAATGTGGGCGATGTCCGTGGCCTTGGAGGACCAGGGCGAGATCGTGCCGGGCCGGGGCACCACCAGGAAGCGCTGGCCTTCGAGCGTGCGCACCCGGGCCCGGGGCCCGTAGTGGAGCAGGCGTTCGAGGACGCGGCGCTCCGCTTCGTCCAGCTCGGCCGAGAGGTCCGCGAAGTGCGCATACTCGGCGGACAGATCCTGCACGCCGGGGACGTCCCGGCGGATCTGCTGCAGCAGGCGCTCGGCGCGGGCCGGAGACAGCGCGGGCGCTCCGCGATGGTGGAGCATCGACCTCCTCCAAAGGGCGACGAGACAACGGGGCCACACGGCGATGGGCCCACTCGGCGACGGACCCACTCGGCAACGCGCGGACACGGCGCCGGGTGGACGGGACGGGTCGGCCGGGGAGTCCGCGCGAGCGACCCCGGGTCGCCGCTGGCCGGCCGGATTCTCCTGGGACTGCGGTAGTCTACGGGCCCTCGGGTCGAACCACCAGAGGAGCCGGAGGGCTCCAGGAGCTGTCTTGAGCGCCCAGTCCCGAAACTCCGGCCGCCGTTCGGGCCCCGCGTCCGGTCCCGCGTCCGGCCCGCACGTAGCGCTGGTCATGCCGCCGGCCGTCGAGGCCATGATCTTCGACGACGCCCTGCGCGCGAGGCTGCAGCGGATCGCGCAGCTCGAAGACGGTCCCCCGGCCTTTCCGCCGGGCGACGACGCCGCGGCGGCACGGCTGGCGAAGGCCGAGGTCCTGCTCACGAGCTGGGGGTGTCCGCCGCTGGACGCCTCTCTCCTCGATCGCGCCCCGAAGCTGCGCTTCGTCGCCCACGCGGCGGGCAGCGTGAAGTCGTTCGCGACCCCGGCCCTCTGGGCCCGGGGCATCCGGGTCAGCTCGGCCGCGGCCGCCAACGCGGTGCCCGTCGCCGAGTACACGCTGGCCGCGATCCTGCTGGCCGGCAAGCGCGCCTTCGACGTCCGCGAGGAGTACCGGACCGAGCGCAAGGGGCTCTGGGGCCACGACCGCCCGCGCATGGGAAACCTCGGCAAGAAGGTGGGCCTGGTGGGCGCCTCGCGGGTGGGCCGCGCCCTCATCGAGATGCTGCGCCCGTTCGACATCGAGGTCGCGGTGACCGACCCCTACCTGTCCGACGCCGAGGCCCGCGAGCTCGGGGTGGCGAAGCGCGAGCTGCGGCCGCTCCTCGAGGAGTCCGACGTGGTGAGCCTCCACGCGCCGGCCCTCGAGAGCACCCACCACATGATCGGCGCTGCCGAGCTCTCGGCCATGGGCGACGGGACCACGCTCGTCAACACCGCCCGCGGCGCGCTCGTCGACCACGACGCACTCGAGAAGGAGCTCGTCTCCGGGCGCATCAGCGCCGTCATCGACACCACCGAGCCCGAGGTCCTGCCCGCGGACTCGCCGCTCTACGGGCTCCCCAACGTCTTTCTCACCCCCCACATCGCCGGGGCGCTCGGGAACGAGACCCTCCGGATGAGCTCGCTCGCCCTCGACGAGATCGAGCGCTTCCACGCCGGAGAGTCGCTGCAGCACGAGGTGACCGAGCGGGACATGGAGAGAGTGGCGTGAGCACCGCGCATCCCAGCACCCGGGTGAAGCCCGGAAGAACGATCCGGGGCATGTCGGCCATCCTGCTGCCCTTCGAGCCGGACGGCGCCGTCGACTGGAAGGGCTTCGAGGCCCACGTGGCCCGCACCGCCGGCGCCGGGCTGCGGCCGGCCATCAACATGGACACGGGCTACGCCCAGCTGATCGACCCGGGCACCCGGGAGCGGGCCCTCGACATCGCCCAGCAGGTGACCGCAGGCGACTTCGTGGCCGGGGCCTTCGCCGCCGACGAGGCCGGCGACCCCTTCCGCCCCGAGCGCTACGCCCCGGGCATCGAGGCCATCCAGAAGCGGGGCGGCCTGCCGATCCTGTTCCCGTCCCACGGCCTGAACGCCCTCGACGACGCCGACTGGGTGCAGGCCCTCGCGACCCTGGGCGACCAGTGCGACCGCTTCCTGGCCTTCGAGCTCGGCCCCATGTTCGTGCCCTACGGCCGCATCTACGGGCTGGACGCCTACCGCGGCCTGCTGGAGATCGAGCGCTGCATCGGGGCCAAGCACTCGTCGCTCTCGCGCGAGCTCGAGTGGCAGCGCCTGGCCGTGCGCGACGAGGTCCGCCCGGACTTCATGGTGTTGACGGGCAACGACCTGGCCATCGACATGGTGATGTACGGCAGCGACTACCTGCTCGGGCTCAGCACCTTCGACCCCGAGGCGTTCGCACTGCGCGACCGCTACTGGGCCGAGGGCGATCCTCGGTTCTACGAGCTCAACGACTGGCTCCAGTACCTGGGGTTCTTCGCCTTCCGCCCCCCGGTGCCGGCCTACAAGCACGACGCGGCCATGTTCCTGCACCACCGCGACGCGATCGCCAGCGACCGCACCCACCCGCAGTCGGCCGCGCGGCCGGCTCACGACGTCGACGTGCTGGCGGACATCTCGCACCGACTCGAGGAGCTCTGCGCATGAGTCCCGCGCCCCGCCCCGTGAAGCTGGCGCGCCTGCGCAGCGCCGACGCCTTCCGCGACCACCTCCGGAAGCTCGACATCGACCTGCCCTTCGACGACGAGCTCGCCCCCGCCGGCGCGTCGCCCCTGGCGGAGCCGCTTGCGTGCGCCGGGCGCAGCGCCGGCAACCGCTTCGCCGTCCTGCCCATGGAGGGCTGGGACGCGACGCCGGAAGGGCGCCCCACCGACCTGGTGCGCCGCCGCTGGCGGCGCTTCGGCGAGAGCGGCGCCAAGCTGGTCTGGGGCGGAGAGGCCGTCTCCGTCCGCAACGACGGCAGGGCCAACCCGAACCAGCTCTGCCTCGGCGACGAGAGCGAGGGCGACTGGGCGTCGCTGCGGCGCGAGCTGGTGGAGGCCCACGAGGCGAGGCACGGCACCAGCAACGACCTGGTCGTCGGCCTCCAGCTCACCCACTCGGGCCGCTTCGCCCGCCCCAAGGGCGCTCCGGCCCCGCGCATCGCCTATCGGCACCCGGTGCTCGACGGACGGGTGGGGCTCGACGGATCCGCGGGCGACGAGGCGGTCTTCTCCGACGAAGAGATGGATGCGCTCGTCGAGTGCTTCGTCCAGGCGGCCGTCCTGGCCCAGCGCGCCGGCTACCACTTCGTGGACGTGAAACACTGCCACGGCTACCTGGGCCACGAGTTCCTGTCGGCCCGGGACCGCTCCGGGCGCTACGGCGGCAAGACCCTCGAAGAGCGCACGGGCTTCCTGCGCGCGGTGCTCGACGGCATCCACGCCCGCGCCCCGGGCCTCCAGGTGGGCGTGCGGCTCTCGGCCTACGACATGACGCCGTACCGCCCGGGCCAGGACGGCGTGGGCGAGCCCGAGGCGTCGGCGCCCTACCCCTTCGCCTTCGGCGGCGACGGCTCGGGCGGCGGCCTCGACCTCGACGAGCCGTCGCGGCTCCTCGACCTCTTCGAGAGCCTGGGCGTGGGCCTCGTGTGCGTCAGCGCCGGGAGCCCCTACTACAACCCGCACATCCAGCGGCCGGCCTTCTACCCGCCCTCCGACGGCTATCGCCCGCCCGAGGACCCGCTGGTGGGCGTGGCACGCATGATCCACGCCACGGCGGAGCTCAAGCGCCGCCATCCGGGGCTGGTGATCGTGGGCTCGGGCTACAGCTACCTGCAGGAGTGGCTGCCCAACGTGGCCCAGCGGGTGGTGTCCGACGGCGGGGTCGATTCGGTGGGAATCGGGCGCATGGCGCTCTCCTATCCCGAGCTCCCGGCCGACGTGCTCGCCGGGCGCCCCCTGGCCACCAAGGCCATCTGCCGCACCTTCAGCGACTGCACCACGGCGCCTCGCAACGGCCTGGTCTCGGGCTGCTACCCCATCGACCCCTTCTACAAGCGCCGCCCGGAGGCCGACCGCCTGGCGGAGGTCAAGGCCCGGGCGGCGGGTCGGGGTGCTGGCCGCAGCCAGAACACATAGAATCCCGCTCGACCCGAGGCACGGCCCAGCAACCAGGTCGCCGCGCCCGACCCCGCCCCCCGAAGCCGAGGCAAGCCGTGTCCGAGGACGCGACCGAGCGAAACCATTTCATCCGCGAGATCATCCGCCGGGATCTCGAGTCGGGGCTCCACGACCACGTGGTGACCCGCTTCCCGCCCGAGCCCAACGGCTACCTCCACATCGGCCACGCCAAGGCCATCTGCCTGAACTTCGGCATCGCCGACGAGACGCCGGGCGGGGTGTACCACCTGCGCTTCGACGATACGAACCCGGCGGCGGAAGAGACCGAGTACGTCGAGGGCATGATCCGCGACATCCGCTGGCTGGGCTTCGACTGGGGCGAGAACCTCTTCTTCACCTCGGACTACTTCGAGAAGCTGTACGCCTTCGCCATCCAGCTGATCGAGCGCGGCTTCGCCTTCGTCTGCGACCTCTCGTCCGAGGAGATCGCCGCGCGCCGCGGGACGCTCACCGAGCCGGGCATCGAGAGCCCGTACCGGAACCGCCCGGTCGAGGAGAACCTCGACCTGTTCCGGCGCATGCGCGACGGCGAGTTCGAGCCGGGTGAAAGGGTCCTGCGCGCGAAGATCGACATGGGATCGTCGGTCCTGCCCAACCGCGATCCCATCCTCTATCGCATCGTCAAGACGCCCCATCACCGCACCGGGACCCAGTGGGCCATCTACCCGATGTACGACTTCGCCCACAGCCTCTCCGACGCGCTCGAGGGCATCACCCACTCGCTGTGCAGCCTCGAGTTCGTCGACCGGCGGCCCCTCTACGACTGGATCATCGAGCACGTCGACGCGCCCTCGCGGCCCCGCCAGTACGAGTTCGCGCGGCTCAACATCACCCACACCCTGATGAGCAAGCGGCTGCTGCGCCGGCTCGTGGAGGAGAAGCTCGTCGCGGGCTGGGACGATCCGCGCATGCCCACCCTGTGCGGCATGCGGCGGCGGGGCTACCCCGCCCAGGCCATCCGCAACTTCTGCGAGGACATCGGCGTCGCCCGCAGCCCCCAGCGCGTGCAGCTCGCACAGCTCGAGTACCACGTCCGCAGCGTGCTCAACGAGACCGCGCCCCGGGTGATGGGCGTGCTCCGCCCGCTGAAGCTGGTGATCGAGAACTATCCCGAGGACGAGGAGGAGCTCCTCGAGGCGGTGAACAACCCCCAGGACCCCGAGGCGGGGACGCGCTCGGTCCCGTTCGCGCGCGAGCTCTACATCGAGCGGGACGACTTCCAGGAGGACCCGCCGAAGAAGTTCTTCCGCCTGGCCCCGGGCCGCGAGGTGCGCCTGCGCTACGCCTACTTCGTCACCTGCACCGGCGTCGACAAGGACGCCGACGGCAACGTGGTGGCGGTGCGCTGCACCTACGACCCGGCCACCCGAGGCGGCGACGCGCCCGACGGGCGCAAGGTGAAGGGTACGATCCACTGGGTGTCGGCCCGCCACGCGCTCGCCGCCGAGGCACGGCTCTACGAGACGCTCTTCACCGCCGAGGATCCGGCCGACGTGCCCGAAGGGGGCGACTTCACCGACGGGCTGAATCCGACCTCGCTCGAGACGCTGACGTGCCGGGTCGAGCCCGGCCTCGCCGACGCCTCTCCGGGCGATGCGTTCCAGTTCGAGCGCCAGGGCTACTTCTGCGCCGACCTCGACTCCCGCGAAGGCGCCCTCGTCTTCAACCGCACCGCCACCCTCCGCGACACCTGGAGCAAGATCTCCAAGAAATGACCCCTCCCCGCCGGCCCGCTCGCTCCTGGACGAGGTGATTCGCCTCTCCGACGCGCGCCCCGCCCGGACCCGGATCGATCCTCCGAGGCAGATCGATCCGATGTCGTTGGCTGCCTCGTCCCGAGTCGGGGGAGCAGGGGGCCCCGCGCGCAGATTCCGCAGGCGCCGAGGCCAGCGCGAGGCAACCCCGCTACCACGGGAAGCAACCCCGCCCCTTCGCCGAGGACTGACCGAGCACGGGGCCCCCTGCTCCCCCGACGCGCCCCGAGGAACGCAGGTGGAGCGAAGCGGCCTAGCGGACGCGCTGGCCGGGCCGGGCGCCGGTGTCGGGGGAGAGGATGTAGAGATCGCCGCCGCCGGGGCCGGCTGCGAGGACCATCCCCTCGCTGACGCCGAAGCGCATCTTGCGCGGCGCCAGGTTCGCGACCATGACCGTGAGGCGTCCGACGAGCTCGTCGGGGTCGTAGGCCCGCTTGATCCCGGCGAAGACCTGGCGCGTGTGCCCCTCGCCCAGGGAGAGCGTGAGGCGCAGCAGCTTGTCGGCCCCCTCGACCGGCTCGGCCGCCACGATCTCCGCGACCCGCAGGTCCACCTTCGCGAAGTCGTCGATGTGGCACTCGTCGGCGATGGGCTCGCCCCCGGGCGCGGGAGCCTCCGCCTGGGCCTCCGCCGCCTCGGCCTCCGCGTCCTTCGAATCGTCGACCATGGCCTGCACCTTCTCCGGATCCACCCGCTGCAGCAGGTGCTTGAACTTCGCGACGGCGTTGCCCTCGAGCGGGGACGCCGCGTCCTCCCAGCGCGTGATCGGCGCGTCGAGCAGGGTCCCCGTGGCCTCGGCGATGCGCGGGAGCACGGGGGCGAGGTAGACCGCGATCTGGCGGAACAGGTTCAGCGCCACGCTGCACACGCGCTGGAGCTCGTCGGCCTTCTCCGGGTCCTTCTTCAGGTTCCACGGCTCGGCGTGCTCGACGTACTCGTTGGCGCGGTCGGCCAGCTCCATGATCCGGCGCATGGCGTGGGCGGTGTCGCTCCGCTCGTAGGCGTCCGCGATCTCCGCGCCGGCGGCCGCGCCGGCCGCGAACAGGCCCCCGTCGTCGGGGTAGGTCGCGCACAGGCCGGTCGCCTTCGCGAAGCGCGCGGTGCGGCTCGCCAGGTTCACCACCTTGCCCACGAGATCGGAGTTCACCTTCTGGGCGAACTCCTCGAGGTTGAGGTCGATGTCGTCGATCCGCGGGTTCAGCTTGGCCGCGTAGAAGTAGCGGAGATAGGCGGGATCGAGGTGCTTCAGGTACGTCGAGGCCTGGACGAAGGTGCCCTTCGACTTCGACATCTTCTCGCCGTCCACGGTGAGGAAGCCGTTCACCTGGATCCTCGAAGGCAGGGTATAGCCGGCGGTCTTCAGCATGGCCGGCCAGAAGAGCGTGTGGAAGTAGGCGATGTCCTTGCCGATGAAGTGGTGCACCTCCACCTCGTCGGTGCGCCACCAGTCGTCGAGCGACTGCCCCTTGGCCTCCGCCCACTCGCGCGCCGCCGCCATGTAGCCGATGGGCGCGTCGAACCACACGTACCAGTAGTGGCCGGGCGCGTCGGGAATCTCGAAGCCGAAGTACGGCGCCGGACGCGAGACGTCCCAGTCGCGAAGGGGCGCGGAGAGGAACTGGCCCTTCAGGTAGTTCGCCATCTCCTCCTGGAGGATCCCGCCGCGCTGGGTCCACTCGTCGAGGAAGGCGTGGAGCTGCTCGATCTGCACGAAGAGCTGGGGGCTCGAGCGCAGCTCCGGGGTCGCGCCCGAGAGCGTGCTCACGGGGTCGACCAGCTCGGTGGCGTCGTAGTGGGCCGCACAGCGGTCGCAGCTGTCCCCGTACTGGTTCTCGGCGCCGCAGCGGGGGCATGTGCCCCGGACGAAGCGGTCCGCCAGGAAGCTGCCGGCCTCGGGATCGTACAGACGGCTCACGTCGCGCTCGACGATGAGCCCGGCCTCGCGCAGCGAGCCCCAGATGCGGTGGCAGAGGTCGCGGTTCGTGTCGCTGTGAGTGCTGCCGTAGTGATCGAAGGAGACGTCGAAGGCGGCGAAGTCGCGCTCGTGGGCCTCCTGCATGGCGGCGATCAGCTCTTCCTCGCTCCGCCCCTCCTGACGGGCGCGGATCATGATCGCGGTGCCGTGGGTGTCGTCGCCGCAGACGTAGACGCAGGAGTGGCCGCGCAGGCGCTGGAAACGCACCCAGACGTCCGCCTGGACGTAGCCGACCAGGTGCCCGATGTGGAGGTGCCCGTTCGCGTAGGGCAGCGCGTTGGTGACCAGGATCCGGCGCACGCTCGAGACTCCCGCTTCCGACCCGAGCGGCCCCCACGGCCGCTCCGGGTGGGCGGAGATTGCGGGGTCACGGGCGCTTTCGCCAGCCGCCGCGCCCGGTTCGCCCGCTTCCCGGGACGCCTACCCCCGCGGGGCCTCCCACTTGCGCCGGCGCCGGGCCTGGAGGAGAGGCCACAGGGCCGCACCCAGCAGCAGCTCGGCGCCCACTCCGCACCTGTTCGCGGCCTCGCTCTTGCGCTCGGGGTCGCCCTGGCACTGGGGATCCGGGTCGCCCGCGCCGGCGCCGTCCCAGTCGATGCGGCCGTCGCTGTCGTTGTCGATTCCGTCCCGGCATTCCTTCTCCGCCTCGAAGGTCGCGACCAGGCTGGCGGACTCCGCGTCGGGCGCCGTCATGTTGTGGGCGATGGCCCCGCCGTCGCTCCAGCTCTGGAAGTTCCAGAGGCCGTTGTACTGGAGCTGGCCGTCCGGCGCCTCGACCGAGTTGTTGGAGCCGATGATGACGTCGTGGGTGAAGGGCGTGGCGGCTCCGTCTCCCCCCAGCACCAGGTCGAGGCCCGTGGGCTCCGAGTCGAGGGTGAGGGCGACCGTGCGCGGATGGATCTCCACGCTGGCCGTGGCGGACAGGGTGTCCGGCAGCTCCTCGCCGGAGACGCTGATGAAGGCGTCGGTCATCGAGAGGTACTGGGCGGCGATCCAGTCGGCCGAGCGCTCCAGCGGCGAGACCCGCACCTCGTCGATCGTGCCGTAGAAGTTGGATCCGCCCGAGGCGTCCGCGCCGATGGCGAAGGCCGTGGCCCCCGCGACGATGGGCCCCAGGGTCGCGTCGGTGGTGAGGTCGACGGCGTCGACGTAGACCGAGCCCCCTCCCCCGTTCGCCGTCGTCGCCAGGTAGTGCCACTCGGTGTCGAGGTCGACGCCGTCCGCGCGGATGTAGTCTCCCCCGCCCCCGACGGTGGTGACGTTGTTGTCGCCGGGCTTGTACTCCATGTTGTAGCCGTCGGCGCCGTTCCAAGGCGACTTCTT
Source organism: Myxococcota bacterium (assembly GCA_050618075.1). Lineage (GTDB taxonomy): Bacteria > Myxococcota_A > UBA9160 > UBA9160 > UBA4427 > JBNLVL01. Next base: position 114,642 of record JBNLVL010000007.1, read on the forward strand.
GGAGAGCACCCGCGGCGCCCCGGCCTGGTTCGGGTCCTCGATGCGCACCCAGGCCTCGAGGGTGGCGGTCCCCACCAGGCGGAGGCTCGCGTCGTCCGCCACGGCGATCTGGCTGGCGCCGTCGAAGAAGCGGGCCCGTCCCATGCGGCCGTCCATGTCCGTGGACCCGACGTCGGCGCCGTCGTTGGCGTTCGCCGTCGAGTCCGCGAGCGACGGGTCCTGGTGCCACACGGCGGCGTAGTCGGCCCAGACCGCGGCCGGGTCCTCGGCCGGGATCGCGCCGGGGTTGCCGTAGTACATGAACATGGCCCCGGCGCTCGAGGCGCCCGGGATGGAGTCCACCTTGACCCAGACGATCGACTCGCCGCCCGGCGTCCACCTCTCGATCTCGTAGGGCAGGGGCGCGCCGAACAGGTCCGCGAAGCGCAGGTCGCTCCCGTCGGCGGCCGCCGAGGCGTAGTCGATGCGGCCGGGGTCGAGGCGCACGAGCACCGGGAAGTCCAACAGGTCCTCGGTCTGGGCCGAGTTGTCGAACGTGATGCGCCGCCGCTTCGTCCAGGCCGGGTCGAACCAGTCGACCGGCGGCAGGTCGGTGGCCGTGAGCTTCAGCTCCAGGAACGAGACCATCTCGTGGTCGGGCGCCAGGAACTGGCCCGAGGCCACCCCGTCCACGCTGGTCACCGGGTGGGTGTGGCAGTCCCCGACGTCCTCGCAGTGGTGGAGGATGATCTCCCACGAGAGCTGCTCGGGTCCGAGCACGCCGTTCTCGGGGTCGGTGGCCTGGCCGGAGAAGGCGATCACGTCGTCCACCGCCCAGGTGTCCGTCGGGACCGGAGCGTCGATCTGGACCTGGGGCGGCCCGTTGTCGACGCTGATCACCTGGCTGGCGACGTCGAAGCCGCCCAGGGTGTCCTCGACCCGGAGCGCCACCGCCCGCGAGCCCGCGGCGACGAAGGTGGTCTGGGTGATCGCCCCGGCGGCGTCGTCGTACTGGCCGTCCCCGTCGAGGTCCCAGGTGAAGATCAGGTCGCCGAAGGCGTCCTCGGGGTCGCTCGACGCGCTGGCGTCGAGGTCCACGGTCAGCGGCGACGGCCCGCTGGTGGGCGTCGCCGAGAAGGCGGCCGTGGGGGGCACGTTCACGGGGAAGTACTCGATGCGCAGCACGCGGCCGCCGTCGAAGTCGACGTAGTGGAGGTTGCCGTCGGGGCCCATCTGGAGGTCGACCACCCGGCCGCTCGACTGGGAGACCAGGGGCGCGCGCTGGCTGGCGTCGGGGTCGCCGCTGGCGTCGGCGAAGATCGTCCACACACACTTGCGTGAGGAGTCCGCGAAGAAGAGCGCGTCCTGGTAGGAGGCTGGATAGCCGGACAGGCCGGCCTCGAACTCGACACCGGTGATCGACGAGCTGCCCGTGCCGCACAGCTCTCCGGGCACGACCTTGTCCGCGTGCCGGTAGGCGTAGAAGGAAGGCTCCTTCTGGACGCCGGCGGGCAGGTTGCCCGCGTAGACCTCGCCGCACAGGTCCCGCCCCTGGTAGCCGGACTGGGTGTTGTGGCTGCCGCTGCCGCCCTCGTAGCAGGGCCAGCCGAAGTTCTCGACCGGGGCGGCCGCGGAGCCGATGCGGTTCAGCTCCTCCCAGGTGCCCCAGCCCACGTCCGCGATCCAGATCTCGTCGGTGCCGGGCCGGTCGTTGATGCGGAACGGGTTGCGCAGCCCGATGGCCACGATGAAGTCGTCGCCGGGGTCGGCGTTGCCCACCAGCGGATTGTCGGCCGGCACCTGGACGGTGGGACCGCTCACGTCGAGGCGCAGGACCGCGCCGTCGTAGGAGACCGGGTCTCCCGGGCTCACGATGTCCTGGCTGCGCAGGGCGCCGCCCTCGGCGTCGCTGCCGTCGTTGGGTCCGCCCTGGCCGTCGGGCGGGTCGTCGCAGGGGTTGACCGGGTCCCCGTCCTGTCCCCAGTCGGCGAAGTTGAAGCTGGCTCCGTCGCCCGCGGACAGGTAGAGCATGCCGTCGGCGCCGAACACCAGGTCCCCGGTGGAGTGGCTGGGGTACTGCTGGCACCACTGGCCCTCGATCAGCACCTGCTCCACACCGGTCATCGTGGTGGTGTCGATCGCGATGCGCGAGAGGCGCCCGAACACCACGCAGCCGTCGGCCGTGGCGCCCGGAGGGCTCGGGCAGGGGTCCTGGACGTCGGGGTTGGTGGCGCTCCCGGGTCCCCAGCGCGGGGTTCCGAAGTCGGGGTGGCCCACGGGCCAGGTGTCGTGGGCGTAGAGGACGTAGATGTTGGCCGTGTTGCCGGGGCTGAGGTCGATGCCCGGCTCCGGCGCCAGGCCCAGCAGCCCTCGGTCCCAGAAGTTGTGCACCGCATCGGAGAGGTCGACCACCTGGACCGGGCTGGTGTCGTCGACGCCGTCGTAGTGGAAGACCAGGCCCGACTTCTCGGCCAGGAAGAGGCTGCCGTCGGGGAGGAAACGGACGGCCGTGGGCCGGGTGAGGCCGCTGATGACCGCGGTCTCCTGGAAGCCCTCGGGCAGGGTCGCGGCCGAGGCGGAGCCGGCCCACGCCAGCCACAGGACCACCATCCTCGCCAGAATCCGCTCGCTGCGCCCGAGGCGCCCCCGGTTCGTGCCGGCGCTCTTGCCGAAGTTCGCTTGCATGCCGATGACTCCCGTCCGGTGGCCCTCGTGGCGGGTGGTCGTGCCCTTCGAGCCGTGCGCGAGGGTCCACGCCGGTGCGGGACCGCTCCGGGAGTGGAGTGACCGCTCGCGGGTCGGGCGTGACGTGAAATCCGGCTCTTGCCTGCGGGCTGCGCATCGCAGATGCGCCACGCCGGCCCCGCGGAGCGGGCCGGTCCCGAAGCCATTCTAACCCGGGGGCGGGGTCAGCTGATGGATTCGATCTCGATGGGGAGGCCGTCCCGGGGCTTGGAGATCGGGGCCTGCTGCACCGGCATGCGGTAGCCGTCGGGGACGCTCCAGCGATAGCGCCGCACCATCTGGTGCATGATCGCCCGGACCTGGGTCTCCGCGAAGCGCTTGCCCAGACACATGTGGGGCCCGCCGCCGAAGGGGATCCAGTGATGGGTGTGGCGCTCGTCCTCGGCTCGCTCGGGCGAGAAGCGCTCGGGGTCGAACCGGAAGGGGTCGGGCCACCACTCGGGCATGTGGTGGGTGTGGATGGGCGAGACCACCACCATCGAGCTCGCGGGGATCCGGTAGCCCTCCCACTCGAAGTCCTCGGTGGAGATGCGCGGGATGACCGGAAGCGGCGGGTAGCGGCGCAGGGTCTCGCGCATGACCCAGGTGAGGCTCTCGAGGCGGTCCGCGTCGTCGAGGCCGACCGCCGACTGGTCCAGGGCCAGGCTCTCCTCTCGCACGCGCTCCTGCCAGTCGGGGTTGGCCGCGAGCTCGTAGGTCATCGAGGTGAGCGTGCTGGTCGTCGTGTCGTGGGCGGCCATCATCAGGAAGACCATGTGGTCGAGGATCTCCTGGTCCGCGAACCGCTCGCCCTCCTCGGTCTCCGCGCGACACAGCCGGCTGAACATGTCGCCGCCGGCCCGGGCGCGCCGCTCGGGGATCATGCGGCCGAGCAGATCGAGCATGAACTTGCGGCCCTGCAGGCCCCGGTTGAACTCCAGGCCGGGCAGGGGCAGCCGGATCCGGGACATGGAGGCGGCCACCATGTCCTCGAAGGCGCCGTTCATCCGCCGGTTGCCCTCGTCCATCTCGAGACCGACGAAGATCGACGCGGCGATGTCCAGCGTCAGCTCCTTGAACGCACCGAAGGCGTGGAGGCGGCCTCCGCGATCTCCCCAGCCGGACAGCCCCTCTTCGATCATGGGGTTCATGCGCTCGGCATAGTCCCGGAGCACCGGACGCGTGAAGGCCCCGTGCATGATCTTGCGGTGGTGCTTGTGCTCCTCCCCGTCGCGCAGCAGCAGTCCGTTGGGGAAGATGCGCCCCATGATCTGCATCCAGGGCCGGCGGGCCGAGAAGATGCGATCGCGGTCGAGCAGCACGAAGCGGTTCGCGTCGGGCCCGAAGAGGTTCACGAAGCGGATCGGCCCGGCGCCCTGGCTCACCACGGGGCCCATCTCGTGCATGGTCCGCAGGTTGGAGAGCATGTCCACGCGCCCGGCCTCGAGGGTCAGGATCTGGCGCAGCATGGACCACAGCCCGTTGCGGGGAATCGCGGAGTAGGGGCGGACGGGGCTCCGATCGCCGGTGTCGACGGACTGACTCATGGCAGACGCTCCTCGGTCGCCGCCCCGGGTCGAATGGGATCCGGGCGGGTGCGGGCCATACCATACGCTCGGGCGAGCCAGGCCGCCCGTCCGACGGAGCCCGATTCCACGGTCCTCCGCGCCGGACCTATACTTCGGCACGGGAGGCTTCGAACATGACCCAGCGAAGTGGATGGAGCGAGTCCGACGTGCCCGACCTCTCGGGGCGCACCGCGGTCGTCACGGGCGCCAACAGCGGCCTCGGCCTCGAGACCGCGCGGGTGATCGCGGGCGCGGGCGCCCGGGTCGTGCTGGCCTGTCGCGATCCCGGTCGCGCCGAGCGGGCCCTCGAGGCGATCCGCGGCCGCCACCCGTTCGCCGACGCGACGGCCATGGCCCTCGACCTGGCGAACCTGGCCTCGATCCGCGACTTCGCCAAGGCCTTCGAGGACCGCTTCGAGCGCCTCGACCTGCTGTGCAACAACGCGGGCGTGATGGCGTTGCCCGAGCGCCGCACGGCGGACGGCTTCGAGATGCAGCTCGGCACCAACCACCTCGGCCACTTCGCGCTGACCGGACTGCTGCTCGCGCGCCTGCGCGCCGCCGGGTCCGCTCGCGTGGTGACCGTCAGCAGCGCGATGCACCGCATCGGCCGGATGCGCTTCGACGACCTGCAGTGGACCCGGGGCTACCGCAAGTGGCCCGCCTACGGACAGAGCAAGCTCGCCAACCTGCTCTTCGCCTACGAGCTGCAGCGCCGGCTCGAGGGAGCGGGCTGGGACGTCGCGTCGCTGGCCGCCCATCCGGGCTACGCCTCGACGTCGCTCCAGGCCACCGGGCCGCGGATGGAGGGCAACGCCTTCATGGCGCGCTTCATGGAGTGGGCCAACGGCATCTTCTCCCAGAGCGCCGCCATGGGCGCCCTGCCCTCGCTCTACGCCGCCTGCGCCCCGGAGGCCCGGGGCGGCGAGTTCTACGGGCCCGGGGGCTTCATGGAGATGCTGGGCCCGCCGGTGCGGGTGGAGTCGAACCGCCGTTCCCACGACGCCGAGAGCGCGCGACGCCTGTGGGAGACGTCCGCCGAGCTGACCGGAGTCCACTACGAGGCCCTCGCCTGAGCGCGGGCCCGAAGCGGCTCAGAGCTTCGCGATCTTGTCGTCGGCTCCGTGCACGCCCGCCAGGGCGTTGCGGGTGTCGAAGATGCGCCTCGCCTTGTCGGCCACGCGCTGGTAGTCGACCTCGCTGTGGTCGGTGATCACCACCACCAGATCGGCGCTCTCGAGGGCCTGGTCCGAGAGCTCCTCGTTCTTGTAGACGCGCCCTTCGACGTCGAGCTCGCGCACGTACGGGTCGTGGTAGTGGATGTCCGCGCCCTTGTCGGCCAGCAGCCCGATCACGTCCAGGGCCGGGCTCTCGCGCATGTCGCCCACGTCCTTCTTGTAGGCGACGCCCAGCACGAGCACCCGGGCGCCGTTCACCGCCAGGCGCTCCTCGTTCAGGAGGTCGGCCACCCGGCCGGCCACGTGCTCGGGCATGTGGCTGTTGATCTCCGTGGCCAGCTCGATGAAGCGCGCCGGGAAGTTCAGGCTCTTCATCTTCCAGGAGAGGTAGGACGGGTCGACGGGGATGCAGTGCCCGCCGAGACCGGGGCCCGGCAGGAACTTCATGAACCCGTACGGCTTGGTGGCCGCGGCCTCGATCACCTCCCAGACGTCCAGGCCCAGGCGCTGGCACATCAGCGCCACCTCGTTGGCCAGGCCGATGTTGATGGCGCGGAAGGTGTTCTCCAGCAGCTTCACCATCTCGGCGCTCTGGGTCGAGGAGACGGGGACCACGGTGTCGAAGATGGACTCGAAGACCAGTCCGGCGAGCTCGGTGCAGAGGGGGGTCTCGCCGCCCACCACCTTGGGCACGTTGCGGACCTTGAACTTCTTGTTGGCCGGATCGATCCGTTCGGGCGCGAAGGCCAGCCCGAAGTCCTGCCCGGCGCGCAGTCCGGTCTCCTCGAGCATGGGCACGAACAGCTCGGTCGTCGTGCCGGGATAGGTGGTCGAGCCGAGGATGATGAGCTGCCCCGCGCGCAGGCGGCGCCGGATCTCCTCGACGGCCTTGGCCATGTGGGAGACGTCGGGGTCCTTGGTGCGGGTGAGCGGCGTGGGCACGCAGATGTTGATCACGTCCTGACGGGTCAGGGCGTTCATGTCCGTGGTCGCGGACAGCCGACCCATCTCGCGCATGCTCGCGATGTCGGCGGACGGCACGTCTTCGATGTAGGACGTGCTCGCCTCGATCTGGCGCACCTTCTCGGCGTCCAGCTCGAAGCCGGTGACCTCGAAGCCTTCCTTCGCGAACTCGATGGCCAGCGGCAGGCCGACGTAGCCGAGGCCGATGACTCCGATACGGGCCTCCCGGCGCTCGATGCGCTCCCGGAGATCGTCGAGACGGCTCATGGAATCCTCCAAGGGGGGCGGCCCGGAATGGGTCCGGCGGCGCCTCCGGAACTCAGGCGGATCTCGGATCGGGAGCGCTACGCCCCGGCCAACCGAAGTAGTCCGCAAAGTACAGATAACCCGACCACAGCGTGAGTGCAGTGGCGAGGGCCAGAAGTGTCAGACCGATTTCGTGGGCGGGAAGCCCGAGGGTCTCGTAGTGGAACAGCAGGGCTCCGATGGCGACGTTCTGGGTGGCTGCCTTGAGCTTGCCGGTCCACGAGGCGGCAACGATGTGGCCCTGGGACGAGGCGATGCCGCGCAGGCCCGTCACCGCGAGCTCGCGGCCCACGATCACGACCACCATCCAGGCGCCCCACCAGTCGAGGCGGCCGGCGACGATGAGCATGATGAGGGCGGTCGACACCAGCAGCTTGTCCGCCAGGGGATCGAGGAGCTTGCCGATCCGCGTGACCTGGGCCCCGCGGCGCGCGAGCCAGCCGTCGATGATGTCGCTCACGGCCGCCACGATGAAGCACCAGGCGAAGATCTGGCACGCCAGCTTGCTCTGGGCAAAGGGCAGGAACAGCATCACCGGCACCATCGCCATGCGGAAGACCGTGATCGTGTTCGGCCAGTTCCAGAACGCTTCACGCTCGCCGAAGGGGATCGGGTCGCCGCCGTCCCCGTCCCGCCCGGGGCGGGCCTTCGAGCCGGCTCTGGCGCTCGCGATGTCGGCCACTTCGCCCATGGGCCCCCCTTCAATCGTCTGCCCGTCTACCGGTCTGCCGCTCTGCCGGTCTGCCGGTCCGCCCTTGGACCTGCTCGAGCCGTTCGAGCCGTTCGAGCCGTCGGGAGACGAAGCCACCCCTACCGATCGGGACGCCGGAACTCCCGGTCGTAGCTGCGATAGTAGTCGAGGACCCGCGCCACGTAATCCTGGGTCTCCCTGTAGGGGGGAATCCCGCGGTAGCGGTCGACCGCCGTGGGACCGGCATTGTAGGCGGCCAGGGCCCGGCTGACGTCCCCGTAGCGATCGAGCATCCGCCGCAGGTAGCGGGTCCCGCCCAGGATGTTGGGGAGCGGCTCGTAGGGCTCGGAGATCCCCATGTCGCGCGCCGTGGCCGGCATCAGCTGCATCAGGCCCATCGCCCCCTTCCGGGAGCGGGCGCGGTGGTCGAAGTTCGACTCGGCCGCGATCACCGCCTTCACCAGGCCGGGCTGGACCCCGTAGGCCTGCGCCACCCGGGAGATGGTCTCGTCGAGGCGGTGGTAGACCGGGGGACGGGCCTCGAGATCGATGCGTCCCCTGCGGACACCCCGGGGTGTGATCGAGACCCGCTGGAAGCGTCCGTCCGAGGGCGGGACGTTCGTGAAATGGACCGTCCCGTCGGCGTCGATGTACCGGTAGAAGCCCTGGGCGCGCGCGCTGTCCGGCGATCCGAGGCCGGCGATCCAAAGCACCGTGACGACGGCGGCTGCGGCGAGATGGCTGCGCATCGGTTTCCGATCGAAGGACCGGGTGACCCACGGGTCACCCCAGGGGGGATTTACACGACCTCCGGACCCGCCGATAATCGACGAACCGGTGAACACACCGTTATCGGTGCGTGACGGCGGCGGATTGAGCCTCCGAGGTCGCGCCCGGGGACAGAGGTCACCTGCGCGGGCCCCGTGTCCACTCCCGAGGACTGCCGCAGTCGGGGGTCGGGAACGGGGCGCCGGGAGCGGGGTCCACGTCCCGGTGTCGGCGGGACGGCGGAACGAAACGCGCTGGCCCGGACCTCCGGGTGGAGACACGGAATGGGCGGAAGCTCGACGGGATCGGTCGCCAGCCAGGGCCGGGGACAGGGAAGTCGGAACGGACGGTCCGCGGCCACGGAGCCGGCGCGCCGCTTCGATTTCCTGGTGATCGGAAGCGGCCTCGCCGGCCTCCACTACGCCCTGCGCGTGGCGGAGCACGGCAGTGTCGGGCTGGTGACCAAGCGCAGCGGCCGCGACTCGGCGACCGACTGGGCCCAGGGCGGGATCGCCGCGGTGCTCAGCCCCGAGGACTCGTTCGAGGCCCATGTGCAGGACACGCTGCGGGCCGGGGCCGGCCTGTGTCGCGAAGACGTCGTGCGCCACGTCGTGGAGCGCGGGCCGCTCGCCATCGAGTCCCTGCTGAAGCACGGCGTCGAGTTCGACCCCCGGCGGCCCGCCTCGGACGAGAGCAACGGCATCGATTTCGACCTCGGTCGCGAGGGCGGTCACAGTCGCCGCCGCATCCTCCACCACCGCGACACCACGGGCCGCGCGATCGAGGGCGCCCTGCTCTCCCGGGTCATGGCCCACCCGAACATCAGCGTCTTCGAGAACCACTGCGCCATCGACCTGCTCACCACCCACCGCGTGGGACGCACCGAGGCGAACCGCGCCCTGGGCGCGTACGTGCTCGACGCGAACACGGGCCAGGTGCTGCGCTTCCAGGCGCCGATCACCATGCTCGCCTCCGGCGGGGCCGGCAAGGTGTACCTCTACACCAGCAACCCGGACATCGCGTCGGGCGACGGCATGGCGATGGCCTATCGCGCCGGCGCCACCCTGGCCAACATGGAGTTCATGCAGTTCCACCCCACCTGCCTCTTCCACCCCCAGGCGAAGTCGTTCCTGGTGAGCGAAGCGGTCCGCGGCGAGGGAGGGGTGCTGCGCACGAAGGGCGGCGCGGCGTTCATGGAGAGCTACCACGAGATGGCGGACCTGGCTCCGCGCGACATCGTGGCCCGCGCCATCGACACCGAGCTCAAGCGGTCGGGCGACGAGTTCGTCCTCCTCGACATCACCCACCGGGAGCCGGCCTTCGTGCGCAACCGGTTCCCGAACATCTTCGCCACCTGCATCGCCTTCGGCATCGACATGACCCGCGAGCCGATTCCGGTGGTGCCCGCCGCCCACTACTGCTGCGGCGGCGTGCGCACCAACCTCGGCGGAGAGACCGATCTGCCGAACCTGTTCGCCGCCGGCGAGGTCACCTGCACGGGCCTGCACGGAGCGAACCGCCTGGCCTCCAACTCGCTGCTGGAGGCGCTGGTGTTCGCCGACGCCGCCGCCGACGAGTCGATCGGCCGGATCGGGGAGTGCGGCGAGACCGGGGAGGTGCCCGGCTGGGAGGAGGGCTCGGCGACCGAGAGCCACGAGGCCGTCGTGATCACCCAGAACTGGGACGAGATCCGCCGCTTCATGTGGAACTACGTCGGCATCGTGCGCAGCGACAAGCGCCTGGCCCGGGCCCAGCACCGCATCGAGATGCTCCAGGAGGAGATCGTCGAGTACTACTGGTCGTTCCGCGTCACGCCGGACCTGATCGAGCTGCGCAACCTGGCCACCGTCGCCTCGCTCGTGATCTCGGCCGCCCAGTACCGCCACGAGAGCCGCGGCCTCCACTACAACCTCGACTATCCCGAGCGCGACGACGAGCGCTTCGGGACGGACACCCTTTTGCAGCGAGGCGACCGCGCCCGCTCGAGCCCCTCCTGACCGATCGGAGAGACGCCGGACCCGATGCGCGCCCAAGCCCACCCCCCGATCCCCGCGAGGCCCTCGCGATGGACGCTGTGCGCCCTCGCCGCGGTCCTGCTCGGGTGGGCCATGGGGTGCGGGGCGGGCGTCTCCCAGCAGCTGCCGGGCCGGACGGCGCTCTCGGAACGCGAGATGGAGGTGTACTCGCGACGCCACCTCCTGGACGCCCGGGCGCTGCGGGACGAAGGACGGCTGGAGGCCGCGGCCCGGGTGGCCGCGCGCGGACTGGAGCTGCGGCCGGACAACGCGGACCTCCAGCGGCTCCGCGCCGAGCTGCTCGAAGCCCTCGGGCGCAGCGACGAGGCCCGCGCCCATCGGCGGGTGGCCGACCTCCTCGACCCGCCGGCCCCGCCCCCGCCGGACGCGCCGGTCTCCCAGAGCTCCCAGGGCCTGGTCGTGGCGCTGCTGCCGCCCAGCGACGACCCCAGGCTCGCCGATCGGGTCCCGAGCCGCTGGCCGGACGGCGACGTGGCCCGCGCGCTCGAGCAGCGCATCCGCACCCGCCTGCCCCAGGCGCGGCTCCACCACGCGGAGCGGGACGAGCCCGCGTCGGTCGGAGCCGGACGCGCCTGGCTCGGACGCGAAGGGGCGCGGGCGGCCATCTCCCTGCGCGTGGATCGGGCCTTCTGCCGCGAGAGCCTCAAGGACGGCCGCTTCGCCGTGGCGTGGCTGCGCGTGGCCGCCGCCGTGGGCGACCGCGCGGCCCCGCCGGCCCGGCAGGTCCGCACCGTGCTCGAGAACCCCGAGGACCCCTCGCTCTGCCGCGAGGACGCCATCGCGAGGGCCTTCGGGGAGGCGCTGCAACTCGACGAAGTCCGCGCCGCTCTCGGCGCCCGGCCCGGGGACCGGCCGTTCTCGACCGCCGGCATCCGCAGCCTCTTCCCGGACCTGGGCCGGCGGATCGTCGAGGAGATCGACGCCGGCCGGGACCAGATGAGGCTGGGCGATCTCGAAGCCGCGCTCGCACACTTCCGCGCCGCCACCGAGATCGATCCCGAAGACCTCGACGCCCAGGCCTTCCTGGACGACGCCGAGGTCTCCGTGGCCATGGCGCGCCAGCTCGCCCCGGTCTCGACGCGCACCGACCCGAGGGGTCCGGCGCGTCCCGGGGGCCCGGCGGAGAGCCGGTCCGGTGGGACGGGGCCGCTCCCCTCGGAGCTGGGCGCCGCCAGCGCGGTTCCGCTCTTCAGCCCGGCCGAGAGGCGGCGCCTCGAGGCGCGGCTGGCCGAGGAGCAGCGTCGGCGGGACGAGCTGCTGGCGGCCCTGGCCGTTCTCGACGACGACCGCGAGGCCCCGGATTCGGAGATCCTCGGCACCCTGCGACCCGGTGCGATCCGCGACGCGGACGCCGTCGGTCCGCAGCTCGCCCGGCAGCGGGCGCCCCGGGACCTCCCGATCCGGGTCGAGGTGCTGTTCGCGCCCGACGGATCCTCCATCGCCCGCTACTACTTCGCCGGCGACTCGACCGCCCCGCTCCTGCGGGAGGAGGACGGCGACGGCGACGGGCAGCCGGACCGCTGGATCGCCTACGAGTCGGGCACCCGAGCCCGGGTCTGGGAGGATCGCCAGGGCAACGGCCGCCCCGACCTGATCCTGGTCTTCGCGCCGGGCGGCGATCCCCTGGAGCGCCTGGAGATCGACACCGACGGAGACGGGCAGCCGGAGCGGATCTTCCGCTACGCCGACGGGCGCCTCTACGCCGAGGACCGGGACACGAACGGCGACGGACGCGCCGATCTCTTCGAGCGCTTCGATGACAGCGGCGCCCTCACGCTCCGGGAGCAGGACATGAACGGCGACGGCAACGTCGACGTGCGCACCGCCTACAGCGCCGGCCGGATGGTGCGCCGGGAGATCGTCAATCCCGAAGCGGTGATCGAGATTCAATAGGGCCGGCCCGGAACCTGGTCCTGGCCCTGGCCCTGGCCCTGGCCCTGGCCCGGCAGGGGTCTCACTCCCGTCGCGACCATCGGTTATGCTCCGTTTCGCCCCACGAATCGAGGGAGCGCGAGGAGGATCGAGATGGCCATCCAGGCGGGAGATCGGATTCCGGAGGTCGGCCTCAAGCTGGCCGTCGGCGGCGACATCAAGGACACCACCACCAGCGAGCTCTTCGGAGGGAAGAAGGTCGTGCTGTTCGCGGTGCCCGGCGCCTTCACACCCACCTGCTCGGCGAAGCACCTGCCGGGCTTCATCGAGAAGGCCGACGAGATCCTCGCCAAGGGCGTCGACACCATCGCCTGCCTCTCGGTGAACGACGCCTTCGTGATGGGCGCCTGGGGCGCGGACCGCGGCGCCGGCGACAAGGTGACGATGGTCGCCGACGGCAACGGCGAGTTCACCCGCGCCGTGGGTCTCGAGATGGACGGCTCGGGCTTCGGCATGGGGACCCGCTCCCAGCGCTACGCGATGGTCGTGGACGACGGGACGGTCACCGCCATCCACGTGGAAGAGCCCATGAAGTTCGAGGTGAGCAGCGCCGAGGCCATCCTCGGGGCGCTCTAGGCGCCGTCGGCCGGCGCGCGCCACCTCCCCGAATCGGATCCCCGGGGCACTCCGCCCCTTCGGGCCCCTTCGCGCAGACCCGCCGGAGACCTGGTCGCGGTCAGGCGACGGTCAGCTGTGGCGTTCTGGACCTGGTCGCCAGAAGCCGGACGAGCGCGGGTCGAGAGGCCGCGCCTTGTCCGGTCGGTCCGTGGCGGTCCTGTGATAGCTTCACGAATCCGCCTTTTTCCTCCCCGGATCGTCACGCACGGATCCGTCTCGACTGTTCACGAGCCCTCGCGGCTCGTCTAGGATGCACGTCTTGCCCCCCCGAACCGACGACCACCCCGAGACCGGTCTCAGCGCCGCGGCATCGCGCCGGCGCTCCGACGCCTCGACCGGCGCTGCCGTGCACGGCCCGACCCCGGCCGGTGTCGGCCGCCCGCGCCGGATCGAGTCGACCGCGGGCCAGCTGAGCCGTGTGGGTGCGCTGCTCGAGCGGGCCGAGGACCCGACGCTGCCCACCGAACGCCGCCTGCGCCTGCTCGCCCTGTCCAGCCGCTGCCTCGACACCGTGTTCGAGGCGGCGGACACCGGCGCGCCGGACGGGGCGTCCGACCGCGCCTTCGACGACTCGGAGCTGCGCAGCCTGGTGGCCCGGCAGGAGAAGCTGCTGTTCGAGAGGCTCCTCCCCGAACGGGTCGGCGACGGCATCGAGCTGTGCTCGTGGGACGGGTTGACCGATGCCCAGCGAAGCGCGCTCGTCCCGGTCTTCGACGAGCGCATCTTCCCGGTCCTGACCCCGCTTCGGGTCGGCCCCGCCCATCCGTCTCCCCGACTCGCGAGCCTCGTCCTGCAGATCGGAGTGCTGGCCAGCGACGGAGACGACGGCGAGCAGTTCTTCGCCCGGGTCGAGCTGCCGGATTTCCTCCCCCGCTTCAGCGAGGTCCCGGGCGCAGCGAAGCGGTTCGTCGCGCTGGAGGAGCTCGTGGCCGCGCTGGCCGGCCGGCTCTTCCCCGGCGCCACGATCGAGTCGGCCGGGGCGTTCCGGGTGACGCGGAGCCACCGGAGCGCGGCCCCCGGCGCCGGCGTGGGCGCCCCCGGCCCGCTGCCGCCGCGCGGAGCGGCCGTTCGCCTGGAGTGCACGCCCGGACTCGACGCCGTGGCGCGTCGCCTCCTCCTGCGCGCCCTGGGTCTCGGCGAGGACGCTCTGTACCTGCGCCCCTCGCCCATCGACCTCGGATCCCTCGATGCCCTGGGCGTGGCGCCGGCCCAGGGACTCTCCGGCCGTCGCGAATCTCCGACCCTGTCGCCCTCATGGGCCCCGTCGCCGGTCAGATTGCCGCGATCACCATCGGGTCGCTCCTCCTAGCGGCGCCGGCGCGGTCGTTCAGCCCTCGGGCGGCTCCACCTGACGCACGGAGATGACCACCTTGCGCGGCGACACCTCGGTCACCTCGATGCCTTCGGGATGGCCCACGTCGTCGACGGAGACTTGGAAGGTGCGTCGACCCAGCTGGGCGAGGAAGGCGTCGACCCGCAGCGCCACCTCGTCGAGATCGCCGAGCAGGATCCGCCGCCTCTCCCCGGAAAGGGTCACCGAGACCTCGGGCGGATCGACCTTCACCAGCTCGTAGCCCTCGGGAAGGTTCTCCACCTTCACCACCACGTCACGCTGGACCTCCACGACGCTCGAGCCGGGGACCACGAGGAACCAGAGCGCGAGCGCCGAGACGATGGCCGCGATGCCTTCGGGCCAGCGCTCGCGCAGCGCCGAGAAGCGGCTGGACGGCGTCGGCTCGGTCCGCTCGAGGAAGGGCCGGAGCTCCGAGGCGAGCTCCCGGGCGCCCGACAGCCGGCGGATCGTGCCGTCGCGGGCAACCGAGAGGGTGCCGCGCTCCTCGGACACGATGATGCAGAAGGCGTCGCTGCGCTCGGCCAGGCCGAGGGCCGCCGCGTGGCGGGTGCCCATTGCGCCGAGCTGGGCGCGGTCGTTCGAGAGGGGCAGGTGCACGGCGAAGCGCGACACCCGGGGGCCGTCGAGGAGGACCGCTCCGTCGTGGCCCGGCGAGTGGTGGTCGAAGATCGACAGCAGCAGGGGCTCGGAGATCCAGGCTCCGAGCGAGTAGCCGCCTTCGAGGAAGCGGTCGGGAGACTCGCGGCCGGGCACCACGATCAGCGCGCCGGTGCGGTCCGTGGCCATGCGTTCGACCGCCCGCACCACGCTGTCCAGGGCCCCCTTGGAGATGGCGGCCCGGCGGCGCACACCGAGACGCCCGATCTGCTCGAAGGCGCTGCGCAGGTCGTCCTGGAAGACCACCACCACGAGCACGATGAAGATGGCGGCCACGCCTTGGAGCATCCAGGCCGTGAGCTGGAGGTCGAGGCGGCTGGCGAGGAGCGTGACGCCGCCCACGATCGCCACGCCGAGCAGGGCGAACCGCGCGCGGCTTCGCCGCAGCCAGACCAGCGCGGTCCACAGCAGGAGCGCCACGAGGCCGACGTCGAGGACCACGTTCCAGCTCATGGGTCCGCTCCCGACCGGGCTCCCACCATCGGACTAGGGCTCCCGTGGCCCGGCGTAGGTGGTGTGGAGCTTGACCGGCTTGCCCTGCCGCTGGCGGATCCTCGAGTTGAGCATCTCGACGAAGATCGAGAACCCCATGGCGAAGTAGATGTAGCCCTTCGGAATGTGGTGATGCAGCCCGTCGGCCACGAGCGCCATGCCGATCAACAGCAGGAAGCTCAGGGCGAGCATCTTCACCGTGGGGTGCCGCTCGACGAACTCGCTGACGCTCTTCGCGAAGAACAGCATGAAGCCCACCGCGATGACCACCGCCGTCACCATGACGCCCACCTCGTCGACCATGCCCACGGCGGTGATGACCGAGTCGAGCGAGAAGACGACGTCCAGGGCGACGATCTGCAGCAGCACGTTGCGCATGGAGACCTTGCGGAGGTGGGCCTCCGACTCCCCGGCGCCCTCGAGCTTCTCGTGGATCTCGTGGGTCGCCTTGCCCAGCAGGAAGAGCCCGCCCACGATCAGGATCAGGTCGCGTCCGGAGACCTCCTGGCCGAGCACCGCGAACAGGGGCTCGGTGAGTCGCACCACGGCGGCCAGCGAGAACAGCAGCACGATCCGCATGAGCATCGCCAGCAGCAGCCCGATCGTGCGCGCCTTCCCCTGCTGCGCCCCGGGGAGCCTGCCCGCGAGGATCGAGATGAAGATGATGTTGTCGACGCCGAGCACGACCTCGAGCAGGGTCAGCGTCGCGAGGGCGATCCACGCCTCCGGCTGGGCGATCCAGTCCAATGCGCCTACTCCGGGGTCACGTAGGCGGCGGTGATGGCGCCGTCGACGAGGAAGGTGGCGCCGTTCACGTACGACGATTCGGGGCTGGCGAGGAACAGCGCCGCCTGGGCGATCTCGTCGGCCTCGGCGAGCCGGCCCATGGGCAGGTGTACGAACCGGCGGGCGCGCGCCGCGGGGTCCGCCAGCAGCTCCTCGAGCAGCGGGGTGTTGACCGGCCCCGGACAGAGCGCGTTGGCCCGGATCCCCTGGCGCGCGTACTCCACCGCGATCTCGCGGGTCATCGCCAGCACGCCGCCCTTGCTGGCGGTGTAGGCGATCTGCGAGGTGGCCGCGCCCATCACCGCGACGAACGAGGCCGTGTTCACGATCGACCCGCCGCCCGACTCGAGCATGGCGGGCAGGCCGTACTTGCAGCCCAGGAAGACGCCCTTCAGGTTGATCGCGATCACCGAATCGAAGACCGCCTCGTCGGTCTCGGGCGGCGATCCGTCGCCGTCGGGGAAGACGCCGGCGTTGTTGAAGAGGACGTGGAGACCGCCCCCGAAGGACACGCTGGCCTCGACGGCCTCGCGCACCGAGCTCCCGTCGGAGACGTCGACGGGCACGAACCGGGCCCGTCCGCCGGCGGCGACGATCTCGTCGGCGCAGGCCGCGCCGGCCTCCTCGTCGCGGTCCGCCACCGCCACGGCGGCGCCCTGGGACGCGAAGAGCAGCGCGGACTTGCGGCCGATGCCGCTGGCCGCGCCGGTGATGAGGGCGCACCGCCCCTCGAGTCGCAGAGCATTGGACGTGCCCAAGTTTCCCCTCCCATCAGAGCGCCGGCGAGCCTGCCGGCGCGAGCCCCGGCGGTCGGACCGTCGGGTCGGCGGACACCAGGGTACCGCCGATGGGCCGTCCATCGCAGCGTTCCGGGGGGGCCTGGAGGAGTCAGTCGAGGGCGACGAGCCCGCGGCGCACCAGGTTCCCGAGCACCGCGCGCACCTCGTCCTCGGACTCGGGAATGATCGAGATGGCCTTGGCGACGCTCATGCCGACCCTCGCGAGATCGCGGAGCGACTGCTCGGCCTCGCTCAGCTCCGCGTCCGGATCCTCGCACCACCGGAGCGTCGCGGCCGGATCGAGCTCGAGACCGTCGTCGCCGTTGGCGTCGCCGTCGAGATCGTCCCCGACGCCCGACAGCATCGCCTCCAGCAGGTCGTCGTCGATCTCGGGGCCCTCGTCGCCCGACTGGGAATGCTGCTCCTCGTCCACGGCCCGCGTGGCCTCGAGCAGCGCCGCCTCGACCGGCATGGCCTCGAACTCCGGCTGGGTGTCGAGCTCCTCGTCGACCTGGGAGTGGAACTGGAACTCGCCGTCGGGCCAGCCCAGCAGCTCCGAGAGCGCCTTGATCCCCTTCTGGGCGCCGAGGGTCGCGGCGCGCAGACTCCCCTGAACGAAGACCAGGGTGCCCTCCTCGCCGCCGCGGATCAGGGTGATCACGCCCTGGGGCGCGCTGGAGGTGAGCATCTGTACGACGCTCGCGACGCCCACCTCCGCGATGTCGCCGTGGATGCCGCCCAGCCGGCGACTGTGCTCGCCGGAGTTGAGATCCGCGACGAACTGCGAGAGCTCGGCCTGCTCGGCCTCCGGGACGACGAACTCGACGGCGAGCCCCGTGATGGCCCCGTCGGCGCCGGTCACGTGGCGGACCACGCGGCCGGAGACCGACCGGCACTCGCCGGAGATGGGATGGGTGAGCGACAGGCTCACCGACGTGCCGAGGGGCACGACCTCGCCCTCGCAGGCGACGAGCGCGCCCGAGGCGCTCAGGTTCCGGGTGCGGCCCCGCAGCCGGACCCGCTCGCCCTCCTGGACCTCGGCGCGAACCCGCGCCGGAGAGCGCACGGCGCGGCGGCGTCCGTTCTCGATCTCCTGCTCGCCGGGAATCGAGTCCATGGGCACGCAGTCGTTGACGCGCTCCCGGATCTCCGCGGCCGCGAGCAGGAGGTGGATCGCAACGCCGGGGGTGGCTCCGGCCGCCGCCATCTCGGCGGGCACGACGTGGACGACCTCGCCGTCGAGCTCGAGCAGTCGACCACAGAACTCGAGAGCGATCCGGATCCGGACCTGTTCGCGGGTGTCGAATGACTCATCGGTCGCGACGAAGATGCCCCCATTGGCGAGGTTCGCCGTGTACTCCGAGCGGAACTCCGCCTCGGAGTCGAACGCGACTTCGAGCACACGAGCAGGGGCCAAGACCGACTCCACGGCATCCGCCGTCGGGGAATTCCGGACGCGAATGCCTTGGCTTCTCTTCGGCCGGACGGAGGCGAAGCTGAGGGCCCAAGGCCGCAACGGGGGCCTGCGGGCGGGCCGCAGCCGACGCGCAGGCCGAGCGGCAAGTCTCTGGAACCGAACGGCTTTTCGCCCCTGCTACGGAGATCACACGCGCTCGAAGAAACGCGCCCTCTCGAAGTCCGTGACGGCCACCTCGGCGGCCTCGAGCTCGGTGCGCCCGAAATGCAGGAGGTGCTCGACGACGTCGTCGCCGAAGGCGCTGCGGGCGAGCTCTCCGGAGGCGAGCGCCTGGAGCGATTCGGCCAGGGTGCTCGGCACGTGGGGCAGGTCCGCGGCGGCGTAGGCGTCCCCGGTGAAGGCGGGGCCGGGATCGATCCCCTTCTCGATGCCGTCGAGGGCGGCCGCCAGCAGCGCGGCGTAGGCGAGGTAGGGGTTCGCGTCGCCACCCGGAATCCGGCACTCCACCCGGACGCTCGGGCCGTCACCGCACACCCGGAAGCCGACGGTCCGGTTGTCGACGCTGTAGGCGATGGTCGTGGGCGCGAACGTCCCGGCCCGATAGCGCTTGTAGGAGTTCACGTTGGGCGCAAAGAAGAAGGCGAGCTCCCGGGCGTGGGTCAGGAGGCCGCCGAGCGCGGCGCGGAAGGTGGGCGAGACCCGGGCGGCGCGCCCCTCCTGGACGGGCTCGTCCCCGGCGAAGACGGGAGCCCCCTGCTCGTCGCGCAGGCTCAGGTGGATGTGCAGGCTGTTGCCCGCCAGCTCGGTCCCGACCTTGGCCATGAACGTGAGCGCCTTGCCCTCGCGCGCGGCGATCTCCTTGGCGGCCAGCTTGTAGAGGACGTGGCGATCGGCCATCTCCTGGGCCTCGGCGTAGCGCAGGTTGATCTCGTGCTGGCCGGGCCCCCACTCCCCCTTGCTGAACTCGATGGGGATGCCCGACGCGTCGACGTCCCGACGAATGGCGCCGATCACCGGCTCGGCGAAGCTGCTCGACAGGACGTGGTAGTCCTCGATGTAGGACTGGCTGTGGACGAGGTCGCCGTATCCCTTTGCGCGGGCCGAAGCGTAGGACTCGTCGAAGAGGAAGAACTCGAGCTCGCTCCCCATGTAGGCATGGAGCCCCCGCTCGCGGAGCCTCGCGAGCTGCCTCTGGAGGATCTGCCGGGGCGCCACGGGGACGGGCCGGCCGTCCTCCTCGCCGAAGACGTCGCACAGCAGGATCGCCGTGCGGTCGAGCCAGGCGGCCCGGCGCAGGGTCGCGAGGTCGGGGACCGCGTGGACGTCCCCGTAGCCCGTCTCCCAGCTGGCGAAGGCGTAGCCCGGGGTGGGGTCCATCTCCATGTCGCAGGCGAGGAGGTAGTCGCAGGCGTGCATGCCGCCCTTCGCGATCTCCTCCAGGAAGAAGTGGCCGGTGATGCGCTTGCCCACCAGGCGGCCGTAGAGGTCGGGGAAGGCGGTCACCACGGTCTCGATCTCGCCGTGCGCGATGCACTGCTCGAGCTCTTCGAGGTCGAGGCGTCCGGGCGGGCGGGGCTCAGTCACCGGATTCGTCGATCGTCCGGAAGAGGGAGAGCTGGGGGGCGCCCACTTCGTCGTCCACTTGGAGCGGGTAGGAGTCGGAGAAGCAGGCGTCGCAGAAGCCGCGCTTGATCTGGGATGCCGCGGCGCCCCGCAGCCCCTCGAGGGTCAGGTAGCCGAGCGAGTCCGCGCCCATCAGCTCGCAGATCTCCGCCGGAGAGTGGGCGTGGGCGATCAGCTCCTCGCGGGTGGGCGTGTCGATGCCGTAGTGGCACGGTCCCACGGTCGGCGGCGCCGAGATCCGCAGGTGGACCTCCCGCGCGCCGGCGTCACGCATCATCGCGACGATCTTGCGCAGGGTCGTGCCGCGGATGATGGAATCGTCCACCAGGACCGCGCGCTTGCCCTCGAGGAACCCGCGCATGGGGTTGTGCTTGATCTTGACCCGGAAGTCGCGGATGGACTGGACCGGCTCGATGAAGGTCCGCTTCACGTACTGATTGCGGATCAAGGCCGTCTCGTAGGGGATGCCGCTCTCTTCGGCGTAGCCCAGCGCGGCCGGGATGCCGGAGTCGAGGACCGGCACCACCATGTCGGCGGCCACCGGGCTCTCCCGGGCCAGGACCCGCCCCAGCTCCTTGCGATAGGCGTAGACGTTCGAGCGCAGCAGGTTCGAGTCCGGTCGCGCGAAGTAGATGAACTCGAAGATGCAGAAGTGCTCCGACTGCTCGCGGCCGAAGGGCCGCAGGCTCCGGATGCGGCCGCGTCGGATGACGACCACCTCCCCGGGCTCGAGGTCGCGCTCGAAGTCGGCCCCGATCAGGTCGAGGGCGCAGGTCTCGCTGGCGACCACCCAGGAGCTCCCCAGCCGGCCCAGGGACAGGGGGCGGAAGCCGCTGGGATCGCGGGCGGCGATCAGCGCGTCGTCGGTGAGCATGACCAGGCTGAAGGCGCCCTTCACCCGGGACAGCGCATCGATGAGGCGATCCTCGAGGTTCTCCTCCCGGGAGCGGGCCAGCAGATGGAGGATGACCTCGCTGTCGCTGGTGGAGTGGAAGATGGCGCCCCGCCCTTCCAGCTCGCGCCGGATCGCGACGGCGTTGACCAGGTTACCGTTGTGGGCGATCGCGACCGGTCCGCCGTCGGTGGTGGCGCAGATGGGCTGGGCGTTGCGGAGGGTGCTGTCCCCGGCCGTCGAGTAGCGGACGTGCCCGATGGCGTGGCGCCCCTTCAGCTTCGAGATGAGATTCTCGTCGAAGAGGTCGGCGACCAGCCCCATGGCCCGGTGGGCGCGGTGCTCGCGGCCGTCGGAGGAGACGATGCCGCAGGACTCCTGGCCCCGGTGCTGGAGCGCGTAGAGGCCCAGATAGGTCAGGTGGGCGGCCTCGTCGTGGCCGTAGATCCCGAAGACGCCGCACTCGTCCTGGAAGTGGTCGGCCTCCCGCTCGCGGCGCAGGCGGGCCAGTCGACCATCGTCGTCGGGCTGCTGGGGAGAGAGCAGGCTCATGGGCGGTGCGTGGGGCTCCGTGGCGGGAACGGCGCGGAGTCTACCAGAAGCTTCCCGAGGGTCCCAGAGCCCGCAGGTCGCCCGGGGCCGCGAAACGGCCCGGGAACCGGCAGGCAGGGGCCGGAAACCCTTGCCACCACCGGACCCTCGGCAGTACACAATGGGGTCCGGAACCGCCTTGCCGACCATGGAGGTCCATCATGGGCATCGACATCGGACTGCTCCGCGATCTCTGCTCCCGCACGCTCGAGCGCACCGACTTCCCCGGGCTGGGCGAGCGCTACGAGGGCAAGGTCCGCGACAGCTACGTGGCCGACGGAAGGCGCACCATCATCGCCACCGACCGGGTCTCCTGCTTCGACGTGGTCGTGGGGACGATCCCCCTGAAGGGGCAGGTGCTCACCCAGGCGGCGAACTTCTGGTTCGACAAGCTGGGCGACGTCGCGCCCAACCACCTGATCTCGAGCCCCGACCCGTGCGTGGCGGTCGTGAAGGAGTGCCGGACCATCCCGGTCGAGTTCGTGTACCGCGGGTTCCTGACCGGCTCGAGCTCCACGTCCATCTGGACCGCCTACGACAGCGGCGCCCGCGAGTACTGCGGGCACGCCCTGCCCGACGGCATGCGCCGCCACGAGGTGCTGCCCGAGCCCCTGCTGACCCCGACCACCAAGGCGGAGCAGGGCCTCCACGACGAGCTCACGTCCCGAGCGGAGCTCATCGCCAACGGAACCATCGACGAGGAGCTCTACGACCGCTGCGCCGGAATCGCCTCCGCGCTGTTCCGAGCCGGCCAGGAGTGGGCGGAGAGCCGCGGGCTGATCCTGGTGGACACCAAGTACGAGATGGGAATCGACGACGGCGGCGAGGTGGTCGTGATCGACGAGATCCACACCCCGGACTCGAGCCGCTACTGGTACCGGGACAGCTACGAGCAGGCGATGGCGCGAGGCGAGAGCCCGACGGCTCTCGACAAGGAGTACGTCCGCCTGTGGCTGGGCGAGCAGGGCTACAAGGGGGAGGGAACGCCTCCGACCCTGCCCGACGAAGTGCGCTGCGAAGCCGCCCGGCGCTACATCGAGGCCCACGAACGCGTGAGCGGCCGGCCCTTCGAGCCCGACACCGAGGCCCCGATCGAGCGCATCCGGCGCAACCTCTCTCTCTAGCTCCCCATCCTCCAACCGCTCCCACCGCCGGGCGAGCCCGCCCGCGCGGAGCTCCCACGTCCCGGCCGATTCTCGGCCGTTCCCGGACCCGAAGGGTCCGCGGGAGCGATCCGTCCGAGCTGGGTCGGATGACGCACACGTCTTGGGCAGGCCCCGCCCGTTGTGTGTGCACTGCTTCGCATCACCGCCCTCCATACACGCCCGAGACGCCCCTGAGAGGCGCCTCGAGGCACGAACCGACCTCCCGCGAAACGGCACGCGCCTTGCTCAACGGGGCGGCGAGTTCACCAATTTCCAGCAGGAGGTTTCCTTCAAATGAGACGCAACCGGCGAACTCTCGCTGTGGCCGCCGCGGCGTGCCTGTGGGTCGCCCCCGCCGCATTGGCGGACGATCTGCAGGCCGAGGTCCAGGAGATGCGTGAAATGGTTCAGGCACTCCAGGACAAGGTGCAGGCGCAGGAGAGAAAGATCGAAGAGCAGAACGGCGTTCTGCACGAGGCGGGGCTCGCCGAGGAAAACTCGGGCCTGTCCGCGCTCTCGAGCTTCCTCGAGACCACGGACTTCTACGGCTCCGTCGCAGCGTCGTACACCCAGGACCTGACGTTCCAGGGAGACAACGACGGCTCCATCCGAGGCGCCTTCCCCAACGACACCTACAACACGTTCAGCCTGGACCAGCTCTGGTTCGGGATGGACAAGGCCCCCACCGAGGAGAGCCGAGGCGGCTTCCACGCCGACATCGCCTACGGCACGAACACCTTCCAGTCCGGCGCGCCGAGCGATCTGCAGCTCTGGTCCGCCTATGCGAGCTACCTGGCGCCGGTCGGGAACGGCATCCAGATCGACGCCGGTGACCTCTGGACGCTGATCGGAGCGGAGGTGGTCGACACGACGGGCAACTTCAACATCACCCGCGGTGCCCAGTGGGGTCTCCAGCCCGTGAGCCACGTCGGCGTCATCGCCTCGACCGAGGTGGTCGACGGGGTCGGGTTCGCCATCGGTGCGGTCAACGACCCGTTCAGCGACAACAACAAGAACGTCGACACCAACAAGGCCGTCACGGGACAGATCAACTACTCGGGGGACTCGTTCTACATCGGGGTGAGCGGAATCTACGGCTCCCAGAACGGCATGGGCGAGGGCGACAAGTACGGCATGATCGACGTGCTGCTCACCGCGGATCCCTCCGAGAACTTCTCGATGTGGTTCAACTACGACTACAACTGGTACGAGGACACGCCCGGCGCCTTCTTCGGTGGAAAGAACACGGGCAACGACTCATCGGCCCACGCATTCGGTGCGGCTGGCCGCTTGGCCATCACCGACGACACCGGCTTCGCCGTCCGCGGCGAGCTCATCCTCTACGACCTCGACAACACGGTGCAGTGGGCCGGTGGCAGGTCGGATGATCCGATGCAGTGGTCGGTCACCGGAACGCTCGATCACGCCCTCACCGACAACGTGACAGCGCGGCTCGAGGGTCGCTACGACGGGTCCGACGAGCGCATCTTCAAGAATCAGAACGGCAACAAGAAGGTCCACCAGGCGATCGCCATCGCACAGCTGATCTATTCCTTCTAGGGAGGACGACTGGACCGAGGGGCCGAAGGGGCGCGGTGCGCGAGCATCGCGCCCCTTCTCCGTTCCGGGAAGCGAGCGCGAGCAGGACCCGGATCAGGCGATCCGCAGGTAGACGTATCCCAGCAGCATGTAGTAGGCGACCGGGCAGGCCAGCAGCGGGGAATCGATGCGGTCGAGGATGCCGCCCATTCCGGGCAGCACCGCCCCCGCGTCCTTGACCTCGGCGTCGCGCTTGAGCAGCGACTCGACCAGGTCCCCGATGATGCCCACCACCGAGAGCGCGATGCCGAACGGGATGACCGCGCTCCACGGCAGGGCAGCCGAGAGGTCGGGCCAGAAGCGGTCGAACACGAGCTTGGTCACGAGGCCCGCGAGCACACCCGCCACCACGCCGCCCAGCGCGCCCTCCACGGTCTTTCCCGGGCTCACCTGGGGCGCCAGCTTGCGCTGTCCGTATGCGTGACCGGCGAAGTAGGCCCCGGCGTCGCACCAGATGACCACGGCCAGGGTGAAGATCACGAAGAAGATGCCGGATTCGGGCGTGATGCCCAGGAACACGAGCCCCTCGGTGGGGTAGCGCGACTGGGCCGCCTCGAAGAAGTGCCGCAGCACCACGATGTGGGAGAGCAGCCAGCCGACGTAGAAGACCCCGAAGAAGGTGCCGGAGATGCTGGCCAGGGCCTCGGTGATCTGGGCCTTGCGGAGCTGGGCCACCATGAAGCCCAGCACCGACGCCGTGAGCAGCAGGGTCGCGTGGTACTCGTTGCCCACGAAGGCCACCGCCGGCAGGGCCCCTCCGGCCACGAGCCCGAGGCCGACCAGGGGCTGGGCGCCCTTCTCCTCGATCAGCGTGTAGAACTCCCGCTGCCCCAGCAGGACGAAGGCGATCACCGTCACCAGGTAGGGAATGCCGCCGAGCACGATGATGTAGACGACCACCGGCACCAGCACGGCGGCGGTCAGCAGGCGCAGCGCGAGCTCGCTGCGCGCCTTGGGCCTGGGCTTCTCCTCGGGAGCCGGTGTCGCCGGCCGCGGGTGGATGGTCTCGTCGCCCGCTGTGCCCGTCGTGTCGGTCGCCTCGGTCACGCTTCCCCCCGCGTCTCGAATGAACGCCGGCCGCCGCCGTCGGCCCGATTTCAGCCCGCCGTCAGTCCGATGCGCCGCCGCGCTCCGGGCGCTGGCGAGCTCCGGTGTGGCCGAAGCCGCCGGCCCCTCGCTGCGTATCGTCGAGGTCGTCGACCAGCTGGAACTCGGGCCGGGACACCGGCGCCACCACCAGCTGGGCGATGCGATCCCCTCGCGAGAGGACGAACGCCTCGCTGCCGGTGTTCCAGAGGATCACCTTCACCTCGCCGCGGTAATCCGAATCAATGGTACCGGGTGCGTTGGGAAGGACGATCCCCGAATGCAGCGCCAGGCCGCTCCGGGGACGCACCTGGGCCTCGAAGCCCTGCGGGAGGGCGAGGGCGAAGCCCGTGGGGACGACGGCGCGCTCGCCCGGGGCGAGGGTCGTCACCGACTCCACCGCGGCGCACAGGTCGGCGCCGGCGGAGCCGGAGGTGGCCGGCGAGGGGAGAGGGAGCCCCTCTCCCCCCGGAAGCCTGCGGATGCGGATGCGGACGCGCTCCAGGGTCGCCTACTCGTCTGCGGCGACGGCGTCGGCGAGCGCCTCCTTGCGCGACAGCCGGATGCGGCCCGAGGGGTCGATGTCGATGCACTTGACGAGCACCTCGTCGCCCTCCTCGAGAACGTCGGTCACGCGCTCGACGCGCCCATCGGCCAGGTGGCTGATGTGGATCAGGCCGTCGGTGCCCGGGAAGATCTCCGCGAAGGCTCCGAAGTCGGTGATGCGCTTGACCTTCGACAGGTACAGCTGACCGATCTGCGCCTCCTGGGTGAGCTCCTCGACCATCGACTGCGCGCGATCCACGGACTCGACGTCCGGTCCGAACACCGACACGCGGCCCGAGTCCTCGACGTCGATCTTGGCGCCGGTGGTCTCCTGGATGGCGCGGATGACCTTGCCGCCGGGCCCGATGATGTCGCGGATGCGGTCGGGCTTGACCCAGATGACCTCGAGCCGCGGTGCGTACTCGTGGAGCTCCGTGCGGTGCTCGAGCCCGCCGAGATCGGCCTGGGTCTCCTGGCGCATGCAGTCGATGATGTGCACCCGGCCCTCGCGGGCCTGGGCCATCGCCCTCTGCATCACGTCCCAGTCGACCTCGGGGATCTTGATGTCCATCTGGAGCGCGGTGATGCCCCGCTCCGAGCCCGCGACCTTGAAGTCCATGTCCCCCAGGTGGTCCTCGTCGCCGAGGATGTCCGAGAGGATCGCGGTGCGCTTGCCGTCGGTGATGAGCCCCATGGCGATGCCCGCGACCGGGGCCGCCAGCGGAACACCGGCGTCGAGCATCGAGAGCGTCCCGCCGCAGACCGTCGCCATGGACGACGAGCCGTTGGACTCGAGGGTCTCGGACACCACCCGCACCGTGTACGGGAAGTCGTCGTGGTCGGGCATCACGGCCTTCAGCGCCCGCTCGGCCAGGGTGCCGTGGCCCACCTCGCGCCGCCCCGGGCCGCGCAGCGGCCGGGCCTCGCCCACCGAGAACGGCGGGAAGTTGTAGTGGAGCAGGAACGTCTTGCTCCAGCGCCCGAGCATGCCGTCGATGGTCTGCTCGTCGCCGCCGCTTCCCAGGGTGGTCGACACGATGGCCTGGGTCTCGCCGCGGGTGAACAGCGCCACGCCGTGGGGGCGCGGAACCACCCGGACCTCGCAGGCGATCGGCCGGATCTCGTCGGTGCGGCGTCCGTCGATGCGCTCGCCGTCGGCCAGCACGCGCTCGCGCATCAGCTCCGACCGCAGGTCGTGGAGGATGTTCTTGACGTTGCCCTGGAGCGCCTTCAGACCGGCCTGCCGGGCCTCGACGGCGTCGAGGGTGTCGAGCGCGACCTTCTCCTCGCGGTAGGCGGTCACGAACTCTTCGATGACGGCCTTCTCGACCTCGGCGATCGCGTCGTAGCGGGCCTTCTTCTCCCGGATGCGCACGGCCTCGGCCAGGCCGCTCTCGGCCTTGGCGCGGACCTCGGCCTGGAGGGCCGTGAGGTCCTCGGGCTCGGGCACCTCGATCTTCGGCTTTCCGACCTTCTCGCGGAGCTCCTCGATCACGCCGATGATGGGCTGCAGCTCCTTGTGGGCGTGCTGCAGCGCCTCGAGCATGTCGGACTCGGAGACCTCCTTGGCGCCTCCCTCGACCATCACCACGGCGCTCTTGTTGCCGGCGACGATGACGTCGATGTCGGCGGTCTCCACCTCGTCGGGCGACGGGTTGATCACCAGCTCGCCGTCGACGCGGCCGACCCGCACCGCGGCGATGGGGCCGAGGAAGGGGATCTCGGAGATGGTGAGCGCCGCGGACGCGCCCACGAAGGCGGCCATGTCCGGGCTGTGGTCGGGCTCGGCGGAGAGCACCGTCGCCGTCACCTGGGTCTCGTCGTTGTAGCCGTCGGCGAACAGCGGCCGGATCGACCGGTCGATGAACCGGGAGACCAGGACCTCGCGGTCCGACAGGCGCCCTTCGCGCTTGAAGAAGCCACCCGGAATCTTGCCCGCCGCCGCGAACTTCTCGACGAAGTCGACGGTGAGCGGGAAGAAGTCGATCCCCGGGCGGGGCTTCGAGTGCACCGCGGTGACGAGCACCGAGGTGCCGCCGTAGGTGATGAGCGCGGCGCCGGCGGCCTGCTTGGCCAGGCGACCGGTCTCGATCGTCATCGTGCGTCCGCCGACCTCGAGGGACACGGACGTGGGCTCGAACCAATAGGGCATGAAGATGCCTCCGATCCAACGGACCGCGCGGGATCGCGCGGTGCTGGAATGCTTGTGAACGGCGTCGGAGGGGGAGACGGCGGGTTGCGGGATTCGCCAAGGCCGAACGCGGTGAGCACCTCACCGTTCGTCTTTGGCCAACTCCCACAAACCACCGGCTTCCACCGCTGGGAACGCGAACCCTGTCGCGACCACGGGGCGCCGTTCGTTTCCGTCTGTCGACGGGCCCGAAGGCCCGTCCGATGCCCGGCGAAACCCTCGCCGGGCGGGTTTCAGCGTCGCAGGCCGAGACGCGCGATGACGTCCCGATAGCGACTGACGTCCTTGCGACGCAGATAATCGAGCAGGCGGCGACGCTGGCTGACGATGCGCAGCAGTCCACGCCTGGAGTGGTTGTCCTTCTTGTGCGTCTTGAAGTGCTCGGAGAGCTCGTTGATGCGCGCGGTCAGGAGCGCGATCTGGACCTCGGGCGAGCCGGTGTCGGTCTCGTGCTTCCGGTGGTCGGTGATGACGGTCTGCTTGGTCTCGGCCGAGATCAACGGGCGTTCCTCTTCGATTCGGGATTCGATGTTCGGTTCGGCGCGAGCTCCCCGGAAGGAGCCACACCGGCCGGCGCTCGCAGCGCCGCTCGAGAAGGTGTCCGCCTCGAGCGTCCTGCGGACCGTGGATCGCGCGGGGTTCGAGGAGGGGTGAACGGGATCGGCCAGGCTTCCGGTGTCCGCCCTGGGGCGACCCCCGGGAGCGCAGGCTGGCGGGAGTGTGACAGCAAGCCTTGCCGGCTGCAATGGGGGCGGCGACGACCCACGCCGGAATCAGTCCGCGGGGCGGAGCACCCGCACCGGCCACAGCCGGCGGTCCGCCCGCATCTCGAGGATCGCGACCAGGGTGCCCTGCTCGTCCAGCGCCGCCACCTTCGCCCCGGGGGCAACCCGGATCACGGTTCCGGCCGGGATGTCCCCTCCGTGGCGCACCCGCTGCTCGGCCGTGGGGGAAAGGGTCCAGGTCGGCCATCCCAGGGCCGAGGCGGGCGGTACGATGCGCGCGTCGAGGCTCCCGGACTCGGCCTCGGCGGCCAGGACCTCGGCCGTGGCCGCGACCTCCTCCGAGAAGGGTCCGCAGGCGGTGCGCCGGAGGCTCTTCAGGTGGGCGCCGCAGCCCAGCCGCTCTCCCAGGTCGGCCGCCAGAACCCGCACGTAGGTGCCCGCGGAGCACTCGACGTCGATCCGGGCCTCCACGCCGTCGAACGACAGCAGCTCGAGGTCGTGGATGCGCACCTTCTTGGGCGCGCGCTCGACCTCCTGGCCCTGGCGCGCCAGGCGGTGGAGCGGCACGCCCCCCTGCTTGACCGCGCTGTACATCGGGGGCACCTGCTCGATGTCCCCCTTGAATCCCTCGAGCGCCTCCTCGAGGACGGCGCGTTCGGGCAGCGCCCCCTCGTGGGTCCGGACCACCCGCCCCTGGGCGTCCAGGGTGTCCGTCTCGACCCCGAGGCACACGGTGCCCACGTAGCGCTTGCGGCTGGCCTCGAGATAGGGGACCAGCTTGGTGGCCTCGCGAACGGCGAGGGGCAGCACCCCGGTCGCCTGGGGGTCGAGGGTGCCGAGGTGCCCCACCCGCCGGGTGCCCAGCCAGCGCCGGGCGGCGTCCACCACGTCGTGGCTGGTCCAGCCCTCGGGCTTGTCCACCACCAGGAATCCGGCCGGTCCCGGCTTCTCGTTTCGGGCTCGTCTACTCCTCGCCATCGCCATCCCGCTCCCGCGTCGACTCCTTGGTCTCGCGCTCGGTGCGCAGCTCCTGCAGCACCGCCAGGGTCCTGTCCCCCTTCTCCAGGGACTCGTCGTGCCGGAAGCGCAGCGCGGGCGTCCGGCGAAGAGGCAGCAGCTCCGCCAGCCGGCTGCGCACGAACGGAGCCGCCTTCTCGAGGGCCTCGGCGATCTGCTCGGCCGAGCGTTCGCCCGCCGGATCGAGGTAGCTCCAGTGCAGGGTCGCCTGGGCCAGGTCCGCGCTCACGGAGACGCGGGTGAGCGTCAGCAGCTCGAGGCGGGGGTCCGACGCCTCCTGGCGCAGGATCCGCGCGACCTCGGAGCGGATCTGCTCCGCGACCCGACGCGTGCGTCGACTCAAGGCTCACTCCTCATCGGAATCCGACTCCCACTGCCAGGGACCATCGGGATCGATCCCCTCCTGGGGCATGTCCAGGATCTCCACCTCGGATCCGATCACCTCGGCGAGGTGCAGACCCTCGATGAACCGGATGGCCGCTTCGAGAACGGAGCGAACGCGGGTGGCGTCGCTGCCGACGGCGGTGAGCCCGAGCTGGGCTCGCTGCCAGAGATCCTGTCCCCCGACCTCCGCCACCGCGATCTCGAAGCGGTTGCGGACGCGCTGTTTGATGGACCGGACGACGCCGCGTTTGGCCTTCAGGGACTGAGATCCGTGGACGTGGATCTCGACCAGCGCGGCGCCGACGATCATCGGTGCCCGGCACGCGACCTCACAGGGTCGCCGGCTGCTCCTCGAGCTCGAAGATCTCGATGGCGTCGCCGACCTTGACGTCGTTGTAGCCTTCGATGCCGACGCCGCACTCGAAGCCGGTCTGGACCTCCCGGGCGTCGTCCTTGAAGCGCTTGAGCGAGCCCACGCGCCCCTCGTAGATCTGGACGCCGTCGCGGATCAGGCGGCACCGGGCGTTCCGCCGCACCAGCCCCTCGGTGACGTACGAGCCGCAGATCGTCCCCACCCGCGGAATCGTGAAGGTCTCGCGCACCTCCACGCGTCCCAGCATCACTTCCTTGATGGTCGGCGGCAGCAGGCCGGCCATGGCGGCCTTCACCTCGTCCAGCAGGTCCATGATGATCTGGTAGACGCGGATCTCGACGCCGTTGCTGTCGGCGGCCCGGCGCGCCGCCGGGTCCGGCCGCACGTGGAAGCCCACGACGATGGCCTCGCTCGCGCTGGCCAGCATCACGTCGTTCTCGGTGATGCCCCCGACGCCGGCCGCGATCACGTTCAACGTGACCCGGTCGGTCGAGAGCTTCGTGAGCGACTCGCGCACGGCCTCGAGGGTTCCGTGCACGTCCGCCTTGAGCACGACGGGAAGCTCCTTGACGCCGCCCTCCTCGGCCTGGGCGAAGATCTCCTCGAGGGTGAGCTTCGGCTTGACCTCGACGGGCTTGCCCCGCTCCACCTCCTCGCGGTGGGCGACGATCTGCTTGGCGATCTTCTCGCTCTCGACGGCGTGGACGGCGACGCCGGCGTCCGGGACGCCGGAGAGGCCGATGACGGCGACCGGCACCGAGGGCCCGGCCTCCTTCACCCGCTCGCCGTGATCGTTCTCCATCAGCCGGACCTTGCCCCAGTGGGAGCCCGCCACGATCACGTCGCCGCGCTGGAGCGTGCCGTCCTGCACCAGGACCGTCGCGACCGGACCCCGGCCCTTGTCGAGCTGGGCCTCGAGCACGACGCCCTTGGCCCGCCTCGCGGGGTCGGCCTTGAGCTCGAGGACCTCCGCCTGGAGGGAGACCATCTCCAGGAGCTGGTCGAGACCGGTTCCCTTCACGGCCGAGACGTCGACGCAGATGATGTCGCCGCCGAACTCCTCGGGGACCAGGTTGTGCTCCATCAGCCGCTGCCGGGTGCGCTGGGGATCGGCCTCGGGCAGGTCGCACTTGTTGACGGCGACCACGATGGGAACGCCCGCCGCCTGGGCGTGCTCGATGGCCTCGATCGTCTGGGGCATCACCCCGTCGGTGGCCGCCACGACCAGGATGACCAGGTCGGTCACCTGGGCGCCCCGGGCGCGCATGGCGGTGAACGCGGCGTGGCCCGGCGTGTCGATGAACGTCAGCACCGCGTCACCCGATCGGGCCTGGTAGGCGCCGATGTGCTGGGTGATGCCGCCGGCCTCGCCCTCGACGACGTTGGCGTTGCGGATGGCGTCGAGCAGCGACGTCTTGCCGTGGTCGACGTGCCCCATGACCGTGATGATGGGCGGGCGCGAGACCAGCTCGGCGGCCTCGGAGGAATCGTCCGCGGCGATCGCCGGCGCCTCGAGGAACTCCTCCTCCTTGAACCCGACGTCCTGGACCTCGAAGCCCAGGTCGCTGGCGACGCGGCGGGCCGTCTCGACGTCGACCTTCTGGTTGACGGAGACCATGGTGCCCAGGGCCATCAGCTTCCCCTGGACCTGGGGAGCCTTGATGCCCAGCTGCTTCGCCAGCTCTCCGACGCTGATCTCGCCTTCCACTCGAACCACGCGCTTCTGCTCCTTGGGCGGCGCGGTCGCCACCGCGGGCTTGGCGGGCGTGTCCCGACGGCGGCGGCGCGGCGACTGCAGCGTCCGCGGGTCGACGGTCTGGACCCGACGCGGCGCATTGCGCCCGGTGACCTGGCGCGCGAACTGCTCCTGCTCGCGCAGGTTGACCACCTCGCGCACGCGCTTGCGCGCCCGGCCCTTGCGATCCTGGGTCCCGCCCGCATCGGTCCGGGGGGCCTCCGAAGGCGCCGGCTTGGCGGCGGCGGCCGCGGGCTGCGGGGTGACGGGCTCCACCACGGGCTCGATCTCGGGGGCCTCCGGCTCCTCGGCCTCGGGCTCCGACTCGGGCGCGACCTCGGGCTCGGGTTCCGGCTCGGGCTCGGCCGCGACCGGCTCGGCCGGTTCGGGCTCCGGCTGGGGCTCCGGCTCGGGCTCGGGCTCCACCACCTTGCGCCGGCGGCGGCGGATCACCGCGGTGCCCCCGCTGCTCTCGACGCGCTCCTCCACGACCGGCTTGCGCTTCTCGCCGCCGATCTGCTCGCGCAGCTTCTCCACCACGTCGGGCTCGAGGGCCGCCATCGCGCTCTTCAGCTCGAAGCCCAGCTCCGCGGCCTTGGCGACGAACTCGTTGCGGTCGATTCCGAGCTCTTCGGCGAGCTTGTATGCCCTGATCTTCGACATCCCCGTCCGTGCCCTGTGCGTCTCTACCCTGTGCGTCGTCGCGTCGCGGGCGACGCTCCACAGAGCGTCACCCGCCTCGAAGCCGTTGGTCGCGGGCCGTCCGCGTCAGCTCTCCGTCGCGGTTTCGGCCGCGGGCGCCTCGGCCTGGGCCTCGGCGGTCTCCGCCGCGGCCGCCTCGGCGGCGGCGGCCTGCTCGGCCTCCAGCCGCGCCTGCTCCTCCGCCTCCTGGCGAGCGCGTTCTTCTTCTTCGATCCGCTTCTGTTCCGCCAGCTCGAGGGCCCGCGCCTTGATGGCGGCGGCCCCGGCCTCGTCGATTCCCGGCAGCGAGGTCAGCAGCTCGTTCTGGCACTCGGAGAGGTCCTCGAGCGACGTGATGCCCTGCTGGAGCAGCAGCTCGGCCTCGGGATCGCCGCAGCCGTCGACGACCGACACGGCCTCGGAGAGCCACTGCGCCACCTCGCGCATCTTCGATTCGCTCTTGATGTCGATGCGCCAGCCGGTGAGCTGCACCGCCAGCCGCACGTTCTGGCCGCGCCGGCCGATGGCCAGCGAGAGCTGGTCGTCGGGCACGATCACGTCCATCGACTTCGCCGCCTCGTCGATGATCACCTTGGACACCTGGGCGGGCGACAGGGCGCTGCACACGTAGCGCGCCGGGTCCGGGCTCCAGGGCACGATGTCGATGCGCTCGCCCCGCAGCTCCTGGACCACCGCCTGCACGCGGCTGCCCTTCATGCCGACGCACGCGCCCACGGGATCCACGTCGCTGTCGCGCGAGGCCACGGCGATCTTCGAACGTCCTCCGGGCTCGCGGGCCGCGGACTCGATGGTCACGATGCCCTCGTACATCTCGGGGACTTCCTGCTCGAAGAGCTTCGTCAGGAACTCGATGCTCGCCCGGGACAGCACGATCTGCGGCCCCTTGGTGGCCTTGTTCACGTCGGCCACGTAGGCCCGGAGCCGATCGCCGGGGCGATAGCTCTCCCGGGGCACCTGCTCCTTGGGCGGCAGGACCGCCTCCGCGCGGCCGAGATCGACGATGATGGCGCCCTTCTCGAACCGCCGGACGATGCCGTTGACGACCTCGCCCTTCCGGTCCTTGTACTCCTCGTGGACGTTCTCGCGCTCGGCGTCGCGGATGCGCTGGATGATCACCTGCTTCGCGGTCTGGGCCAGGATGCGCCCGAAGCCGCTCGTGTCCATCTTCATGCCGATCTCGTCGCCGATCTCGGCTTCGGGGTCGAGCTCCTGGGCCGGCGCCAGGGAGATCTGGCTGGCCGGGTCGACGACGGACTCGACGACCTCCTTGAACTCGAAGAGCTCGACCTCGCCGAGGTCGTCGTTGAAGCGCGCCTCGATCTCCTTCTCCTGGCCGTGACGCTTGCGCGCCGCCTGCTTCATCGCCTCTTCGAGAGCGCCGATGATCTCGGCGCGATCGATTCCCTTGTCCTTGGCAATCTGATCGATTTCGCGCTTCAGATTGAGACCGATCATGTGCGAATCCCGCCCCGCGGTTCAGTCAGACGCCCGACCCGAGAAGTCCTGGCGACTGAACTTGTAGACCGTATTGGCCTTCTTCACTTCGTCGAAGGGAATCGAGACCACCCGTGCCTCCGGGCCGTCCAGCTTCACCTTCGCTTCGCCGTCCTGGAATCCCTCCAGGAGGCCCCGGAACCTGCGACGACCCTCCAGCGGCCGCCGCGCCTCGATCTTCACCTCGCAGCCGACGGCTGCCTCGAAATCCTTCTCGCGTCCGAGCCAGCGGTCCAGCCCCGGCGACGAGACCTCCAGCCGGTACCGGCCCGGGATCGCGTCCGCCGCATCCAGTGCGCTCTCGATCTCTCTCGAGATCACCGCACAGCGATCCACCTGAACGAGTCCGTCCCCCGCGTCGCTGTCCACGACGACCCGGACGAGGCCCTGCCCATGTCCGAGTCGGAGATCCACGTCCACGAGCTCGCACCCGTGGTCTGCCAGGACCGGCTCGACGATCTCTCGAAGCTCCGGAGGGATGTCTCGATACACGCCGAGTCCCTCCGCCCCCTCCGCTGTTGGCGCCCGCTGCGCGCTGTCTTCTCGCCGGCTCCGCGCCGTCCGATCGCTTCGCGACCGCGGCCCGCGACGAGCCCCTCGCCCAAAACAAAAAAAGCGGACGACGCGTCCACTTTCCCCCCGCGTCTCCGGCGGCGTTCGACCCGAGCCGCTCCGTTGCGGGAGGGGCTGCGTCGCACGTCACCGGCGCCGCGGTCCGATCGGTTCGGCCCAGGCCGCACCGACCTCTGCGTAAGCCCGCGTAACTTATCTGAATGCCTTGGGAAACGCAACGCCGGCCGGGAGCCCGTGAGAGCGCCGGAGCGCCCCCGGAGCTCACCTGCGCGGGAACTCCAGCGCACCCGTGAGATCGGCGACCCGGCGGTATCCGTGGCGGGCGGCGTAGGCGACGATGCCGCGTGCAATCTCCCCCGCCACGGCGGGATTCAGGTAGTTGGCCGTCCCGACCTGCACCGCGGTCGCCCCGCAGAGCAGGAACTTCACGGCGTCCTCGGCGCTCGCGATGCCGCCGATGCCGCAGATCGGGATCTGCACGGCCTGGCTCGCCTGCCAGACCATGCGCAGCGCGATGGGTCGGATGGCGGGGCCGGAGAGCCCCCCGAGGCCGTTCGCCAGCAGCGGGCGGCGGGTCTCGACGTCGATCTCGAGCGCCTGCACCGCGTTGATGAGCGAGAGCCCGTCGGCGCCCTCGGCCTCGCAGACCCGGGCCATCTCCGCGATGGAGGTGACGTTGGGCGAGAGCTTGGTCAGCAGCGGCGCGTCGGTCGCGCGGCGCACGGTGCGCACCAGCCGCGCCAGCACCTCCGGGTTCTGGCCGAACTCGATCCCGCCCGACTTGACGTGGGGACACGAGGCGTTGATCTCCAGGCCGGCGACGCCCTCGACCCCGCTCAGGCGACGGGCCACCTCGGCGTACTCGTCGATCTCGGTGCCGAACAGGCTGGCGATCACCCGCACCCCCTCGGGCAGGGCGGGCAGCTTCTCGGCGATGAACGCCTCCACCCCGACGTTCTCGAGGCTGATGGCGTTCAGCATGGCCGAAGGCGCCTCGGCGATGCGCGGCGGCGGGTTCCCGAAGCGCGGCTCGAGGGTCAGGCTCTTGGCCACGAAGCCCCCGATCGACGTGAGATCGAGGAACGGCGCCAGCTCGCTGCCGTAGCCGAAGGTCCCCGAGGCCGTCAGCACCGGGTTGCGCAGCTCGATGCCCGCCAGATCGACCCGGGCATCCACCTCCTCGGGCGCCAGGCCGCTCACGGGAGCCCGTCCCAGCGGACGTCGCCGGCCTCGAACACCGGCCCGTCCCGGCACACGAGGGCGAAGCCTCCGGCGCTCACCGGCGCCGCGCAGCCGAGACACACGCCGAACCCGCAGGCCATGCCGTTCTCCAGGGAGACCTGGCAGGGCGCGCCCGCCGCGGCCGCGATCTCGGCGCAGCGCCGCATCATCGGGGTCGGCCCACAGGCGTAGACCACGGCCTGCGGGGTGCGGCCGAGGGCCTCCTCGAGCAGCTCGGTGACGAGCCCGCGCCGGCCGTCGCTGCCGTCCTCGGTCGAGACCTCCAGGGCGAGGTCGAGCTGCGCGAAGTCCTCGCGTCCCATGAGGTCGCCGGCGCTGCGTCCCCCGAGCAGCACGCTCACCGGGCCGCGCGCCGCGCTACGCGCGGCCAGGCCGTAGAGCGACGCGATGCCCGTGCCGCCTCCGACCAGGAGCGCGGGGACGCCGTCCCGGGGCGGGGCGAAGCCGCGGCCGAGGGGCCCGACGAGCCGCAGGCGCTCTCCGACCCGGGCCTCGGCCAGCAGCCCGGTGCCGCGACCCGACACCTTGTAGAGGATCTCGATCTCCGCTCCGCCCGGCACCGCGTTCTCGCGGTAGACGGCCATGGGACGGGGGAGCAGGGGGTCGGTGCGCACGACCTCGCCGCAGGCCCCGGCGGAGAGCATGACGAACTGACCGGGCTCGGAGCGGGTCCAGCCCGCAACCCGCAGGCCGAGGCGTCGGTTGGCGCCGCCCTCGTCGCGATTCCAGACGATCTCGGCCCGCTCGCGCAGGGGCGGGGGTCCCGCCTCGGGCGGGCGGGTCGGATTCGATGCATCGCGGGTCATCAGGAGGGCATCCTCGCCGTCGCGGTAATAGCGCGGCCGTCCGCCCCGGACCACAAAGCCGGCAGCCTCGTAGAGCGCCCGGGCCGGGCGATTCGAGCCCCGCAGCTCGAGGTGGAGGATCCCCGCGCCGCGCGACGCCGCCCAGGCGACGGCATCGTCCACGAGCCGCCGGCCGAGCCCCCGCCGCCGCTCGCCGGGGGCCACGGCGAGGGCCAGGATCTCGGCCTCGCCGGCGGCCTCGCGCAGGATGGCGAAGCCCAGCAGCGGGCCCGGCGCGTGGGAATCGACCCGGATGCATCCACCCCGGACGGAGAGCTCCGACGCCAGCGAACTCCGGGGCCAGGCCCCGGGCAGCGTCTCGGCCGCCAGGGCGCTGAGGGCATCGAGATCGGCGGGCTCGGCGTCGCGAATCGCCATCGGAATCCAGGGTCTCCACAGCACGGCCCGGGCAGCCCGGAGGCGCCCGCTGGGCGGTCGCCCAGACTAGCCAAAATCCAAGTGAATTCGCGGCCTTGGGCTTCAAGTCGGGAGGCGGAGCGGTCGATGGAGGCCCAAGGGAGAACCCGCAGCCGGGGGTCTCCGAGGGGGAGCCGTCGCAGTGAGCTTCGACCGACAACTCCAGGACTTCGTCGCGAATCCGGACAACCTGAACGCCTTCGAGGCCCTGGAAGAGCAGCTCTTCATCAGCGGTCAGTGGGACGAGCTCGTCGAGGTCTATCGCACGCGCGTGTCCGCTCCGAGCCTGGCCGACGAGCCCCGGAGCCAGGCGAAGCTGCTGTTCCGTCTGGCCCAGATCCTCGAGGAGCGCTGTCAGGATCTCGAGCAGGCCGAGCGCACCTACTGGGAGGTCGCGCGCCTCGATTCCCGGTTCGCCCCGGCCGTGCGTCAGCTGCGACGCCTCCACGCCGCCCGCGAGCAATGGGACGTGGTGCTGCAGCTGGCCGAGGTCGAAGAGCAGCTGCCGCTCAAGCCGTACGAGCGGGCGGAGTACTGGGTCGACATCGGTCGGGTCTGGCTGCGCCACATGGACGAGCCGGGTCAGGCCCTCGAGTGCTTCGACAAGGCGCTCGAGGTCCAGGCCGAGCACCACGACGCCCTTGCGGGCCGCGCCACGGCGCTCGAGGCCCTGGATCGCCTCGACGAAGCCTCCCGCGCCTGGTCCGCGCTCTCCGAGCTGCAGCGCGGGCCCGACCGCGCTCCCACCCTGGTCGCCTGGGCGAAGCTCCTGGCGGGTCCCCTGTCCGACCCGGACCGCGCCATCGAGATCTACCGCCGCGCGCTCACCGAGGACTCGCGCAACGAGGCCGCCGTGGAGGCCCTGGCGGTGCTCGCGGGGACCCGCGGACAGTGGGAGCTGGTCCGCGATCTGTTCGAGCGGCGCTTCGACCTCGCCTCGGGCGCGCGCCGGCGCACGGGCATCGCCCTGGAAGCGGGCCACCTGTATCTCGAACGCTTCAACGAGCCGCAGATGGCGCGCATCTGGTTCAACCGCGCGCTCGAGCTGTGCCCCGACGACATCGGCGTCCACCAGTCGATCGCCAAGCTGGAGCGCATGGCGGGCAACGACAGCGCCCTCGCCGCCTCGCTCGAGCACGTGGTGGATCTGGCGGGCCGCACGGCGCCGGTGAGCGCGCTCCTCGAGACGGCGAACCTCCGCAGCGAGCGCGGGGACGAGGAGGCCGCCCTCGAGCTGCTGCGCCTGGCCAACCAGCGGGCCCCCGAGAACCCCATGGTCCTCGAGGCGCTGTCCGATTCGCTCACCCGCCTGGGTCACGTCGAAGAGCTCGCCGAGATCCTCGATCAGCGCGCGGCCCTCGCCTCCGACGACCCGGAGCTCCAGGTGGACGCCCTGTGTGAGCTGGGCCGGCTCCATGAAGAGCAGCTGTCGGACGCCTCGGCGGCCCTCGATGCCTACGCCCGCGCGTTCGCCCTGCGGCCGGATGCGCCGGAGGTCGCCAGCCGGCTCGAGCGGCTCTACCGCAAGGCCGAGGACTGGTCGGAGATGCGCCGCTTCCTCGAACGCGCCGCGGAGCTGGGGCCCGAGGCCGAGCGACTGGGCTTCCGGTGCAGCTTCGGCGCGCTGCTGGCGGAGCGCTTCGACGACTTCGACGGCGCGGCGATCGCCTACGAGAGCGTGCTGGACGCCGACCCGAGCGAGGCCCGGGCGCTGAAGGGCCTCGAGCGGATCGCCCAACGCTCGGGCGACGAGGAGGCGCTGCTGCGCGTCTACCAGCGCGAGGCCGGGGTCACCACCGAACGCAGTCGCATGGCGTTCCTGGCCCGGGAGCTGCTCCGCGCCCTCGAGTCCCGGGACCGCGTCGGCGAGGCGATCCCCTGGCTCGAGCGCTGGGCGGAGGCCTGCCCCGAGGATCGCGAGCCGCTGGAAGCCCTGGCCCGCATCCAGGAGGCCGCGGGCAACGACCGCGACCTGGTCCGCACCCTCGAGCGCCTCGACGCCCTGCTCGGCGGACAGGACCAGGCGGCCCTGCGCCGGCGCCTGGCGGCCCGGCAGAGCGAGCCCGAGCAGCAGGTCCGCTGGCTCGAGCGAGCGCTCGAGAGTCACCCGGGCGACGTCGAGGCCCTGGCTTGCCTGCGAGACGTCCATCGGGAGGCGGGCCGCATCGAGGACCAGGCTCGGGTCCAGCGACGCCTGGCCGAGCTGCTTCCGCCGGACCAGAAGGCGCGCTGCCTCGACGATCTCTCGCGCCTGCTGGAGCACGACCTCGGCGACGTCGACGGGGCGGTGGTCGTGCTGTGGCGTCTCCGCGAGCTGCCCGACGCACCCGAGGACACGACCGAGCGGCTCGAAGGGCTGCTCGAGCGGGTCGGCCGCGACGAGGAGCTGGCCCAGCTGCTGCTGGAGCGCCGGCGCGGCCTGCCCGGCGACTCGCCCGACGTGGACCGCATCGATCTGAAGCGCGCGAGCCTGCTCCTCGAGCGCCTGGGTCAGGCGGAAGAGGCCACCGAGGTCCTGCGCGCCGTCCGCGAGCGCCACCCCGGCCACCCCGAGGCCACCGAAGCCCTCGAGAAGGCGCTGCGCACCCGCAACGACTCGCTGGCCCTGGCCGCCCTGCTCGACGAGCGCGCGCGCGAGGAGTCCGACCCCCGGCTGCGCGAGGCGCGGGAGCTCGAGAGCGCGACGCTCCTCGAAGAAGGAGGCGGCGACGTCCAGCGCGCGCGGGAGACCTACGAGCGTCTGGCCGACGGCGCCGTGGACACCGAGGTCGGGCGCCAGGCGGCCGCCCGGCTGGAATCGATGCTCGAGCGCAGTGGAGACTGGCGGGGCCTGTGCGGTCGACTGGAAGGTCGCCTGCCCGGGCTCCCCGACGACGAGGCCCTGGCGCTTCGCGAGCGCCTGGCCGTGCTCTACCGCGACCGCCTGGGCGATCGCGACGCCTGCATCGCCCACCTCGAGGCCGCGGGCAGCCTGGCGCCCGAGAGGGACGGAGCCTGGAGGAGCCTCGGCCTGCTCTACCGCGAGGCCGATCGCCGCGACGACTGGGCGCGGGTGATCGAGGCCGAGCTGCGCACCGGGCCCTCGATCGATCGGGAGCAGTCCCTGCGCGCCTCGGCCGCACAGCTGGCCCGGGACGCGGACCGCCGGGAGCAGGCGCGCGACCACTACGAGCGGCTCCTCGAGCTCGACCCGGCCCACGAGGAGGCCAGCGAGTTCCTGATCGGACAGTACGAGCTCGAGGAGCGGCCGGCCGACGTGGTCCGCCTCCTCGACGCCCGCCTGGCCGCCCTCGCGCAGGAGACGGGGAACGACGCGACGGCGCTCCGACTCCGGATCGCCAGCCTGCGCGCCGACGCCCTCGACGATCCCGGGACCGCGATCGCGGTCCTCGAGTCGGGGCTCACCGACGCGGGCAGCGAGGCCCTGCTCGCCGAGCCCCTGGCCGACCTGTACCAGCGCTGCGGTCGCAGCGACGACCTCGTCGCGCTGTGTCGCCGGCGTTCGGAGCAGAGCCAGGCGCGCGCCGAGCGCGCCGGCTGGCTGATGCGTCTGGGCGACGCCCTGCGCGCCGGCGGCGACGGCGAGGCCGCGGCGGAGGCGTACCGCGGCGTGCTGGCGGCGCGGCCCGGCGACCGGGACGCGGCCGCGGTGCTGCGCGTGCTGGCCCGGGAGCAGGGAGACGCCGAATCGCTCGCGGAGCTGCTGCGCATGCAGCTCGATCCGGCGGCGGGCGACGACCCCCTGCCGGTGCTGGTGGAGCTCGCCGACCTGCTGGCCGGACCGCTCGATCGCCCGGACGAGGCGCTCGACCTCTACCAGCGCGCGCTGGCCATCGCACCCGACCACGCCGGCGCGTTCCGTCGCGCGGTCGAGCTGGCCAGCCAGCTCGACCGCCACGACGACCTGCTGACGCTGCTCGACGAGCGGCTGGCGGGTCATCTCGTGGCGAGTGATCGGGCGGCCCTGCTCTGCCGCCGGGGCGAGCTGCTGGCGGGACCGCTCGACCGCCCGGACGAGGCACCGCCGGTCTTCCGGGAAGCCCTCTCCTTCGACCGGGGCTGCCGCGAGGCGCATCGGGGCCTGCGGGCGGTGCTCGAGCGACTGGAGCGCTGGCCGACGGTGCTGGACTGCCTGTTCGTCGAGTCGGGCGAGGCCGATCCGGCCGAGCGCGAGGCCATCTACGAGACCGCGGCGCAGATCGCGGGCGAGCGCATCTCCCGCGATGCCGCCCTGCCCTGGCTGGAGCGCCTGCGCCGCCAGCGACCGGACGATCCGTCCGTGGTGTCGCGCATCGCCGAGATCCACCGCCAGGCCGGACGCCCCGAATCCCTGCTCCGGGCCCTCGACGACGAGCTGGCGCTGGCCACCAGCGAGCGCCGGGGCGAGCTCCTGCTCGAGCGGGCGCGCGTCCTGGAGCGCGACCTGGACTCTCCGGGCCGCGCGGTCTGCGCCCTCGAAGAGGCCCGCGCCGAGTTCGGCGATGAGCCGCGTTTCCTCGAGACCCTGGTGCGGCTCTACGCCGCCACCGGGCGCACCCGCGA
The DNA here is from genome assembly GCA_050618075.1 of Myxococcota bacterium. GTDB lineage: Bacteria > Myxococcota_A > UBA9160 > UBA9160 > UBA4427 > JBNLVL01. Next base: position 156,612 of record JBNLVL010000007.1, read on the forward strand.
GCGGGCCCTGGCCATGGAGAAGCGGCTCGCGATCGGGCTCGCCGGACGGGATGCGGGCGGCGCACACCGAGAGCTGGCCGACCTGTGGGAGCACGACCTGCGAGAGCCGGAGCGCGCGCTCACCCATCGGCTCCAGGCCGTGGCCCGGTCGCCGGAGAAGAGCCGCGAATGGGTGGAGCGCGTGGCCGAGCTCCGCGGCGTCCTCTGGTCGACGGATCGCCGCGAAGCCTGGACCCGGGCGGCGGAGATGGAGCTGGCCGCCCGCCGCGAGGCGGACGAGCGGGACCCGGAGATCGCGCCGCTGCGCGAGTGCCTGGCCCGGGTCTACGGGGAAGAGCTGGGACGGCGACGCGCGGCGCTGGTCCACTGGCGCGCGCTCGTCGACGGCGGCGCCGGCGACGATGGCGCCCTGCGCTCCCGCGCCGAGTCCGCCCTCATCGAAGGGCTGCGTCGGGCCGGTGAGCCCGTGGAGCTGGAGGCGCGGCTCGGCGCCCGCCTGGAGAGCGGCGGGCAAGCCGCTGCGGACCTCGCGGCCTGGATGGAGCTGGCCCGCCTGCGCGAGGAGCGACTGCAGCAGCCCGCGGCCGCGGCCCGGGCCTACGCGCGGGCCACTCTGGTGGACGAGCGAGCCCTCGACGCCTGGCGCGGGCTCCACCGCACCAGCGAGCGGCTGGGCGACTGGAGCGAGGTGGCCCGCTGCCTCGAGCGCGAGGCCGAGCTCACCCGGGCGGTGGCCTCACCCGAAGGCGCGGCCCTGTGGCGGCGCATCGGAGACGTCGCCTGGCATCGCCTGGGAGATCCGGAGCGCGCCCACGCGGCCTACGCCCGCGCCCTCGAGGCGGACGGCCGCGACCTGCGCTCGCTGCGCTCGCTGGCGTCCCTGGCCGAGCGCCGCGGCGACTGGAGTGCGGAGCTCGATCACAGCGAGCGCGAGCTCGAGATCCTCGGCGAGGAGGACGCCCCGCGGCGGGCTGCGCTGTGGCTGCGGGTCGGGACGCTGGCCCGCGACCGCGCCGGCGATTGCCGACGCGCCCTCGCGGCCTTCGAAGCCTCGGACGCGGCCCTGCCCCTCGAGGGCGCCCGGCAGCGGGAGTGGGCCGAGCTCTACCGCGAGGTGGGAGACGCGCCGCGCTTCGCCGAGGTCTTCGCCGCCTGGTGCGACGCCCCGGACAGCGGGGCCGGCGAGGTCGACCACCTGGAGCTGGCCCGGGCGTTGGAGACCCAGGGACGGCCCGGGGCGGCCCTCGACCGCGCCCTCCGGGCCACGGAGCTCGCGCCGCGCAGCGACGAGGCCTGGCAGCAGGTGGCCCGGCTCCTGGAGGAGGCCGGCGAGCCGCGGGCCGCCGGTGAGGCCTACGAGAAGGCCGCGTCGCTCCAGGATCCGGCCGAGGGGGCGCGCCGTCTGCTGCGGGCCGCCGAGCTGGTGGAACGCTTCGACCCGAGCCTGGCGCTGTCCAGGCTGCGCAACGCGGCCGCCCTCGATCCCGCCGGGCCCGCCGCGGGCGCGGCCCTGGCGCGGGTGGCCCTGGCCGCCGAGAGCTACGAGGAGGCCGAGCGCGCCGCAGCGGCCGCGCTCGACGGCGCCTGCGCCTGTGCCGACGTCTCGCCGGAGCAACGCGCCGCCGTCGCCCGGATCGGCGGTCGGGCGGCCCGGGCCCGGGGACGCAGCGAGGCGGCCACCCGGTTCTTCTCCGCGGCGCTGGCCGACGCTCCCCAGGACCGCGAGGCGCTCGCGGGTCTCGGCGAGGCGGCCTTCGAGTCCGGAGACGAGACCGGCGCGCGGCGCGCCCTCGAGCAGCTCCAGGCGATCGACCCGGGTCGGATCGACGCCCATCAGCTCGCGGTGATCGGCATCGCGTGGGAGCGCGAAGGCGACGCCGAGGTCGCGCGGGAACGCTTCGAGGCCGCCCTCGCCCTCGACCCCGGGCACGCCGACGCCCACGCCGGCTGCGTTCGCGTCCACGAGTGCGCGGGCGAAGTCGAGGCCGCCCTCGGCGCCCTCGCCCGCTGGGTCGAGTCCACCGACGACCCCGCGCGGCGCGCCGAGCTCCTGCTTCGCCGGGCCCGCCTGGCCGAGGACTCGGCGAGACCCGAGGAGGCCCTCGAGAGCTGGCGACGCGCCTGCGACGCCGATCCGCAGCTGGGTCCCGCCTGGGCCGAGTGGGCGGAGCGGCTGTGGCGCGACGAGTGCCCCGAGGAGGCGCTCGAGGTCGCCCGCCGCGGGCGCGAGCGCGCCGCGGACGACGCGGCGGTCGGGGCCCGGCTCGCCTGGGTGGAGGGCTGCGCCCTCGAGGCGGCGGACCGGTCCGGAGACGCCGCCGAGGCCTATGCCGAGGTCGTGCGGCTCGACCCCCGCGCCACCCGGGCGGCCCTGGCGCGGGCCCGGCTGCTGCGGGCCACGGGGGACTGGGCCCGGGCCTCCCGCAGCCTCGAGTCGTTCGCCCTCGAGCATCCGGACCCGCAGCACCTCGACCTCGCAGAGGTGTGGGTGGAGCGCGGACGCCTGCTGGCCGGGCCCCTGGAGGACGTGGACGAGGCGCTGCGCTGCTACGAGCGCGCGCTGGCCATCGACCCCGACCGGGTGGAGGCGCTGGAGCCCATGGCCCGGCTGCTCGAGCACGTCCCGGAGCGTGAGTCCGAGTCGGTGGAGCTCCACTCGCGGCTGCTCGCGCTGGACCCGGCCCGGGCGGGCTCACTTCGCGCCCTGGGCGCGATCGCGTCGCGCCGGGACGACCGGCTCGGTCGCGAGGCCGGCCTGTCCCTCCTGCGCGCCCTCGGCGCGGCCTCCCCGGCCGAGGCCTCGGAGGCGCCGCGGGGCCTGCCGCTGCGACTGGCCGAGGCCCCGACCCTGTCCGACGCCACGGCCGAGTCGGTGCGGCGGCTGGTCCAGGAGACCGGACGCGAGATCGCCGACGCCCTCGGCCTGCCCGTCGGACACGACGTCCCGGACGGCCGCAGCGAAGAGGAGATCGGGTTCCTCGTGGCGTTCGCCGAAGAGCGGGACCGGCTCGGCGCGCCCGGGCTCTCGAGCCTGGCCGACGACGAGCTCGCACGGGTGCTCTTCCAGGTCTCCGCGACGGTGCTGTCGCGACCGGCGGCATCGCAGGACGACGAGCTCGCTGCGGCCCTGGAACGCAAGCTCGGACTGTGGTCCAGACGACGCCTGCGCCGGATGCTCGACGGCGTCTCCCTCGAGGCCATCGAACGGATCGACCCGACCCGCTGGCGCGAGGAGCTGACGCGCCTCGCCGCCGAGGCCGCCCTCGACCGCATCGGGGGCGACCTGCGCACCGCGCTCGTCGCGCTGGCCCTCGACCCCGCCGAGCCGCTGCCCGCGGATTCGGCGGACATCTCCGACCTCGTCCGCCGGAGCCCGGCCGCGCGCGCCCTCCTGCTGCGGGCGACGGCCGCCTGGTGCGAGCACATCCAGCGCGTCCGCAGCACCCGAGCCCGCTGAGCCCCGAGGAGGGAACCACCATGGCCGAACGCTCCTTCGAAGACCTCCGACGCTTCCGCCGACGCACGGTCCGGATCCTGGTGGACTACACGTCGAGCGAGGGGGTGCGCTGCGACTACGCGACGACCCTCGGCGCCGGCGGCCTGTTCATCGAGACCGCCGAGCCCCTGGGCAAGGGGACCGTGGTGAAGCTGCGCTTCCGACTGCCCGAAGGCGAGGAGCTCCACGAGCTCGAGGGGCGGGTCTGCTGGCAGCGGGGCGGGCACTCGGACTCGGTCCACTTCGCCCCGGGCATGGGCATCCAGTTCACCGACAGCGTGGCGGCGGCGCGCCTCGCCCGCGAGCTGGAAGACCTGCCGTACTGATCCGGCGTCGGCGGTCGATCGCAGGAGTCGACCTGCACGCCCCTTCGCCTCGCCTGCGATCCTCCGGGCGGCTGGGTCCGACCGGGCGAGCGCCCGGGTCCGGTCAGGAGGCGGGCGGCGTGGGCGGAGCCGTCATCCAGGGCGCCAGCTCGAGGCCGCTCGGGACTTCGGCGCCCCGGCGCAGGATGGTCCAGGCGTCGGCGTCGCGGATGAGCTCCTGGATCAGCATCTGGTGCAGGGCGTGTCCCCCGCGCTCGACCGACACGTGCCCCTGGATGGGCAGCCCCAGAAGTGCGAGATCGCCGAGCAGGTCGACGATCTTGTGGCGCACGAACTCGTCGGGCCAGCGCAGTCCCTCGGCGTTCAGCACGACCTCCTCGTCGAGCACCACCGTGTTCTCGAGCGATCCGCCCCGGGCGAGCCCGGCGCGCAGGAGCGCGCTCACCTCGTGGAGGAAGCCGAAGGTGCGCGCGCGGGCCAGCTCGCGCACGAAGAAGCGCTCGTCCACGCGCGGAAGGTCCAGCTCCTGGCGCGCGATGACGGGATGGTCGAAGTCGACGGCATAGCTCACGCGCAGGCGCGGGCTGGGCTCGACTCGGATCGCGCGATCGCCGTCGCGCACCTCCACCGGCCGGAGCACCCGGAGGACCGCCCGGGGCTCGTTCTGGAGGAAGATGCCGGCGCTGCGCACCAGGTCGACGAAGCCGGCGGCGCTGCCGTCGAGGGCCGGCACCTCGGGACCGTTGATCTCGATGCGCACGTTGTCGATGCCGGTGGCGTAGAGAGCGGCGAGCACGTGCTCGACCGTGGTGACCCGGATCGACGAGTCGACCGGGCTCGCCAGGGTGGTCGCGTGCACGGTGGAGTGGACGGTCGAGGGACGCGCGGGAATCTCGACCGGCACCGGTCCGTCCCGGCGCACGAAGACGATCCCCGAGTTCGTCCTGGCCGGATGGATCGACAGCTCGAGCTGGATTCCCGTGTGAAGTCCGACTCCGGTGCAGGAGACCTTCTCGGCCACGGTTCGCTGCTGTTGATTCACGCTCCCCGGTCCCCCCCAAAAGACACGCGGCGCTCGTCGTGTGTCCTGCGTCTCCGATCGCGGCCGATCGCCTGCTTCCGCTTCCGCAAGCGGCCCCGGTCGAGATGGGGTCCGGACGGAATCGGCCCACCCGATCGTTGATCCCCCACCGACGATCCCCGATCGTCGATCCCCGATCCACGTCGGATCGACGGAGGGTGCGATCACGCCTGCGCATCCCGATCGGCGGCCGCGAGGATCATATCACGATCGCAGCGCGCTTCCCCAGCGGGAATCTCGTTCGTGTGACGAGCGCGCGCGGTCGGGTGCGCATCCCCTCGCCCAGCCGGGCAGCGGGGCGATCGGCGTCACTCCGAGGAGGTCGACAGGGACTGGGTGAGCGACGCCTTGACCTCGGCGAGGATCTCGCGGGCCGACTGATAGCGCGCTTCGGGAGACTTCTGGAGACACTTCGCGACGATCGCGGCCAGGGCGGCCGGCAGCTCGGGCCGGATCTCCCGCGCGTCGGGCGGCGGCGTGTGGACGTGGTGGTAGGGGATGTTGCCTTCCCGGAACGGCACGGTCCCGGTGGCCATCTCGAAGACCGTGACGCCGAGGGAGTAGATGTCGGTCCGGTGGTCGATGTTCTTGCCGAGGGTCTGCTCCGGGCTCATGTAGTACGGCGTCCCGGACACGACGGTGGTGTGGTTGCGGACCTCTTCGACCACCTTCGCGAGGCCGAAGTCCATGATCTTGGCCTTCTTGTCCCGGGTCCACATGGTGTTGGCGGTCTTGATGTCGCGGTGCACGACCTTCTGGTCGTGGGCGTAGGCCAGGGCCTCGCAGATCTGGACCATCACGTGGAGCACGCCGGCCGGTGAGATGACGCCCCGGCGGCGCAGGATCTCCTTGAGGGTCGTCCCGTCGACGTACTCCATGGCGATGAAGTAGCGGCCGTCCTGCTCGCCGGCGTCGTAGACCGTGACGATGCCGGGGTGGTTGAGCTTGGCGGCGGCCTTCGCCTCGCGCAAGAAGTTCTTGAGCGCCTGGGGATTCTCCTTGAGCGCGTCCGGGAGCACCTTGTAGGCGACCAGCCGGTCGAGGACGGTGTCCTTGGCCTTGTAGACGATGCCCATGCCGCCGCGACCGAGCTCGCCGACCACCTGGTAGCGCCCGGGCTGGCTGCTCTGGGTGAAGCCGCGCGACGTCCCGCCCTCGTGGCTCGCCGAGTCGAGGCCGCCCATCTCCTGGATCTGGTCGCGCACGCGCACCAGCCGCTGCTCGACGTCCTCGTAGTGGTAGTCGAAGGCGAGGATCTTCTCGTAGATCTCCACCGCCTCGCGCACCTGGCCGTTGGCCTCGTGGACCGTGGCCAGCGTGTAGAACATGGGGAGGTTCTCGCGACAGAGCTCGGCGTCGCCGATGGCCTGGCCGAGCTTCTTGACCGCCAGCGAGAGCTGTCCGCGGGCCTGGAAGATGTCGCCGAGCAGCGCCGCCGCCCGGGCGAACCCGTCGTCCTGCTCGTCGACCTTCTGGAGCACGCGGATCGCGTCGTCGTCCACGCCCTCGCGGTGGTAGGCCTCGCCGGCCCCGAGGAAGTCGCCCGCCTTCTCGAGCAGCTCTGCCTCCCGGTCGTTGAGACCGGCCAGGGCGTAGCACTCGGCCGCCTCGGTGTAGCGCTCCGCACGCTCGTAGCACTGGCCGGCCTTCTTGCGGTCGCCGGCCAGCCGGAACATCTCGGCGGCCTGCGCGAACTCCTGCTGCTTGGCGTAGCACTCGCCGGCCAGGGCGTAGTCCTCGAGCTGCCGGTACAGATCGCCGGCCGCCAGGTGCTCGCCGGCCTGGGCCAGGTGCTCCGCGGCCTGCTTGTAGTCGCCCCGATCGCGGTGGTACTCGCCGAGGATGCGGGAGGCCGCGTCGTTCTCGCCGAGGCTGCGCAGGGCCTCCGCCGCCTTCTCCGCCTCGCCCGCCTCGAGGTAGAGTTCGGCCGCGCGCCCGTGCTGGTCCTGCTGGATCGCGATCTCGGCCGCGTCCACCCAGCACTCGCCCCGGGTGAGCACCGCCTGGGCCTTCTCGGGGTCGCCCGCCTTCTGGTAGAGCTTGCCGGCCTGGCGCACGAGCTTCGTGAGCTCGGCGATCTTCTTGGGGTCCGTCGCGCCGGCCTTGGACGACTCGTCCCGGTGCACGTCCTCCAGGCACTCGGCCGCCTCGCGCCAGGCCTGGCACTGGACATAGCACTGGGCCGCGTGGCGCAGGAACTCGACCTCGCGGTAGCAATCGCCGGCCCGCCGGAAGTCGCCGGCCTTCTCGAACATCTCCGCCGCCACGCTCTTGCCGCCGGCCTTCAGGTAGCAGTCCGCGGCCTTCGCCCACTCTTCCTGCTGGCTGAAGATCGACCCCGCCGACTCGAACTGCCCCGCCTCGAAGTACAGCTCGGCGGACTCGATGAAGCGGTTCTGGTCGTGGCGGATCTCGGCGGCGCGCACGGGGATGCCGGCCTGGATGAAGTAGTCGGCGGCCTTGTCCATCGCCCCCACCGAGAACAGCAGCTCCGCGGCCTCCTCGAGGTGTCCCTTGCGGGCCATGGCCTGGGCCTGCTTCTCGCTCTTCTTCAGCAGACGCTTGTCGACGGACAGGGCGCCGCCGGGCTGGTCCTCGGCCTCGGACCCGACCTCCTCTTCCCGCTTGCGGCTGGGCAGGACGCCGAGCACCAGCAGCACCAGGCCCAGCGGGGCCACCGCGAAGCGCAGGATCTCGCCGGACAGGGTCTCCTCGAGGGTCACCGCGAAGTCGAGGGGCACGCCGCTGCCTTCGAGGGACTTCACCACGCTCTGCAGGGCGGACTGGATCTGGTAGACGGCCTCGCCGTCGGGCTGATACGCGGCCAGCAGGCCATAGCCGCCGGCGAGCAGCAGCGGCAGGCCCAGAACGATGGCCACGATTCTTCCAACGATTCGCACGGCAGCCGATCCTCGTCCGCGGCGGGGGCCCGGATTGAACGCGAGGGTCCCCTCCGCCCGTTCTATCGGCTGGTCGGGTCGGGTCGTTGAGTGGCGAGAGCGATGTGCCCCGCGGGGTCCGGGCGGGAGGGCGTGGGAGTCCGCTCGGCGGTCGGGATCAGATGAGCCGCCCCTGCTCGCCGGCCGGGGCGGGACCGGCGGCCCACCCGAAGTGCTGGCGCGCCCGGGCGGTGGCCACCCGGCCGCGGGGGGTCCGATCGAGGAAGCCCTGGTGGATGAGGAACGGCTCGACCACGTCCTCGAGGGTTCCCTTGTCCTCGCCCACGGCGGCCGCCAGGGTCTCCAGGCCCACGGGTCCGCCGTCGAACTTCTCCAGCAGGCTGCGCAGCACCGCCCGGTCCAGGCCGTCGAAGCCGGCCTCGTCCACGTCGAGGCGATCGAGGGCCCGCCGCGCCGCGTCCAGCCGAATGGGCTCGTCGCAGCCGGACTCGACCTGGGCGTAGTCCCGGACCCGGCGCAGCAGCCGGTTCGCGATGCGCGGCGTCCCGCGCGAGCGGGCCCCGACCTCCCCGGCCGCGTCCGCATCGATGGCCATCCCCAGCAGCCCGGCCGAGCGCAGCACGATCCGGGTCAGGTCGTCCACCGGGTAGTACTCGAGCCGCGCCGTCCAGCCGAAGCGGTCGCGCAGGGGCGAGGTGAGGAGCCCCGCCCGGGTCGTCGCCCCGACCAGCGTGAAGCGCGGCAGATCCAGGCGCAGGGACCGGGCGCTCGGACCGTCCCCGACCAGGAGGTCGAGCTGGAAGTCCTCCATGGCGGGGTAGAGGATTTCCTCGACCGCGGCGGACAGCCGGTGGATCTCGTCGATGAACAGCACGTCGCCGGCTTCCAGGTGGGTGAGGAGCGCCGCCAGGTCGCCGGGACGCTCGACGGCCGGGCCGCTGGTGGCCCGGAACTGGGCCCCCATCTCGACGGCCACGATCCGGGCCAGGGACGTCTTGCCGAGGCCCGGCGGTCCGTGGAAGAGCAGGTGATCGAGGGGCTCGCCTCGCTCGCGGGCCGCCTGCACGAACACCCCGAGGTTCTCGCGCAGCCGCGCCTGGCCCACCATGTCGGCCAGGCGCCGGGGGCGCAGGGTCTCCTCGACGCCCTGCTCCTCTTCGCCGGCCTCGGCGTCGATGTCGCCTCGGGGAAGCTCGCCCACGGCCCTCTCCTACGAACCCAGGCGCCGCAGCGCGGCCCGGATCAGCTCTTCGATGGGCGCGTCGGCGCCGCAGGACTCGGCGGCCTGGTCCACGACCTTCTCCGCCCGGGCTCTCGGGTAGCCGAGGTTCAGGAGCGCGGACAGGGCCTCGGACGCCGCGTCTCCGGACTCGCCGGCCCCGCTGCCGGCCCCCGCCTCGAGGCTCGCGAGCTCGCCCCAGTCCTGCACCCGGTCCCGGAGCTCGACCACGATGCGCTCGGCCATCTTGGGACCGATGCCGGGCACGCCGCGCAGGGACTTGACGTCGCCCTGGCCGATGGCGGCCACCAGGGACCGGGGGGCGATGCCCGAGAGGATGCCCTGGGCCAGACGCGGCCCCACCCGGCTGGCCTTGAGCAGCAGCTCGAAGGCGGCGCGCTCGGCCGAGGTGGCGAAGCCGAACAGCTGGATCGCGTCCTCGCGAACGCTGGTGTGGACGTGGAGCGCGACGGTCTTCCCCTCGTCGGGCAGGGCGGCGAAGGTGGAGAGCGGAACCAGGAGCTCGTACCCCACGCCCCGGACGTCGACCACCACGCGGGTCGGCGCGCGCAGGCGCAGGATGCCCTCGACCCATGCGATCACGGAGAGCGCCTCACCACGAAGCGGCCGCCGGCTCGGCCGCGACGCCGGCCCCGGCCGCCCCGCAGCCCGAGGCCGTCGGCGACCGAGGCGCTGGCGTGGGCGCGACAGATGGCGGCCGCCAGGGCGTCGGCCGCGTCCTGGGCCGGCTTGCGGTCGAGCCCCAGCAGGCGGCTCACCATCGCCTGGACCTGGGACTTGGCGGCGCCACCGGTCCCCACCACCGACTTCTTGATCTCCCGGGCGGAGAGCTCGTGCACGTCCAGCCCCGCGCCCGCGGCGGCCGCGAGCACCGCGCCGCGCGCCTGGCCCAGGACCAGCGCCGAGCGGGCGCTCGCGGACACGAAGACCTGCTCGACGACGACCTGGGCGGGAGCGTGGCGCTCGATCACCTCGGCGATGCCCGCGTGCAGGAACGCCAGGCGCTCGGCCAGGCCGAGGCCTTCCGGCGGCCGCAGCGTGCCGTGGGCCACGTGACGCAGGGACGAAGCTCCGGATCGATCGCCGGGCGCTCCGGCGCCCGTGGCCGGACGCTCGACCACGCCGTAGCCGGTCGCGCGGGAGCCGGGGTCGATGCCGAGCACGCGCGTCCCGGCGCGGATGCCCGCGCCGTGGGCGCGGCCCTGGCCGGCCCGGGCGGAGGCCGGGCTCTCGGTGTCGGCGCTGCGCATGGCGCTCCAAGGGAGGACGGGGCGGGAGGTGCGCGCCGTCATTGTAGTGCCCCGCCCCGCGAATTCGAGGGGCCCGGCCGAGGCGCGGACCGGTCGGGGCTCAGGCGAAGGACGCCATCACCTCGTCGGGGATGTCGAAGTTGGCGTAGAGGCCCTGGACGTCGTCGAGGTCTTCGAGCGCCTCGGCCAGGGTGAGCATGGTCTGGGCCTCCTTGCCCCCGAGCTCGACGGTGGTCGTGGGCTCCATGCTGATCTCGGCCTGGCTGGCCGTGAAGCCGGCCTCCTCGAGGGCCGCCTTCACGGACTCGAACTCCGCCGGCGCGGTCACCACCACCAGCTCGCCCTCGGACTCCTCGACGTCGTTCGCCCCGGCCTCGAGCGCCGCCTCCAGCAGCGCGTCGGCGTCGAGGCCCTCGCGGTCGAAGTGGATGAGCCCCTTCTTCTCGAACAGGTACGAGACGCAGCCGTTGGCTCCGAGATTGCCGCCGTACTTGTTCAGCAGGTGGCGCACCTCGCCCACGGTGCGGTTCTTGTTGTCGGTGAGGGTCTCCACCAGGATCGCCACGCCGGCCGGTCCGTAGCCCTCGTAGATGCATTCCTCGAAGGCGTCGGTGTCGCCGCCGCCCAGGCCCTTCTGGATCGCCCGCTCGATGTTGTCCTTGGGCATGTTGGCGGTCTTCGCCTTGTCGACGACCAGCCGCAGCCGCGGATTCGAGTCGATCTCGCCCCCGCCGAGGCGGGCCGCGGTCGAGATCTCGCGGATCAGCTTGGTGAAGATCTTCCCGCGCTTGGCGTCGTTGGCGCCCTTCTTGCGCTTGATGGTCGACCACTTGGAATGCCCCGACATCGAAAACTCCCGTGGATTCGGTGACTTGGGTAGCACGCCGCGACCCCGTGGGCCATCCGCGGGCGGCTCCGGCAACGGCCAAAACACTCCAGCAACCGGCACGAACGGCCGATGTGGAAGGAGCCCTCGCCCCGGAGGGCGCGGGGGTTGCCCGCGCCGGAGCCGCTGGGCGGAGCGGAGGGGAAGCACTCCATGTCGGAGATCGCGGTCGGAATCGACCTGGGGACCAGCAACTCGTGCGTGGCCATCGTGCGCGACGGTCAGGTCGTGGAAGTGCTCAGCAACGCCTACGGCGAGCACACCACGGCCAGCGTCGTCGCCTTCGCCGGGGACGGAGCCATCACCGTCGGCAACGCGGCGAAGGCCAACATCATCCACGACCCCCAGAACACCATCTCGTCGGCCAAGCGGCTGATCGGCCGGTACTTCTTCTCCGAGGAGGTCAAGAAGGCCCAGGCGATCTGCGCCTACGAGATCATCGAGGCGGACAACCACGGCGTGCGCATCCAGGTGCGGGACGAGAGCTTCTCCCTGCCCGAGATCTCCGCCATGGTGCTGCGCGAGATGAAGCAGATCGCCGAGGCCCGCCTGGGCGAGCCCGTCACCAAGGCGGTCATCACGGTCCCGGCCTACTTCAACGACAACCAGCGCCAGGCGACCAAGGACGCGGGACGCATCGCGGGTCTCGAGGTGCTGCGCATCCTCAACGAGCCCACGGCCGCCGCCCTGGCCTACGGCTTCGGCAAGGGCCTCAACCAGAAGGTCGCGGTCTACGACCTCGGCGGCGGAACCTTCGACGTGTCGGTCCTCGAGATCGGCAAGGACATCTTCGAGGTGCTCTCCACCTGCGGCGACACCTTCCTCGGCGGAGACGACTTCGACGACCGCATCATCGACCTGCTGGCCGACGAGTTCATGGGCAAGGAGGGCATCAACCTCCGGGACGACGCGTTCGCCTTCGAGAAGCTGAAGGTCGCCGCGGAGAGCGCCAAGAAGGGCCTCTCCGAGGAAGACGAGGTCGAGATCCGCATCCCCGACGTGATCACGGGCGAGGACGGACGCACCCGCTCGATCGAGCGCAAGGTCACCGCCACCGAGTTCAGCGCGCTCGTGAACGACCTGATCCAGCGCACCTTCAAGGTGTGCGACGAGGCCATGCAGCAGGCGGACCTCACGGTGCGCGACCTCGACGGCATCATCCTCGTGGGCGGCCCGACCCGGCTGCCGGTCATCCGCGAGGCGGTCACCGCCTACTTCCAGAAGGACGCCAACCGGGAGGTCGACCCCGACGAGGTGGTCGCCATGGGCGCGGCCATCCACGCCTCCTCCCTGGTGAACCAGGACCAGGAGTCGTTCCTGCTGGACGTGACGCCCCTCGACCTGCGCATCGGCGTGGCCGGCGGGCTCGCCGAGCCGGTCATCGAGCGCAACACGCCGGTGCCGATCGAGCAGTCGAGGCGCTTCACGACCTACCAGGATCACCAGGAGTCGGTGAAGATCCGCGTCTACCAGGGCGACTCCCGGCAGGCCGAGGAGAACGAGCTGCTCGGGCAGTTCGAGTTCGCGGGCTTCCGCAAGGCGCCGCGCGGGGAGGTGACCATCGAGGTCACCTTCGAGATCAACACAGACGGCATCGTCAACGTGACCGCGACCGACCTCGAGACCGGCGAGGCCACGTCCGCGGCGATCACCCTCTCCTCGGGCCTGTCCGAGGAGGAGCTCGCGGACATCATCGAGGAGAACCCGACCGAGCGCGTGGCGACCGCCCCCGAGTCGGAGCCCGCCGCGGCCGCGGCGCAGGCCCCGCCGGCCGCGCCCGCCACCGCCCCCGACGGCGCGGGCGGAGACGACCTCGAGCTGCTGGGCGACGACGAGGACCTCGACCTGCTCGACGACGGCGAGCTGGTGGCCCTGGCCGAGGACGGCGGCGAGCTCGAGCTCGACGAGATCATCGAGACCTCCGACGACCCGAACGGCATCTCGGTGCGGGACCTGGGCGGAGACCCCGAAGAGGTGGTCCCGATCGAGGGGCGGGAGCCCGCCGCGGCCGCCGCGCCGGGATCGGACCCGGAGGCGTCCGCGAGGCCCCCGGCGAGCTCCGGCGACGACGTGCGCGACGAGCTGTTCGACTCGACACCCACCAACCTCTCCGGCGACGAAGACTAGGGAGAGTCCTTCTTGACGGCCCCGATGGCGCCTCTGGAGATCCAGGCGTTGACCCGGATCATGGACGAGCTGGACTACTACCAGATACTCCACCTGGACCGGTCCGCCTCCCCCTCCGAGATCAAGCGCGCCTACTACCAGTCGACCCGGACCTTTCATCCGGACTCCAACCGTCACCTCGACGAAGAGATGCTGCGCGGCTGCGCGCGGATCGCCAAGCGCCTGACCGAGGCCTACTGCGTGCTACGCGATCCCCGGAAGCGGAAGGCCTACGACGAGAAGATCACCGAGAGCGCCGGATCGGTGCGCATGCAGCTCTCGGAGGCGAAGAGCGCCCACCAGAAGAAGCAGTCGGAGACGCTGCAGGGGCGCACACCCCAGGGCCGGCAGTTCCTCCAGAAGGCGCTGAAGGAGCTCGACCGGGGGCAGACCGCCCAGGCGATCCAGAACCTCCAGATGGCCCTCACCTTCGAGCCCGACAACGGGCACTTCAAGGACATGCTCGCGGACCTGAGGAAGCGGAAGAGCTAGCGCGAGCCGTTTCCGGGAGCCCGGACTGCTTCGCTCCTCCTGAGCGGCGCCGCGCCGCTTCGCTTCGCCTGACTTCCTCGAGGCGTGTCGGGGGGGCCAACGACGCCGGATCGTTCTGCCTCGGACGGTTCGTCCCCACCGCCGGCTGCCCAGTGCGAGACCGGGGGAAGGGTCGACAGCGGAGCGACCGCCGACGCGAGCACGCTGCTCTCGCGCTCGAAGGGCTCCTACGACCGCTGGCGGCCAGGGTGTGGACGAGCGCGGGTGCCGTGTTCCATGCGGCCGCCAGCCTGCGCGCGTTCGACCCGGGAGGGAGGTCCCCGTTCTGGGCACAGGCTCCGGCGCACACGACCGCCAGCAGACCGCAAGCCAGCCCTCTCGCCGATCGCCGACCGATCGACCGCTTCCAGCGGCCCCTTCCGACGGTGCCGCGAACGCTCCGCTCCATGGCCCTCCAGCCTGGCCTCGGCGCGAATCGTGCTCGAAGACGTTTCGGTGAGGGTGCGCCCGGCGACTCCGTTGACACCCCACCCTTTGCGCTGGCATGCTCGGGGTGGATTGACTCGCGAATCAATCGCCGCCGGTGCTCGCGCGACCGCAGGAGCGGTGCGCTGGGCTCGCGCTCCGGAGACGTCCATGGACGCCCCGGAAACGAGCCCCACCCCAACGAACCCATCGGAAGGAACCCCCGACATGTCAGAGGAGAAAGCGGCCTCCGGGCCGCTGCCGGTCGTCGACTACCTGAAGCTTCCCGAGAACGGTGATCCGTACATCGAGGGTCACAAGTGCGGGTCCTGCGGCGCGATCTTCCTCGGCGAGCGCAGCATCTGCTCGAAGTGCGGAGCGCGCGATCAGATGTCCAAGGTCGAGCTCGGCAACACCGGCACGCTGTACGCCTACTCGATCGTCCACCGCTCGTTCCCGGGAATCGAGGTCCCCTACGTGTCCGCCATCGTCGACCTCGAAGGGGGCGGCACGATCAAGGGCAACCTGATCAACGTGGAGCCCGACCCCGAGAAGATCGCCTTCGGCATGCCCGTCGAGCTCGTCTTCAAGGACGCCCTCGGTCGCAAGGACCGCGAGGGCAACTCCTACATCAGCTACTTCTTCCAGCCCCGCGGCTGAGACCACCAGGAGACAACGACATGAGCGACGCGTACGTCGTCGGTATCGACATGATCAAGTTCGGCCGCTTCCCGGAGCGGTCGGTCCCCTCGCTCGGCGCCGAGGCCGCCCTGCTGGCGCTCGACGACTGCGGCCTCACGATCCAGGACATGCAGGCCCTCTACTGCGGCAACCTGGGCCAGGCCTCGGCCATGGTCGGCCAGCGGGTCCTCCAGGAGATCGGCCAGACGGGCGTTCCCGTGGTCAACTGCGCCAACGCCTGCGCCACCGGCGCGACGGCCTTCCGCGAGGGCTGGATGTCGGTGAAGGCCGGCATCTACGACCTCGTCCTGGCGGTGGGCGTGGAGCAGATGGGGCGCGGCCTGCTGGGCGGCGGCGGCGGCGGCAAGGGCATCCCCAAGGAGGGGCTCCTGGGCTCGGGGCTCATGCCCGCGGTGTTCGCCGAGGCCGGCATGGAGCACTCCAACAAGTACGGCACCACCTTCGAGCAGTTCGCCAAGGTGTCGGTCAAGAACCACCACCACTCGACGCTGAACCCCAAGGCCATGTACCAGATCGAGACGCCCCTCGAGACGGTCATGAACGCCGAGATGATCGCCTACCCGAACACCAAGCTGATGTGCTCGGTGAACGTCGACGGCTCGGCGGCCGCCGTGATCGCCAGCGAGGCCAAGGCCCGGGAGCTGGGGCTGATGGACCGCGCGGTGAAGGTGCGGGCTTCGGCCATGACGAGCGATCCGTGGCAGGAGCGCGACCTGGTCATGCCGGACGTCAACACCTGCACGCGGCAGGCGGCGAAGACGGCCTACGAGATGGCGGGCGTCGGGCCCGACGACATCGACCTCGTGGAGCTCCACGACTGCTTCGCCA
This sequence comes from Myxococcota bacterium, assembly GCA_050618075.1. Classification (GTDB taxonomy): domain Bacteria; phylum Myxococcota_A; class UBA9160; order UBA9160; family UBA4427; genus JBNLVL01. The sequence continues at coordinate 172,444 of JBNLVL010000007.1, forward strand.
CCGCCGAGATCCTCCACTACGAAAACCTCGGCCTGTGCGGCGACGGCGAGGCGGGCAAGATGATCGACGAGGGGGCGACCGCCCTCGGCGGCAAGGTCCCGGTCAACGTGTCCGGCGGCCTGCTTTCGAAGGGTCACCCGCTGGGCGCGACGGGAATCGCCAACATCTACGAGGTCTCCACGCACCTGCGCGGCGAGGCCGGCAAGCGGCAGGTCGAAGGGGCCCGGATCGGGATGACCCACGTGATCGGCCTGGGCAGCGCCTGCGCCATCCACATCCTCGAGAAGGTGTGACGCGTCACGCCGGCTTCGGAACGCCACCACGAGGGCCGCGGGGGCACACCCCCCGCGGCCCTCGCTCGTGGGGGGCGGGGAGCGGTTGCCGCCCTCCGCGCCGGCACTTATGCTGCGGACCGTGCGTCGCTCCTCCGTCGTCCTGTGGTTGTCGATCGCCATCTTCGCCGCGGGCTGCGGGGAGACCGGGAGCCCCGCGGCCGGGCAGGGATCCAGCGCGCCCGGCGGCTCCCAGTCGGCCCAGGCGTCCGAGGGCCCAGCCGGGAAGTCCGAGGACGAGCACGCCGGCCACCGCCACGAGCGGCCCCTGCCCGCCTTCGATGGCCGGCTCCTGGACGGCACCCCCAAGGCGATCTCCGACTACATCGGCAAGCGGCTCGTCCTCTTCTTCTTCAATCCGGAGGTGGAAGAGGTGGTCCCGGCGGCCGAGGCCGTCGCCGCCATCAGCGGCGAACGCCAGCGCAACAACTTCGAGATCGTCGGCGTCGCCGTGGGCGCCGACAGCGAGACCAGCCGGGCCTTCGCCGAACGCTTCGAGCTCGACTTCCCGATCTTCGACGACGGATCCGCGCGGATCTCGGCCAGGCTGGGCCTGCGGTCCCGGCTCGCGGTGATCGGAGTCGACGACGAGGGCTATCTCCAGTTCGGGATGGGCGCCTTCCCGACCGACGTCCCCGACGCGCGCAAGATCATCGAGGATCAGATCCGCGACAGCCTGAGGCTGCCCTCCCGCGACGCGGCCCTGGCGGGCGCCCTCGACCGCCGCCCCCGGGCGCCCGACTTCGAGACCGTGCGCATCGACGGCAAGGTGGGCCGGCTCGGGCTGGCCGAGTACGCGGGCAAGCCGCTGGTCCTCGTCTTCTTCCTGCACACCTGCCCCCACTGCCACCACGCCCTGCGCTTCTTCAAGGGCGAGCTGGCCAAGCTGCCGGAGGCGGTGCGGCCCCAGCTCATCGGCATCTCGGTGCAGGACCGGCCCAGCGCGGTGCGGGCCATGCTGCGCGACGAGGAGCTCGACTACTTCCCGGTGGTGACGGACCCGGACTCGAGCATCCGCACGGACTACGGGGTCTTCGGCGGCGTGCCGGACATCATGCTGGTCGACGCGAACCGCCGCATCGCCCACCGCATCAAGGGCTGGGACGAGAAGCGCGACCCGGCCATCGCGCGCATGTACCTGGCCAAGATCGCCGGCCAGCCGATCCCGATGATCCTCAACCCGAAGGGCTACACCGGGAGCCAGGTCTGCGGCATCTGCCACGACCAGGCCCACGCCACCTGGGAGTACACGAACCACGCGGGCGCCTTCGATACCCTCGTGACCCACGGCGAGACCGACGACCCGGAGTGCGTCTCCTGCCACGTGGTGGGCTTCGGCCAGCCCGGCGGCTACGACCTGGCCAGCGCGCCGGCCCACCTGGAGGGCGTCGGCTGCGAGTCCTGCCACGGCCGTGGCGGCCCCCACCTCTCGCCCGACTTCGTGAAGGACGGCGACTACGAGCCGATCTGCCAGACCTGCCACAACCCGGAGCACAGCCTGGGATTCGACTTCGCCACCTTCTCGCCGAAGATCTCCCATCAGGCGATCGCCGCGCTCACGCCGGCCGAGCGCGAGGCCATGCTCGAGGGACGCGGCAAGCCGAGAGACCTGCTGCCCACGGGCTCGGACGTGGTGGGATCCGACGCCTGCCGGTCCTGCCACGAGGCCGAGTACGCCACCTGGGCCGCCCACCCCCACGCCCACGCCGTGGACAGCCTCGCGAGCAAGGGCGAGGACGCCAACGCCGAGTGCCTCGCCTGCCACACCACCGGCTTCGGGCGCCCGGGCGGCTTCCCCAGCGACGGCGCCGCCCCCGACCATCCCGACCTGGCGCGGGTCGGCTGCGAGTCGTGCCACGGACCCGGGGGCGAGCACGTCGCCGAGGGCTCGCGCAAGCTGGGCAGCATCGTCAGCCTCGGAGACAAGTGCGACTCCTGCGTGATCCTCCAGATCTGCGGCAGCTGCCACGACGAAGCCAACGACCCCGACTTCCGCTTCGAGGTCGAGGCGCGCATCGAGGCCCAGCGGCACGGCACGATCGTGCCCGGCACCGGACGACCCAAGAGCGACCAGGCGCTCCTGCACGAGGCCTTCGACGCCCTCGACCGCCGCGGGTAGAAGACCCGTCGCCGAGGGCCCCAGCCCCCCGTCGGTGACGCGCACCGCCGCCTCCGGGCCCCGTGCACCGAGCGCGAGACCCGGCTCGCCGCCCTCGGGCGGCGGAGCCCCGACGAACTCTGCCGGTCCCGGGCCGGCCTCCCGCCGACCGCCCCGGGAGCGGGCAGGCGGGCGATCCACAGCGCGACCGAAATGGAGTACGGTGGCGCCATGCGCGGCCTGCGAGAGACGATCGTCCCCACCTTCGGCGCCCACGCGGCCCTGAAGGGCCCCTGCGCATCCTTCGAGAAGCGGGAGGCCCAGTGGACCGGTCGCTAGCCGAGGAGGCCCGGGCGCTCCTCGAGGCGGCGCGGCCGTGGGTCGAGGAGTGGGTCGAAGAGGGCGTCGACCGGTTCGAACGCCTGGCGGCGCCGGAGGTGGCGGCGGCCGACCCCGCGCCCTCCCCCGCCCCTCCCGAGCCCGCTCCTCCCGAGCCCGCCCCGACCTCGCGCCCGGCGCCCAGCCGGCCGCCCCAGCGACCTCCGGTCGCGCCGGCGGCGCCGGAGCCCCAGGCCCCGCTGCTCGGCGGCGAGCGCCTGTGGGGCGAAGCGCCGACGCTCGACGAGGTTCGCGCGGCCCTGGGCGACTGCACCCGCTGCGGGCTCTGCCAGGGCCGCCGGAACATCGTGTTCGGCGACGGCGCGACGGACGCGGACATCATGTTCATCGGCGAGGGCCCGGGCGAGCAGGAGGACCTGCGCGGCCTGCCCTTCGTCGGGCGCGCCGGCGAGCTGCTCACGGCGATGATCGAGAAGGGCATGGGCCTGGCGCGGGAGAGCGTCTACATCTGCAACATCGTGAAGTGCCGGCCGCCCAACAACCGCAACCCGCTGCCCGACGAGGTCGCGGCCTGCCGCCCCTTCCTCGACGGCCAGATCGAGGCGGTGCGACCGCGGGTGATCGTGTCCCTGGGCAAGCCGGCGGCGAGCCTGCTGCTGGGCCGCGACGTCGCCATCACCCGGGTGCGCGGCACCTGGCAGGAGTACCGGGGCATCCCGCTCATGCCGACGCTGCACCCGGCGTACATCCTGCGCCAGTACACCCAGGAGAATCGCCGACTCGTCTGGGAAGACCTGAAGTCGGCGCTGGCCCGCTCCCGGGAAGGCTGACGCGCCGGAGGTCGCGAGCGCGCCCGCACGGGCTCCTAGTCGAAGGGCGTCTCGGGGACCGCCGCGGTCTGCTGGGCCCGGTACTCGTCCAGGACCTTGGCGACCGAGGGATCGCGGCCGGCCAGGATGGCGCCCGCGAACAGTCCGGCGTTCTTCGCACCGGCCTTGCCGATGCCGAAGGTGGCCACGGGAATGCCGCCGGGCATCTGCACCGTCGCCAGGAGCGCGTCGAGGCCGTCGAGGGCGGAGCTGTCCAGCGGCACCCCCAGCACCGGCAGGGAGGTGAGCGCCGCCGTGACCCCCGCGAGATGGGCGGCGAAGCCGGCCCCGCAGATGAAGACCTCGATGCCGCGGTCCGCCGCCCCGGTGACGTAGTCGTGGTGGCGCTGCGGGGTGCGGTGAGCCGAGATCACGCGCACGTCGCAGGCCACCCCGAGCTTGCCGAGGGCGTCGGCGGCGGGCTTCATCTGCTCCCAGTCATTGGCGCTGCCCATGAGAATGGCGACCCGGGCCTCCCCGGGTGTGGCGGGCTTGGCGGGCTTGGCGGGTGTGGAATGGCTGGTCTGGGACACGGCGCTCCTCCCTCGCAGGTGGACCCCGTGCATACCGCACCGCGCCGCTTCCCGGTAGGATCCCGGACGCCATGGCGGAGATCGGCGCCAAGACCCAGCTCTGCGGCATCGTCCTGCACCCGGCCGGCCACACCCGGTCGCCGGCCATGCACAATGCCGCCTTCCGCAGCCTGGGCCTGGATGCGGTGTACCTGGCCTTCGACGTGCCGCCCGCGGACCTCGCCGGGGCCGTCGCCGGCGCCCGGGGCCTGGGCATCCGACAGCTCGCCGTCTCGATCCCCCACAAGCTGGCGGTGATGGAGCACCTGGACGAGGTCGACCCGGTCGCCCGCCGCATCGGGGCGGTGAACACCGTCACCCGTCGCGGCGACCGCCTCGTGGGGTCGAACACCGACTGGGCGGGCGTGGTCGAGGCGATCGAGCGCCAGGGCGAGCGGTCCCTGGAAGGCACGCGCTCGGTGGTGCTCGGCGCCGGCGGCGCCGCGCGGGCCGTGGTCTACGGTCTGGCGTCACGCGGCTCGCGGGTGACGATCCTCAACCGCACAGAGGCGCGGGCCCACGAGCTGGCCGCGGAGCTCGAGGCCGAAGGCGCAGGCGCCCTGGCCGACCTCGCGGAGATCGAGCACGACGTGCTCGTGAACACCACCAGCGTGGGCCTGGGCGGCGACGCGTCGCCGGTGGCGGCCGAGGCCCTGCGCCCGGGCTCGCTGGTGATGGATGCCGTGTACGAGCCCGAACGGACCCGACTCCTGCGCGACGCCGCCGAGAGGGGGGCGCGCACGCTGGGCGGCAAGTGGATGCTGGTCCATCAGGCGGCCAGGCAGCTCGAGACGTGGACCGGGCGCGAGGCGCCCGTGGAGGTCATGGCCGAGGCGTTCGACCGCGCCGGTCGAGGCTCCCGCGGCGGGTGAGGCGCGGCGTCAGCCGTCGTAGCCCCACTTCGCCTTGTTCTCCTTGACCTGATCCGGGGTCGGAAGCTCCTTGTCGGGCTTCTCGGGGACCTCGAAGTCGTCGCGGGTCTCGGTGATCTTGGCGTTGATCGAGACGTCCTCGTTGAAGACCTCGGGCACCTGCTCGTCCTCGAAGATGGCCTCCCAGGGGCACTCCGGCTCGCAGACGCCGCAGTTGATGCACTCTTCGGGGTCGATGTAGAGCTGGTTCTCCCAGGAGCCGGAATCGTCACCCTTGTACTCGACGATGCAGTCGACGGGGCAGACCTCGACGCAGGACATGTCAATACAATCGCGGCAGAGTCGGGTGATCACCCAGGCCATCGTGGCTCCCTGTTGTCCATCGGATCCGCTTGCGGCGTGCCTACCCGGTCGAAGGTCGTCGCCTGCGCTCCTCGGTGCTCCGTCCCGCCACGGTTCGGCGGGACCGAGCGATCATAGCGAGGATGGCGCGGTTGGGTACGCCTGGAAGGCGACCGGGCGTCGCTACTTGAGCTTCGTTTCCTTGTACAGGACGTGCTTCCGCGCCACCGGGTCGTACTTCTTGAACTCGAGCTTGTGGGGGGTGTTGGTCTTGTTCTTCGACGTCGTGTAGAAGTGCCCCGTGCCGGCGCTCGACTCGAGCTTGATCTTCTCGCGCTTGCCCTTCTTGGCCATGGTGTCCCTCTGCCGCGCGACCGCGGCGGGTGATGGGAATGGGGGAGTCCTCGGGGCGGAGAGCCTCAGCCCTCGACGGGCTCCGGAACCGGGGCTCCGCCCTTCGCGAAGACGCGGACGCGCTGTCCGTCGCGATCCTCGATGCGGACGCGGGACGGCTGCCCCTCGGCGTTCACCAGCATCACGTTGGACGCGTCGATGAAGCCTTCCTGCTCGATGATGCCACCCGCGCGCGCGCCCTTGCGGCCGGGCTTGAGGTGGCGCTTCTGTACTCGGACCTTCTCCACGCGGACACGGCCGGTCGCGCCGTCGACGGCGATCACGCGGCCCTGACGGCCCCGCTCGCTGCCCGCGACGACCTGCACCAGGTCTCCACGACGAACTCGATTCATCTCGCTTGCCTCCAGAGAGGCGGAAGGTGTGCAGGAAAACCCGCGTGAAGTCAATAGATCCCCCAAGGGATTCCGATCCTGGCCGCTGCCTCGGCCGCCGCAGGCGGCGTGATAAGCTCGGCTCGCCCGAGGCGGCGGAGCGCACCGGGCGCACCGGGCGCAACGGGCTGGGAGGGGCAGTGGGGGGCAGATCCGGACGACCGGGCCAGGCGGCGCGGGGGCAACGAAGCGGGGGAGCGCAGGCGAGCCGGCCGCGGCTCGCGGGGCGGATCTCCGCGTGGACCGGCGCCGTGCTGCTCTCGGCGACCCTCGGCGCCTGCGCGGTCCTGCCCGAGCGCTGCGCGGTGAACGCGCCGGTGGCCCACATGTTGTTCGGGCGCGGGGGCGGCACGCCGTCCGAGGACAGTGTCCAGTCGCGGCTCCGGGTGCCCGACGGGTTCGCCCTCTCCGTCTGGGCCGAGGGGGTCGATGGCGCCCGATTCCTGCGCTTCACCCCCCGCGGCGACCTGCTGGTGAGCCAGCCCCGGCGCTCGCGGGTCGTGCTCCTCGAGGCCGACGAGAACGGCGACGGGCGCAGCGACGGGCTGCGCCCCCTCGTCGAGGGACTGAATCGCCCTCACGGTCTCGACCTCCACGACGGCTGGCTCTACCTCGGCGAGACCGATGCGGTCGCCCGGGTGCGCTTCGACCCCTCGAGCCGCAGCATCTCCGGCTCGCCCGAGCGGGTGGTGACGGGTCTGCCCGCCGGCGGCAACCACTGGACGCGCACCGTGCGCTTCGGGCCGGACGGGGGCCTGTACGTCTCGGTGGGCTCGAGCTGCAACGTCTGCGAGGAGGAGGACCCGCGCCGCGCCGCGATGCTGCGCTACGAGCCCGACGGCTCGGGCGAGGAGATCTTCGCGACGGGTCTTCGCAACAGCGTCGGCTTCGACTGGCAGCCGGGCAGCGGCCACCTCTACGCCACCGACAACGGCCGCGACCTGCTGGGCGACGACTTCCCTCCCTGCGAGCTCAACCGGCTGGAGCGCGGCGCCTTCTACGGCTGGCCCGTGGCCAACGGCGCCCGCGTCCCCGACCCGGACCTCGGCGCCGGCGAGGAGCAGCGCATCGCGGCGTCCCGGCCCCCGGCCCACGGCTTCCCGGCCCACACCGCGCCCCTGGGCATGACCTTCGTCCGCGGCCCCGAGAGCCGCGGGGCCTACCGCGACGCCGCCCTGGTGGCCCTGCACGGCTCCTGGAACCGCACGCGCAAGTCGGGCTACAAGGTCGTCTCGCTCCACTGGCGCGCCGACGGCACCATCGAGGAGCGCGATTTCGCGACCGGCTTCGAGGTCGACGAGGACGTGATCGGGCGCCCCGTGGACGTGGCCGAAGGACCGGACGGCGCCTTCTACGTCTCCGACGACTACGCCGGCGTCATCTGGCGCATCGGCCGGGGCGCCGCATCGGACGCGGCGCTCCTGCCCACGGCGGGCGGAGCCGCCCAGGGGACGCCTCCCCAGGACGAGCCGACCGGAGCCTTGCGCCAGGAGCGCCGCGCCCGGGGAGCCGAGCTCTACGAGGCCCATCGCTGCTACGGCTGTCACGAGGCCCGGCGGGCCGAGCCGGGCGCGGTGGCGGCGCCCCTCGCCGGACTGGGCTCGCGCCTCTCGCTGGGCCAGATCGTCGACCGGCTCGCGACGCCCACGCCGCCCATGCCCCTCTACCCGTTCGACGACGAGCAGCGACGGGACCTGGCCGTCTATCTCCAGGAGCGCTTCGACTAGAGGTGGCTGTGGACCAGGACGCCGTCGTCGCGGCGCGTGGTCACGCAGGTGCGGTTGCGATCGAGCACGTCGAGGGCGCCGATCACCATCAGCATGCGCGTGCGCATCTGGGTCAGCGGGTCGGCCTTCGGGAAGAGCGCCTTCCAGATGTCCCAGCCCGTGACCTCCTGGCCCATGGCCGCCAGGGTGCGCAGGCCGCGCTCGATCCGCTGGATGCGTACGTCGTAGAAGAGGATCGCGTCCTCGATCGCTCGATCCGGCCGCTGGAGCACGCCGCCGTGGGCCGGCAGGATCGTCGAGAACCGCTGGCGCCGCAGGCGGCGCACGGACTCCAGGTAGCTCGGCAGGCCCTTGAAGCGCGGGCGGCGCCGCAACGGGTCGGACGGGTCCGGCCCCCCTTCGACGTAGTAGTTGTCGGTGTAGGGGACCGCGGCGCCCATCAGGTGGTCGCCGGTCACGAGCGTGCCGGTCCGCTCCTCGTGGAGCAGCAGGTGCCCCGCGGTGTGGCCGGGGGCGTGCACGACCCGCAGCTCGAAGTCCTTGAACGGGATGGCGTCGCCGTCGCGCACCAGCTGGTCCACCCGCGTCGCCTCGCAGAGCGACGGCTGTTCGCGCAGGTGGGCGCGGATGCGCTCCGCCTGCTGATCCAGCAGGTCCTCGGGCACGCCGTACTCGCGGAACAGCTCCCAGGTGTCCTCGATGCGCTCGTCCCGCTCGGGGGTGAAGTTCTCGATCATCGGCGCCTCGGTCTCGTGGGCCCAGACCACGAGGTCGGCGCCGGCGTCGCGCAGGGACTGGACCTGTCCCAGGTGATCGCCGTGGTAGTGGGTGAGGATGACCCGGCCGACGTCCTCGACCCCACTCCCCAGGGCCTCGAGGGCGCCGCCCAGGGCCGCCCAGGACTCGGGGGTCTTCACCCCGGTGTCGATCAGGGTGAAGGGGTCTCCCTCGATGGCGTAGACCTGCACAGGGCCCACGTCCCAAGGGGTGGGGAGGATGATCTGGTGTAGCTGGGGAAGCTCGGGAACCGGAGCTTTGATGATCTCGGCTGCGGTTCCGGCTACACGAGTCCGGACCGTCGACATGGCAGGAGCGTAGCGCGCGGCCTTCTACGACGCAGGTGACACTTTGCGTCAATCCCGCGGGGCAAAAGCAACACCCCCCGGACTGGGATATCCTGCCGGGGTCCGGGACGAATCCGGAATGGCCCCTGAATCGGCCCCACGCCCCGAGGCCTCACGCCCCAACAGAAGGGGTCCGGCCGGCGGCGCTCGAGAACCCCGCCTCGCTCCCCGAGGCGCGCAGCGCCCAGCCGGTTGGAACCGCAGGCCGGGGCCGGTGCCTCACCGGAAGCCCGGGCGATCCCGCCCCCCTCGGAGTCGAGTGATCCATGATGCGCCCGAGCCCTCGAGCCCGACGAGTGTCCCCTGTATTCGCCCACCCGCTGATCCCGCTTCTGGCCCTCGCCGTTGCGCTCGGCCTCGCCGGCGTCTCCGCGGCCACGGCGGCCGAGGACGCCGAGCTGCGGCCGTCGGATCGGCGCGAGGTCATGGCATCGGACGCCCGGGTGGCCGGGCGACGGGAGCCCGACGTGGCCGCGCGCCCGCCGTCGTCGCCCCCCGGCCCGGCCCGCGGTGCGCTGCTGCCGGCCCCGCCGCGCTTCGGGACCTTCCCGGCGGGCACCTATGCGGCCGACGGCGACCGCCTCGGGAGCGCGGAGCTCTCCCTGGTCGAGCGCGAAGGCGGCCTGATCGAGGTCAGCGTGGGCACCGGGGTCGAGGGCGGTGCGCGCAACGACGCCTCGGCCGTGCTCCAGCGCATGGCCGGCAACCGCGTGCGCGTGGTGCGGGAGCGCTCCGAGGCCCACGACGACGCCGGGCAGTCCATGGGCGTGATGCACATCGATCACGAGCGCGGCCTGGGCATCTGCACGCCGCCCGGCAAGACCGAGGCCGACGCGGAGATCCTGGAGCTGCCCGAGGACGAGCAGGTGGTGAACGTGCCGCTCAACCTGCTCTTCCTGCCGCTGGTGCGCGGCGAGGTCGAGACCGTCGACTTCCAGTACTTCCTGTGTCGCGGCGGCGCGCGGCTGATGGACTTCCGGGCCCGGCTGGCCGGCCGCCAGCGGGACGCCGACGGAAGGCACTTCATCGAGGTGGCCTACGGCCCGGAGCTCGGGACGATGGTCTCCTGGATCGCGAAGCAGCTCATCCCGCGGCTGTCGTTCTGGTTCGAGGCCAACGAGGACGGCACCTACCTCGCCCACCGGATGCCGCTCTTCTCCAAGGGCCCCGAGGTGGTCGTGGTGCGCGACGACTTCTCGAGCCGCGCCCTGCTTCCGCTCGACTGAGCCGGAGCGCCGGCCGGTCCCTCAGCGGGGCCCGTACCAGATGGGCGAGCTCCAGGCCCGCTCCTGGATGGTCCGGGGCAGCTCGTCGCTGCAGCAGTACTCCCAGCCCTCGCGAACGCCCGACGGATCGTCGCAGCGGATGCCCTCGTCGATGCAGGCCCACTGGGTCCAGCGGCAGCTCGGCACCTCGCGCAGGCGGGCGTAGTAGAAGGCGGGCTCGCCGGGATCGAAGTCGGGATCGGACCAGACCTCGCACAGGCTCTTCGCGGCCCGGCCGCGCACCGCGCAGGTCGCCGGGTCCACGTCCACCCGGGCGTCCCCGCCCACCACGCGAACCACGCTCTCGCGGGTCTCGCCGTCCTCGACCCAGCCCTTCACGATCTCGATCTGGTCGAGGTCGCCGCCGTTCGGGTGGGGGTCGCGGAGGGCGGCCACGAGGAAGGTGGGGGCCGCGGCGCCCTCCGGAGCGGCCGGGAGGTTCCCGCCCATGGGCACGCCCCCGGCGTAGCCCACCGCGGCCAGCTCCGGCGAATCGCAGGCCGAGGCGTCGTAGCTCCAGCCTCCGAAGAAGCGCAGCACCGGACGGGTGCCGCTGGTGGCGTAGGCCTCGCGCCGTCGCATGGCGTCGAAGATCGAGTCGCGGGTGTTCTCCTCGGCCCAGACGGCGGCGAGCCCGCCCGGGTTGAGCGTCAGCAGGTCCGGCGGACCGGGACTCTCGAACACGGTGTTGCCGGGCCTGCCCGCGCCGCCGTGGCCCGGATGGCCGCGTTCGGCCACCAGCCCCGGCGTTCCCAGATGCGTGTCCGTGCTTCCGATCTGACCGAAGGCGAGCGGGTTGATGCCGAGCTCGCCCTCGAGCTCGAGGCCCCGCTCGAGCGCGCCGCGCGTGAAGTCCATGGGGTCGGGCGCCGGGTCCCCCTGGCCGAAGCCGAAGGGGTTCGGCGCCTTCTCGAATCCGCACTCCTCGTCGCTGACGCCCGGATAGGCCGCGCACTCGGACTCGCCCTTGTGCTGGACGATCTCCACCAGGCGCTCGTAGCGGGCGCGGAGCGGCGCCTCCTCCGCGGTGATCTCCCCGTTGAGCGTGATGCCCGACCCGAAGGCGGTGCCCCGGCTCCAGTTGGTGTTGTGGGGGATCGTGATGGCGTCGCAGCCGGGGATCCCCTCGCGGCAGACCTCGTCGAGCCAGCGCCACAGGGGCATGGCGTAGGGCCCCGTCTCCATGACGCTCAGAGGAAGCTCGGGGACGTGTTCGTTGCGGAACACCACGTTGCGGTGGAGGTGGGCCGTGCCGGGCGCCGCGGTCCACTCGTAGGCGACGAAGCTCGTGAACGAGCAGGCCGAGGAGCGGTCGTAGGCCTCCTCGGCGGCCTCGCGGGTCTCCGCCCAGACCCGGCCGGCGGCCGCGTAGCAGTTGGCCCGGTCCTCGCCGCAGAACCCCCAGCGCGCTTGGACCAGCGAGTAGCGGGTGTTGAAGGTGAAGAAGGCCGAGCGCGGATGGCTCCGGTAGAGGCGACAGGCGAGCGAAGCGTAGCCGTCGGCCCCGGGCGTGCTGCAGATCTGGACCTCGCCGATCTGCTCGGCGTGGTCGGTGATCGCGGTGAAGTCGAGCGGCCGGGCGAGCTGCACGGTCCTCAGGGGCCGGCCGTCCCGATCGTAGGGCTGGATGCCCAGCGGCTCCCCGCGCGCGAAGCGATAGGCGTCCCGGGGCGTGACCCGCGTGTCCTGGGTCGAGGCGTCCTGGGAGCGCGCCGTGTGGACGTGCAGGTCGCCGAACAGCGGCTGGCGCTCGGGCACGGAGTAGGCGCAGGGCTCGCGAACCTCGCCGACCGCGCCGTCCCGGCCGGAGGGGCCGGGTCCCGGGGTCCTCCAGTGCGGGCGCTCTTCGACGGCCACGCGCTCGTAGTCGGGCTCCTGCCCGAACCCGACGAAGAGGGCGGCCGCCGCGATCAGCGCGACCCCCAGCCCGAGCACGACGAGCGCCCCACGAAGGATCGCGCTCACGATGCGGCTCGCCCCGACAACGCGAGCTTCCCGGCCCCGGGTCCGTGCTCGAGGGCGCCGGCCAGCTCGCCCACCGGCCAGGGGCCGGCGCCCAGCTCCCGGAACGCGAGCAGGGTCTCGCCCTCGCCGACGCCGTGGAGCCCCACGTACCCCCCCGCTGCCGTGAACAGCCGCCCGGAGATGTGGCGCGCCAGGGGTCCGGCCAGGAAGGCGTAGAGCGGGCCCACGAACCCGGGCGGAGCCGGCGAGAGCGAGGCATCCCGTTGGGCGTCGCCCAGGATGCCCCGGGCGTGGAGATCCCGGATCTTCTCCGCGTACCCGGGCCCCTCGTTGAGGCGGGTCCGCGCTCCGGGACACACGGCGTTGGCGCGCACGCCGTGCTCGCGCAGCTCGGCCGCGACGGCGAACGTGAGGCTGTTGACGCCGCCCTTGCCGGCGGGATAACCGGTGCCGCCGTAGCTGCCCAGGGAGGCGTGGGAGCTCGTGTTCACGATGGCGCCGCCCCCCTGCGCGACCATGCGCGGCGCGGCGTGGCGGCAGGTGTTGAAGGTGGCGGTGAGGTGGGTGTCGATCAGCTCGCGCCAGGCCTCGGGCGTCAGATCGAGGATGGACGAGCCCTCGGGCTCCGCGATGCCCGCGCAGTTCACGACCGCGTCGACGGCGCCGAAGCGGTCGCCGCAGAGCTCGACGAGCTCTCCCGCGCAGTCGAAGTCGGCCACCGAGCCGACGTGGGCGGCGGCGTCGCCGCCGCCCTCTCGCACCTCGGCCACCACCGCCTCGACGGCGTCCCGGTGGCGGCCGTTGACGACGACCGAGGCGCCCTCGCCGGCGAGAGCCAGCGCCACGGCGCGCCCGATCCCGCGGCTGGATCCCGTCACCACTGCAGCCTTGCCCGCGAGCGTCCGGTTCGGCATGGCCGTCGATGCTAGCGGATGCCCTCGCCTCCGAAGCAGCGGCTGGAATCGCGTTCATCCCGGCGTCGAGGCACGCGCCCCGAGCGACGGAGCCACGCGCGGGGAGACGCGGACCGCGCTCAGCGTCTCCCGATGGCCCGGGCCAGCCGGCCGAGCACGGCCTTCTGCCGCGCGACGTTCGCGGGGTCGGCGAGGTCGCCGGCGCCCAGGCCGTCGAGGGCGCGCTGGGAGAGGAAGTAGCCCGTGGTGACGTTGAACATCGCGACGATCCGGATCGCGAGGTCGGCGCGATCGACCGGCCCGCTGGCGGAGGCGCGCGCGGTCTCGACGCCCTGGGCGAAGAGCCGGTCCAGCCAGCCGCGCATCAGCGCCTGGCCGGGCGAGTCGTCGCCCTGGAGCGCCTGCTGGAAGAGCGCCGCCATCTTCGGATGCTCGAGCAGGAGGTCGGTCATGACGGCCGGGAGCATGGCGAGGGCGCTCCGCGGCCGGGCGTCGCGCAGGTGCCGCTCCATGGCCTCGGCCATGGGCGACAGGGCGCGGTCGAGCACGGCCGCGTAGAGGTCCCGCTTGCTGGCGAAGTGGTTGTAGAGGCCGGGTTGCTGGAGCCCGGCCCGGCGCGCGATCTCGCGCAGGGACGCGGCGTCGAAGCCGCGCTCGGCGAAGACGGCCTCGGCGGCGTCCAGGATGCGCGCGGCGGTCCGCGCGCCCTTGGTCGCCTTCGCGGCGCCGGGCTCCGCGGAGCCCGAGCTCGCGGTGCCGCGATTCTCGGCCGTCGGGACGGAGGTTTCCATGCGCGCCCTCCCCTGGGTGCGGCTGCAGCTTCGGCTGGGGCTGCGGCTGTGGCCCGCCGCCGGCCTTGTCAGGAAATTATCACATGATAATTTCTGGGCCAGCGCCCGGGAGGCCCACCATGAAGCCGAAGGTCCGCGATCTGGTGAACGACGGGGCCACGCTGATCGGCCGGCGCGCCTGGAGCGACCCCGGGATCTACGAGCTCGAGAAGCGCGGCATCTTCGGCCGCTCGTGGCTGTTCCTCGCCCACGAGTCGCAGATCCGGAGCCCGGGCGACTTCGTCCAGGCCTGCATGTGCGAGACGCCGATCATCGTGGCCCGCGGACCGGACCGCGCCATCCACGCGAGCGTCAACAGCTGTACGCACCGGGGACTGCCCGTCTGCCGCGCCGACCACGGCAACACGGAGCGCTTCGTCTGCCCCTACCACAACTGGAACTTCGACGTGACCGGGAAGCTCCAGGCGATCCCCCAGGAGCGGCAGGTGGAGAAGCGGCCGGACAAGAGTCGGCTCGGGCTCAAGAAGGTGCCGCGGGTCGAGACCTGGAACGGGATGATCTTCGGGAGCTTCGACGAAGACATCGAGTCCCTCGACGACTACCTGGGCGACATGAAGTTCTACCTGGGGGCCTTCTTCGACCGCTTTCCGGAAGGCATCGAGTTCGTCGGCGCGCCCCAACGCTGGGTCATCCACGCCAACTGGAAGCTCCCCATGGAGAACCAGCTCGGCGACGTGAACCACGGCCCCTACCTCCATGCGTCGGTGATCCCGCCGGAGGCCAACCGCGAGATCGTGCAGTACGGCCTGTGCGCGGTCCCCGGCGCGGGCCACGGCGCCAGCTTCCGCGTGATGCCCGAGGACGCGCCGGTCGAGCAGGTGGCCTGGGGATTCGAGGCCCCGGCCAGCCTGCTGGGCGGGCCGGAGGTGCACGCGTACCTGCGCGAGGTCCAGGCCCGCGCGGCCGAGCGCGTGGGCCCCCTGCGCGCGCGCATGAAGGGGCTCACCTTCGGCGTCTACCCGAACCTCTCCTTCCTCTGGTCCAACACCGCCTTCAAGGTGAGCCACCCCCGCGGCCCCGGGAAGGTCGAGTACTGGTCCTGGTCCGTCGTTCCCGCCGACGCGCCGGAGGCGGTGAAGAAGGTCCTGCGCGAGAACCACGTCTCGCTGTTCGGCCCCGGCGGCATGATCGAGCAGGAGGACTCCGAGGCGTGGGCCCAGCAGTTCCTGGGCAGCAACATCGACTTCGCCGACGACCGCCCCTACTTCTACGGGCTCGGCGAGGGCGAGGAGGCGCCGCACCCGGACTGGCCGGGACTCGTCGGCTCGACGGCCAACGAGTTCTACGCCCGGCACTTCTTCCAGCGCTGGCGGGCCGCCCTCGAGGCGGTGGAGGAATCGTGATGGCGCGCGACCCCGGCCGCGTCGGCCCGGAGCTCCAGCACGAGGTGGAGCAGTTCTACTACCGGGAGGCGCGGCTCCTCGACGGCCGCCGCTACCAGACCTGGCTGGGCCTGTGCACCGAGGACGTCCGCTACGTGATGCCCGGGCGCTCGAACCCGCTGGTGGACAACGCGGAGCGCGGCCGGGAGGCGATGATCGGCGTCGAGCGCGAGCTCGAGGGCGTCGAGTCCGACGGCCTCCCGGTCCGGGACGAGAGCCTCTTCCACCTCACCATGCGCGTGAATCGCGCCTACGCGCCGAACTCCTGGGCGGAGAACCCGCCCGCGCGCACCCGCCGCATCATCGGCAACGTCGAGGTCCTCGAGGTGTCCGACGACCAGCTCGCGGTGACCAGCAACTTCCATCTCTCCTACAGCCGTCCGGGCAGCGCGAGCTTCCTCTACGCCGGCCAGCGGCGCGACCTCCTGCGACGGGGCGACGAGGGACTTCGCATCGCGAGCCGCGAGGTCGTGATGGACCTCGCGAACATCGAGTTCCCGACACTGGGGCTCTTCTTCTAGACCTGGAGCCGCCGGGGTCGGCCGCTATGCTGGCCGGCCCCGCTCGGGAGGAGTGTCTTGGCCCGCAGACGCGACATGGGACGACCGGCCGCGATCCGACGCGCCGCGGACGTCGCCGGCTGGGCGCGGGAGAGCGACGTGGTCGTGGTCGGGTTCGGGAGTGCGGGCGCCTGCGCGGCGCTCGGCGCGCGCGAGGCCGGCGCCGAGGTGCTCGTGCTCGAACGCGCGAGCGGGGGCGGCGGGACCTCGGCCAACTCGACCGGCGAGATCTATCTCGGCGGCGGCACCCCGGTGCAGGAGGCGTGCGGCTTCGAGGACTCGCCCGAGGCCATGTACCGCTACCTGATGGCCTCCTGCGGCCCGCATCCCGACCAGGCGAAGATCCGCCTCTACGCCGACGAGAGCGTCGCCCACTATCACTGGCTCGTGGCCCTGGGCGTCCCGTTCAAGCCGAGCTTCTACGGCGACGGCTCCTACATCCCCACCGACGACTGCCTCGCCTGGTCGGGGAGCGAGCTCAACACACGCTACGCGTCGATCGCGAAGCCCGCACCGCGGGGCCACACCGTCCAGCAGGAGGGCATCGAGGCCGGAGGACGCCTGATGCGAGCCCTCCTGGAGGCCAGCGAGCGGGCGGGCGCCGAGGTGCTCGCCGACTGCCTCGTCGAGACCCTGGTCCAGGACGACGCGGGCCGCGTGGTCGGCGTCGTCGCCCGGGTGGACGGCGAAGAGCTCTGCATCCGCGCGCGCGGAGGCGTCGTGCTCTGCGCCGGAGGCTTCATCAACAACCGCGAGATGGTCGCGCGCCACGCGCCCTGGCTCGCCCGGGTCAGGATGCGCATGGGCGTCGACGGCGACGACGGGCGCGGCATCCGCATGGGCCAGGCCGCCGGCGGCGAGACCGTGCGCATGGACACGGGCTGCATCGTGCTGCCCTTCACGGTGCCGAAGCAGCACGTGAAGGGGATCATGGTCAACGAGCGGGGCCAGCGGTTCATCAACGAGGACGCCTACCAGAGCGACGTCGGCGAGGCCGCCCTGCTCGGCCAGGACGGCCAGGTGTACCTGGTCGTGGACGACGAGATCTACGAGCGGCCCTTCCCGCCGGCCGAGCTGGCCGCGGTGGCGGACTCGATCGAAGCGCTCGAGCGCGAGCTCGGCATGCCCGAAGGCGAGCTGCAGCACACGGTCGACACCTACAACCGCTCCGCCGAGAAGGGCGAGGACCCTCTGTTCCAGAAGACCGCCGAGTTCCTGAAGCCCCTCGACAGGCCGCCGTTCGCCGCCCTCGACTACCGCATCGAAAACTCGCTGTGGAGCGTGTTCACCCTGGGCGGGCTGCGCACCTCGACCGACGGCGAGGTGCTCAGCGCCGACGGCGAGCCCGTTCCGGGCCTCTACGCGGCCGGACGCACCACCTCGGGTCTCGCCGCCCAGGGCTACTCGAGCGGGCTCTCGATCGCCGACGCGACCTTCTTCGGGCGCCGCGCGGGGCGCGCGGCGGCTCCGGGTTAGGGCGCGGGCGCGGCGGTGGCGCCGGCGGCGCGGAACGGCGTGCCGTCCACCACCTGCAGCTTGCCCCCGCCGATCGCCACGATGTGGCGTCCCATGACGTCGATGCGGTCGCGACTGACGACGTCCACGGATTCGCGGACCACGCCGCCTTCGTCGTCGAAGACCATGAGCCCGCGGTCCCCGACGAGGTAGGTCAGCTCGCCGATCCGGGCGGCGTCGCTCACCTCGCCGATCTTGCGCGTGTGGAGCTGGGCCAGGGTGACCGGCTTGCCGGGGTTCGAGAGGTCGAGCAGCAGGGCCCCGGTCGCTCCGAGCACGATGGCACGGTTGCCGAAGACCCGGACCCGGCCGGGGTCGAACTCGCGGCCCAGGCGCAGCTGGGCGAGCACGCGGTTCTGGCGCAGCAGCGGCAGGTTGGCCACGAAGACCGAGCTGCCGTCGGTGAACAGGAGGATGTCGCCGGAGACGGCGACGCCCTGGATGTCGCGTCGCAGGACGCGCATGGGCTCCCGGGCGTCGGCGTCCGAGAGCATCAGACCGCGGTTGCTCCCGATCACGAGTCCGTCGCCGAGCCGCTCCACCGCGACCACGGTGCCGATCGTCCCGCGGTCGTGGAAGAGCACGGTCTCGCTGCCCGCGGCGCCGAAGCGCACGATCTCGAGCCCGTCGTCGCCGAACACGGCGATGCGGTCCCCGAGCACGCGGACGCCGTCGAAGGTCTTGAGGTCGCGCTCCCGGGTGTGCTGGGCGAGGACCGCCGGGTTCGTCGGGTCCGCGAGGTCGATGACCTGGAAGTCGCCGTCGGCGTAGGCGACCACGGCCCGGTCGCCCTGCCCATCGACGGCCACCGGCTCCTTCGGGAGGTTGAGCATGGAGCGCAGCGCGGCGTTGGTCTGCCAGCGCGAGACGGGCACGAAGAACTCGCTCCAGTAGCGGCGACCGGCCGGGCCCAGCAGCAGCGATGCGCCTTCGACGTGGTCGCGCAGCTCGGAGCGCACGCTGAACTCGCGGTCCCAGATGGGGGCGCTCTCGGCGCCCAGCGTCAGGGTCACGCGGGTGGTGGCCACGACCCCGGGCGGCGACATCTCACCGTCGGCGACCACGGTCTGCACGGCCTGCTCGCCGTGGACGATGGTCAGTCGCGCCAGGGGAAGCGCCGCGCCCGAGGCGGAGCGCAGGCCGTCGAGGGGCACGAGCTCGACCCCGACCTCGCGGTACTGCTCGAGCGCCTCGTGGGTGAAGGAAGTGATCAGCCGGTCGGCGTCGGGCGTTCCGGGGGCGATGCGCACCCGCAGGCCCACGCGGTCGAAGCGGGTCCGGGCCCGCACGGTGGGGCTCTCCGCGCTGCGGCGCGCCTCCTCGGCGAAGTCGCTCTCGGGATGGGCCGCGGCGAAGGCGGCGAGCTGGGCCGTGTCGCCCCCGAACCCGTTCGCCCGCAGGTAGGCCGCGTTGCCGGCGGCGCGGGCGCCGAGGGCGCCCGACGGGAAGTTCTCCGTGAACCTGTCGTACGCCTCGGGCGTCCCCTGGGCGCGCGCCACGTCGAAGGCCTTCTCCTCCAGCAGCGGGCGCAGCTGTGAGAGCAGCTCGGTCTGCTCCGGGTAGGCCTCGTTGAAGGCGTAGAGCGCCTCGAGGCTCGGCCGGCGCTTGATCCGGTGGAACTCGAGCCGCGCGTTGGCCTCTTCGGTGTACTTCGAGTCCGGATGGTCGCGGAGGAAGCGGTAGTAGCCCGCCGGCGCGTCCTCCCGGAGCGCCTGCCGCCAGGCACTGCTGGCGCAGCCGGTGGCGATCGCCAAGACGGTCACCAGCGCGATCGCGATGATTCGGTGGATGCGGTCCATCGACTTCCCCTCTCTTTGCGGTCGGGTCCATCGGGTCCATCGGCACCCGGCGGGGGCCACTTGAGGAGGCCCCCGCCGGCCGAGGAGGCCCCCTGGCCGTCCCCGAGCCCGGCCGGCGCAGCCGCTCCCCGCCGGCCCTTCCCGCGGGTGCCGGGGTGGATTGGCGGGGCGGACCGCGGCTGGGCGACCCTGGCCCGGTCGTCCCGCCGCCCCGGGTGGCCGGGAAAGCGAGGGGAGCCCCCGTGAAGCTGCTCTGGTTCCACCTGATGCCGTACACCGACCTGCCCGAGGACTTCCGGACGGCCCACGAGTCGGTCTGGGTGAGCATCGACCCCGGGCTCTGCGACCCGGTCCGGGCCCACCACATGTACAACGAGTTCCTCGACGAGCTCGAGTACGCGGACGCCTGCGGCTTCGATGCGGTGTGCGTGAACGAGCACCACGCCAACGGCTACGGGCTCATGCCCTCCCCCAACCTCATGGCCGCCAGCCTGGCGCGGCGCACCCGGGACGCGGCGCTCTGTGTGATGGGAAATTCGCTCGCGCTCTACAACCCCCCGACCCGGGTCGCCGAAGAGATGGCGATGCTCGACTGCCTGTCCGGCGGCCGACTGATCGCGGGCTTCCCGGTGGGCACGCCCATGGACACCTGCTTCGCCTACGGCCAGAACCCGAGCCAGCTCCGGGCCCGCTACCACGAGGCCCACGACCTGATCGTGCGCGCCTGGCAGGCGACCGAGCCCTTCGCGTTCGACGGACGCTTCAACCAGCAGCGCTACGTCAACGTCTGGCCGCGGCCGGTGCAGAAGCCCCACCCACCCATCTGGATCCCCGGCGGCGGATCCGTCGAGACCTGGCAGTGGTGCGCGGAGCGCGACTACGTCTACTCGTACCTCTCCTACTTCGGCTACAAGCAGGGCGAGGCGACGCTGCGCGGCTTCTGGAACGAGATGGACCGCCTGGGCAAGGACCGCAATCCCTACCGCGCGGGCTTCCTGCAGTTCGTGGGGGTCGCGGACACCCGGGCCGAGGCGTTGGAGCTGTATCGCGAGCCGGCCGAGTACTTCTACGGCCGCTCCCTCCACCTCTCGTCCCGCTTCGTCGGCCCGCCCGGGTACGTCACCGAGGCCACCCTGCGCGCCCGGGTGCAGTCCCAGGTGGCCCAGGCCGCACGCGAGGGCGGCTCGGGCGCCGCCATGGGGACCCGGCCGGCCACGCAGATGGAGGACATCGTGGAGCGGGGCTACGTGGTGGTGGGCAGCCCCGACGAGGTCGCGGACCAGCTCCGGCAGGTCGCCCGGGACCTGAACGTCGGGCACCTGATGCTGCTGCTCCAGTTCGGCAACATGGGCCGCGACCTGACCCGACACAACACCCGGCTCTTCGCCGAGAAGGTGATGCCCCAGATCCACGACCTCTTCGACGACGCCTGGGACGACGCCTGGTGGCCCCGCCCGCTTTCGGCGGGCGATCGCGCCGCCCATCCGGTCGACCCGTCGCCAGGGGAAACGGCGTGAGCGGCGCGCCGAGCGAGCGATTCGTGGAGATCGGAGGCCCTGCCAGGGGCCGCGCCCGGTGTCGGATCTGGGAGAAGGGGGACGGAGAGCCCCTCTTCTATCTGCCCGGCATCGGCGGTCTCCCGCGCTGGACGCCGGCCCTCGACCGCCTGGCGGCCCGGCGCCGGGTGGTGGCCGTGTCGCTTCCGGGCTTTCCCGGGTCCAGCGGCCACGACCAGCTCGACACCCACCTCGACTGGATCGCGGCGACCCTCGAGCTGCTGGACGGCGCGGGGCTCGACGGCGGCGACCTGGTGGGCGTCTCGCTCGGGGCGACCCTGGCGGCGGAGGTGGCGGCCCTGGGCGGCTCCCGCGTGAGGAGCCTGGTGCTCGCCGCGCCGTTCGGCGTCTTCGATCCGGCGGAGCCCACGACCGACGTCTTCGGCCAGCGCGCGGGCGAGGCGCCGTCCTACCTGTGCCGCGACCCCGGGACCTTCGGCGCGCTGACCGCGCCGCCCGAGGGAGCCGACCCCGTGGAGTGGCCCATCCTGCAGGCCCGGGCGGGCGAGGCGGCCGCGCGCCTGCTCTGGCCCCTGGGCGACACCGGAGTGCGTCATCGCCTGCACCAGGTGACCTGCCCCACCCTCGTCGTCTGGGGCGACGGCGACCGCATCCTTCCCGCGAGCTACGCCAAGCGCTTCGCCTCGGCGGTGTCCGGACCGGCGGAGACGGCCACGATCCCCGACGCCGGCCACCTGGTGGACCTGGATGCGCCCGACGCCTTCGCGGGGCGCGTGCTGCGGTTCCTCGGGGCGGCCTCGGGCTCCGGTGCGGCCGGGAGATGAGCCCCGCCCCGGACCTCTCCGCCCAGGCGTGCGTGGTGACCGGGGCCGGCAGCGGCATCGGCTTCGAGACCGCCGTGGGCCTGGCCGCCGGGGGAGCCCAGGTCGCGCTCGTGGGCCGCAGCGCGGAATCGGCGGAGGCGGCCCGCGCGGCGCTCGCTGGGCGCGTGCCCGGCGCCCGGGCCGAGACCTTCGCCTGCGACCTCTCCTCCCTCCGCCAGGTGCGGGCGCTGGCCGCGCGCCTGGCCGAGCGGCACCCCCGTCTGGACGTCCTCGTCCACGCCGCGGCGGCGGTCTACTCCGACCTCACCTGGTCCGAGGACGGGATCGAGATGCAGTGGGCGGTGAACCACCTGGCGCCCTTCCTGCTGACGCAGGAGCTCGCCGGCCCGCTCCGGGCGGCCGAGGCGGCGCGGGTGGTGACCGTGACCTCCCGGGCCCACGCCCGGGGACGCCTCTACCTCGACGACCCGAACCTCCGCGAGCGCTACTCGGCGTTTCGCGCCTACGACCAGTCGAAGCTCGCCAACGTGCTGTTCAGCTTCGAGCTGGCCCGGCGCCTCGCCGGCACCCGGGTCACCGCCAACTGCCTGCAGCCGGGTCTCGTGCGCACCGGCATCGGGTACAAGCACACCAACCGGCGCTCGCGGATCCTCTGGTGGGCGATGTCCCGGCTGGGGCGATCCCCGGAACGCGCCGCGCGCGAGGTCGTGCGACTCGCGAGTGCGCCCGAGCTCGAGGGGGTGACCGGCTGCTACTTCAGCGGCGGAAGGCCCGTCCGGGCCTCGGCTGCGGCCCGGGACGAGGACCTGGCGCGGCGGCTCTGGGAGCTCAGCGAGAGGCTCACCACGTGAGCGCGGTGCCCTCCGAGCTGGAGGTCGTCACGACCTACGGCTACACGCGTTCGGTGTCGGCGCGGGTCGCGCGCCCCCGTGACCTCGAGCAGGTCCGGAACACCCTCGAATGGGCGCGGGAGCGACGGCTCTCGATCGCCACGGCCGGCGGCCGCAACAGCTTCGGCGACGTCTTCCTGCTGGACGACCGGGTCGTGATGGACCTGTCGCGGCTGGCGGGGATCAGCCACTTCGATGCGGAGCGGGGCCGCCTCACGGCGGCGGCCGGCACGCGCATCCCGGACATCCTCGCGCGCATCATGCCCGCGGGCTGGTTCCTGTGCGGCCTCTCGGGCTCGCTCTGGAACACCGTCGGCGGCAACCTCGGCAGCAACATCCACGGCAAGGACTCCTGGCGCGACGGCAATTTCATCGAGAACGTCGAAGCCTTCCGGCTGCTGTGCGCCGATGGCGAGGAGCGGGTCGTGGACCGGAGCTCGGATCCCGAGCTCTTCGCCGCGGTGCCCGGCGGGCTCGGACTCCTCGGCGTGGTGACCGAGGTGACGCTCCGGCTCCGGAAGATCCCGTCCATCGCGGTCGAGTGCCGTTCGACGGCGGTCCCGCACTTCGAAGCCATGTTCGAGGCGTTCGCCGCCCTCGACCCTCGGACGACCGACTTCGCCTACGCGTGGGTCGACGGATTCGCCTCGGGCGAGCGAACGGGCCGCGGCGTCTTCGAGACTGCCCGCTTCGCGCGCGACGGCGCGGCGGCGCCCGTCGCCGAGCTCCTCTCGGGCCTCGCTCCCCGCCGGCGGGTGGCGCTGCTGCGGACGGAGTCCTTCTGGTCGCTCTACCGGCTGGGCTGGGACGTCCTGGTGGCCCTGCGCTCCGAGAAGCTCTTCCACCGCGCCATGAACCGTCTCAAGCTGGCCTCGGCGGGGTCCGCGTCGGCGGGCGCGGCGATCGCCTTCCCCGAGTTCCAGTACCCGGTGGTGAAGCGCTTCTCCCACTGGCGCGACAAGTTCCGGCCCCACGGCTTCCACGAGATCCAGAGCCTGTACCCCATGGAGGCGGCGCAGCCGGCCTTCCGGGCGCTGCTCGCGATCTGTCGCCGCTTCGACGTCGTGCCCGAGATCTGCTCCCTGCGGCGCCACCGGGACGACCCCACCCTCCTCTCCTTCCGCGGCGACGGCCTCTCGATGACGGTGAACCACCCGCTCAAGCACTTCCCCGTGGATCGACTCAGGGCCTTCACGGAGCAGCTGCTCGACGCCGTCGCCGACCACGGCGGTCGCCTCTACCTGGCGAAGTTCCCCTACCTCTCCCCCGAGCGCTTCCGGCGCATGTTCCCCGAGCACGAGCGGTTCCGCGCCATCAAGGCCCGCGTGGACCCCGAGCGGATCTTCTGGTCGGACGCCGCCGAGCGGCTCCTGGCCTGATTCGGCGTCCGCGGGCCGCCGGAGGCCCGGGGCCCGGGACCCGGCGGGCTCGGACGCCGCACGCTCAGCCGTCCTCGGCCATGATCACCGAGAGCATCGCGACCGCCTCGTCGAGCGGCGCCGCGGCCACGGCGGCGGCGTCGATGGGCTCGCGGGCGCCCCGGTTCCAGTCGGCCACCGAGTCGCCCAGGTGCCGGCGGGCGTCGGCGGGTCGGCCGAGCCGCTGGCAGGCCCGGGCCAGCTCGAGATGGATCCGGAAGCGGGGGACGTCGAGCCCGCGGTCCGGGTGGGGCCCCGAGGGCCCCGTCTCCAGGCGGATCAGCGCGAGTCGCAGCGCGGACAGCGCCTGCTCGGGAGCGTCGAGCAGGTGGAGCGCCGCCTGGCCCCGGGTGTAGGCCGCCCGGGCGCCGTAGGGCGGATAGATGCGCTCGATCTCGGCGAGCTGGGCGTCGGCGGCCGCCCACTTGCGCCGGCGCAGCTCGGGGTCGGCGGCCGCCGTCGCGTCGGCGTACTCCAGCTGGAACAACACCGCGCGGATGATGCCCGCGTCCGGGTAGCTCTGGACGTCCCGCTCCGCCAGCGTGCGCCGGCTCTCCCAGTCGCCGTTGCGTTCGATCGTCAGCGCGCCGAACACCCCGAGCAGCGCCAGCCCGAGGCCGAGCGCCCAGGGGCCGCGCAGCCGGGTCAGCCCCCAGGCGGCGAGCAGGCAGACTCCCAGGGAGGCGCTGAACGCGAACCGCTCCGCGACGATGCCCGACATGGGCACCACGAGGTTCGAGAACATGAACAGCGTGCCCAGGAAGTAGCAGACCGCGAAGCCCGGGATCGAGCGGCTGCGCAGGGAGCCCAGGGCGTAGACGCCGAGGCCCAGGTGGACCCCGAGCGAGAGCCACACCCATCCGCTGGCGAAGTCCACGAGCGGGATCGCGCCGAACCCGTAGAAGAAGCTCAGCGGATGGGGCCAGACCATGAGGCGCAGGTAGACCCACAGCGAGTAGAGAGCGGTTCCGTAGCGGGTCGCGGGGTCGTCGACGAAGAGCAGGGGATGCTCGACGAACGGGAAGTCCTGGGTGGCCGTGGCCATCCAGTAGGTGTACTCGCGGTTCAGGAACAGGAAGATCCCGCCCCAGTAGACGAGCGAAGCGAGCAGCAGCCCCGCGAGCGCGAGCCCCAGGCGGCGCGGCTGCCAGCCGCAGCGGACGTACATGGCGAGCGGAACCACGCCCAGGAAGTGCTGGGCGCTCTCCTTCGAGGCGAGCGCCAGCAGGAAGGCCAGGGTGCCGGCCGCGAGCCAGCGGCCGCCCCCCATGACGGCGAACCGCAGGCAGGCCACGACGGCGCTGGCCCCGAACAGGAAGCTCATCAGCTCGTCGCGGCTCTTCAGGTTGTTCACGACCTCCGTGTGGATGGGGTGCGCGAGGAACAACAGCGCCGTCCCGACGGAGAGCGCCGGCGGCGCCTCCGGAAACAGCAGCGCGACCCAGCGCCAGACCAGCACCCCGGCGATGCAGAAGAGCAACACGTTCACGAAGTGGTGCACGTGGGGCGCCGCTCCGAAGACCTCGTACTCGATCGCGTAGGAGACCCGCGGCACCGCGCGATAGGACGCGCCCCGGTCCTCCTGGTACAGGTAGTTGGTGGTGAGGATCTCGGGGATCGCCGCGATCCCGCGCGAGGTCAGCGGGTTGTCCTCGATGATCAGCTGATCGTCGATGGCGTAGCCGTTGCCGACGGAGTTTCCGTAGAGGGCGAAGCCGAAGGCCACGAGCGCGGCGCAGACGAGCAGGCCGCGCGCCGGCGGGAGGTCCCGGGCCGTCCCGCTCACGGTGCCCCGGGACCGCGGGCCTCGTCCCCGCCCGCCTCCCGCACCCGCGCGGACCGGACGATGTAGGCGGGGCTCCCCTGGAGCATCAGGAAGCTGCGAATCACGTACTCGCCGATTCCGGCCGACACGCCCACGATGACCAGCAGGCTGAACGCGAGGGCGTTGAGGACGAGCCCGTTCGAGACGCTCGAGAGCACCGGGACCGGAAGCACCAGCCCGAGCAGCACGCGGAGGACCAGCAGCAGGCCCACCCCGAAGCAGAGCAGCGACAGCAGCTGGAAGGGACGGCGCGAGAGCAGCACGGCGTTGTCCATCCAGTACGACAGCAGCTGCGTCCCGGTCCATCCCGAGCGCCCGTAGGGCCGGGGGTGGTGATCCACCGGCACCTCCGCGCACGAGCCCGCGGCGGCCAGGAGGCTGGCCAGCCGGATCACCTTGAACGGACCGAACCCGAAGGCGCGCACGAGGCCGCCGTCGATCACCCGGAAGTTGCAGCCGAAGTCGCGCACCTCCGTCCGGGCGACCCGGCGGAGCAGCGAGTTCGCCAGGCGCGAGACCAGCCGTCGGGCCCAGGAATCGTGGCGGATCTCGCGATAGCCGCAGACCACGTCGTGCCCCTGGTCCGAGACCTCCAGGAGCCGGGGCAGCGCCTCGGGGTCGAGCTGCAGATCGCTGTCGAGGAACACGAAGCGGCGCCCGCGCGCGAACGACGCGCCGGCCGTCACGGCCGCGGGCTGGCCGGAGTTGCGATAGAGATCGACGACCGCCCTCACCCGCGGATCGCGCTCGTAGATGGCGTGGAGTCTCTCCAGGGTTGCGTCCCGGCTGCCGTCGTCGACGAACACGATCTCGTAGGACGTCCCGGTCTCGTCGAGGGTCCGGGAGAGTCGGCGGTGGAACTCGTCGATGCTCTCCTCTTCGAAGAAGCACGACACCACCACGCTCAGCTCGGGACACGCCGTATCGGGCTCCACGCCGCTCCGCCTTCCCCCACCCCGGTCTGGATCGGGTCCCGATCGGGTCCCGATCGGGTCCGGACCCGGTCCGGGTGGAGGTTGGCCCGTTCGCGGGACGGGAACAACCCGCCGGCGTGACTGCTAGACGCGGCGAGACCACTCGCGTATGCTGGCCGGGTCGTTCGGAGCGCATCATGTGGAGCCAGAGCGCGAGTCCCGTCCGGGCCGGAACCCCGTCTTCGCGCCCGGCTCCCCTCGATCCCGGGCCCTTCGGCCGCCGTCCCCTGGATGGCGTCTCCCTGGATCGCAGCTCCCTGGATCGCAGCTCCCTTGATGGCCGTCCTCTGGATGGCCGCTCCCTGGATGGATCGATCCCCCTGCTTTCGCGATTCCGCTCGGCCGGCGCGTATACCCGCGTCCAGGCCTGCTCGCCGCCGGGCCCCTGGATCGCCGATCGCCGCTTCGATCTGCTCTTCGTCTTCGCCAGCTGTCTGCTGGTCGCCGTTCCGCTGACCACCTACTACACCGTCACCTGGCTGACCGGGGTCCCCCCGCAGTCGTTCCAGCAGAACCAGGCCCTCAGCATCGCCATGTTCATCAACCTGGGGGCGGCCTTCCTGATCGGCGGCCCCCACATGTACGCCACCTACACCCTCACCCTGGCCGAGCGGCGTTTTCGCGAGGCCCATCCCTGGCTGCTCCGGGCCGCGGCGGGGATCCCGGTGGTCGTGGTCACGCTCACGCTCTGGAAGATCGAGCTCCTGCTCTTCGTGTTCTTCGGTTGGGCCAGCGTGCACGCGCTTCACCAGGTGGTCTTCCTGGTCCAGCAGTATCAGCTGCGCGCCCCCCGCCCGCTGCCGCTGGGGTCGCGGCTCGTCGACTACACCGTCGCCACGACCTGCATCTACCCCCTCGCGGCCTGGCGGATGCTGGCAGAGCCGGGCACGGAGCTCACGCTTCCCCTGGGCCTCACCGCCCAGGCGGGCTTCCGCGTGGGGGCGGTGAACGTGGCGGACCAGCTGCCCTCCTTCCTGGTCGGGCAGGTGTGGATCGCGGCCGCGATCTCCGCAGTCTTCGGCGTGGCCTTCGTCCTGTTCCTCGCGCGCACGGTCTTCGAGATCGCCACGGGCCGCGTGGTCTGGCCGCGCACGCTCATCCTGCTGCTCACGGCGCCCATCGCCCTGGCGCTGCCGCTGTTCGAGAACCTCGACGTCGCGCTCCAGGGCTTCAACCTGTGGCACAGCGTGCAGTACATGGGCCTGGTCTACCTGATGAACAGCTACCGCTCGGAGCGCTACGAGGTCTCGTCGGTGGTCATCGACCTGATCTCGGGCCGGGGCCAGGGGCTGCGCTACTACGCCTTCATCGTGACCGTCTCCCTCGGGACCGGCGGCATCATGGGCGTCCTCCACTTCGGACTCGGCCTGCCCATGCTCCAGGTGTACTACTGCATCCTGCTGTCGGCGCTCTGGGTCCACTACCTGTGGGACCACTGGGTCTTCCAGGAGCTCGATGCGCTCACCCCGACCCGCAGCTAGCCCCGTGACGCGTCCGGCCGGGAGGGCTCCGTGGGCCTGCTGACCGACGACGAGCTGCGCGGGCTCGGCTTTCGCGAGGTCGGCCGTCACGTCCGCGTGTCGTCCCTGGCCTCCATCCACCGTCCCGAGCGCATCGCGCTGGGCGACCACGTCCGCATCGACGACTTCTGCGTGCTGTCCGCCGGCGACGGGGGCATCGACATCGGGCGCTACGTCCACATGGGCCCCCACTGCATCCTGGTGGGCGGCGGGGCCATCGTGATGGAGGACTTCTCCCAGCTCTCGGCGCGGGTGACCCTGCTCTCCAGCGGGGACGACATCCACGGCGACTTCCCCCACGGCGCCGCGATTCCCGAGGCCTATCGTCGGGTCGAGCACGCGCCGATCGTGCTTCGGCGCTACAGCGGAGCGGCCGCCGGCTGCACCGTGCTCGCGGGGGCCGAGATCGGCGAGGGCACGATCGTGGGCGCCATGTCGCTGGTGCGGGAGACCTGCCAGCCCTACAGCCTCTACGCCGGCATCCCCGCGCGCCGTATCAAGGAGCGGCGGCGGGGGTTCCTCGACAAGATCCAGGCGCTGCTGGCCGACGAGAGCGACGGCTAGCCGCGATCGAAGCCCAGGATCTCGTCGCAGACCCTCGCGACCTCGTCCCCGGTCAGCCGGTTGCTGGTGGGGAGCGAGAGGATGCCCCGGGCCAGCGCGTCGGTGGCCGAGAGCTCTCCCAGCCGCTCGCACCCCGTCCACTGGGCGTGTCGATGCAGGGGCGGCGCGAAGTAGTGGCGGGTCTCGATGCCGCGACTCTCCAGGTGCACCCGGAGAGCGTCGCGGTCGACGTCGCCGGGCACGCGGACCGAGACGCACTGGTAGGGCGAGAGCTCGGCGTACTTCTGGAAGCGGTATCCATGGGGCTCGAGCCGCGCCCGGTACGCGGCGGCCAGCTCGCGCCGGCCCTCGAGGATCTGCTCGTGGCGAGCCAGGACCCTGGACGCGATGGCCGCCTGGATCTCCGGGAGCTTCGCGTTCAGTCCGGGGCCCCGGCACTCGGGGGACCCATCGAGACCGAAGTTGCGCAGGCGGAGGAGCTCGTCCCGGAGGTGCGGCTCCGGCGCGGTCACGACGCCCCCTTCGCCGACACCGAAGGTCTTGGTGGCGTGCATGGAGAAGACCTCCACCAGCCCCGCCCCACCCAGGCGCCGGCCGTCGGGGTAGCGGCCTCCGAGGCCGGAGGCCGAGTCCACCAGCATCGGGAGCCCGCAGTCCGCGGCCAGCTCGCGCCAGAAGCCGATGTCCGCGGGCGCGCCGAACGTGTTGCAGAGCAGGACCAGGGCGAAGCGGCCGCGCTCCCGGCGCAGTCGCTCGGGATCGAGGCTGGGCTGCCAGGTCTCCGGGTCGACGTCGCAGAAGACCGGCTCGAGTCCGGCCCATTGCATGGCGAGCGCGCTCGCCGGAAACGTGAACGAGGGCAGCAGGACCCGACGCTCGCCGTCGGGACGGGCCAGCAGCCGGGCGGCCAGCATGAGCCCCAGGGTCCCGTTGGCGACCGGAACGCAGTCGGGGACCCCGAGGTAGGCGGCGAGCGACTCCGCGAACCGCCTCTCGAAGGGGCCGCCGTTCGAGAAGACCCCGGAGCGATAGATCGCCTCGAGGTCCTGCACCACCTCGTCGTAGGGCGGAAGCTCGGGCTCGAGGAAGGGGATGCGCTCTCGGGTCATCTCCCGGCCAGTCTAGCCTGGATGCCTTGACCGGTGCGGGCTGCGCGCGGGGGCCGAAACGACGAAGCCCCGCATCACCAGCGTGATGCGGGGCTTCCGAAGAGGTCCCACCGTCGAGCTACTCTCCCACGCAAGAAATGCGCAGTACCATCGCCGAAGCAGGGCTTAACTTCCGTGTTCGGAATGGGAACGGGTGTGGCCCCTGCTCTATGAACGGTGGGAAAACCGTTCGAAACGATTCGATCCAGTCCGGTCGACTTCATGTCGGTTGGAACCGAATCGTTTGAAACCACCCAGGGCGGGCGGTCTGGATAATCGAATAGCTTTCCGAGCCGGAGCACCGAGCCGAAGCGAAAGTGGTCAAGCCTCACGGGCGATTAGTACCGGTCAGCTTCACGTGTTGCCACGCTTCCACCTCCGGCCTATCAACGTCCTCGTCTTGGACGGCCCTTCAGGGGACCGAAGTCCCGGGGAGATCTCATCTTGAGGTGGGCTTCCCACTTAGATGCTTTCAGCGGTTATCCCATCCGAACATGGCTACCCGGCGGTGCGGCTGGCGCCACAACCGGTACACCAGAGGTTCGTCCATCCCGGTCCTCTCGTACTAGGGACAGCTCCTCTCAAATCTCCTGCGCCCACAGCGGATAGGGACCGAACTGTCTCACGACGTTCTAAACCCAGCTCGCGTGCCACTTTAATCGGCGAACAGCCGAACCCTTGGGAGTTGCTACACCCCCAGGATGTGACGAGCCGACATCGAGGTGCCAAACCTCCCCGTCGATGTGAACTCTTGGGGGAGATAAGCCTGTTATCCCCGGCGTACCTTTTATCCGATGAGCGATGGCCCTTCCATGCGGAGCCACCGGATCACTAAGACCTGGTTTCCCACCTGCTCGACTTGTAGGTCTCGCAGTCAAGCTCCCTTGTGCCTTTACACTCTTCGCCTGGTTTCCAATCAGGCTGAGGGAACCTTCGCGCGCCTCCGTTACTCTTTGGGAGGCGACCGCCCCAGTCAAACTACCCACCACGCAGTGTCCCCGACCCGGATAACGGGCCTGGGTTAGATTGGCAAAACAACAAGGCTGGTATTTCAAGGTTGACTCCACCGACACTGGCGTGCCGGCTTCATAGTCTCCCAGCTATCCTACACGTGCTGATCCGACAATCACTGCGAAGCTGTAGTAAAGGTGCACGGGGTCTTTCCGTCCTGCTGCGGGTCGCCGGCATCTTCACCGGCAATTCAATTTCGCTGAGTCCCTGGTTGAGACAGTGGGGAAGTCGTTACGCCATTCGTGCAGGTCGGAACTTACCCGACAAGGAATTTCGCTCGGTTACTCCCTACCGTTTCCGATAGAGCCGGACTTTACCTTGTCACTCCCGCGGTTCATCTGGCTCGCGATGCGTCGAATTTCTTCGACACCCTCGAGCGTGAGATGATCCCCCGCTTCCATCATGCGGACGATTCGCCTGAATTTGGCGAAGTCGGCCCGCTTCTTCGACTTCAACGAGTGCTTCTCGAAGAATGGAACGATGCGCTCCAGCAGGTGCTGGTGCCCGCGCACCCGGTAGGCCATTCGATCGCCGTGGTTCCTTCGAACCACGCCGCAGCCGAAATAGGCCTTCAGGGCTTGCAGGATCTGCACATCGCGTTCGTGCTGCACGACGGTGAATTCAGGCAGTACCTGGTAGCCGCACTTCATGTCGGAATGCTCGTTGATTCCGACGTGAAAGCAGCCTTCGCCGTCCACGAAACCTG
Source organism: Myxococcota bacterium (assembly GCA_050618075.1). Lineage (GTDB taxonomy): Bacteria > Myxococcota_A > UBA9160 > UBA9160 > UBA4427 > JBNLVL01. Next base: position 204,152 of record JBNLVL010000007.1, read on the forward strand.
TGATCCATTGAGCTTCGAGTTGCATCGGAGGTGACCCGAACGTCAAGTCTCTGAGGGTTCCCGCTGCAGTGCGGGTCTTCCCTGCGGATTGTCCCCATGTCCGTCGGATTGTGACTGCAGAGCCTTGGCTCTACGAGTACCGCGCGGCTGTAAGAGGAGTTTCCCGCATATGGTTCGGTTTTACTAAGGCGTGCGAATCTCTCACCTTAGGACCGTTATAGTTACGGCCGCCGTTTACCGGGGCTTCGGTTCACTGCTTCGCTCCGAAGAGCTGACAGGTTCCCTTAACCTTCCGGCACCGGGCAGGCGTCAGACCCTATACGTCGTCTGTTGACTTCGCAGAGTCCTGTGTTTTTAGTAAACAGTCGCTACCCCCTGCTCTCTGCAACCCCAGACAGCTCCGCCAGCGAGTGACATCACCATCCAGGGCACACCTTCTCCCGAAGTTACGGTGTCAATTTGCCGAGTTCCTTAACCAGAGTTCTCTCAAGCGCCTTGGCATACTCTGCCCGCCTACCTGTGTTGGTTTGCGGTACGGTCACCAGATACCCTCCCTACGAGGCTTTTCTAGGAAGCATGGGATCACTGACTTTGTGAGCCTTACGGCTCTCGACATCACATCTCGGCGTTGAATGGCGGCGCGGATTTGCCTACGCCACCCGCCTACATGCTTGAACCGGGATGTCCAGCACCCGGCTCAGCTACCCTTCTCCGTCCCCCCTTCGGTCAAACGGATATCTAGTGGTACGGGAATATTAACCCGTTTCCCATCACCTACGGCTTTCGCCCTCGGCTTAGGGGCCGACTAACCCTGAGCAGATTAGCTTTACTCAGGAACCCTTAGGCTTA
>JBNLVL010000007.1:210000-323920 GCA_050618075.1 Myxococcota bacterium
ACCTGGTCCTCGTCGAGAGCGGGCCGCGTCTTCTTCTTGCCCGACGGGTCGCCGATGCGCGCCGTGAAGTCGCCGACCAGGAAGATGGGCGTGTGGCCGAGCTCCTGGAACCGCCGCAGCTTCTCGAGCACCACCGTGTGTCCCAGGTGGAGGTCCGGGGACGAGGGGTCCATGCCGAGCTTCACGCGCAGGGGGCGCCCCTCGACGAGGGCCTCCCCGAGACGCGCGCGCAGCTCGTCCTCGCCGTAGAACTCGACCGCACCCGAGCGCATCACCTCGAGCTGACGCTCGACCTCCGCCTCGGTCTCCCGGGTGGCCGTTCCGCTCACGCTCGCTCCTCAGCCCGGCTCGCCGGGGTCGTCGGTCGAGGCTCCGCGGGCCCTTCCCGCGTCGGCCCCTCCGCCGCTCCCCGGCTCGATCCAGAGGACACCCACCTCGGTCACGATCGCGTCCACCGGTCGATCGGTCGGCCCGGCCGGGACCTCGTCGACCACCTGGAAGGCGGCCGCGAAGCCCACGAGGACCGGGCCGGCCACCTCGGCGAAGGTCCGGTCGTAGAATCCGCGGCCGCGGCCGAGGCGTCGACCGCGGCGGTCGAAGGCCACGCCGGGAAGCACCGCCAGGTCCCCGGCTCCCAGGGGCGCTGCAATGTCCCGCTCCGGCGGCTCGAGCACACCGTAGCGCCCCGGCACGAGCTCGTCCCAGTCGTCCACCAGGGCGAAGGCGAGCCGGTCTCCGGGCAGGCTGCGCGGGAAGAGGCAGGCCTTGCCGGCCTCGCGGGCGCGGTCGAAGAGCGGCCGGGTGTCGATCTCGTCGGGCAGCGAGGCGAACAGCGCCACGCGCCCGGCGCGGACGAACTCGGGGAGCGCGGCCAGCTGCTCGGCGGCCCGGGCCCCCAGTGCGGCGGCGCGGCCCGGGGCGAGGCCGCTTCGCGCCACGCGCAGGCGTTCGCGCAGCGCGTTCTTGCGCTCGGTGAGATCCACGTGGGCGGTCAGTCGTCGAGGGCCGACTCGGTCAGATCGATCAGGGCCTGGACCCGGTCCAGATCGCCGAACTCGCTGCTGCGCTCGCGCAGGTCGAGGACCTCGCGCCCGAGGTTGAGCGCCGTCAGCAGGGCCAGCTCGCGGGTGTCCACCGTCCCGGTCCGCTCGCGGATCCGCTCCATGGTGGAGTCCACGTGGCGCGCGACCCGGCGCAGCCAGCGCGCGTCGTGGCCCTCGCTGTCGTTCCGGACGCGGAACTCCTGTCCGGCCAGGCTGACGGTGATGGATCCGCTCGCCATGATTTCACTCGCTCCCGCTCTCGCCCTGGATGGCCAGCTGCGTGTCCAGGTGGTCGATCTGGGACAGCAGCTCGTCGATGCGCTTGATGGCGTCCTGACGCAGCTGGTTGGCGCCGATGAGGCTTTCGTCGAGCTCCTGGATCCGGGCCTCCCGGGCGTCGAGGTCGCGCCTCAGACCCGTGTTCTCCGCGCGCAGACGCCGGCTCTGGTCGACGAGCCGGCGCACCGCCTTCTCGAGGCGGTCGAATTCGTCGTGACGCTCTTTCTGTCTTGCCACGCTTGCCCACGACGGCGCCGCGCTGGACGCCCGTTCGACGAGATCTCGCGGGAGAGGCGCCTGGCGCCCGGTCCACGGCGCGGAGACGGCCTCCACGGTCGCCTCCGGCGCATCCCTCTCGCCCGATGATGTGAGGACGGGAACCTCTCCAGGGGCACCATCGTATAGAGCCCGGCCGAAAGGCGTCAAGCACCCATCTCCCGCCGGCGGGGGCCGGGCTCGGGCGGCAGGACGCGGTCCCGGTCCGGCAGCGGGCCCGCGGGGCCGGGGATTCCTACACCGTGGAGTTTCGTGACTGCAGGCGCGACTCGCCCATGAGGTAGAGGTCCACGGCCCGGGCGGCCTCGCGGCCCTCCCACAGGGCCCAGACCACCAGCGACTGGCCCCGCCGACAGTCCCCTGCGGCGAACACGCCGGGCTCGCTGGTCGCGAAGTCCGAGGGGTTGGCCGCCACGTTGCCCCGACCGTCGCGCTTCACGCCGAGATCGTCGATCAGCCCTTCGTGGACGGGATGCACGAAACCCATGGCCAGCAGGACCAGGTCCGCGGGCTTCTCCCACTCGGACCCCGGGACCTCCTCGAGCTGGGGACGGCCCGACGCGTCGGGGGCGCCGAAGCGCACCTCCACGCCCTCGATCTTCTCGACCCGGCCGCCGGACCCGGTCAGGCGCTTGGTCATCCGGGCGTACTCCCGGGTGCCGCCCTCCTCGTGGGAGCTGGAGGACCGGAACATCAGCGGCCACTGGGGCCAGGGCGTCGACGGCGATCGCTGGTCCGGCGGACGCTCGAGCAGCTCGATCGAGGTGACCGAGCGCGCCCCGTGTCGATGGGAGGTGCCGACGCAGTCGGAGCCGGTGTCCCCGCCGCCCAGCACGATGACGTGCTTGTCCGTGGCCACGATCGACTCGGACTCGGGAATCTCGTCGCCCGCCACCCGCTTGTTGTTCTGGCGCAGGAAGTCCATGGCGAAGTGGACGCCGTCGAGATCGCGTCCCTCCACGGGAAGGTCCCGGGGCTGCTCGGAGCCCATGCACAGCAGCACCGCATCGAACCCCTTGCGGAGATCGGCGGTGGTGACGTCGACCCCCACCTTGACGCCCGTCTGGAAGGAGACCCCCTCCTCCCGCATCTGGTCGATGCGGCGGTCGATGAGCCACTTCTCGAGCTTGAAGTCGGGAATGCCGTAGCGCAGGAGCCCGCCGATGCGGTCCTGGCGCTCGAAGAGGGTCACGGTGTGGCCGGCGCGGCTGAGCTGCTGGGCCGCCGCCAGGCCCGCCGGACCGGACCCGACCACGGCCACCGACCGGCCCGAGCGCCGCTTCGGCTGGATGGGCTTCACCCAGCCCTCGTCCCACGCCTTGCGGACGATCTCCCACTCGACCTGCTTGATCGTGACCGGGTCCTGGTTGATCCCCAGGACGCAGGCCGCCTCGCACGGAGCCGGGCACACCAGCCCCGTGAACTCGGGGAAGTTGTTCGTGGAGTGGAGGCGCCAGATGGCGTCCTCCCACTTGTCCCGATACGCGAGGTCGTTGAAGTCGGGGATGATGTTTCCGAGGGGGCAGCCGTTGTTGCAGAACGGGATGCCGCAGTCCATGCAGCGCGCCGCCTGGGTCCTCAGCGTCTGCTCGTCCATGTCGTGCTGGACGAGCTTGTAGTCCTGCAGACGCTTCCTGGCGTCCCGGTAGGCGACGCCCTGCCTCCCGTACTCGAGGAATCCGGTGACCTTGCCCATTTCGTTCCTCCCGCCTTCCGCGGCTCAGCCGTCGCCCGTGTGGGACTGGAGGCGAGCATCGAGCGCCAGCTTCAGGTCCGTGGGGAAGACCTTCACGAACTTCGGCGCGTAGTCGTTCCACTTGCGCAACACGTCCTCGGCCTTGCGGCTGCGCGTGTACTCGTGGTGCCGCCGGACCAGCCTCTGGATGGTCTCCTCGTCCTCGGCGGTCAGGGGCTCGAGGTCGACCCTTTCGGTGTTCACCCGCTCGGGGAAGGACCCGTCCTCGTCCAGGACGAAGGCGAAGCCTCCGCACATGCCGGCGCCGAAGTTCCGGCCGGTGGGGCCGAGCACCACGACCTGTCCGCCGGTCATGTACTCGCAGCCGTGGTCGCCGACGCCTTCCACCACCGCGTGGGCGCCGCTGTTCCGCACGCAGAACCGCTCGCCCGCCACGCCCTGGAAGTAGGCCTCTCCGCCGGTCGCGCCGTACAGCACCACGTTGCCGGTGATGATGTTCTCGCCCGGATCGAAGGTGGATCCCTCGGGAACCCTGACGACGATCTTGCCTCCGCAGAGCCCCTTGCCGGCGTAGTCGTTGGTGTCGCCGTCCACGATGAAGGTCATGCCGCGGGTGCAGAAGGCGCCGAGGCTCTGACCGGCCGACCCCTTGAAGCGCATGGTGATGGTGTCTTCCGGGAGTCCTTCCTCGCCGTAGGCCAGCGAGACCTCCGAGCCGAGGATCGTCCCGACCGCGCGATCGGTGTTCCCGATCGGCAGGTCGATCTCGACCTTCTCCCCGCGCTCCAGGGCGGGCGCCGCCAGCTCGAGCAGCCTCTGGTCCAGCACCGACTCCAGATGGCTCCAGTCCTGGGAGCCCGAGTTGTAGATGTCGTGGGGGACGTCGGGCTTCTCGAGGAGCTTCGAGAAGTCGAGCCCCTGGGACTTCCAGTGGCTCACGGCCTCGCGCACGTCGAGCAGGTCCATGCGCCCGATCATCTCGTCGAGGGTGCGGAAGCCCAGCCTGGCCATGATCTCGCGCACTTCCTCGGCCACGTACATCAGGTAGCGGACCACGTGCTCGGGCTCCCCGGCGAAGCGCTCCCGCAGGCGCTCGTCCTGGGTCGCGATGCCCACCGGGCAGGTGTTGAGATGACACACCCGCATCAGGATGCAGCCCATGGCGACCAGCGGCGCCGTCGCGAACCCGTACTCGTCGGCGCCGAGCAGGGCGGCGATGGCCACGTCGCGTCCGGTCTTGAGTCCGCCGTCGGTCTGCACCCGGATCCGGCCGCGCAGGTCGTTGAGGACCAGCGTCTGCTGGGTCTCGGCCAGGCCGATCTCCCAGGGCACGCCCGCGTACTTGATGGAGGCCAGGGGCGATGCGCCGGTCCCGCCGTCGTGACCGGCGATCAGGACGCCGTCGGCCTTGCCCTTGGACACGCCGGCGGCGATGGTGCCCACCCCGGTCTCCGCCACCAGCTTCACGCTGACCCGGGCGCGCCGGTTCGCGTTCTTCAGGTCGAAGATGAGCGGCGACAGGGCCTCGATCGAGTAGATGTCGTGGTGGGGCGGCGGCGAGATGAGGCCCACGCCCGGCGTCGAGTGCCGCGTCTTCGCGATGGTCTCGTTCACCTTGTGGCCGGGCAGCTCACCGCCCTCGCCCGGCTTGGCGCCCTGGGCGACCTTGATCTGGGTCTCGTCGGCGTTCACCAGGTACCAGCTCGTGACGCCGAAGCGCCCCGAAGCCACCTGCTTGATCGCGCTGCGCCGCGAATCCCCGTTGGGCTCCGGCGTGAAGCGGCGGGTGTCCTCGCCGCCCTCGCCGGTGTTGCTCTTGCCGCCCAGCCGGTTCATGGCGATCGCCAGGGTCTGGTGGGACTCGAGCGAGATCGAGCCGTAGCTCATGGCGCCGGTGCAGAAGCGGCGCACGATCTCGGTGGCCGGCTCGACCTGCTCGAGCGGAATCGGCTCGTCCGCCCACTTGAAGTCGAACAGCCCGCGCAGGGTGCACGCCTCGTGGGCCTCGCCGTTGGCCGCGTCCGAGAACTCCTTGAACGTCTCGTAGCTCTCCTGGCGGACCGAGTGCTGGAGCTTGGCCACGGTGGTCGGGTTGAACGTGTGACGCTCGCCCCGCGCGCGCCACTGGTAGAGGCCGCCCGCGTCGAGCTCCGGGTACTGGTAGGCGTCTCCGGGGAAGGCGCGGCGGTGCCGGATCGCGGCCTCCCGCGCGATCACCTCGTAGCCGACTCCCGACACCTTCGACGCCGTGCCGACGAAGCAGCGGTCCACGACCTCGCGGTCGATGCCGACCGCCTCGAAGATCTGGGCGCCCCGGTAGCTGGCGAGGGTGGAGATGCCCATCTTGGCCATGGTCTTGAGCAGGCCCTTGTCGCAGGCCTTGAGGTAGTTGGCCACGCCCCCGGCCAGGTCGATCCCCGGGGAGACGTGGGTGCCGTCCTCGATGAGCTCCTCGATGCTCTGCAGGGCGAGGTAGGGGTTGATCGCCCCGGCGCCGTAGCCGACCAGCAGCGCGAAGTGCGCCACGTCCCGGGCCTCGCCGGTCTCGCACACCAGTCCGCACTGGGTGCGCAGTCCCTCGCGGACCAGGTGGTGGTGCACCGCTCCCGTGGCCAGCAGCATCGGGATGGGCGCGTGCTCGGGGTCCACCCCGCGGTCCGAGAGGATCAGCACGTTCACGCCGGAGCGCACCGCCTCCTCGGCCTCGCGACACAGCCGGTCGAGGCTCGCGACCAGCCCCGGCCCCGCCTCCGACGCCTTGAACAGCGCCGAGAGCGTCCGCACCTCGAAGCCCTCCACCGAGATCTGGCGAATCCGCTCCAGCTCCTCGTCGGTGATGATGGGGCGGTTGCAGCGCAGCAGCCGCGCGTGCTCCGGGGTCTCTTCGAGGATGTTCCTCTCGGCGCCCAGGGTCGAGTAGAGGGCCATGACGGTGCCCTCGTTGATCGAGTCCATGGCCGGGTTCGTCACCTGGGCGAACAGCTGCTTGAAGTAGTGGTAGAGCATGCGCGGCCGGTCGGAGAGACAGGCCAGCGCGGCGTCCTCGCCCATCGAGCCGATCGCCCACTTGGCGTCCGAGACCATGGGCGCGATCAGGAACTTCAGGTCCTCCGAGGTGTACCCGAAGGCCTGCTGGAGGGCGAAGCGCTGCTCGGTGTTCCGGTGCTCGACCGGGACCTCCGCGGCGGGCAGGTCGTCGAGCTTCACGCGGTTGCGCTCCACCCACTCGCGCCACGGCTTGCGGGCCTTGAAGTCGGCCTTGATCTCCTCGTCCTCGACGATGCGCCTCTGCTCGAGGTCCACGAAGAAGATCCGGCCGGGCTGCAGCCGGCCCTTGCGCAGGACGTTCTCGGGCTCGATGTCGACGACGCCCACCTCGGAGGCCATCGCCACCAGCCCGTCCTTGCTCACGACCCAGCGGGACGGGCGCAGGCCGTTGCGGTCGAGCACCGCCCCGATCTTGCGGCCGTCGGTGAAGGCGATCGACGCCGGCCCGTCCCAGGGCTCCAGCAGGAACGAGTGGTACTCGTAGTAGGCCCGGAGGTCCGGGTCCATCTGCTCGTGGTTCTCCCAGGCCTCCGGGATCATCATGAGGATGGCCTCGGGCAGCTCCCGCCCGTTCAGGCACAGGAACTCGAGCATGTTGTCGAAGCGGGCCGAGTCGCTCGGGTTGTCCTCGCGGAGCACCGGGTAGCACTCGGCCAGGTCGTCGCCGAAGACGGCCGACTCCATGGTGCCCTCGCGGGCGCGCATGGCGTTCTGGTTGCCGCGCACGGTGTTGATCTCGCCGTTGTGGGCGAGGTAGCGGAACGGCTGGGCCAGGTCCCAGGCGCCGAAGGTGTTGGTGCTGTAGCGCGAGTGCGCGAGGGTGATGGCCGACTCGAGGTCCGGGTCGTTGAGGTCCCGGTAGAAGGGCTCGAGCTGGGTCGACGTGAGCATGCCCGTGTAGACGAAGGTGCGGCTCGACAGGCTCGGGAAGTAGAAGAAGGCCTCGCGCTCCCGGGCCCGGCGCTCGAGGATGCGCCGGATCACGTAGAGGCGCCTCTCGAAGGCGTCCTGGTCGATCCCGTCCTCGCGCCCGATGAACACCTGGTGGATGGCGGGCATCGACTCGCGGGCCAGCCAGCCGATCGCCTGGGGATCGTGGGGCACCTCGCGCCAGCCGAGGAACGTCTGGCCCGCGGCCGCCACCACCTCCTCGACCAGCCCCTTCTGCCAGGCGCGGTCCGCGTCGTCGCCGGCCATGAACAGCATGCCGCTGGCCCAGGCTCCGTCCTCGGGCAGCTCGAACCCCAGGGCCTTCACCTCGCGGCGCAAGAACTTCCCGGGCAGCTGGATCAGGATGCCCGCGCCGTCGCCGGTGTCGGGGTCGCAGCCGCAGGCGCCGCGGTGCTCGAGGCGCACCAGCAGCTCGATGCCCTGGTGGACCAGGGCGTGGGACGGCCGGCCCTCGATGTCGGCGACGAAGCCGACGCCGCAGGCCTCCCGCTCCTGGGCGGGATCGTAGAGGCCCTGGGCGACCGGGCGGCCGGCGACGTCGAGGTCGAGGGTTTCGCGGCGTGTGCGCCTTCGTTCGTTCATCTTGCACTCCTGCGCTCGCGGGCTCCGGAGCGGCGTGTCGGGCGCGTGGGGGATTCTTCGAGGTCGGAGAGCGCGATGCGCGGGCGCTCGGCCGAGGTGGAGAGCACCACCATGGTCTCGGTGCGGGCGACGCCGTCGAGCGCCCGGATCTGCTCGATCAGCCGCTCCAGGGACTCCGTGCTCTGGGTCTTCACCTTGATGATGAGGGTGAAGCTGCCGGTGACGTGGTGGCACTCCTGGATGTCGTCGATGGCGGCGACTTCGCGCTCGAGCTGCCCGATGGTCCGCGGCCGATCGGTCGACAGCCCGATGAAGGCGCTCACCTCCTTGCCCAGCCGGCGGCCCTCCAGCAGGGCCACGTAGCCGGTGATGACCCCGGCCTCCTCCAGCTTGTGGATGCGCTCGTTCACCGAGGGGGCCTTGAGGCCCACCTTGGCTCCGATGGCGGCCAGCGGCTGCTTGCAGTTCTCCTGCAGCAGCTCGAGGATCGCGAGGTCGGTCGTGTCGAACTCCGGCGCGTGCCGGTTATCGTATTTCACGGCGGTCGAATTTCATTAGGCTGAAATGGGAACTGGGCAAACGTTATAGGGCAGTTGCTGCGGAACCGTCAAGCAGATCGGTGGCAATCAGGCCCAAAAACCTTCGTCCATTCGGAAACAACCCGGCCCGAGTGGGTCAACCTGGCGACAGGGCGGAACCCCGCAGGGAATCCACCACGGAGCGCATCCGGGCCGGGTGGTCCGTGAAGCAGGCGTCGGCGCCCGCCTCCAGCAGGCTCCGCAGGGCGTCTTCCTCGTTCACCGTGAAGACGTGGACCCGGAGCCCGGCGGCGTGGGCCGCCTGGATCAGGTCGCCCGTGGCCAGGGGGCGCTCGGGATGCAGGGCCTCCGCACCGAGGGCGGCGGCGCGCTCGAGAGCGCCGTGGGGAAACCTGCGCGACACCAGCAGCCCGATGCGCGCCTCGGGCGCCCGGTCGCGCAGCTCGTGCAGCAGCGGGTCGTAGAACGACGAGAAGAGCATGCGGTCCATCCAGCCCCGCTCGCGCACGGCGGCGACCGCGCGCTCGACCAGCCCCGCGTAGGGACCGGAGTCGCGCTGCTTGAGCTCGAGATTGAACGGCGTCCGCGGGCCGAACTCGTCGAGCACCTCCTCGAGGACCGGCACCGGCTCGCCGCCCCCGGCGTCGAGCTCGCGAATCGCGGCGACGTCGGCGTCCCCGATCTCTCCCCGGCCGCCGATCCGCAGGAGCTCGGCGTCGTGGGCGATCACGATGGCGCCGTCCCGCGACAGGTGGAGGTCGATCTCGATCATGTCCGCGCCCTGCTCGAGGGCCAGGGCGTAGGCCGAGCGGGTGTTCTCGGGGCGATCCGCGGATGCCCCGCGGTGGGCGATGACCATGGGACCGTCGGGATACACGGCCGCCCCCTCAGTCCCGTTCCCAGTCGCGCGAGCGCTCGACGGCGCGCTTCCAGCCGGCGTACAGCGCCTCGCGGCGGTCCGCGTCGAGGGCCGGCTCGAACACCCGGGCGCGGTCGGTGGCGCTCGCCAGGGCCTCGGGATCCTTCCAGAACCCGACGCCCAGCCCCGCCAGCGCCGCCGCGCCCATGGCCGTCACCTCGAGCACCTCGGGGCGCCGCACGGGCACGCCCAGGATGTCGGCCTGGAACTGCATCAGGAAGTCGTTCTGGCAGGCCCCGCCGTCCACCTGCAGGGTGTCCATCGCCAGCCCGGAGTCGGCGGAGACGCACTCGACCACGTCGCGGGTCTGGTAGGCGATGGACTCGAGCGTCGCGCGCACCAGATGCTCGCGCGTGGTGCCCCGGGTGATCCCGACGAGCGCGCCGCGAGCGCGCTCGTCCCAGTACGGCGCGCCCAGCCCGACGAAGGCGGGCACGAGATAGACGCCGCCCGTGTCGGGCACCGAGGCCGCGAGCGCGGCGGTCTCCGCCGCGTCCTCCACGATGCGCAGACCGTCCCGAAGCCACTGCACCGCGGAGCCCGCCACGAAGATGCTGCCCTCGAGGGCGTACTCCACGCGGCCCTCCCGCCCCCAGGCGATGGTCGTCAGCAGTCCGTTCCGGGAGCGCGGCGCCTCGTCGCCGGTGTTCATCAGCAGGAAGCAGCCGGTGCCATAGGTGTTCTTGGCGCGACCGGGCGAGAAGCAGCCCTGACCGAAGAGCGCCGCCTGCTGGTCGCCGGCGACGCCCGCCACCGGGATCTCGCCGCCGAGCCAGCTCGCGTCGGCCACCCCCAGCTCGCCGCTCGAGTCGCGGACCTCGGGCAGCATCGCCCGGGGCACGTCGAGGGCGTCGAGCAGCAGGTCGTCCCACGCCCGCTCGTGGATGTTGTAGAGCAGGGTGCGCGACGCGTTCGAGTACTCGGTGGCGTGCACCCGCCCCCCGGTCAGCTTGTAGAGCAGCCAGCTGTCGACGGTGCCGAAGCAGAGCTCGCCGCGGCGGGCCCGCTCCTGGGCGCCGGGCACCGCGTCGAGGATGAAGCGGACCTTGGTCCCCGAGAAGTAGGCGTCGATCAGCAGCCCGGTGCGCGCGCGGACCTCCTCCTCCAGGCCCCGCGCCCGCAGGTCGTCGCAGATGGGCACCGTCTGGCGGGACTGCCAGACGATCGCGCGGTGGATGGGCTCACCGCTGGCGCGGTCCCAGACGACCGCGGTCTCCCGCTGGTTGGTGATGCCGATGGCCGCCACGTCCTCGGCCCGGGCCCCGGTCTTCTCGAGGGCCCCGCGCGCGGCGCGCAGCTGGGAGTCCCAGATCTCGAGGGCGTCGTGCTCGACCCAGCCGGGCTTTGGGAAGTGCTGGGTGAACTCGACCTGGTCGACGCCGGCCACCGCCCCGCGCTCGTCGAACAGGATCGCGCGGGACGAGGTCGTGCCCTGGTCGAGGGCCATCACGAAGCGGCTCATCGCATTTCCCCCGTGGCCCGGCGGCGTGCAGCCGCCCGCTCAGCCTTCGAACAGCGCCTCCACGAACTCGTCGGCGTGGAAGTCGCGCAGATCGTCGATGCCCTCGCCCACGCCCACGAGCTTCACCGGAATCCCGAACTCGTCGGCGAGCCCGACGATGACGCCTCCCTTGGCGGTGCCGTCGAGCTTGGTGAGGACGAGCCCCGTCACCCGGGCCACCTCGGTGAACAGGCCCGCCTGGGAGATCGCGTTCTGGCCGGTGTTGGAGTCGAGCACCAGGAGCGACTCGTGGGGTGCGTCCGGGATCTCCCTCGCGATGACCCGCGAGATCTTGCCCAGCTCCTCCATGAGCGGCTGCTTGGTCTGGAGGCGACCCGCGGTGTCGATGATGGCGACGTCCACGTCCCGGGCGACGGCCGCCTTCAGGGTGTCGAACGCCACCGCGGCCGGATCGCCCCCGGCCTGTCCCGCCACGACGTCGCAGCCGACCCGCTCCCCCCAGACCTGGAGCTGCTCGATGGCCGCCGCGCGGAACGTGTCGCCCGCGCCCAGCAGCACCTTCTTGCCCTCGCCGGCGAAGCGCGCGGCGAGCTTGCCGATGGTGGTGGTCTTGCCCGACCCGTTGACGCCGAGCACCAGGATGACGTGGGGGCGGGCCGCGACCGTGGTGACGGGCGCCTCGGGCTCCACCCGCCGGAGCTTCTCGCGGATGGCCTCCCGGAGCACCTCGCGGACCTGATCGGCATCCTTGCCCGACGCCCGGTCGCGGACGCTCTGGAGCAGGCTCTCGGCGGTGCTGACACCGAGGTCCGCCGTGAACAGGACGGACTCGAGCTCGTCCAGGAGATCGGCGTCGACCTTGCGTCCGCCGAGCAGACCGCCGAGGCGGCCGACCAGGGCATCGCTGGTGCGGGCGAGCCGCTCGCGCAGACTGACCCGGGGCGGCGGCGCGGGTTCAGGCTCGGGTTCGGGTTCAGGCTCGGGTTCAGGCTCGGGTTCGGGCTCGGGTTCGGGCTCGGGTTCAGGCTCGGGTTCGGGCGCCGGTTCGGGCGCGGCCGCCGGCTCGGGCGCGGCCACCGGCTCGGGTGCAGCGGCGGGCTCGGGCTCGGGGATCGCCTCGACCGGCTGCGGGCGGGCCGGAGGCGCCTCGCTCGGGGCGGCCTCGGGCGCCACGGGCTCGGGCGGCTCGGGCTCCGCGGCGGGCGCCGCCCTGCCGCCGCCCAGCAGCGTCACCAGCGCGGTCAGGACGACGGGCACCGCGAGCGCGGCGCCGATCAACAGTTCGGGATTCGCGGCCGCCCAGAGCGCGAAGCTCGAGAGCCACGACGGGTCGGGTCCGTTCATGGGGGCGCGAGCATAACAGCGCCCGATTGGCGCGGCCGCCCCGGGACCGCCCGGGAGCGGCCGCACCCGGACCTACCGCAGGTAGGCCCCCCCGTAGCGGGGCATCTGCGACGGAGGCCCGGACGAGACCGCGGGCGTGGAGCCGCCGCAGCGCCACTCCATCTTCGCGGCCTGGCCCTCGGACCCCGGCAGGGCGCTCCAGCGGGTCACCCGCGCCGCGCGGCCCCGGGACACCATGGCGTTGCAGAAGCGCTGCTCCAGGCTGCTCACGCCCGCCTTGGCTCCGGAGCCGACAACGAGTCGGGTGGTCAGGACCCACTCGCCCGTGAGCTCGCGCTCGAGCTGGCACGAGGTGCGACGCGAGCGGTCCACCTCCGCGCAATCGCGCTCCAGCTCGCCCGCCCGGGCGGCCTCCGGAATCAGCACCCCGACCCCGATCAGACCCAGCCCGATCAGGCCCAGCGCGATCAGGCCCAGGGCTGCGCTCGCCGGCGCGCTCGCCGCCCTGGCCGCGCGACGGCGCTCGTGTCTTCGTTCGACCATGCTACGGATCCTCCCCCCGCCTGACCGGGCCCGCCGCGCTGCAGCGGGTCCGGCCGAATCCGGGACCGCCCGGGCCGCCCCTCCAGCGGCGTGACACCCGTCGATTCGGCGGATCGGGGCGGGGACTTCGTGATCGGCGCACGGCCGCACCGGTGACGGGCCTCACCAAACGGGCGCGCGGAAGGCCTGGCACGGGATCCGGGTCACGAAGCGGGGATCGCAAGCCGGCTCAGTGGAGCTCCACGGCCACCAGCTTGGAGACGCCCTTCATCTCCATGGTCACCCCGTACAGCACGTCGGCCACCTCGATGGTCCGCTTGTTGTGGGTGATGACCAGGAACTGCGACTCGGTGGCCATCTCCGAGACCAGGGCGTTGAAGCGGCCCACGTTGGCGTCGTCGAGGGCGGCGTCCACCTCGTCCAGCAGGAAGAAGGGCGACGGCCGCACCTGGAACACCGACACCAGCAGCGCCAGGGCGGTCATGGTCTTCTCTCCGCCCGACAGCAGGTTCACGTTCTGGAGCCGCTTGCCCGGCGGCTGGGACATGATGTCGACCCCGGCCTCGAGGATGTCCTCGGCGTCGGTCAGCATCAGGCTCGCCTTCCCGCCCCCGAAGATGCGCGGGAAGTTCTCCGAGAAGCGCTTCGAGACCGCCTCGAAGGTCTCCCGGAAGCGCTTGCGGCTGGTCCGGTTGATGCGGGCGATGGCCTCCCGCAGCGACTGGATGGTGTTCTCGAGGTCGGCCTTCTGCTCGCTCAGGAAGCGCGAGCGCTCGGCCAGCTCCTCGTGCTCCTCGATCGCGCCCAGGTTGACGTCGCCCAGGGACTGCAGCTTGCTGCGGATGTCGTCGAGTCGGCGCTGGCGCTCCTCGCGCGGCGCCCGGGCCAGCTCGGCGTTCTGCCGGGCGTCGCGCAGGGCCTGGGCGCTGGAGGCGGCGGCGAGCTCCTCGTCGCCCTCCTCGGTGTCCGCGCCGGCCGGCTCACCGGCGGCCGGCGCCTCCTCGGCGGCTTCGTCCCCGGTCGCCTCGGCGCCGTCGGCGCCCTCGGCGATGCCGTCGGGGTCCGGGGGCGACCAGTGCTGCAGCTCCACGCCCCAGCGTTCGCGAACCGCGTCGTCGAGGTGCTGGAGATGCAGCTCGTTCTCGCGGACCTTGAGCTCCGCGTTGGAAGCCTCCTCCCGCTGGGACACGAGCTCGCTGCGGGTGCGCCGCACCTCCTCCTCCACCGAGCGCACGGCCTCGGTGTCGGCCTCGAAGCGCTCGCGCAGCGCGTCGCTCTCGCGCCGGGCCGCCTCCTCGCGCTCGAGCAGCTCGGCCAGGCTCGCCTCGTGCTGCTCGATCTCCACCGCCAGCGCGCCCCGGCGCTCCTCGGCCGCCGCGATCTCGCGCTCCCGGCGGTCCATCCACTCGCGGGTCTCGGCCAGGGTGGTGCGGGCCCGCTCGGCCTGCTGCGCCAGGCGGTCGCGCTGCTCCACGCGCGCCCCCTGGGCCACCCGGAGCTCGGTCAGTCGGGTCTCCAGGCGGCTGGCGTCGCGGGCCGCCGCGCTGATCTTGAGGCCCAGGGCGTCGAGCTCGCGCTGGCGCCGGGCGCGCTCGCCGCGGGCGTCCTCCAGGTGGAGCGCCAGGCGCTCGCGCTCGCCGGAGAGCGCCTCGGACTCGGCCAGCAGCTCGGAGCGCTCGCTCACCCGACCCTCGCGCGCCTCGCCGATGGCCTTCACGCGCTCGCGGGTGCGTTCGAGGTCCTTCTCGTGGTTCGCCACCGCCAGGGCGGCGGTGTGGTGTCGGTTGCGCAGGTTGTCCAGCTGCTCGCTGACCCGGGCCACGCGCTCCTGGATCTCCTGGTGGACGCGCTCGGCCTCGGCCACCTCGGCGCCCCGCCGCGCGACCTCGGTCTCCAGCTCGCGGACCTCCCGCGCCCGCGCCAGCGAGCCGTGGCCGGCCGCCGCACCGCCGCCGCGCAGGACGCCGTCGGGGCTGAGCACGTCGCCGCCGGGCGTGACGAAGGTCGCCGGCAGGCGGCCCCCGGCGTAGATGCGCAGCGGCTCCTCGAGACTCTCCACCAGGTTCACGTCGGCGAGCAGGGTCTGGACCACCGCCTCGTGGCCGGCCCGCGGGCGGACCCGCTCGAGCACCGGCTGGCCCAGCGGCACGATGCCCGGCGCGATGGCGTCCTTGCTGGGCTCCAGCAGGAAGACGCCGCGCCCGGCCTGGCCGTCTCGCAGGGCCGCCAGGGCGCCGAGGGCGCCGTCGCTGCCGGCCACCACCACGGCCTCGGCGCGATCGGCCAGCACCGCCTCCACCGCGGTCTCGACCTCGGCATCGGCGTCGAGCATCTCGCGCACCAGCCCGCGCACGCCCCAGCGCTGGCGGTCGGCCTCCTCGCGGGACAGCACGAAGCGCGCGGCGTCGCTCACGTCCTCCCGGCTCTCGATCACCTCGCGCAGGGAGTCGAGCCGGGCCTTGCGGGCCTCGTGCTGCTCGCGCAGCTGGCGCAGCCGCTCGGAGGCCTCGCCCGCCTCGTCCGCGGCGCGCTGCTGCTCGTTGAGCGCCTTGATGAGCGCATCCTGCAGGCGGTCGCGCTCGGCCAGCAGGTTGCGCAGCCCCTCCTCGAGGTTGCGCTGGGTGTCGTCGGCCTGGGCCGCCTCGGACTGCTGGACCTCGAGCTCGCGGTCGGCGCTGCGCAGCCGCTGGTCGATCTCGGCGCCCCGGTCCTCGACGGTGGCCGACCGGTCCTCGGCCCGGGCCACGGAGGTCAGGACCGCCACGAAGGCTTCGTTGGCCTGGTCGCGCTCCCGCTCGAGGGTCCGCAGCGACTCGGTCGCCGCTCGCGCCTCGCTCTCGGCCGCCGAGACCGTCTCGTTCTCGTTCGCCAGGGCCTCTTCCAGGCGCGCCTGCTCCTCGGCCGCCTGGGCGGCCTCGGCCTCCGCGTCGCGGAGCTTGTCGTGGAGCTGGGAGAGCTCCTGGCGACGCCCCTCGTTGCTCTCGGCCAGGGTCTCGCGCTCCTGCCGCGCGAGCAGGGTGCGGCCCTCGAGCTCGCGGATCTCGCCGCGCAGGGCCACCAGGCGCTCGGACCCGGCGTTGACCGCCTTCTCGGACTCGGCCAGGGCGATGCGCCGCTCCTCGACCTTCAGCTCCCGCTCGGAGACCCCGGTCTCCAGGGCGGTCACCTGGTCGCGCAGGGACTGCAGCCGCTCGGACGCCTGGCCGACGGCCGCCTCGAGGTCCGCCCGCTCGTCCTTGGAGAGCGACAGGTCGAGGACCCGCTGAGTCTCCTGGAGGCGCTTGAAGCGGGCCGCCTTGCGGGCCTGGCGTTCGAGCGACGCGATCTGGCGCTTGATCTCGCCGAGCACGTCGGTGACCCGCACCAGGTTCTGCTCGGTCGAGGCGATCTTCGACTCGGCCTCGCGCCGCCGCGCCTTGTACTTGCTGATCCCGGCCGCCTCTTCGATCAGCATGCGCCGGTCTTCGGGCTTGGCCGAGACGATCTCGGCGATCTTCCCCTGCTCGACGATGGTGTAGCCCTTGGCGCCGATGCCGGAGTCGCGGAAGAAGTCCTGGATGTCCCGCAGTCGGCACGGGGACTTGTTGATCTGGTACTCGGACTCGCCCGAGCGGTAGAGCCGCCGGCAGATCTGGATCTCGCTGTAGGCCGCGTAGGTGGCCGGCGCCTGGCCGTCCGTGTTGTCGAACGCGAGCACGACCTCGGCCATGCCGATGGGCGGCCGGGTCTCGGACCCGGCGAAGATGACGTCGTCCATGCCCTTGCCGCGCAGCCGGCGGGGCGACTGCTCGCCCATGACCCAGCGAACGGCGTCCACGACGTTGGACTTGCCGCACCCGTTGGGCCCGACCACTGCGGTGATTCCGTCCTGGAAGCTGAACACGGTGCGGTCGACGAACGACTTGAAGCCGTGAACCTGGAGGGACTTGATCCTCACCTGGTTCGATCCCCCTTGCTCCGGTGGCCCGGTGGCCACCGACCGTTTGACCGCTCTCCGTTGGCGGTCTCCTCTCGCGGCCCGTCGTCCACCGCTGCCTGCGATGGCGGGTCCGCGAGCATCCCCCACGGAATCTGCCGGCCGACTCGTTGTCGACCGGGTGAGTAACGGTCATGGCGGGACACCGCCCGCACCGGAATCCAGCAGCTGGGCGTGGAGGCACAGCTGAGGCCGGCGTGCGGGCCACGCCACGGAGGAATCTGTCTCGCGGGATCGAATCGCGTGGGGGCGCGCCGACCCATGCGTTGGGGGGGTATGCGAGTTGGTACCACTCCCCCGACGGCCATCGCAAGCACAGAAACGCAATTCTCGAGTCGGGGGTTCGGCGGCTAGGACCCGGCCCCGGTCGCCGCCAGGTCTTCGCCCAGGGGGATGGAGGGGGCCGCCTCGCTCTGGGCCTGGAGGCGGTAGAGGCGGGCGTAGAGGCCGTCGCCCGCCATCAGCTCGTCGTGGGCGCCGGCTTCGACGAGGCCGCCGCCGTCGAGCACGTAGATGCGGTCCACGTCGCGGATCGTCGAGAGCCGGTGGGCGATGGCGATGGACGTCTGGTTCTCCATCAGCACGTGGATGCCCTTCTGGACGAGGGCCTCGGTCTCGGTGTCGATCGAGCTGGTCGCCTCGTCCAGCACCAGGATCTCGGCCCCGTGGGCCAGGGCGCGGGCGAAGGAGAGCAGCTGGCGCTGGCCCGCCGAGAAGTTCGAGCCGCGCTCGCGGACCGGGGTGTCGTAGCCCTGGGGCAGCCGCTCGATGAACGAGTGCGCCTCCACGCTGCGCGCGCAGCGCCGGACGGTGGCCGGATCGATGTCCTCCCGGCCGAGGGCGATGTTGTCCGCGACGCTCCCGCTGAAGAGCACGACGTCCTGGAGGACCGTCGCCACCCGGCGTCGCAGGTCCTGCTGGGCCATCTCGCGGACGTCGACGCCGTCCACCAGGATGCGGCCGCGGTCGACGTCGTAGATGCGGGTCAGCAGCTTGATGATCGTGGTCTTGCCGGCACCGGTGGCGCCGACGAACGCCACCTTCTCGCCGGGCTCCACCCGGAACGAGAGGTCGCGCAGCACCCAGTCCTCGCCCTGATAGGCGAACCAGACGTTCTGGAACTCCACCGAGCCCGAGCCCGGATGCCGGGGAACCCGGGCCGGCTCCGGGGGGTCGGCCACGTCGGGCTCGGTGTCGAGCAGCTGGAAGATGCGCTCGCAGCTCGCCATGGACGACTGCATGACCGAGTACTTGGCCGAGAGGTCCCGCAGCGGCATGAAGAAGCGGCGCATGTAGTCGATGAAGACGTAGAGCACGCCGGCCTCGGCGAGCCCCGTGCCGTACCAGATGATGACCGCGATGGTGACGTTCTGGGCGGCCTCGACCGCCGCGAACAGCAGGGCGTCGTAGCGGATCGACATCTGCCAGGCGTCGCGGTGGTCGGCGTTCATCGCGTCGAAGTCGCGGAGGTTGCGCTCCTCGCGGGTGAAGAGCTGCACCACCTTCATGCCGGTGATGGTCTCCTGAATGTGGGCGTTGATCCGCGCGATGCGCACGCGGACCATGCGGAAGGCCTCGCGGACCTTCAGGCGGAAGACCACCGCCGCCAGGGCCAGGAAGGGCACCACCGCGAAGGTCGCGAGCGCGAGCTTCGGGTTCACCCAGAACAGCACGACGGCAAAGCCGATCATCACCAGCACGTCGGTCACCAGGGCGACGATGCCCGCCGAGAACATCTCGGCGACGTTCTCGACGTCGTTGGTCACCCGGGTCACGAGCCGTCCCACCGGGAAGCGGTCGAAGAACCCGATGTGCAGCCGCTGCATGTGCTCGAAGACCCGCCGCCGCAGGTCGCGCATGGCGTACTGACCGGTGGCGGCCATCAGCAGCAGGTGGACGTAGCGGACGCCGGCGCCGGCGACGGCGGTCGCGAGGTACACGAGGGCCAGCCAGGTCGTGGCGCCGAGGCCGAAGCGCGGCTCGAGCAGCGCGGCGAACGGGTCGCCCTCCCCGCCCTGGCCCAGCGCCCGGTCGAGGCCGTTCTTGACGATCCAGGCCGGGGCCACCTCCACGGCGAACAGCGGCAAGACGATCAGCAGGGTCGCGAGGACGTGGCCCTTGTACGGCGCCACGAAGGGCCAGAGCCGGCGGACCAGCTGGCGGTCGATGGCCTTGCCGAGGGCCTCTTCCTCGTGCATCGGGTCCATCAGTGCGGGCCTTCCGGGGTCGCTTCGCCGTCGCCCGACTCCTCTTCGGCGGCGAGACGCGCGTAGAGATCGCTGTGGGCCATGAGCTCGGCGTGGCTGCCCAGGTCCACCAGCCGGCCGCCGTCGAGCAGCGCGATCCGGTCGCAGTCCTGGACGGTGCTCACCCGGCTGGCGACCACGATCACCGTGCGGCCGGCGAAGACCCGGCGCAGCTCCGCCTGGATGGCCGCCTCGGTCTCGGCGTCCACGGCCGAGAGGGTGTCGTCGAGGATGAGGATGCGCGGCGAGAGCACCAGCGCCCGGGCCAGGGCGGTGCGCTGGCGCTGCCCCCCGGAGAGCATGACGCCGCGCTCGCCCACCAGGGTGTCGTAGCCGCCGGGCAGCTCGGCCACGTCCTTGTGGAGCTGGGCGCGGCGGGCGGCCTCCTCCACCGCCGCGCGGTCGGCGTCCGGCGCCCCGAAGGCCACGTTGTCGGCCAGGGACATGGAGAAGAGGAACGCGTCCTGGGGCACCATGGCGATCTGCCGGCGCAGGGCGGCCAGGGGGAGGCGGTTGACGTCGATGCCGTCGATGAAGAGCTGCCCGTCCTCGAGCTCGAGCAGCCTGGGCACGGCGGAGGCGAGGGTGGTCTTGCCGGAGCCCACGGGGCCCACCACGCCCAGGGTGGTGCCCGCCGGCACGGAGAGGTGGATGTCGCGGAGCGCCTCGTCGCGTCCGGTCTCGTGGCGGACGCTGAGCCCGCGGAACTCGATCTCCCCGCGCAGCTCGCCCACGGACACCACGTCGTCGCGGTCGCGGATCGAGGGCGTCACCGACAGGATCTCGTCGATGCGCTGCATGGCCGCGGCGCCGCGCTGGACCAGCGCCACCACCCAACCCATGATGAACGTGGGGAAGGTGAGCTGGAAGATGTACATGGCGAAGGTGAAGAACTCGCCCACGCCCAGGCTGCCGGACTCGAGGCGCTGGCCTCCGACCAGCAGCACCACGAACATCGCCAGCGCCGGCAGCAGGCTCGTGATCGCCGGCATGCCCCCGTTCACCCGCACCAGCCGCAGGTGCCGGTCGAGGAGCGCGTCGTTGTCCTGCCCGAAGCGCCTGGCCTGGACGTCCTCCATGGCGTAGGCCTTCACCACGGAGATCCCCGCCACCGATTCCTGCACCTGGTTCGACAGGTCGGCCAGCCCTTCCTGCATGGCCAGGCTGCGCTGGTGCAGGGAGCGGCCGAAGGCACGGGCGATGAACACGAACGCCGGGTACGGAAGCAGCACCAGCCCGGCCAGCAGCGGGTCCATGTAGGCCATGGTCCCGAAGACCAGCGCGAACATCAGCGGCGTCTGGACGATCGACAGGAAGCCCGGCCCCAGCATGAGTCGGACCGAGTTCAGGTCGTTGACGCAGCGGCTCATCAGGTCGCCGGTGCGCCAGCTGGCGTAGAACGACTGGGGCAGCCTCTGGAGCTGGGCGAAGAGGTCGTTGCGGATCTCGTACTCGATCTCGCGAGCCGCGTTGAAGACCAGGGTGCGCGAGAAGTAGCGGGTGAGCGCCCCGACCACGACCACGGCCACCAGCCAGCCGCAGCGGCGGGTGATCTCGTCGCGGCCCAGCCCCAGCTCGGCGGCGGTGATGGCCCAGCCCACCAGCCGGGGCACCGCCACGAAGGCGGCGTTGTAGGCCAGGATGGTCGCGATGCACAGGCCGTAGAAGCCCCGGTTGCGCCGGATGTAGACCGAGAGCCGGCGCAGGGCGTGGGCCACGGCCTGCCCCATGGCGGGCGACTCGACGGCGGCGGCGGGAGCGGCGGCGCTCATCGGCCGAGCCACCGGGCGAGGCGGGCGCGATCGACCCCCAGGCCCCAGGCGAAGGCGGCCGCGGCGTGGCGCAGGGCGATCCGCCAGACCCCGCCCTCCAGGTGGCGGCGAGGGGACGTGGTCGCCGACTGGCCCAGCATCACCATGCGGCCCGAGCGCCGGAGCGCCCGCACCAGGTCGAGATCCTCCATCAGCGCCACCTGGGGCACGCCGCCCACGGCCACCAGCGCCGACCGGGAGGCGAACAGGGCCTGATCGCCGTAGGGAAGGCCGAGCCCGCTCGAACGCAGCTGCGCGCCCAGCTCCACGAGCCGGAGCGAGATCCGCTGGAGGCCGCGGGCGCCGGACTCGCGGAAAGCGAACCGGAAGGCGCCACCGACGGCGCCCGGGCTGGCGAGGGCGCCCCGGACGGCCGGAACCCAGCCTCCGGGCAATCTCGTGTCGGCATGGAGGAAGATCACGATCTCTCCACGGGTTGCTTCCAGCCCCACCTGGAGCTGGTGCGCGCGGCGCGAGGCCCCGGGGTCGCGGCGCCGCCGGGCCGATCCACCGGCCTGCGCGGGGACGCCCGGTTCGCTGGGGTCCAGCTCGCTGGGGTCCAGCTCGATGACACTCAGCTCGATGACGTTCGGCTCGATGACGCTCCGCTCCACCGCGGATCGGCCCGCCTCGCGAGCCCGGGCCACGGTGGCGTCGCGACTTCCGCCGTCCACCACGCAGATCTCGATGGCCGGAGCGACCTCCGCCGTCGACCGCGATTCCGTTGGATGCGGGCCCGCACTCGAAGGGTGCGGGGCCCGCTCGGGACCGCTCTGGAGAGAGGGCTCGGACGGCGCCGGGCTGTGCGCGCGCGCGCCACCGGCCGCGCCGGCGGCGGAGGGCACACCCGCCACCACGCTCCCGATGGCGCCCGCGATGTTCTCGGCCTCGTCCAGCGCCGGGATCACCACCGAGATCGTCACCGCGCCGGAGGATAGCACGCGCCGGGCCGCCCCATGGGTTGACGCACTGCGGCCCCCTTCCCTACCTCTACCGCGTGACCAGCGACCCCCCCGACCCCACCGCCCCGCGGTACGCGCGCGCCGGCGTCGATCTCGACCACGACGAGTCCTTCGTCAGCGAGATCAAGGACATCGCCCGCTCGACCTTCCGCCCGGAGATCCTGTCGTCGATCGGAGGGTTCGCCGGTCTGTTCAAGACCCCCGAGCGCTACCGCGACCCGGTCTTCGTGGCCGCCACCGACGGTGTGGGCACCAAGCTGAAGCTGGCCGCCCAGATCGGACGCTTCGACACCGTCGGCATCGACTGCGTCGCCATGGTCGTGAACGACATGGTGGTCCAGGGCGCGGAGCCGGTGGTCTTCCTCGACTACCTCGCCATGTCGAAGCTCGACCGTCAGCGCGCCTCGGACACCCTGCGGGGCCTCGCCGAGGGCTGCAAGCGGGCCGGCTGCGCCCTGCTGGGTGGAGAGACCGCCACCATGCCCGGGGTCTACCAGGACGGCGAGGTCGAGCTGGTGGGATTCAGCGTGGGCGTGGTCGAGCGCGACAACGTGATCGACGGCTCCACCATCCGCGAGGGCGACGCGCTGATCGGGCTGGCCTCCAGCGGCTTCCACAGCAACGGCTACAGCCTGGTCCGGCAGGTCGTGGAGGAGGGCCAGCGCGCGGGACGCCTGGACCTGTTCTCCGAGCCCGAGGGCATGAAGACCAGCCTGGCCAGCGCCCTGCTCGCCCCCACCCGCATCTACGTGAAGCCCATCCTCAACGTCATCCGCGACTTCACCGTCAACGGCATCGTCCACGTGACCGGCGGCGGCTTCGTCGGCAACGTCCCGCGCATCCTGCCCAAGGGCGTGCGCGCGCGCATCGATCCGGGAGCCTGGCCGCGCCCGGACGTCTACGGCTGGATCCAGCGCCAGGCGGAGCTGCCCGAGGCGGAGATGCTGCGGGTCTTCAACTGCGGCGTGGGCATGGTGCTGTGCGTGCCCCGCGAGCAGGCCGACGACATCGGGCAGCGGCTCCAGGGCCTGGGCGAGCGCGCCTACGAGATCGGCGCCATCGAACGCAAGAGCCCCGACGAGGACGCACTCGTCTTCGATCCCGGCTGCCTCACGCGCCCCGAATGAGCTCCCACTCCCAAGGTCCCGGGCGCGCCGACGTGCGCGACTGGCGGGCCCGGCGCTGGGACGCCGTGGTGCTGGGAAGCGGTCTGCGCGCGCTCGTCGCCGCCGCGCGCCTGGGCATGGCCGGCCAGCGGGTGCTGGTGGTCGAGGAGGCCGCCGCCGCCCGGCTGGCCCCGCCGCTGCGCGAGCCCTTCCTGATGACCGGTGTGCGCGACGGCGGAGCCGTGGACGCCTGCATGCGGGAGCTCACGCTGCCGCTCATCGATCGCCGGCGCATCCGGCCCCAGCCGCTGGCGCTCCAGGCCGTGAGCGCCGAGCGTCGCGTGGACCTGGCCGAGCCCGACCTCACCGCCGACGAGTGGGTGGCCTGGGGGCTGGCCAAGCCCGACGACGCGCGCCGCTACATCGCGGGGCTGGTCGCCGACGGACAGGCCCAGCGGGAGGCCGCCCTGGAGGCAGCCTGGGTTCGCACCGGACGCAGCCTGGGCCTCGGACGCAGCCGCCCCGCGGCGAGCCCCGGCCCGGCCATCGCCGCCGACCCGCCCGAGTCCATCTGGCAGGACGCGGCGGGGCTGGGCGGAGTGCTGCAGGCGGTGACCCGGGCGCTCTCGAACGCCCACCACGACGCCCTCTCGCCCGGCGCCCGCGCAAGGCTCTGGTCGGCCGTGCTCGCCGGCGGCTCGGGCTTCGACGACGGGCCGCCGTGGCTCCACGGTCTGCTGCGCCGCCGCGTCCAGGCGCTCCTCGGCGACTTCCGCACCCTCGACCGCCGCTTCCGGCTGGTCACCGCCGACGGCGTGCCCGGCGTGGCGGTCCCCGACTCCAACGAGCTGTGGCTGGGCCGCGCCCTGGTGCTGGGCGCCCCGGTGAGCGCCCTGGCCCGGGTGCACGAAGACGAAGGGCGCCCCGCCTTCCTGACCCCCGGCCCGGCGCTGCGCCGCCACCGCATCCACGTGCGCGTGCGCCGGGCGCTGCTGCCCGAGGCCATGGCCAACCGGCTGGTCTGGCACGGCGAGCCCGAGCGACCGCCGCGAGGCGCCGAGCACCTGGCGATCTCGATCTTCCGCGACCCCGACGACCCGGAGTGGGTCGACCTCGTGGCCCGGGCCCTGGTCGACGCGGACGCCGGCGAAGACGAGATCGGGCCGGTCGAGGTGCACGCGCTCGAGGTGCTTCGCAGCCTGGTCCCGTTCGCGGGACCGATCGCCCGCAGCCGCCCGTCCGGCGGCGGCGAGGGCTCGGAGTGGTATTGCAGACCGGTCCCGCGCCCGCGCTGGGACGACGACGAGTGGCTGGAAGCGCCGTCGGACGCCCAGTCCGGGGGCGCGGAGGTGGAGCTGCGGGTCAGCTCCCGCCCGCCGGTGTACCGTCTGGAGCGCGGCGGCCTGGCCGAGCTCGGTCTCGAGGGAGATCTCCTGCTGGGCTGGCGCGGCGGCGATGCGATCGCCGCGGAGCTGGCCTGACCGGCGGCCTCGGGGCCGCGCACCGGCCCACCCAGGAGTGCCCATGGCCGAGGCGACTGCGGCAGAGGCCCACGCGGCCGGGCCCGACGAGCGACCCGAGGCGTCGCCGGGAAGGCCGGCCGCCGCCGGGCGCCAGCTCCTGCGCCTGGCGCGCTATGCCCGGCCCTACCTCGCACTGGTCGCGCTGGCCCTCTTCTTCACCCTGCTGTTCGCCGGCGGCCGCTACGGGCGCGCCTACCTGACGAAGCCGTTGATCGACGAGGTCCTGCTGCCCAGCCAGGCGGCGGCCGCGGGGGCCGCGCCCGGCCTCGCCCACGATCTGTTCGACGCCTTCGGCCGGCCGGCCGCGGAGCCGGGGGCCGGGGAGGCTGCGGCGGCGGCGGCGCCTCTCGAACGCTTCTGGGAGCTGCTCGGGATCGCCGTGATCATCATGCTGGTGCTCCCCGTCTCCATCTTCGGACGCAGCTACTGCCTGCAGTACGTGCTCGGGCGCATCAACATCGACATCAAACAGGCCCTCGCCGCCAAGCTCATGCGGTTGCCCCTGGCCTTCCACCGCAAGGCGCGCTCCGGGGAGACCCTCACCCGGCTGCTGCTCGACGTCGACCAGAGCCAGAAGGCCCTCGAGCTGCTGTTCGTGGAGTTCGTGGGCGCGCTGGTCATGGTGCTGATCGGCGCGAGCACCCTGTTCTTCGTGTCGTGGCAGCTCGCGCTGCTGACGCTGCTCGGGGCGCCGCCGATCATCGCCGTCATCACCTACTTCGCCGGCGAGGTGCGCCGCGGCGCACGGCGTCGCCAGGAGCAGCTGGGAGAGGTCACCCACCGACTCCTCGGCATCCTCTCGGGCATCAAGATCATCAAGGCCTTCCGGGGCGAGGCCAACGAGGAGGCCGCCTTCGGCCGGGAGACCGCCACCTACTTCCGGCGGGTCATGAAGGTGGTCAAGAGCCGACTGCTCTCCCGCAGCCTGGCCGAGCTGCTGAACAACGGCATCGGCATCGCCGTCCTGCTGCTGGGCGCCCTGCTGGTGATGCGCGGCGAGTGGGGGCTCACCGTCGGCGACATCACGGCCTTCGCCGCGGTCATGGCCACCACCTATCGTCCGGTCAAGACGCTGTCGCGGGGCTGGCCCCAGCTGATGGAGTCGGTGGCCTCGGCCGAGCGGTTCTTCGTGCTGCTCGACGCCGAGGAGGACGCGGCCGACCCCGACGGAGCCGCCTCGATCTCCGGCTTCCGGGACTCCATCCGCTTCGAGGACGTCGGCTTCTCCTACGAGCTCGAGCCCGTGCTCCGCGACGTCTCCTTCGAGATCCGGCCCGGCGAGGTCGTGGCGCTCGTGGGGCCCACGGGCTCGGGCAAGAGCACCCTGCTCGACCTGCTGCTCCGCTTCCACGACCCCGACTCCGGGCGCATCCTGTTCGACGGCGTGGACCTGCGCCGCGTGTCCCGCCGGTCGCTGCTGGAGCAGGTGGCCCTGGTCTCCCAGGAGCCCTTCCTGTTCGACGCCACCATCCGCGACAACATCCGCTACGGACGTCGCGACGCCAGCGACGCAGAGATCCGCGAAGCCTGCCGGGTGGCCCACGTGGACGAGTTCGTGGACCAGCTCCCCGACGGGCTGGAGACCGAGGTGGGGGAGTTCGGCCTGCGCCTGTCCGGGGGACAGCGCCAGCGCATCACCATCGCCCGGGCCGTCCTGAAGGCGAGTCCGATCCTCGCCTTCGACGAGGCCACGAGCGCCCTCGACACCCGCACGGAGCGCACGGTGCAGAACGCCATCGACGCGCTCCGCGGGCGCCGGACGGTGCTGGTCGTCGCCCACCGGCTCTCGACCGTGCGCCGCGCCGACCGCATCGTGGTGATCGACGACGGACGCGTCCGACAGGTGGGCACCCACGACGAGCTGATGGCGAGCGGCGGCCTCTACCGCGAGATGGCGGAGCTCGGAGGCGGCGCAGGAGACCGAGAGGTTCCCTAGCCGGGCTCCTCTTCGGACGTGAGCGCGGTGAGGTGCCCGGCGGCGCGGATGCGCTGGAGGAAGGAAGCCTCGTAGGCCTCCTCGGGCGCGTCGCGCACCATGCGGTCGAGCGCCCGCGCGTCGTCGCCCACCAGGATCCGCCAGCGCCCGGCGCGCACACCGTCGAGGATGATCTGGGCCGCGCCGGCGGCCGACAGCGGCGCCTTGTCCCGGAAGTCGTCCATGCGCTGCTGGATGGCGCTGCGCAGGACGTCGTCGCCGACGCCCGCGACGGGCATGCCCTGGCGCACCAGGCGATCGCGGATCTCCGCCAGGTCCTCGGTGCTCATGTCCGCGGGCGCGGGCTGGCCCAGGACCTTCGTCGTGTTGTGCACGATCGAAGTGCCCACGTGGCCGGGCATCACCAGGAAGACCTCCACGTGGGGCGCGTTCAGCCGGCAGTCCGAGAGCAGCGCCTCGGTGAACCCCTTCACCGCGAACTTGGCCGCGCTGTAGGCCGTGTGCGCCGTGCCCGGCCCGAGGCTGGCCCAGAACCCGTTGACGCTGCTGGTGTTCACGATGGCGGCCTCGTCACTGGCCACCAGCAGGGGCATGAAGGCGCGGGAGCAGAGATAGACGCCGGACCAGCAGACGCCGAAGGTGCGCTCCCACTCCGCGCGCGAGTCGTTCAGGAAGCTGCCCCCACCCCCGATGCCGGCGTTGTTGAACAGCAGGTGGACGTGGTCCGTGGCGTGGGCCTCGAGCGCCCCGTCCCGGAACGCGCACACCTCCGCCTCGTCCGAGACGTCGCACTCCTGGACGTGCACGCGGATATCCCGGGGCGCCAGGGCCAGGCACGACGCCCGGGTCTCCTCCATGTCCGGAACGGAGACGTCGCAGAGCGACAGATGACAGCCCTCGGCCGCCAGCATCCGGGCCAGCTCCCGGCCCATGCCGGTCCCGGCCCCGGTGACCACGGCGATCCTGTCTCGGAACTCCTGCATCGCGGGCTCCTCTCCCGGTTCCGGGCGGGTCCGGGGCACCCTATCACCGGCGACCTCACCTTGGAACGG
Organism: Myxococcota bacterium; assembly: GCA_050618075.1. Lineage (GTDB taxonomy): Bacteria > Myxococcota_A > UBA9160 > UBA9160 > UBA4427 > JBNLVL01. Next base: position 237,295 of record JBNLVL010000007.1, read on the forward strand.
GCATCTTCGCCGCGCGAGTCCCGCTCCGGCGCACCGGGATCTCCACTCAGCCCCCGCGCACCTCACCCAGGGCGCGCTCGTACAGCCCTTCCACGTCCTCGGCCCAGCGCGCGGGGGTGAAGTGCGCCCGGGCGCGCGCGCGGGCGGCGGCGCCCCAGCGGGCCAGCCGCGGGCGGTCCGCCAGCGCGTCGAGCCAGGCGTCGGCGAAGGCCTCGGGCGTCTCGTCGACCACGCGGCCGGTCTCGCCGTCCACCACGATCTCCGGGAGCGCGGCGCGCCGGGACACCACCGCCGGCAGCCCCAGCGCCTGGGCTTCGAGGAGCGCGCGGCAGGTGCCGTCGCTCCCGGGGACGACGTAGGTGAACAGGTCCGCCGCGGCGAGGGCGTCGGCGTAGTCTCCGGTGCGGTAGCCGCCGAAGACGACGTGGTCGCGCAGGCCGAGCCGGACCGCGGGCCGGCGCGCCACCTCGTCCAGGCGGGTGCCGCGGCCGAGGATCAGCAGCCGCAGCGACGGCTCTCGGCGGCGGGCCCGCTCCAGGGCGGCCAGCAGCAGGTCGAAGCGGCGGTGGGGCTGGACCCGGGCCGCGATGCCGACCACCGGAGCCCGGGCTCCGAGACCCAGGGCGCGACGCCCCCGGCTGCGGTCCGCCCGTCCCAGGGACGGGTGGTCGACGGCGCCCAGGCATCCCAGGGTCGGCCGGCCGGGGCGCAGGGCGGCGTGGGCGTCGGCGGAGCCGGGGCTCGGGCAGTGCAGTCCGTCGCAGCCCGGTCCGAAGAGCCAGCGGTTCCAGGGCCAGGCGGCCGGGGCCTCGGCCCGGGACACGCTGCGCACCACGGCCAGCCGGCGGCTCTCCGGGCGCATCCCCGCGGCGCGCAGGGCCAGGGCGTGGCAGCGGCTGTGCCAGGCGTGGATCAGCTCGGTGCCCTGCGCCTCCACGAGGTCGCGCAGGCGCCGCCCGTCGGGCGCGTCGCGAAAGGGGTGGATGCCGCGCCCGCGGTCCAGCTCGAGGGCGGGCTCGATGCCCGCGGCCCGGGCGCGCTCGGCCAGGCTGCGCTCGCCGGGCAGAGGCGGCTCGGGACAGGCCAGGCGGACGTCGTGGCCCCGCTCGCGCAGGGCGACCAGGCCCAGCAGCATCGGCTCGGCGGGACCGGTCCACTTCCAGTCGCTGACGAGCTGGAGGACCTTCACGGCGGCGGAGAGAGGTCCGGGTGCTGCCGCTCCCACAGCTTCGCGTACTTCAGGAACACGTGGAACGCGGTGGCGACGGCGATCACGAGCCCGGGCACGCCGTCCAGGAAGCCCCGCTTCAGGACGTAGGCCCGCAGGAAGCGGGCGGGCGGGCGGAGCACCAGGTCCGACAGCCGCGCCCGCCGTCCCTCCCGGGCCAGCGCCGCGGCGGTCTGCTCGCTGAAGAACTGGATGCGTTCGATCTGATCGGCGAGGTCGCGGTAGCTGAAGTGCTGGATCTCGCCGGAGAGGCGCTCGACCGGTCCGTCCACCTCGACCCTCGCGTGGGGGTCGGTCCCGACCCAGCGCGCGCGCGAGCGCCGGAACAGCCGGAGCTTCCAGTCCGGGTAGAAGTCGCCGTGGCGGATCCAGCGCCCCAGGTGCCAGGTGACGCGGTTGATCTCGAAGCCGCAGGCCGCATCCTCGCCCGCGGCGACGCGCGCCCGCACCTCCCGGGCCGCCCGGTCGGTGAGCAGCTCGTCGGGGTCGAGGACCAGGATCCAGTCGTTGCGGGCGAGGCTCGTGCAGTGGCGCTTCTGGGCGACGTCGCCCGCGTAGGGCCGCACGTCCACGACCTGGGCCCGCTCCCGCGCGAGCTTCTCGGTGCCGTCGGCGCTGCGATCGTCCACCACCACGACGATCTCGTCGGCGAAGGAGACTGCGTCCAGGCACCGCCCCAGCTGCTCCTCCTCGTCGCGGGCGAGGATGCAGACCGAGAGCGGAACGCTCATCCCCTCACACGCTCGACCGAGAGCACGCCCTTCACCTTCTCGATGCTCTTCATCACGCCCTTCAGGGTGGAGAGGTCGGCCACCCAGAGCTCGAAGCTCTGGACCGACTGGCGGTCGTGGTCGGTGGTGATCCGGACGTCTCCGATGTTGACGCCCGCAGCGGAGATCGACTTGGTGATCTTGGCGAGAATGCCGGGCTGGTCCTTGGCGCGGACGCGGATCCGGACCTTGCGGGGCGCGGCGTCCTCGAGGTCCCAATCGACGTCCACCCGGCGCTCGGGGTCGAGCTCGAAGACCTTCGCGCAGTCGACGGAGTGGACCGTCACCCCCCGGCCGCGGGTCACGAAGCCCGTCACCTCGTCGCCGGGCAGCGGGTCGCAGCAGCCGCCGAAGCGCACCATCACGTCCTGGGAGCCGGACACCCGGATGCCGGTGCGCCCGCTGGTCGGGCGCTGACGCCGGAACAGCTTGGGGAAACGCAGGGCCGAGACGGACTCCTCCGGCTCCTCCAGGGCGGCCCCCTCCCCCTTCAGGCGCTGCACCACCCGGCCCGCCGGGAGCTTTCCGTAGCCCACCGCCGCGTACAGGTCCTCCACCGAGCCGCCGCGCACCTCGGCGGCGGCGGCCTCGGCCAGCTCGCCCGACTCCGAGAGCCTGGCCAGGGAGAGCTTCGCCTTGCGCAGCTCCCGCTCGAGGATGTCGCGCCCGAGCTGTCGGCTGCGCTCGTTCTCGGCGTGGCGGATGGCGTGGCGGATGCGGTTGCGCGCCTTGCCGGTCACCACGAAGTCGAGCCAGTCCTTGCGCGGGAACTGGTTGGGGCTCGTGAGGATCTCGACGGTGTCGCCGTTCAGGAGTCGGTGGCGGAGCGGCACCATCTTGCCGTTGACCCGCGCCCCGGCGCACTGCGCCCCGACCTCGCTGTGGATCGAGTAGGCGAAGTCGACCGGCGTGGCCCGCGACGGCAGGTTGATGACCTCTCCGCCCGGGGTGAACACGAACACCTCGTCGGGGAAGAGGTCCACCTTGACCGCGTCGAGGAACTCGTGGGGATCCTCCAGCTCCTGCTGCCACTCGAGCAGCTGGCGCAGCCAGGCGAACGCCTCGTGGTCCTCCATGTTGCCGCTGCCGCCCGAGCCCTCCTTGTACTTCCAGTGGGCGGCGATGCCGAGCTCGGCGTTCTGGTGCATCTCGCGGGTGCGGATCTGCACCTCCATGCGCTCGCCGTACGGACCGATCACCGTGGTGTGGAGCGACTGGTAGCCGTTGGCCTTGGGCAGGGCGATGTAGTCCTTGAAGCGCCCGGGGACCGGGCGCCAGTGGGCGTGGACCGACCCGAGCACGCGGTAGCAGGCCGCCTGGTCGTCGTCGACGATGACGCGGAACGCGATGACGTCGTGGATCTGGTCGAGCTCGAGGCGCTGGGCCTCCATCTTCGCGTGGATGGAGGGAAGGTCCTTCAGGCGTCCGGTGATCTCGGCCTGGATCCCCACCTCGGCCAGGGCCGACGACAGCGCTCCGATCACCTCCTCGATGTACTGCTCGCGCTCCTCGCGTCCGCCGGACAGGCTCCGCTCCAGCTCCTCCACCACGGCCGGGTGCAGCGCCCGGAACGCGTGGTCCTCGAGCTCGCGCTTGATCCAGTGGATACCCAGCCGATGGGCCAGGGGCACGTAGATCTCCAGGGTCTCCTGGGCGACGCGCCTGCGGGCTTCTTCGTTCATGAAGCCGACGGTGCGCATGTTGTGGAGCCGGTCCGCCAGCTTGATGAGCAGGATGCGGATGTCCTTGCTCATGGCGATGAGCATCTTGCGGAAGTTCTCGGCCTGACGTTCGCGCCGGGAGTGGAACTCGATGTGGGCGATCTTCGTGAGCCCCTCGACCAGGAACGAGACCTCCTCGCCGAACAGCTCCAGCAGCTCGGCCTCGGTGGTCAGGGTGTCCTCGAGGGTGTCGTGGAGCAGCCCGGCGGCGACGGTCACCTCGTCGAGGCGCATGTCCACCAGGATGCCCGCGACCTCCAGGGGATGGATCAGGTAGGGCTCGCCGGACAGGCGCTCCTGGCCTTCGTGCACCTTGGCCGCGAAGACGTAGGCCCGCTGGAGCAGGGCCAGGTCACAGCCCGGCACGTGCTCGATCATGCGGTCGGCGATGTCGTTGAAGCGCAGCATCGGAGTCGGCCGTCCAGGGATCCAGTAAAGGGATCCGGTCCGGGGACCCGGTCCCGAGCTCCCGTCCGGAGACCAGTTTAGGGGCGGAGCCCGGGGACCTGGCCTGGAGAACCAGAAAACCTTTCAAGATCGGATAGTTGTGCTTCCACCGAGATTACCCGGACGGAGATTGCACCGCCAGCGGCGCCTAGGACCGGTCTTCGGAGGTCTGCCAGCGCGCCCACACGACCTCCCTGCCGTGGCGCGACCGGGCATCGTCGCTGCGCCCGGCGCGCTCGAGGCGGATGATCTCCTGCACGCTGCCGATCGCGGTCTCGAGGTCGTCGTTGACCACCGCGTAGTCGAAGATCTCGATGGCCCGGAGCTCGAGGTCGGCCACGCTCAGGCGCCGCGCGACCTCGTCGTCGCTGTCGGTGCCGCGGGCCCGCAGCCGCTCCTCCAGCACCTTCATGCTGGGCGGCAGCAGGAAGATGAACCGCGCCTCCTCCATCTGCTCGCGCACCTGCCGTGCCCCCTGGACCTCGATCTCGATGAGCAGGTCGAGCCCGCGCTCGAGGGGCTCGCGCAGGGCGCGCCAGCTGGTGCCGTAGATGTTGCCCGCGTACTCCGCGTGCTCGAGGAAGACGCCCGCCTCCACCAGGGACAACATCTCTTCGGAGGTGACGAAGTGGTAGTCGACCCCGTCCCGCTCGCCCTCCCGGGGCGCGCGCGTGGTGTGGGAGATCGAGAAGGCGATGCCCTCGTCCCGGTCCACGACCGCACGGCAGACGGTGGTCTTGCCGGTGCCCGACGGCGCGGCCACGACGAACGGCAGTCCGCGTCGGTCCGCGCTCACTGGCCCTCTCCCTCCACCGCTTCCTGCCCGAGCCGGGCCTGGATCGTATCGGGGTTGATCGCGGACAGGATCACGTGGTCGCTGTCGGTCACGATGATCGAGCGGGTCTTGCGGCCCTGGGTGGCGTCGACCAGCTTGCCCCGGCCCGCGGCCTCCTCGCGCAGCCGGCGCATGGGCGACGACTGGGGGGACACCACGGCCACGACCCGGCTGGCGATGACGAGATTGCCGTAGCCGATGTTGAGGAGCCTGGGCAGCACCGGTCCCGCGGTGACCGGGGGCGTCCTACTCAACGTTCTGCACCTGCTCCCGGATGCGCTCGAGCTCCGTCTTGAGGTCGACGACGTCGTGGGCGATGGGGGCGTCGCTGCCCTTGGAGCCGATGGTGTTCGCCTCCCGGCCCATCTCCTGGAGGAGGAAGTCCAGGCGGCGGCCGACCGGCTGGCCCGCCTCGCCCCCCGCCACGATCTGCTCGAACTGGTCGACGTGGCTGCGCAGGCGGACCACCTCCTCGGTGACGTCGAGCTTGTCCGCGGCGATCACGATCTCCTGGTGGAGGCGGGCCTCGTCGAGCAGCCCCGTCTCCTGGCGCAGCGACTCCGCGCGCTTGCGCAGCCGCTCGCGAACGGAGTCCTGGACGGCCTGACTGCGGCTCTCGAAGGTGTCGGCCAGGGAGCGCACGCGGGCCATGCGGCCGGCGAGCTCGCGGGCCAGCGCCTCGCCCTCCCGGACGCGCATGGCGTCGACCGCCTCGAGGGCCTCGTCGACCGCGGCCATCAGGGCCGCGCTCAGCTCGTCGGCCGAGAGCTCGGGCTCCTCGAAGCGGGTCACCCCGGGCAGCGACAGCAGCGACGTGACGTCGAGGTCCCCGGCCACCTCGTCGCGCTGCTTGAGCTGCTGCGCCGCCTCGATGTACTGCTCGGCGCACCCGAGGTCGAGCCGCAGCCGGGGAGCGGCCGCCGCGCCCCCGCCCGTGGAGACCGTGAGGTCGACCTTGCCGCGGTCCAGCCGGTCCTGGATCCGGCTCTTCACGTCGAGCTCGCGCTCGCCGAGCAGCCGGGGCAGCTTGACCCGGGAGTCGAGGTAGCGGTGGTTCACGGTCCGCACCTCGACGTCGAAATCGACGCCGCCGACGTTGAACGCCGAGCGGCCATAGCCCGTCATGCTGCGGATCACTTCGTGGCCTCCGAGAGCAGGTGTGCGCCACACCCCGCGTGGGGGTCCAGCCTATCGCGACCCGGTGGCCGGAGCGACCTCTCGCAGTCCTCCGGTCGCGGGCCGGCCGCGAGCGTGCCAGGCGAGCAGCGCCGCGCGCTCCGCGAAGCGGCGGCGCTGCCTGGACGAGAAGGGCGCGAGGGGCAGCAGCAGCAGCGCCGTGCCCAGGGTGCGAACCACGCGGATGGCCACCATGGCGTTCCGGGCCGCCCGGCCCCGATGTCGCTCGACGAAGCGGTACAGCGAGCGATGGTACTCGATGCGCGTGGGAGCGGGGTGCGGACGCTTGCTGCTCTGGCCGGATCCGTGTCGGACCGGCGCGCCGGGCAGGTGCCAGACCTGCCAGCCCCGGTCCTCCATGCGCCAGCACCAGTCGGTCTCCTCGAGAAAGAAGAAGTACCCGTCGTCGAGGGGCCCCACCTCGCGGACGGCCTCCGCCCGCGCGAAGAGCGCCGCGCCCAGGACCGCCTCCACCACGGCCGGCGACTCCATCGGGCGCCGCTTGGACGGAAAGCGCGCGGGCCAGAGCCCCTCGAGGAGCCAGCGCGGGGCCAGCTCGCGCAGCGGCCCCGGGAAGGCGTGGACGGCGTTCTGGGGCCGTCCGTCGGGATGGCGCAGCTCGAGCCCCACCACGCCGGCGCCGGGCTCGCGCGCGAAGAGGTCGAGCGCGCGGTCGATGGCCTCGCGGGTGATCTCGGCGTCGGTGTTCAGCAACAGCACGACGTCGCCCCGGCAGGCGGCCAGGCCCGCGTTGTTGCCGGCGGCGTAGCCGCGGTTCTCGGGCAGCTCGATCACCTCGACGTCCGGGAAGCGCTCGCGCACCGCCGGGGCCGTGCCGTCGCGGGACCCGTTGTCGACCACGTGCACGTCGGCGGACAGCGCCGGGTCCCGGGTCAGCTCGCCCGAGAGCACTTCGAGACAGCGCAGGGTGAGATCCCGCGTCTCCCAGGTCACGACGACCACGGACAAGGCGGTCACGTGGCCCGCCCCGGGTCGCGACCGAGCGCCTGGAGGGTCGCCGCGACCACCCGCTCGGGATCGATGCCGGTCATGCAGCGGTGGTCGATGGGACACTCGCGGCGGTAGCACGGCCGGCAGTCGGCCCGGGTCTCCAGCACGCTGACCGTGTCGAGGTTGAGGTCGGTCTTCGCCACGCTGGTCGGACCAAAGAGGACCACCGACGGCACGCCGAAGGCCACCGCGATGTGGCGGGCGCCCGCGTCGTTGGCGACCAGCACCGCGGCGCGGCGCAGGACCGCCTTGGCGGCGCCCAGGTCGGCCCGGCCGGCCAGATCGCACGCGCCGGCCTTCATGGCCGAGGCCACCGCCCGGGTGATGCCCGACTCGCCCGCGGACCCCAGCAGCACGACCCGCGCGCCCGCGGCGGCCGCGGCGTCCCCCACCCGCGCGAACGACTCGGCGGGCCAGCACTTGGCCGACCCGTAGGAGGCGCCCGGCGCGACCGCGACGACCGGGGCCCCGGCCTCCCTCCCCAGGAGCGCGTCCGCCCTGGCCTCCTCCTCGGCCGTGGTGTGGAGCTCGAGGGTCGTATCGGACCCGCCCGGCGCGACGACGCCCGCCGCCTCGAGCAGCCCCAGCACGAAGCGCTCCCGCGCCACCAGGCGCCGGCGCCCCCACGCGGGGTCCGGCGGGATGGCCCGGTGCAGGAGCCAGCCGCGCCCCCCGCGTGCGTAGCCCACCACGCGCCTGGCCCCCGCGGCCCGCATCACCCAGGCGGAGGAGAACGAGTCGGGGATGCAGATCCCGAGATCGAACGGGCCGTGCTCGCGCGCGACGCGGCGCGCGGCGCGCAGCAGGCCCAGGGTGCGGGGCCGGGCGCGGGAGTCGAACGCGACCACGGCGTCGAACCACGGGCTCCCGTCCAGCAGCGACTCGAGCCCCCTCTGCAGGTGCAGCACGATGCGCGCCTCGGGATGGGCGCGGCGCAGGGCGCGAAAGCCCGGGGTCGACATCACCAGGTCGCCGGCCCAGTTGGGTCCGCGCACGAGGATCGACTCCGGCGGGGCGTCGCTCATCCGGCGAGCCGCACGCGGGCGCCTCCGGTCTCGTCGAGCAGGGCGAGCGCGGCCTCGACCACGGACTCGGGCGGCACCACGCTCAGGCAGTGGGCCGCCGCACAGCCGCGCCGACACGGGCTGCAGGCCACGGGGATCCGCACCCGGCGCCAGGGGGTGCGCGGCCACGGCGTGTTCTCCACGGGATGGGTGGAGCCCATGATCTGGACGACCGGGGTCCCCACCAGGGACGCGACGTGCAGCGGACCGCTGTCGCCCCCGACGTGCAGGCTGGCCCGGGCGAGCAGCGCGGCGAGCGCGTCGGGGCCGTCGCCGGCCGGCGCCAGTCGCGCCGCCCCGCCGGACGCCGCCACCACCGCCTCGGCCCGGGCCTGCTCCTCGGAACCGGCCCCGCGAAGCACCCGACACTCGAGGCCCCGCTGCGCGCGCAGCGCGCGGGCGAGCGCGGCGAATCCCTCGACGCTCCAGCGCTTGTGGGCGGCCCGGCCGCTGCTGCCGGGATGCAGCGCCACCCAGTCGCTCTGCCGGCCGAGCCCGGACTCGGCGAGGGCCGCGTCCGCGCGCGCCCGCGCCGCCTCCGAGACCTGGAGCGGAGCGCTGCGCTCGGGCGCCTCCACACCCAGCGCGCGCACCAGCGCCGCGTTGCGCGCGAAGCGGGAGATGGGATGGGCCGGTGACGGCGCCCTCCGGTTCGCGAACCACCAGGAGCCCTCGCGGCCGAGCGGCGGTGCGTAGCCGGCGCGAACCGGTGCGCGGGTGAGCCAGGAGGCGACCCCGCTCTTCAGGATGGAGTGGAAGTCCACGACGAGATCGAAGCGCCGGCTTCGCAGCTCGGACGCGAAGCGACCCAGCTCGCTCGCGAGCCGGCCGATCCGACCGCCGGCCAGGGCTTCGGAAAGGGCCGCGCGCGGCAGCTCGAGCACCTCGTCGATCCACGGCTGGCTGCGCAGCACGCCCGCGGATTTCGCTTCGACCAGCCAGGCGAGGTGGGCCTCGGCGTAGTGGTCCCGGAGCGCGCTGGCCGCGGGGAGCGTGCGCACCACGTCGCCCAGGGCCCCCAGGCGGACGATCAGGATGCGCGCGGCGGCGGGCGCGGCGGGACGGCGGGGTCGGGTGGTGGCGGATCGAGTCAAGATCGCTGCGTCCGCGGGGCGCTCGCCCCGGACCGGGGACGCCGATAGCATACCCCGCCATGCGCGCTCCCCGCACCCTGGTGATCTACGTCTCGCGCGAGATCACCGTGTACGGCTTCCTCGCATTCCTCGCGATCACCGCGATCCTGGTCAGCCAGAACCTGCTCCGGCGTCTGGACGACCTCGTCGTCGTCGGCTTCTCGGGCGGGGATCTCTGGACCCTGATGGGCTTCCTGGTCTCGATGCTGATGGTGTACGCCACGCCCATCGGCTTCCTGTTCGGTGTATCCCTGGCCATCAGCCGCCTGTCGGGCGACTCGGAGGTCCTCGGCATGCGCGCCAGCGGCGTGGGCATGGGCACCCTGCTGGTCGGACCCTTGTGCCTGGCGGCGGCCGTGTCGGTGCTCACCGGCTATCTGATGATCGAGGTCGAGCCTTCGTCCCAGCGCAGCCTGCGAACCATGCTCAAGAGCGTCGCCGCCCGGGGAGGTGTGCTCGAGGCCGGCAAGTTCCGCGACATCATGGGGCGGGTCATCTTCGTGGAGGACCGGGACCACGACAACCGGCTGCGGGGCATCATGATCGAGGACCGCTCCGACAAGGAGCGCCCCTTCCTCATCTTCGCCGAGGAGGGCCACTTCGTCTTCGACGACGAGGCGGAGGCCATCCGCATCGAGCTCGACAACGGTGAGATCCACCTCGAGCCGAGCTCGCGCGAGCCCGAGCACTACCGCCAGGTGGAGTTCCGCGAGCTCTCCTATCGCTTCAGCGTGGGGTCGATCGTGAGCGGCGCGGCGGCCCAGGTCAGGCCGCGCGAGATGGGCATCCGGGAGCTGCGCGAGAACATCGCCCTGCTCCGCGCGGGCGGCGAGAAGCCCGACCACCTGCGCGAGGGCGATCCCGTGGAGTACGAGCTGCAGCTCCACCGCCGCTTCGCGATCCCGGTCGCGCCCATCCTGTTCGCCCTCATCGCGGTCCCCCTCGGCCTGCGCCGGGTCGGGGCCACCCGGTCCTGGGGCGCGCTGATCGCGCTGGTGATCGTCTTCCTCTACTACTCGCTCATGACCTTCGGGCAGTTCCTCGCGCGCGAGGGCTGGGTCGGCCCGGGCACGGCGCTCTGGCTCCCCAACCTGCTCAACGGAGGGGTGGCCGCGGTCCTGCTGGCACGCACCCGCGGCGGCTCCACGCTGTGAGCTTCGACCCGCCCCCGCGCTTCGACGAGCTCGACGCCGGCCGCGACCCGTCGGCGCGGCTGTGGGCCGACCGCGAGTTCGCCGCGAGCCTCGGGCGCCTGGGCATCGCCCGGGGAGGCCTCGACTGGATCGCCGATCCCACCCGGGCGCCGGGCGCGACGCCCGGGCTCACCGGACCGGGTCGGGCTCCGGCGGCGGTCGTCACGCTGCCCGACCGGAGCGAACGCATCCTGCTTCGCGCCCTGCGCCACGGGGGCTGGTGGGCCGGACTCTGGGGGGCCCGGCTGGCGGGGCCGGGTCGCGGCGGGCGCGAGCTCGGGGCCGCGGCCCGACTGATGGAGCGCGGTGCGCCGGTTCCGCGACCGGTGTGCCTGGCCCAGCGGCGGGCGCGCCCCGGCTGGCAGGTCGCCGTGGGCCACCTGTTCCTGGAGGACGCCCTGGACGCGCGCCGCTGGCTCGAGGGCGAGCCCGGTCCGCGCGCCGTCGAGGGGGCGGCCCGCGCCGCCGGCCGTGCGCTGCGCCGCTTCCACGACTGCGGCGGCCGCCACCGCGACCTGCACGTGGGAAACCTGCTGCTCCGTCCGGGGGCGGAGACGCCCGAGGTCTGGGTGGTCGACCTCGATGGCGCCCGGGTGGGAGCGCCTCCGTCGCCGGCCAGGCGCATCCGGGAGCTGATGCGCCTGTGGCGCTCGCTCCGCAAGGTCCGCCTCGCGGACCGGCTGGGCGCGCGCGGCTGTGCGGCCTTCTACGGCGCCTACTGCTCCGGCGACCGGGCGCTCCGGCGTGGGATGGCCCGGCGCCTCCCCATCGAGCGCGCGCGCACGGCGCTCCACGCCACGCGCTACGGCTGAGCGCCGCGTCGCCGGCGCTCAGGCCGTCCGGCGTCGAGCCCCGTGACGCGCGAGGGCGTCGGCGGCACGGGCATCGACCCAGTCGACGAAGGCCGCCCCCTCGTCCACCTCGAGCTCCATGACGAGCACCTGGACGTCCACGCCGCGGGCCCAGCCCGGCTGGATCTTGAAGGCGTCCTTCTCCGTGGTGATCCAGAGCGGCGCGCGGCGCCCGAGCCCGCGCAGGTCGCGGCGCCGGTAGCGGTGGTGGTCGCGGAACGTGCGCCGGGCCACCACCTGCGCGCCCAGCGCCTCGAGATGGGAGACCAGGGACTCCGGCCGGGCCAGCGCCGTCAGCACACCCACCGGCCGCCCGGCCAAAAACCCCGGGCCGACCGGACAGCCGAAGGGCTGCCCGTCCACGCGCCCGGCCAGCGGACGCAGGCCGACGGGGCGCCGGCGGGCGGCGATGCGCAGCGCCCCGGGTGCGAAGCGCGCGAGCCTCGCGGCCTCGGCGTCGGGGAGCGGCCCGTCCACCACGACCGCCGCGTGGGCGCGGCTCAGCACCGGCAGCCGCTCGCGCAGGGGACCGCGCGGGAAGACCCTGCGATTCCCGAACCCCGAGCGCCCGTCCACCAGGACGATCTCCAGGTCGCGATCCAGTCGATGGTGTTGGAATCCGTCGTCGAGCACCAGGATGTCGACGTCGAACTGCCCCACCGCGCGAATCCCCGCGACCCCGCGATCGGCGTCCACCAGGACCGGCACACCCGGCGCCCGGGCGGCCAGCCACAGCGGCTCGTCGCCGGAGCGCTCGAGGGGAGCGAGGACCCGCCGGCCGTCGGACACCACGGTCAGCTCGCGACGGAATCGCCGCCCGTAGCCGCGGCTCGCCAGCGCCACCCGGCGCCCGCGCCGGGAGAGCTGGTGCGCGAGCCACGCGGCGGTGGGCGTCTTGCCGGTCCCGCCCACGGTCAGGTTGCCGATGCTCACGACGGCGCAGGGCAGACGCCGGCGGGCGCGCCAGCCCCGCTCGTAGAGGGTGCGGTGGATGCGCGCTCCGGCGGTCACCGCCCAGCCCGCCACGTCGAGGGGCGAGTAGAGCGCGCGCATCCAGAGAGGCTCGCTCGCGGGTCCCGACCACGGCGGCCTCACGACGTTTCCCCGATGGCGCCCGGCATCGCCGGCCCTTCGAAGTCGGGCAGCGGCGCTCCGTCGAGGACCGCGTCCACCAGGGCACACGACCGCTCCAGCGGCCCCTCGCTCCGCTCCAGCAGGGACCGCGCCTCCTCCGCCCCCTTCCGAACCGCCGCGGTGTCACGTCCCCAACGCAGCAGGGCGCGGCCCAGGGCGTCGGCGTCGTCCACCTCTTCGGCGGCCCCCACCCCGGCGAGCCAGGCGGCCGCCCGCCGGACCTTCCACACGTGGGGGCCGTGGAGAACCGGCACGCCGGCGGCCACGGGCTCCACCAGGTTGTGTCCCCCCACCGGCGCCAGGGTGCCGCCCACGAACGCGAAGTCGGCCAGGGCGTAGATCGACGCGAGCTCGCCCATGGTGTCCACGAGCAGCGCCTCGCCGGGCTCGAGCGGGCCCTCGCCCAGCCGGCTCCGGCGACGGATCCTGCGCCCCCGGGCGAGCCATTCCTTCTCCACCTCCGGGACCCGCTCGAGGTGACGAGGCGCCACCACCGGACGCACGTGCACTCCCTCCGCCTCCACCCGGTCCAGGGCCTCGGCCACGGCGCCCTCTTCGCCCGGGTGGGTGCAGCCGGCGACCCAGACCGGCAGACCGGGAAGCGCGACGCGCAGGTCGTCGGCCGGAGGGGGCGGAGGGTGCGCGCCCGCGAGCTTGAGGTCGCCGCTGGTGCGCACGCGCGAGGCGGGGGCCCCCAGCGCCGCGAATCGCTCGGCGTCTTCGGGACCGGCCGCGCCCACGGCCGCCAGGCGCGCCAGGGTCGGCGCCCAGAGACGCCGGGTCCGGCGCCGGAGCGTGAACGATCGGGGCGACAGCCGGGCGGAGATCGCCAGCACCGGGATGCCGCGCCGCGCGGCGGCGGCGATCAGCACGGGCCAGAGCTCGCCCTCCACCAGCACCAGCGCCCGGGGCGCGAGGGCGTCCAGGACCCGATCGACACACCAGGGATGGTCGAGGGGGGCCAGGCCCGCGGCGACGTCGGGATGGCGAGCGCTCCAGAGCGTCCGCCCGCTCGGACTGGTGGAGGTGGCGTAGAGCGCCCGCCCCTGCCCTCGCCAGCGTTCGACCAGACCCGAGGCGGCGGCGACCTCGCCGGCGCTGGCCGCGTGGAGCCAGATCGGCCGTTGCAGGCCGGCGGCCCGCTCCGGGAGCCGGCCCAGACGCTCCCCCAGACCCACGCGCCAGCCGGGCCGCAGGGCCAGCCCGACGAGCCCGAGCGGCGCGCCGACCACGGCGACCAGCGCCGCGACGATGGCCCTAGACGCGCTCAAGCATGGCCTCCGCGATGGCCGCCGCCCGCTCGGCGGCGCCCCCGTGGCCGAGCCGCTCGCGCACCTCGGCCAGGTCCCTCAGCTGGCGATCCCGCGCGGGACCGTCCAGCAGCGCCAGCACCTCCTCGGCGAGGGCGTCGGGCGTGGCCTGCTCCTGGATGAGCTCGGGGACCACCCCGCGGCCGGCCACCAGGTTGGGCATGGCGAGCGACGGAACCCGGATGGCGCGCCGCACGAAGGCGGCGGTCCACGGGTGGGCCCGGCCCAGCACGACCATCGGGGTCTCCAGCAGCGCGGCCTCCAGCAGCCCGGTCCCGGGCTTGGCCAAGGCCACCCGCGCGCCGCGGAGCAGCGAACGGGTCTGCCCGCACACCAGGCGCACCGACGCCCCCGACGGCAGGCGCGACCGCTCGATCGCGCGCTCGAGGTCGGCGGCGTCGATGGAGGGCGCCACCGCGATCGCGAAGCCGAGCCGGGGATCCCGGGCGTGGAGTCGCCGGATCGTCTCCAGCTGCACCGGCAGGTGATGGTCGATCTCGTTGCGGCGGCTGCCGGGCAGGACGGCGACCCACGGGCGATCCACCTCCAGGCAGAGCGAGGCCAGCGCCTCGGCGGGCTTCAGGCTCTCGCGAAGCGCGGACAGCGGATCGACCAGGGGATGGCCGACGAAGTCGACGGGGAGCCCCGTGCCCTCGTAGACCGGCGGCTCGAACGGAAGGATGGCGGCGAGACGGTCGACCCGCCGGGCGAGCTTGTGGACGCGGCGGCGGCGCCAGGCCCAGACCTGGGGCGCCACGTAGTACAGGATCCGGGCGCGGCTGCGCCTTCGCACCCGGCGCGCGAACGGGATGTTGAAGGCCCCGGAGTCGACGAGCACCACCAGTCGGGGGCGCCGCTCGACGAGCGCGCGATCGAGCGTTCGCCAGGCCCGGCGGATGCGGCTCGCACTGCCGGCCAGCTCCAGCACGCCCCCCACCGCCAGCTCCCGCTGGTCCACCAGCCGCTCGACGCCGGCGTCCTGCATCGCGGGGCCGCCCATCCCGGCGAAGTCGAGGCCCGGCTGCCGGGCGCGCAGGGCGCGGACCCACTCCGCGGCGTGGAGGTCGCCCGAGGCATCCCCGACCGACATCAGCACGTCGGTCATTCGAGCTCTTCGATGGCGGGCATCGCCTCGACCAGCTGGAGCGCCGTGCGCAGCGCACCCAGGGCGCCGTCGCCGCCGCCGCTGGGCTCGCAGGACTTGCGGGTGGCGACCGCCTCGACGAAGGCCCGGAGCTGGGTCATCAGGGCGTCGCCCCGGTCCACCTCGAGCTTCTCCATCTCGATCCGCGGGGCTTCCCCGTCCCGGGCCGGCTCGCGCCGGAACACCACCGCGGTCTGCTCGAGGAAGTCGACGGAGAAGTAGCCGTCGTTCTGGAAGAAGCGCAGCTTGCGCATGGGCGTGGGCGACACGCGGCTGGCGGTGAGGTTGGCCACGCAGCCGCCGGGATAGGTGACCCGCGCGTTGGCGATGTCGATGTTGGCGCTGAGGACCGGGATCCCGATGGCCTCCACCCGGCACGGCTCCTCGCCCAGGATCTGCTGGAGGATCTCGAGGTCGTGGATCATGAGGTCTCGCACCACGTCGATGTCGGTGGCGCGGTCGCTGAAGGGGCCCATGCGATGGGCCTCGACGAAGCGCGGTCGGGTGATCCTCGACCGGATCACGCCCATGGCGGAGTTGAACCACTCGAGATGCCCGACCTGGAGGATGCGCCCGGCCGCCCGCGCCTGGGCCAGCAGCGCCTCGCCCTCCTCCACGCTGGCCGCGATGGGCTTCTCCACCAGCACGTCGCAGCCGGCCGCCAGCGCCGCCCGGACCACCGCGTGGTGGGCGATCGTCGGGACGGCCACGATCACGGCGTCGCTCTGCGCGAGCAGGGCGTCGCTGGAGGGGGCGGCGGCAGCCCCCAGGCTCGAGGCCAGCGCCCGGGCGCGCTCCGGGTGGGTGTCCGCGACGCCCGCGAGCGAGACCGCGGTGTTCTCGGCGGCCAGCTCGGCCACCTTCCCGGCGTGGAGGCGACCCATGTGGCCGGCCCCGATCACCCCGATCCTCATCCCGTCTCTCCCGAGTCTCCCGAGTCTCCGGTGGGGTCCGCGCGCCCGCTGACCCCGTCGCCGTCCCCGCCGCCGGCGGCGCCGCCGCCGCCGGCGGACGCGGAGGCCTGCGGCCCCGTCGCCGGCACGCCGACCAGCGCCAGCCCCTGACGGTCCGCCTGCTCGGCCAGGGCCTCCCGGTCCAGCACCAGGGTCGCTCCGGCCTCGAAGGCCAGGCAGGCGAGACCGGCCTCGCGGGCGGCTCCCAGGGTACCCGTTCCGATGGTGGGCATGTCGAACCGCGGGTCCTGGGCCGGCTTGGCCACCTTGACCGCGGTCGCGCCGGCGCCGCCGAGTCGCCCGCCGCGGCGGATGGCCTCGTCGGTGCCCTCCACCGCCTCGAGGGCGACCACGGCACCCTCCCGCACCACCGCGGTCTGGCCGAGGTCGAGGCCGGCGATGCCCTTGGCGGCGCGCCAGCCGCAGGCCACGTCGCGCCACAGCTCGGGGCTCGGAGCCAGGCGGCCCAGCGGCCCGGGTCCGGGCAAGAGCTCCGGGACCAGGCGCGCCTGGGACAGGAGCCGGATCCCGGCGTCCTCGAGGCAGGCGGCCAGCGCCCCGAGCAGGGCGTCGTCGCGCCGGTCTTCGAGCCGGGACAGCAGCTCGAGCGCCCGGGCGTCGGGACGCACGGGCACCCCGCCCCCGGGCCTGAGCCAGTGCTCCTTGGAGACCTTGCCCGCCAGCACCGCCTCGGCGACCCCCGCGTCGGCCAGCGCCCCCAGCATCGCGTCGAGCTGCCCGAGCTCGACACCCACGACCTCGTCCGCCCATTGCCCGAGCCGGGAGTCGGTGATGCCGACGAAGGCCACGGCCACCACCCGGCGCCCGGCCCCACGGGCTGCGCGGGCGATGGCGCCGGGCAGGGCTCCGTCGCCGGCGATCAGACCGAGCGGAAGAGCGGAGGATCCGGACGATGCCACCACGGCGCGGCTAGTGTCCTGTTCCAGGAGTTCGGCGTCGAATCTGCACGCTGCTCTTGCCTCCACGGACCGCACCGAGAAGCCGACTGCGAGCCGCTCGCAAGGCGCGCGAGGGAGGCATAGCCGTCGCTACGGAGACCGAGCGCAACGCAGCGAGCGGCTCGCAGGCGGCTTCGAATGCAGGCGAACTCCTGGAACGGGACACTAGCGGCAGAAACCGCGCTCGGACTTCTCGAGGAAGGTGAGCAGGCGCTCCACCTCGGGCGAGCCGGACACCTCGTCGCGCACCCGCGCCAGGGCCGGCTCCAGGCGCAGGCGCGAGTTGAACAGGATGTGGAAGGCGTGCTTGATCTTCCGGATCGCCTCGGGCTCGAGGCCGCGCCGGCGCAGGCCGACGGAGTTGACACCGACCAGACGCGCGCGATCGCCGGCGACCATGGAGAACGGCGGCGCGTCCTGGGAGAGCTTCGCGTTGGAGGCCGCCATCACCGACTCGCCGACGCGCGAGAACTGGTGCACCCCCGTGTAGGCCCCGAGCACCGCGTGGTCGCCCACGGTCACGTGGCCGGCCAGACCCGTGAAGCTCGCGATGATGCAGTGGGAGCCGATCTGGCAGTCGTGGGCGATGTGCGCCCCGTTCATGATCATGTTGTCGTCGCCGGTCCGGGTGCAGCCACCGCCGCGGGAGGTGCCCACGTGGATCGTGACGTGCTCGCGGATCACGTTGTCGCGTCCGATCTCGAGACGCGTGGGCCCGCCGTCGAAGGTCTTGTCCTGGGGCTCGCCCCCGACGCAGGCGAAGGAGAAGATCCGGGTGCCCTCCCCCACCCGCGTGTGTCCGGTCACCACCGCATGGGGGTCGACGCGAACCCCGGCGCCCAGCACCACGTCGGCGCCCACGAAGGAGTAGGCGCCCACCTCGACGTCGTCGGCGAGGGTCGCTCCGCCCTCCACGATGGCCGTGGGATGGACGCGCGGCACGGGCGGGTCAGCCTCGCTTGTTGAAGCGCTCGATCACGATGTCCGTGATGTCGAGGGCCTCGCGCGTGTACATGACACCGGGCGCGTTGCGACCGATGATCAGCGAGAAGCCTTCCTCGCGGCCGACCTCCTCGACGACCGCGGCGAGCTTCTCGCGCAGCGGACCGACCAGACGCTCGCGGTCCACCTCGAGCTGGCCCTGGATCTCGCGGCGCTTGCTCTCGATGGCGTTGCGCATCTCGACCATGTCGAGCTGCTTCTCCCGGAGCTTCTCGTCGGAGAGCACGAAGCGCTTGGCCTCGAACTCCTTGGCGGCCTCCTGGGCCCGCTCGATGATCGGCTGGAGCCGCGCCTCGGCCTCCCGCTTCTTGCGCTCGAACTCGTCCCTCGCCTGCTTGCCCTCGTCGGTCGAGGTCACGGCCTGGTCGAGGTCCACGACCCCGATCTTGACGCCGTCGCCCCCGGCGCCCAGTCCCCACACGACGACCATGGCCACCGCGAGGATCACGATCAGCTTGTCAAAGCGCATCGGTCACGATCTCCCTGTTCATTTGCATCGGCCTCGGCAAGGACCTCGGCACTCGTCTCGGCCCGGGCCCGCGCCCGGAAGCGGGCGAGAACGACCCGGGCCCTGGTTCGGTCGGCAGGTCGGGCGCGCCGGGCGCCGTCCCATGCGATGTTCCCTTCCGATGTTCCCTTCGCGGACGTCCCGCCCCGGGGCGCGGCGAGGACCTCAGATCCCGAATCCGCCCACCGAGAACTCGAACACGGGGCTCTTCTCGTCCTCGAGGGGGTCGATCGGAAAGCCGAGGACCAGCTGCAGGGGCCCGAAGGGGGAGAACCACAGCACGCCCGCGCCGTAACCATAGCGCCAGTCCTGGGGGTCCCACATCGATTCGTTCTCGGCGAAGGCGTTGCCGCCGTCCACGAACAGGACGCCCTGGAGCCCGACTTCCTCGGACACGGGGAACCTGTATTCGAAGCTCGTGGTGATGAATTTGTTCCCGCCGAT
Organism: Myxococcota bacterium; assembly: GCA_050618075.1. Classification (GTDB taxonomy): domain Bacteria; phylum Myxococcota_A; class UBA9160; order UBA9160; family UBA4427; genus JBNLVL01. The sequence continues at coordinate 256,178 of JBNLVL010000007.1, forward strand.
GACGTCGGTTTCCTTCAGGTCGTCGAAGTCGTCGATGTCGTTGTCATCGAGCTCGTTGCACTTGCCGTTGCCGTTGCCCTGGTTGAACACCCGATCGGGGGTGTCGTTGCAGACCGCCACCAGGGTGCCGTCGGTGGGATTGACCTGGACCTCGGTACCCACGGGGCGGAAGAGCGACCCGGTGCCGGCGAGGCCGCTGCGGGTGAGCTGGGCGCGGCGGGGGCCGACCGAGCGGGCCTCGTAGCCGCGCAGCTGGAAGGTGCCGATGCCTCCCAGGAAGTAGCGTTCGCTGAGGGGCAGCGTGAGGTCGTCGTCGATCTGGTCGAGGCGCGCGACGTTCTCACAGGAGCCGTCCTGGTCGCAGCCGGGCACGTCGTCGAGGCCCCGGAAGTCCCAGTCGTCGATGTCGTTGAACGGCAGCGCGTACCCGGCGCGGGCCGAGAACACGAAGGTCGACCTGGGAATCAGCCACTTGGGCGCGCCCATGTACCAGGCGAAGCGGCCCTCCATGCGCAGGAAGTTCGCGAAGCCGCCCAGCCCCGCGTACTCGACGTTGGCGCCGTAGCGCAGGCCGCTGGTCGGAGCGAAGCGATCGTCCCGGGTGTCCGTGTCGAAGGACAGGCCGATCTGGCTCGAGCTCTCGTTGCTCTGGAGGATCTCGCGGAAGATCACCGCCGACGCGTTGACGCCGGTGTTCTGCTTGATCTCCCGGCGCGAGAAGCTGTAGCGGAACGACCCGCGCGAGGTCCCGTCCTCGGAGAGCAGGTGGCCCAGGGCCAGGTTGAAGCCCTGCTGCTCCTGCTCGAAGTCGTCGAACTCGATGTTGCGCAGGAACACCGTGGCGCTCAGGCTGAAGTCCGACCCCAGGAAGTACGGATCGCTGACGGAGAAGAAGTAGGAGCTCGACGTCTGGCCCAGGTCGGCGGACAGACTGACGTTGTAGCCGCGACCGAACAGGTTCTGCTCCGAGAGCGACGCCGTGAAGATGAAGCTGTCCTGGGTCGAGAACCCGGCCCCGAAGCTGAACGCGCCCGTGGGCCTCTCCACGACGTTGAGGTCGAGGTCGAGCTGGGAGGGGTCCTCGGTCTGTCGGGGCTCGAAGGCGACGTCCTCGAAGTACCCGATGCCGCGGATGCGCCGGGTGGAGACGTTGATGGCCCGGGCCGAGTAGAGCTGCCCCTCGACCGCCCGCATCTCGCGCCGGATCACGCGGTCGACCGTGCGATCGTTGCCGGCGATCTCCACGTGGCGGACGAAGTAGAGGGGGCCCTTCTCCACCCGGAACTCGACGTCGACCGTCTTGCTCTCGACGTCGAGCTTCGTGGCCGGCTGGACGTTGGCGAAGTAGAAGCCCCGGTCGGTGTAGTGGCTCTCGAGGCGCTCCACGTCCTCGGTGAGGTGCGAGCGGTTGAAGACCTCGGACTCCTCGAGCTTCAGCTTCTTGCGCAGTCGATCGAGGTCGACGGTGTCGTCGCCCGCGACGTCGATCTTCCCCACGCTGAACTGGGGGCCCTCGGTGATCGGCACCGCCACCACGATGCCCTTCTCGCTGGCTTCGACCTCGGGCTCGCCGACGTCGACCTGGAGGTAGCCGTCGTCGGTGTACTTCTTCTCCACCTGGCGCAGGTCGCGCAGGAAGATCGGCTCGGAGTAGGTTCCGGACTGGTCGAACCAGCTGGTGGCGTAGGACCACCAGTGCCAGGTCTTGGTGTTGAACCCCTCGGTGAGCTCGTCGCCGTCGAAGTGCTCGTTGCCCACGAAGACGATCTGGGTCAGCCGGAGCTTCTCCTTCTCGTCGATCTGGAACTCGATGGCCACCGACCCCTCGGACGCGAGCGGCTGGATCTCGTAGCCCACCTCGGCCAGGTAGTACCCCTTGGCCTTGTAGAGCGCCTGGATCCGCTGGGTGTTCTCGTACAGCAGCGGCAGGTCGAGGGTGGAGCCCGTGGTGAGGGTGAGCGCGTCGCGAAGCTCGTCTCCCTCCACGTTCTCGTTGCCGGTGACCGCGATCTGTCGGACCACCGGGTTCTCGTCCACCTCGAAGGTGAGGATCACGCCCTCGGGCGTCGACTCGCTGAGGACCCGGACGTTGCGGAAGAAGCCCAGGCCGAAGACCTCGCGCACGTCGGCCGAGACCTGGGCCGGACGCAGCGTCTCGCCGGCCCGGGTGCGGATGCGGCTCGCGATGGCGTCGCTCTCGATGCGGCGATTGCCGGTGACGCGCACCTCGGCCACCCGCACACCGTCCCCACCCAGGGACGCCTCGCCGAAGATCATCTCCGACCGGACCACCCGGAAGCGGAGCGTGATGCCCACGTCGCCGCGCTCGGTCTCGACCGAGACGCTGGCCACGCCGCTCCGGGTCTCCATGCGTTCGGCATCGCGCTGGACCCGGTCGGGGTCGTAGGCCTGGCCGACCATGCTCTCGAGCTCGTCGCGGAGGTCGGGCTCGAGGTCCGCCGCGCCGACCATCTCGATGGCGACGACCGGGGGGGCGCTCTCTCCGGCCACCCGGGCCACCACCCGCGACGCCATCTCGCCCAGGCGCTGGGCCAGCACCGGCCGCGAGGGGGCGGTGTCGACCAGGGTGGTCGAGCGGGCGCCGGGCGCGGCGGGCGTGACCCGCAGGTCGAGACTGAAGCGGCCCGCCAGCTCGGTGATGCTGCCCGCGACCACGGCGACCACACCGAGCTCCCGGGCCAGCTCGCGCAGCCGCCCCTCGGAGAGCTCGCCGGCGTCCTCGCCCGGCTCCAGCGCCGAGCGGGCCTCGTCGGGCCCGAGGACCTCGAGCCGCTCGTCGGTCTCCAGAATGGCCGCCAGCTGGCGCGCGAAGGTGTCCGACATCTCGCCCTGGTCGCTGGGGGCGTGGATGCGGAAGGGCAGGACCGCGACCCGGGTGGGGTCCTCGAGGGCCAGGGCGGCGGTGCCGACGAGGACCGGGCCGATCGAGGCGGCCAGCAGGATCAGCGCGAGCAGCGGCGCGAGCCCTGGGCGAAGTGAGGCGGAGAGCCGCGGGCGCCCACCGGCCCGCTCGTCTGAGCCGGCCCGCTCGTCTGAGCCGGCCACCTCGTCTGAGCCGGCCGCGCCGGCCGCGCCGTACGCATCGGCCCCGTCGAGCCCTGTGGCGAGGCGTCCGCCGACCCTTCCCTGCGATCGCAAGCGATTTCCCCCTGCCTGCCGCGCGAGGCGACGCGATGGTAGTGGGGCGGCGGTGCAGCGGCAAGCGCCGGTCCCGAGGAATTCCCCTTTACCGGCGATGAGTTAGCCGATCAGAACAGCCCGGCGCCCGGCCCCTCGCCGGCGGGCCGGAGGCGGCCGTCCTCCAGCACCAGGGTGCGCCCGAGCTTGTCGGCCATGCGTTCGCTGTGGGTCACCACCACCAGGGTCGTGCCGCGCGCGCGATTCATCTCCAGCAGCAGGTCGGAGATCTGCGCGCCGATCGTGGGGTCGAGGTTGCCCGTGGGCTCGTCGGCCAGCACCAGCGGCGGGTCGAGCACCAGCGCCCGGGCCACGGCCACCCGCTGGCGCTCGCCCCCGGAGAGCTTGCCGATCGGGTGCTCCAGGCGATGCGCCAGGCCGACGTCGCGCAGGATCGACTCGGCCCGCTCGCGGATGTCGGCGGGCGCCAGCCCATCGATCAGGCCCGGCATCATCACGTTCTCGACCGCGCTGAACTCGGGGAGCAGGTGGTGGAACTGGAAGACGAAGCCGAGGAACTCGTTGCGCAGCTTCGCCAGCGCGGCCGGGTCCTTGTCGAACACGGGCTCGCCGCGGAAACGCACGTCGCCCGAGGTGGGGTGGTCCAGGGTTCCGAGGATCTGCAGGAAGGTGGTCTTGCCCACGCCGGACTGCCCGACCACGGCGACCCGTTCGCCGGCCTCGAGCGAGAGGTCGAGGTCCCTGAGGACGTGGATGGTCCCCCCTCCGGCGTCGAACGACCGGGAGAGCCCCGTCACCTCGACCAGCGGCCGCGCGTCACTCATATCGGAGGGACTCCGCGGGATCGAGCCTCGAGCCCTGCCGGCTCGGGAGCAGCGTCGCGCCCAGCGAGAACACCATGGCGGCCCCGCCCACGAGGGCGATCTGGAAGGGGTCGATCTCCGAGGGCAGACGCGAGAACTGGTAGACGCTGGCCGGGAGCGTGTCGATGCCGGTCACGCGCTCGACCTGCTCCTGGATCCACCAGAGCTGCTTCGTGACGGCGACGCCGGCCACCACCCCGATGGCCGTCCCGACCAGTCCGATGAGCGTGCCTTCGAGGGCGAAGATCCGCTCGATGGTGGCGTCCTCGGCGCCCATGGCCTTGAGGATCGCGATGTCCGCGGACTTCTCCATGATCATCATGATGAGGGTCGCCACGATGACGAATGCCGCCACGACCATGATCATCATCAGCAGGATGAACATCATCACGCGCTCGGTCTTGAGCGCCTGGAAGAAGGCCGGGAAGAACTCCTTCCAGTCCCGCGTGTAGTACGGATAGTCGAGGGCGTTGCGCACGTCGTCGGCGACGCGCTGGGAGCGGTAGAAGTCGGTGGTGCGGGCCTCGATGCCGTCGATCACGTCGCCGGCCTTCCGGAAGTCCTGGGCCGCCGGCAGGTCCACGTAGGTGTAGACCTCGTCGTACTGGAAGAAGCTCGACTCGAAGACGCCCACCACCGTGAAGCGCTTGAGTCGCGGCGCCGGGCCCAGCGGCGTCGGCGGTCCGCCGTAGGGCGAGATCAGCAGGAGCGAATCGCCCTCGGCCACGTTCATCGACACCGCCAGCTGGTTTCCGATGACGATGCCGGGGTCCGTGGACCCCGCGCCGTTGCCGGACCCGGGATCGACCAGGGCCCCGAGCGATCCCGAGATCAGGTCCTCGGAGAGGTCGGTCACGTCGCCGACGCTCCGCGGGTCGATCCCGCGCACGCGCACGCTGAAGATCTGGCCACCGCTGCCGCGCACCATGCCCTCGGCGTCGAGATAGGGCGAGGCGCCGACCACGCCCTCGGTGCCGCGCACCACCTCGAGCACCGGACCGTAGTCTCCGAAGGAGCCGTAGCCGTGGTGCACCGTGAAGTGGGCGCGGTTGCCCACGATCTCGTCGCGCCAGGTCTTCTCGAACCCGTTCATCACCGACATCACCACGATGATCAGCCAGACCCCGGCGGCGATGCCCGCGACGCAGATCCCGGTGATGGCCGAGATGAAGACCTGACGGCGCTTCGCCACCAGGTAGCGGGTGGCGATGAACCACTCGACCGAGCGGCGCAGGTCGAAGAGCCCCGCCGCCGCCAGGGGCAGCAGCCCCAGGCCGACGATCGTGAAGAAGAGACCGACCAGCCCGGTCCCCGAGGCCTGGAGATCGACGCTCGGCTCGCCCAGGGCGAGGGCCACGAGCGGCGCCGGCGCCAGCGCGGCGCCCAGCCAGCGCGCCAGGCGCTCGAGCTCGCCGGGGCCCCGGTCCGAGGTGCGCCGCCTCCAGGCGAAGATCGCGGCGCAGCCGCCCACCGCCACCAGCGGCACCGCGGCGAAGCCGGGGTTCGCCGCCGACCCGAGCCAGAGCGAGACCGCCAGCCCCAGCCAGACCAGGGCAGCGCGGCCCAGCGCGGCGGGCGCCAGCCAGCGCAGCGCGGCCCACACCACGGCGCAGACGACCCCGGTGACGACGGCCGCCCAGCCCCACGCCGGGACCAGCTCCCAGAGCCAGTCGCCCCAGGACAGCACCGGCGCCTCGTCGACGACCACCCGCACGCTGGCCGCCGCCATGGCCAGGCTCGCCAGGACCGCGGCGATCACCACGCGCAACGGGTGCTTCGCCGCCCGGGCGAAGCGCTCCAGCACGACGACCGCCGAGCCCAGGTAGAAGACGGTCAGGGCCACGATGCCCAGGGCGAGGGCGACGATGAACGACAGCGCGAGCGTGCCCCCGCCGGCGGACAGCCACTTCCAGAGCACGTCGACCACGCCGCCCTCCATCAGCCGGCGTCGCCCGGCCCGTCGTCGCCGGGCGCCTCGGGCTTCATGTGGGGGAAGAGCAGGATCTCGCGCAGGGTGGGGACGTCCGCCAGGATCATGGCGAGCCGATCGACACCGATGCCCAGCCCGCCGGTGGGCGGCATGCCGTGCTCCATGGCCAGCAGGAATTCCTCGTCCAGGGGCTGCGCCTCTTCGTCCCCCTCGTCCTGCCGCTGCTGCTGGGCCTCGAAGCGACGGCGCTGGTCCTCGGGATCGTTGAGCTCGCTGAAGGCGTTGCCGATCTCCATGCCCGCGACGAAGGGCTCGAAGCGCTCGACCAGCCGGGGGTCGTCGGTGCGCATCTTCGCGAGCGGCGAGAGCTCCACCGGGTGGTCGGTGATGAAGGTGGGCTGGACCAGGGTGCGCTCGACGTGGTCGCTGAACAGGTCGTCGACCAGCACGGCCCAGGTGGGCGCGTCACCGGGATCGATGTCCTTCGACCGGGCGGCCTCGCGCAGGGACTCCAGGTCCGGTGCGGCGAGGATGTCGATGCCCGTGGCCTCCTCGATGGCGTCGTGGAGGGTCACCCGCTTCCACGCCCCGCCCAGGTCGATGCGCTCCCCCTGGAACTCGACCGTGGTGGACTCGCAGACCCGCCCGGCGATCTCCTGCACCATGGCCTCGGTGAGATCCATCATGTCGCCGTAGTCCGCGTAGGCCTGGTAGCACTCCATCATCGTGAACTCGGGGTTGTGCTTCCGCGACACGCCCTCGTTGCGGAAGTTGTGGCCGATCTCGTAGACCCGGTCGAGTCCGCCGATCACCAGGCGCTTCAGGTACAGCTCGTCGGAGATCCGCAGGTAGAGGTCCTGCTGATAGGTGTTGTGGTGGGTCACGAAGGGCCGCGCGAAGGCCCCGCCGTAGAGGGGCTGCAGGACCGGCGTCTCCACCTCGAGGAAGCCGCGGGCGTCGAGGAACGAACGCATGGCCGTGATGGTGCGGCTGCGCACCACGGCCGCCCGTCGGGACGCGTCGTTGACCAGCAGGTCGAGGTAGCGCTGACGGAAGCGCCGCTCCACGTCCTGGAGCCCGTGGAACTTCTCGGGCAGGGGTCGCAGCGCCTTCGAGAGGATCTCGACCCTGCGCGAGTCGACGGTGAGCTCGTCGGTCCTGGTGCGCCAGAGCACGCCCTCCACCCGGATGAAGTCGCCCACGTCGAGCTTCTTCACGAACGCGAAGACCTCGGGGTCGAGCTCGCTCTTGCGCGCGCTCACCTGGATGTGGGCGCCGTCCTCGCGGATGCGCAGGAACACGAGCTTCCCGAACGAGCGGGAGGCCATGACCCGCCCCACCGCGGAGACCGGCGGCGGCTCGGCCTCGAGCGTGGCCGCGTCGGTGCCCTCCCACTTCTCGAGGATCTCGGCGACGGGCGTCCGCGCGCCCACCGTGGCGGGAAAGACGTCGACGCCGGACTCCCGCAGGGCGTCCAGCCTCCCCTTCCTGGCCTCTCGCTCGTACTCGCTCATGACTCGCTTCGCTTGCGACCCGACTTCTGGAGCAGGGTCGCCCTGATGAATGCGTCCAGATCACCGTCCAGGACGCCGTCCACGTTCCCCACTTCGAGGTTCGTGCGATGGTCCTTGACCCGCTGCTGCGGGTGGAGCGTATAGGAGCGGATCTGGCTGCCAAACCCGATCTCCTGCTTCTCGCCGGCCAGCGCCGCGAGCCTGGCCTCCTGCTTCTGGCGCTCGAGCTCGAACAGCCGCGCCCTCAGCACCTTCATGGCCGACGACTTGTTCTTGTGCTGGGACCGCTCGTTCTGGCACTGCACGACGATGCCGCTGGGAACGTGGGTGATTCTCACCGCGGAGTCGGTCTTGTTGACGTGCTGTCCGCCCGCCCCGCTGGCGCGGTAGGTGTCGATCTTGAGATCGCTCTCGTCGATCTCCACATCGACGTCGTCGGCGATCTCGGGCACCGCGGTCACGCTGGCAAAGGCCGTGTGGCGACGCGCCTGGGAGTCGAACGGCGAGATGCGCACCAGGCGGTGGACCCCCTGCTCGGCGTTGAGGTAGCCGTAGGCGAAGTCGCCGGTGACGCTCACCGTGGCGCTGCGGATGCCCGCCTCCTCGGCGCCCTGCAGGTCGAGGATCTCGGTCTTCATGCCGTGGCGCTCGGCCCAGCGCAGGTACATGCGCAGCAGCATCTCCGCCCAGTCGCAGGCGTCGGTGCCGCCGGCGCCGGAGTTGATCGAGACGATCGCCGGCGAACGGTCGTGCTCGCCGCCCAGCAGCTGGCGCAGCTCGGCCTCGTCGAGGGCCGCACCCGCCGCGGCGAGCTGCTCGGCCGCCTCGGACCGGGTCTCGGCATCGTCGGCCTCCTCGGCGAGCTCGATCAGCACCTGGGCGTCTTCGAGCGAGCGCGCGAGCCCGTCGTAGAGCGCGAGCTCGGAGTCGATCGCGTTCTTCTCGCGCAGCACCTGCTCGGCCTTCTCGCGGTCGTCCCAGAGATCCGGGCGGGCGGAGTCGGCTTCCAGGCGCTCGCGGCGGGCGTTCAGTCCAGCGAGGTCAAAGACGCCCCCGGAACTCGTCGAAGCGGGAGCGCAGGGCTTCCAGGCGCTCGACGAGCTCGGCGCGATCGAGGGTGATCTCGGACTGGGATTCGCTCATGACTCCGTCTCTCTCGCCTGCTCCGGTCGCCGGCGCCAGGCTCCGGCCAGCGCCAGGGCCGTCGCGGCCCAGCAGGTCCATGCGAACACGTCGCCGTGTCGCGTGTAGAAGGTCTCCGGCGCCGGGTCCGGCCGCAGCGGGACGTCCGACACGATCAGACCCCGCTCGAAGATCGCGGTTCGTTCCCGCACCCGGCCGCGGCCGTCGATCACCGCCGAGACACCCGTGTTCGCCGCTCGCACGGTCCACGCGCCGGTCTCGGCCGAGCGCAGCGCCGTGATCGCCAGGAACTGGTGGGGAGCCCCGGTCCTCCCGTACCAGGCGTCGTTGGTGATCCCGAACAGGACCCGCCCCCCATCCTTCACGAAGCGCCGCACCAGGTCCGGGAAGAGCAGTTCATAGCAGATCGGCACCCCCACCTTCACCGCGCTGGCCGCGCTCCCGCCGCGACCCGGCACGGACAGCTCGAGGGCCCGGGGCGCCGCGCCGGCCGTCACGTCCGCAGAGGCGATGCCGCGCGCCACCGCGCTCACGAATCGCCCGAGCCAGTCGCGCAGGGGGATGTACTCCCCAAAGGGCACCAGGTGGCTCTTGTCGTAGCGGGTGACCACCTCACCGGTGGTGGCGAGCACGAAAGCGCTGTCGAAGTAGCGGTAGCCGCCGCCGCCGTCGCTCTCGATACCCACGCTCCCGACCACGTGGACCGCCCCGGTCTCGAGGGCCAGCTTCTCGATCCGCAGCCGCATCTGCGGATCCACGTCGAGCGCCCCGGGGACCGCCGTCTCGGGCCAGACGATCACCTGGGCTCCCGCCCCGGCCGCCGTGCGTGCGAGCTCCTCGTAGATCCCCAGGGTCCGGCCGGCCCACTCGCGACTCCACTTGTTCCCCTGGTCGATGTTGCCCTGGAGCGCGGCGACGCGGATTCGCGGCGCATCGGGCCCGGGCGAGGGGTCCGGCGTCCAGGCGCCGGCGACCTGCAGGATCCCGACCGCGGCCGCGGCGCTCCACACCGACACGGGAACCGGCCGCCCCGCGCGCCGGGCGAGCAGCGCCTCGACCACCGCGGCGCTTCCCAGGGCCGTCACGAAGGACAGACCGTAGACGCCGGTCCACTGCACGAAGCCCAGGAGCGCCGCGTTCTCGTGCTGGGCGTAGCCCAGGGTGGCCCACGGAAAGCCCGTGAGGACGAACGAGCGCGCGTGGTCCATGGCCGTCCACAGGGCGGCCGCCGCCCACGGCCCCCCCAGCCCGGCCCGGCGCAGCAGCGACCAGGCCGCGCCGAAGGCGGTGGCGCTGCCGGCGATGTAGAGGCAGAGGAGCAGCGGTGCCAGCACGCCGACCGCGGCCGGCGCGTGGCCGTAGCTGACGGTGACCACGAAGATCCAGTGGAGGACCAGACCGTGGCCGGCCAGCGACGCGAGCAGTGCGTCGCGCGCCGCGCGTCCGGGCGCGAGCCCCTCGAGCCCGGCGATCAGGAGACCGGGCACGAGCCAGGCGACCAGCCATCCCAGGTCGACGACGCGGCCGCCCACGGGATGGGGGAAGGCCGCGAACAGCGCGAGCGCGAAGCCCGCGAGACACAGCGCGCGGCCCCGGGCGCTCACCCCCGAAGCTCCTGCCAGAGGCGGCGCTCCTCGGCGCGCATGGCCCGCGTCTCCCTGGGACGCACGTGGTCGTGGCCCAGCACGTGGAGCACGCCGTGGATCACGAGCCGGATCACGGTCTCGTCCAGGGATCGATGGGCGCGCCGCGCCTGGCGGGCCGCGGTCTCGACGCTCACCACGACGTCGCCCAGCAGTCGTCCCCTGCGCCGGCCGTGCTCGCCCTCGAGCAGCGAGAACGACAAAACGTCGGTCGCCCGGTCGATCTTCCGCCACTCGCGGTTGAGACGACGAATCTCCGGATCGTCGACCAGCGAGAGCGAGAGCTCCGAGCGGGCGTGTCCCAGCGCGCCGAGCAGCGCGCGGGTCCGCCGGCGCAGCAGCCCGAGGTCGACCCTGGCACCTTCCGCGTCGGGAGGCGGCCCCGAGATGGCGACGCTCATCCCTCCGAGCCGTTCCCTTCCTCGGCGGGCCTGGCCGGCTCGACCGCCGACGCGCGCGCCTGGTCGTAGGCCCGGATGATCGACTGCACCAGCGGGTGGCGCACGACGTCGGCCTCGCTGAAGCGCATGAAGCCGATCCCTTCGACGCCGTCGAGCACCTGGCACGCCTCCACCAGGCCGCTCCGGGTCTCGCGGCCGAGGTCGATCTGGGTGAGGTCGCCGGTGATCACCGCCTTCGAATTGAAGCCGAGGCGAGTGAGGAACATCTTCATCTGCTCGGAGGTGGTGTTCTGGGCCTCGTCGAGGATGACGAAGGAGTCGTTCAGGGTGCGGCCGCGCATGAACGCCAGCGGAGCGACCTCGATGACCCCGCGCTCCATCAGCCGGCCGACCTTCTCGAAGTCCATCATGTCGTGGAGCGCGTCGTACAGGGGTCGGAGGTAGGGGTTCACCTTCTCGGCGAGGTCGCCGGGCAGGAAGCCGAGCTTCTCTCCGGCCTCCACCGCCGGGCGCGTCAGGATCATCCGCGAGACCTCCCGCCGATTGAGCGCGGCCACGGCCATCGCCATCGCGAGGTAGGTCTTCCCCGTGCCCGCGGGCCCGACCGCCAGGGTGAGGTCGTGGCCCTGGATCGCCTCGACGTAGCGTCGCTGGGAGAGGTTCTTGGCCCCGATGGTGTGGCGGGAGCCGACCGACGCGAGCACGTCCTCGTACACGTCCCGGAGCTCGGCCTCGGGCTTCTCGACCACGATGCGCAGGGCCTGGCGGACGTCGCGGGCCTGGAGCTCGCGCCCCTCCTGCACCAGCCCGTAGAGCTGCTCGAGCACGCGGCGCGCGGTGGCGACGCCCTCCTCGCTGCCGACGAGTCGGACCTGGTTGCCGCGCGCGCGCACGTCCACCCCGAGCTCCTTCTCGATCAGGCGGAGCGTCGTGTCCCCGGGTCCGTAGAGCGCCGAGGCGGAGGGGTTGTCTTCGAAGATGAGGGTCTGGCGGGTGCTTGTCGAGGACTCGGCCAGTGTGGACTCCGACGGCGGCTCGCGCGCTTGCGGTCCGCCGTGATTGCGGCCCGCGCTGGCGGGAGGACGGGACCCGCGGATCGATCGGAACCAGCGAGGGGCTCAGCGTTGCGGTGCGAGGAGCAGGATGTCGTCCTCGCGTCGCACGTAATAGTAGGCTGCGGCCTCGGAGGGCGTCAACGCGGCCACGCCTGCGAGCGACGCCGGCCAGTCCCCCTCGAGGTAGCGCCGGGTCTCGAGGGCGTTGCGCAGGCGGCGGACCTGGAAGGCCTGGCGGGAGGTCTCGACCGGATCCCGCGGAATCGCCCAGCCGGGCCGGTCCGGGGGCGACGCCACCGGGATCCGGGCCAGCGGCCCGTCGGCTCCGAACGTGAGCGCCGTCGCGAAGCCGAGCACGAGCAGCGGCACGCACACCGCCACCGCCCAGCGCACCCGCTGGAACACGGGCTTCCAGTCGCTCTCGCTCTGGCTGAGACGCCGCACGATCCTGGCATCGACCGGGCCGATGACGCCCGCGCGCCGCAGGTCGGCGAGGATCCGGGTGCCCTCGAAGGTCCCGAGGCGCGAGAGATCGATGACCCGGCGCACGGACAGGCGACCGTCGATCAGGTGGAACAGCCGCTCGGCCAGCGCAGCGCGCTCGCCGGCGTCACCGGAGTACTGCTCGCGGTACACGGCGAACGATCCGCTCCGCTCGAAGACGGTGTCGCCGGACGGGACCAGAGCGGCGAAGGTCCGCCACTCGTCCACCATCCGCAGCCCGTCCATCAGGATCTGCTCGGCGGCGAGCAGCCTGTCCTGGGGGCGGTCGTGCTCGACCTTCCGGGCGGAGAAGTGGAACGAGCCCTCGGTCCAGCGCAGGACCTGGAAGATCGTCTCCTGGGTCAGCAGGTCGACCATGGACTCGAGCTGCTCGGGGGTCACCTCCCCGCTGGCGGTCAGCACCACCGGAAGCGGGCGCGCCGAGGTCTCGCTCTCCGAGGCGAGCTCGGCGAGGCGCTCGGGGGTGAGCAGCCCGCAGCGCACCATCAGCTCGCCCAGGGCGCCGTGGTCGCTGGATCCGTGGGGCGCCGCGGACACCACGAAGCCGTCGGCGAAGTGCAGGCGCATCGTCAGCTTGCGGTGCGAGATCTCGAGCATCCCGGACTTGCGCTGCTGACCGATCAGCTGGAAGACCTCGGCCAGTCCGAAGTCGACGATGTTGCCGTGAAGCGCGACTCCCACGATCAGAGACTCCGTCGGATGAGCCAGCCCCAGGTCACCACGACCAGGTAGCCGGCGAGGCAGAACACGCCGGTGAGGATGAACGCCAGGGGCCCGGCGGCTCCCACGGCCAGGGGGTCCGGAACCACGCCCCCGCGCCACGCGAAGGTGACCGCCGCCCAGGCCGCGAACAGCAGGCCCACGAACGCGAGGTCCGGGCGCCGGGCGAGCAGTCCGCCCATGCCGGGGATCAACAGCGAGGCCAGCAGCGAGAGCCGACCGACCCGCGTCTCGCGGTTGCGCAGCGCGGTCAGCCGCGCCATGCGCAGGGACGCATCGGTCGCCTCGGGGCGGTGGAACAGCAGGTGACAGCCGTCGCAGGTGTCGCTGTTCCAGACCGTGCCGTCGCAGCGCGCGCAGATGCGCACACCGCAGCGCCGGCAGCGGCTCGAGCGCTCGTAGCGGCCGCTCAGCAGGCTTCCGAGCAGCGCGGCGACGACCAGCGCGCCGGCGGCGTGCAGCCAGCTCTCGCCCAGGCGGCCGGGCGCGATGGGCGCCGACACCACCGCGGCGAACGCGTCGCCCCGGGAGGCCTGCACCAGGCGCATTCCGAGATCGCCCAACGGCATCGGGAGGTCCGCCACGAAGTCCGGATCCCCGAGCCGGGAGAGCTCCGCCACCTCGTCGGCGCCGGTGCTCTGGGCCAGCTGGAGCGCCTTCTCGAACTCCTCCATCCGGAACAGGCGCGCGTAGGCCTGGGACAGGTTGAAGAGCAGGCGCGGCGAGTCCTCGAGCAGGGCGGCCTTCTCGTAGAAGCCCACCGCCGTCTCCACGTCGCCGCGCCGGAAGTGCAGGTTGCCCAGGTTCGCGAGCACCACGGCGTCCCGCGGATTGCGCTCCCGCAGCGCGGTGTAGCGCTGGAAGGCGGCCTCCTCGTCGCCGACGCGCCGGGCGCGCAGCGCCAGGGCGTGGGCGGCCAGCGTGTCCTCGTCCTCGACCCTGCGCAGCACCTCGACGTCGGCCTCGCTGGCCGAGTCGCGCACGACCATGAGCGCCGCCGTCGCCACGGGATCGGCCTGGATCGCGTCGAGCGCGCGGCCGGCCACCTGGACCAGCGGATACATCCCGATCACCACCAGCACGCCGGCGAGGGTCAGCGCCATGCGGTGGCGGGCGTCTCCGTAGGCGACGCCGAGGCAGAGGAGCACGAGGATCATTCCGAACAGCCCCTCCCCGAAGATGAGCGGAATCAGGAGGAGCGAGCCCAGCAGCGCCGCCCCGGCGAAGGAGGGGAGGCTGTGGGCGACCAGGTCGCCGAGGTCGTGGGCCGCGTGGGAGAACACGCGCAGCCCGGCCAGCACGATGAAGGCGAGCGACCCGCACACCATGACCGTCACGAGCATCGTGAGCAGCGAGGACACCAGCCAGAGCGACGCCTCCACGTGGTGCGGAATCGCCCACAGGCCGGCGACGACCTGCTCCAGGGCCTGGACGCGCTCGCCCTCGTTCCAGAGCGCCCGCGCGGCCACCATGCGCGCCGAAGGCAGGTCGGGAGACAGATTGACCGCCGTGAGCGATCGACTGAGGGCGCTGCTCGGATCACCGGCCCCCGGCGCGATCAGCGCGCGCGACGCCCCCTCCATGTCGTCCGCGCCCATGGCGAGCGCCTCGAGACGCAGGGCGCTGGCGCGCGCGCCGAGATCGGCGCCGGCCCCGAACCAGGCCCGCTCGACCCGGGTGCGACCCGAGGCCGCCGCCGCGGCGACGCTGTCTGCTTCCGGAGCGGAGGTGGAGCCCTGCGGGGAGGCGGGAGCGGCGAGCGGGTCGGTCTCCGCCTGGGCGGACCCGACGGCCGCCGCGAGCACGACGGCGGCCACCAGCCAGGCACCGATCTGGGCTGCCAGGCGGCCGCTAGAGCGATGGGAATTCACACCGATCCCCTCCCGAGCGAACGGACTCGTGGGTATCCATCGGCGGTCCGGGGGCCGGCCTGAAGTCCCGCCCGGCCTGCGCAGACCGGGAATGTTTCGCTGCGGGGCGGACTTGCGCCTGCCTGGGGGGCGCGCCTATGATCCGGCCCCGCTCATCGAGGAGATCGCCCGCGTGGCCCACCACAAGTCTGCCCTGAAGCGCGTCCGCCAGGACGCGAAGCGCCGCGCCCGCAACCGCGAGGTGCTGGGTCGCATGCGCACCCACGTCAAGCAGTTCCGCGCCGCCCTGGAGAGCGGAGACCCCGCCGCCGCCGAGAAGCTGCGCAGCGCCGAGAGCGTCATCCGCCGGGCCGCCAGCAAGGGCGTCATCCCGTCGCGGCGGGCGAGCCGTCACGTGGCCCGCCTGACCCGCGCCCTCAACGCGGCCTCCGCCCAGGCCGAGTAGCCGCGCGCCGGGCGGCTAGCCCGCCAGTCCCAGCACCAGCCTCTCGAGCTCGCGTTCCGGGGGGAGCGTCGACGCGCCCTTGATGGACAGGTCCGCCTGGTGGATCGCGCCCAGGCAGGCGCGCAGCCGGGCGACGCTGAAGCGCCGCGCCTGACGTTCGAGCTTGCGCACGACGAAGGGCGGGCCGGCCACCCGACCGCCGCTGCGCACCCGCGCCAGCTTCCGGAAGTGCGCCGCCAGGGTGCCCAGGACGACCGGCGCCGGCGCCCCACCCGTCTGGAGCCGGGACAGGAGGCCCAGGGCTTCGGAGACCCGCCCCTCGCCGATGGCGTCGGTCAGGTCCCAGATGGGCTGCTCGGCCAGCACGCTGGTGGACGCCTCCACGTGCCGGCGTTCCACGGGCTGGCCGGGGCCGGCGAGCAGCGAGGCCTTGGCCAGCTCCTGGCGCAGGACGAGGAGCTGCGGACCGATGCGCTCGGCCAGCAGCCCGGCCGCCTCGGCGTCGAGGGCGATCCCCTGGCGCTTCGCTTCCTCGCCGAGGAACCGGGCCAGCGAGCGCGCATCGGTCGGCGCCTTGCAGTCGACCTCGGCGGCCGGGTCGGCGAAGGCCTTCACCCAGCGCGAGCGCCGGTCCGGGCGCTCGCTGGTGACCACCAGCACCCCGGTCGCGTCGGGCCGGGCGCCCTTCACCCACTCCGCCAGCGACTCGAGCAGCGCCTTGCCGCCCGCTCCCCGGGCCTTCTCGGGGCTGCGGAGGACCACCAGTCGATGGGCCGCCATCACCGGGAGCGTCCGCAGCGCATCCTCGAGCTCTCCGGGGCGGGTGGACTCCCCGGCCAGACGCTGCAGGTTGAAGTCCTCGGCGCCGCCTTCGAGGACCGCCGCCCGCAGCGCCGCCAGGGCGTCGTCCCGCAGCAGGAGCTCGTCGCCCGCGAGCAGATAGGCCGGCCGGATGCGGCCCTTGGCGAGCTCCTCGAGCAGCTCGGACAGCTTCACGGCGCGGTCTCCAGCTCGAGGGCGTCGCCGACCCGGTCCGCGATGAGACCGGCGACCCGCCGGAGGGCCTCCGCGCGGTTCTTGCGGCTCACCTCCACGTCGGCGCTCGCCAGGAAGACTTCGGTGGCCGAGAGGGCGGACTCCGAGAGGCGCAGCTCCTGCCCCTCCGGATCCCGGATCTCCACGGACACGCGCAGCGTGAGCGAGTGCTCGAGGGCGAGCACCACCGACGAGAAGGTCTCGGTGCGGATCCGCACGTCGCCCACGCGACCGCGCACGGTCCAGCGGGCGTCCTGGGAATCGGGGACCACCCGCACTCCGGGCCGGTCGAACAGGTCGCGGCGCAGAGCGTCGGTCATCACCAGCTCGGCGCCGGGCTCGGCGGTCGAGTTCTCGAAGGTCCGGATCGCCACCGTGACGCCACCGGGGCCGCCGGGGCCGCCGGGGCCGCCGGGCTCCCCGGAGGCCGCGGCGCCCACGAACGTGTAGCCGCAGCCGGTGGCGCCCGCGAGCGCGAGCAACCCGAGCACCGGGAGCATTTGGGGCGCAACGCGGAGGGATCGGGCGCGGACCATCCGCGAAGGGATAGCACGCCGGTCGGGGGGCCGAAGCGCGCTCAGATCTCGAACTTGCGGACGTCGTCGTGGAGCGCCCGGGACTGCCCCCGGAGTGCCTCGGTCGCGGTCTCCATGCGCGCCGCCGACTGCTCGTTGGCCGCCGTCCTGGAGGACACCTCCTCCAAGAACCGCACCAGCTCGCCGTTCGACTCGGACTGGACCTGGATCGCGCGATTGATCGCCTCGACGGCTTCGCGGACGCCGTCGATGCTCTCGCGGATGCGCGCCCCGCCCCGGGCCTGCTCCTCGGTGGTCCCCCGGAGCTGGGTCGCCACCTCGCGCATCGCGACCGAGGACCGGAAGACCACTTCGTTTCCGCGGTCCTGCTCGCTGGTGGCCTGCTGGATGGCCTCGACCCGTTCGCTGACGCGCACCATCAGCTCGACGACGTGCCCCGCCGCCTTGGTCTGCTCGCGCACCGCCTGGACGATCTCCTGGATCCGGGTCCCCGACTCGCGGCTGGCGCGGGTGATGTCCTCGAGGCTGCTTCCCGCCTCCATCGACATCTGCACGCCCGAGGCCACGCTCCGCGATCCCTCCTCGATGGCGCCCACGGCGTTCGCGCTCTCCTCCTGGACCGAGCGGATGAGTCCGCCGATCTCCTTGGTGCTGGCGAGCACGCGGTCGGCGAGCTCCTTGATCTCGTCGGCGACCACCGAGAACGCCCTGCCCTGGTCGCCGGCCTGGGCGGCGATGATGGCGGCGTTGAGCGCGAGGAGGTTGGTCTCGTCGGCGACGTCGTCGATCACGTCGACGATCGCCCCGATTTCGACCGCCCGCGAGCCGAGGCCGCGAATCACGTTCTCGGCGGTCTCGGTGGCGATGCGGATCGACTCCATGCCCGAGATCGTCTGCCGCACCTTGTCGTGCCCCTGCTCGGCGCTCTCGATCACGCCGCGGGAGAGCCGGGCGGTCTCCTCCGCGATCACGTCGACCTGGCGCATGGCGCTGGCCATCTCCTCCATGCTCGCCGAGGTCTCGCCCGACGCATCCGACAGCGACTCGGTGTTGGATGCGATCTGCTTCACGCTCCGGACCATCTGCTCGATGGAGGTGGACACTTCGTCCACCTTGGAGAGCAGCACCCCCGCGGTGTCGTTCAGCTCGTCGCCCGCCGCCCCCATCTCGAGGATCGAGCTGCTCGACTCCTCCACCAGGAGGTTCAGTTCCTGGGCGGCCTGGGAGACGCCCTCGACCTGGCGGTTCACACCCTCCATGAGCTTTGCGGCCTGCTGGACGCCCTCGGCCTGGTCCTTGGCACCGGTGGACACGCTCTGGGCGATCTCCGCGATCTCCCCCGCCGTCCCGTCCACGCGGTCCGCCGCGCCGGTGACGCTGGCGACGGTCTGGCGCACCGCAGCCACCATCTGCTCGAAGGAGCGCGCCAGGGAGCCGAGCTCGTCGCCGGTCTCGAGGACGCGGCCCCCGCGCAGGTCGCCGGAGGCCATGCGCTCGACCTCGCCCCGGATCTCCACCGCGGTGTCTCCGAGGTCGTCGGCGAGCACCCGGGACAGCGCGAAGGCGATGCCCGCGGCGATCGACAGCATCAGCACGAAGGCCCCGACCAGCCCGGACCCGCCGTCCGCGGCGGCGGACCACGACTTCACGGCCACCAGCAGCGACCCATCGGCCCCGACCTGGCGCCAGGCGTAGACGTTCGGGGAGTCGAGGGAGAGGCTGTCGCCGGCGGCGCCGCCCGAGGAGACGAGGGCGATCTCGGAGCCGATCAGTGCATCCGGGCGACCGGCGACGACCTCGGCGCGCCCGCCGTCGATCACCAGCAGGTCGCCCGCGATGCCCAGCTCGCGTGCGCGATCCTCGATGGCGGCAAACCACTCGCCGTCCATGGGGATCGGATCGGCTCCCCAGTCGTTCATCGCCGCCTCGAGGAACCTGCCCTGGAGCCCGGCCTGGCTGGCCTCGAGCCGGCGGCTCGACACCACGTACGAGAGGCACATCGCGAAGGCCACCGTCACGAAGGTCACGCCCGTGACGGCGACCACGAGCTTCTGGCGGATGGAGACGGTCTGCACCAGCTCGGCGCGGCGCCCGAGGTCCGCCACCTGCTCGGCGAGCCCGGTCTGGAGCCCGGCGAAGGCGATCCGGTGCGCGAAGAAGAGGAACGTGGAGGTGATGAAGCCGCCGGACAGCGCCGCCAGGACCATGACCAGGTTCTGGAAGGCGCCGAACGATTCGTAGCGGAGGTCCATGGCGCCGCCCACCAGCACACCCCCGAGAAGCCACCACAGGAGCCCGGTCGCGAACTGGTACCTCGGGAGCCGGGAGAGCGCGCGCAGGCCCCGCTCCAGGGTCTCGGGGCCGTCGGTCCCCTTCTCGACCGCCGAGAGGTGGTCCAGGATGGGCGCGCTCGAGCGCGCGCTGGCCCAGCCGGACAACGGGAAGAGCACCAGGAAGAACCCGCCCGTGATCTGGCCGAAGCCGACCCACAGGTCCCTGGGGAGCCGGAGCAGCATGAGCAGATAGGCGCTGATCAGGCCGATCGTGAGCAGTGAGGCGACCGCGGTCATCGCCATGAAGCGACGCTGGAACGCGCCGCGCGAAACGACGGACTCGGGATTCATGGGCGGCCTACTCGATCTTGAGCAGGCTCTTGGCGACGGAGAGGACGCGGTTGGCCTGGATGGGTTTGGTCAGATACTCGTTGGCGCCGAGCGTCAGCGCCCGCTCCCGATCCTCGGTGGCGCCCTCGGTCGTGATCACGCAGATGGGCATCTCCTTGAGGTTGTCCTCACCGCGGATGAGACTGATCAGCTTGAGGCCGTCCATCACCGGCATGTTGATGTCGACCAGCGCGAGGTCGAAGTGGTCGCTCGTCACCTTGCGCAAGCCGTCCATGCCGTCTTGAGCCTCGATGATCTCGACGTTCTTGAGGCGTTTGAGTGCGAACACGAGCAGCTGCCGCATCGTCGGGCTGTCTTCGACGATCAGGATTCGGTGGTTCGCCATGGTCAACTCCTTGCTCATCCTTCCGGGAGGGCCTCGCTCCGCTCCCCGTCAGTGCGATTCTCCGATCGGGCCTCTCACTTCGTCAGCAGATCGATGAAGCCCTGGATCGTGTTCAGCTTCCGCTCGGACTGCGAGTGCAGCCTCGACGCGAAGATCGCCGTCGCCGCGTGCCCCGCCAGCAGCGTGAACAGCTCCTGGTCGAGGGGCGAGAAGCCGTCCTTCTGCTGCAGCAGGCTGTGGATCGCGATGGCGCCCACCGGCTTGTCCTGGACGCGGAGCGGGATGCAGACCACGGCTCCGGCCTCCACCAGGTCGGCGACGTCGGCCCCATGCGGGTCGCGGGTCACCACGTCGCCCGACGCCACCGCCTCGCCGACGAAGCCCTCGCCCAGCGCCACCTTCGGGAAGCTCCCGATGGGCTCCCCTTCCGACGCCACGGGCTCCAGGACGTTCGCCCGATCGTCCATCACGTACACGCAGAACACCTCGGCGCCGATCAGGTTGATGACGATCTCGAGGATGACCTTGAGCACCTCGCTCGGGTCCAGGGTGGAGTGCAGCTGGTAGCTCGCCACGTAGAGGTTGGCGAGGTTGTTGTTCTCCTCCTCGATCTCGAGGTAGCGGCCGGCGAACTGCTGGTTCTCCGCCTCCACGGCCCGGAGCCGCTCGAGGATGTCGCTGTTCTCCGCCTGGAGGTGCTGGATGCGCTCCAGGAGCTCCTCGCGCAGCTTCCCCCACTCGCCGTCGTCCTGCGCGGCCTGGGTATGCCGATCGTTGATGCCCTGGATCTGCGAGCGGAGCTGCTCGTTCTCCGCCAGGAGCTGCCGTGTGAAGTCGGCACCCCTCTGGAAGATCTGCAGGACCGCCTCGCCTCGCTCGTACGATTTCTTGGGGACTTCGTCACTCATCCCGAGGTCCTCCCCGCTGCTGCGTCGGTGCGAACACCCTCCACCCCCGATTGGATCGCGGCCGGGATGTCGCCGAGGGCCAACACGTGGTCCACCGCGCCACTCCGGATCGCCTGCTGCGGCATCCCGAAGATCACCGCCGTCTCCTCCGATTCCGCGATCACCCGACCGCCTGACTCCTTGACGGCGATCGCCCCGCGCTTGCCGTCGTCGCCCATCCCGGTCAACACCACCGCCAGCAGGTCGGAGCCGAAGTGCTTGGCGGCCGACTTGAAGAGGCGGTCCACGGACGGCGTGTACTTGTCCTCACCGGTGTGCTCGACCACCGAGGTCACGATGCCGCCCCGCCGGGACTCGAGCTCCAGATGGTGCCCCCCTGGCGCTACGAGCACGCTGCCGGGCTCCGGCGCCTCGCCCCCGGACGCCTCCCGCGCGGACAGCGGCGTCAGGCGATCGAGCCTCTCGGCGAAGCCCTTGGTGAACCCGCCCGGCATGTGCTGCGCCACCAGGAACGCACAGGGCGGCGCCTCCGAGAAGGCTCCGAGCACCTGCATCAGCGCGGCCGGCCCGCCCGTCGAGGAGCCGATCACCACGACCGGCGGGATCCGGTCGATCCGCTGGGCCCGACTCGCGAGCACCGGCGGCGCCGTCTGGATGCGTTCGCTCACCTTGTCGATCCGCAGCTCGCGGATGGCGTGGACCTTGCGGATCAGCTCCTGCTGGATCCCCTGCAGCTCGGTGCTGGCCCGCAACGAGGGCTTCGCGATGAAGTCGACCGCCCCCAGGTCCAGGGCCTTGAACACCTCGTCCTCGCCGGACCGGCCGCTCACGACCACCACCGGGGTCGGGCTCTTCGCCATGACCAGTCGCAGGAAGGTGAAGCCGTCCATGCGCGGCATCTCGAGATCGAGGGTGATCAGATCCGGCTTCAGCTCGAGGGTCTTGCGGAGGGCCTCCTCGCCGTCGCGCGCGACGCCGATGACGTCGACCAGGGGCGACGTCTTGAGCATCCGCGTGATGGTCTGGCGGCTGAACGCCGAGTCGTCGATCACGAGGACGCGGATGAGCTCCTGGCGCATCATCGCTCGTCCTCCTCGTCGAGGGCGCCTTCGGTGGCCAGCGCGGCCTCCGCCGCCTGGTGCCAGGGGTCGCGGACCTCCTCGCCCGCCACGGGCCGCCGGTAGACCAGGTCGTTCTTCAGGTGCTTCAGCTCGAAGCTGCTGGTGATGTTGATCAGCGACTCGGAGTGCCCGAGGAGCAGGTACCCGCCCGGGCGGAGCTTGTCGTGGAAGCGCCCGATCACGGCCTTCTTCGTCTCGGAGTCGAAGTAGATGATCACGTTCCGGCAGAGGATCACGTCCATCGAGCCGAGAAGGGCGAGCTTGTCCTCGTCCATCAGGTTGAGATGGATGAAGTCGACGTGCTTCTTGACGTCGTCGTGGATGCGCCAGAGTCCGTCGGCGGACGAGAAGTACTGCTTGCGGATCTCGTCCCGGGTCTCGCGGAACGACGCCTCGCGGTAGACCCCCCGCCTGGCCTTCTTCAGCATGGAGCGGGAGATGTCGCTGGCGTAGACCCGGATGTCGCGGCCGGGCTCGAGACCGGCCTCCTTGGCCATGATCACGATGGTGTAGGGCTCTTCGCCGCTCGAGCAGCCCGCGCACCAGAGGGTGAGCGGCGAGCTCGAGCCCCTGGATCGGCGCTGGAGCACGAGCTCGGGCAGGATCTCGTCGACCAGCGCCCGGAGCTGGTTGAGCTCGCGGAAGAAGTAGGTCTCGTTGGTGGTGAGCTCGTCGATGACCCGCGCGAACTCCGCCGCCCCGTCGCGATCGTTGCGGATGAAGTAGTGGTAGGCTCCGAAGCTCCCGAGCTCGAGCTCCCGCACCCGGCGTTCGAGCCGCTTCTCCAGCAGGAAGCGCGAGTCCTCGGTGAAGTGCAGGCCGCAGTGGCCCCTCAGGAGCTCCGCGAACATCCGGAACTCCGAATCACTCATCGCGAGCGACTGTCCGCCGGCGAGGCTCACTGCAGCTCCTCGAGCCGCCGGAGGGCGCGCAGGATGACGTCGCGCACGAAGTCGTCCTGCTCGGCTTCCAGCCGCCTCAGGATGGAGGGAAGCGCCTTCACCACCCGGCGCTCGGCCAGGGTCTGGATGGCTTCGGCGCGAACCGCCCAGGCGTCGTGGACGACCAGGGCGAGCAGATCCTCCACGCACGCGGCGTCCCCGTGCTCGCCGATGCAGGCGATGGCCGCCTGGACCAGCTCGGGCTCGTTCCGGGTGAGCAGGCCCGCCACCACCCGCGCGGCCGACTCGCCTCCGATGCGATGCAGGGCCTCCGCGCCCGCCATGGCCACGGCGCCGCAGTCCGAGAGCACGAGACCGACCTGCTCGACGACGGCGGCGGCCGCCTCGCCTCCGGCGCGCTCGGCCACGACGCCCATGGCGCGCACCGCCGCCGCGCGAACCCGCTCGTCCTCGTCGTGGAGGAGCCGGCGGAGGTCGTCCAGGGCGGACTCGCTGCGCGATCCGCCGAGCGCGGCCGCCGCGGCCACGCGCACCGAGGGCGACTCGTCGGCCAGCGCCAGGCGCAGCGGCTCGCTGTTCACCCCGGCATCCAGGCGGGAGAGCGCGTCGACCGCGGCCCGCCGCACCCGGGCGCTGGGATCCTTCAGGAGCATGCTCACCAGCTCGGCGTCGGCGGGCCGACCGATCTGGCCCATGACCGAGGCAATGGCGTGACGCTCCGGCTCACCGGCGTCGTCGTAGCGGTCCGACAGGAGCTCGGTGATGTGCTCGAGCACGTCCGCGGCGGTCTCGTTCTCCGGGTCGCCCGCCAGGCGCACGAGTCCGTCGATGACGGCCTCGACCTCGTCCTCGGCCTCGAAGTCGTCGCTGCGGGCCGCCTGCTCCAGGCGGTGGACCAGGGGCAGGACGGCCTCCTTGCGGCCCCGGCGCCCGAGGGCGCGCGCGGCCGTGCCGCGGAGCTCCGCGTCCTCCTCCTCCAGGGCGGCGAGCAGTCGCCGGTGTCCCCGCTCGCCGGACAGCTGCCCCAGGACGGCGCACGCGTCGCAGCGAAGCTCGACGTCGAGACCGCCCCACTCCTCGTCGAGCGCGGCCTCCGCCAGCTCGCCCAGGGCCCAGAGGGTCTGGTGCGCCACCTCGCGAACCGCCTCGTCCCGACCCGCCCGCAGGATGGGGACCGCACAGGCCTGGCACTCGAGCAGTCCCATGAACTGCACGTGCACCAGTCGGACCGAGAGGTCGGCGGACTCCAGGCGCTCCACGAGATCGGGCACCAGCGAGGGCTCCGAGCGGGCGGACTCGCGCAGCTCGGCCAGGATCTGCTCCCCCCGCTCCCCGTCGACCACGGAGAGGATCCGCAGCATCGCCTGCATGGCGGCTTCCCGGGTCGACCGGGATCCGCACACGACGCCCTTGCGCAGGCGTTCGACCGCCTCGGGATCGTCCATCCGGCCGAGCACCCCGAAGGCGGCCGCGCGCAGACCGGACTGGTCGAGGGCGGGCGCCAGCTCGGCCGCGGTCACGGCGACGTCGAGACGGGCCAGGGCCCCCAGGGCGGAGAAGCGGACCAGGTGATCCTGCTCGCCGTCGACGGCGAGCGCCTTCAGCGAGCGGGCGCTCTCGTCCCCCCCGATCATGCCCAGGGCGTCCGCGGCGGCGGCCCGCACGTTGGGGTCCGGGTCGCTGAGCGTCCCGAGCAGCGCCTCGAGCGCCGAGCGGGAGCCCACTCCGGCCAGCGCGTCCACGGCGAACTTCCGCACGTCGACGTCGGGACTGTCCAGCGTGTCCACCAGCGCCACCACCGCCGGCTCGCCGATGTCGACCAGGGCCTCGACGGCGGAGTTCCGGCGCCCCGGGTTCTCGCCGTCGGCCAGCGCCTCGATCAGCGCGTCGAGCACCATCCCGGAGTCCGGCGCCGCGACCAGCCGCTCGACGGCCGACTTGCGCACGCGCCAGTCGAGATCGCCGAGGCACTCCACCAGCCGAGGCAGCGCCTCCTCGCTCGGGAGCGCGCCCACGCGCTCCACCGCGAGCCTGCGCACTTCGTCGTCGGGACTCTGCAGGTCGCGAAGGATGTCTTCGCGTTCGCGTTCCGAGAGCTCGAAGCTCATCCCTGTCCTCTCTCCCGGGCCACCCGCTCGAGTTCCTCGGCCAGGTAGTCCTTCTCGTCGCGAACCCCGGCGTCGACCCGCTGGACGAAGAGCGAGCGCCCTTCCTCGAGCTCGGCGTCGAGCGCCTCCAGGACGTTTCCGCCGGGCAGGGCCGCCTCGAACTTCTCCGCGTTGTAGAGGAGGATGTCCGAGACGATGATGCGCGCGAGCCGCTCCGCCTTCGCCCGCTGGTCGGCCAGACCGTCGTCGGCCGCTGCGGCAGCCGGCGGCTCGGGCGCCGCCACCGGGGTGGGAGCCGGCGCAGGCGCCTGTGCGGGCGACGGGGCCGGCGGTGCGGGCGCCGCGGCCGGCGGCGGCTCCGCCGGGGCGACGCTGTCGAGTGCGGGCTCCTCGAGCATCGGAGAGGTCGCGGGCGCCCGTGCCTCCTCGGCTGCGCCGACCGACATGCCGGCCTGGCGCAGGATGGGGATCAGCCCATCGGGCAGATCGGGCCGCTCGAGGTAGTGGTCGGCCCCGTAGAGCTCGCTGGGGGGCCGCCGGTACCGGTCCTTGTGGTGGATCGCGCCGACCAGCGCGACCGTCATCTCCCGCAGGCTCTCGTTGCGCTTGATGACCTCGCAGACCTGGAATCCGTACATCTTCGGCAGCGCCGCATCGAGGATCACGGCCTGGGGCAGCATCCGCTGGACGGTCAGCATCGCCTCGACGCCGTCGTGCACCACGATGGGCTGGAGCCCCCAGCTGGTGATCGCCGCGGCCGTGGTCTTCGCGGAGTCGGGCTCGGGGTCGGCGATCACCACCAGCCGCGTCCGATCGACCTCGCCCAGCGGGCCCGCCGGCTCGGCGGGCGGATCGGGCGCTGCGACCCGGGGCTCCTCGACCGGAGCGGGCACCTCCTCGGGCGCGCCGGGACTCGGCGGAGGCGCGACGGATCCCGCGCTCTCCGGTGCGCGCACGCGAAACACCGCGGTGCACTTCGCGCACTTGAGGCGCGCCCCGTCGGGCCCGATCCGCTCGGGATCGACCCGATAGCGGGCGCTGCACTTGGGACATGCGGCGATCATGAATCCACTCCTTCGAGACGGCCCGCTGCGGCCCGCCCTCAGATTC
Organism: Myxococcota bacterium; assembly: GCA_050618075.1. Lineage (GTDB taxonomy): Bacteria > Myxococcota_A > UBA9160 > UBA9160 > UBA4427 > JBNLVL01. Next base: position 282,155 of record JBNLVL010000007.1, read on the forward strand.
GAAACTTCTCCACGTCGTTGCGGAGGCTCTCGGCCTGGCCCAGGAGGCCCCGCATGGCGTCGTCCATCCGCTGACCGGACTCCTCGTTGGCCCGGGTCCGCTCGTACACCTGCTCCAGGAATTCGGCCACCTGGCTGCACGCGCTCGACTGGTCCTGCAGCGAGCCGTTGATCGTCTCCACCGCCAGGCGGACCCCCTCGACGCTCTCGCGGATCCGGCCGAAGCCGCGGGACTGCTCCTCGGTGGTTCGGCGCACCTGCTGCGCCACCTCGCGCATGGTGACCGACGAACGGTGGACGATCTCGTTGCCGCGGCTCTGCTCCGCGCCCGCGGCGCCGATCTGCTCCACGCCCCCGCGGACGCGCTCCATGAGATCGACCACGTGGGCGGCGGCCTTGGTCTGCTCGCGAACGGCGGTGACGATCTCCCCGATCCGGGTCCCGCTCTCCCGGGACGACGCGGTGATCCGCTCGAGGGAAACCCCGGCGTCGGCCGACAGCTCCACACCCGACGCGACGCTCCGCGAACCGGCCTCGATGGCTCCGGTGACGTTGGCGCTCTCTTCCTGGACCGAGCGGATCAGCCCGCCGATCTCCTTGGTGCTCGCGAGCACCCGATCGGCCAGCTCCTTGATCTCGTCGGCGACGACGGAGAAGGCGCGACCGTGCTCGCCCGCCTGGGCGGCGATGATCGCGGCGTTGAGAGCCAGGAGGTTGGTCTCGTCGGCGACGTCGTCGATGACGTCCAGGATGGCGCCGATCTCCTTCGTCCTCTCCCCGAGGCTGCGGATGACCCCTTCGGCGGTGTCCGTGGCGTCGCGGATCGCCTCCATGCCCTCGATGGTCTGCCGCACCTTCTCCTGTCCGCTCTCGGCGCTCGCCACCACGTCGCGGGAGAGCCCCGCCGTCTTCTCCGCGGTGGTATCGACGGCGCGCATGGCGCTGGCCATCTCCTCCATGGAGGACGACGTCTCGCCGGCGATGTCGGCCAGCGCCTCGCTGCTGTTGCTCACCTGGTTGACGCTGCGGACCATCTCCTCGATCGAGGTCGAGACCTCGTCGACCTTCTCTCCCAGCACGGAGGCCGTGTCGTTGAGCTCGTCGCCGGCGGCCCCGAGCTCGAGGATCGAGCTGCTCGACTCCTCCACCGAGACGTTGAGGGCGTGGGCGGAGCCCGCCACCTCGTTGACCTGGCTCTTGATCTCCGACATCAGCTCGGCCGCCTGCTGGATCCTTCGCACCTGGTCCGCGCTGGCGGCCGCCACCGACTGGGAGATCGACGACATGTCGCCCGCGGTGGCGTCGACGCGATCCGCGGCCTCGGCGACCCGGGCCACCATGTTCCGCAGCGCCTGACCCATGCGGCCGAAGGAGCGGGAGAGGTCCCCGAGCTCGTCCTCGCTCTCGTGGGCGACCAGCTCGCGCAGATCGCCGAGGGCGAGCCGCTCGGCGCCGTCCCGGATCGCGTCCGCCGCGCGGCGGACGTCCGAGGAGAACATGTGGGCCACTCCCAGGGAGAGGGCCACCGCCAGCAGCAGCACCGCGGCCATGGCGAAGCCCATGTTGCCCAGGGACTGGTGCAGCGCGGCGCGGGGCGTGGAGGCCACGACCACGCGTCCGTCGGAGAGCACGCGCCAGGAGCGCAGGAAGACCAGCGCGGTCTGGTCGAGCCGGCCCGTGGCCTCCCCGTCCTCCACCGCTTCGCGAATGGCCGCGACGGTGCGGTCGTCCAGGTCCGCGCCCTCGAGCGCATCGTCGAGCAGCGCGAAATCGATGGGGTGCGGCAGGAGCGCGGTGTCGGGAATGATCGAGAGGACCGCCTCCTCGAGGTCCGGGACCCGCGGCTCGGCGGGCTCCTCGAAGGCGAACCCGACCCCCTCGCCCGGCAGGTCCCCCTCGCCCGGCGCCCCCTCGCCGTCGAGCTCGGCCTCGAAGTCCGGCTCGGCCCGCTCGGGAGTCTCGAGGCGCTCCGCGAGGCTCGCGAGCACGTCCCCCTGCCAGCTGAGCGCCAGCTCCTCCAGGCCGCCGGCGGCGCGGGAGTAGGCGAGCCCCATGGCGAAGATCAGCGAGGCGACGCTCGAGCCGGCGACCGCGAACTGCAGCTTGCGGGCCAGGGACAGCGGCGCGATCAGGCCGCGGCGCACGTCGGGATCCGGGATGCGGGCGGCCAGCCCGTCCCGGACGTCGTCCAGGCAGCGTTTGCTGCCGAAGAACACGAAGCCGGCGGAGAAGGCGCCGCCGCAGAAGGCGGCCACCGCGAGCACGGCGAAGCGGGTGGGATCGAACCAGCCGGGGTCCCCGACCGCCCACGCCGCGATCGGCACGACCACCGCGGCGCTCAGCCACACCCCCACCATCATCACCATCATGCGGCGCGGCAGCGAGATGGCGGTCTCGAACGCGGAGTGGAGCGCGGCCTCGGACGTCTCGTTGCCCGCAGCCGAGGCGTCGAGGTAGGCGCTCAAGGGCCCGTGCATGCGTCGGCGCAGGGACTCGGAGACCGTGGCGACCATGGCGGCGAAGATGCAGGCGGCGATGCCGAAGCACTTCCACTCCCCGGGCGTGAGCCGGAGGACCGTCGCCAGGAAGGCGCCGATCACCACGAGACCCGGCAGCGAGACGAGACTGTCGATCTTCGCCAGCCGACTCCGCAGCGTCCGGCCGTCCGGCATGCGTTCGTCGTTCATGTCCGCTCCACTCCGCCCGGCAGCGCGGATCGGTAGACGCACTCCAGGAGGTGGTCGACCGAGAGCACCATCACGGGCGCCTCTCCGTCCCGGCGCACCACGGCCCGCACCGCGTCGTAGCCCGCCTGGACCGCCAGGGCCGGCGGATCCTCCAGGGCCGACGCGTCCGCGTTCATGACGTCGACGGCGGCCTCCACCGAGAGGCCGAGGATCATCCCGTCGCACTCGACCACCACGATCCGCGACCGGTTTGTGATCGGGCTGGCCTCCCCGACCAGCGCCCGCCCCAGGTCCAGCACCGGAATCACGGCCCCGCGCAGGTCGACCACCCCGTCGATCAGGTCCGGCGCGTGGGGCAGGGGCGTCGCCTCCTGCCAGCGGACGATCTCCCGCAGCTGCGCCACGTCGAGGGCGTAGATCCGCCCGCGCACCTCGAAGCACGCGAGGTTGATCTTTCCGCCGTCCGCGGGCCCGATGTTCCGTTCAGACTGCATCGATTTCCAGCACCCGATCGAGATCGATGACGGAGATGAACTCCTCACCGCGAACACAGAGCTCGGTCACCGAGGCGGACTCGCCCGACGTGGCCGGCCGGAACGACTCCTCCGAGACGCGCAGCACCTCGCGAACCTGGTCCACGAGCACGCCGGTCACGCGATCGTCGTCCCCGTGGAGCACGATCACCCGGCTCGACCGCGAGGGGTCGGGGGTCGCGAGGCCCAGGCGCATCCGCAGGTCGACGACCTGCACGATCTCGCCACGAAGGGCGATCACGCCCAGCACCGAGCTCGGAACCCGGGGCACCGGCGTGATGGTACGCAGCCGGACGATCTCCCGGACACGCTCCACGGGCACCGCGTAGGGCGAGTCCGCGAGGCGAAACGTGAGCAGCTCGCGCAGGATCTCGGCTTCGGCCTCGTCGCCGACGTTCCCGGCCGCGGCCCGCGCCAGGGACTGCCAGTCCGCCCGGGGGGCGGCCGCGCCGGGGTCTCCGTGGGATTCGAAGCCGCTCACACCGCCTCCCTCCGACGCACTCCGTCCTCCACGATGCTCGACACGTCGATCACCAGGATCGCACCCTGGTCCCCCATCTCCGTGGCGCCTGCGATGCCGCGGACCTGCTGGACGGGCCCCTGGATCGGCTTGATGACCGTGTCCTGCTGGCCCTCGAGCCGGTCCACCAGGAGTCCCATCCGCAGCTCGCCCAGGCCGAGCACCACCACGTACTGCCGATCGTCCCGCGCGCCCGAGCCGAGCCCGAACTCCTCGGACAACCGGCGCAGGGGCAGCGCCTCGCCGCGCAGGTTGAGGATCTCGCGGTCCTCGCTGTGCTGGATCTCGCTCGGCTCGACCAGCAGGGTCTCGAGCACGGAGTTGAGGGGCAGCGCGAAGCGCTGGTCGGCCACGCCCACGATCAGCGCCTGGATGATGGCCAGGGTGATCGGGAGCGTCAGGGTGACCGTGGTCCCCCGGCCCAGCTCGGAGTCCAGGTCGACGATCCCGCCGAGGGCGGTGAGGTTTGCGCGCACGACGTCCATACCCACGCCACGCCCGCTGGTCTCGCTCACCTCCGCCCGCGTCGAGAAGCCGGCGGTGAAGAGCAGGTCGAAGAGGTCCTTTCGGGAGAGGTTGTCGTCGGCCTGGACGAGGCCCCGCTCGATGGCGCGGGCCCGCACCGCGTCGGAGTCGATGCCCCGGCCGTCGTCGCGCACCTCGATCACCACGTGGTTGCCGCGCTGGGAGGCCTCGATGAGGATCGACCCGTGCGGGGACTTGCCGACGCTGCGGCGCTCCTCCTCGGACTCGATGGCGTGGTCGAACGCGTTGCGGACGATGTGGACCAGCGGGTCCACCAGCTCCTCGACGATCAGCTTGTCGAGCTCGGTGTCGGCCCCCCGGAAGTCGAGCTGCACCTCCTTGCCGAGGTCCCGGCGCAGGCGTCGCACCACGCGAGAGAGCTTCTCGAAGATCTGGCGGAGCGGGACCATGCGCACGTCGAGCACGCCGGCCTGCAGCTCCTTGACCTTGCGTTCGAGCACCTTGTGCACCTTGGCCAGCTCGGCGCCCACGCGCGCGGTGCCCGCATCGCGGGTGAGTCGCGCCGCGATCTGGGCGACCGCCCCGCGCTGGATGACGAGCTCGCCGACCAGGTTCATGAGCTCGTCGAGCTTGCGGATGTCGACGCGCACGGTGTCGCTGATGGACTTGAGCGACTCGATGTCCGCGACTTCCTGGTGGGCCGGGATCTCCGCGGCCTCGGCGGCCTCCTCGGGCTCGCCGGCCGGCTCGGACGGGGCCGCGACGGCCTGGGGCGGATCGCCGCCCGGGACGCTCGCGGGCCGGGCCGGTCCGGCCTGCCCTTCGCGAACCGATCGGACCTCGGTCTCGGAGAAGTCGAGCCGTCCGGACAGCTCGTCGATGCCGACGTCCGTGGCCACCAGCAGCGAGAAGCGGATCTGGGACTCGGGCGTCTCGCCCGGAGACGGAAGCGTCGAGATGACCTCGCCGACCTCGCGGATCGCGGACGAGAGCTCCGCGAGCCCCTCCTCGAAGGCGATGATCTCGAACATCGTGTCGACCAGACCGATGTGGCGACCGCGCCGCAGGTTCTCCCGAAGGCGGTGCTCCTCGTACTCGGTCAGCGCCCGCATCAGGGCGGGATCGATGGCGAGCCCGTCGAACTCGCCGCTCTGCTCGGGCGGCGGCGACATCGACTCCTCGATCCGCGCCACCATTGCCGCCACCTGGGGCGTGGCCTCTTCCTCGAACTTCGCGTTTCCGACCTGCTCCAGCAGGCTCGCGAAGAGCTGCACGATGTCGTCGAGCAGATCGACGGCCGGCGCGTCCATGGAGACGCGGCCGAGGCGGAGGCCGTCGAGGATGTCCTCGAGGTGGTGGGCGAGGTCGCCGATGCCGTCCAGCCCGAACATCCCGGCCAGGCCCTTCAGCGAGTGGGCGGAGCGGAAGATCCGGTTGACCAGGTCGGGATCGGCGTCCCCCGACCCGGACCGCTGCTCGTGCATGTCGGACAGGTCGGCGCGCAGGCGCTCGAGGATCTCCTCGGCCTCCGAGACGAACTCGCGGTGGGCCTTGCTCCGGGTGGAGCGGCCGCGAGACCGTGTGCGCCGGGCCGCCACGGCGAGTCAGCCGTCCCGACCCGCGTCGGAATCGACGCGCGCCAGCAGGTCGCTCACCACCGACCGAAGGCTGTCCGGATCGAACGGCTTCACCATGTAGGCGTCGGCGCCGAGCTCGAGTCCCTTGTCGCGGTCGCGGTCCGAGCCCTCGGTCGAGACGATGATGAGCGGAATCGACCGGTACTTCGCGTTCTGCTTGACGAACGACACCAGCTCGAGCCCGTTGATGTCGGGCATGTTGATGTCGGTGATGATCAGGTCGTACTGCTGGCGCGGAAGGATGCGCAGCGCCTCGAACCCGCTCTCGGCCTCGTCGACCTTGCAGGGCACGTCCTGGTCCTCGAGCGTCGAGACCAGCAACGACCGCATGGTCGACGAATCTTCCACGATGAGGATGCGCCGCACTGTCCCCTCCTGGGCACGTCTGCACTGCCCTGCGAGCGTCCATGCATATCGGCCCGTGGAGGCGTTTCTTTAGGTGTTCGGAGGACTTCCGGGGTCCCGGCGCGCCCTTGGCGCATCCCCTTGAGGGACCTCGCGAGCGCCTGCGGCTAGCGCTCGGTCTCGGCCAGGGCGCGCTCGAGGGCGGCGCGGTCCAGCGCCAGCCCGGCGTGGTGAAGCACCACCTCCAGAGCGCTGGTCTCGGGGAGCGGGCGTCCCTCGGGCAGGTTGTCGCCGTACAGGAGGGCCACGACCTGTCCGGCGCTCTCGATGGGGGCCAGGTAGACCTCCGGCGGAGCCGGGTCGCCGAGCGCCGCGGCCAGGGCGCGGTCTCCCTCGTTCTCCGGGGCGCCGCGCAGGGCGGTCCGGGTCTCGAGCACCCGGGTGATCCAGGCGGAGTCGGCGGCATCCAGGCGGATCCGGCGGAGCACGTCGTCGTCGGGGCCGCCGGCCAGGCCCAGCCCGTGACCGGCCATGCCGATCACCGAGCCGTCGAGCACGGCGAACATCGCGGTCCGCGAGAAGCTCTCGCTGGCGAACCGGATCACCAGGGGCAGCACCTCGCCCCGGGTCGAGGCCTCGCGCAGGTGGGCGGTGGCTCGCTTGAGGCGTTCCAGGGCGGCGGGCGAGATCGTCTCGCGTCCGTCGCGCGCGGCTGCGGGACGACTCGCCGCGGCGGCGAGCTGGCCTCTCAGCTCGTCGGACAGCGCCTCTCGCTGGTGGGCGGCGCCGGAGTTGTTGAGCTGGTAGGCGGCCGGACGGACCACGCGGCCGTCCGCGGGTGACGCGGACTCGCGCGGCTCGGCGTCCGCGGCGTCCAGCCAGTAGACGGTCATCCGCTCGGCCTGCCCCTTCAGCCGGCGCACGAAATCCGTGGCGTCGGGGATGCCGCTGAGCGGATCGCCCGGCGTCTCGGGCGCGACGAGCACCGTGGGAAGCGTCCCTCGAACCAGGTACTGGCGGATGCGGCTCAGGCCGAGATCGCCCCGCTGGAAGATGTGGACCTGGGACGGGGCGTCGCCCACGCTGTCCTTCACCCACTCGAGCACGGGCAGCTCGGGACCGATCACCACCAGCGGCGGCCAGGGGCCGGCGCAGGCGGGCGGGTCCTCGGGGTCGGCGGACCCGTCCGCGACGGCCACGACCTCGGCGGACACCGGCGCGGCCTCGGGCTCGAGCTCGGCGATCGCCACGCCGTCCGCCACGCCGTCCGGGATGGGCTCCGCCAGGGCGAGGGTGTCGGCGTCGGCCACCGGATCGGCCGGCACCAGGTCGGCCACCAGCTCTTCAGCGGGCGCGGTCCCGACGGCCGACCCGGCTTCGGGGGAGGACCCGGCGGAGAACGGGTCGCTGGCGGCCAGGGTCGACACCGCGATCGTCTCCACGGCCACCTCGACGGGGTCGTCGGCTTCGTCGGGCGAGACGCCGAACATCTCGTGGGCCGACAGCTCCGGGCCCTCGGCGTCGTCGGGCTCGGCTCCGCGGCCGGCCTCGTCCCCCAGGCGGGAGCACTCCATCGCGAGGTACTGGGCGTTGATGCCGGCCGGCACGAAGGACGGCGGATCCTCGGGGTCCGGCTGGTCGCGCACGTCGAAGCTGAACTCGCCGACCCGCCACGAGAACATCTGCGCGACCGCGTCCTCGACGACCTCGCGCTGGCGCGTCTCGAGCTGCTCGCTCGTCACCGCGGTGTCCGCCACGATGGCCTCGGCCACCGACACGCCGCGCTCGGCCGCCGCCCGTTCGCCGGCGGTGAAGTCGTCCTCGGAGAGCAGCCCGCCCCCGACCAGCACCCCGCGCAGATCGCTGGGGCCCCCCTTGACCACCGCGCCGCGCACGAGCCCGTCGAGGAACACGATGCGTCCCTCGCCGTGATCGCTTCGAATGACCAGAACCCCGGACTTCTGGGAGAGGCTGATGATCTGCAGGATGTCCCCGAGGCCCAGATCCTCGAGGCTTCCGATCAGGCTCATTCCGGCCTCCGCGGGGGTTGGCGAGTGTGATCGCGCGCGAGCCCGTGACGGGCCCGCGCTCTCTTAGATCGGCCGGAAGCCAGGCGACTTAATAACGGCTCGAAGCGGGAGAAATCGGCGCCGGCCCGGCGCGCCGGCTCCCCTCGGGGTAAAGGTCGGGATGATGGTGCGCCGCGTCCGCCGTCCCCTCGGGCGGCGACGGGAGGGCCGTGGGAAGCTGGACGCGCAGCCCGGGGTCGGGGTGGGAAAGACGCGCCGCGTTGAAGGCGCGGAGGGTCGGTCCCGCGATGGCGTGGGGGATGTCGAGCCGCAGCTGGATCGACTGGCCCTCCGCACCCCCGGCCAGGGCGTCGGCGAGGCCCGCCAGGACCGGCTCGGCCAGCCGCGGCCAGTCGTCCTGGCTCCAGCCCAGGGCGGGCAGCGCCACGCGCGCGGCCCCCAGCTCCAGGCTGCGCCCGACCGCGGTCTCCACGAGCTCCCGCACCCGGGCCGCGCCCAGCTCGTCCCGGGCGCCGGCTCCGATGATCAGGATCCGGCCCACGGACAGCCGCCCGATCCCCGGCAGCAGGACCGCCTCGCCCAGGGTCCCGGTGACGTGCCCCTCGAGCGCGAGCTCCGAGAGCAGGGAGCACAGGCGCCAGTCCACCCGGCCCGCGCCGCCGCGGAACGGCCGCTCGTCGGTGGTGACCGCCACGACCGCGAGATCTGCGGGAATGCGCTCGAGCGGCCCGCTCGCGAACTCGATCAGCGCCTCGGCGCTCATGTCCGGGCCTCCCGGCCCGCGCTCCGCCGCTCGGCGGAGAGCGTCCTCGAAACGGCGTCGGCGATGCCGTTCACGAACGACGGCGAGGTGTCGCTGCCAAAGCGGCGCGCCAGCTCCACGGCCTCGTCGATCACCACGGGGGAAGGCGTGTCGAGCTCGAGGAGCTCGAAGGTGACGAGTCGCAGGATGTTGCGGTCGACGACGGCCATGCGCGAGAGCCGCCAGTTGCGCGAGTGCTCGGCGATGATCGCGTCGATGCGCTCCCGCCGTTCGCAGCAGCCGCACACCAGCTCCTTCGCGAACGCGCGGGCGGCCTCGGGCATCTCGAAGTTGGCCGCCACCCGGTCGAAGACCTCCTGGGCGGCCGGGGCGTCGCCGGAGCGGGAGGCGATGTCCACCGCGTAGAGCGCCTGGAGCGCCACCTCTCTCGAGCGGTGGCGGGAGCTGCGGCCCTTCTCGGTCACGCGGACTCCTCACCCGCCGTGGGGAGCGCACCCAGGCGCGGCGTCAGGCGCGCCATCTCCACGGCCGCCAGAGCGGCCTCGGCGCCCTTGTTCCCGGCGACGCCCCCCGCGCGGTCCAGGGCCTGCTGGGCGTCGTCGGTGGTCAGCACACCGAAGGCGATGGGGATGCCGGTGCTCCGCATCGCGTTCATCACACCGTCGGTCACGCCCCGGCACACGTAGTCGAAGTGGGGTGTGCCCCCGCGGATGACCACACCCAGGGTGATGACCGCCGCGTAGCGACCGCTCTCGGCGAGCCGCTCCGCAGCCAGGGGCAGCTCGAAGGCGCCGGGAACCCAGGCCACGTCCACGGCGTCGGGCGAAGCCCCCCGTTGCGTCAGCTCGGCGAGCGCCCCCTCCAGCAGGCGGACGCAGATCAGGTGGTTGAAGCGGGACACCACCACCGCGAAGCGAAGTCCGGTGGCGTCGAACCCGGCCGCATAGTTTCCCAAGAGGACCTTCCCGCCCTTTCTTCTGCGCTCTTCCGCGCTCGTCCGTGCTCGCTCGCGCTCTTCCGCGCTCTACCGTGCTCGTTCGCGCTCGACCGGCTGCTTCCGGCCGCTACCAGCTGCTTCGGGCTGCTGCCGTCTTGCGCCGGCGCTCGCCGCGCTCCCGGGCTCGCGTCCGCCCGGGGGCGCCGGCTCAGAGGCGCGCCTGCCAGTGCCAATCGTCGCCGATCCGCCGCGCCGAGACGACGTCCAACCGCTTCGCGTCCCGCAGGCGCGAGAGCGCGAGGGCACCCACCGCCGGACGCCCGTCGGCCCCCAGCAGGAGCGGCGCCGTGAACCAATGTATCTCGTCCAGGAGGTTCGCACGGAGGAGCGCAGCCGCCAGACCGCCTCCGCCCTCGACGAGCAGCGTGGTCAGCCCCTGGTCGGCCAGCAGCCCCATGGCGCGCCCCAGGTCGAGGTGGCGCCCCCGGGCCGGTACCGGCAGCAGGCGCGCACCGGTGGCCTCGCGGGCCGCCGCGCCGCGCGCGCCGCGGCGGTGCAGCACCCAGGTGTTCGCCGGGTCGGGCCCCGAATAGAGCCTGGCTCCCCGGCCCACCCGCAGTCCGGCGTCGACGAGCACACGGACCGGGCGATGCAGCACCCGCGTCCCGCGCCGCGCCGTGAGCTCGGGGTCGTCGGCCAGGGCCGTGCCCGACCCGACCATCACGGCGTCCACGCGCGAGCGCAGCCGGTGCACGGCCTCCCGGGCCGCCGGACCGGTGATCCAGCGCGACTCGCCGGAGGCCGTGGCGATGCGACCGTCGAGACTGCTGGCCAGCTTGAGCGTGACCCAGGGCCGGCCGCGCTCCAGCACCGAGAGGAAGCCCCGGTGGTGGTCGCGGCACTCGGCTTCGAGGACGCCCAGGCGGACGTCCACCCCCGCGCGGCGCAGGCGGCGCAGGCCGCGGCCGGCGACCAGCGGGTGCGGGTCGCGGCAGCCGATCCACACTCCGCCGATGCCCGCCTCGAGCAGCGCGTCCACGCAGGGCCCGGTCCGCCCGGTGTGGGCGCAGGGCTCGAGGGTCACGGCCATGCGGGCGCCGCGCAGGGCGCGCCGGCCGTGTCGCCGGGCGGCCGCGTCGAGGGCGACCACCTCGGCGTGAGGGCCGCCCGGGGGTCGGGTGTAGCCCCGGCCGAGTACCCGGTCGCCTCGGACCACCACCGCCCCGACCGCGGGGTTGGGATGGGTCCGGCCGCTGGCCCGGCGCGCCTGGGTCAGGGCGAGGCGCATGGCGCGCTCCCCGTCCACCGCTCAGGACTCCGAACCGGACCCGGCCGGCTCGTCCTTGACGGCATCCCCCACCGACGCGAAGAAGTCCGCGTAGTCGTCGGCGCTCTCGAAGTCGAGGAAGACCGACGCGAAGCGGACCGCCGCGATGGGATCGAGCTCGACGAGCTCGGCGAGGGTGCGCTCGCCGAGCCGGGCGCTCGCCACCTCGCCCTCTCCCAGCTCCTGGAGGTGGCGCTCCACCCGGGCCACGAGCCGGTCGATGGCCTCGGCGGAGAGGGGACGCTTGGTGCAGGCCCGCTCGATGCTGCCCAGGAGCTTGGCGCGGGAGTACTCCTCGCGCCGGGCGTCGCGCTTGATGATGCGAGGCATCACCACCTCGTGGCGTTCGCGCGTGGTGAAGCGCTGCCCGCACTCCAGGCACTCGCGACGGCGACGGATCTCCTCGCCCTCGCGACCGAGCCGGCTGTCGATGACCTTGTTGGTCTCGTCTCCACAGAAGGGACAGCGCATGCCGCCTCAGGCGTCCTCGGTCCAGCGCGCGGTGTACAGGGGGAAGCGCCGGCAGAGGGTCTCGACCTCGGCGCGGATCCCGTCGAGGGCCTCGACGTCTCCGGGCGCGTCCAGGGCCCGCACCAGGAAGCCGGCGATCTCGGCCATCTCGGGCTCGCGCATGCCGCGGGTGGTGACGGCCGGCGTCCCGATGCGCACCCCCGACGTGACCATGGGCTTGCGCGGGTCGAACGGCACCATGTTCTTGTTGGCCGTGATGCCGGCGCGCTCCAGCGCCAGCTGGCCCGCCTTGCCGGTGGTGTCGCGGTCGACCAGGGAGAGCAGGAAGAGGTGGTTGTCGGTCCCGCCGGAGACCACCTTGTAGCCGCGATCGAGAACGCCCTTGGCCAGGGCGCGGGCGTTGGCCACGATCTGCTGGCAGTAGGCCTTGAAGTCCTCCGACAGGGCCTCCTTGAAGGCGACGGCCTTGCCGGCGATCACGTGCATCAGCGGGCCGCCCTGGCGGCCGGGGAAGATCGCGCTGTCGATCTTCTTCTTCCAGTCCTCGTCGCACAGGATGAGCCCGCCGCGCGGGCCCCGGAGCGTCTTGTGGGTCGTGGTCGTGATCACGTGGGCGCGGCCCACCGGCGAGGGGTGCACGCCGGTCGCCACCAGACCGGCGATGTGCGCGATGTCCGCGAACAGCACGGCGCCCACCTCGTCGGCGATGGAGCGGAAGGCGTCGAAGTCTATGATCCGCGAGTAGGCGGTGGCGCCGCACTGGATCATCCGCGGACGGTGCTCGAGGGCGAGCTTGCGGACCTCGTCGTAGTCGATGCACTCGTCGTCGCGGGTCACTCCGTAGGGGACGATCCGGTAGTTCTTGCCCGAGAAGTTGACCGGACTGCCGTGGGTGAGGTGCCCGCCGTGGTCGAGATTCATGGCGAGCACGGTGTCGCCGATCTCGCACACGGCCTGGTAGACCGCCGCATTGGCGCTCGACCCCGAGTGGGCCTGGACGTTGGCGTGGTCGGCGCCGAAGAGCTCCTTGGCCCGGTCGATGGCCAGCTGCTCGACCTCGTCCACGAACTCGCACCCGCCGTAGTAGCGGCGGCCCGGGTAGCCCTCGGCGTACTTGTTGGTGAGGACGGTTCCCACCGCCTCGAGCACCGCGTCGGAGACGAAGTTCTCCGAGGCGATCAGCTCGAGGGAGAGGGCCTGACGCCGCCCTTCTCGCCGGACCCAGCCCGCGACCTCCGGATCGGTGGCGTCGAGGTTGGGGGTCGGGCTCCTGGGGTCGCTGCTCATCTCGAGGTCCTTCCGTTGCGCCGCTCGGGGCTGCGCCGCCCGGTCCGGGGCCCGACGGGCTCGCCGGCGATCCCGGTTCGTCCGGCGACCGCGAGGTGGACCCCGCGAGGCGTTCCCGACGACGAGCTTCCGACGACGTATTCCCGACGGCGTGTTCCCGGCGACGTGTTCGACTGCGCCGGGACGGGCGGTGGATGGGAGCGCCCCGGCGGGCCCAAGAATAACGCAGCGGAGGCGCTAGGCGCCCTCCCAGGCCGAGAGCACCAGGCAGGCGTTGGTGCCGCCGAATCCGAAGGAGTTGGAGAGCACGTGGCGCACCGCGGCCGGACGCGCCTTGGCGAGGACGTGGTCCAGCTCGCAGTCGGCGTCGACCCGGTCGAGGTTGATGGTGGGCGGCAGGCAGCTGCTCTGCAGGGCGCGGACGCAGAGAATGGCCTCCACCGCGCCCGCCGCCCCGAGCAGGTGGCCGGTCATGGACTTGGTCGCGGAGACCGGCAGGCGATCGACGTGACCGCCGAAGACCGTCCGCAGGGCGCGGGCCTCGATGGGGTCGCCGGCCGGGGTGCTGGTGGCGTGGGCGTTGACGTGGTCGATGGCCTCGGGAGCCAGCTCCGCGTCCTCGAGCGCCAGACGCATGCAGCGCACGATCCCCTCGCCTTCCTCCTGGGGGGCGGCCAGGTGGGTGGCGTCGGCCGTGGCCGCGTAGCCGCTCACCTCGGCCAGGGGCGTCGCTCCGCGGCGCCGGGCGTGCTCGAGGGACTCGAGGACCATTACGCCCGCCCCCTCCCCCATGACGAAGCCGTCGCGGTCGACGTCGAAGGGCCGGCTCGCCCGTTCCGGCTCGTCGTTGCGCGCGGACAGGGCGCGCATGGCGGCGAAGCCGGCGACCGCCAGGTCGAAGATGGGCGCCTCGGTCCCGCCCGCCACCATGGCGTCGGCCTCGCCCCGGGCGATCAGGCGCGCGGACTCGCCGATCGAGTGGGCGCCGGTCGCGCAGGCGCTCACGTGGCAGAAGTTCGGACCGCGAAGGCCGTGGTGGATGGAGACCACGCCGGACGGCATGTTGGCGATGGCCATGGGGATGGTGAAGGCCGAGACCCGTCGCGGCCCCTTGGCGAGCAGCGTGTGGTGGTTCTCGAGGAGCGTGCCGAGTCCGCCGATGCCCGAGCCGATCGCGGTGCCCACGCGGAGCGGGTCGACCGCGTCGCCGGCGAGATCCAGCCCGGCCTGGGCCACGGCCTGGATCGAGGCGGCCACGGCATACAGGATGCCCCGGTCGGTGCGCCGGATGTCCTTGGTGGACATGGCGCCGAGCTCGAGGTCGGCCGGGGTCTCGCCGGGCAGCTGTCCGGCGAAGCGAACGGGATAGTCGCTCGGATCGAAGTGGGTGATCGTGCGAACGCCGCTCTCGCCGGCGATCGCCGCTTCCCAGGTGCGGGCGACGTCCAGGCCGAGGGGCGTGACGCATCCCATCCCCGTGACCACCACGCGGCGCGCGGGATCGGGGGTCTTGGCCATGGGCTCAGCTTCCCAGTCGCTCTTCCAGGTAGGCGATGGCGTCCCCGATGGTCTGGATCTTCTCCGCGTCCTCGTCGGGGATCTCGAGGTCGAACTCCTCTTCCATCGACATCACCAGCTCCACGATGTCCAGGGAGTCCGCGCCGAGGTCGTCGATGAACGATGCGTTCATCACGATCTCGTCCTTGGAAACGCCCAGCTGCTCGACGATCAGGTCGGTGACCCGTCCCTCGAGATCCATTGTGGAACCTCCCAGCTTCATCGCGTCGTCATCGCGCGGTGGGCTCTTCGGGGCCGAAAGAGCGTGGGCCATCCAACCTGGGGACGCAAGTGGGAACGCCCGGGGAGCGCAGGGTCCGCTTCGGACCCGATCGCGACCTCCGGTCAGGCGCCGCTGCCCGCCCCGAACCCTCGGACTTCCTCGAGGTCCTCGACGCTCCCGAGCGCGCTGCGCGCGAGCTTGCGGTCCACGCGCGCCACCAGTCCGGTCAGAACCCTCCCGGGGCCCACCTCGAGGACCTGGCTCACTCCCAGGCTGCGGAGCTTCTGGATCATCTCCGTGAAACGCACCGGCGCCGTCACCTGGGCGCGAAGCAGCTCGGGAATGCGTTCGGCCCGGGAGTTGGGCTCGGCCTCGACGTTGGTCACGACCGGCGTGTGCGGATCGCAGAAGCGGACGCCGTCCAGCTCCAGCCCGAGCTTCTCGGCCGCCGGGGCCATCAGCGAGCAGTGGAAGGGAGCCGACACCGACAGGGGTACGGCGCGCTTGGCCCCGAGCTCCTTCGCCCGGGCGCAGGCGCGCTCGACCGCGTCGGCCTCGCCCGCGATCACCGTCTGCTGGGGAGAGTTGTAGTTGGCCGGGCTCACCGGCCGATCCAGCTCCCGCGAGACCTCGCGACACGCCCGCGCAACGCCTTCGGGGTCGAGCCCCAGGATGGCCGCCATGGCGCCGCGGCCCTCGGGCACGGCCTCCTGCATGTAGCGCCCGCGCGCGTGGACCAGCCGCACGGCGTCCGCGAAGTCGAGGGCCCCGGCCGCCACCAGGGCGCTGTACTCGCCCAGGCTGTGACCGGCCACGAACGCGGGACGCGGAACCTCGGGCAGCTCCTTCTCGAGCAACCGCAGGAACGCCACGGAGGTGGTGAGGATCGCCGGCTGCTGGATCTCCGTCCGACGCAGCTCGTCCTCCGGACCCTCGAAGCAGAGCCGGGAGAGCGGGAAGCCCAGCGCCGCGTCGGCGGCCTCGAAGACCGCGCGAGCGGCATCGGAGGACCGGGCGGCATCTGCGCCCATCCCCACTTCCTGGGATCCCTGACCGGGGAACAGAAACGCGAGCACCCGGCTATTCCTCGTCGGTGTCGATCACCGTCCGGTCGCGGTACCAGCCGCAGCTCCCGCACACGCGGTGGGGCAGCTTCGGCGCGCTGCACTGCGGACAGGTGCTCTGCGCGGGGGCCAGCAGTCCGTCGTGGCTGCGCCGCTTGTTCTTCTTGGCCTTCGAGGTCCGGCTCTTGGGAACCGCCATCAGGCTCCTCCTCCGTCTCCGTCCTCCCGCAGCGCGGCGAGGACGGCAAAGGGTGACTCAGGCTTGTCGAACTCGATCGCATCCAGGGGCTGCGACCGGTCTTCTCCGCAGACGCTGCAGCGGCCGTTCTCGTCGACCGCCGGCATGGGCTGCATGGGAAACGAGAGCGCGATCACCTCGGCGCACCAGCCGTCGAGGTGGATCTCGTGTCCCCGGTACCAGCCCATCTCCAGCTCGTCGCCCAGGCACAATCCGTCACGGGCCAGGGCCTGCGCGGACTCGGGCTCGGCCGGAACCCGCTCGCCGGCGGGCTCGAGGACCAGGCGCAGGGTCTCGCGGAGCGGCTGACGGTAGCGCTCGTCGCAGCGGCTGCACGCCGGCCGGATGGCGCCGGTCATGACGCCCTCGATCAGCACGTCTTCTCCCAGGCTCGACACGCGCAGCTCGAACACGAAGGGCTCCAGGACCTCGACCTCGTCGTCGGCGGACCGGGGGTTGCGCTGGGCCCACCAGTCCGGCGAGGCCTCGAACTCCACATCCTTCGGCGTGGACGTGATCCGGTCGACGAGCAGCTTCATGGTGGATCCAGGAGCCTTGGCACGAGACGGGCGGGGCTCGACGGGAGCTGCCCGGGGCAGCGAAATCGCGAGGGAAATCGGTGCCTTGAACAGGCCATCGAGTAGCAGTTCCCCGCCCCGGCCGCCAACCGGCGCCCCCGCGGGCAAATCGGCCGTCCCGCGGGCGCCGTGCGTTATCCTCCGCGCCCCATGAGCGCCGTCCGCACCCGATTCGCCCCCAGTCCCACGGGGTTCCTGCACCTCGGCAGCGCCCGCACGGCCCTGTTCAACTGGGCCTTCGCCCGCCACCACGGCGGCGAGTTCGTGCTGCGCGTGGAGGACACCGACCGCCAGCGCTCGACCGCCGAGTCCGAGGCCCAGCTGATCGAGGGGCTCCAGTGGCTGGGCCTCGACTGGGACGAGGGCCCGATCCGCCAGAGCGAGCGGCGCGCCCGCCACGACGAGGCCGTGGAGCAGCTGCTCGAGCGCGGCGCAGCCTACCGCTGCCGCGCGACGGTTCCGCAGATCGAAGCCGAGCGCGAGAAGGCCCTGGCCGCCGGCAACAAGAACTTCGTCTTCCAGAGTCCGGACCGCGACGCCGACCTGGGCCCGGACTGCGGTCCCCATGCGGTGCGGCTCAAGGTCCCGCGCGAGGGGTTCCTGGGCTGGGACGACCTGGTCTTCGGCGAGAGCGGACAGGCCGCCGCCGAGATCGGGGACCTGGTGATCCGCCGCACCGACGGCTCCCCGCTCTTCTACCTCACCGGCGCCGTCGACGACCTCGACATGGGCATCACCCACGTGATCCGCGGCGCCGACCACCACAGCAACACGCCCTTCCAGATCGCCCTCTACCGCGCCCTGGGCGCCGAGCCGCCCCGCTTCGCCCACGTGCCGCTGATCGTCGGCGAGGGGGGAAAGAAGCTCTCGAAGCGACGCGACCCGGTGTCGATCCAGCAGTTCCGCGCCGACGGCTACCTGGCGGCCGCCCTCACCAACTGGCTGGTGCGGCTGGGCTGGTCCCACGGCGACGAGGAGATCTTCTCCCACGCGGACATCGTGAAGCACTTCAGCCTCGAGGCGGTGGGCAGGGCGCCGGCCCGGGCCGACCTCTCGAAGCTGCAGTGGCTCGACCAGCACTACATCAAGGAGATGCCCGCGGACGCGCTGTTCGAGGCGGTCCGGCCCTTCGTGGAGGAGATGGTGGGTCGAGCCGTGGAGCGGACGCCGGCCGTGGACAAGATCCTCGACCTGCTGCGCGAGCGGTCCAAGACCCTGGCGGAGATGGCGGACCTCGGGCGCTGGATGTGGCTCGAGCCCGAGACCATCGAGCCCAAGGCCGCCAAGCACCTGAAGCCGGCGGCGGCCCCCATCCTGCGCGACCTCGTCCACGAGCTCGGGGCGCTCGAGACCTGGAACGACGCCGCCATCGAGCGGGTCTTCGAGAGCGTGCGCGCGCGCCACGGCGACATCGGGATGGGCAAGCTCGCCCAGCCGGTCCGCGCGGCGGTCACCGGCCGCAGCTTCTCGCCAGGCATCTACGAGACCCTGGAGGGGATCGGACGCGAGCCCAGCCTCGCGCGGCTGCAGCGGGCCCTCGACGGCCTCGAAGCCTGAGGCGCCGGCGAAGCGGGATTGCCGCTCCCGGGTCGGTCACCTAATCTCGCGGCGCCTGATCCCCGGTCGTCTAACGGCAGGACAGTAGACTCTGAATCTACGAATCATGGTTCGAATCCATGCCGGGGATCCAGGGCCCCTCCTCCACCCGACCCGCGCTTGCGACCCCCCGGCGTTCAGCCGGGCCAGATCCAGCTCGCGGGAACCAGCAGCGCCACCAGCGCGCCCACCGCGATGGCCGGGGCGAAGCCGAACGGGCTGTTCCAGGTGTGCTTGACCGCGGCCCAGCCGAGCCCGAGCAGCAGCCCGGACAGCGAGGCGGCCACGATGGTCTCGAGCACGCCCCAGGGACCGAGGAAGGCGCCGATCATCGCCAGCAGCTTGATGTCGCCGAAGCCCATGCCGGGAAACCAGGTCCAGTAGTCGAGGCTCGCGGGCCGAGGGAGCTCCTCCCCCTCGCCCGGCCAGTGCTCGAACTCGCGGCCCAGCGCGGTGGACAGCCGGGCGTGCACGAAGGCCACGAGCCACAGCACCCCGCCGCCCAGGGCGGCGCCCGCCCAGGCCAGGCTGAAGGCGCGCTCGAGGGGCTGCCCCGCCCAGGCGTGGATGGCGGGCAGTACGACGAGCCCCACGGCGAGGCCGCCCAGGGAGATCTCGTCGGGAATGATCTGGTGGTCGAAGTCGATGAGGGCCGCGGCGATGAGCGCCGCCGCGAAGAGCATGAGGATCGGCGTCGCGTAGACCGGACCGAATCGCCAGGCGATGGCCGCGAACACCAGGCCGGTGAGGGCCTCGACCGCGGGATAGCGCCAGGGGATGGACACTCCGCAGTCGCGGCAGCGCCCGCGCAGCCAGAGGAAGGCCAGGACCGGCACGTTGTCGATGGCCCGGATCGGGTGCTGGCAGCTCGGACAGTGGGAGCCCGGGAACGAGAGCGACTCGCCTCGGGGAAGCCGGTGGATCACCACGTTGAGGAACGACCCGATCACGAGCCCGAAGCAGAGCGACGCCCCGACGAGGAAGCGCACGTCGAGCCACGGCCGCAACGCCCAGTGCACCTCGCTCGCGCCGTGAATCGGATCCACCCTGCCCCCTCTCCTGGTCCACCCGCGAGGGTAGCTCGCCTAGCGGAAGTCGCGTCGCTGGAAGACGGCCGACGCCGCGAAGAGCAGCGCCGCGGTGTAGCCCATGCCGTAGGCGACCGGCAGCCAGATCTCCTCGGCCGGAATCGCCAGCCCGTGCACGGCCTGGATGGTGAGGTTGAACGACTCGAGGTCCGGGAGCACCCGGTGCACGATGGCCGACGCCGTCGCGACGCCCTCGAGATTGGAGCTCTCGCCGAGCATGCGCAGCTCGCGGGTGGCGTGGCCGACCACGTAGATGCCCAACGAGAAGAGCGACGACAGCAGCGGCGTGGTGAACGAGGAGAAGAGCGTCGCCACCGCGACCATGACCATCAGCTCGACCAGGGTCAGCCCGAAGGCCGCCACGTAGCCGACGTCGAACGGCGCCCCCACCGCGAGGGAGGTGCCGGCGAACACCAGGGCCATCAGGCCGACCTGGATCCAGGTGGTGAGCACCAGCCCGACGTACTTGCCGAGCAGGAACTCGGTTCGCGAGATCGGCTTCGAGAGGATGGTGAAGATGGTCCTGCGCTCGACTTCGTCGTGGATCAGGCCGACCCCCACGAAGATCGCGATGCCCACGCTGAACAGGCGGATGGCCGAGAGCCCCACGTCCTGGACGATCCGCTCGCGCTCGACGTAGGAGAGCGTCGAGATCAGGACGCCCGCCAGGATCAGGGCGATGGCGAAGAAGAGCAGCGTGTACAGGAGCTTGCTGCGAACCGCCTCGCGCAGCGTGTTGTGCGCGACGACCCAGACGCGGACGAGGGAATCCATCACGCCTCCTCCCCTGCCTCGACGGCTTCGGATCGGCCGCCGTCCTCCACCGCCGCCAGGAACGCGGTCTCCAGGGATGCGCGGTGGGGCGTCACCGAGACGATGCGCCCGCCGTCGTCGAGCACGCGGCGCAGCAGGTCCTCGACCTCCTTCTCGGCGATCCGGACCTCGATGCGCTCGCCGTGGCCCCGCACCCGGCCCCGGGTCTCCTGCGCCAGCTTCTCTCCGGTATCGGGCGAGAGGCCGGCCACCACCACGTCGACGTTGCGCTGACGTCCGTCGAGCAGCTCTTCGAGGTGGCCCTGGTAGCGGATCCGCCCCTTGACGATGATCGCCACGCGGTCGCAGACCATCTCCACGTCCGACAGGATGTGGGTGTTCATGAAGACGGTCTTGCCCTCGGTGCGCAGCCGCAGGATGAGCTCGCGGATCTCCGCCCGCCCGATCGGATCGAGGCCGCTCATCGGCTCGTCGAGGAAGACCACCGACGGATCGTGGACCAGCGCCTGGGCGATGCCCACGCGCTGCAGCATGCCCTTGGAGTAGCCGCGGAGCCTCTGGTCTGCGGCGTGCTCGAGATGCACCCAGCCCAGCAGCCGCTCGACGCGCTGCTCGAGCCCGCTCCCGGAGAGCCCCGCCACCCGGGCGTAGAAGCGCAGGATCTCGCGTCCGGTGAGGTGGTGGTAGAAGTACGGATTCTCGGGCAGGAAGCCCACGTGGCGCCGGAAGGCGTTCTCGGACACGTCGTGGCCGAGCACCTGGGCGCTGCCCGAGGTGGCGCGGATCAGGCCCATCAGCACCTTGAGCGTGGTCGTCTTGCCGGCGCCGTTGGGGCCGACGAAGCCGAAGATCTCTCCCTGGCGGACGTCCAGGGAGATGCCGTGGAGGATGCGGACACTGCGCAGCCCGAAGCCGGGTCGCACGTCCTTCACCACGTCTCTCACGCGCACCACCTCGGTGGCTGCGTTCGATCCAGCCGCGGATCCCGCGCCCGCTTCGGCGCGCGACTCACCCCTCATCGGTCGTCTCCTCCGTGTCGGCCGGCCTCGTGCTGCCGACCTCGCGCATCTGGCGCCAACGCTCGCGGCGCTCCTTCTCGAGGGCATGGAAGCTGGGCTCGTAGCGCCGGTCGTAGTACGTCGAGACGATCCGCCCCTCGTCGTCGAGCACCCAGCGCGACCCCTTCCGATATTCGGCCGGCAGCGAGCTGGGCTCGGCCGGCGGCAGGGACCGCAGCACCGGGTGCTCGCCCAGCAGCAGGTCCTCCACGCGCTCGATGTCCTGCCCCGTGAGCTCGACGTGGGCCGCGCGAGCCCGGTCGAGGAAGCGCGCGGCGTGCTCGATCTCGATCTCGTCGAGCGCGGCCTGGTAGTCCGACCGCGCATACTCGTCCGTCGCCTCTTCGAGCATCTGGGTGAGGAAGATGGCCGCCGCCTCGAGGCCCCCGGACTGGGAGCGCAGACGCGCCACCAGGCGCCCGAGGTACCTCGGCGCTCCGGGCATGGAGGATGCCTTCTCGAGCTCGTCGGCGGCCTTCGCGTTCTCCTCCAGGTAGAAGAAGTGGTTGAAGCCCTTGTAGAAGCGCATCCGCCAGTCGTCGGGGTGGTGGGCCATGCCGCGAACCAGCAGGTCGTTGGCCTGCCGGACCCGCTCCTCGGAGTCGGTCATCCAGATGGCGGCGAAGCGATACGGGTGGTCCACCCAGGGATTCAGATGGGTCACGACCTCGATGAGGCGCCCGAGGACGGGGGCGTGGATCACCGGGTCCTCGTGGGTCCCGCCGGAGATCTGGACCGCGCGGATCCACTGCCAGTCGGCCACCACCGACTCGAAGCCCACGGCGAGGAGGCTCGCCACCTCGGGCTGGGGAACCCACGCACCGTCGGTCGACATGTGTCGGGGCTCGGCCGGGATGCGCCCGTGCACCAGGGCCACGAACGCCACTGCCAGACCGAAGCCGAGCGCTTTCCAGCACCGTCTGCTCAAGACCGGAACCCTCTGCTCCCGCGCGAACCTCCCGGGCGACTAGAACTCGTCCGAGAGCTGGCTCCGTACGACCTGATTGAAGATGCGCGCGCCCCCGGCGTTGAGCGGCGGGTCCTGGGGGACCAGCGCCGTCTGGCACCAGGACGCGCCGGCGGGCCCGGGCTGCACGTAGAGCATCACGCTCAGGGCGGCGTTGCCGTCGAGATCCCCGTACGCCGCGGCGGTGAAGCAGGAGGTGCAGGGGCAGCCGCCCGGCATGTCGGGGGTCTTGGTGTCGTAGTCGAAGAACACGTCGCCCTCGGGCGCCCAGCCCACGGACGCGAAGGGCGTCAGGTCCCAGCCCGAGGAGTCGCGCTTGGTCGACGTGGGGACGTCTCCGGTGAGCCCGAGCGGCTCGCTGGCCACGCCCACGTAGCGTCCGAACTCGGCGTAGTAGGACTTCTGGGACTTCGCGAGCCCCGCGAGGTTCGTGTAGGCCTCGGCCCGCTTGGAGGTGTTCTGGTACTTCACGAATGAAGGAACCGCGATCGCGGCGAGCACACCGATGATCGCCACGGTGATCATCAGCTCGATCAACGTGAAGCCCGCGTTCTGGCCGCGTTCGTCCCTGCGCATTTCCGATCCTCCCGAGCAGAGGCGAGGCGCCTCCACGACATCGTCTCTGGGGCGGTGAGAGAGCAAGGGGCGTGCCCAATCCCGCCGCCCTCCTCCCATCGGCAACTGTGTGCGTGAGACTTGAGGGCGGAAGTGGAATCGGGCGATGCGATTCGGGGCCCGCAAGGGGAGAGGCAGCTCACAGTGACGATTCGCGGCAACCGGGTGACACACCGCGACGGGGGGAATCACACCCCACCCGGGTCCCCCGAGCCCGCAGACGCACGGAGCCCGCCCCGAACGGAAAGAGGGGCCGGAGCGAAGCTCCGACCCCTCTTCGAGACCGTGTCGGTCTGCGGCGTTCCTAGAACTCCGACTGACCGAAGATGGCCGCACCGCCCGCGTCGCAGGGCCCCACCTGCGTATCCGACTGGAGGGTCGCGACGGGGCACTCGGCGTGGGCCGAGGCCACGCGGACGCCGGCGTTGGGCTTGGCGTAGCCCCAGGCCTGCAGCGTGGCGTTACCGTCGAGGTCCGCCACCGCCGAGGCCGTGTAGCCCTGACCGGCGATCGAGACGCCGTAGGAGAAGAACACGTCTCCCTCGGGGCCCCAGCCGATGGTGTCGAAGCCCGGAGCCGGGTTCGGCCACACCTGCTTGGTGGTGGTCACGCCCGCGGCGCCCGGCGCGTCGGCCGCGGCCACGTACGCCCCGAACTCGGCGAGGTACGACTCCTCGGCGGTGCGGATCGCCGCCAGGTTCACCTTCCCTTCCGAAGTCTTCGACTTCAGCTGGAAGCGTAGGAAGTTCGGAATTGCGATCGCCGCGAGAATTCCGATGATTGCAACCACGATCATGAGCTCGATGAGCGTGAAGCCCGAGCTGCGCTTGGAGGTCGACTGCATGGTGTCGTTCCCTTTGGTGAGTCGGTCCTGATTGACCGTTTCCGGCGCGACCCTGCCCGACGCCCGTTTGCGTCCGTCGACCCGCGTCTCCGCGGAGGCCATCACCTTCGAACCGGGACATTGCACGGTCGATGCCAATCGAACCGGCCGCGACCGCAGCTCCCGACCACCTGCAGGTGTCGCCCGATGCCCCCGACTTCGCACCGCTTCCCGGATTCGGCCCCCCCGCGGACGCGTCCTGGAGCCGACCCATCGGTGACGCAAATCGTTCCTGGTGACGCAAAATGAAAGAGGGGCCGGAGCGACGCTCCGACCCCTCTTCGAGATCGCACCGATCTGCGACGTTCCTAGAACTCGGACTGGCCGAAGACCGCCGCACCCCCCGCATCGCAGGGGCCCACCTGGGTATCCGCTCCCAGGGTCGCCACCGGGCACTCGGCGTGGGCCGCAGCGACCCGGACGCCGGCGTTCGGCTTGGCGTAGCCCCAGGCCTGGAGCGTGGCGTTGCCGTCGAGGTCCGCCACCGCCGAGGCCGTGTAGCCCTGACCGGCGATGCCCACCCCGTAGGAGAAGAACACGTCTCCCTCGGGACCCCAGCCGATGGTGTCGAAACCCGGAGCCGGGTTCGGCCACACCTGCTTGGTGGTGGTCACGCCCGCGGCGCCCGGCGCGTCGGCCGCGGCCACGTAGGCCCCGAACTCGGCGAGATAGGACTCCTCGGCGGTGCGGATCGCCGCGAGGTTCACCTTCCCTTCCGAGGTCTTCGACTTGAGCTGGAAGCGGAGGAAGTTCGGAATCGCGATCGCCGCGAGAATTCCGATGATGGCGACCACGATCATCAGCTCGATGAGCGTGAAGCCCTGGGTGCGCTTGCGAATCATCCTGGTCATGCTGGGTTTCTCTCCTGTTGACGCCCGGCTTTCGGCACGCATCCGGCCCCTGGGCGGTGCGCATGCAACCCGAGAATGGCGTCGGTTTCGACGACGAGCGGAGGGAGCAAGGGGCGTGCCACGGTTCGGGCCGGGTGACGCCTCGGCCGGCCGACCGGCAGCCATCGCAGGAACCGCGCGGCGGCCCTCGGCTTCTTCGTGGAGCGGATGGACCTCACCGTCGCCGGGCAGGACTGCGGCGGTGACGAAACACGGCACCGGTGACCCAAAATGGGAGAGGGGCCGGAGCAACGCTCCAACCCCTCTCCAGGGTCAGGTCGATCTGCGGCGCTCCTAGAACTCCGACTGACCGAAGATGGCCGCACCCCCCGCGTCGCAGGGACCCACCTGGGTATCCGATCCGAGGGTCGCGACGGGGCACTCGGCGTGAGCCGCGGCCACGCGGACACCGGCGTTCGGCTTGGCGTAGCCCCAGGCCTGGAGCGTGGCGTTGCCGTCGAGGTCCGCCACCGCCGAGGCCGTGTAGCCCTGACCGGCGATCGCGACGCCGTAGGAGAAGAAGACGTCTCCCTCGGGGCCCCAGCCGATGGTGTCGAAGCCCGGAGCCGGGTTCGGCCACACCTGCTTGGTGGTGGTCACGCCCGCGGCGCCCGGCGCGTCGGCCGCGGCCACGTACGCCCCGAATTCGGCGAGGTACGACTCTTCGGCGGTGCGGATCGCCGCCAGGTTCACCTTCCCTTCCGAAGTCTTCGACTTCAGCTGGAAGCGCAGGAAGTTCGGAATTGCGATCGCCGCGAGAATTCCGATGATTGCAACCACGATCATCAGCTCGATGAGCGTGAAGCCCTTTGTGCTCTTGCGAATCGTCTTGGTCATGCTCGGTCTCTCTCCTGTGGACGTCCGACTCTCGGCGCGCAGCCGGCCCCGAGGCGTCACGCGTGTGACCCGATGATCGGCGTCGGTTTCGACGGCGAGCGAATCGAGCAAGGGACGTGCCATGAATCGGGCAGCCGCGCCCGGGCCGCCGCCCGACCGGCAGCCGGTGCCGGAAAGCGTACGGCGTCCCTGGGTTTCTCGGCGGGGCGGACGGACGTCACCCACGCAGGGCGCGAACCCGGCGGTGACGAATCACGGCACCGGGCGCTGCGCAGCGCGTCTCCCGACCGTCGGCGGGACCGGGCCGGCCGAGCTTGACAGGCCGCCGGCCCCGCGGCTAGGCTCCGACCGCTCGCCAGCCAGGCGGGCCGTGCTCCCATCGTCTAGCGGCCTAGGACGGGGCCCTCTCAAGGCTCAAACACGGGTTCGAGTCCCGTTGGGAGCACCACGCCGCCTCGGCGTCCACGGAAATCGCTCGCGCTCCTGCCATCGCTCCCCTCGACCCCATCCAGTAGCATCCCGCCGTGGCCCAATTCGCCTTCGCGTTCCTGGACATGGAGTTCGGCGGCCTCGACGTCGAGCTCCACGACATCACCGAGATCGGAGTGATCGTCACCGACTACCGACTCGTCGAGCTCGGCGAGAAGGAATGGAAGGTGAAGGCCAGGGCCGATCGCATCTCGGCCGAGGCTGCAAAGATCTCGGGCTACGACCCCGAGCTCTGGAAGGACGCCACGCCGGTCCGCCAGACCCTGGAAGAGCTGACCGCGCTGCTGCCCAGGGACCGCACCGTGGTCCCGGCCGGCCAGAACGTGCGCATGGACGTCTCGTTCCTGGAACGCGCCTATCGCGCGTGCGAGATCCCCTACCCGTTCGACTACCACGTGATCGACCTGGCCACGCTCTTCTACAGCTGGTCGCTCGTGGCGGGCGAGACGGTTTCGGCGCTCTCCCTGCGCCAGGCGGCGACCACGGCGGGTCTCGCGGACGGAAACGTCCCCCACCGGGCCATGGCCGACGCACGGCTCACCCTCGAGACCTTTCGCCACTTCATCGGACGCCTCGCCCCCCGCGATCCCAGCGATGCGGCGATCGTCGCCGAGCCGGCCGCCGGCCAGAGCGCCCGCGGCGAGACCGAGGGCGCGGCCTGAGCGCCGGCTCAGGGGGCCCCGAGCTTCTCCTCCCACTTGCGCAGGGCCAGGCGGTCGAAGCAGCCGAGCCAGCGCACCAGCCGCCGGCGCCAGCTCGATCGGTTCCCGATGCAGAGCGACGAGGCGAAGTCGAGGAGGACGGGTCGTCCGTCGTCTCCGGCGAGCACGTTGCTGCGGTGCCGCAGATCGAGGTGGACCACGCCCCGACCGTGCATCTCCGCGACGGCCGCACGCAGCGCGTCCAGGAAGTCGGACGGCAGCTCGCCCGCCAGCCCGCGACCCAGCGGGCGGCCCGGCCGGTACTCCGTCGCGAAGGCGAGTCCGTCCACGCGCCCGAGCAGGCGGGGGACGGCGGCGAGACCGGAGAGCGCGCGGTAGGCCCGCAGCTCGCGACGGGTGAGCCACCAGCCGATCGTCCATCGCACCCAGGCCGGACGCGGGGCGAAGTCCTTCACGACGACCGGGCCGTCTTCGAGCCGAACGAGGCGGACGTCGGGGTTGCCCCATCCCCCGCGGCTGAGGATCTCGGTGGTCCGGGAGGCGAGCTCGTCGCGGCGGAGCGGAGCGCCTCGATCGCTCACATCAGCGAGGCGCTGCGTACGGCGAGCAGACCGAGCCCGAGCAGCAGGGCTATGGCGGTGCCCAGCTCGTTGTTGCCGTCGTAGACCCGACCGCTCCAGCGACCGCGCTGGGTCGGGACCAGCCGCTTGGGTCGCAGACGGGGAATCAGCGCGGGCACCGAGGCCCGGTAGGCCGTGTACTCGCTGCCGTAGATGCGCTCGAGGCGCTCGGCCTCGACGCGCTCCTTGCGCGGGAAGTAGGCCAGGAAGAACCACGCGAAGAAGGCGCCGAGGAGCGCTCCGCCCAGCCAGCCCCCGACGATGGCGGCGCAGCCGGCGGCGATCAGCAGGGTGCCTGCATACAGCGGGTGGCGGATGTAGGCGTAGGGCCCGGTCAGCGTGAGTCGGTCGTTCTTGACCAGGTGGCCCGCTCCCCAGGTCCGCAGCGCCTCTCCGGCGACGGCCAGCACGAAGCCCGCCGCGAGGCCCAGGGGAGTCGGCTGCATGAAGGCGATCGCGACGAGACCGAGCGCGTAGAACGGCAGGAAGCGCAAGCGCAGATTCTTCAGCCGAACCGGATTGCGCATGGCCGGAGGGTAGCGTGGGGCCGGGAGGGGTGTCAGCGCGAACGCGAATTCCAGCGAGCGGGCGGAATCCGGCTCAGTCCTTCTGCGGTGGGCCGTACTTCTGGCGCACCATGGCCCAGAGTTTCCGCCTCAGGGCCTCCTTGAACACGGGGTCCGGCTGGACGCCCAGGAGATCCGCCTCGAGGAATTCCCGGAGCTCCTCCGGACTGACTTCCATTGCCGCTTCTTCGACCACGTCTCGCCGCTCCCGCTTACTCGACCCTTGGGAACCCGCCGAGCGGCGTTCCATTCCCGGTAGCACCGGTTTCACCACGACCCGCCTCCAAGTTTGGCTAGGAGCCCGTTGCCGACATGGGGGGGTCGACTGCTTCGATCAAGAGCCGTTTGACGCGGTACAGGCTGGAGCGGATCGCGTCGCTGCTGCGATCGGTCCGCTCGGAGATCTCGGCGATCGAGAGGTTCTCCAGATGCCGCATCACGAAGATCTCTGCCTGCCAACTCGCCACCGACTCGAGGCGCGATCGGATCTCGTCCGTGTAGCGCCGGAGGTTCAACTGGTCCTCGGGGGTGTCGCTGACCAGCGCGGAGTCCGGTCGCGCTAGCTCGGCCTCGACCCTCTCCTTCTTCTGCTCCTGGACCTTGTTGCGCCGCAACTGATTGTTGATGGTGTTCTTGGCGATGCCGTAGATCCAGGACAACAGCGACGACTGCCCGCGGTACGCCTCGACCGATCGGAAGACCGCCGTGAAGGTCTCCTGGACGATCTCTTCCACGTCCGCGTGATTGCGGACCCGACCGTAGGTGAAGTTGTAGATCCGTTGGAAGTAGCGACGGTAGAGCTCGTTGAAGTGAAGCTCGCTGGACTCGCGGAGTCCTTCGAGCAGCTCCTGGTCGCTCAGCCCCCGGATCGAGTCCGGAGAGGCACTTCTCTCTGCCTGGCGGGCCGGCTGCTCGGGCAGCGGGCGCACGCCGTTCGTTCGGGGCAACGCGGATTCTCCTCGCGCTGTCCCTTCCCAGAGGACGGCTTGTGCACGCCGTCACTTTCTAGGTGGCCCTGGGCCGACTGGAGTGGCAGAGAAAATGAGGGAAATGGGCAACCCCGGCCGGGTGACCGCGCGCACTCCGGCCCGCGGGGCACGAGGCCCCACGGGCGGAGTCAACGTGGAGGGTCGGCGCCGGGTCAGGTTCCGAGCAGGGACTCCAGGCCCGGGGTCCCGTCCGCGATCGATCGACGCATCCGGTACAGGTTCGCCTTGATCGCGTCCTCGGACTTGCCGAGGGCCTGGGCGATGGCGCGGATCGGCTGCGAGCGCAGGTGCTTCAGGTGGAAGATCCGGCGCTGCAGAGGCGTGAGATCGGCCTCGATGATGTCCTCGCAGCGACCGAGGATCCGACGCGCGTCCACCATCTCGTCGGTGGGCGCTTCGCGACCGGGGACGTCGAGCACGCCGCCCTCCTCGATGGGCTCGAGGATCGGTCGGGGGCGGCGGAACCGCCGATTGACCTTGTTGCGCGTGATTCCGAAGATCCACACGAGCAGAGAGGACTGCCCCTGGTACGAGGCGAGCGCGTCGAGGAGGGTCATGAACACCTCCTGGGTCACGTCCTCGGCCTCGGCGGGATCGCGGAGCCGCTTCAGCGCGAAGCGGTACACGCGGGGGAAGTACGACTCGTAGAGCAGGTCGAACTTCGCCCTGTCCCCGCCGAGAATCGCGTCCACGAGCTCACGGTCCGAATCCCAGGCCTTGCTGCGTCCGTTCCGGGCGCGCGTTGATCTAGTCTGTGCCACTGGTCCCACTTCCTCGCTTTCCATGCTGCTCACGCGTCGTGCGTCGGCCTGGCGGGATCGTGGGAGGAGAGGCACCCGAACCGGAGTTCGTCCGATCGAAGTCGCGCATCCATCTCCAGCGGGGAGTCGGACCGGTCGGGGAGCTGCCCCCCGACCGCATCCTTGGCCATCTCACGTCGCCCGGGACCGTGATTCCGATCCCCGAGTCTTCGTGGCTGCGGTTGTGCGCCGACCATCCCTGAGCAGGACTCCCTGTTGTCCTGCCTGGCCAGCCCGCATCCCCGATCGCTCCGTGGCGACGATGGCGGTGATTCCCCTGTGATCCTCGCTTCAGCCTGGCTCTTCAAAAGCAGGGACTCGTGTCCCTGGGGTACGAATGAGCAAGGCGCGTGCCACCCCTGCCGGACCCGCAACTCGCGCTTGAACTCCGCGAGATCCCGGTCTTTTGGGGGGTGCATTGCCACCCATGTGTGGAGTCCACATCAAACGCGGGAAGAGAAAAGTTTTTCCCATTGTGGCCCAGGCTCTTCCCGGCCCCCGGAACCTGTCGAACCGTCAGATTCCCTTGGAATCCCGGGGATCTTCAGAGCTTCCCGGGCACGATCCACCAGCGTCCCTCGATGCGCTTCCAGCTGTCGGTCCGCTGGATGCTCGTGGTCCACCAGCGGAGCGGCCGGCCGTTCTCGCCGGTGAACCGGACGACGATCCGGGCGGTGAGCTGCGGCTCGAGCGTGGCGAGGAGCGGATCGGGCTCCCCGGTCTCCGGTGAGCCGCCCTCCAGCTCCGCGACGTCCCGCTCTTCGAAGTCGATGGACACGACCTGCACGCGCGTGGGTCGGACCGCCTCGAAGTACGCCTCCTCGAGCTTCTGGACGAGGTCGGCGTAGTAGTCGGACCAGGCCTGTTCGGTGCGGAAGAACTCCCGCAGCGACGGATCCTGGTAGGTGGCGATGCTGTTGAAACGCCGGTTTGCGATGCGGCGGTAGAAGTCGGTCGCCAGCAGCGTCAGCGCCCGTCGACCGCCGGGCCCTTCCTCGACCACGCGGATGTCGAACGGGGCGGGGGTCTCGTCGCCGGGTCCGGTGGCGCAGGCCAGGACGGGGCCGAGGGCGAACGCGGCGACGATCGCCCAGGCCAGGCGCCGCGGGCGTCCCCTCACTCGCCGGCCTCGCGCGCCAGGGAGATGGCCGCCTGGGCCGCCGCCAGCCGCGCCACGGGCACCCGGTAGGGAGAGCAGGAGACGTAGTCGAGGCCCGTGCGCGCGAAGAACTCCACGCTCCGCGGGTCTCCGCCGTGCTCGCCGCAGATGCCCAGCTTGAGCTCCGGCCGGGTCTCGCGCCCCCGGCCCGCCCCCATGGCGATGAGCTGGCCGATGCCGTCGCGATCGATGGACACGAAGGGATCGTCCTCGAGCACGTTCTGCTCCAGGTAGTCGGGGAGGAAGCGACCGACGTCGTCTCGGGACATCGCGTAGGTCATCTGGGTGAGGTCGTTGGTCCCGAACGAGAAGAAGTCGGCGTGGCGGGCGATCACGTCGGCCACGAGCGCGGCTCTCGGCACCTCGATCATGGTGCCGATGAGCGGGCGCAGCCGGGTGCCGGGATGCTGCTTCTGCACCTGGGCGATGGTCCGGTCGACGTTCTCGCGGATCAGCGCCAGCTCGCCGGGGTGGGAGACCAGGGGAATCATGATCTCCGGCTTCACCTTCACCCCGGACTCCATCACCTCGCACGCGGCCTCGGCGATGGCCCGCACCTGCATCCGGTAGATCTCGGGGAAGCTCACCCCGAGACGACAGCCCCGATGACCGAGCATGGGGTTGAACTCGCGGACCCGGGAGACCTTGGCGCGCACCTCGGCGGTGTCGAGGCCCAGCGCGCTGGCGAGCTCGGCCATCTCCGCGTCGTCGTGGGGCAGGAACTCGTGGAGCGGGGGATCCAGCAGCCGGATGGTCACCGGCAGGCCTTCCATCGCCCGGAAGATCCCCACGAAGTCGCCGCGCTGCATGGGCAGGAGCTTCTCGAGGGCGTGCTCGCGCTGGGCGACGTCGTCGGCCAGGATCATCTCGCGAACCGCGGTGATGCGGCCGGGCTCGAAGAACATGTGCTCCGTGCGGCACAGCCCGATGCCCTCGGCGCCGAACTGGCGCGCCACCTTGGCGTCCTGGGGCGTGTCGGCGTTGGTGCGCACCGCCATCTTCCGGGCCCGGTCGGCCCACCCCATCAGCGTCGAGAACGCGCCACCCAGCTCGGGGGTGACGGTCGCCAGGCGGCCCAGCATCACCTCCCCGGTGCTGCCGTCCAGGGTGATGGGCTCGCCTTCCTGGACCCGGTGGCCGCCGATCCACGCGGCCGTGCCGTCGGCCTCGAAGGTGAGGTCGCTGCAGCCGCTGACGCAGCACTTGCCCATCCCCCTCGCCACCACCGCCGCGTGGGAGGTCATGCCCCCGCGCGCGGTGAGGACGCCCTCCGAGGCGTGCATGCCGTGGATGTCGTCGGGCGAGGTCTCCTCGCGCACGAGGATGACCTTGTCGCCGGCCTTGGCCCGCGCCTCGGCGACGTCGGGCGAGAAGACCACCACGCCGACGGCCGCTCCCGGCGAGGCGGGCAGGCCGCGGCCGACCACGTCCCGCTCGGCATAGGGGTCGATGGTGGGATGGAGCAGCTGGTCGAGGAAGCCGGCGTCCACGCGCAGGATGGCGTCGGCCCGGGAGATGAGCCGTTCGGACACCATGTCCACCGCGATCTGCAGCGAGGCCTGCGGCGTGCGCTTGCCGCTGCGGGTCTGGAGCATCCAGAGGTGGCCCTTCTGGATGGTGAACTCGATGTCCTGCATGTCGCGGTAGTGGCGCTCGAGGCGCTTGTAGATCCGCACCAGCTCCTTGTAGGCCGCGGGCATCTCCTGCTCGAGACTGGGCAGGTCGGCGCCGCCGTGGGCGCGGCTCGCCTCGTTGATCGGCTGGGGCGTCCGGATGCCCGCCACCACGTCCTCGCCCTGGGCGTTGGTGAGGTACTCGCCGTAGAAGATCTTCTCGCCCGTCGACGGGTCCCGCGTGAAGGCGACGCCGGTGGCGCAGTCGTCGCCCATGTTGCCGTAGACCATGGCCTGGACGTTGACCGCGGTGCCCCAGCTCTCCGGGATGTCGTGGAGACGCCGGTAGGTGCGGGCGCGATCGTTCTCCCAGGATCGGAAGACCGCCGCCACCGCGCCCCAGAGCTGCTCCCGGGGGTCCTGGGGAAACGGCCGTCCGACGTGGGCCTCGACCATCTCGAGATACTCGGCCACGAGGCCGCGCAGGGCGTAGGCGTCGAGCTCGGTGTCGAGCACGACGCCCCGGGAGCGCTTCGCCGCCTCGAGCCGCTTCTCGAAGCCGCCGTGCTCGATCCCCATCACGACGTTGCCGTACATCTGGACGAATCGGCGATAGCTGTCGTAGGCGAAGCGCTCGCCGGCCATCTCGGCCAGCCCCTGCACCGTGCGATCGTTGAGCCCGAGGTTCAGGACCGTGTCCATCATGCCGGGCATCGAGGCCCGGGCCCCGGAGCGCACCGACACCAGCAGAGGCCCCTTCGGATCGCCGAAGCGCAGGTCCATGATGCCTTCGACCCGGGCGAGGGCCGTGAGGACGTCGGCCTTCAGCTGCCGCGAGAGACGCGCGCCGCGCTTGTTGAACTCGAGGCAGGCCTCCGTGGAGATCGTGAAGCCGGGGGGGACCGGGATGCCGAGCCGCGTCATCTCGGCGAGATTGGCCCCCTTGCCGCCCAGCAGCTCCCGCATCTGGGCGTTTCCGTCCGCCTGGCCGTCTCCGAAGCTGAAGACGCGGCGATCCGACGCCGCGCCTCGCCCGCCCTTGGCGCCCCCCCTGGCCGCCGCGGACCGGGAGCCGGAGGCCGGCTTCGCGGCGGCCCGGGCGGCCGCCTTGCCGGGCGCCTTCTTGGCCGCCTTCTTGGCCACCTTGCTCGGCGCCTTCTTGGCCGCCTTCTTGGCCGGCTTGCTGGCCGCCTTCTTCTTCGCTCGGGGCTTGCGCGGCCGCGCGCTCACCGGGGACCCTCCAGCCGATCGGACAGCCACGCCGAGACCCCCTCCACGGCGAGGCGCTCCTGCTCCATCGAGTCCCGATGGCGCACGGTGACCTTGCCGTCCTGCTCGGTGTCGAAGTCGACGGTGATGCAGAAGGGGGTCCCCGCCTCGTCCTGGCGGCGGTAGCGGCGGCCGATGTTGCCGGACTCGTCGTAGAACGTGTTGACCCGGCGGCGCAGCTCCCGCTCCAGACGCCGCGCCGGCTCGGCCAGCTTCTTCGACAGCGGGAGGACGGCGGCCTTCACGGGCGCGATCGACGGAGCGAAGCGCATGACCGTGCGCGACTCGCCGCCCTCGAGCTCCTCCTCCCGGTAGGCGTCCACCAGGACCGCCAGGCAGGTCCGGTCGATGCCCACCGAGGTCTCGATCACGAACGGCGTGTAGTGCTCCTTGGTCTGCTCGTCGGTCACCCCGAGGTCCTTGCCCGAGTACTCGCTGTGGCGCGAGAGGTCCCAGTCGCCTCGGTGGTGGATGCCCTCGATCTCCTGCCAGCCGAACGGGAACAGGAACTCGACGTCCATGGCCCGCTTGGCGTAGTGGGCCAGCTCGTCGTCGCCGTGGGGACGCGTTCGGATGTTCGAATCGTCGAAGCCCAGCTCCCGGTGGAACGCCAGGCGCTGCTCGAGCCAGTGGTCGAACCAGCCGTCGGCGTCCGACGGGTGGCAGAAGAACTCCAGCTCCGCCTGCTCGAACTCGCGGGAGCGGAACGTGAAGTTCCGGGGGTTGATCTCGTTGCGGAAGGCCTTGCCGATCTGGGCGATTCCGAACGGGACCTTCTGGCGGGCCACCTCGCGCACGCGCTTGAAGTCGTTGAAGATGGGCTGACAGGTCTCGGCCCGCAGGTAGGCCGTGGACGAGTCGTCCTCGGAGGCCCCGATGCGGGTGGACAGCATCAGGTTGAAGTTCCGGGGGTCGGTCAGGTCGCAGTCGGCCACCTGGCGCTTCTTCGGAGCCTCGGGACACGGGACGTCGGTGTGGTCCGCGCGGAACCGCCGCTTGCAGGTCCGGCAGTCCACCATGGGGTCGCTGAAGTGCTCGACGTGGCCGGAAGCCTCCCAGGTCCGGGGATGGGCGATGATCGCGCTGTCGATGCCCTCCACGTCGTCGCGGTCGCGCACCACGCGCTGCCACCACAGCGCCTTCAGGTTGTTCTTCAGCTCCACGCCCAGCGGGCCGTAGTCCCAGAATCCGTTGATTCCGCCGTAGATCTCGCTGGACTGGAAGATGAAGCCGCGCCTGGCGCAAAGCGAGACGATCGTGTCCATCGCGACGTGGGACTTGGGCTCGGAGTCTTGGCTCATGGCGCGTGCGCTCACAGCGGCCGGGTCGCCGGGACCGGGCCGGGAGGTGGGAGATCGAGATCCCGGGGGTCACAGGGCCCGAGGGCGCGGAGTATCCCTTCGCCCCGTGCACGGTGTCAAGGCGGCGACCGGTGCTGGGAGGCCGGCAGGATCTCGTCGAGGAACCGCTCGCTGCGAAGCTCGAGCCCCACGTGGAAGCGCAGGAATCGCCGGGCCAGGGCCTCCGCCTCGGCCAGCGCCAGCCCGCGCAGGGAGAGCCTTCCGAGCAGGGCCAGGTCGAAGTCGAGACCGCGCTCGAGGGTGCGCAGCGTCCCCACGTGGAGCTGGAGGGCGCCCTCCAGACGCTGGGAGCAGGCGCCGCACAGCACACCGCCCTCCCCCACGTGGAAGGCCACCCGATCGGGCCCGGCCCCGCCGCTGGCGGGGGCTCCGCAGCGCACGCAGTGGCGCAGCTCGGGGCGCAGGCCCAGGGCGTCCAGGGCCCGCAGCTCGATCCACACGCGGGTGGCCGGATCGGGCGAGGCCGACTCGAGCAACCCCATCGCCGCGAGGGCGAAGTCGAAGAGCCTCGCCATGTCGCGAGCCGGACCCGACTCCGGGGCCAGCCGGTCCAACAGCTCGAGCAGATAGCTGGCGAGCCCGTAGCGCGTCGCCTCCAGGCGCAGCCCGAGGAAGGGACGCAGCAGGATCGCCTGGTCCAGGCGGATCATCGACTGCCGGCGGCGGCGTTCGGCGTGGACCCGGATGTGGTTGAAGACGTCGAGGGTGCCCGGGAATCGCTTGACCGAGCGACGGGCGCCCTTCGCGATGGCCGCGATCCGGCCGCGCTCGGGGGTGAGCAGGTGGACGATCCGGTCCGACTCGCCGAACTCCACGGCGCGCAGGACGAGCGCCTCTCCGATCCAGCGGGGCACGACCGGAAGACTAGGTCAATCGCTGGCAGGGGGCGGCGTCTGCGCGGGAGCCGCCTCGGCGGTCCGGGTGGCCTCGGGCGGCGCGGGCGGCGCGAGGGGAGCGGCGGGATCGCCGGCCGGCACAGGGATGCCCTGGGCGGACACGGCGTCGGCGAGGGCGCGCACGGGGTCCTGCCGGTAGACGACCCGGCTGGGATCGCTTCCGGGCACGTTGCTGCCGCCCACCAGCCAGCTCCCGAGGCCCAGCAGGGCCGCGAACACCAGCACGGCCCCGACGGCGATCGCGGTGCGCTCGAGCGAGACCCGGGGCCCCCCGGCCTCGGGGTCGATCCGCACCTCGGAGAGCAGCCTCGAGACCGTGTCGTCGGCGTCGAGGCCGAGGGCCTCTCCCACGGTCCGGACGAAGCCGCGGACGAAGCCGTCGGCGACGCCGTCGAAGCGGCCCCCCTCCAGGCGCTCCAGGGAGCGGACGGGGATGCGGGTGATCTCGGAGAGCTCTTCGATGGTGATGCCGCGCAGGCGGCGCTGACGGGAGAGATAGCGGCCGACGGATTCGGTCGGGTCCCGGGCCTCCACGGCGATGGACGAGGGCCCCCCGGCCGGCAGCGGGCGCCGCGGCGGCGCACCGCCCAGCGGGTTCGTCACCGAGCCTCCGGTGACCGACGCATCGACCTCGTTCGCCAAGCGCGAGCCCTTCTCCGGGGGGATCGCGGCGAACTTAGCGCAGCATCTTCAGGTAGCGCTTCGACTCTTCCGCCCAGGGACCGTGGGGGCTGAGGTCGATGGAGTCGGAGAAGTGCCGGATGGCGCGCTCCCGGTGACCGATGGCCACGAAGACCTCGGCCATGCGATAGCGGGTCTCCGACATCGCGCGACTGCCCGGATCCTGCTCCGCGACGGCCTCGAACGCCTCGAGGGCGGCCAGGCGATTGCCGAGCTCGTTCTCGAGGATCCCGAGGTTGAGCAGCGCCGGCCAGAAGGTGGGGTGGAAGTCGAGCGCCATCTCCAGCGACGCGCGCGCGGCGTCGTACTTCCGCAGCTTGAACTCGGCCCAGGCCTGGTTGGTGAGGGCGCGCCAGGGCGTCGGGAAGGTCGGGTCCAACGCCAGGGTCCTCGATTCCTCGATCGCCTCCTCGTACTTCTCCATCTGGATGTAGAGCCCGGTCAGGTTGAGCCGGGTCGACTGGGAGTCCGGCTTGAGGGCCAGGGCCTGGAGCATCTGGCTCTCGGCCTTGTCCAGGAGGTTCTTGCGGCGGTAGGCCTCGCCCAGCCACAGATGGGTCACCGGGTCGAGGGAGTTCATGCGCTCGGCCTCCAGGAGGGTGCGGATCGCCATGGCGGTCCGGCCCTTCGAGAGGTGGTCGATGCCCAGGTCGCGACGGGCCTCGGCCTTGCGCTCGTCGGTCATCTCGGACGAGTCCGCGGCGGAGCCCGAGACCGTGGTCGTGGTGACGCAGGCCAGCGGGGAAACCGCCCAGACGAGGACCAGCAGAAGCAGTGCCCTCTGGATTCGACGATGATCGTTCATGGCTCGTTACCTCCGCGCCCCTAGAAGGCGCTCAGGATCCTCATCAGGAAGCCGGGCCGCTCGGACCGCGGGCCGTCGGCGCTGACCCGCCGGCGCACCAGGGCGATGCGGCCCAGGTGGCTGCCCCCGGTGGTCTCGGCCGCGGGCTCCGGTCGCCCGGCCCGCCGGGCCTCCCCGGCCGGGCCCGCCTGGGCGGGCGACTGCCGGAACTTGGTGAGTGTGGCGGACGTGGGCTGCGCGGGGGCGGGGGTCGCGGCTTCGTCGTCCAGCAGCAGCTCGCCGTCCACGGCGGTGTCCAGCTCCAGCTCGAGCTCGGGGACGGGATCGGACCCCACCTCACCGGTCAGCTCCTGCCAGACCCGCAGCGCCTCGCCGCGGCCGGATCCGGTCACCACGTCGTCGTCGAACAGGAAGCCCAGGGCCTCGGCGAAGGTGAGGGCCGCGTCCATGGCCCGGTCCGGCCCGTCGAAGTCGTCCGCTCCCCCGGCGTAGGCGAAGTGGGCGACGGCGCCGGTCTCCACCGAACGCAGGCCGACGGCGATGCGGACACCGCCGTACTCACCCGCGAAGAGCAGGATCGCCGCTCGGGCGGGTCCCACCGGCAGGTGCTCGATGTTGAGGACCGGCGAGTTCAAGGAGGCGCACAGGCCCATCACGCCGGCCTCGGTGAGGAGCGGGGCTTCGCTGCTGGGGCGGAACATGGAGGCCTCATCGGCCGGGCCGCCCCTGCACTTGAGCTTCTGCGGAGCGCAGGCGTCGGGCGAACCGCCCGCCCCGACAGGAGTTCCCGGGGCGCCACTGAACGGGGTTCCGGCGGGGCGCAGGTCTTTCGCACCGGCTTCGGCGGGATACAATCCGCTGGCACGGCCGCAACGAGGCCGGGAGATGTAGTCGGATGCCCAGGTCCCCGGAATCTTCCCCTGATCCTTCGTCCCGCGCCGCCGGTGACACCTCGGCGACCGCCGCCGCCGGAGGAGACGAGGCCGCCGAGGACCCGGAGGTCGGCTCCCGGAAGCCGACCCGGGAGCTCGAGCACGTCGCCATCCGGTTCGCCGGCGACTCCGGCGACGGCATGCAGCTGACCGGGACCAAGTTCACCGAGTCGACCGCGCTGGCCGGCAACGACCTCTCCACCTTCCCGGACTTCCCCGCCGAGATCCGAGCCCCGGCCGGCACCATGGCCGGCGTCTCGGGGTTCCAGATCCACTTCTCGTCCGAGGACATCCACACCCCCGCCGACTTCCCCGACGTGCTGGTCGCGCTCAACCCGGCGGCCCTCCGGGCCAACGTCGAGGACGTCCGGCCCGGCGGGATGGTCGTGATCAACAGCGACGCCTTCACCGCCAAGTCGATCCAGCGGGCCGGCTACGACGAGGACCCGCTGCCCGCCCTGCGCGACCGCTTCCAACTGGTCGAGATCCCGGTGACCGCCCTCAACCGCGAGGCCGTCAAGGGCCTGTCCCTCACCCAGCGCGAGGTGGACCGGAGCAAGAACTTCTTCGCTCTCGGTGTCATGTACTGGCTCTACAACCGCCCCATGGAGTCGACCGAGCGCTGGCTGGCGACGAAGTTCCGCGGCGACGTGCTCGAGTCGAACCTCCGCACCCTGCGCGCGGGCTGGGCCTTCGGCGAGACCAGCGAGCTCCTGCCCACCTCGTTCGTGGTGCCGAGCGCGAAGATCGAAGCCGGCGTCTATCGCAACATCACGGGGAACACGGCGCTCGCCTGGGGCATCGTCGCGGCCGCGGTCCAGATGGATCGCCCGGTCTTCCTGGGCGCCTACCCCATCACACCGGCCAGCGACGTGCTCCACGAGGTGGCACGCCACCGGCACTTCGGAGTGAAGACCTTCCAGGCCGAGGACGAGATCGCCGCCATGAGCTCGACGGTGGGGGCCGCCTTCGCGGGTCACCTGGCCGTGACGACCACCAGCGGCCCCGGCTTCGTCCTCAAGCAGGAGGCCCTGGGGCTCGCGGTGATGACCGAGCTGCCCATGGTGGTGATCGACGTGCAGCGGGCGGGCCCCTCCACCGGCTCCCCCACCAAGACCGAGCAGGGCGACCTGCTGCTGGCCCTGTTCGGGCGGCACTCCCAGACGCCGATCCCGGTGCTCGCCGCCTCCACCCCGGGCGACTGCTTCCACACCGCCCTCGAGGCGTTCCGCCTGGCAGTGAAGTACATGACCCCGGTCATCGTGCTCTCGGACGGATACCTGGCCAACAGCGCGGAGCCGTGGCGCATTCCCGAGGTGGAGGCCCTCCCCCGCTTCCAGGTCCAGTACGCCAGCGAGCCGGAGGGCTTCCAGCCCTACGAGCGCGCTCCCGACACCCTGGCCCGCCCCTGGGCGATTCCCGGGACCCCGGGCCTGGAGCACCGGATCGGCGGCCTCACCAAGCAGGACGTGACCGGCAACGTGGCCTACGACCCGGAGAACCACGCGGCCATGGTGGAGCTGCGGGCCCGCAAGGTGGCGGCGGTGGCCGCGGACATCCCGCCGATCGAGGTGGACGGCCCCGACTCGGGTCCGCTCCTGGTGGTGGGCTGGGGCGGAACCTTCGGCTCCATCCGCGCCGCGGTGGAGGAGGCGCGGGAGGCCGGTCACGCCGTGTCGCGCATCCACCTGCGCCACCTGAACCCGTTCCCGTCCAACCTGGGCGAGACCCTGTCGCGCTTCGACCGGATCCTGGTGCCCGAGCTCAACCAGGGGCAGCTGGGCATGCTGCTGCGCTCCCAGTTCCTGGTCCCGGCCACCTCGTTCACCAAGGTCGCCGGCCAGCCCTTCAAGGTGGCGGAGATCGGCGGGAAGATCGAAGCGATGCTGAAAGGAGCCGAGTGACGATGGCCGCCCCGGCGAAGCTCTCGCGCAAGGACTTCGTGTCGGACCAGGAGGTCCGCTGGTGCCCCGGCTGCGGGGACTACTCCATCCTGGCCAACGTCCAGCGGGTGATGCCCGAGCTCGGCGTGCCCAGGGAGAACGTGGTGTTCGTCTCCGGGATCGGCTGCTCGAGCCGCTTCCCGTACTACATGAACACCTACGGGTTCCACACCATCCACGGCCGGGCGCCCTCGTTCGCCACGGGCATCAAGGCCGCCCAGCCGAAGCTCTCGGTCTGGGTCGTGACCGGAGACGGCGACGGCCTGTCCATCGGAGGCAACCACCTCCTGCACACGATCCGCCGCAACCTGGACCTCCAGATCCTGCTGTTCAACAACCGCGTGTACGGCCTCACCAAGGGCCAGTACTCGCCCACGTCCCGCGTGGGGATGAAGACCAAGTCGACCCCCACCGGCTCCATCGACCATCCGGTCGACCCGATCGCCTTCGCCCTGGGCTGCGGCGCCAGCTTCCTCGCCCGGGCCATCGACGTCGACGCCAGCCACCTCCAGGAGATCCTGCTGCGCGCCCACGCCCATCCCGGCACCGCCTTCGTGGAGATCCTCCAGAACTGCCCGGTCTTCAACGACGCCGAGTGGGAGGAGCTGGAGGACCGCAAGCAGCGCAGCCAGACCGCCCTGGTGCTGGAGCACGGCAAGCCCCTGGTGTTCGGCGCTCCGGGCTCACGCCGCGGCATCGCGATCAACGCCGGTGTCCCGTCGGTGGTCGACCTCGCGGACGACGACGATCCCGTGGCCCGAGGGGTGGTGGTCCACGACGAGCGCACGGAGACGACGGCCTACGCGGCCGCGCTGGCCAGTCTGCAGCGTCCGGAGTTCCCGCTGCCGGTGGGGGTGTTCCGGGCGGTGGAGACGGCCCGCTACGAGAATCTCCTCGCGCAGCAGGTGGACGACGCGATCGCCGCCCGCGGAAAGGGCGACCTGACCGCCCTCCTCCACTCCGGCGACACCTGGACCGTCGAGAGCTAGCCCCCTTACTCTCTCCCAAACGAGTTCGTGAGCCCGCTCCTTCCGGGCACGCCGCTTCGCTTCGCATGTGGCCCTCCGTTGCCCCGACCGGGGGAAGGGTTGCGACTCCGTCTCCCTCCGGTGTCGAATGGGCGCGGGCTGGCGGCTGCACGGAACACGACGCTTGCGCTCGCCCGGGCGCCGGCCGCCGCGCGTTGCAGGAGCGTTTCGAGTTCGAGCGCGCTGTGCTCCCATCGGCGGTCGCTCCGCTGTCAACCCTTCCCCCGGTCTCGTGCTGGGCAGCCAACGACCTCGAATCGTCCTGCCGTCGAGTCACGAACCGGGGGCGGGTGGGGCTTGGGCGGAAGTCACCCGCAGCGCTACCGAGCAGAAGGTCGTGAGCAGGCGCGAGGAGAGGGCCGGCCTTCGAGCCGGGCCTTCCTCGCTGGAGACCCGGTCTCGATGCGGGCAACCGTCCTCGTAGCGAGATGGGATGAGGGAGCCAGCCTCCATCGCAGTACCGTGAGGTCTGCAACAAGACAACGGGCTCTCGGCCCAGAGGAGACTGGCTCCATGCACAAGGCTACCACGACGGTTCCGGAGACGACGATCGGACTCGACCT